>JBGAUL010000042.1:0-12283 GCA_044228685.1 Chlorobiota bacterium
TCGTTTCTTCGTGTCCGGTGGCGGCGCTTTATCTGCCGAGGTGAAGGAGTTTTTTAATCTCCTGGGACTAGCCATCTTGGAAGGATATGGTCTCACAGAGTCTTCACCGGTTCTCAGCGTCACACGTCTCGAAGACGATGAAATCGGCACCGTCGGCAAAGCCATAAACGACGTTGAATTGCGCATTGCAGATGACGGAGAAATTCTAGCCCGTGGACCAAACATCATGCGCGGATATTGGAAGGATGAAGCAGCGACCGCAGAAGCTATCGATGCCGAAGGCTGGTTACACACGGGCGATATTGGCATCTTCACCGAAAAGAACAATCTCAAGATTACCGATCGTAAGAAGAACATCTTTGTAAGTAGTGGCGGCAAAAACATCGTCCCACTTCCAATCGAAAACGCTCTTCTGTCTTCTCGGTACGTCGATCAAATCTTGCTCATCGGCGAAAAGCGTGAATACTGCACGGCACTCATTGTTCCCAATCAAGAACTCATCCTGGGTCTACTTCGAGCCTCCAACAAACAGGATCGCATCAACGACATACGCTCAATTAACGATCCTGAAATCGTTAGCATCATCATGGCAGATTTACAGCAACATCAACGCGACTTGGCTAAGTATGAGCGTGTGCGTAAGATTACTCTGCTGCCGGAAGTGTTTAGCGTTGAAAATGGATTGATGACACCGACACTCAAAATCAAACGCAAAGAAGTTGAGAAACGCTATGCCGCAGTCATCGATGCAATGTATCAGTAGATGACGGTGTGTTGAGTTTATAAGTGATCATGAGAAGTCTCATAGGTATCTAGAAACAAAAAAAACGCGCTAACTCAATGAGTAGCGCGCTTTTTGTTTAGCGGGAGAATGACTCGTTATCTCATTTCCAGAGACCAGGGCATCACTGCCAGAGCTTGTTCGCGACGACTGATCATTGCCAGGTCGAGAGCGAAAATTGCTTGTTCGCGTACGGCTGCAGGGACAATCTCAGTGACTGATTGCCATTGCGGCGTCTGTGTCTTGAGATAAGCATCTGCCGCAGCTTCAACAGCCCGTGCTGAACGAGCTTCTTCGGAATCGTCTTCCTCATCATCGCCAGTTTTGATCTTGAACATGCGGAGCAAGACTTTCAATCCATCTTCCTTCTCCGGATAGCTTACGATGCGAACGCGCTTGTCAGACGAAACACCAATACGTTTCTTGACGATGTCGATGCTCGCGTAGAGTCCACCGAGCACATCAACAAGACCACGTTCTTTTGCTTTTTCTCCTGTCCAGACGCGACCGCGAGCGACTTCACGAATCTTCTCAGGTGTACTATGCCGACCCTGAGCAACGCGTTCGAGAAATCTCTGATAAAACGATCCGATCAAATCATCAAGATGCTTGTGGTCGGCAGCATTTGGTGGCATCATTGGATTCATAAATAATGCTGCGCTACCTGTTGCGACGGTATCAACTGAAACACCGATTTTGCCCATCGTCTTTGAAAGATTTGGAATGGCCGCAATAACGCCAATCGATCCTGTGATCGTTTCCGGATACGCAATGATTGAATCGCAAGCCATAGCCATGTAATAGCCACCTGAAGCTGCGACGTCGCTCATTGAAGCATAGATTGGTTTCTTTGCCTTTGCACGAATGATCTCTTGATACATCTCATCACTGGCTTGAACTGATCCGCCCGGTGAATCAATGCGCAAGATGATAGCATCGATATCCTTATCATCAGCTGCGCGACGAAGGTCTTTGACCCACGAAGCTGATGCAATCTCATTTCCGCGACCGGACTTGGAACCTGAACGAATCGTTCCGCTTCCGTAAACGATTGCAATCTGCTTGTCTTTTTCAACCGGTACTGTGCTATGTGCACGAGCATAGCTAGCATAGCTCTCGAGATCTACGAAATGGAGTTTCTTCTTTACCGTATCGCTACCATACACTTTTTCTTTAAGCTTCTCTTTCACTTGCATATCTGTTGCAAAGTGATCTATGAGCTTGAGCGCATGGAGTGAATCGGGATCGTAGATACCACGCTGAAGCATTGCACGAACGGCGTTTTCATCCAAGTGACGAAGGCGAGCGATTTCCTGAACGAAAATTGCGTAGCGCTGATCGATGATTTCGCGAACCTCTTGACGAGCCGGATCGCTGAACTTGGTGCGATTGAACATCTCAGCTGCTGACTTGTAATCTTCGCGCTGAATCACTGTCCATTCAACACCCATCTTATCAAACATATCCTTCAAAAAGATGGAGGTACCGCCAAAGCCGTTGAATTCAAACGAAGCCTCTTGTGGCATGAAAATGCTATCAGCAACGGCTGCGAAATAGTACTCGCGCTCTGCGCCTCCGGGTAGAAAGGCATAGATGAACTTCTTGGATGTCTTGAAGTCTTCGAGTGCTGCCATGATTTCCCGCTGCTTTGCAAAGCCAACTTGACCGGAGGGCTTGTAGTAAATACCCTTGATCTTTGGATCGTCTTTCGCGGCGTGAATAGCCGTCAATACATCGAGCAAAGCAACACCTTCTCGGTTACCGGAAAAAGGTGAGCTGGCAACGACGTATTCATTGACGCCACCATCACCAAAGCTGAGGCTGAGGATAGAATTCTCCTCGACATGTACTTTCTCCGACTCGCTACCACCCATGTTAAAGGAGGTTTTGCCGATGAAGGAGGCAATGCCAACGCCGATGATAATGATCATCAAAAACATACCGCCGATGATCGAAGCAATGATTGCAAATGGTATCCACCAACGACTCCGCTGACGCTGCACCGGAGGATAGTATGGTTGTTGCATTTCTGACATCTGAAACTCCTGAGGTGATAGATAAAGATTCTTGCAGTTGGATATGTACGCTTTCAAGTCGAGGCATGTTGCATCGAAGCGCCGACTTGCTCAACTGTTTACAAAAAAGCCGTGTAAACGAATGTTCACACGGCTCAAAGTTCTACAACATCACAAAGACTATTGTTGCGCCTTGGCAACAGCATCAATGAGACCTTGCTTGTTGGTACCGCCTTGGATCGTTGTTGCGTGTTGACCACTCTTGCCGAATACGATCGTCACCGGGATGTAGTCCATTGGTGCAATGTTCGCATAAGCAGAAGCGATATCACGGGTCTTCAAACGAGCTGAACTCACAATATTAATGTAATTCACACCCTTTGGCTCAGCGAACTTGATAACGCTTTCACGAGCTGTTTCGTCGTCTTTTTCAAGTGCAACGCCAACAACGAGAACGTCTTGGTGCTCGCGAGTAAACTCGACTAAGTCCGGGAATTCACGGCGGCACGGAGGACACCATGTAGCCCAGAAATTGACAACTACAATTTTACCCTTTGCTTCATCAGCCAAATTGTGTGTCTTTCCTGCGGCATCTTTCCATGACACATCAATCAACTTCATTGTAGATGCAGCGCCCATTGTGTCAGCGTACACTACATAATCTGCAGCCGTTGCCGGTGCAGCTGGTGCAACTTGTGAAGACATGGACTGAGCAGCAGATGCAGCCACTTTCAAGTCAAAAACGTCGGAACGTTCTCCGCTTCGTGAACATGAGCTCAACGAAAGTGCGGACATGCCAATAAACATGAGTACTGAACCTACACGCATTTAAATCTCCACGATTGATAGTACAGTGTCATTATCCGTGTAATGACGTTTCGAAGATAACCATATTTTTTTTCACGGAATTTGAAACTTAGACAGGCTCTCCGGCGCTTCGGATGACACGGTTCCACTCCCGAAGTCCGCGAATTGATAGTAACGCAAACACAAGGGACAAAAGGACATAAGCAGAAAGTCCCTTAAAACCATACACAATCGCATAACTGCAGTTGATTGGAATCCAGAGCCACCAGTTTTCCACATACTTCTTTGCCTGTAGATAGGTTGCGCAGAGCGATAAGGCGAAAAGCACGGAATCGACCACGATAAATGATGCTGTGGCGACTTGATTGAGGATGAAATACACGATTGAGGCAACTGCCACAGTAACCAATGCCAAAACCACCATTGGACGAGCGTCGATGTGCCCAATCTTCAATTCTGTTGAACCTGGCTTTTTCGCTCGAGCCCACTGCCAGCAGCCGTAGACTCCCAGAATGAAGTACACTATCTGGAGGCTCATGTCGGCATACAAATGAACACTCCAACAAGAGTATCCGACCAAAGCAACGTTGATGTTGCCCGCGAGCCAGCACCAAATGTTCTCGCGCATGAGCAAGAGCACGTAGAGAATACCGAACACAGTCGCGGTAACTTCTACAACGCTGAGCGACGCAAAACTTCCAATGAGGTTATTGAGCAGATCCATGCTGCAAATTGTCGGGTTGCTCTGCCTTTTGTTCGCCACCGTCGTCCGCTTTTACAACTCTCTTGGATCCGCTGTACATCGAGTATCGCAGGAGTCGGCACTCGATATCTGCATTGAAGAAAGGAATACGACTGGTTGTCTTCAAACCAATGTGTTTGGCCGATTCGAGGTTACCGGTGAAGACGCAACAGATTTTGTCGACGCAGCTGCTTTTAAACCAGTCGCCGATGGCTTTGTACTCGTCGTCAAGATTTGTCTGCGTGCCAAGACGCTTGCCGTACTCAGGGTTCATGATAACGACGCCAGGTCCTTCCGGAACGTGCGCCTTGCGATAATCGCTCATCCCCACTTCCATCATTGTTGCAACTTCAGCTGCACGTGCATTGCGACGCGTCGCCATGACTGCGCTTGATTGACGGTCTGAGGCAAAGATCTGGGCGCTAATCGTCTTCTTCCGACGTGCCATTGCCGCCGATCGAATCGCTTCCCACTGATCGTGATTAAAATCACAGTATTCGTGAAACGCAAAGTGCGATCGTAAAAACTGACTCGGCGTGTCAGATGCCAGCAGTGCTGCTTCTATAGCAAGGGTACCGCTGCCACACATAGGATTGATAAACGCATCAACGCGATTCCACTCAGTTGCTCGTATAATGGCTGCTCCCAATAGTTCATTGAGCGGAGCATCTTGAGATACGGCGCGATAACCGCGACGTGAAAGCGGCGTGCCGGATGTATCGAGATAGATACTGCAGTCGTTGTTTTTCCAGTGTAGGTAAATCACGATGCGATCAGTGCGCGGACCACTGTCCGGACGTCGACCGTACTTATTCCTCATACGATCAACCACTGCATCCTTGAGTTTTAGATGCGCGTATTGAGAATTGGTGATACTCTCGTTGTCAACTGACGAAATCACGCTAAAGTACCCGTCGGCCGGAATGTAGTCTTCCCACGGCAGACTCATCGTGAGCTTATACAAATCATCGGCCGTTGCGACCGATCCCTCGCCTAGCCTAATCAAAACCCGGTGCGCACAGCGAAGATGTAGATTGAGACGCATCACGTCATCGTCTCCTCCGGATAACGAAGCTCCTGCCGTATGCTCAGTGCAATTGCTGTATCCTAACTCGACCAATTCCTGCATGAGAAACGGGCTAACATACTTGGGAGTTGTAATGAAAATGGAATGTTGCTTCACGGATGAGATGTTGAATCATGAAATTTCAAGGGGCAAACTAGCACAAAAGCAATCATTCATCTTCATAGCGAAGCTGCTCAGTGTGCGATGGGTATTTTTGCACCCATTGTTTACATCAAAATCTGAGAATGCCTGTACAACGTTTTGTAATGCTCCGCTTGGCTGTAGCCGAGGAATTGTTTGATAACTGCTACGCGATTCTGAACGATTATCCGATTCAGGGAATTGAAGAAGGACACGATGCAATGACGGTGTGCTTTGCTGAGGAGGATTGGAATGATCAGCGACAGCAACAATTGATGGACGAACTCGCACAAGTCTCCGGCGACATAACCCTCAGCTCAACCGAAACAATTGAACAAAAAAACTGGAACGCTGAGTGGGAACAATCGCTGGAACCGGTGTACGTGGATGAGGTCATCGCCATCACGCCTTCGTGGCACGCGGAAAACGTGCATCATCCGGTTACTATCATAGTTGACCCGAAGATGTCCTTTGGTACCGGCTATCACCCTACCACACGCATGACAGCTCGCCTTCTGCGTCAAAACATCTCCGGTCGTAAACAGTGGATTGACGCCGGCACCGGAACCGGAGTTTTGGCAATCGCTGCTGCAAAGCTGGGAGCTGAGTCTGTCTATGCCTTCGACAACGACGACTGGTCGGTTGAAAACGCAGCTGAAAATGTACTCTTGAACTCCGTCAAGGATCTTATCCGTGTCGAAAAAGCGGACGTCTTTACCGTCGAGCTACCTATGGCTGACGGCATGGTCGCTAACATGTACCGCAACGTCCTCATACCAGTATTCCCAAAGCTCTTCGAAGCGCTGCGTTCACCCAATGCACCGCTTATTATTAGCGGCATTCTTCGTTACGATGAAGATGAGGTCATGGCTGCGGCTAAGGCAGCCGGTTTCAAGCATATCAAAACCGAGTCTGAAGATGAGTGGATTGCACTTCTGCTAGAAAGACCATGAGAGTAGCATGCTTTGATCTGGGGACGAACACGCTGCTCATGCTCATTGTAGAGCTCGAGGCTGAAGGTCAGATGACGGTAGTTGCTGACGAACATGCAATCGTTCGACTCGGACAAGACCTCGACAGCACAGGAGTGATTTCTCAAGAAGCTCTCGAGCGCGCCAGGACTCAAATGCGAGAATACAATGCATTGTGTCGCGATCTCGCTGTTGACGTTCGTGTCGGTGTTGCCACCAGCGCGGCTCGTAGGGCTTCGAACGGTACCGAGATTATTAAGCAATTGAACTTAGAGTTTGCGTGTGGTTTGAGAATAATTGACGGCAACGAGGAAGCAAATCTGACTTTTAAAGGAAGTGTAGAATCTCGAGACGCCGCGACCGTCATTGACATTGGCGGTGGAAGCACTGAGTTTGTTCACGGACTCAACATGGAAATCTCTCGACGCCGCTCGCTTGAGATAGGAGCTGTGCGAATAAGCGAGACGTTTAAACTCAATCAAGCTGTTGATCAACGACAATTGGCTGAAGCTCGAGATGCTATACGGACATTGTTGACCGATATTACCCCATCCGAATATCAAGGCGAACTCTGTGGCGTTGCCGGAACTCCTACTACCCTTGCAGCTGTAGATCTAATGCTAAGGGAATTCGATCAGTCCAAGGTTCATGGTCATAGGCTGACTATTGAACGCGTAGATCAGCTCTTTTCAATGCTCAGCGAATTATCCATAGAAGACATAGCTGCAGTACCTGGCGTGCATGCCAAGCGAGCTGACATTTTAGTTGGTGGGACCTTGATTTTGAGAGAGAGCATGCGACACCTTGGTATAAAGGAGTTACTCGTCAGTAGTCGAGGACTTCGCTATGGTGTTGCTATAGCTGCTTCAGCGCATTTGCAGCGACGTAGATCCTAAATGAGTTAACTCGTTGGAAAACTGTTCCTCTCTTTGCGCACTTTTAAACGCTTCACATGTGCTCAAGGTCGTAGATTTGTTTTCATCTGAATCAGCGCACACACTATGATCGCAGTCGTTAGCGGAGCAAGCGGTTTCATCGGCAGTCACGTTGTTGACCTTTTACTTGAGAAGGGTTATCAAGTCCGTTGCCTGGTTCGACCCTCCAGTAACCTGCGTTGGCTACAAGATAAACCGGTTGAATTTCGCGAGCTTCAGCTCTCAGATCAGGAGCAATTGAACGACGCCTGTCGTGGTGCATCCTATATCATTCACTGCGCCGGATCTATAGCTGCACGATCAGAAGAAGAGTTTATTCGCGATAACAAGGGCGTCACTGAGCACATGCTTAGGGCAGCATTGACTACAGCATCGACGCTAAAGCGCTTCGTGCATGTCAGTAGTATGTCAGCTTGTGGTCCGGCAAAAGACCGTGAGCATCCGCTCGACGGATCCTCGCACTGCGCACCTATTACCGCCTATGGTCGTAGCAAATTCGAAGCTGAAAAAGTCGTTCTTAGTGCGAAGGATCGTCTGCCTGTGACTATAATCCGTCCACCTGCTGTTTACGGCGATCGTGACGAAGCTACCTTTTCATTCTTCCAAATGGTGCATGCTCACATTGCTCCCCTCATCGGTTTATCTGAGAAGTGGATCAGCATGGTTCATGTTAGCGACCTCGCACGCGGAATCGTTCAAGCGATGGAGTCGGAGAACAGTCGCTCAAAAATCTACTTCATTGCCACAGAGAAATTCTACACCTGGACATATATCGCCGGTGTGATTGCAGAGATCATGAAGACACGCATGTTCAGACTCAAGATTCCTCATTTCCTGGTTCTACTCGTTGGCATTGTCAGCGGCTTCATCTCTCGCTTCTCTTCAAAACCGGCAGTGTTCAATTATGAAAAAGGAATTGACTTCATCCAGTCCTACTGGATTTGTTCGATTGCTGAAGCTCAACGAGACTTCAACTACGAACCAAAAGTCGAACTCCATGAAGGAATGGAGAAAACAATTCTGTGGTATCGGGAACAACGCTGGCTCTAATCCCCTATGATCAGTATTTTTCAACGCTTCTCTGCGCTAAGTGTAACGCTTGTTTTGCTTGCTGTCGCGACGCTGACCTTCTCGGTCAAGTTGGCGCTGCGCTCTAATATTCAGAGCGGTCAGGCAATGCAGAGTACTGACATCGGCGATAGTTGCTTTGTATTCCGTAACGCGTTTGGCATCCCGCACATTATCGCTTCGTCTGAGCTTGATGTCTTCTATACTCTTGGTGTCACTCACGCACAAGACAGACTCTGGCAAATGGATTTGCTACGTCGCATCGCGCGTGGTAGGACCGCGAGGATCTTTGGTGAGAAGACTATTCCTGCTGACAAATTCTTTCGAGTACTTGGACTCTCGGCAATTGCAGAGCGTCAATACAGCTCGCTCTCCCGACAAAGTCGCGAGATGCTCGAAGCCTACACCAAAGGCGTCAATGCCTGCATAGAGCAGCAGCGAAACAAATTACCCTTTGAGTTTGATGCGCTGCATTACGAACCTGAGCCATGGAAAGCAACCGACTGCTTGGTCATTGAGCGCCTCATGGCCTTCGATATGAGCATGAGCTTTTGGACTGATCTTGCCATCGGTGAGATTGCCGATTCTCTTGGCGTGGCAGAAGCATTGCGTTTTGTTCCAACCTATCCGGCCAATTCTCCGAACGTCTGCGACTTGCGTCAAAGCACAAAGTCTGATACATCGAAAAAGCACATCAGCGAAATCCGTGAATCGCGTGAACTCATCAAAAGCATGAGTGAAGCCATGGCGTGCATTCGTGAGATGATTGGAATGAAGGGAATGTGTAGTGGTTCCAATTGTTGGGTCATGTCAAAACACGAAGGCTCTTCTAAGGGTTTGATTTTTGCTAACGATCCGCATTTGGGTTTAGTGCTCCCGCCTCGCTGGTATCAAGTTCATTTGAGCTGTCCACAGTTCAATGTTGTAGGATGCTCAATTCCAGGAGTACCGGGTGTTGTCAGCGGACGTAACGATCACATTGCCTGGGGTATCACCAATGTGATGTTGGACGATTGTGACTATTTCATTGAAAAGGTTGATCCAGCTAATTCGGCTTTTTATTGGCGGGCAGACGGACAGCGAGTACGCTTCAAGACGATGCGTGATACGATTGAAGTTAAGCGACAAGATCACGTTGATACAGTCTTTCTCGACTATCGCGCCACCAATCGCTCAAATGTCATTTCGGATGTTCACATTACTCGCGAACGTGACAGCCTGATTCGCTACCCTGCTAGTCCAAATGCTCTCGCATCCAAATATGTTTTAACCTTCAGTTGGACAGCTCAGGAAAACAGTGACGAGCTCTTGAGTGCACGACGTCTCCTGCGTTGCTCTTCATGGAAAGAGTTTTGCGAAGCGGTTGCTTCGTGGGGTTCACCGGCACTGAATTTTACCTATGCCGACAAAGAAGGAAACAAGGGCATCGCGCCATCGGGTATCGTTCCGGTTCGCGGTGATGGAGATGCCAATTTCCCCCATCCCGGATGGGAGGCCAAGTATGCGTGGAGAGGATTCCATCCTGCATCTGCGATGCCACGCATTTACAATCCACCACGTCGCTTTGTTTGGTCGGCTAACAATCAAACAACCCGTAATGCTCCATTTTATCTTTCATCACTTTGGGAACCACCTTCACGCGCTGAGCGAATTGAGAGTATGCTTGATGAATATCACGAATACACGGTTCGTGATGCACAATTCATGCAGCTCGATCAAATTTCACCTAACGCAAAGTTTGTCGTACAGGCAACGAGTGGAATTTTGGTCCGCGATACCGCGACGATGTCGAAGGAACAATACTACTCGCTTAGTCAGATGACGCATTGGGATTATGCAATGACGGCCCAAGACGTTGCACCGGCTGTGTACACGGTCTTTCACGAACGACTCATGAATGCAATTTTCTGCTACAAACTGTCACCGGTTTTGTACAAGAAGTTTGCTTTTGTTGGAAGTCAGCCAATGCGAAAGGTCAATGAGATTTTGGCTGATACTTCCTACAGTTGGTTTGCCGGTTCGTCAGATCAAGGACGTCGTGTGTATGAAGACATCGTCAGACGAAGCTTCCGTGAGGCAATTGACTACATGAAAAATCGCTTTGGCGATGACATGACCAAGTGGACCTATGGTCACCTACATGAACTCACACTCCGTCATCCATTTCATGAAGTTGATGCATTCCGATCCATTGTTTCGCATGAGGTGCTCAATGTTGGAGGTGACGCGACAACCGTCAATAACGCACTGTGGTCCGTTCATCGTCCTTTTGACGTGGTTGTAGGAGCATCTATGCGCCTCGTGACGGATCTTGAGGATTCCGTCGTTTACTCTGTTCTACCCGGCGGCAGCTCGGGTCAGCCTCTTGACGCACACTATTCAGATCAAGTTCAGCTCTGGTCGAATGGTGGCTACATTCCCCTTTCGATGTCAAGAATTCCGGCAAACGGCTTCAATCTCTACACAGTTATTACTCCAAAGCGCAAGTAGCAAGCTTGTTCAGACTATTCCGCAATACACGAGCATTCGGCCGGCTGATGCAGCGTCTCTGCGGTATGAATGATAGAGCGGTTCACGAATAGTGCAGTGTGAGGATACTGTAATGTTTTCAGGATGCAGTCCGCTTTGCACCAGTTGATCTCTAATAGCCCCCTTGTTATCAAATTCAAATTGATCCTCTGAAACTTGACGACAGTACTCCGGAAAAATTCTCTGCACATCCGAGCGAACGAGATATGCTTCAGCAGAAGCACAAGGTGAGAGCCAGGCATGAAGCTTCGCTGCGTCAATATCACATCGCTGTTCAATTATCTGCACGGCTTTGGCGCTAATTGACGCTGCGGTTCCCCGCCAACCTGAGTGAATCGCCGCAACGACTAACTGATCATCATCCCACAAAACCACTCCGCAACAATCAGCCACGCGGACAGCTAAAAGAAGATTTCGTGTCGTCGTAATGAGTCCGTCACCCTCAGCGAGTTCCAGTCTTTGCTCGCGATCGTCAACCCAGCGGATGTGGTCACCGTGCACTTGTTTTTGCGTAGCTGAATGCGCAAAACCCAAGTCAGCACTCAGCAGATCCAGTCGATCTGATCCGGGATCAATGAACTCCCCGTCAATCAACTGACGTGTAGTGATGCCATAAACAACATTATTGTCTCGATACTCTTCTCTAGGGATCATGGTACGAGTTCGCGCCGAATTGGAGCTTTTAGAATTGTGTAACGATGATGCTCGTCATTTGCCGCACAACGTTGAGCAAAAGCCTCGAGCTTTGAATCATCTGTGTGCACGATGATCTCAGACTCAGGCAGTTCCTCAAGATACTGCGCCAGCGCGGCATCTCGTATCACTGGTGCTGTTGCGCGGTCTTCTATTAGCTCAAGATAGACTCGATTTGCATCTATGGAACGAAGCGCCACAGACATCTGAGGACGTCGAAGCTTCAAACTTCTATCCCGCGTCGGTTGCCATAACTGCACACACAGCACCATGCTCAACAAGCTGAGTGCTCGCAGTAACAATGAAGAGCGACTCATTGATCCAAGAAGAACAATCAGTATAAGCGTACTCGCTGTGGCAAGTTCAACCGCATTGTCGCCGCGTACTACGGCCCATGGGATAGACAAACATGCTTCATTATAGACGACGCTTAGATCCAGCAACGCGACAGAAAGTGAGGCTACCGAAAGAGCGAGAGAATGAGAAATGAAGTCGAGAACTTGACTGAGAAGTATACTGGCTGTCGCAAGACTCG
>JBGAUL010000042.1:12300-19094 GCA_044228685.1 Chlorobiota bacterium
ACTTCTATGATGTTGGCAAGGATAGAGACCGCTGCGTAGTTGTGGAACAATGTAGCAGCAAGAACCTGACTCAGTAAGCCGGCAGAGAGTGTGACTGCAACGGATCTCGCAAGTCCAAGCACAATCAAAGATCGAGAACTGACAAACATTGAGATGCAGCGCAATGCTGGACGATACCAGAGTATCAAACCTGCGACCGAAGCATAGGACAATTGAAAGGCAGCCGAATAGATGACGTGTGGATCCATGAGTATGCAAAGCAGAGCACTCCATGCAAGAGTATTCAATGAGTTCAATCGTCGTTGTAGTACACGTCCCGCTGCGAGCGCACAGGACATGATAGCTGCACGAACGATACTCGCTTCTGCGCCGCAAAGCCAGGTGTAGAAAACAATTCCCGCACAAAAGACTATTCCACGGAGTATTGGATTGCGCATCCACGAACTAATGACGATGAGCACGACTGCAATCAAAGCCACGTGGAGTCCACTCACTGCAAGTACGTGTGCTGTCCCACTCAAGGCAAAAACTGAACTTAGTTCTTGAGATAACTCAATCGTTTCGCCAAAGGCAAGCGCCTTGACGAGTCCTCTCTGTTCTGGCCAATACAGAGCATCAAGATGTTGTGAGAACAGAGATCGAAACTGACTCAACAATGTTGGTGAAGATTGCCGCGGTACAACCGACCACTGATGTGGCTCCGCTCGTCCAAGCCATGTGATTGCTTGTGATCGCATGAATGTCCGCTCGTCGCGATCTGACCACAATTGGGAAGCCATGGGCACACGCAATAAACAAGCAGCGCTAATCTCATCTCCCTCGTTGAGTACTATAGCTTTGCCGGGTGCTTGACGCAGTGTAAGGATAATCGCAGCTCGATGCCGGGACCCGGCACAGAGCACCTGCTGAGCGTCAACAACGCATCGCAGCGAATACTCGTCTTCGCGAATGAGCTTTTTGACCTTTGCGCGAAGTAGAGCACGGAACTCCGTCCCATTGTGCCACTGACAGGGTAGTTCGTCTTGTAGAGCTATCTGCTTTAGCATAGTTCCACTCAGTGAACAAAGGGCAATCAGGAGCGGAAGTCGTAGATTCGTGAGACCTTTCGCGATAACCACAATACCCGCAATGAGGCTCAGGAGGCTGAGTCCAAGACAAACAATGGGATCGAATGAAGGGAAAAACAGTGCTGAAAACAGCAAAGGAAGCAAAATTCTGAGTGCAGGCTGCGCCCAGATTGTCGAAAAAATGCCCGAAATAGTCATGCCGTCTCAAAAAAAGTGTTATTTTTGAGTTCATCTAATTTTGGAGCGGCATAATGTCAAAGCGCTGTCAATTGACCGGTACAACAGTGTTGTACGGCAACAACGTATCACATGCGAATAATAAAACCCGTCGTCGTTTTCTTCCAAACGTACAGAACAAACGTATTTGGGACGACGAAAAAAAGGTTTGGGTTCGTATGAAAATTTCCACACGCGCCTTGAAGACTCTTTCAAAGAATGGTCTGCAGGCGATGATGAAGAAAGCACCCATGTAATAAAGTGCATCGAGCAATCGATGCACTTTTCTTTTTGATCCTTTCGCGCGATGCAAACGAAACCAGCTTCTCTCCAGGTGTGCATTCGCGCTTTTTCGTGGCTCACCTTTGTCTTTTGCATTTGCCTGAGCATCAGTTCATGCAGCACACAGACTTCCCAGACTTCATCTAAGCGTATCCTTCGTTTTCGAGACGAGGAGCAGCAGAGTGCTCGCGAACACCGTGATAATTTCATTCGTGCGGTGAATGCCTATGCTTTGCGCGATTACTATCGTGCTCTGGCTTTGCTTGCCAGTCGTCGCATTGACACAAACGACGCGGACGTCCACTATCTCAAGGCGAAATGCTATCAGTCCACCGCCCGCACAGATTCAGCCGATTACTATTGTCGCAAGAGCTTAGAGCTTAATCCGGAACACGAAGAAGCCTGGATCACATTAGGTGAAATTCTTGTCTCACGCGGCAACTATCCTGAAGCTGCTACCTCCTTTGACAGAGCATATCAACTCAGACAAAGCGTTTCGACTCGCTATTTCATTGCTCGTTGCCTAGCTCACTTCAAGCCTGATAGTGCAATCGTTGAGTACAAAGACATCTTTGCACAGACGCATGATATTACGGTGCTGTTTGAACTGGCGGAGCTGTATGAGTCGCAGGGAAGGATGACGGACTATCAAAAGACCCAAGAACAGATTTTGGATGAGTTTCCTACTCGCTGTATCCCGGGACCGGCATTCATGCAGACTTTGTTAGAAGCAGGTCGCTACGACCAAGCGCTTTCATTACTCGAGCATTCTCCGGGAGTCTCAAGTGATCAGTCGGATTTGTCGGGACTTCTGCAGTGCGCAGGACGATTTTTCGAAGACACAACAATGCGTGACGCGGCAATCATCAGTCGCTTCTCCAAACTCGCCGATCGCATAGCTCCGCAACAGGTAGATCTTCGAGAACTCAGCGCAATGCTGTGGGAGCGAAGTGGAGATTCAGCCGAAGCCT
Organism: Chlorobiota bacterium; assembly: GCA_044228685.1. GTDB lineage: Bacteria > Bacteroidota > Ignavibacteria > Kapaibacteriales > NICIL-2 > JBBATK01. Next base: position 14,837 of record JBGAUL010000042.1, read on the forward strand.
TGAGATCGTTTATTAAAGCCGCCCGTCTAGATACCAGCGATAATGCTTCACTTAGAGCTGCGCAATATTATGTGCAATCGGGACGACGCGACGAAGCTCGGCAAGTCTTGTTGGCTGACTCAGCACGTCTGTTGCTCCATGAGCGATTGTGCTTTTATGCGGGACTCGTTTTGTCAATGCTTGACTCAAATGAGCACGCTGCCATGCTGCTTGAACGGGCTACTCGACTGGACTCAAGTGCATCTGATTCATGGTTTCAACGTGCCTTTGTTCTTGACAAACTACACCGTTTTGTGTTATCGGACAGTTGTTATGAACGCTGCATCGCACTGGATTCGGAAAATGTCCAGGCTATGAATAACCTTGCATACTCCTTTGCCGAACGTGGAATTTCCCTTGAAAAGGCACTCCTCTTTGCCGGCAAAGCACTGAAGGCACAGCCTACAAGTCCTTCATTCTTAGATACCTATGGTTGGATTCTGCATAAAATGGGCAGATACGACGAAGCGAGCGAATATTTAGGTCGGGCTACAACATACAATCCAAGTTCCGCTACACTTTTCGAGCACGTGGGCGATAATTACGCTAAACTCGGCAAACGAGATAGTGCAGTTGAAGCATGGAAGCGCGCTTTTGAATTAGATAGTTCAAAAAGGTACTTACAAACTCGACTGCAGAACTCGAAATAACCACTTCTGCGAGTCTGGCATGTTTGTCATCATTGGTATTGTAGTTGTTTTTGGTAGCATCATCACCGGCTATGTAATGCACCATGGCAACTTGGCGGTGCTTGTGCAACCGACTGAATTCATCATCATCGTCGGTGCAGCCGTAGGGTCACTCCTCGTGGCAAACCCCTTGCACCTGACTATTTCTGTTATGAAGGGGGCTCTCGCCACCTTAAGCGGATCTAAGGTGAAAAAGGAGAGTTTCGTCGATGTGCTCAAGCTCTTGTACGAGCTGTTTCAACTTGCGAAGAAAGAGGGTCTCATCGCCCTTGAACAGCATATTGAAAACCCAACGAGCAGCGCGATCATTTCCAAGTATCCATCATTCCTTGCAAATCACCACGCGGTCGAATTTCTTTGTGATACACTGAAAGTCGTCCTCAACGGAGGTGTGCCTGCGCACGATCTCGAAGATCTGATGGAATTGGATCTTGAAACCGCACACCACGAGGCATTGCTCCTCCCCGCTGCTCTCAACACCGTAGGCGACGCCTTTCCGGGTCTTGGAATCGTTGCGGCGGTATTGGGCGTTATTATAACCATGGGTGAAATCGACAAGCCACCGGAAGTCATCGGTAACTCAGTTGCTGCCGCTCTCGTGGGTACATTCCTCGGGGTATTGATGTCCTACGGTGTTGTGGGACCTCTGGCAAAGAATATGGAACACATGGTCGCTGCCGACCATCGTTACCTCGTCTGTATCAAAGCAGCAATTCTCGCATTCGCTAAAGGAGCACCATCTGTTGTTGCGGTCGAATACGGCAGACGTGCGATTGAATCTCATGACCGACCAACCTTCCAAGAGACGGAAGAAGCAGTGAAGTCGGTGAAATAATTTGAAACGTCATGGCTGACCACGAACAACCTATTATCATCAAGAAAGTCAAGAAGGGCGGACACGGCGGCCACCACGGCGGCGCGTGGAAAGTTGCCTATGCTGACTTTGTGACGGCTATGATGGCCTTCTTTCTTGTAATGTGGATTCTTGGTCTTAGTCCTCAAGAAAAGAATCGTATCGCCAGCTTTTTCCGTGAGCCCGGAATATTCGACAATCAAACAGGCAAAATTCTTCCAATGCCCATTGAGATGGGCTTTGGATCGAAGGGTAATGAAGGTAACGGTGCCGGCACTGTTGGTATGAATGCGAGCGAAGAAGATTTGGAACATAAGTTCAATAATGCAACCCCTACTGCAGCCGATTCGATGCGAAAGTACATGAAGGCTGAAGCAGTAAAAGATAGCATGACCCTGGCTCAGCGAATCGTTGAGACAGCAAACACTCTTCGCGAACAAATCCAAGAGATGAAAGCTCAGTTTCCGGAAATGAAAGATGTGCTGAGCAATGTTCAAGTGTCTATTTCGGATGAGGGACTTCGTATTGAACTCGTCGAAGTTCGCGATAACGTCTTCTTTGAAGCCGGCAGCTCCGGTCTCAAACCAGCAGCCATCAAACTCCTAAGCGCTCTTGGTGCTTCGCTTGGCAAGTTGGAAAATCACATTGTTCTCGAAGGACATACCGACAGCAAGCAGTACGCCGGAAGTCGTGGCGGATATAGCAACTGGGATTTGTCGAGTGAGCGCGCTAACGCGGCAAGAAGAATTTTAGAAACACACGGCTTGTGGGCGGATCAAATTCTTAACGTCGTTGGATGTGCCGATAAACACCTCTTCAACAACGACAACCCATTTGATCCGGCAAATCGTCGAGTAAGCATCGTTGTTCCTCACGTAGAATCACAAGCACTGCTCGAGCAAAAACTCAAGCAGCACAATACAACATCGCCCGACGGTCAGCAAAAAGATGTTCATGCCACCATTACGGGAACGAAGTACAAATGAGTGCATCCTCTGTAAAAATTCTGCTTGTTTGGCAGGGACATGAGAGCTCTCTCGTCTCTTCCCTTTTAAAGTCTGTATTCTTCGACGCCGTCGTACGAGTTGAAGATAACGCCGCAACTATTGCTCAGCTCGTTTCGAAAACTCCACCCGACATCATCGTTGTCGATTGGGCGATTTCAACACTCTCTGCTTCTGATCTGTGTCAAATACTAGTCGATGACACGTCAGACAATTCCTCAATGGTCGTGGCAATCGTTCACGATCCTTTGGAATGTTCCAAAGCACTGTCAATACACGTTCACCATGTGATTGACCTCAGCGAAGAGTCTCATGCTGAACACATTCTGCGATTGAATCTCACTCTGCTTCGTCGTTGCGAAGACTTACGCGTTCAAAACAAGTCTTTGCAACACTCTCTTCATTCTAAGGAACTCGGTGAGAAGCAGATTATCCGCGCACTGCAAAAGACAATTGCTGTACGCTTTCCTGAAGCAGCGGATCGCACGCCTTTCATTTCAAACGCAGTCGAGTGGATAGTTGATCAGTTTAGTCGCGATGAGATTAGTATTAGCGAGAAGGAACAGATTCTAATAGCATCCCAACTTGCATGGCTTGGCAAGATGCATTTACCTGATTCCAAAAAGAACGATCGTGTGACGCTAGACGGTGCTCCAACCAGCGATGTAGCGGCTTTCGTTCCCCTTCAGGCAGATCATTTGTTGGAAGGCGTCGATGCACTAACTGAAACACGTGCTGTGCTGAAGAACATGTATGAGAATTACGACGGCACCGGATTCCCCGATCGTAAGCAACACTGGCAGATTCCGTTGGGTTCGAGAATTCTTCGGGCAGTGTATGATCTCGATGAAATCTCTCGCTCCTCACGTCTAAACATGGCTGAGGCATTGGAACAGCTTAAGCGTTTCAATCGTCATGTCTATGATCACCGCATCGTGGCTTTGCTCGAGGAATATGTGTTGAATGTCTCTCGTCGCTCCCGCGACCACGCTCATACACGCGCTGTTCAGCTCTTCGATCTGCACGAGGGTATGACATTAGCAAGCGACATCGTGACGAATTCCGGTCTGAAGCTTATGAACGCCGGAACGATACTGCGCGAACAATTGATCAAGCGCATTCAAAGTCATAATGCCATGGATCCCATCCTCGGCAACATCTACGTGCAAGAAAAGTAACACGCTCGGAAAGAACTCTCATGTAAGCATCATCACGATGCTATGTTCTCTAGAGATCTATTCCTAAGGAAAAGATATAATTCGGTTCAGACCAGTGATCGCCATCACGTCTCCACGCAACGTCCAATTTCACCGGATATCCGAGTAATACTGTTCGCAGGCCAAGTCCTGTACTCATCAACACAGAGCCGGGCGAATAGTACTTCCGCAAGCCCGTTGCTGTATCGACCACATCTTGCGGTGCTCTGAGAGCTATGGTATTGACTCCCCCGTTCCACGCCGTACCGACGTCCATAAATACTGCACCAAGCAGAACGAATGGTATGGGAACAGCGACAAATCCGGAGAAGAAAGGGAATCTAAACTCTGCGTTAATCAAGGAGTAATTCTTGCCTGCTAACTGACCAATTTCAAAACCACGTATTGGTGTTTGCAATTGCAAAAACGCAAAGTCCTCAGGATCAGTAAAGATCTGGTAGCCATATCCAAACAATC
>JBGAUL010000043.1:0-18859 GCA_044228685.1 Chlorobiota bacterium
ACGAAGCCAACGTCCTGATAGTTGGAGACTTTAATGATTTCCCGAAACGGGAGCAGAATGCCACACTTACCGAGATCCTCTCGGATTCAAACGCGGTTTTCCTAACGCGCGAAGAACACAGCTGTAAGGAAGCAAAGTGGTACACCATTGATCACATCGTGTGTTCGCCTGAGGTGTACAAACGCTGGTTGGATAGAAGTCTGCATAGCATCAATGCCGCCTCGGCATTTAACCAACAGCAAGTAGCAGGAATAAGCGACCACTGCCCGGTGGTCACGAGCTTTCGATGCAAGCCATAGTCCTCCAATAAAAGGAGGACCAGGCTCACAATATTGCTACAACGAAAAACTTCGCTTTAGTCAGTCAAGAGACTGGTAGGATCGATATAGTCGTTCGCCCGACGACGCGTACCTATCAAGTACACGAATTTGGAATCGCTGGAAGACTCTGCCTTCAAGGGAACGATCATCAGATACACTTCCTCGGTAGGATTCTTTGCCGCCATAATGCGGTGACGACGTACAGCCTCGGAGAAATTCTCAATACTATCGGTCACGGTTACCGCACCCGGTGCAATGCGCACTGAGGTATAATTGGTACCACAAAAGCCCAATACTGAGTCGGCTGAGGAGAATTCTGTTGGACGAAAGGCTTCAAGATTGACCTTTTGAAGGCTGACGTCTATACATCGAGCTGCTCCACGTGCCATATCGATAACGCGTGCGCGAACGAAGGGTCCGCGATCGTTGATCTGTACAATAATAGCCGTGTTGTTATCCGGATTCACCACCCGAACAATCGAACCAAACGGAAGATTGCGGTGAGCGGCAGTAAAACCATCCATGTCAAAGCTCTCGCCGTTGGCGGTACTTCTGCCATGGAAGCGACGACCGTAGTAGGAGGCTTTGCCGATTTGGTGGAAGCTGGCTTCGACGGCGACGATGGAGAGACTATCGGTGCCGCGATCAGTCGAGCTACGGAGCTCTTTTGCCAGTGGATTAAGATTAACGAGAAGAGAAAAACCAGCCGGAAACACGCGGGCTGTTTCTCCAATGACGAGTACAACTACGAGTAAAAAGAAAAAGCTAATATGTCGAATTGATCGAATCACAAAAAGATGCCTGCAATGGAACAAAGCCCGATCCCATGGGATTGAGAAGAAGACAGATTAGATTGTCGTTATCTACGTCCTTGAGATACGGGAGACACAAAGATAGGCAAAGATTAGCTAACTACCTTACGTAAAAACACTTAACTCACTTTTGGAGCCCAAAATCGCGTCTTCCGAGCTGAAATCGCAGACTTTGGAGCAGTGCTTTTCTGACCGTTCAGGTCAGGGATTGGTGATTGTAGCGTAGAGGTCCAGCTTGATGTTGATCTCATTATGGACCTTGATCAAACCAAAAAGGGCGGTGGGTGGATCGACTTTAAAGTCGGTCATTTTCAGATCTTTCGAGCTGACGAAATGATAGTGTCCGGGGGATACCTGCTGAGCTCGAACATCCAAAACTAGCGGTCGACACACATTGGTAATTGTCAATGTAGCAATAGCGACCACATTACGCCATTCGCCTCCTTTGAGGGCCTGACGGTTAAGGTTACTCAGATTGACTTCGTGGAGTTCAATGACGATATAGGGGTACTGATCGGCTTTAAGGGCATCGCACAAATCGGAATTCATGCGGCTGTTGTTACAGTCCATGGTCTTTGTCGGCAATTTCAGCACCGCATTACTCAAGCGCAAAACCATACTCGAGTCGATACTCGTCACCTTAACCGGACGCTTGATGAAATTCTCATTGCAGAAGCAATTGAAGGAATTCACGTTACTCGTTCCGGCGATAGCCAGGGAGCTGCCCGGGTCGATGGAGTAACTCATATCCATCACTCTCACGGGCGGATCAGAAAAGCCACTGAGAAGGAAAAGCGCGATTGGACTTACCATTGCCACGAGGAGCAAGCGACGACCAATGCTGCCTAAAAAGAAAGCTGCGAGCCCGAGGACTCGCAGCTTATGTACACAGTACCGTTTCATAATAGATTCAATTCACTGTGAATATCAACCATTCGATCGTTCGGTTCCTTAGAATCCAACGCAAGCATGGATGACGACACCATTGAATTTACCTTCGCGGAGAATGCTCTTGGTTGGATAATCGGTATAGCTTTGCGATACATACTCACCCTTGAGGAGGATGTTGTTTGTAAGATACCAACCTGCTGCGAAAACGATACGGTTAATGCTTTGATCTGCATTGGTGTTAAGAAACATATGACCCTTTACCATGTTGTAACGTGCGCCAACATATGCGTCATCATGTGAACCAAAACGGAAGACAGCGTCAGCAGCAATTTGCGTAAAGCTTCTGTCTGCTGTATCCAATGCTGCACGACCTGTACCTGTTTCAAATGTTCCGAAGATTTCCAATGCGCTCATCTTAAAGAAGAGGTTGTATTGCATTGCCATGACCTTATCGGAGAATCCTGGGTTAACACGGCCTGAGAATGCGTTAGCAGTTGTCGTTGCTGCTGTGTTCTCCATAACCATGTAGTAGTTCGAACCTGTGCGGTCACCACCAAACAAGGTGTTGCTCTGTGAAGAACTTGTGGTGTACAAAGAACCCGTTACACGAAGACGTCCATTATCACCGAGTTTGGTATCATAACCAATCTTAGCCAGAATTGCAGGAGCCTTTGATGTATCCTTGTCAGCTGCTGTTGATGTTACTTGGTCAATACTACCCTTGATTGCACCGCTTGTTGCGCCAACCATTGCGAGGAAGCCATTGCTGCGGAAAAGAAACTCTCCACCGATTTCTGTTGTAAATGCATCAACGATGTAGCTTTCGATGAATGGATTGTAGAATGTAAATCCACCATCTGAACGACGGAAGTGAGCATCACCGTAGTTGATTTCCATGTGACCAACTTTAATGGTCAAATACTTCATGATACTGTTCAAGCCATCGATTCCGAGGAATCCGAGCTTATCAAATTGAATATATCCGCCCTTTACCCAGGTCTCGTTGTGGTGGCGAGATGAGAGATAGGAAGTGAGATTCAGGCGTACACCGTCTTCGAGATCAACGTCGATCATCAAATTTGCTTCTGCTGTATTGAAACCAGGGGTGATTGATTTCAAATTGAAAGCTCCCTTTGCACCAGCTGTATCAGGTTTATTGCTGTGTGACAAGGCTTGGTATGATTGTGTAAAACCACCACCGATGCGAAGCTTCATACCATTGTACTTTACATTTTCATCTTTCGGTGCTTCGAACATATTCAAGCCACCTTTGTCGTACGGACGCCAGTTCTGTACGGTGCCAAGTTGTGCACTAAGGTTGGCAGTTGCAAACAACACTACAAGCGCTGTATACAAGAACTTTTTCATGATAAACTCCAAATAGTTAGGTAATAAAGGAAATGATTAACTGATATACGTTTTAGCCTTTTTTCATCGTCATTTCGAACGACACAGTAATGTCATCACCACTCTTGATAACACCCCACATTGCGGTCGGAGGATCGACTTTGAAAGTTGTCATCTTCATCTTCTTAGATCCTTGGAAATGGACTTCTCCATTCGGCATAATCTTAGCCGTTACTTGCAGGTCTACATTCTGAGCATTTCCCGCTACAGTCAAGGTTCCGTTAGCAGTGATAACCCACTCACTGCCCTTCTTTTCGATTGATTTCGTTTTCAGTAACTGAAATGTGATCTTTGGCGCGTTGTCTGCCTTGAGAGCTTCATAAATCTTTTCATCCATTGCTTCCTTTTCGGATTTAATCGACTTTACTTCGACTTCAACCCAAAGACTATTGACTGCTTGAAGATCACCGTTGTTGATTGTCAAGTCGCCCTTCGAGTACAACTTGTTTGCAGGACATTCCCAATCGTGCAGAGTTGATGTACCGGAAACACTCACTTTGTGACCCTTTGATTGGTACGTTTCAGCATGTACAGCCGTCACGCAAAACATTGTGAGTATTACAGCCCACGGCACAAAAAACCTTTTCATCGCGTCATCCTTTCTAAGATGTTAGTTAATAGTTCCGGCTTCTCCGTCTAAGAACCTGTGCTCACCGCCGGATAGTGCTTCCATTACACTTATCAGATCCGAAGAATATACGGTTATTAGGATACGTTTATCTTAAAATTCTTCAAGACTCTCGTTGGTTCCTGTTCCCCAGATCTTCTTCGTTGCCGTTCTCTTCATGTCAAGGTTCCAGTACAAATATAAGGAATAAAAGACCCGCTTATCTTTTATCATGCAAAAATATTTTTACTTTTTTTTAGGCTAGAGGGTCAAAACTGCGTTTTTGAGCAAATTTTCGACATAGCCTCAAAAAATATTTTTTCGTCAAGGGTGAATTGAATCAGCAAAAAGTACAAATCGTTAAAAAGTTGTGAAGGGACAGCGCTTAGATAAGCTCTTCTGTGGAGGCTGAATGCAGTAGATTTGGTGCATTAGAGATGTAGCTAACAGTCATCAGATGATACAGGATCAATACGGACGAGTTCACGATTATTTACGCATCTCTCTTACCGATAGCTGCAATTATCGCTGTTTGTATTGTCTACCTGACAATAATATAGACGACCTTGACGCTACCCCAGCAGTCCTGCCCATCCTAACACCGCACGCTAAACGACTCTCTGCAGACGAAATCCTTAGCCTAGCCGAACTTTTTGTGCGCGAGGGTGTACGTAAAATCAGACTGACCGGCGGTGAACCTTTACTTCGCAGTGATGCCGCAGAGATTATTCAGCGTCTTTCTGAACTTGATGTCGAGCTATGCCTCACCACAAACGGCTCACGTCTAGCGCGCTTCGTCGATTTGCTTGAGCGCTGCGGTTTACGTCACGTTAACCTCAGTATTGACTCCTTGAAAGCGGATACCTTTCGCTTTTTGAGTGGAAGTGATGAGCTAACAACTGTGCGCAATAATATTGATGAGCTCTTGCGGCGTTCTTTCGTACTCAAGCTCAACATGGTAGTGATGAAAGGAATTAACGACGCAGAGCTTCCTGATTTCGTCGAGCTCACCCGAGAACACAACCTGGAAATGCGCTTCATCGAGTTCATGCCTTTCCCGGGAAATCGCTGGCAACCTGAGAAGCTCTTTCGTTTCGACGAGATCTTGTCCGCACTGCATTCACACTTTCCCCAACTGCAAAAAGTTGGCGATGCACCGCACGATACCGCGAAGAAGTATCGTATACCAGGATATAAAGGAGTCTTTGCAGTGATCTCGACGATGAGTGAACCTTTCTGTGGAAGCTGTAATCGTCTGCGTCTTTCTGCCGATGGTATGATGCGCAACTGTTTGTTTGCTTCGGGTGAAGTTGATCTCGCTTCTGCCCTACGACGTGGCGATGACGTGTTGCCGCTCATTCATTCCTGTGTTCACGCAAAAGCTGCACGACTCGGAGGACATAACTCTGTAGATTGGGCAATTGAACGTACCCAAGCACAGGAACGAACGATGATGGGAATTGGCGGATGAAAAAGTCTCTCAAGTGTATCTCAGTGGAGCAAGCGCAAGGTCTGCTGATCGCTTCTACCAAGACACTGCCCCCAACCCGAAGCAGTCTCAAGACCGCACTAGGCACCGTGCTCGCCTCAGATATCCAAGCCCCCCTCGATCTTCCACCCTTTCGACAGTCTGGCGTGGATGGCTTCGCAATTCGCTATAAGGAACACCAGTCCGAAAAACGCTTTCACATAATTGGCGAATCCAAAGCCGGTGATAAGCTTAGTCTTGATTTGGCTCCCGGCGAAGCGATTCGCGTTTTTACCGGCGCCCAAGTACCCGAACAGGCAGATGCGGTGGTGTTGCAGGAATTCACGCGAGTGTCGAAGAGTAGTCTGATACTGAGCGATGATGTCGTGATTTCTGCGGCGCATTGTCGCGAGAAAGGCTCACATGTTCGGCAAGGACAAACTGTACTGCATCGCGGTCAAGTATGCTCGCCCTCGGTGCTTTCATTACTTGCCTCACTTGGTATCAATTCTCTGCAGACTTTCGGAAAGCCAAAGATCGCATTGATAACTACAGGCACTGAACTCGTGGCTCCCGGTCGTCCGCACAAAAGTCATCAGATTTATGATGCCAATACGCCGGCGCTCGAAGCAGCCTTACAGCACTTTGGTTATGCCCTTGGGAGTCACGCAAGAGTTAAAGACGAGCTTGAGCTATTGGAAGAAGTTCTCGCGTCTGCGCTCGAGACTAATGACGTTGTGCTAATGAGCGGCGGCATTTCCATGGGCGACTACGATCACGTCGAGCTTGCTCTTCGGCGCCTTGGAGTGCGGAAGCTTTTTCACGGAGTGTTTCAGCGTCCTGGAAAACCCTTGTACTTCGGTCGCTTCAACAACACATCAGTACTTGCCCTTCCCGGCAATCCTGCATCTGTCTTGTGTTGTTTTTACGAGTATGTGCTTCCTCTGCTGCGTCATCTTCAATCACACGAACAGTGCTTTCTGCCGCGCTTGTACAAACCACTGCTGGCGGATGTTCAGAAGCCGGCAAACCTGTGTTGCTTCATGAGGGCTGAGCAGAGTGACAGAGGTGTCCAGGTGTTGGAAGGACAAGAGTCCTATCGCATGCTGTCCTTCGTGCAAAGCAATTGTCTCGCAGTACTCCCTGCCGGACAAGCCCTCGTGCCAGCCGGTACTATCGTTGAGATACATCAGACACAGATGAGCTTTAGTAGCTAAGACAAACACACTACACGCGAGAATGATAGAAGATTTAGGACTAAGCACTTCAGACGCTACGCTGGCTCTGGCGATTAGCTTGGCCGCGTTCTTGTATTCATCGGTCGGTCATGGCGGTGCAAGTGCCTATTTGGCGTTGATGACCTTCTGGGAAATTCCGGTTGCTCAGAAGAAATCATCTGCCCTCATCATGAATTGTGTGGTCTCGCTCATCGCCTCTCTCATGTACGCCCGCAAGACCATTCTTAAAAAACAACTCTTTCTCTGGCTCATCCTTGGGAGCATTCCTGCATCCTTCATCGGTGCCAAGTTTGAGTTGCACGAAGATCTCTACAGGAAGATATTAGCGGTGATCTTGATCGTTCCCTCTCTGCAACTGTTGTTTGGTCAGGCACGAGCACTCACGACTCGCATTCCCCAAAATGCTTTGATGGCAGTTGGATTCGGCGCACTCATTGGATTGCTCTCAGGCATGATCGGAATTGGTGGAGGAATTCTCCTAAGTCCCTTGCTGATTCTCATTGCTTGGGCGGAAGTGAAAGAGACCGCCTTGATTTCTGCCCTCTTTATTTTTGTGAACTCAGTCTCAGGTCTTGTTAGTCAGGCAATGCACGGTTTAACCCTTTCGCCAAACGTCATGGTGTTAGCTTGCTGCGCAATTGTCGGTGGACTACTCGGATCCTTTGTTGGAAGCCGTCAGCTAAACACTCATCGCTTGCGTCAGCTCTTAGGTTTCGTCGTCCTCATTGCCGGTGTAACTCTGTACACCAAATAGTAAGTCACTCATTCTGTATTGAACTCATGCCCCAGTTTCGCGTTTCATTGTTTGCCATGTTCCGGGAGCTTTTACACGAAGACAGCATCGATATCGAATGCGAGGCACGGAGTCATGCTTTGCGCGCCGAGCTTGAAAAACGCTACCCAATCTTACGCGACACCGCCTACGCGATTGCTGTTGATTTGCGCATCGTTCACGATGATGTTGCATTAAGCGAGACGAGTCAGATTGCTTTACTTCCTCCATTTTCCGGAGGCTGAGCCTGATGTTTATTAATTCCTCACAACGTTACGATCGACAAGTGCGCTTGCCGGAATTTGGTCCGGAAGCACAAGCACGTCTGCGCCATTCACGCGTAGCAATCGTCGGTGTTGGTGGTTTGGGATGTCCTGCAGCTCTGTATCTCGCCGCAGCAGGCATAGGCTTTCTTCGTCTCATCGACGATGATCGCGTCGAACTCACGAACTTGCATCGTCAAGTTCTGTTTCAAGAGTCAGACTGCGGAAAGTTAAAAGCCGAACAAGCTCGGCATCACCTACGTGCTATTAATTCGGAAGTTGAAATCGATGTTGTGAGTGAACGCTTTGAGGAACACAATGCTCTTGAGTGTGTACGCGACTGCGACATTGTTATTGACGGCAGCGACAATTTCGAAACACGCTATCTAGTCAACGATGCCTGCGTCGTTCTTGACAAGACTCTGGTCTTCGCCTCTGTCGATGGCTTCGAAGCTCAACTCAGTGTACTCAATCATCCCGTCAGTTCAGACAATCGCTCAGCTAGTCTGCGCTGCATATTCCCCTCCTCACCTGCAGCACATGCACGACGTGATTGCGAAGTACATGGAATCCTAGGCGTTGTTCCGGGCATCGTGGGTACTATGATGGCAGCTCAAACCATCGCAGCACTGACAGGCACGTCCGATGTGCTGGCCAATACGCTTCTGCACATTGATCTACGAAGCATGCAAATGACGAAGTATGCAGTCAGTAGAAACGAAGCACAGTGGCAGGATTGTCCGCGAAAAGAATCTGAATTTCATGAGCGGACTTTACGCCGTGCAGCTGCAGCTCCCGCAACTCAGCATCTCATCAACGTTCAACAGCTTCAAGAGCTTTTGCAAAGCGATGAGATACTGTACATAGCTGACTTCAGAGATGACTCAGCTGAAGAAGCTGGAATCGACACATTGCATCAGCACGCACTAACAGACTTTGCGAGCGTGCTTCAACAACTCGATGCAGACATTACTGTCGTTTTGCTCTGCGAGCGTGGAATACGAAGTACTGCAGTGCTGAAGGATATTGAAGGGTTTGCTTCATCGCGCAAACTCTACGCTCTACGCGGAGGACTACGCGAGTGGCGGACTTTTCGTAATCAACAAGACGCTATATAATCTTAGCAATCAAGCTGCATGGACACTTCACCCAAAAAGAAACGCTGTTTGCATCAAGGTCCCGTTGAAGCACAATGGATCGCAGAGCAAATCGTTGCGCATGAGTCCAAGACCGATTGCGGAGCGCATGAAATCTTCTGCGGACAAGTCCGCGCCGATGTTCTTGCGCAAGGCACTGTACTTGCAATTGAGTACGAAGCATACGAGGAAATGGCCGAGAGCTGCATACAAGAGATCCGCGAGGAAGCGCTTGCGCGATTTGCATTGCGTTGCTTACACGTACGCCACAGCATCGGACGTGTCGAAGCCGGCAGGATTTCCCTCTTTGTTATGTGCTCATCAGCTCATCGTGTTGCGGCTCGTGAAGCTTGTGCTTATGTTGTTGATGAAATCAAGGGTCGTGCTGCCATTTGGGGAAAGGAAGTTTGTGATAGTGGTCAAGCGCGATGGAAAACTTCCAATAACGCTGCCGACGGGCAATAAATATTCCTCACTCAAGAACGAAACCAAATCATGGTTGATATCACTTCTAAAATCACAAGTCTGCGTCGAGCGATTGCAAGTGCGCGTGTTGAGTTGTCTCGAGCTGAGACTGTCCAAGCGGTCCGCGACAACTGTGTACCTAAAGGCAACGTCCTTGAGTCAGCGCGTGTGGCTGCGTTGTTTGCCGTAAAGAAGACTTCAGATGTCATTCCGGATTGTCATCCCATTCCCATCGAATCCACTGCAGTGTCCTTTGAACTCAGCGATCACGCCATCGAGATACGCGTCGATGTTCAGTGTGTTTACCGCACAGGTGTCGAAGTTGAAGCTATGCACGGCGCAAGTGTCGCAGCCTTGACCGTGTATGACATGCTCAAGCCCATTGATCCGGAGATTGTCATTCGCGACATACGACTGCAATCGAAGAGCGGTGGCAAGAGTGCTGAGTCGCTTTCTCAAAGTTCTTTGAATGCACGCATTGTCGTGTGTTCTGATTCAGTTAGTGCAGGTCAAGCAGAAGATGCTTCGGGTCCGACATTGCATCAGTACTTGGAGTCGCAAAAGTTTAGTCTCGACCCTGTTCTGGTTATAGCGGACGAAGCTGATCAAATCAAATCGCAAGTTCTCTCCGCTGTTGATGATGCAGTGAACTTGTTAGTTGTGTGTGGTGGCACCGGTCTCTCGCCTCGTGATCAGACGCCGGATACTGTCGAAGCCCTCTTCGAACGAAATGTTCCGGGCATTGCAGAAGCGATGCGCTCCTATGGGCAAGAAAGAACTCAGCGAGCAATGTTATCGAGAAGCTGTGCCGGACTTCGCGGACAAACCCTAATTCTGTGCATTCCCGGGTCTCCTCGTGGCGCAATCGAATGTATGCGAGCGGTGTTCCCTGCTATCAAGCATGCATTTGCAATGATTGATGGCGAGGGTCATCCCGCTCCTAAGGCTACGAGTTAAGCACATCAGAGAGTCCAATAGCCTTCACGCGCTAGATAACACCACGAGCTTTCAATTGAAGATAAGCGTTGATCGTATTGACGCTCAGTTGACTTGGCGCGGTATGTATGGTGTGTATACCTCGAATCGCCAGTTCCCGAACGATGAGTTTCTTCTCGAAGGCAAACTTCTCGGCGATGGTTTGGATGTAGACTTCTTCGAGTTTTTGTGGACGTGAATCAATGAGCTGACGCAGCTCTGTGTTTTCAAACAAGACCACGCACAACACGTGCGACGAAGCGAGCATGCTGAGGTATGGCAGCTGTCGTTTGAGATTTGATACTGTCTCAAAATTGCTAAACAGGATAAGCAAAGAGCGTTGTGGAATATTGCGACGCACAGTGCTGACGAGTTTCTCAAATGATGGCTCGAGAAAGCCGGTGTGCTGTTTGTAGAGCAGCTCCATGATTTTCTTCAGCTGACCACGTCCACGCTCCGCCTTCAACACCGTCTCAATCGAATCGCCAAATGTTATCAATCCTGCCTTGTCGTCTTTGATCATCGCAACGTCGGAAATCACCAACGATGCGTTGATTGCATAGTCTAGAAGACTCATGCCTTCGAATGGCATCTTCATGCCGCGACCCATGTCGATGAGAGAATAGACCGATTGCGACTTCTCGTCTTGAAATTGATTGACCATCAAATCCGCCCGACGTGCCGTTGCATTCCAGTTGATCGTACGGTACTCGTCACCCGGAACATATTCACGTATCTGATCGAACTCACGCGCCGATCCAACCCGACGAATACGTTTGATGCCGGCTTCTGTCAGACGATTGGTCGCCGCCAGAAGCTCATACTTGCGCATCTGAATAAATGAAGGATAGACGGCAACCGTATGAGGTCTGTCTAAGCGAATCTTACGTTCGATCAAAGATCTGCGAGAGCGCACAAAGACGTTGATAGCGCCAAACTCGTACTCACCACGCTCGAATGGACGCAGAGTGTAGACCAAGCGCTCTTTCTGACCAGCCGTTAACTCCCGCTTGAATTTGAGATTGCGATACTGGAACTGGATCGGCGTCTCGTCGATGATCTCCACGCTCACCGGAGCCGCGTATCGATTCTCGATCTCAAGAATGATCTCGTTGTCGTCGCCATTTGACAAACGCTCGTGCATTTGTCGCTCGACCGTTATCCCCGGAAAGCGAAAGAGAAAAATGATATCGACGATGACGAGAGCGATAACGAGCAAGAGCGCAATGTCGAGGGGAAGTTCGAGCCATGGCAAACTGCTGGACACCACAAAGAGCACGACGAATGCCATCGACACGGCAAGTAGTCGCGTTGTCCCGTAGAGCGAACGGATAAAGGCTAGTATGGAACGAAATAATCTCACAATCACATGCTCTTATCTCGGTACATCGGTCTTTTCGACAATCTCGCGTATAACATCATCAGTCGCAGCACCCTCCATCTCCCGTTCCGGCGTGAGCTGGATGCGGTGACGAAGAACCGGATAACTCACTTCTTTGATGTGCTCCGGAGTAACGAAGTCAGTTCCACTCAATGCCGCCGTAGCCTTGGCTGCATGAAGAATGCCCAGCGAAGCACGTGGTGATGCGGGCAAGTAGATCGAAGCATGATTGCGCGTTTGATTGACAAGCTTCGCGATATACTCGATGAGTTTTTGCTCGATGTGAATCGTTTGTACGAGCACACGTGCAGCAGCGAGTTGCTCAGCATTCAACACCGGTTCAATACCGCTGAGTCCCTGATCACCGCGACGTTCATGATTATGCGCGAGAATCTTGACTTCGTCTTCAAGCTTAGGATAAGGCACACTAATCTTGAAGAGAAAACGGTCGAGCTGTGCTTCGGGCAAACGGTACGTGCCCTCGTGCTCGACGGGATTCTGCGTTGCAATAACAAAGAACGGTGACGACATTTTGTGGGTCGTGCCATCGACGGTGACATGACGCTCCTCCATCACTTCCAACAAGGCTGATTGTGTTTTGGCTGGTGCGCGATTGATTTCGTCGACGAGTACGATGTTCGAAAACACCGGACCCGCTCGAAAGCTGAATTCTGTGTTCTTGGGATTGAAGACCATCGTACCAATCACATCAGACGGCATGAGATCCGGCGTCAATTGGATACGAGAAAAATTCACCGACACGCATTGAGCCAAGAGTTTTGCTGCAAGAGTCTTGGCAACTCCGGGAGCGCCCTCGAGCAAAACGTGTCCGTCGCACAACAAGGCACGCAACAGCATGTCAATCAAATCACTTTGACCAACGATAACTTTTGCGAATTGCGCACGAATGCGATCAGCTGCTTGCTGTACTGCGCTGAGATCAATTCTATTTTCAAACATGTGCTTTTGTGTTAAGTGATTGTGTTTCGTGTTTAGGATCTATCTATGCTGCTTCTTGACGGGTCTCAGCAAGTTTCTTTGCTGATGCTGTCCCGGGCAGACGTGACTTGAAATCTTCGATCATGGCATTCAATCGAATAACATCTGCATCGGTAGCAAAACGATTCGAGTGTATGCGTTCTATCTCAGCAAAAAACATCCGCACTTCGAGAATGTCCATGCCGCTCTTTGATGCAATCTTCTCTTGAGCTTGTTCGCCAATAGATCTTTCGCTGAGATAGAATGTACTTCGCAGAAATTCTTGTAAGTACACAATCTTACGATCGATCATCATCACGCTGTCGCGATGCTGGTAGTAGAGCATGCCAACCGTTGTGACAAAATCAAGCGTTGCGTTACGCAAAGGTTCAATGATTGGAATGGCACGCTGACGTCGACCGCTATGAAACAGAACAAAGAAGAGTATCGATGCAATGAGCACATAGTATGCAGAACGCAGACGTCCGTCGTCGAGCAAAACATGAAGACTAAACTCACGATTCGCTCCACGATCCGGCTTGTAGTATTCATCCCAATAGGTTGGAGCAGCGGGAAGAAATGACAAGGCTGCAACACTTATAGGACGAAGCGTGTCGTTTGTAAGCAGATAATTCGAAAAAAGCTCCGGTACTGAATGCAACAGAAATTGTCCTGCGCCCAAACGGATGCGAATGAACACGGCTTCCTTGCCAACCGTACTCAGCACCGTTGTTGCTTTGTCCGGAATACTATCGAAGTACATATGATGCGTAAACTCAAAGCTTCGCGCTGAGTTGGGTTTGATCGATGGATTGACGTATTCAAACTGTATAGAGTCGGGAAACGAATACGACATTGATACTTTGAGATCATGCCTTACTGTTGTGTCGAGTCTAAAGGAAGCAATGAATACTGTCGCTCCCTCTTGAACTTTTTGCTTTATGTGTCGCCACGATTCAGGATCCGGATCGAAGCGTGGCGTTACGTAAAGGTAGTTAGCCTTTGAGCTGTGACTACTATCGCGCATCTCTTCAGCAGCCGACACGGTCATATCCTTCAAGGGCAGCAAATCCTGCTGCTGCTCCAAGACTCGATGAATGAGTCTGGCACCATAGGGTATACCATCGGCTTGATGGTAGCTGTCGTGCCAATCGATTGGATCCGGTTGACCCAGCTTGACGAGGATCATGATGCTCAGAACGAGGGAAGTAATAATGACAATGCGCGTAGAGCTTTTCATACCTTCACCTCGCGTCCAATGTGCAATATGTCATTGACCGGCGTTGGTATCGGCTCAAGACTGAGTCGAAGTTTAGCACAAGCAGCAAAGTCTTTCTCTACTTCTGCATACAATTCTGCATCTAATTGATATTCACCATACCACACAAGATCGAACAACCAGCAGATTCGCTTGAACAGCGCGCGAAGCTCTGTGTCTTGAATCTCCTCGATATATCGTCTATTGGTTTTCGCAGGATCCCACACAATTCTTTGTTCGGTGTTCAGTGCATGGAGTTCTTTGAGAAAGAGTACTCGCACAGCTCGACGATAATCCTTTGCGGCCAAAGCTTGCTGAAGCATTTCTTCGAAATTGATGGAGTTGATGTCCTCGACACCGGCTTCACCTCCCTGATCCATTGCTTTTGGAGCACCATACAATGTCCCTTTAAATCCGGCTTTTGAGAACCAGACGAGCACAAGGACGAGAAAGATCACGATCAATGTGTAGCTAACTATCTTCCAAAATGAGATGCCAAGTGAGGGGAAATTTTTGGGAATAAAAAAACGAAAAATGCGATCGATGATGCGCCCTAGCCAGGTCAGGTCGGAAGCATGACGTCCTCGATCATAGCTGTAGTCGTCATCACTAGTAATGCTCTTCCACTGCTCATCATCAATCTGTCGTTGCTGAACGGTCGCACTGTCATAGCGCTTGGTCATGGCTAACGAATCGTCCAGGTGACCGAAGACTACAGTACGCTCGATATATGCATCTTCCTCATCGTCATCCGAATCAACATTGGTTGAATCAACATTGGTAGAATCAACGTGAGTAGTATCGACTTCAACTTTTTGAGAATCGGATTGAGAGAGAAGATGTGTAGGACGAATGGTCACGAGAACACATAACACAAGTATGTGTCCAAGGAACACTATCATTCGTCTTTGATTACTCATTGTTGGCTTGGAGCTTCGCCTGACTCCGATTGTGAGGACAGTTCAGATCCCTGATCTGACTGCGCATTGTTTTGGTCACTTGAAATATCACTAGTCTCACTATTCTCCTCAGCGACTTTTGCTTCGCTCACATCTGCATCTTGCACTTGTGCATCAACTGCTGCGGTGGTCTCCTCAGCAGTTTCCACCGGCTTATCAAAGTAACCTGGAGGCACTGGTTCGAGGGTATTGTTCACACGCATTGCAAGTCCAATTCCTTCTTTGCGTTCTACCAGGCTCATATACTGCAGAGATAGAGCAATGGTTGGATACATCCACAAGAAGAAGCCGCACATAGCAACAAACAGTCCGTAGATGGACGCCGCGATTGAAATAACCAGTCGACTGTCATACAGCCACTGCATGGTAGCAACAGGATCAACTACCTGTTTTAAGATCGAGAGTATCAAGACGGGATGCACGATTGGCGCCATCATCATTTCATATGCAATGATGTAGACCAGAATCATCAAACCAAAGGTCGGCCAAAAATGATCGCGAACGAGACTTGCGGAGCGTTGAAGACAGGAGAATACAGAACGATTTTCAAACACAAGTACGGGAGAAGACAAACTCAAGAATCCCGCCATTCCTATTTGTACCGAGTAGGCGACCAGCATAAAAAGAACTGAGACAACTGCACTACCGGTTGCCGCACCTGCTATCGCGGAGATAAAGAAGGACGGAATCATCACCGCATAATTCACGACCATTGTGATAATGGACTGGAGGATGTAGAGACCAATGAGTGGACCAACACTCTTTTTTATCAGTTTCTTTACCTGCGGCAATTCGAAGGGCTGACCACTGCTTGACAACTTTACGACGGCGAAATAGAGAGCATTGGTGATCGCAAAAACCACAAGCATAATGAGACAGACGAGAAACACAACCATAACGGTGAACAATATTGTTCCGGCCTCCGGTTCTTCAATCCGACCGCCCGGTCCGCTCGGCATGTAGCTTTGAAACACAATTACGAGTAAGCCGCAGCACAAAATGAGAAGCGGCAATACGTAGCGTACGAGACCCTTCATTAAGATCTGTCGGTGTTGTCGTACGAAGCTGAAGCTTGCATTGAGAATCTCGTTCAAGCTTCTTTGCTTTCGCAAAATGAAGGTGTTAGCGACTTCGCTCATGCAAGTGCCCTTTTCTCACATTGGATGGGATAGATTACATAGTACCAGATGACAAAGAGCAACGATAGTGCGATAATCGTCCAGCTCAGCACCACTTGCGATTGACTCCAGCGCGTGACAAATGACTCAAACACTGCAGCAAGGAGAATTTGCGGTACTTGACCAACCATGATCTTTAAACCTTTGATCGCTCCACGACGAAAAGCCTCCAAACGCTTGTAGGTTCCGGGAAAGAGTATGCTATGTCCCAAGACAAGTCCAGCCGAACCGGCAATCACAATAGAAGAAATTTCAAGCGTGCCGTGCAGCCATATACCGCGTGCAGCTTCGGCTCCAACGTTAGCTTTCACGAAGAAATACTGAAAGACCCCGACCATGAGTCCGTTGTTGAAGAGCACCATAACCGTTCCGAAGCCCGCCATGAGTCCCATGATAAAAGTTCGAAGCGCCACCATCTCATTGTTAAACGCAATCATGACAAACATGGTGAAGCCATCTGAATGCTGGTACACTTCGAGGGCGTTTCCTTTTTCGATATTGTGCTCGGTCATGTTCACGTATCCGTCGCCTAAAACCAAACGGGCAAAACGACCATCAACATTCATACTGAACACACCGATAGCCGCGGACAGAATAAAAATGCAAAACGACAGCAGCAGCATGCGATGAGTTTCACGCATAACGCGAGGCACTTCTTGGGTCCAAAAAGTAATTAGCCTCGAGGCCCGTTCCTTTTTATTACGATATAATTTCTGGTGAACCTTTACACTAAGGCTGTTGAGATAGGCGGTTGTCTGTGCTTGAGGAAAAAATGTCCGGGCATAGGACAAATCATCTGTCAATTCCACGAAGAGGTCAGTGAGACGATTCGGATCCTTTGTTCCCTCTTTATCGCTCATGAGTTGCTCGAACTCCTTCCACTTGCGAGAATTCTGATGTAAAAAGCTTACTTCACGCATGAATTTTATACGACTGAGCGAATTGGATGAGTAATTTGTCCGTAGCTGCCCTGCGGCAGTCAATCCCTAGTCTCAAGATAACCAAATTCGAATCATGGAGAATATCCGTATTGATACCGCGCAAAACGTTGGTATCGAGTACACTATAGCAAGTATCGGGGATCGCATTCTAGCCTATCTCATTGATACTATTGCCATCAAGATGGGTTATCTCTTGCTGGTGTATTTCTTGACGCGAGACTCAGGCTATTTCAACAGCACAGTATTTATCATAGTCGTATTGTTGCCCTGGATTTTTTATGATTTACTCTTTGAAATTTTGAATGACGGTCAGACCATTGGCAAGCGCATTCGAAAAATCAAAGTAGTGATGCTCGATGGTTCGCAACCCGGGATCGGTTCCTATCTCTTACGATGGATCTTCCGCTTTATCGAGTTGGATAGTTCGGCAGGGTCGGTGGCAATGTGGAGTTATTTGTTCTCAGCCAAAGGACAGCGACTCGGTGATTTAGCTGCGGGCACGACAGTCGTTAAGCTCGTCGAACACAATTTCAGCGAAACAATCTTCGAGGACATTGATCCGAATTATGAGCCCATGTTTCGCGAGGCCGTAAATCTCAAAGACAGCGAAGCCGCCGTCATTCGAGAGATACTAGTTGCGTTTGAGAATCCTGATATTCAGCGACAGAATTTTGATACCATTGCACTCGAGGCTCGTAATCGTATCGCGGCACGCTTGCGCATCGATAGCGATATGGGAGCGGTCTCTTTTCTGGACCGCGTCCTTAAAGACTACAATCACCTTCACGGAAAAGTTGGATCTTAATTCGCTCAAGCGAATTAATCGTGGTCAATCATGACTTCGCAGCGTTCGGCTGCAGAGCGATACATTGCTTCCACTAACTTCATACGTTCCATTGCTTCCCATCCGGTCGAGACGACTGGGATAAGATCTTGGACTGCAGAAACGAAGTGCTTAATCTCGACTTCATAGGACTTCGTGTATTGAGAGATTTTCGAACGAGTGGTGTTCTCGTTTGTGAAGGTTGAATATCCATCACCCTCTTGTTTGATCACTTTAAAGGGATTGATATACGCGCTTCCCTTTTTGCCGTAGACGTTGCAGTAATACAAGTCGTCGGGACGCATCAATGACCAGCTCGTTTCAATCGAAGCAACGCTTCCATCTTCAAAGTTCAAAGTGCCAATGACCACATCCTCAACGGAACGTGTTTGGTGGTAGAACATTGACGCATTCACAGAACGGACGCGCTTGTAATTGAAAATGTGCATGAGCAAATCAATCATCACAATTCCCAAATCGAGCATTACCCCACCACCTGATTTGTCAGCTTGCGCCATCCACTTCGAATCACTGGAACGAGGCTTGAGCCAGCCGCATTTGACGTAATAAACATTGCCGAGTTGTCCTTGCTCGATGTAGTTCTTGAGCATGACGGTGTCGGGACGGAATCGATGATTCATACCAACCATAAGCTTGGTTTTCTTCTGAGCCGCCGCCTTCACGATCTGCGCAGCTTCTGCATGAGTACGCGCCAATGGCTTTTCAACTAAAACATCGATACCTCTCTCAATACATGCGAGCGTGGTCTCAAGGTGCGCATCCGTGCTAGTACATACATCAGCAGCACGCACTACATCAATCTTCGACAATTCCTCAACGGTGCGACAGACGTAGGGAATATTATACTTTTCTGCGATGATCTTAGCTTTTGAGTAGTTCTTATCGCAAATCGCCATCAGCGTTGCATTAGGAAGTTTCGTCAGAATTGGAAGGTGTACACTTTGAGCAATATTTCCGGCACCGATC
>JBGAUL010000009.1:0-137708 GCA_044228685.1 Chlorobiota bacterium
TGACCCCGTTCTGTCAGATGCTCGCGCAGCGGACATCTGACAGCGCTCGAGGCTTGGACTCTCAACACTCGACGTCAGTACGTGCAGTGTCAGATGTCCGCTGCACCTGCATCTGACACGACGGAAAATCTATAACCACCACCAATCATACCGTATGCTTCAAAGCCCTTCGCCTGTTGTTTTATCAATATTTAAACACTATACCGTAGCAATACCGTAGTGCGGTGCTGTCTGGAGATGGAGAAGTTGCAGTATCTGGATTAGGGAATGTGATGGTATGCGGGGACGATTGGGGAGGCGCAAATACAGCTACGAGCTGTATATATTGGGGTTGAATTGACAATTCGTTGTACTACAAACTATCTGAGGTTTAGCATGTTCAAGAAAATTCTCAAGGTCCTTGCCTGGCTGTTTGGTGCTTTGGTTCTGATCATTGGTGGTATAAGTGTTTGGATTGGTGCTTCGGATGTGCCGCGCTATGAAACGAAGAGTATTGCGGCGCAGCGCTATACGGACTCGGCGCATTTGGAGATTGGTCGACGTATTGTGACGGAGCGCTGCGCGTATTGTCATTTGGGTGATGACTCGAAGTTGAGTGGACGCCAATACCTGCCTGCTGATAATCCCTTCGGAGAATTCTGGACGAAGAATATTACACAGAGCATGGAGCACGGAATTGGAAAATACTCGGATGGCGAGCTCGCGTATTTGTTGAGAACGGGAATTCGACGTGATGGACTGTTCGCCGGACCTTTTATGTCCTCTCTGACTCTTTCCGACGAAGATCTTAATTGCATCATCTCCTTCCTGCGCTCACCCGCGCCTATCGTGCAGGCATCGGAAGCGCAACCCAAAGAATGGAAAGCAAACTTCCTGGCTAAAGCACTGATGAAGTTTGGTGTATATGCGCCATTGCCGTACGACGGGGTTGCGCGAGCGAGCGTGAGTCCGGCTAACGAAGTAGAGTACGGAAAGTACTTGGTGCAATCACGCTATGAGTGCTATGCTTGTCATTCGCAAAGTTTTGAAACACTCGATGCTGTTAAACCGGAAAATTCTCCGGGTTATATGGGCGGCGGAAATGAAATATTGGGCAAGGACTTTAAAATCACAAAGTCAGCTAACATCACGCCAAGTAAAACAAACGGCATTGGATCATGGACCTTTGAGCAGTTCGCTTCAACGTTGCGTACTGGCACGAACCCGTCCAATCGCAACTTGAGTCTTGCAATGCCTCGCATGAACAGTCTTGACTCTCAAGAGATTCGCTCTATCTGGAAGTATATGCTAACAGTCCCGACACTCGAAAATCACGTGCAGACAAATTGATTACTGTGTTTGAATCGCAACACTCTCAATCAATCCGCGTCGAGCTTAATTCATTTGTTCTATTACTAAATCCCGGCACTATGAAAAACATTGTACTTCCGGCAATTGTTGGAACCGTCATCCTCTTTCTCCTTGGTGGATTGTTTTATGGCCTGATCTTCAAATCAACTATGGATGCCGGCATGGCAAGTTTCGGTGCTGCTGCAAACTCAGATCCGAACTTGCTGATCGTGTTTTGCTGCCATCTCATCTTCATCGTGATGATGTGCTTGCTCTTTGAGAAGCTCAACCTCTTAACAACAAGCTCCATCCTAAAAACGGCTGTTGTTGTTTCGGTCGCACTCGCAGTGTGGTTTGAACTGTGGATGATCGTCAGCTTTAACGTTATGTCCTCTGCACTCATTACTGCCGATCTCACTTCGAATATTATTAGCTCAAGTGCTGGTGCCGCCGCCGCCGGTCTGACACGTGCACGCTTAGCTAAATGACAATGTGTGAGCTGTCCTGATACAACTCATACAGTATGGCACCCAACGCAGTTCCACCGTCGCATGGAACTGCGTTTTTTTTGTGCGCTATAAATCTTGAGTGAAGATGTGCTCGGCTACGGACTTGATGATGCGATCTAAAGACGACCAGCATCAGATAACTAGGCGTGTGTTGGAAAGGCAGCTATATACCGAGAGCATTGTGTTTCAAATTCAATTACTACCCAATCGCCGATAAAAAAGTCGCGAGGTTATGGTCTTTGCTGAGTTTGAATTTTCTACGAAGACGATTACGATGGTCTTCGACAGTGCGAGGCGACAGCACCAATGCCGCCGCAATTTCCTTTGTGCTGAGTTGAATCTTTAGCAGCGAACAAATTTTCAATTCCATGGGCGTGAGTTTGGGATAGCGTTCCGACAAACTCTGCACAAAGTTGGAATGAAGTTGTGTGAACTGCTGATTGAATGATTCCCATGAAGTGTCGTCGCGCAGGTTGCGCTCGATCTGACGCACCATTTCATCAGCCAAAGAACGAGCCTCGCTTGAGTACTCGCTGACGATATTCTGCGCGCGGTGCTTTATACTCTCCAGCATTTCATTCTTGTGCACCAAGTGCAGCGCCATGGCCGAGAGTTCTTTCTGCTTGTATTCGTTTTGTGATTGAAGGTGCGTGTTCTGCTGCTGAAGGATATCGCGTTCCTTTTGCAAACGCTCCGTCTCAAGCAATACCATCATATTTCGAACATTGCGCTCAGCGGCAGCGCGATTGTTTTCGGCGTCGAGTGTGTGAAACTGACGATGAAATTCATAGGCGGTCTTGAAGTCGGAGGCAGCTGCGTAAAGCTCAGCAATACGCTGCAGACACTGTGCTTCCAACACACGGTCGCCGACCTCGCGGGCAATCTGAGCTGCCTCTTGTGCCTTTTGATGGGCGTTCTGAAGATCGCGAAAGGCAAAGGCGACGTCGCTCAGACATTTGAGAATCAATCCCTGACCGCGCTTGAAATCAATGCGAATCGAACTTTGAATTCCGTGCTCGAGATCAGAAACAATGTCTGCTGCAAAACCAACATTCAGTGCAATCGCACAGTAGATAGGGAGAATCTCGACTTCGAGATCAGGGAAAACAAACTCACGTGACATATGCAAGGCAGAGCGCACCAGAGCTTCGGCTTCATGAGCTCGACCAAGGTCGTTGAGAGTTTGAGCAACATTAGCACGAGAATAGCATTGTCCGCGCTGATCGCTCACCAAATCAAACAACCGTTGAGCTTCCTGAAAATACAGAAGTGCTTTCTCGTGATCCTTCTGACTTGCATAGGCAGTCGCAAGTAAGTTGTTCGCTGCGGCTTGCTTGAAAGGTGATCCGGTTTCGCGTGCGATGAGCTCCAGCCGCTGAATCAACTTTATGGCATGTTCAAAGTCACTTAGCGTCATGTACGCTCCACTAGCCACTTCCAATGCTGAGCTCATCCCGTGGAAATCGCCGGCCCTTTCATAGTGATGAAGTGCTATCATGCAGTGATTAATACTGGACACATAGTCACCGCGCATATTCTCCAATCCTGCCAAGCCAATATGTATCGAAGCGCTTTGCTGCAGCATCAAGTCTTCGTCGCAGTACTGCAGCGCGCTTTCGTAAGACTCACGGGCAAGGGCAAACTGACCATGATCCTGGTATGCCATTCCCATACCGACGTGCATAGCGATGATGTAAACAGGCTCGCCAAGTTTCATCGCCCAGCCAAGACCATCACGGAACTGCTCAATAGCCAGATCGTGCTTTCCTTCGTGAATTAAAATCTGACCAAGTCCGTTACGCGTTGATACAATTGCTGAGATCTCCTCTGCTTTAATTAAAACATTGAGATCGATTTCATACAATCGTCGAGCTTCTTCGAATCGACGAGAACGGAAGTGGTAGAAGGCTAATTTCTGACGAGCCTTTGCAACGCGGATGGCATCAGAGTATTTCTCAAAACAATCAATAGCCGACTGAATCATCGGAACCAATTCGTCGCGCTCCGCACTACTTTGCTTGCAGAAAAAGATCACCGTCTGCGCACGTGCAATTGCCAGTTGATTTGTTTTAATTGCATTCGCATTAATTCCGGATTTATTTAATTCCACCTCAGCCAGTGTTCGCGTAATGTCAGCGTATTCAGCCGCTTTAATTGGACGGGAATTAATGAGATTCTCGGCAAGCATCAGGGCAATGTCGCGTCGCTTCTCCCGACTCCGCGCCTTCTCTAAACTCTGCTCCAACTGCGCTATGTATTCTGGCGAGTAATTCATGCGTTGATTGAATGTGCCTGACAATCCCTCTCGACCGACAGTGTGCTTCGTTCCCTCAGTCGACTATCATCTACCATCTTTATACGTTCCGCGTCCTAAGTCCTGCTCTTTCAACTGCATAGTGGCATCGACAGCACCGGAACAGAATCAACAAAGCCAAATATCGCTGTTAGGACCGATCGTAGGGGGTCAACAAGCAGAAGCTAATCCCCGTCATTTACTGCAATGCACTACGGTATAAAGGCGATTCTAATGCAAAACAAGTGCATTTCAAGCAATTCTGACTACGGTATTTGTACGGGATGATCGAGCATTGAACCAGCGCAGTCTGCACCGCGTTCAGTGCAGTTCCATAGTAAACAGCCAGTAGTGCCAACCGTAGCGCACGGGTAAATCGCGTATTTGGATGAATCCCATGCGTTCGTAGAGTCCGCGGGCGGTGCTCATCACTTCGGAAGTATGCAGCGCCATTGTCTGTTCGCCCGCATCGCGAGCCGCATCTATGCAGCGTTGAACCAAACGGCGTGCAATGCCTTGTCCGGCAACATCCGGTCGCACCGTCACAAAACGCAGCTGACACCACGCCGCATCATAAATCGCATCCCCCACGCCGCTTTGCACCCAAAACGACATACCCACCAACTCATCAGCCTCATTAAAACACGCTTCGCATGAGCCGCGCTCGAGCAGCTTTTCATAAGTCGAGGCGGAACCCACATTCTTCTGCATGGATTCCCAATGCTCATCTGTCAGCTTGTCACGATACTGACTCCAAGTATGGAGTCCAAGCTCTTGCATCGCCGGAATGAATGCGTGGGAGATTTGTTGGTAGCGCATGATTAATCAATTAAAGCAATCAACAATACAAGACTGAGAATTTCAACTTCACTTGCCCCTTTATAACGACAAACCGGCACTTTCAGTACTCACTTTCGTACTTTAAAGCTCGCTCTTTTATATAGGCATCGACGTAGCTTTTATTGAGAGCTTTGTCAACCATCGTTGTCGGAGAATCACTTGCTTTGACACCCCAACAAGTTTTGACTTCTACTTCAGAGTAAGCGAGAGACGTCGAATCCGCGGCAAATGGTCCAACGACCTTGAAGTCTCTTTGCTCGTAATCAGTAGTATCCGCGTCATTCACTACATCTTTCTTCGATTTGCGTTTAAGCTCAAAAAGATAATAGCGTCCTGGCTTTTCGTAAGAGGTGTCTTGTGGTACTACAACGCTTGTGACAAATTTGCCTGCGTAGTTTAATTGCGAGTAGTCAGTGGCTTCGTCGTAATCGTTCTCGTATTCTTCTGATTCACGCAAGTACTCATCGAGCTCGTATTGCGCGTAACACTGTTGTGTGAAGTAGCGCGACGGAAGAAGCTGACGTTGTTTTACAGAGTCTACAGCCCGCAACAGTGCTATACTTTGTCGTGATGAATCTACAAGCTTGTGAAGTAGTGCAGTATCTTGAACAGGAGCTATGTATATCAGCGTGGTCATAGCGTGCGCTGACAGGTCACGATCTGTGTCGTAGAGACGTTTTGCGATGTTGTAGAGTATCTTTTTAGACTCAGCATCAGCCGGACAGTACTTATACCATTTGCAGAATGATGCGACGATGTCCTTAGAAGTCTCATCGTGAATATTCATGGAACCTGCTTCCGGTTTATCCGAATCATATGGTTCTTTCTTCGGATATCGCAGAGAACGCTCGTAATCTTTGAACGCGGCGTTGAAGTCCTTTGTCAGCATTGATTGCGCTGGCAATAATCCCACCACATCCTTTGGCTCGTGAGATTTCATCACACACTTCGTGAGTAAATCCAGAACTGCACTCTTGTAATTCTTCGTTGAGTATAGTTTGGCGATGCGAGCACGTTCTTCACAACAGCCTGTGCTGTCTCGGCCGGCAGACTTCAATGCCGTTGCATAATCGTCAGAAAGACCTTGAGTGTCTCGAGCAGCTGTATTAACGACATCTAAAACGAAATGCAGAACGCTGTCGCCTGTGCATCTCGCAAGACTAAGAGCAGCTTTAGTTCGAAATTTAATCGGACGAGTTTCATCCTTGGCTAACTGAGCTAAAAAGCGCTTTGTCGACATCGAAGAGTCTCGTGAAAAGCTGTTGAGCATGCTTACTCTTGTAGCTCTCCACCAATTCGTCGACGCACTATCTCTTAAACTCGAGTCGCTGTCGTAATGATCTTTCTGCAGCGCCACACGCAAGACTCCATACCAGCTCGTGTCAGACTCAAACCACACGCGATTGACAAAAGCCTCTGCTCTGTGTACTTTGACAGTATCATTGCTCATTATGTCTTCCAACCACGTCTGCTGAGCAAGTGGCGGAGCTTGAGCAACAGTGTCGTTTATTTGTAAGGACGCAACACGTTGCCGCATAAGACTACGTCCGTGATCAGAATCATCAACAAGCAGCGGCTCCGTTATCACATAGACATAAGGTTCACAGTATCTGATGTAAACATTACGATACCAGTAGCCATTTTCCAAGGCTCGTTTTGTGCGAAGCTGATAGCTTCCTGAATAGACATTATTTGCATTGGATTCTTCCTTGTACACGATGCTGTCGGAATCAAAACCACATCTATCCTGTATCAACTTCAAGATTTTCTCCGGATCATGAACAGAAGAGTACATGATTCGATGGTATCGCGAGATCTTCCAATAGGCTCGGCCTAGCTGGTCTCGAGAATAATAACTCTCTAGCGAATCGAACACACCTGAATAGAGTTGTTCATCTATTCTCTCAGGACGACTATACCCACTCACACTTAATCCCAAACTGTCAATGCGCTGCAGAGATTGCTGGGCTTTTGGAATTTCATCTGCGATAGAAATTGAACCAAAGAACTGCGCGCTGTCTCGCTCTGCATCCGGATGATCGGGATATTGATATCTGAATTCATAAACTCGTCGCTGTTGCACAATCACAAGACCGATAGTCTTTACATCCTCGCTATCTCGCATGTGATACCAAAGGCGAAGCGTGTTCGAAGGACCCGATACAAAACCAAAATTGCTCTGTAACTGCGACGGATAGGATTTAAAGTCAGATTCTTTCAGACTATTCTTAAAGTACGCTTCCAGTGACTTGAACTTTGGTTTCTCGAGTAAATCAAACCACGTGAAACTAAAGGTTGAACCCGTCTGTGTGTCCGAGGCATAGCGAAAACGAGATTCCACGTCCTCTTCTGAGCTTCCTAACGAGAGGACGTTGCCCGGAAACTGTACTTGTGCTCCTCCAATGCTGTCGCGATAACTCGACCATTCTGATTTCGGAGCCGACAAGAATTGTAGAGAATGAAAAAAAGTATCAACCATCGGTAGCGAGATTGTTGCTGAGTCGCCCAGCACGAGCAACTCATACACGAGATTTCTGCGAAACACAACCATTACCCTGTAGCTCTGTGCACTCTGCGTCGGACTTCGATATTCGAATGCAGGCATGGTGTTGTATTTAATTGACAAAGGTTTCAGAGAGTCAGACGACGCGTATCTGTCCACAACCTTCTGGACCATTGTATTGGCCGTTGACTCCATTGCTTCTTTGTGTAACACTTGTGGCATACGCATGCCCATGACAACAAAAGTGAGTCCTGAAACAAGTTCATGGCATTCGGGAATATCCATTTCAAAACTGCTGAAGACTTGTCGATAGAACTTGGACTCCGCCAGCTTTGCGGGAAAACGAACGCTAAATGCATTGCGCTCGGAGCGATACTCAGACCATTGCTCATGGCCGTGTAGACTGAGCGTATCAAAGAGACTCTTGCGGTTGTTGTATGATGAGGCGACCGCTTCGACGGTGTATCCTCGTTGGCGTAACAAGGCGATAAGTCCGCGAGGACCCGACAAATGCGCTGCGCCCATTGCTGCAAAGACTCCACCTAGCTTGGTCAGTGAGTCAATATTCCTTGCCATAATCTCGTTGCGTTTGCCAAGCAAGGAGTCATTCAATTCAGCACTCACACCAACAGTTGTCATGGCGAACAGTGAATCAATCTGTCCTTTGTAGTAATACTTCACCATTCGCTCAGCCTTCAAGAGCTGTGACAATCGCTGCGTTGAATTGCTGTTGAAGCTTGAGCGCAATTGCATTTCACCGAAGACATCGAGGATGCGCATTGTGTAGCCAAGTGGTTCCAGAGCAACGACGGATTTTTGCAGACTCCGCGCGACGCCAAACAGATAGGCATCCAGGAACATGGGTTTATCCTTTTTGGTAGGCCTACCGGTGCCAACATACATTCCTATTAATGCTGTGCGCATTTTCGGAATTAATTCAAGTGGTAATCCGAGTTGTTCGGCTATGGACGGTGCAAGCGAGTCTATTTGCGCCTTCGTGAGCACGTCGCTAATGCGGAGTCCGCTTGTAGTATCAATAAGTTGATCAATCAGAACACCCATCAAGGTATCGAGTCGCTGCTCCAAAGCGAAGTAGGGAACGGAGTTCAGACAAGGCGCAACGGAGTCGGCAAATCGAAACACTCTTCGATCTCTTGTGTGCATTGTTCCATAGAGGTAAGAAGACTTGTTGTTCGCGCTCACTCTCCAAAGCAGCGACTCATTATTCGACGCACTCTGCACACCAACCACTTTGCCTTGCGCCTGCATAGAAACGGAACTGATTGTCGTTAGAATACACACGTAGACTATGACCTGGATTATCAGCGTCGCAATACTCTTCGAAGCATTTGAGGGAAGGCGCATAACTGTCATTTTTGTAGTGAAGGCGGTGTCGTCAAGGGACTCGTAACACAAGACTTTGAAGCACACGCATTGTCGCAAATTAGTCATCGGGTGAAGCATTGTTCTTTGGAATCGTCTACTTTTTGTTACAGACAACGATGTCTTTTGCTATCTGTTTATATTGCAGTTAACACTACACTGCATAGTCTATGAAGCATTCGATTGAAGTGCTTGTTTTTCTCGCAATAGTCTTCGCTGTACCGTCCTATAGTCAGAATTCCTACAAGATCAAACTCGATCGTCCTGCGCAACGAGGCGATAAATATGAGTACGTCGCGCACTATGTCAGCAGTGATACAATGACATTACGGTACAAGCAAAGTGGTGAGTTATTCCGCTCTAAAGTTGGTCGTACGACAACGGAGATCAAAGCAGCAGCAGAAGTGATTGCAGTTGGTATGAAGGGCGAATCCGCGTGCATCCAATATACGATTGGGCATTTTGTGCAGTCAAAAACAGAAGAGAGTGAAGGAGTGGATTACAAACCACAAGAAACCAAAGTCGATACCGTGGTGCAGGCTGGTACGGTGCTCACGCGCTACTCTGAAAACGGTATACCGGTGTTTAAGAAGGACGGAGTAGCTGTTAGTGACTCAGCCAGCAATTTTTGGTCATACTATTTTGAGGATTGCGCGGTTTATGACATGGACAAAATTGCTGAATGGAAGAAAGCGCGCTCTGTCGGTACAGAATGGAAGGGTAGTGCGAAGAAACTCAATGAAGTAAATAATAATCAAACTCCGACGGCGAAGCCTGCTTCATTCGATAAATCAACCTTCAGCTTTGATTCCGTCTTTACTCTCCACGACATACCCTGTGCCGCAGTCCGCCACAACACCTCTCTTCCTTTATCCTCATCTTCTCTTCCGCCGTTTTTGTTGAAGGCCTTGAAGCCTGACACATCAGCGTTCAACTACAAAATGGGTTTTATTCTTCCTCTCGATTCGTCGTTACCGGAAAGCGAATTTTATAAAACAGAAAGTTTCCTTGTGCGAGGCACATTTAGATATGCGGAAAATACTCCTGAGATGACACTTCTTCTGCATACTGAGGGGATTGGGAAGGTTGATTATATGCGTTGAGTTTGTCTTAGGAGCTACTTCGGTTAATAGAAGCAGGATAATGAAGAATCAGATGACGAGTTAGTGTCGTCGGATTTAGTTAGTAAGCCAGGCCCTTAAGCGCTGCAGCATTCCTTTCTTGGATTCTGCCGTCAGCGTCTGTGTCAGCTCCAATTCAACATTCGTAAGTTTTTTCTCGCGACGGCTGGACTGTATGATTTCACGCATTCTTCGTTGAAAGGCACCGCTGCCATCAAGGCATTCAATCAATTCCTCTGTTACTTTCTTTCGATTCCGTTCCCAATCCACATCGCAAGCTTCTGCCAGTACTTTGCGGTAGTAACGTCGAGCGGCATTTTCATCTCCGAGCAGTCCATACACTGTTGCAAGATCATAAAACGACCAAGCATCCTTATCGCTTTCCTTCTTCAGTGATTTAAGTGCGGTGGGCAGATCGCGATAACTTTGTCGATACAACAGAACACGCCTCAGTGCCAGCTCGCACATCGTATGTATTGCTGCGGCGAATTGTGCTTCATCCTGGAATTCTTCGAATGCTGTTTCTCTGACGACTTGACGGTAGGCGAAGTAGTCGCGTGGATAAAAATGAAAGTCGACTGCCACATTCAAATAACTTCCCTTCGACCACGATGAGGGCTGAAACTCAATGATGATAGTGTACCACTGTCGATCATCAATAAAGATTCGAGAGCTTCCGTACTGTACGATTCCATGCTCGGCAAAGAACTCGCGAGCGATTTTCTTGAGGAGCTTATTGTGGGGAGATGAGGAAGCCAAAGTAGTTTCAGATATTAAATATTATAGTCCGCCGTTCTCGAATCTCCCCCTCATCCCACCAACCTCTTCAACCCTGTATACGGTCTCAGCTCCATAATCTCGAATCCAATCAATCCTGCTTTGACCAGTGGCAGGGAGTTGAGAATTGTTTGCGCTGCGTCTTTGTCTTCTGCTTCCAGCACCAAGACTGCGCTGTTCTTCTCGGTGAAGTAGATCTCTCGCAGAGAATCACGGAGATAAAGCTCATACACCGCTCGCGCTTCTTCCTTCAGCACTAATTCTTGTTGTGTCCAATCAACGCTGTGCAATTCTTTTTCAATCGCGAGTATTTTCATGAGAAGTGGTGAAAGCTAATAATTGCTCGATGCGCTGCGCGCTTGAGCTGAGTTGAGAGTGCGGTCTTTGCGAATTTTCTTTTGCGATGAACTGTCACCATCGTGTGTTTAGTAGACCAAAACAACTGCGTGTCGTGTTCCGTGCTTTATACAATAGCAGCCGGGAGCGAGGTCAGTGATGTCGAGTGAACTTTGTGACTGTAGCACCTGCGCTGACCAGCATTTCTTCGCATGCCCAAGGTTGTCGAAGAGCTGCACATCCGCTTGTGGAGATTCGTCGGTGAACAGGGAAGTCGGGATTGTGTTGTGGAATGCGAAGTTGTTTGCAGTGCTTGTTGATTCGTCCGTTAATGGTACGTCGACTTTGATGTCGAAATCACTGAGAGTGGCAGTGTAGAGACCTCTGGATTGTTGACCAATGTAGATCTTGTCGTTGTAGACATCAGCCGCCCAAAGGTTCAAGCCAGAGAATCCTTGACCAATACGCGTCCAATGACGGCCTTTGTCGGGCGATGCAAAAACATCGCTCTTAACGAGTCTACTTTCAACCGGGCTGATGCGGACGTAGTATGCGTCGGTTACAGCAACAACGGTGTTTGCGGAACGACGAACCTTACACATATGTTTGTTGGTAGCGTCGGGATGTACTGCTGACCAGCTCTGACCGAAATTGGAAGAGTAAAATACTCCGGTAGTGTCGCCGGCCAACCAAACATCCTGATTGTGAAAACACACAGACTTTGCATGAACATATTCAATGCCCTTGTTGATGGCTGTCCAGTGCACACCTTTGTCGAGAGATGCAAAGGCACCGTTGTAGTCTGCAATAACAACTGTATCTCCTTGCACTGCAATATCTGCAGCGCTTACGTTTGCTGGCAAACCCGATGAGTTTTGTACCCAACTTTTTCCGTTATCGGACGAAATGAAGATGCCATCACCTGAGCGGGATGACGAGGCGTAGATAACTCCACGAGAACGAGCCAGCGCTCTGACTGCGACGCCTCCTCCGCTGGCAATGCCAGGAGTTGGGA
Organism: Chlorobiota bacterium; assembly: GCA_044228685.1. Lineage (GTDB taxonomy): Bacteria > Bacteroidota > Ignavibacteria > Kapaibacteriales > NICIL-2 > JBBATK01. Next base: position 12,107 of record JBGAUL010000009.1, read on the forward strand.
GCGTCCATGTGTTTCCGCGGTCGCTGGAAGCTGCTAGACCTCGACCTTGAGTTCCGGCAAAGACGGTATCACCAACACCAAGAATACACGGCACGCCTAAATCCAATCGATAGCTAGGCGACATTGCCTCCCAATGTGCGCCGTAATCAGTCGAGCGATAGGTACCGTTAGCGTAGGTACCTGCGTAGAGATTTGGTCCGTCGCCGTAGACACTCCACACAGTCGGACTCTCCAAACCTTCAAAACAAGCGGTCCAGTGAAAACCGTGATCCACCGAACGGTAAACCCCACTTGCGTTTCCGACAAACAAAGTATCGTTAAGCCAATACGTGCAGAAATCACTTGGCACAGCGCTAACAGTTGATCGCTTTGTCCAGGTAGTACCGAAATCCAACGAAACATAGAGGTTTGATGAACCATCCGTAGCGGTCATGAGAGAATCATGTTTCATGACGTTTCTGCAGCTCTTTGGAATGTTGAGCGGTATCCATGTGCTTGCTGTATCGGTGGAGTAAAAAAGATATCCGTTGTAAAGACTCAAGAAAAGCGTATCAGCGGTACTTGTTAGAGTCGGAAGTAAAATACTTCCCCCACTCAGCGGTGGCATCGCTTCCCACGTATCACCATCATCTGTGCTACGGTATGGTCCGTCGGATGTAATGGTGACTACAGTACGTCCAATCATCGCAAAACTTTGGAAGGATTTCGTTGGCGCACCGGTATTGTTGCGCAGCGTCCAGCTCACTCCCTGATCCGTCGACAGATAGATTCCATAATAGGTCGCGCCTATCACAGTATCGCCTCGTACAAACATGGAATACAAAGTGACGGTGTCCAATCCCCGAAACTCCCACGAATCACCATTATCACTCGAGGTCCACATGCCCCTGGATGACGCCAAGAGGTACTTCGATGTTGTCGCCATGACAGGCGAATACAACAGGTTGAGGGTTGTCCTTTTCCAATGCTCGCCGGCATCCGAACTTCTATACACCGTTCCAGCACCACTCGACAAGTACAGCATCCCGTCCTTGGCACAAAAGCTATTAACCTGCGCTCCTTGTAATCCTGTGTTGATTTCATGCCACTGCGCGCTGGCTGTGAGCGATAGAATTACAAATACTATACACTTGGAAACACCTGAAAAACGTGTGAGCTTCACAATACTCTCCCTTGGATCTGATAGTGCACTTGTCGGTGAAATTTAATGCTCTATTGTGTAACGAACAACGCTGTGTTGAAGGATATGGAGTGGAGAGATCAGATTATGACCAAAGGAGGGAAGATGGTTGGCACCATTATGAGGATACATACTGCCATTACGAACATTCAAAGTCGACACGAGCCTCTGCGAATATTCGAAAGGGTGTAAACACCTCTGTGTTTTAGCAGTGCAAGCCTGGGTTCAATTGAATTTGGACAAGTAAGCAACGATGTCTTCACTGTTTGCAATACCCATCTTTTTGCGTATCCGAAAGCGGTGGTTTTCAACTGTTCGTTCGGATAAGAAGAGCAGAGTTGCAATATCGCGAGTGTTCATTCCAATACGTAACAAACAACACACTTTCATTTCAGCAATGGAGAGATCGTGGAATTGTTGCTTCAAGTTTTCTTCAAACTCGGGATGAACGCTTCTAAACTCAGATTCAAATTTCTGCCATTGCAGAACATTCTCCGGTAGTTCGTTTAGTTTCAGTTTAATTGAACGTATAGCTCGCTCTGCAGTATCTGCATGACGTACAACTTTTTCAATCTCAACCCGGAAGTTCTGTATCATTTCGACTTGTTGTACGAGTTGGAGCGTTTTGTTTGCTAACTCGCGTTGTTGCAGCTTCATTTCTTTTTCAAGTTGTTCGCTTCTAAGTTTATGTATCTCAATCTCACGTTGTTTTTCTTTTACAGCCATTGAAATAGTAAACTCTTCGATTTTCCTCTTGACACTTTCGCCCTCAACTTCTTTTTCCAACTCATGATAGCGCTCAAAGTGCTCTGCGAATTGCTCCCATCGTTTTTGTCTCTTATAGATCTGTGCCAGAGCGTGATGACAACCGTATTCATGCGTTTTAATTCCAATCGACTTGCTTAAGTCAATTGCTTTTAACATGTACTCCTCTGCCTTCGCATCCGAGTGATGCTCAAAGTCTTCCATAGCGTAAAGCTTTGCTATGTTTCCCGTTGCAATGGCTTGACCTTCCATTCTTTGAAGCTTTACGGAGATCTCCAGTGACTTTTGAAAATTCTCCAGTGCCTGTACGTAGTTCTTTTTCAAACCATACACGTTCCCCAAGTTCACTAAATCAGAACCCTGCCAGTGCAACTTTCCTGTTTCGATGTGTGTTGAAAGTGAGGATTTGAGATGGGATATTGCTTTGTCATAATTACCGAGATGAGTGTACACTACGCCTATAGATGAGGTTACCATGGCTACTAGATCTTTTCGCTCCGTTTGACGGAAGAGTTCTAAAGAGCGCGCATAGTATTCCAATGCACGAGTGAAATCTTGTGTCTCCTTATAAACCTTTCCAATGTTATCAAGATTAGAGGCGATTCCAAGAATATCTCCTCGCTCCTCATCGATTGCCAAGGAGCGTTCAAAGTATGACAGTGCATTTGGGTAATCCGCTATTTCAAAATGTAAATAACCAATGTTCCCAAGATTCACTGCAACTCCTGCTTTGTCGTTTATCGAATAATAGACGTCCAAAGCTTTGTGCATGTATTCTAAAGAGCGCGGGAAATCGGCCTGTAACTCATATACATTGCCAATAGTCCCATAGGCACGAGCTCTACGTAACGGATAATCATGCTTGTCGCATATGGCTATAACTTGATTGGAATACTCTAGTGAACCGCCAAACTGTGCCGTGTTCTTCTGAATGATGGCGAGGTTTAGGAGCGTGTCAAGATGCAATTCTGAATTGGCACTATGATACGCCGGTGCAACGGCTTGCTCAGCATACGGCAAGGCTTGATGTATTTGGCCTTTTGCGACAATCGACTCGGAGCCAATCAACAATGCCTTTGCTTTTAGTTCATTGAACTTCTTCTCCAAACTTGATTTCAAACGCTTGGGAGTTGCTTCTATCTCAGCGAGAGTATCAAGTACACGCACGCATAACTCTTCTGCCTCCCCTCCCTTATAACTCTTCGCAAGCTTCTCCGCATCATCAAGGAGACTCTCAAGTTGTAGAAGTACTTTCATGGTGAAGAATAGCAAATTGAGCGAGAAAGCTTCTTAGGCTGTGCGGTTTAGATTTAGCAATAATGACATGGTATACACGCCACATCGTTGTGCAGTAAATACCGGAATCTGTCAGCCGTTAGAGTAAAGAAGCTTAGCGTGATATAATCAGCAGATTGCGATACTGACGATTGTTTATTGTGATGACTATACAATAACACCCAGGCACCAGTTGTTCGATTGAAAGCAATGACTGAGTTTGATAAGTCTCACGTTCGAGCACGATAGTTCCTAACTGATCAATCAACCGAATGCTTGCCTGCTGTGCATTGCCTGGCAAACATAGAGAAATAAACGAGCAAGCAGGATTAGGTATAGCTAGAACTTGCGTGCTGTTGTCGCTGCCCGGTACCTCAGTTGAACCGATTGCTTGTGCATGTACTGAGACGGTGTCTGTACTGAGTTGACTATGACATCGCACGGCGAATTGAACTGTGCCGACTGAGTGAGGGTGGAATTTCAACTCAATGTCAATGCATGAGTCCTCCGACAGTATGACGGGAGAAGTACTCGACATCGGCGGTGCATGCAAAGACACGATCGATGTGTCTCCAAGTAGCTCGATGTTGTCAAGTTGAAGCGACGTTCCCGAAGTGTTACACAAGGAGACCAGCGTGTCTCGTTCTCGACCGATTTCACACTGTCCTAGATTCACGTCAGCAACACTCCAATTGGATAAACTCGCACGAGCGCGTAGACTGAGTTGCTTTGTTCCTGCTGAGTTGCAAACGAACTCTATCACGCATTCTTTGGATCCGATCGTGACAGGTTGGAAATTGATTCGGAGTTTTTTCGACTCTGTGGGTTGCAAAACGAATGCACTGGGATCTACTTTGAAATCGGAGGAGTTGACACCACTCAATTTCAGTTCAGTGACAGTGAGTTTTGCCGTTCCTGTATTTTGAATCAAAAAGTCTCTTGATTTAGTTGAGCCTACTCGCGCGGTTCCGAAGTCCAAGATTGTGGACTCTAAACTGAGAACGGAAATCGCAGAGTCCGAAATCTGTATGTGTGCCGCACTCGATCGACGTTCACCGCAGGCATTTTTTAGCACCACACTGTAGTCGCCTTCATCAACTTTCTTCAATGATTTTATACTGAACGAAGCGCTGGTTGCCGCCGCTATTTCTTTATCGTTGAGCAACCATTGATAGTGCAAGTCGTCACCGGTGGCGTTAACACTAAGACTTAGACTCGCACCGCTTGGCAAGACTTGAGATTGAGGTTGAGTTGTAATAGTCGGAATGCTTCGAACGCTTAGGACGGCAGGCGAGGTTGATACCATGTTGCCGCATTGTCCTGCTCGGAGTGAGTAACTACCCGCATCCGATGGATTTACAGAATTGATGGTGAGAACCGGTGTATTTACACCGGATACATGTTGTGAATTGGTCAGCACCATCGCATCCTTCGTCCACTCAAACACTGTGTTTACGGAGTTCTTTACTGTTACCGATAGTTGGAGTTTTGTTCCCTCACAAACAGTTGTCGAGGAGGGCGAATCGCTAAATACCGGATTGTCATACACACTAAGATGTGCTTGAATGGAGCTGACAGCTGAACCACAGGTACCGCTGACCATGCAGTTATAGCTACCTGTGTCACTGACAAGTGCAACAGGAATTTGGTAAGTATTCGAAGTCGCATTCGCAATTACGCTGCCGTCCTTTTTCCATTGATAGTTCAGTCCGTTCCCGGTCGCAGTCAGTGAAAACACCGCGCTCCTTCCAATACATGTCGTAATGTCTTGAGGTTGAATAGTAATAGTTGTTGACGGACTCAGCGTCAATGTCACACTCGACGATGTAACCGGTGCGCTGCATCCGCTAACAACGCAGTCATAGCTACCGTTTTGAGCAAGAGAGTAGTTCGTGATATTATATGTTGAGGCCGTTTGACCGCTAATCGCACTTCCATCTTTGCGCCATTGATAGCTTGGATTACTTCCGCTTACAGTTATACTGAGACTTACACTTGCTCCGGAGCACAGGCTCTGCGAGCTGGGCGACGGTTGTGTAGTTATAACAACCGGTGTGTTGATACTGAAGTTCGAAGTGCTAGCTCCACTTACTGAAGAATTGGATGCATCGACAACACGTATGCGGTAAGTGCTAAGAGGCGCAGTTGTCGAGGGAATTGAATAACTGTAAGAGTTTGAACCGTTTTGAGAACTTGTGGTAGCTATTGTGCTATAATTCGATCCCGCATCCGATGACAGTTGGATGTTGACGTTGTTTACCAACGAACTCGTCCATTGTATGCTAATCGAGGAACCGATGCAAAAACTCTGTCCTCCTGTAGGATTGCTGAGACTAATGTTCGCTGTTGGCGCAGCTATTTTCGTAACAAATACGTCATTGCCACCGGCACTTGTTAGTTGAGTAGAGCCGAAATAGGCGGTGTTATTAAAGTAACCACCAATGAATTGATTCGAACTCGGATCAATATCTATTGCATAAGCATTATCAGATCCACTACCACCAAAGCTTACTGCACCAAGAACGGTTCCCGACGTAGTCAAACGTATCTCGAACACGTCTGTAGCTCCGGAACTTGTCAAGGTATTTGAACCAAAACTTATGGCACTTGTATAGCCACCACACACATAAACCACTCCACTTCCATCACAAGCTACTCCGAAACCTGAAGCTGTTCCTCCACTTGAATTATCTGCTGCAATAGCCCATTGAGCCGTACCGGAGGAGTTATACTTCACGACAAAAGCGTCTAAGCCAGAGTAACTCGAAATAGAGTTAGAACCAAAGTTGACTGTGTTGGCAAATTGACCGCTTATATATAGGTTACCACTGCCATCGACTGCGATACTCTGAGAGATATCGCTACCTGCACCTCCTGCACTTTGAACCCATTGAAAAGTCCCGGATGAGTTGTACTTCGCCACATAAATATCGTTGCCTCCATTACTGCTAACACTTGCCGAACCGAAGTTTGCCGTTGAAGAGAACGATCCGGAAATGTACACATTCGAGCTTGCATCTACAGCTATAGAAGTACCAACATCGCCACCGCTGCCACCCGCTGACTGAGCCCAAAGCCAACCGCTTGAGTTACACTTTGCAATGTAAATGTCTGTTGAACCGGCAGTATTCAGAGTAGTGGAACCAAAGGTTGCGAAGTTGTCATAGGATCCAGTCACATAACAATTCCCGCTACCATCAAGTGCAATTCCTCGTGCCACTTGTCCAATCCCCGTCAACGTCCATTGCCACACACCGGATGAATTTAATTTGGATACAAAAACGTTTGAGCCATAGTTCGAATAGACCGAGTCGGTGCCAAAGATTGCATTGAAACCCCAAGTACCGGTAACATAAACGTTGCCACTTGCATCACACCGTATTCCTCTGGCCATGCTTGTTGATGTTCCATTGTTGTTTCCACATCGAACAGCCCACTGAAATGTTCCTGCAGAATTATACTTTGCGATATAGATGCAGTAGTTACCGGCTGCATAGGCATTAAGCGTAGTCGAACCGAAACTAATGGAATTAACAAAGTACCCTGTCACATACGAATTGCCACTTTGATCTGCACATATGCTATAAGCGAATTCCGTATTAGTTCCACCTGCGCTCACTGCCCATTGTTGTGCGAATGAGTTGCTGGTCAGTAGCACTAACAGAATGAGAACGATCTTCATAACGACCTTGTAGTATTGTGAGTATTATCGTTTCCAATTCAAGTATGAATCAAAGGACTGCGAAGGGGTAGGAAACAAAGTCAAGGTGTTCGTCACAGTGTTATACACTCGAGTCGGACTGGAAGTGGCCGAAGTTGAACCGTACACAATTTTTGAGTTGTCCGGTGAATAGCATGGAAACCACGGTTTATCGGTGGCAGCGATGCCTGTTGCTACCGGACTAGGATTAGCAGCGTTTAGGTCGAGTGTATAAGCAGTCCATGTGGTACTCGTTGAAGTCGATTTCGCAACAAAGAGAATAGTATTCATCCCAGTGCGCGACCAATCAAGTCCCTTGTTGATGAGTGGTGAAAATCCATTCAATGAATAGCTAGAGAGAATAGCTCCGTTAGAACGCTGTACAATTACTATTGAGCTGGTTTGCGTTGCATAGTTACCGACCATTAGTGCGATTTTCGTCCCATCCGGACTCCAGGCCATTTCCTTTATCGTAACACCACTCAGATTCAAAATCTGAACAGGTGTACCACCATTTGAAGAAATAGCAAATAGTCTAGTGATCCGGTTTATAGCGGGAATGGATGCATTTGTTTGGACCGTGCAATACACAATCTCATCATTAGTCGGACTCCACGCTTGAGTCGTCACAATCGTACTGTCACTGGCACTATAACTCCGCAGTGATGTTGGTGTTGAAGCCGTCGGAGTATTGTTCACCACACTAACATTGATTTTGTAAATCGATGAACCACCTGTCGCATCGATGTATGAGATAGCTGATCCATTTCCCGACCACGTACTATAACTCAGAAAGTGGTGTCCTGCCGCCAGTCTGGTTAATCGTGAGCCATCAGCATTCATCACACTTATTGCTTGCCAAGTAGCATCATTTCCAACTTGATAGTTTGAACAAGCACAGATGACCGGCACCGCAGCAACAGAACTCGCCCCGGATGATAGTCCTGCCGGAGTAGCCTGGTTTTCTGATTCTATTCCCGTTATCTGCTGAGTCGAACACGACGCAAGAAACAGGTTGATGACCACGACAGACACGAGAAGTTGTAAAAGTGCTTTCATCGAATACTCCGAATAGTGATGTGATGTGCTGATCTAAGTGACGCTTCGAAATTCGCTGCGTTCACTATGCAGTACACTACTCAATGAGTACTCATTTTTCGTTAGAGGCGGGAGACTATTTGTTCAATAAGATATGTGGTTGTCGCTTAGAAACTCAGTAACTTTTTGCAGAGTATCGTAGACCTACACTTCATAAAATACGCCGTATTTCTTGATAACGTTTGACACACAGAGCGCTATTGCTTGTAATTCGAGCACAACGGATTTGTTTATGGCTGCGTAGTAGATCGCATTTTGTGAACAATGCAATAGGCATTCGAGAACGAGATAGCTATTAGACAATAGAGAAGAATTATAGAGTAGATCTACATGGCCATCGGTAGAAAATGTTTGCCATTATCGTCTTATATTATGACAGTGCTTCTGCCCTTCATATAAACACAAACTACCGAGGTGCTTATGAAAACCTTCGTTTTAGTTTTTTTGTTCGTAGTTATTGCATGCTCTTCACATGCACAAGAGTCAAGCAACACAGCACCAACAACATCGACATATGACTCTCTCGTGGCTAGAGTTAAAGCATTCGATAAAACTGTATCGTTCTATGAGCTGCGTATGGCATACATTAATTCCGACGGCTATCAACCTTATGACACGAGATTCAACTCGGTCTTAATCGAAACAGGAAAACTGATGTCCAACAATCAATATGCAGAGGCACTCAGTGTATGCGAAAAAGCACTGGATTCGATGTTTTGCTCTATTAACCTCCAGTTTCAGTGTTTAGTTGCAAGTAATACGCTTGATTCAGGTTCAAAAAAGACGAAGTATTATGCATGGGTGGTAAGTTCTATGCTGAAATCAGTGGATAGTAGCGGCGACGGAATGAGTCCTGAGACTGCAGTTCCTGTTGTCTCTGTAGCAGAAGAGTATTTTTGGTTGCACTTCAAAAAGGTCACGCTAATTCAGCAAGCTCTCGTATATAGTAATCACCATTCAATGGATGCTATGACGGTGAGGGATGATACCGGCAAGGAGTTTACTTACTACTTCATCATTGACGGTATGTTGCAATCAATGAGCCGAAAGATCAATCGTTGATTGACGGGTCTAGTTGGCAATCGATACGATTCTGTTCAAAGTATGACCATGATTAAAAATTGCTTGTACTATCTCTTCATTCTGCTGTGCAGTTTATATCTAGCTGGATGTGGGCGACAGGAGGTACTTGATGATGATGATAAAGAATACGTTGCCGATCTAGACCAGACAATATTGCGTGAATTGATCGACGTGCATGCCAACATAAGCTATGAAGACGGTTGGCGATTGCTTGGTATCTCTATCAGAGATAGGTTCAGCAGCAGGTGGTACAAGATCCATGATCAGAGTATCTACGATTATTTCATTGTTCGTAAAGATTCGGCAGCGGTGAGGGTTTTGTTGGAAATGCAGTCAGATGCTAGAGAATTGGCTAGACTTGACGGCGTGGATTCTAGTGGTGCTCTCGAGTACTGTGCAGCCAAATACAACCACTTGTTAAAGTCAATTCGCGGAATGGAAATTCAGATGTATCGTAGCATAGCAATACGTTCAAGTCCTAACGATACGCTCCGCGGTTTACTCTTTGTAAACTCGAGTCACCGTGCATACATATTTGTTGAGCCAACAGGGATGCTCTATGAACCCGATTCGACAAACTTTCTTATTGGAGCTACGGAGATTTCCCGGCATATGTACTATGTCCCATATTCCAAGATAGAGGCAATGAGCAAGGATAGCAAGAATTGGGATTTTTTTGAGTCGGTTCGTTAGGGGTTGAGGTTCTTGTACAAACCGTCCCGCTTTTCTAGTGCGTGCCGTGACGTGTTAGCCTAGGCATAACAAAGAACCAGGTATTATTTTGAGTACGTGCCATAAGCGTTGGCGTGGCTGTTACACTTTGCTTTTATAGCAAAACTCATTACTAAATCACTTCTCATTCGAAACATCGGATTTTGTTATACTTAATTGTCGATGAGGTCCACAATAATCAAATGAATGCCGCATACTCATCCTTTCATCGGTGGCAATCAATTCGATTTACTCAAGAAACAACAATGAAAACAAATTCTATACATAGCGCTGACCCTTGGATTGCAGTTCCTGGTTTTTTCTTCATCTCTATTTGGTGTCTTGCCTGCACACTATTTCCTGCGGTATTATCCGGTATAAAACATGTTGACTCCAACTCTATCGGGCAGTGGTTAGGACTTGGTCTAATGAGTTCAATTGGGATACTTATTGCTTACGGTTGTTATGCCTTCTTGAGAAAGATGATGTACGTGAAGATAGAAGGTACAGAACTGGTGGTGAGAAATATATTTGCAACCCGCGCTCGATATGACTGTTCTTCTGTGATTGCTGTGCGCTCATCATTTGTGAGCATTCATTACATTGTTCTCAATGACAATACTAAGATCTACTTTATTGTTGATCCGTTTTATTATTACGAACAGGTATTTCGCGGAAGAACGATGGATGAGTTAGAGAATAACTTGTATGCGGTTATAAAAGAGGCGGCGATTGGCAATCAGTGATTCTTTTATTGTTATTGATTGACTTTATGATTGCATCAGTAAATGTGATTAAGCAAAATAGTGGAAAAACACTCCCTCTCTACCCCTTCCTGACCTTCAAAAACTTCCTCTTCCCAACCTTCAACAATCTCTCACTCGTAAAATCTAGGCTATAATTAACATCGGCGATTTTTTCGCCGTCTACGGAGACGCCGCCGCCGAGGATGAGACGTCGGGCCTCGCTTTTGGAGGGGGCGAGTTTGGTGTGGGCCAGGATGTCGACGAGGGATGAGGGACTTTCGAGGTCTAAGGTGACTTCTTCGATCTCGTCGGGTACGTCTTTTTTGACAAACATGCGCTCGAATTCGGCGAAAGCGGCTTCTGCGGCTTCGGGACCGTGGTAGCGGGCGACGATGTCCATGGCTACTCGCACCTTGGCGTTGCGAGGATGCTGGCTGCCGTCAGCTAAGCCTTGCTCCATGGCGCGGAGTTGATCTGCCGCGGCGTAAGCGGCCAAACGGTAGTAGCGCACAATGAGGTTGTCCGGTATGGACATGGTCTTGCCGAATTGTTCACGAGGCGAATCGGTGATAGCTATGTAGTTTCCTAAGGACTTAGACATCTTTTCCACACCATCGAGACCTTCAAGTATGGGCATGGTGAGAATTACCTGAGGCTCAACGCCGTAGGCGCGCTGGAGTTCGCGGGCCACCAGGAAGTTAAACTTCTGGTCCGTGCCACCAATCTCAATGTCGTTGCGCAAGTGCACCGAATCCATTGCCTGCGCCAGCGGGTACAAGAACTCGTGTAGGCTGATCGGACTCTCTTCGTTGAATCGGCGGTGAAAATCTTCGCGCTCGAGCATCTGACTGACCGTGTAATGCGCGCACATGCCGATGACGTCGACGAAATTCAGCTTGCCCAGCCACTCGCCGTTGTACACAATGCGTGCCTTGCTGACGTCGAGGATTTTGGCAGCTTGGTCTAAATATGTCTGACCGTTGACGCGGGTCTCTTCCAGTGTGAGCGGCGGACGGGTCTTCGACTTGCCGGTTGGATCACCAATCATGGCGGTGAAGTCGCCGATGATAAACACCACTTCATGACCTAAATCTTGAAAATCGCGGAGCTTGTTGAGAACCACGGCGTGACCGATGTGTAAATCCGGTCGACTCGGATCACAACCCAACTTGATCAACATTGGCTTGTTGGTCTTGATTGATCGCTCCACTTTCATTACCAACTCGCTCTCCGGCAGCAGCTCGGCAACGTTGTTTTTGATTCTGTCGATTTGTTCGTTTAATGGTGCTAGCATGTTTTATCTCAAAGTGTTCTGCAAAAATGGTGATGGTTGAGCTGTGATTCAAAAGAATCAATTGTCTTGCTTCGTCGTTAAGATGTGTGAAAGTCCTGCATGAGCAACATTCAACTCATCACTATTGCCCTGAATCCCGTTATGTTCGTGTAATTCTATGCGCTGTATCATGAATCGTCGGCTTCTTCTACTCTGTTTGCTCTGCTCCATAAGCCTGCTCTTTGCGGGTTGTCCTCAAATTATGGTCGATCGCATCGAGAAGCTTCTTCCCCCGCCAGGCTACAAACCACGCTATATGAATTCGAATGTTCCGATTGATACTCTGGAACGACGTTATCGCGAGGCTTTGGCAAAGGGAACGATAGACACAAATCGCTTCTACGACGATACGCAGCTCAGCAACGATAGTCTGCTCGCGGCTCTGCCGCTAGATTCGATTCAGAACTCATCAATACCGCCGCCACTTCCGACTGACTCAGTCGAGCGCGAAAAAGTCATGGCGCGCTGGCGAGAACTGAATAAACAACGCGTTGCCGACAGGGCACGTCGCGATAGTGCTCTTAAAACTATAGTAGTTGCGCCGGCAAGTATGGAGATGCGCTCACTTGATGACAAGGCTTATCCACAAAGAATTGACATTCGTACTTCGGTTGTGGATTCGAGTGGACGAGTGATTCTTGGTTTAGCGCCTCCCTATCTTCACCATCCTGGCGGCATTCGTCATTATTGGCGTCTGCTCAGTGACTCCTGCAATGGCCTGCGTCATGCTATCGACTCGTTCTCCGTCCGCGAAGTCCGTGAAACTCAAAATGATCCCTATGCCATTGCCTATGTCATCGATCATTCCGGTTCCATGGGCTCAGTTCGAATTCGCAAGCTGCGCGAGGCGGTGCGTCAAACCATGAACATCATGAGTCGCGGCGACATGGTCGCAGTTCATCCCTTTGCCGGTTCCGTCGGCGTCGACGTGCACCTCAGCTCCGACAGTGCTAAGTACAAAAACTCTTTCTCGATTGAAAAACACGCTCCGATCCGAGGCGGCACTGCAATTCATGATGCGGTGATTGAAGCCTGTAAGGAACTTGGTTCTGCGCCTAAATCAATGAAGCGAGCTGTGATGATCTTCACCGATGGCGAAGACAATTCCTCCCGTGCATCCTTGAGTGAAGCTTGTCGCGTTGCGCGTGATAGCGGTGTGGCTGTGTACTCTATTGCTTATGGTCTGACGAATGAAGAGCCTCTCGAAACTCTGTCCCGTCTCACTCGCGGTCGCTTCTATCGCATCTACTCCACCAAAGAATTCCCCTTTGTCTTCGCCGATATCTACCGTTCGCTGAAGAATTACTACCTCATCAGCTATACACCACCTCCCTGCGCCGGAATTCACACTGTGGATTTCCAACTGAGTCTGCCGGAGCTTGGCGTACGCCGACTCAGCGGTCATGCGAAGTATGACAAGTCTGTTTTCACCGAACTCGATACCGTCGGCTCCGTCACCTTTATGAATCTCGAGTTCGAAGTTGGTAAAGCTGTGATTGCTGACACGTCGCTGCGAGGTTTGGAGGAGATTGCTCTGACCCTGAAATCCCATCCCACCATCCAAATGGAAATCCGCGGTCATACCGACGATCGTGGAAACGATGCCCTTAATCTGCGTCTCTCCGAACAACGCGCCGAAGCCGTGGTTGATGCCCTGACCCGCATGGGCGTAAAGCGCGATCGCCTGCGTACCAAAGGCTACGGCTCGAGTCGTCCGCTTGTACCAAACGACTCCGACGAAAACCGCGCACGTAATCGTCGCACTGAGTTCGTGATCGTGAATTGATCCTGCGGAGCGTCAGCAGATCTCTTAACCCAAGCAACTCCATACTCTTCAAAGAATTACACCGTTGAATCTGCCTCTTTGCGCACTGTGTATTCTCGCGACAGAACCCATTCAGTCTTCGTCCGTCAGCTCTTAACTTTTGTTCTTCGCTCAAACTTGAGCCATCAGTCCCCTCGGCCGATACTTATCACTATCCCTTTGAAGGGCTTAGCTCGAGTTGTGTAAGCGGCAAACTCTCGTGTCAAGAGGCTTCTCGAACTATACCTAGAGTTGAGTCATTGTGCTATTTTGTAGACCAATCATCTGCTGCCTAACTATTCCTAACTATGAAGTTCATCCTGGTACCTTTTCTTTTTGTTTGCCTCATCTTATGTAATTCTCAGCTAAGCGCTCAAAGTCAGTCCGTAGACGAGCAGCGCTATATCCAGATGATGCAACAACCTCATGCCAATTTCTTTGAAATTCAAAAGGAATTCAATGAGTATTGGAAAACGCATACGCGTCAAAAAGGAGATGGTTGGAAGCCTTTTAAACGCTGGGAGCATTTTTGGGAATCACGTGTGCTTCCTGATGGATCGTTTCCGGATGGATCAGAGATTATTAAAGCTCTTGAGCAACGAAAAGCAGCGTCGGCATTGCAAAAGCAAAAGAAGGGTAATCGTGTTCAAACACCACTGGCGAATTTTACCTTGATAGGTCCGTCGACTTCGATTCCAACAAACGGTGGTTCCGGACGCCTCTGCACCATCGCATTTAATCCTACAAATACAAACAACTTCTGGGTTGGATCTCCGGCCGGTGGATTATGGAAGACGACAAATAATGGCGCGAGCTGGACATCGAACACCGATCAATTCACAACCCTCGGCGTAAGCGCAATTGCATTTGATCCCACAGATCCAAATATCATGTATATCGGCACCGGTGATCGTGATGCAAGTGATACTTATGGTACCGGAATTTTAAAGAGCACTGACGGTGGCACGAGTTGGAATGCAACAGCCTTTGCATACTCGGTTCAGAATTTTGTGATTGTCTCTCGAATTATTGTGCATCCTTCACAGCCGAACATTGTGATTGCTGCTTCAAGCAACGGTATTTATAAATCGACAAATGGTGGCGCGAATTGGTCGCAGAAATATTCGAGCTCAACCAAAGACATGGTCATGGTTCCATCCAACCCGAACTATCTCTATGCAACGAGTGGCGGAACTATCGTTCGTTCGACAAATGCCGGTGAAACATGGACCGCTCTTTCACCAGGCTTTAGTTCCTCTGCTGTCAATCGCATTGCACTTGCCGTCTGCGCCCAGAACCCGCGCTGCGTCTATGCTTTGTGCTCAAACAATTCGAACAGTACCTTCTACGGAATCTATCGTTCACTCGATACCGGCAACACTTGGTCGCTACGCGCATCAACACCAAACATTCTCGGTGGTGCGGCTGACGGATCGGATACACGCGGTCAAGGATGGTATGACTTGTGCATTGCCGTCAATCAAGGCGACTCCAATGATGTGTTTGTTGGCGGGATTAATACATGGCGTTCAACTAATGGCGGAACGAATTGGACATCTAAATCAATGTGGTACACCGGCACCTCGCTTCCCTATGTTCATGCTGATGAACATGAGATGATGTACAAGCCCGGTTCGACGGAATTATATGTGTGTAATGACGGCGGACTATTTCGTACAACAAACTTTGGAACGAGTTGGAATGATTTAAGTGCAGGACTACAGGTCATGCAACTTTATCGCATCTCTCAATCCTCGTCTAATGCGAATAAAGTTATTGGCGGTGCACAGGATAATGGGACGAATTTTTTTAATGCTGGTGGTTGGGCTCAGATATATGGTGGCGATGGAATGGATTGCGCAATCGATCAAGCCAACGATAACGTACTCTACGCCTCATCACAAACCGGAAACTTTGGTCGCTCTACAAACAACGGCGCGTCGTTCAGTACAATTACGCCGAGTGGTTTGGGTGGTACGGGAGCGTGGGTGACCCCAATTGTACTTGACTCTTCAAACTACGTTTATTTAGCCTACAAATCGGTTTATCGGTCAACCAATCAAGGAACAAACTGGACGAATATTGGCTCCAATGTTCTTTCTAGCAACGCGAATTACTTGCATGTCGCTCGTTCAAATCCACAGTATATCGTTGTAGGTAATTCTAGTCTGCTCTATCGCACAACAAATGGCGGCGCTAATTGGACGAGTATTAAAGGAACACTTCCGAGTAGTATCTCGCGCATTGCGATTCACCCAAGTGGACCGGATACTATGATTGCTGTGATGAGCAACTGGACGTCCGGCTCGAAAGTCTACAAGACAACCGACGGTGGTTCTACCTGGACGAATATTTCAGGATCACTACCTAATATCCCGGTCAATTGCGCGATCTATGAAAACAACGCTCTTTCCGGTGTGTATATCGGCACCGACATCGGCATCTACTATCGCAACAACAGTCTTGGCGACTGGGTCTCCTTCGATGATGGTCTGCCAAACGTTCGAGTCTATGATTTGGAGATTTACTACCCAGGATTGAAACTACGCGCGGGAACTTATGGACGTGGCGCGTGGCAGGGGAATCTCTATACCGACGGACCGCATGCAGCGATGTCTGCCTCAAAAACAACTGTATGTGTTGGTGATACCGTCACACTCTTCGACGTGTCAACCAACTCTCCTACCAGTCGCAGTTGGTTGTTGCCGGGTGCAAGTCCTTCGTCATCGACGCAGCAGAATCCTGTTGTGAGTTACTCCACTCCCGGACTCTACTCTGTTACGCTTATGGTGTCCAACAGTTTTGGTTACGACACTGCGACGAGCGTCAATTACATCAATGTACTTCCGACCCCAAGCGCTGCCTTTAACGTATCACAGTCTTCAGCTTGTTTTGGTGATAGCATCGTGCTGAGCGCTGTCGGTGGCATGCGCTCCTATCGTTGGAGCACAGGCGATACAACGCAATCAATTGCTCTTAAAGCTATTGGTTCGTATCAAATCTCTGTACAAGTGACGAATTTGTCGGGCTGCAGTAGTACATCTGCTGTTCAGTCATATACTATTTACACCTCACCAACAACGACCATGACCGGTGACAGCTCTGTCTGTGCCGGCTCGGATGGTACTTACCGCATCTCAACAAGCACACCGGGTAGTTTATATCGTTGGTTCAAACCGCGCTCAGTTCAATTCACCGGTGATAGCACGACTTCACAAGTAACCTACAAATGGACGCAGGTTGGTCGCGATACCGTACACTTCCGTGAGACAAATATTCGCGGTTGTACTGTTGATCGTTATCTCACAATCAACATCAACGCTGTACCAACAGTAGGTATTAGTGGCAACGTCGATGTGTGTCAGAATTCACTCGTCGTGTATTCAACCACAAGCATTGCACCGGGTAGCACGATTGTGTGGCAAAATCCAAAACAGGGAACTATCGTTGGGTCGAATACAAATACAGGTGGTGTGAATATTATGTGGAGTGGTGTTGGTAATGATTCCGTCGTTGCTGTAATTACTTCCTCTGCCGGCTGCACAAACACCGGTTCGTTGGCGGTAGCGGTGAAGGCTGCTCCGGCACCTTCGCCCGGCGGACCGCTCACTGCCTGTGTTGGCGCGGAGTGTGTGTATTCAACTCCCTCTGTTGCAAATGCATCATACAAATGGGTGATTCCTCAGAACGCTGCTTTTGTCGGCGATTCATCGCAGGCATCAGTGCGAGTAAAGTGGACGCAACCAGGAACTGACAGCATCCGCATTCTTGAAACAGCTGCTAATGGTTGTTCAAGAGAGAGTGCATTAGCTGTTAGCGTTGGCGGCGCACCGCTTCCATCAATCAGTGGAGCAGATGCCGCATGCATCAATCACAACAGCACCTACACAGTCGCGCAGAATGCTGGCAGTACCTACGCATGGCGTCATCCTCGCTTAGGAACTGTTGTTGGAGACACTTCGCACAATACCCTTACGGTAGCCTGGACTTCGAGTGGATCCGATACACTTGTTTTGGTTGAACAAAACGCGGCGGGGTGTACGAACACTGCTCGTTATACAGTTCAAGTTGGTAAGCAGTTGAATCCACAGTTGGCAAGTGCCGATGGTAAGTCGTCGATTTGTCCGGGCGAGAAAATCAAACTCTCAGCTTCTACAGGTTATTCAAACTACACCTGGTATCGTAACGGCGCCGTCCTTGGTGAAAGTACTCCATCCATTGTCGTTTCTGAGGCTGGTGCATACTACGTTGCAGTTGACAATGGCATTTGTAGCGGTAACTCTGATACAGTTCGTTTGACTGTATATCCTGCAACTCCGGTTCCAACTGTTACACGTGCAGTGAATACTGTTCACTGTGATATCGATGGTGTGCGTTATCAATGGTATCATGATAATGTCTTGATTGACGGCGCAACCAATCAGAATTATACAGTTCCTGTTTCAGGCAATTACTGCGTGAAGATTGTCGATGTGAATGGATGTCAAAGTGAGTCCGGTTGTTTGAGTGTTGTCGTAAGTGTTGAAGAGCTTTCTGCCTACAGCAACGAACTGAGCCTGGCTCCAAATCCTGCAGAAGATGTGGTTAGCTTACAATTGATATCAGAGGCACCACATCATGTTGATGTGCGTCTCATCGATGCAACCGGTCGTGAATTCTTCAAGAGTAGTTACTCAACTGTAGCTTCGAACACATCACACGCCATTCCTCTTATTGGATTGAGTGCTGGAGTTTATTATGTAGAAGTTCAACTCGATCGCATGCAGTGTCGAGTGTTGAAGCTCATTCACTTCTAGGAGTGATAGAAGTGATCGTAGGGATTGCGCTAGCATTATCGTGATACTGATTGTCATCACAACTCTATAGCGAAATCGAGTAAGCTTGTCGCAAACAAAAAAACCGGGTACTCCCCGGTTTTTTTATGCCTGCTTTAATCGTGTTGACGTTGATCAACAGACTTGATTGATGATGTGTTATTTGA
The DNA here is from genome assembly GCA_044228685.1 of Chlorobiota bacterium. Taxonomy (GTDB): domain Bacteria; phylum Bacteroidota; class Ignavibacteria; order Kapaibacteriales; family NICIL-2; genus JBBATK01. Next base: position 30,783 of record JBGAUL010000009.1, read on the forward strand.
TTCTAACAATCATCATCATAACACGTTCGATTGGACGTTCTTTTTCGTCGCGGGGCAGTTCAACGATTTTGTCGACGACTTCCATACCCTTTAACACCATCCCAAAAGCTGAGTAGTTGTTATCGAGGTTGCTTGCCTCGTCAACGCATATAAAGAACTGTGATGTTGCAGAGTTTAGATCTGAGCTACGTGCAGCAGATATAGTTCCTCTCACGTGTTTCACATGCGACACTTCTAGCGGAACTTTGGTTTGGGTTGAGTCACCGAATCCCCACTTCTGACGTGGCTTTGATTTGGTGTTTGGATCTCCACCTTGAATTACGAAGCCCGGAATTACTCTATGGAAGAGTGTGCTATCGTAGAATTTGACGGCAACCAGGCTATCGAAATTCTTCACATGTTTTGGCGCGATTTGAGGATCGAGTTCAACCTCTATATCTCCGATATTCTCGCCCGCTACACTGACGCTAATCTTATACTGCGGCTTCATGTTCGGACCGATAGGCGGGAAAGTTTGTGCAGCCGGTTGAGCTATACATACTGTTCCCATAAACATGATCACAGCAAATGTGAAGAGCGCGAGGGTTTTTAAGTTTCGTCGTGTTGTGTTCTTGGTGTACTGCATTCGTTCTTATCTCGTATGGTGAAATGCCGAGGTCTCAGCGTTTTGTTAGTGTTTGGACTGCTTGTGTGACTTCGCGTTTGCCGGTGCAGCACCGCCGCCACCTTTGACCTTGGTGATTGTCATTTCAATCTTGTCGTTTGGATTGTCGTTCTGATCGCGTGGTGAATTGACGACCTTATCTACGACTTCCATACCGCTGAGTACTTCGCCATAAGCTGTGTACTGTCCATCCAAGTGTGGAGCATCTGCAACACAAATGAAGAATTGTGAGGACGCACTATTTGGATCCATGCTACGAGCTGCCGATAAAATTCCGCGTGCGTGATGGGTCTTGTTGAATTCTGCCGGTACACGTGCTTGTGCCGGATCGCCCATACCCCACATGTTCTTTGGTTGGTTCTTCGAGTTCGGGTCACCACCTTGGATCATGAAACCAGGAATGACGCGGTGGAATGCTGTTCCATCGAAAAACTTGACTGCTACAAGACTGTCAAAATTGTGCACATGCTTAGGAGCAAGATCTGGTGCGAGTTCGAGGGTGATTTCACCAAGAACTTGACCTTTTTGCTTTACAGTGATTTTGTATTGAGGACGCGCCGCGTTTGTTGGATTGGGGATGAGTCGACCAGCTTCGAGCATTGTGTGAGATAAGAAAAGTGAAAGAAATAGCACAGCAAGTGTACGCATATCGAATTGTGTATTGTTAATAGAAATTGTTTTGTGTTCTGGGTTCGACTTCACGAAGTGATGTTTGGTGTATTGTGATCAGATCAAAAGATCAAGACACCACGTGCACTGTTCGTTCATTAGTCTTCAAGAATGCTCTTTACGACACCAACAACAAATACGACATTCTCCTGACCTGGCGCGGCAACTGTTATTGGACCCTTTTCATAGGTTATCCGAATGTTTGCACTCTTTGCTTCTGCAAAGAATGCTTTAAGAGTTTCTACACGGTGATCAAAGAGAGACGCATCGGTTTCTACAACAGGTTGAGGGGCGCTCTCTGCAACTGGAGCAGGAGCTTCTACTCCCTTTTTACCTTTAGTTTTTTTTGCAACTGTTTTGTCTTTCTTAACTGGTGGTGGCGGTGGAATTTGTTCGAGGTTGATACGAACTACGACATTGAGATCTCGGTTTTGCTTCACGATCTCAAGTACATCATTCATTTTTGATTGCGCTGCTGCTGAGATACCATGCTGTCCGGCATCAAAAGCAGCAACACTTGCGATGTTCTGTCCTTGAATAATACTACGAACTTTATAATCGTGTTTCTCTTCACGATACTTCGGTGTTGGCGGTAGATCGAGAACTTCTTGTTTGCGGAAAACTGCGTAGCTCGAGAATGTAATGGTGTATACATCGCCTGAAGATAGAGGCTGTAGGTACTCGCCTGATTTACTGTTGACTTTTGTTACGTACTTCTTACCGGTGTTTTTTGATTGAATAACCATATCAATGTCTTTGCCGACCGGTTGGTTGGTGGTCTCGTCAAAAACGTGACCTTTGATATTGATGGTTGCTGTTTGAGCTTGGAGTATGGATCCAAACAGGCAAAGCATGGAAAAGACGACGATTACTCGTTGTTTCATTATTTATCTCCCGAAATTCTGGATAGTATTGTGTCAATGCCCTGACGAAATGCAGGTGTCTGACGGGATAGCGCATTGACGGACGCTGCGTAGTCGAGACCTGAAAATACATCGACGTCGTTAACATGAACAAGTAAATTTTTAGTCAGTGCAATCGATGTAGTCGGATGCTTTGACAGTTCTTCAGCCAAAGAGGTTGTCGCTGTTTCTAAATCTGCTGCATCAACACTTTGATACACCAAGCCTAAGTCCTTTGCTTCTTCTGCGTTGATAAGATTCGCACGCAGCAGCAAGTGTCTGCTTTTCGCTTCGCCAATCTTGCGCAAGAGATAGATTCCAACCAGAGCCGGAACAAATCCAATCGCTACTTCGGTAAATCCAAAACGTGCTGTTTTGGCAGAAATCACGTAGTCACAGATAGTGATGAGTCCACATCCGCCGGCGATAGCGTCACCTTGCACTTGCGCTATTACAATCTTGGGTGAAGTGTAGATTGATTGAAAGGTGCGCATCATGTGTCTGGAGTCGTCCCAATTCTCTACAGCATCCTTTTCGCGTATCTGCTGCAGGTATTTGAGATCGGCACCAGCACAAAAGACTTTTCCCTCAGCCTCGATGATGATAACGTGTACTGAGTTGTCGGCGTTCAGTTCCTGCATTGCATCGTACAATGCCTGGAGCATGTCCGGACTCAATGCATTACGTTTCGAAGGATTGTTGAGTCGGATTCGCCCGATCGATCCTGTCTTGTTTATAAGAAGCATAGCTGTGATTTTGATGTGTTAGCTGTGGATATCTCAAATTGTTGATAACAAAACTACGTTTTTTCGTTGTTTTTGCTCTGTTTTAAGCTGTGGATGTAGACAATCCACATTTTTGTGGATAAGTGTGTGATTTCGGTGTGAATAGTTTGTGGGACTGTGTCCTACAACGGTTCACAACTATAGATCTGCTCAGTCGTACACATCAGGTGTGAATTTCCGCTTTCGCTATCCATACCATTGTCAAGTGCCTACGACTTTGTCAACATTTCCACAGCCTATATTAGAGAAAGCTATTTAAGAAATGAAAAGAAGAATATACTATATACTATAGTTCTCTATTCTTCAGCTTCGTTTCGATCTGTTTCGTTTTTGTTCCCTGTCCTCTACTCGACTTCTCGTTCTGACTTCTTCTGACTTCTCCGCACTCAAACCGGATGTTTCACGTTTCACTTTGCGCTGCAGCCTAAGACTACATCGCTTTCTGTTTCCGTAACTCACGCGTCAAGCTTATCAAATTGAATGAATCGTTGATCTCCTATTTGCACACACCCCCGGACACCGCATAAACACTGGCTTCGTGAGCTTGTTGATCAGTCAGAGATACGTACAGCGCTTAACGTGTGAGATACAATGTGAGAATAGAAAGATCTGTTGCAGATACACCGGAGATGCGACTTGCTTGACCGAGAGTTTCAGGACGAATCTTTTTCAACTTCAACAAAGCTTCTGTGGATATCGAGTTCAGTTGTGAATAATCGAAGTCGTCAGGGATCTTTCTGTTCTCTGCCTTCTTGAAGCTTTCGATATCACTCATCATGCGTTTTAGGTAACCTTCATATTTGATATTGAACTCTACCGTTCGCGTGATTGAATGATTCTTGATAAATGGAGCTGGCTGTCGAGTTGAGTACTTTTCGGCCGCCAGAAGTAACGTATGGAGGGAGTTTTCCGGACGCTTGCACAATTCCGTTATACTTTTTAGTTCGGATTGTACATTTTTTATCGCTTCTCCGCTTTCTAAAACATCACCAGACTCTAGACCGCCGAATTCCCTTGAATTGCGCGTAACAGAACTCAAACTTATCTTCTCTTGATCGCAAAATTCACGTAAGTTCTTTGTGTGTAATATACTTGCGTTATTTTTATCCCCAATTTCTTTTGAGACTAATCCGAGTTGTATACCGTATTTCATCAATCGCTCGGCTGCGTTGTCTTGACGAAGTAATAATCTGTACTCTGCCAGCGATGTGAAAATGCGGTATGGCTCCTCTGTGTTTTTGTTGACGAGGTCGTCGATCATTACTCCGATGTACGATTCCGATCTCGACAATCTCAATGCTTCCCTATCCAAAACTGAATGTGCAGCATTTACTCCGGCTATCAAACCTTGCGCCGCAGCTTCTTCATAACCTGAGGTGCCGTTGATTTGGCCGGCAAAGAACAATCCACCTATTGCTTTTGACTCAAGGCTATGTCGTAGTTGATAAGGAAAGAAGAAATCGTATTCTACAGCATAACCATATCTCTGTACTTGACATTTTTCAAGTCCGGGAATGGTGCGCAATGCCTTATCCTGAACTTCCTGTGACAAACTCGTGGAAAAACCATTGACATACACGGAGTCTGTATGGAGTCCTTCGGGTTCTAAAACAATCTGATGGCTTTCTCGCTCTGCGAACCTGTTGATTTTGTCCTCAATCGATGGACAATAACGCGGTCCTGCCCCGGTAATACGTCCACTATACATTGGTGAGTCGGCAAATCCACTGGCCAAGATCTCATGGGTCTTCGAATTGGTGTGTGTAAGATTGCAACACATCAAATTCCGCACTTGTTCTGTGCGAACAGAGAATGGTTCCGGATCATCGTCTCCATACACCGTTTCCGTACCGGATAAATCCAAGGATCGTATATCCACGCGCGGTGGCGTTCCTGTTTTAAGTCTGCCTCGTTCTATACCGAGAGAGTTCAAAGCATCAGAAATACCTACAATAGCTTTCTCCCCTACTCTGCCACCACTAACCTGTGTTTGACCGGTGTGGAGAATACCATTGAGAAAGGTACCGGAACACAAGACAATTGCCTTTGCAAAGATCTCCTCATTCGATTCTGTGCTCACAGAATGGACGCGTCCACCTTGTAGACTAATGTTTTGCACTGTTTCACGTGCAACATAGAGGTTCTTGGTGTTCCAAATAATCTGCTGAGCGTAGTATGGATATAGGTCTTTGTCGTTCTGAGAACGTGGAGACCAAACAGCCGGACCTTTAGAGCGGTTCAACATCTTAAACAACAAGCCGCTGCGGTCTGCTATGAACGGCATAACTCCGCCCAAGGCATCTATCTCCTTCACGAGATGTCCTTTTGCACTTCCACCAATGGATGGATTACACGAGAGACGTCCAATACTGATGAAGTCCTGGCTGATCAAAAGTGTTTTACAACCAAGACGCGCGGATGCCACACAGGCCTCAATACCGGCGTGCCCACCACCAATAACGATGACGTCGTAATGTGGGGAATCTCCCCTACTATGTTTCACGTGGAACCTTTTTTATAATCCGATCACTTTCCGATACAGAATTTAGAGAAGATACTATTGAGCACCTCCTCATTAAATGTCTCGCCTGTCAGATCTCCGAGATGCACTATAGCATGCCGTAAATCAAACGCTATAGCCTCATTGAATGCCTGTTCACTGAAGGATACTAATGCCCTCTCACAAGCTTCGGCAGCTTGAGTTAGCAGATGTACGTGACGCTGATTGAGCAAGATATCCGAGCTCAATAGCGTCGAAGATTTCGCCTTTGAGAGAATAAAATCTTTCAATTCCGCAATTCCTGAACCTGTCTTCGCAGAGACTTTCAGGACTTGAAAATCACCTAATTTTTCTTGATTTACATTGCTAGCGTCTCCGGCAACTAAGTCTGCGGCCACAACCAAGTCCATTTTATTTTGGACCAAAGCGAAGGATTTCTCCGGATAAAGCTCAGCAAAATCTCGCAATAAATCAGTGCCTTTTTGAGGGTCAGCGGCTGCATCATTGACGACCAAGATGAGTTCGCTATTTGACAGGACCGCCGAACTCAGGCGCACTCCTTGACGCTCGACGGCATCCTCGGTGTCGCGCAAACCAGCCGTATCAGCGAACACAATTCGCAGACCATCCCAGAGAACTGACTCCTGAATGTAGTCACGTGTGGTGCCGGCTTGATCATGAACGATACTTCGCTCAATATTAAGTAAGTTGTTGAACAGTAACGACTTACCAGCATTTGGAAGACCTAAAAGTGCGACCTGAAGTCCGCTTCTTAGTAGCGATGAGTCCTGAAAACTCCCCAAAACCGACTGACAAAACTGCAGTGCCTCTCGTGTGAGAGCCTCAATCTTCTCGCGATGAACGAATTCAACGTCTTCGTGTGCGAAGTCGAGTTCTAACTCCAATAACGCAACCACATCAATCAAATCCTGACGGAGCTTTTTCACTCTATCTCTAAACAGGCCAAAGAGTTGCCGCGATGCAACAGCTGCACTAGAGCTTGACGACGCATGAATAAGTTCAGCAACAGACTCAACCTGCGTCAGATCCATTTTGCCATTCAGGAAGGCTCGACGTGTAAACTCCCCCGGTCCGGCCGCGCGTACACCTACGGAATAGAGCGAACGTAGAACGAGATCCGGAATGGTAAAGCCACCGTGACAGGAAATCTCAACAACATCTTCGCCGGTGTAAGAGCGTGGCGCGCGAAACAGCGCAACAGTCACTTCATCGCGTATATCTTTTTCGAGTTTGATTCGACCATAGTGTATGGTATGCGATGCGGCACTGGATATTTTTGTCGAGCAGTGAACGACAGCGTCAACTACATCGAAGGCGGCTGGACCGGACACACGAATGACTGCAATTCCGGCAACGCCCGGAGCTGTGGCTAGAGCACAAATCGTGTCACTTTGAATCATGAACTAAGAAGAGAATGGCGCACACCGCAGTTCGTATTGAAAACTTTGCCGGTGTACAAGCACGCGTGTACAAATATGCGGACTGTGCCTCGACTAACGAAGAAGCGGCGCAGCTTGTGAGTGCAGAGCAGAGCGTGGTTGTGGTTCAGAGTGAGTACCAATCCGCCGGACGTGGACGTCGCTCAAACACATGGCTTGGTGAACGTGCCGTCAATCTCTACATGTCCATCGCACTCTATGAGGATCGTTGGTCACAACACATCAGCGACTATCAACTCCTGCCATGCTACGCAGTACTAATGGTACTACGACGACTCCAGCCAACGCACGCATTTCATCTCAAGTATCCTAACGACGTAATAGCCCTGGAGAAAGGTGTACGGAAAAAACTCAGCGGTGTGCTTGTTGAAACCGAGTTCCATGCATCACAGATGCAGCAGTGTGTATGTGGTATAGGTGTGAATTTGTTGCAGCAAGACTTCGACGCCGAACTTCAACAACGTGCGACATCGCTGCAACGCGTGGCCGGTACAAGTCCGCAGCCTGATGAAGTCATGATGCTCATCGCAGAAGAATTCTTCAAACTCAAAAGCACAACGCCGGACACAATCTTCAATCAATGGAAACACGAGCTCGATATCATCGGCAAAGAGATTAGTATGAATGACCAAAGCGAGTACTACAGCGTTGTCGATGTTGCGCGTGATGCTCGATTAGTTCTTCGCGACAAAGAGGGAATACAGATGCAGGTTGATCCTGGAACGAACTATCATTTTCGCACACGCACACACTTAGCAGAGGATGTGAAGCAATGAAGGCAAAAAGAGCAAACACACAAACACATGCACCGAGTGCGTTGCGAAAGAAGAACCAATTGCCCGCAGCAGCGACCTACGTGATTGCAGTTGATGTCGGTAATACTCGAATCAAAATCAGTGATGGCACAACTCGTTTGTCAGTAGAGCACAAGCACATCAAGAGCAGGGAAGTAGCCGATTACTTTGATGCACGTGCTCAGCATCGCGTCGTGTATTCCTCTGTCAACGAACCTGCATTGCGACGACTTGTTGCATTCACAAAGACGCGAGGGCGACTACAGAACGCGCGAGACTTGGTGATGAATTCAGCTCGCTCCTTCAGATTGATCAAAAGCACCGGCACCGGAACCGATCGATTGATCGGCGCAGTTGCAGCTATGCACATGATGTCCACACCTGTGTTGAGTATTGACTGCGGTACGGCAACGACCTTCAATCTTGTAAGCAAGCGGGGAGAGTTTGAGGGAGGATTGATTTTGCCTGGACTCGAGACGCAATTGGAATCGCTGAACAAGGGAACAGACAAGTTGCCCAAGATTGAGTTGAAAGAGTTGGGGAAGGGCTTGATAGGACGGAGTCCTCGCGAAGCTATCGCGAACGGCGTTAAACAGGGGATGATAGGCGCAATTCGTCATATTATCGACGCAATTCGAGCTAAACGAGGTTATGAAGATCTGCACATTGTCTGCACCGGAGGCAACGCCTCGGCCGTCCTGCCGGAACTCCGCAAACTCTATGCAATCAAACAGGTTGACGATCTTGTGCTTCGAGGTATTTTTGAGCTCGTCAGGGGATAAGGCCGGTTCTGTAGTTACAGCAAGTACAACAAGAACATCTTCCACAACGTGGGCCGAAGCGTGTACACTTTCACAACATCACATCGATGATTGCAATCGCATTACATGGTGGTGCGGGAGACCGACAGCGTTCAACAATGAGCGTCAAGCAGGAGCAAGATTTGAAAGACAGCATTGCTCATGCGCTTGACAGTTCATACGCGTTGTTGGAATCCGGTGTGCAAGCAGTTGATGTTGCAGAACACGCAATGCGTCTCTTGGAAGACGCTCCATGTTTCAACTCAGGAATTGGTGCAGCGCTCAATGATCGTCGTGAAGCAGAACTCGACGCAGGAATTGTCGATGGACGCGATGGTAGTTGCGGAGCAGTTGCCGGAGTGAAAACAGTGCGAAGTCCTATTCAAGCAGCACGCTACGTCATGCAACACACACAGCAAGTGTTGATCATTGGCGAAGCTGCCGAAGCAATGGCAGAGCGCGCCGGTATTGAAAAAGTTGCAAACAGTTTTTTCATCACTGAAGAAGTCGCCGCTAAATACGATACAGAAAAAGCAGCGCAACCTCGAGCAATTGAATTGCATCCAGAAAAAGTTGTGCTTGGCACTGTTGGCATTGTCGTGCGAGATATGCACGGCAATGTTTGTGCAGCGAACTCTACCGGCGGCATCATGCACAAACCCGCCGGACGTGTTGGAGACACTGCGCTCAATGGTTGTGGCATGTTTGCTGAAAATGCTTTAGGCGCGGTGGCATGTACCGGTCATGGAGAATTCTTCATCCGCAGTATAGCGGCGCACGATGTTGCTTCGCGCATGCGCTACGCGGGAGAGAGTCTCGAGACAGCTGTAGAAAAAACACTAGCCCGCATCGCCGAACTCGGCGGACGCGGAGGAATCATCGCACTCGATGCTGCAGGAAATATCACCATGCAATTCAATACGAGCTCCATGGTGCGTGCGTCGAGAAGTGAGAAACAAGAGCGCGTGGTTGAAGTTTGGTAGAGAGAATCACAACAACAACAGAAGACAATTAGTACCATGAGTTGAGGATAGAAGAGTGAGATCACAACAAGACAGAACACAATTCAAACAACACATTTCACAGAGATGCAATAGCTGTGCTGCGTTTGTACTGTTGAGTGTGTTTTGGAGTGTGGGACTATTCGCTCAGCGTCCGCTCGATATGCCGCAAGGCGAGTCAATTCAAAACGTCCAATGTCTGGCAGCAAATCAAAGCCTCAAAGCCCAGCGCTTGGTGAGCACCAAAGCATCCATTTATTGTAGCACAAGAAGTGGCAAAGAGAGTTGGAATGCGACCACAAAAATCTATACAGCTCCGCTCAACAGAAAGATAGTCGATCTTTCAAATGCCTATCAACTCAGTGACACTGTTTGCGAGATGGCAGTTGTGTTTGATAACGGATCTTCGGCCATTCTTGAAATCAATCGTCAGAGTTGCACCGTCCAAAATTCAAACGAAGTTTATGCTTCACCGGTGAGTGTGACGGCGCAGAATCCTGTACGCAAAGCTCTGCTTAATCATGACCTGGTAGTTCTCATTGGATCCTCGGTCTACCGTAACACTCGAGATGGAAGTTTGTGGTTGCAGGATACGATTGGACTCAACAGGGCATCGGTGGCAGACATTGTCTTCGATTACAACAACAATTTAGTGGCAGCCACTTCCAAAGGATTGGTTCGCTGGCAGAAAAGTACGCAGACCTGGAGTCGTAAGTGGTCCGGTTACGACTCGACCATTACAACAAACTCAGTTTTCTGTCAGTCGCCAGCCATCTGGTACGCCAGCACCATCTTCCGCGGAACCTACCGTAGCACCGACAGTGCAAAGACCTGGTTGTTGGACACAACCGGTATTGGTTTTGCCAATCTCACACGTTTTGCACCGCTCGACAGCATTCACACCGTAGCTTATGCACAATTCAGTACGATTTCCACATTTGTGTACGTGCGGGATGCGCAAAAATGGCTGCGCGTGGACTCGTTGATAACTCAAGCAAACGGGACAACGTTGCGATGTAATGATTTAGCAGCGGGAGTTGGGGTTGAGTTGGCGACAACCATCGGTATACTCAGCAGCGACAATCCCTATACTTCATGGAAAAAGACAGATACACTTATACAAGCCGAAGAGTGTTTTGCACTGCAGTGTCCTGAGCACAACGTGCGACTGCTCAGCACAAACCTTGGCATCTTCCGTCGGAGTCAAAGTGGCGCATGGACGAAAGTCTTTCCGCAGAATTCGCTCAGCAGTGGTCGGCCAATCATATCAAACGCTGCTTCACCTTTGAGTTTTGTGACGCAGATGCCGGGATCCGGGTCAGCACAAGGACTCTTCTATCGAAGCAACGATGGCGGTCAGACATGGTTTATCGACACCGTTGGACAGCGCGTCATTCCTCCGGCAACGGGAGCAAACTCCGGAACCACGCTCATGATTGATCGTCGTTCGCAGATTTACGCAGGTGTCAGTAGCACACTCATGCGCACCTATTCCTCAAACCCTTGGAAAATTGATACACTGGGTCAGGGATTGAAAGTCAGTCCAAGCGGTTCTGAAATCTGCGCAAATCTCTTCGCCGACACCGACAACACCATTTATGCAGGTGGTCCTTTGTACACCGGAACCGGATCAGAGCAAAAGCTCCTCGACATTTTCCTCTTTAAAAAGAAAGACAAAGACAGTGTTTGGGTTGAAGACACTGTTGGGTTGAATAGATCACCGATTTGTAGTATGCTGCGTTGTTCACAAGGACTCTTTGCGGCTTCGGGCATTTACACCGGCAATTCGCAATTCTTCAAGAAAGACGGAGATCACTGGCAGTCGCTGAACACCAACGTAAACGCATACTCCGATGCACGCTGCATGGCGGTGGATAAGAGTGGAATAATCTACGTGGCTTATGGTCATGTACTCCCGGCCACCTACACCAAACCGGAGTTGGGAGTGTACACGACCAAGGACGAAGGCAAGACGTGGTTATATGCAGGCCTAGATAGTGTGATGGTGCGGGGTCTAGTAGCCGACGGCGACAGCATGCTCGCATACACAAACAGAGGTGTTTATGCCATTTATCCACACAAACAGTACACAGCACAGATAGCTTTTGCACATAAAGTGCTTGATTTTGGTGACGTGACAGTGGGATCGAGTGTGGATACAAGCTTCCAAGTGCGAAACGATGGATCTGACACACTCATTGTCGACTCCTTTACGCTCTCCGACGCAGCCTTTGAAATCGCGCCAAAGAACTTTCGAGTACCGGCACTTCGCTCGACGAACATTCTGCTCTCGTTTCATCCTCAAAAAGCCGGATTATTCCACTCATTTGCGGTACCAACTTGCAATGCAGCTGAGGATACACTCGAGCTCATTGGACGGGGAGTGGGGATAAATGCTGTTGATAATCCACAAACAGAGTCTGATTTGTGGAAATGTGCGCCTAATCCGGTCAATGACAGACTGCGCATAAGCCCAACAAGCTCAAACTCCCAGTGTTATGTAAACTCATTACATCGAGCTCGAATTGTGGATGTACTGGGACAGGAGAGGATATGTCGTGACTTTCAGCAGGGATTGGATCTCGATGTTAGTGCTTTAGCGCCAGGTATGTACACTGTTTGTATTGAACAAATTGGCCAAAGCTCAAAGCAGCTTTCGCATCTGGTATTCATTCGATCTTACTAAGACTGCATTCCAATGCATACCATTTGGACTTGGCTTCTCATATGCCAATTCGATGAAGTCGTTGCAAAGCATGGTGGGCGTGGATATTTTTGAACAAAGAAGAATCTTGCGCCGGGGACAAGATCAAAACGGGAATTCGCTGAGCTACATTCAAAGCGTTACGAATGAAAGTTCTCCGAATATTCAAAGCACTAGTGTTTGACATTAGCAATCAAAGTATCTTGCGCACGGACACGGCAGATGGTTGACTCGATTGTCTGTGATACGAGTCTTCCCGGTCAAGAGTGTTTTGAAGACTCAATTGTAGTAAAGAACGAGTCCGATTAGCTTGCTACGAACAACGCTCTATCCAAACAGGTTAGGGGATAATTCACACACGTTAAGCATGAACAAAGGCACGGCTCCACAACGAAAGCTGCGTACGGTACAGTTAGCCGCCGTCATCTTTCTTACCATATCGGGCGGACCTTATGGCTTGGAAGCCTTGCTCAAGCACGTTGGCGCTAACGGCGCTATAGCGTTGTTGTTATTGACGCCACTCTTGTGGGACATACCAACTATCCTCACCGTCTTGGAATTAAACAGTATGATGCCGGTAAACGGCGGATACTACCAATGGGTGAAGCGTGCGATGGGATTACGCTTTGCGTGGTACGAAGGATTGTGGACCTGGTTCTACACCTTTGTGGACTTAGCGATATACCCCGTGTTATTCGTAGAGTATTTGAGCTTCTTATGGCCTGAAGTCAAATCATTTAAAGTTCCAATTTGTTTACTCATCATATGGTCCAGTGCTCTCCTCAACATACGAGGAGTGGTGCCGGTTGGACGTATGTCTGAAATACTTGGAATTGTTGTGTTGACGCCCTTCTTTGTGATGTTGGGTTATTTCATCTTCAATCATCAAGGTGCCATTAGTTTTCCTACACCTTCGGTATCCGGACTTAATGTCACTGCGCTTGGATTAGGTTTCTACACTGTTATGTGGAATTTTCTCGGCTGGGATAACGTCACGACCTATGCCGAAGAAGTATCCAAGCCGATACGATCATATCTCGTTTCAGTCGGAACAGCCTTTGTGCTCATCTTCGTTGTGTACTTGATGACAATATTCATCGCGTCACAATCCGGCATTGACTACGGAGTGCTTAAAGATGATCTCTTTCCGGCATTAGGAAAACAGATCGGTGGTGAATGGTTGGGTAATCTTGTTGCGCTTGGCGGTATAGCTAGCGGCTTGGGATTGTACTCCGGCGTGCTGATGTCGGTGTCTCGTGTGCCGAAGGTTATGTCTGACGATGAGCTTCTACCCGCAGCACTACACAAACTGCATCCCAAATATCAAACACCTTGGGTGTCGATTATAACGTGCTCAGTAGTAGTGAGCGCAATGATTCTTTTGAAATTTCAGGAACTGCTTATCATGGACGTAATTGTCTACGGAGCGGCTCTGTTCCTCGAGTTCTTCAGTCTCATCATACTCCGCAAACGCTTCCCGGACGAACATCGTCCATTCAAAATCCCACTCAAGCTTTGGGGTATTGTCATCATGGTTTGTCTACCAATCATCGTCTATTGCATTGCCCTCACCGGTGCACTCTTCGATCCCGAACAAACCGACAGCACCTGGATCCCCGTTGCTCTCGCCCTCGGAGCACTCTTACTCGGTGAAGTAATCTGGCGCATCATCGTGTGGCGCAAACCACATTTACGTCAGGGTGTGGGACAGTTTCCGAGCTAAGATCCGTTAGCTCTCATTTACAATCATATCTACGTAACACACACACGTTTGTATTGCTTCGAAAACGCGTCGTTATTTCATTGAACTTATAAACACGTTCCCTCCTACCTCCTAAAACTCATACAAATACTCGTCCCCTCACCAGGCTTTGAATCAACACTAATCTTTGCCGAGAATGCATCGGCGAAGTGTTTGACGATGGCAAGACCAAGTCCTGCGCCACCGGCGCGTGCAGTGGCTGAGTCTTTGAGACGCACGAATGGTTCAAAGATGGTGGCTTGTTCTTCTAATGAAATGCCGACGCCTTTATCGACGACGCAGATGTGCACGTAGTCGGCGTCAGACCAGGTGCGCAGCGATAAGTACTTGGTGTCAGCCGAGTATTTAAGCGAATTCGAAATCAGATTTATCAATGCTTCTGTCAGTGCATCTGCATCAATTGAGACAACTGAATCAACTGCCTGTAAATCCTTCTGCAGTGTGAAGCTGTGCATATCAATTTGATAGTGCATGATGTCGATAACGTGTTCGATCAATGCGTGTACATCAACTGCTTCTGGATGATATTCTTTAACGCCACGTTCGATCTTCGCATAATCGAGAACGTTGTTGATCAATCGCGTCAGTCGATCTGATTCACCCTCGATAATTCCTAAGTACTTCCTTGCGCGATCGCTCTGCACTTGTGAGTGCAGCATTTCCGCAAACATCTTGATCGAGGTCAGAGGCGTTTTTAGTTCGTGAGTTACGCCGCTGACGAAGTACGATTTCAATTCGTTGAGTTCAGCAAGACGCTGCGACTCCATGTGCTCGCGAAGCAATTTTTCCTGAAGTGTAAAGCGCTGCATGGTTGCGCCACATTGCGAGGCAATACTGACGAGTAGATCGATGTCTTCTTCAGTGTAGCGCTGCGACGACTTCTTTGTGCCGCAACACAAATAGCCCAAGGGCTGACCGTCTTCATTGAGCATGCTGTATGTAGCGATGAAGCGGTTGGGATCGTAGAGGTCGTCGGGACTAAGACTTGTATCTGCATCATCTAAGCTTGCAAGTACCGTCAATACGCCCTCATCGTGCAGACTGACAAAAGCAAGACGTTGTGGGTGCAGGACGGTGTCGAGTTCTTTAACGACGGTCTGCGCAAGGTGCGAAGCACTTAAGCAAGATTCAATGAGTTGCACGAGCTTGCGTTGCGTGTTGCGGTAATTGTATTGTTCGCGAAAAAAAGTGCGATCAACAAAACGTTGCACCAGACCTCGCGCGGGTGCGAAGAGGAGGATGTTGATGACGATGATGATGGGGATCAACACTTGCAAAGTGGCGAAGTCTTGTCCTACCGTTCGGACCGTCAACATCATAAACAAACCATACAATCCCAGCAAGAAGCTGAACACAATGAGATAAACCGTACCGCGATTAACGATGAAGTCGATATCCATCACACGGTATCGAATAATCGCAATCGCAAAGGTCACCGGCGCAACAATTGTTAGCGCAGTCACTCCTTCTTCAGCTATCAATCCGCGATGCCACACCAGTTGTGGCAAGAGCCAGAGAACTGCGAATCCCAAAACGCTGATGGTAAAGCCGGTCAGTACCCAGAGAAGTTTGCGTCGTTCTTCACCGGATTCAGCTTGTCGATAGGACCGGGCTAATCGCACGACACTGGCAGCGACCAGGATGATAAAGAACACGCGACATGCAACAAACACACTTTCGAAAACGCGCAGAGAATAATCCGAATTCTTCGTTGAATACAAAACGTCCGCAACGAGAAAGGCTCCAAAGGTCAACGCGGTGGCGTAGATATATGGCAGCACGCGACGAATGTGATTGAGTTTATCCTTGGGGAATACAAAGGTGAAGTGAAGCAAGAAGACCGGCACCAAAGCATAGGAGATAAAAAAGCACGACAAGGTGCAGAGTGAAATCCACTCAGGCAGTGCAAATCGATATCCGGGATTGGCACTGATTAAAACCGCAACGCAAACGCTCAAGTGATGGAAGATGTGGGCGGAGTAATCGCCGTAGCGACGAAACAGAACCAACATTCCCAGACCGACGAAGACCAGGCTCACTATGAGACTGACGACAAGACCAAAGCTGCTGATTTGCCGGACAAGGACGAGTTTTTGAGAAGTGATGAGTCCTGCATCTGTCTGACGAAGCACCGTCAAGGTGTCGCCTACCGGATGCAAATCCATCACGAACTCCAACTGTTCCAGCGAGTTAAGACTTTGACCGGACACAACGGGAGCGGGCGAGTTGCCGTGGAGATACGAAGTGACGTCTGTCTCAAGCAGCGGACTATGCGCTTTCTGCGTTTGTAGGTACACACCAAGCAGCACGATCACGCAGATCAAGGCATCCAACATCAAGAAGGTTGCGCGTCGTGGGTGAATGAGAGTTTGAATCATGCTTGGACCTTGCGCCTGATAATGAATTTTTTCATGCAAATCCGTAACAAACTACGCATTTAGGTTATATTGCTCTTATTAGTAAGGCCATTCAGATCAACACCATGAAAAAACTCCTACTCCTTTGTTTTCTCGTAATTCCGGCGGTTCTCCCTCTTCAGAGCTTCCTCGAACAACCCTCAAATCAGGGTATTGAAGCCGATACTATCTGCTTAAGTCGCGATATTCTGCCAATCTTCAACTCCAATTGTGCTCAAGCAGGTTGTCATGATGCAACGACCCACAGAGATGGAGTCGTCACCACAACCTATGACCTGGTCATGAAAGGAATTAGAGCCGGTAACCCAAACACCAGCTCGTTCTATCGTCAAATAAATCAAAAAACAATGCCTCAGTTCCCTTATTTGCCGATTCCTGACTCATTAAAGAACAGAATTGCGGCATGGATTACAGCTGGTGCAAAGAACAACGCCTGTGCCGACCTTCCTTGTGATACAACTAACATAGATTATCTCCGCGACATTAAGCCAATTCTTCAAGTTAATTGTGTTGGATGTCACCAGTCATCACTTGCAGGCGGTGGCGTTCACCTCGACAATGATGAAAACAACGACTTATTGAAAGAAACGATTTATGCAACCGTCGCGCACTTGGAAGGTGCCAAAGCAATGCCGGTAAACATCGCAGCGCTGAGCAAATGTCAGGTAGCAAAAATCCGTAACTGGGCATTCCCTGCATCGACATCCGGTGTTGACGATCAACAAAACGCGCAACCACGTATTCAGGTTATTCCTTCTGTGTCCGGTAATGATGTGCTGCGCTTTAGTCTTCTGCAACCTGCTTACGTCACTATCTCCGTGTTCGCAGCAGATGGATCACAAATCAGTCAGCAATCAAACGTCCTCGCACACAGCGGCGCAAATGATCAACAACTCGGCACAGCACAATTGCCACACGGCTTGTATTTCGTTCGCCTAGTTGCTGACGGACGCGTGGTATCCCAAAAATTCGTCCGCTAAATCTCAGCGCATCAGTTCATTCATGCATGAAAGACTTAAGGGCTCGTCAATTGATGAGCCCTTTTTTTATGTGATTCATTATTCTGATTTCCTTCTTCTGAACCTCTCCCAGGACACGAGCATCTCTACGTTAAAAAGTGGAAACTTTCTGTTTGTCAGTTGAGCTGACAACAGAGAGTTTGCGCGCTCCAACCGCTCTCGACTCGCTTTGAATGTCTGTACAACAACATGATTGTGTGGACTACCTGTCATTTTTAATACACACTTGGTGTAAACCATTTTTCAAATAGTTTTGCTATGCTCATAGTTTTTCGGGACAAGAAGCTCGAAGGATTGGCTGCAGATTATGCGCGATGTCAGCGATCGATGGGTAGCAGACGAGCGAGGGTATTCATTGCACGACTTAACGCTCTGCACGATGCAAGAACTCTTGAAGACTTGCGCTATTTGCCGGGAAGATTTCACGAGCTCAGTGGTGATAGGAAGGGCCAGTGGTCATGTGATTTGGATCATCCCTATCGATTGATTTTCACACCGCTTCGAAGCTCATCTTCCAAACGAGAATCGCAGCCGCTGGCAGATACAACGTTGACGCTGGTTGAGATAATCGAAGTTGTTGACTATCACTGAATGCAATCAAGACCAAGACATGAAACAACACAATCAATACAATCCTCCGATCGTTTTCCATCCAGGTGAACTTCTTGCTGAGAAGTTAGACGAGCTCGGGATGGGACCAAAGGAATTTGCCGTCCGTAGTGCAAAGCCGGAAAAGACAGTGACAGCGATACTGAAAGGACAAAGCTCCATCACACCGGATATGGCTGTGCGATTTGAAAGCGTGACGAAGATCCCTGCGATGTTCTGGCTTCGCCATCAGCAGAGCTATTATGAATATGGTGCGAGAAAGAAGAGGCTGATTGTCTTGCGTGAATCGAGAGCATGGGCAAAACGTTTTCCGCTGTCAGAGATGATGAAGTTAAAATGGATTGAGAAGACGAATGACCCACTTGAACAGACGGCGCAGTTGCTCTCCTTCTTTGGCGTCTCCGGAGCGGATGCGTGGGAAGATTATTATCTCAAGCAAAAACTCAAAGTCGCTTTTGGCATCACACTCAAGCATCATCACCATCCCCACTCGCTCTCAGCCTGGCTACGAAAGGGAGAACTTCAGGCGACGCACATGGAAGCGCCGGAATACTCGGCGACGAAATTCAAGAAGACCTTGCTTGAGTTGAAGAGTCTCATGAATACAGAGTCGCGAGATTGGATGCATCGTCTACAAAAGCTCTGCTTATCCGCAGGACTCAAACTTGTGTTCACACCATCATTATCCCAACTAAGGGTAAACGGTGCGACGCGTTGGATCAATTCCACTCCTCTCATTCAGATGAGCGACAAGTACAAAGGAGTTGATGTATTCTGGCACAATTTCTTTCACCAAGCCGGACATGTAGTCTTGCACGGTAAGAAGGAAGTATTCTTGGAATCAGAAAATGTCAATGGCTCTGACGCAATCAAGGATTCGCAAGCGCGCGCATTTGCAATGAAGTTGACACTGAGCGAGGCAGAGGAGTTGCAAGTGCGGGAAGCGAACACGATGGGACCGGTGACGATTCGCAGATTTGCAAAGCAGTTTAATACTCATCCTGCTATCATCGCAGCTCGATTGCACGAAAAGAAGCTGATTTCATCTGCACTAACCAGGCAGTTTGTGAAGCCAATTGTCTTGGTGTAAACAGAACACCGCAGCACAACACGACAGTTCTGTCTCTTTGCACTCCACAACAATCAGTTCCAAAACTGATCAAGATCATGACCTAAGGCTTTTACAGGTGTGAACTTGCCCTGCCGTTGATAGCGATAGTTGATTGAAATAGCGCGACTATACATGACTCTCAACGGTACCTACTTCACCGTGAAAGGAGTCAGTCATGAAAAAGTCTACCAGCTCAGCAGCGATAGTGCGAAGCCTAATAGCAATACTGTGCTCTACAGTACTGCTCAGCGCAGCACGCGATGGCGGACAGTCGAATTCCATTCAACTGAATCCCGCGATTTCATTTTGGTCTAAGGACCTGTGTTCACAGATGGTGGGGAAGTCGAGCGACTTACCGCAGATAGTGAGTTCAGGAACAAGCCTCCATGCGATTTGGAAATCAGATAGCGCAAGTATGCGCTATATCATGTACACCCGCTCGCTCGATAATGGCGCGAGTTGGCAAGAACCTCGTGTGATATTTACCTTTCCTTCGCACACCGGCGGCAGTGCCGGCGATGGTGGAACCTACCTGCGCAAGATGGCAGTGAATGCCAATGGTGTTCACGTGTTCTTGAGCGATTACAATACGCGCGGTACGTGGTATGGACGACTCGTCTACATCCGCTCCATTAACAACGGAACAAGCTTTGAAGCACCGCGATATCTTTTTGATGCCAACGATGCATTCCGAGTCAACAACATCCTGCCGGTTGCAACTCCGAGTGGTGTGTCTGTAGTCTTTTTGCACAAGTGCAATTGGGCTTCTATCGACACTTGTTATGTGATGAACTCCAATGATAATGGCGCAAACTTCAGTCGAGATACTGTGTACACATCGGCCTGCGGAGGAGGAGTACCAAATGATTATTGGACAGATGGTACGCGACATATAGTGTGCTTTAGTTGGGCTTACTTCTATTATGGTTTTCAAGAAGGACAGCAATTCGTGTCCATAAGTAATGACGGAGGCAAGCACTTCAAGATTACATCTCTGTCTGCGTTATACTCGTCGAAGTATCGATCATTCCTAATGCCGGCGGATCATCAACCGCCACTTATAGCCGTCAGCGGACAAAACATGTACGTATTGGGTTATGATTATCCGGCAGGATATGGTCGCTTGTATGTGAACCGCTCCACCGACAACGGACAAAGCTTCACGCAGAGTTTGATCTGCATTGACTCGAGTCGATTGGCTCAGGAACAAAGCACTATCGCGGCTTCCGGATCCTATGTGTACGTCAGCACATTGATGAGGAACGACAAAGTCATACTGTTCAGCTCTTCAAACAACGCGCAAAGCTTTGGTAAGGAAGTGTATGTAACGACAGGTTCTGATCCCAACACATCCATGATTGCGGGTTCGGCTTATCCTCGTTTGTTTATTGACCCCACTGTTGCTAATGGATCGATGGTACAGATCGCGCATCATGCCGGACGTTATGCTTATTCGACGGATGGCGGCAACACGGTTAAGGGTGGTCTGATGCTCTTTCCATTCTCGCTACGATCGTGGGGTTGGTTCGATGTTTGTATGGATGCACAAGGTCTACTGCACTACTTACAAAGCGCAGGCTCACTGACCTCGAGCTCCGGCAACACAGACGTCGACATCTGGTATCGTCGCTACAACTACAAGAGCGTCTTTAGCCAACAAGGCATCGGAAATCGGTGTTTGCTTATGTCAAACGAGCAACCGACGCCAACCGGTGATCATCAAAAGGACTTGTTGCAGATACCAAGTACGGATGCAAAGCAATTTGCTGGATCATATAGTATCGAGTTTCGCTTTAAATATTCCTCACGCGGAGACTATAGCTTTCCAATCCTTATTAAACCAGCCGGAGGGTCCCATACAAGTGGTACGTACCATTTCAGTTTAAGGGTGGGATACATCGTCGCAAGCGTGATTCCGCGAGGACAGCCTCAGATTGAACTTGGTTCACTCCAGGTGTTATCACCAGATCAGTGGTATCACGTTGCATTGACCGTCGATACGAGTCGCAAGAGCTCAAACGTCAATCTCTACATCAACGGAGAACTAAACTCGACTGCATCTGCAACCGTTCCGATCACCACGAGTTATGATCCACACACCATCGGTTATCCCTACGACAATGCCTACACCATCAAAGCATTTTGCATTGATGAGTTGCGCATGTGGAAGCGTGCATTGAGTCAGACGGAAATCACTCTTGGTATGAGTTCAAGCGTGGCAACAAACGCTGTGGGCTTGATTGGATATTTCCCCTTCGACGGCACAAGCGCCGACCTCACGGCTACACAGGGAGCCGGCATGCCCATGTACAAGGAGAGCTTTGTACCGTGTTCGGATTCGATGCTGTTCATCTCGCGACTTAGTCCTAACGTGGCTGGAAACACAGGTGACATCACGCTGAGTTTGAGTGGCGGAGGTTTTCGCGAAGGCATGCATGTGCAATTGCGTAAGGACAGTGCGACGGTGATTGTAGCAAGCTCAGTGCAGATCTTTAATAAGCGACAAGCCGAAGCAATCTTCGATTTGCGCGGAGCAGCACTTGCACAATGGAAGTTGGAAGTGTTTAGCAACAAAGACAGCGCTGTATTAAACAAGGCATTAGAAGTACGTCAGGGAGAGGTGCCCAATCCTTGGGTGTCAATTCACGGACGTAATCTCTTCTTAGCCAATCGATGGCAGAATTTCACGATCTATGTCGGTAATACTGCAAACGTTGATGCAACCGGCGTCCCTGTTTGGCTGGCGCTTAGCGACTCGCCGGATCTGGAAATGGAGTTTAGTGATTTTAGTGTGGGCTGGTCGGAGTATGCAGTGCAGAAGGGATATGACAAGACTCTTGCATCGTTGCCACTATTTGTGAAGGTGAATGCAATGCAGGGATTGCCTTTTAACGCCAGAGTTTATCCTCTCTATCTTTCGCGCGTTCCTGCTAACAGTGTGGTTGCTCTTCATTTTCGCGTTCGAAGCAGCAGCATTCAGCGCATTCAGATGAAATCGTGGGTCAATCCTCCTTTCTTCCAATCACCGCTCAACGTCGAGTTAGCGCAGTGTATGGTGAGTTCGGTTGCCGAGCGAATTGTTGACAATACCATCACTGCTATCCCGGCAGTTGGTTGTGTGTATGCGGTGGGGAAGCTGGTGTATAATCCTTTTGACAGTTACAAAGCACCGGGCGGACCTCGCACTGTGCTCAGCACAATGCGCGAAGTAGGCGGAACCATGTTGGATTGCGGAGTGAATTTGAGCGGGGTTGGAGCATTAGTGACCGGATTCGTCAAGTTCGTTTCCGATCTCGATCAATACGTCAACGACATTTCCAGTTGCAAGAAACGCTTCGCGCGAAATGGACGCTATGATGGTGCTTATGACATCGTGGGATCAATTGATCCTAACATGATTGTCGGACCAAGCGGATACGCACCAGAGCGATACACATCAGGCGCACAGCGTTATGTGTATTCGGTGTATTGCGAGAACAAGAGTAGTGCGACGGCTCCGGCGCATCAGGTCGTGATACTTGATACCTTGAACAAAAATCAATTTGATCTTACGTCATTCCACTTTGGAAGCATTAGTATTGGCGACACAAGCATTCAGGTTGTTGCGGCAGATGCTGCGTTGTCGACTTTAGTTGATTTGCGACCAAAGCGCAACGTGATTGTCAAAATCGACGCCAGCATGAACCCAACCAACGGTGCCATTCAATGGGTCTTTTCATCGCTTGATCCAACGACCTTGCAACCAACTGAAGAAGCGATGGGTGGATTCTTGCCACCAAACAAAACATCGCCGGAAGGTGAGGCAATGGTGTCGTACATAGTGAGTCTAAAACCTTACTTGCAACACAAGAGTCAACTCAAGAACGCAGCAACAATTGTCTTTGATCAGAACGCAGCGATTGTCACGAACACATACATCAACACCATCGACAACTTGCCACCGCAGAGCAGCCTGAAGACATTGGTGATTAGCAACGACACGACCTTGACGCTGAGTTGGGACGCAACAGATGATGCCAGTGGCGTCGTTGAAACACAAGTGTGGATGTCAGTTGCAGACAGCGCCTATCAACCAATAGTAGGATCGGGTTCTTCTTCTGCAAAGTTTGGTTTCTATCGTCGAGGCACCGGCAAATCCTATCGCTTCTACACTATCGCCAGCGATAGTGTTGGCAATCAAGAAGCAGCACCATACTATGCCGATCTCACGGGCGTAGAGCAGGAGATTGAACAAGCATTGCAACCGGAAATTGTCAGCTTTGTACCAAATCCCGTTCACAACTTCTTTGATGCGGTAGTAACACTTCCAACGGCGGGGAATGTGACGGTCACGATTGTTGATATTCTTGGACGCAGTGTGTTTAACACCGAAAGCAGCAACGCTGCAGGACTTCTTAACCTACACTTGAATACAAGCGCGTGGTCGCAAGGAGTTTATACTCTCAGCGTCACAGACACCAAGCAGCGCACAGCTCGCACGAGCTTCGTTGTTGTAGGTGAATAGCAGATCGACTTTTTCGAATAGTCAAAAGCGATGCCGTGGAGTTTGCACTTCACGGCATCGCTGTTTATGGAATGAGTTACTCAACGGTCAAGGACAAGAGTTGGAGCCAACCGGGTTGTGGCGCAGGAGGTTTGGAATACGATGGAGGCGAACAAAAACGGCCTAAGAGCTTAACAAGGTGAGTCTCACGAAAGACGCGGGAAAATGTCGCGCAAGAGATCTCAAAAAAATACGCTCGAAGGGTGTCGCACGAGCGTTGTCTGCCGCAACGATCAAATGCTAACACCCATCGAGCAAAAGAGGGTCGGTTTTTGTTGTCAATCACGAAGCTGATGAGCTTCAAACATTCTATTAGTCAGTCATGAATGCGCAGGTCTACGCTCTGCGAAACCTAAGCTTATTGATTAGAAATGAAACTCAATCGGAAGCTTAGTGGTGCTGTTGTACTGCAAGGGTAGATTATGAACAGCGGTCGTTGGCACTTGGCTATGAATGCGATAGAATCCTTCGAAAGCAGTTTCTGTTCGATTGAGAACGCGACCGGTTGAATCAATGATCAGATATGTATTCGTGGGTTTAAAAATCCACGTAGCATGCAGCGAATCGGCTTTTAGGTTCTGTGTAGAATTCAAATATGTTGCGCCGTTCTTGTGATCAACAAGCAATGTCACACCACGGGACAGTTCCGGCTTGGGGAGTTTATGAGGGAAAGCAATTTGAATTTTGCATCCCATTTCAACGCGATAAGCAGTGATAAGGACGTTGTGGGTGTGACCGTTGCTGTCAGTGTCAACGGAAGTATATAATCCCATTCCGATATTGGTCGTATCGCTGAACGGTTGATAGCTCGGTACAGACATTTGCCAAGCGGTAGTATCGACATTTACATTGTGACCGAGGCGACCACCTTCAATTTTCCAAGCATCTTTTCCAATGAATTGGTTGTCAGGACTGATGAAGGCATCATGTCCATCATAGGTTATGTAATCTGCCTTTGAAACGCGCAAATGGTATATGCCCGACTCAATATTGTTAAAGCGAAATGAGCCATCGGTCGCGCTTTGCGTGGACTGCACAATTAGCGCGTCATGAAATAGCTGAACTGTTGCGCCGGATTTGTCCGGAAGTTCAAGGCCGTACTCATCATCGAGACGCACGCTTCCGAATATTGCACCCGTGCCGTTTGTATTGACGGGATTGTTTGTATTGCAGCTGGCGATAAGGATGAGGCTGCACAGAACCAAAAGACTGAACGCTATTTTCTTCATAAGAGCTTTCGAAAGTCGCATTAATTCAGCCGACATGTGGTCAGACGATCCTTAAAACACTAAGCACGGGGCTTGTTCAGGCATGACACAGAAAATATAGAAGTGTGACAGCAAGGTCTGAACTAAAAGTGAACATTAAGATTAATGAGATTTGAATGAAGCGTCAAGCGTGAAGGACTGCCCGGAACACAAGTGTTTTGCGGGACTTCAGACAGGACCTCACATTGTTTGCGTATTGGGACTGGATAAGGTTGGATGCCGGCATAAGCACCGGTAGAATCAACAGTTATAGCGCATGTCGGTTGACGAATGATCCAAGTCATTTCCTTGCTGTCATAAGGAAGTATGGAAAGCTCGTTAATAGGATTAATCGTTCCTGAATCTTGCGTGACAAGAGTGACCTTTCTTGAAAGAATTTCTTTTGGTAAAGGGTGTAGAAATCCAATCGACAAACGAACCGACTTTTCGATGTGATAAAATGTGATGTAGATCTTCTTGAAACTGTGTCCGGTAGAGTCCTTTTCCTTTGTCTGCACCCAGCCCATAGATGTAGTGGTATCTGTGATGACTTCGGCTTTCAGCTCACTCATGGCCCAGAAGCTCGTGTCTATTTGTTTCTTACGTTTCAATGGCCCGACGTTAATCTCCCAAGAGTCCGTACCCACAAATTGTTCGCGGCTTGAACTAGCTGTGTCTTTGTCACCATAAACAAATGCGTAATCAGTTTTCGTGACACGCACTGTATAGACTCCTGCCGGAACATTATTAAAACGATATGATCCGTCAACTGCACTTGTCGTGCTTTTAAAAAGCGCAGTGTCCTTAACCAGCAGTACCGTCACTCCGGAAAAGTCACCTAAAATCTGATTGTACTCGTCATATAGCTGCACTTTACCATATATGTCGCCTCCGCTAAAAGTACCCACCGGATTGTTCGATGAACTACAAGCTCCAAATAGGAGAATACTAAGCAGCACGGTGATTCTCGTCAGCATTGATAAATCCAGATTGTGTTGTTGAATATGCAAAGGTCTTTTACAACCGCAACTAGTTGAGAACATTTATCACGAAGTAGATTCACTCGCCCAGCTTTAGATCAGCTGTGAAGAATTGACAACTGATGGTGAATTCACAAATTCATCTTCCACATACACGACAGCTGCATGAGCGGTGTGTCGTACATGTAAAACGTTCCGGGTACATTCCTCGTCAAGTCCATTCCCTTTGTTGTCATTGAGCACATAAATCGCACTTGTGGTAGCGGTTGCCATGCGACACCGATATCGTAAAAGGTATAAACGAATGGCTCAGAATAGGTAGAGGAGATACGGTTTACATCAAGGTTGCAGATGACAAACAACGAGGAGATGATGTTCCATTCTACGTCGAAACGCGCTGTCAGACCTTCCTGATCTTTGTCTTGATATTCTGTGAAAATAGCCCATTGACTGAACGGGCGTCTGAACAAGTACAGAGGATAATCTCTGTAGTAATAGAAATAGTAAGACGTGCTACCCGAACTGCTATAATTATCATTGAAGTAATTCCTGTAGCGTCTCCATTCAAGACAAGCTTTGATGCTAAGTCCTGGGATGTCGTTGTAGCTGTGTGCATCGATACCAAGTAGCGATGCCGGACTCGACAAGCCCTCATGGTCGCGCACTGAATACTGAGCATACACCTTGAATCTCTTAGAGTTAAACGCTGCTGAGTAATTGGTGTTTGACTCACCGCGCTGACTATATCCCGTTGTACCGACTCGCACATCGATGCTATTTATAGAATCTATTGGATACGACTCAAGGGCGAGAGACCAATCATCGACATCGTCGATTCCCATGGCATAGCTGAACATCAAGTCGCCGATTTTGTGGTAACCGAACCTCAGATGATGCCACTCCACAAAGAAATGAGAACCTTGCGTTTCAACGTTGTAGATGGTCAAGCCTTCATACAGTTTCAGCGACCGCTCGTTTCCAGCAGATGCGTGAAATCGAAAAGGAGATCCTAGGAGTGCAAAGGAGGTGTCCAATTCCGCGTTTAATTGCGGAACAATCCTGATCGCATTTTCATTGAACACTCCGTACGAGGCTCCACGATGTTCGGTGATGATCGATGCCCATACATGAATACCGTCTGCCGGATGAAAGCGACCCTGAACATCAACATACTGCGCGCCGTGATAGAGTGGATTGTCTCGTGGCGTAGAGAATTGACCATTAGTATCAGCTGCTGAGCGTCTTTGCCGAATGTAATCCGGCATATCAATGCGTGTAGAATAGGGATTATCGCCTCCTTGATACAAATGCTCACCAGAAATGGAAATGCTGTACCATCGTGATTTGGACGAATCGGAGGCAGATGCACTGAGCATCGAGGGTACGGTACAGAACAGTACAACTACAATCAGAACAATCATATAATTCCCGCTATGTCGGACATATGTTGAGAATAGAGAGTAGCCGTTGTTCGATAGACTGTCCTTTGTTGATTGAGATTAATCTCGATTAAAGTCGTCGTCGGTCAGTTGTGAAGCTGCATTTTCAATACACCACAACCACACGTTTTGAAACAGAGTGCTCATGAACAACGCGCAAGATGTACACGCCACTCGTTGGGAATTGTAGTTGATAATGCTGAGCATCGATGATGGTCGGGCTAATGGGAATGAGTCTTGCGTTGAGATCGACGATGCTGATACTGAGGATTGGTATTTCGCTACTGATATTCAGACTGCCTGTTGATGGATTAGGTCCAACACGTACTTCGCTCAGTGCCTCGATGGTAGTGTTACGCTCATCCGGAGAATCTACATCATTGATAACCGCTGCGAAGCTCGGGGTGTAGATGATGATGTTGTTGTAAACATCGACGAAGGCGAGTTTGTGAGCATCGTTGCTCCATTGGATTGGAGAGTAGGAGATCAAATCCGGAACTGAGCGATAGGGCTTGCGGTGACGGTAGTCGTTGATTTTCAAACTATCACGGACTAGGCGTCCGGCGTAAGCATAGTACTCTCCATCAGGAGAGAAGTAGGCGCGATTGTAGGTATCGATTTTTGTAGGATGACCATTCGCATTCTCAAACTCGAGTATTGCTTCTTCGAAAATGCCAATGCTCAAGGAGTCGTGAAAGATGAATCCCGCGTTGTCTACTTCTGTGGATAGTTCTTGGATAACTCGACCATCGGGAATTGAGTACAACGTGAGACCACGCTTGGTATTCACCAATAGATATTCATTCGACGGTGCAATGTGAATGAACCGCGGATAGTAGCGCGCATCGAGATTGCAGATGATGGAGTCAGTTAGTGCAGATCGAAGTTCGACTTTGCCGGAGTCATCGGCCATGGCTACCAAGTATCCATCCTGACTTAGCGTCCCGCATATTAAAGGTCGTTTCGACTTGTATTGTCGTATGAGTTTTGCCGTCGATGCATCATAGACGCAGAGAGCAGAATTGCTTCGACAGATAAAACGCTTTTTATCCGGAGAGAAGGAATCAAAGACGACGGAATCGGTCGATGAACTCTGCCAAAGCGAATCCAGCGTTTGCGATGCGAGCATAAGTACTGATGAGCGCAGAGCTAGACTGTCGTAACGTTGAACTACGATGGTGCTTGAGTCGCCGGTCCACCATGCATTGATGAGGTTCTCATAGTTGCGCCGCACGCGGTTTTGACCGGTTTCGGTATTCCAGATATTCAAGCCCAATGAGTCGCAACTAAGGACTTCGCTTGCATCAGGACGCAGACTGATGTTATTGACAGGACGGAGGATTTCCTGATCAGGGAATTGCGAGAGTATTCTCCCATCATACATATCAATACGACTGATCATGTTGGTAATGAGGAAGAGCGCCGTTCCGTCTTGACTAATAAACCAGGCAAGTGTTGAATCAAATGTTGCCGTTACACGACGTAAAGGTAAATCCATGAGTCGCAGTTTTCCGTCAAGACAATTAAACTTCATCGCTCTGTCGCCCGGTAACCACACCATAGTTGATTGATCGCCAATGGCCACGTCGGCTTGAAAGTCCAAAGGTATAGTGTACAAGCCTCGAATGTGCACCAGATCTATTACTTCGAGCTCGTTACTTTTATTGATATAGGAAAAGGTGTGTCCGTCTACAGAGAAATTAAATCCCTTGATACCTGTTGGTTTAAACGCGAACACGATGGAGTCTGCGTTTGCGTCCCAGATCGAAATTGTTGAATCTAGATCAACCATCACCATCCTAGATGTGCCGCCAACCCAGGCGTAGTCTTGTATGACGCGATTGGTGTGGATGGTTTTCTTGGCACTATCGAGGAAAGTGACGTAAACATCGGTGTTGCGATTGGTGATGAAGCAACGGCCGGCGGCGCAGAAAGGACCGTAGATAGATCGCTCATAGGAACCAGAGAAGTACTTGCCCGTTGCCAAGTCGACCGCCTGATATGCTTCACCAAAAAATGGCGGCATAACAGTCAAGATTCTCAGCATAAACAGCGTGTTGTCAGGAGTCCAGCTATCGGTCTTACACAACGGAATCTCATACGAACTAAACTTCTTGCTAAACACCTTTGATAGATCACGATTGCGTATCAAATACGCAGTATTGCTCTTCGTGCGCACAAAACTCAAGGACCCATCAGGTGAAATACTCAGATTGATGATTGACGTATCCAATTTGATGCGTTGCACAACGGAACCATCGTAGAGATTAGCAACAACAAGCACACCTGGCGTCTCGGGATAAAGCAGTCGAGGAACGCGGTCGATGTTGGCTACGGCGAAGAGATTCGACAGACCCTTTGCCTGCGACGAGAAAACAGTCGAGGTAGTCAGCGTCGCGCGAGTCAGAGAATTCCAAGTACGAATTCTAAGTAGTACGGTATCGATAGCGGAAGTATCCCTACTCACACGATAAGGCACAACCATGATAGCAGTATCGCCATTAACCGAACTCGCCACAATTGGCTTGAGGTAGTGTCCGCGATTGAGATAAAAACTGTGAATCGTCACCAACGAGTCAGCAGCACTGACATCTCGTGCGAACAATAGTGAAAAAGTCAGACTCAGTACCAGCAACAGTGTCTTTTGAAGCTTCATGAGAATCTCCCCTACTGAACGAAGAATAATGACAATGAAACATCTGTCGGTGAAGACAGAAGATTCAACACTACTACTAAGCGATAAGAATGTCTACAATCAAAGAGATGACGCGATACGTTGAGAGCCCGTTCTGACTGTATAATGTACTCGCACGAAGTCTGATAAAAAAATCATGTTCAATGTGACAACATCAAACCAAGACATTGTTGACAGTGTTCATTATTCGTCGACAGGCTAACTCTATTCATTGCTATGAATTGCTTGGGTTGTGGTGCTTGAGTAGTCACCTAAATGAATATCCTGGAGAATTATTCTTAATAAATAAAAAAAACAATTCATTGGCTGTTGAAGAGTGCGCCTGTACATTGGTGAAGAATGAAAAGATGAACACATCGACAATGTTTGCGGGAGTTTGATCGCAGGTAGCGTTGAGATGTCTCTAGTCGGGCAGATTTGTCTTAGGACATAGCAGCTTAGCTCTCATCAGAGAGACTATGAAGGACTAGGGCAACGACGTAAAACGGTTGCGCGATGAGCGCAGGAATCTAAGGAGCAGGAAGAGCGATGAAGAAATTATGGATGAACATACTGATCGTGTTTAGTGTTTGTACGACATTACAAGCGCAACAAACTGTCGGACTTTTTAATTACGACAAGAACCGTTCTGAAAACGGTCTAACCTTGTTTGCTCCGGTTGGATCAAAGACCACCTATCTCATCGATAATTGCGGACGACTGGTAAAGAGTTGGAAGAGCACTTATCAACCCGGTCTTGCAGTGTACTTGTTGAAGGACGGTTCGTTGCTTCGAAGCGGTAATACTATGAACTTTGAATTTTTAGCCGGTGGTTCAGGAGGAGTTATAGAACGCTACTCCTGGGAAGGAGAATTGTTGTGGTCCTACTCCTTGAGCACTAAAATGATGTGTCAACACCACGACATTCATCCCATGCCCAATGGAAATATTCTCGCGCTGGTTTGGGAAAGAAAGACACCGAGTGAAAAGAGAGCAATAGGGCGACTCGACGCCATTTCTGATACATTGTGGAGCGAGTCTGTTTTAGAGCTACGTCCAATCGGAAAAGACAGTGCAGAGATTGTCTGGAAGTGGCAACTATGGGATCACTTAGTGCAGAATCTTGATTCTAGCTTGGCGAACTACGGTCAACCCAGAGAACATCCGGAATTGCTTGATGCTAATTACCTGAATGAACCCTTTGCAATTCACGATTGGGTTCATGCAAACTCGGTTGATTATGACGAGCAGCGAGACGAAGTGGTAATTAGTGCTCACAACATGAACGAGATTTGGGTTGTTGATCATAGTACTACAACGGCCCAAGCTTCGAGTCATAGCGGTGGAGCTCGTGGTCGCGGCGGTGACTTTCTCTATCGTTGGGGAAACTCATTCTGTTATACAGGAGTCGATCCGGAAACGACATTCTTTGGCGGACAACATGACGCGCGCTTTATTCGATTTGGCGAACAAAAGCAGTTCGCTATCATGGTGTACAACAACCTTGCCGGCAAAAGGGATGATCTGCATTCTTCGATTGATGTGATTATTCCTGAAATGAACTCAGACGGTAGTTATGTGTTTTTCAACGGACGTTACAAGCCCGATCAACCGAGCTGGCGTTTGACGACAGAGCCAAAGCTTCTTCTTTACTCGCAGTCAATGTCGAGTGCTCAGTTACTTTCAAATGGAAACATTCTTAGCTGTAATGCTACCACAGGGACCTTCCTCGAGTTCGCACCCGATACGAGCATCGTGTGGAAGTATGTGAATCCGGATATCCAGGGAATTCCTATTCGTCAAGGACAAGGCGCCAACTCTAACACAGTGTTTCATTGTACACGCTACAACTATGACTTTGAAGGTTTTGCCGGACGTCAACTCAATCATGGAATAGCTATTGAACAGGATCCTCTGCCTTCAGATTGCGAATTGCTCTCTTCTGTGCATGATGATACACATAGTCCTAGTATCTCAAACTCCGGTCTCGAAATCAGCGTGGTATCGTCCTCCGAGTGCAGTCAGATTCACCTTCAATCACAACAGAATAGCCGTGCAGTGCTGCAACTTTATTCAATCGATGGCAGCTTCATTGCTACAATCTTCGACGGTGAACTAGATGCAAACGGACGTGCTGTGGATGGGAATTCCATCACTCAGGAAGGCGTCTACCTCTTGCGCTTGCGCACGGCAAGCTCACAGCGACAACTAGTACTACTTCGTCAAGGCAATGAGCTGTTTCCTCAGTTGTCACGATAGCGACTTCGTTTTGCTCGCTTTTTATTGAGGTAGATAAATACTAAAGGTCGATCCCTCACCCACACGACTCTGCACAATGATGCGTCCGCCGTGCAGCTTGACGTATTCGCTCACAATTGCCAAGCCCAATCCAGTTCCTTGAATGGTCGAGACATTCGCCGCGCGATGAAAAGCATCGAAGAGCAGAGGAATATCATCATCCGGAATTCCAATGCCGTGATCTCGCACATGTAAAGCAAACTCACCGGCACATTCTTCGACGTGTACGTCGATTTCAGATCCCTGGGCTGAATACTTGATTGCGTTTTCAATGAGGTTGGTACAAACGTGCATGATGAGATTCTCATCCAAACGCACTGTTTCGCTGGGCCATTCATTTCTCAGATTAATGTGGTGCGCATCGTGGTCAAGTGTATGTGACTTCGATAGGAGGTTATGGAGAAAGACCTTGAGCTGAATTTCTGTCGGATTGTAGTTGACCTTGGCTGCGGCTGACTTTCCGAGGGTAAGCACATCGTTGAGCATTGTGACCAGATGCGACACTTCGCGCTCGATGGTTTTGAAATGATCGTCGCGCTGCTCAGCATTGAGACGATCGTAGTAGCGATGTACTAATTCTGAAGACGACAGAATGACGGTTAGCGGTGTTCGAAACTCATGCGAAACCATTGACATGAAGCGCGTTTTGAGTTCACTGAGTTCTTTCTCTTTTGCCAACGCGACATTGAGTTCCTGAGTGCGCTCGTCGACTCTGTCTTCCAGCACTCGATTGAACTCGCGCAATTGATTCTCGACCTGCTTACGCTCGGTGATATCATGCAGGATGCACATGATACCACTGACAATCCCTTGGTCGTTGAGAATGGTCGACAAATTCAAATCCACGGGCAACATCGTGTTGTCAGCTCGCTGTATGTCGATTTCAGTTTGATACGAACCCTGTACAATTGTTTGTCGCAGTGCTTTATCGATGAGTTGCTGATCCTTGCGAGCAGTCAATGACAAGATCGACTCACCCATAAGGTGAGTGCGTGCATAGCCTAGGACTTTCTCTGAGGCATTATTCGCGTAAATGATGTTGTGATTCATGCTGCAGAGAAAGATCATGTCCGCAGATTGATCAACTGCGCGTGAAAACAAACGAATTTGTTCCTCAGCAACGCGGCGCTCAGTTACATCGCGAGTGATGCTGATGTAGCATCGATCAGTTGTCTGAGGTTCTACCGGACGCAGCGTTGATTCAACCCATACATAATCACCATCGGCTTGTCGCGCCCGCACAGTAAAAGAACCGCTGAACTTTTTCTCCTCGATCATGCGATCAATGCGATCCAAGATCATGCTGCTTTCTTCCGGGTGCAGAAAGAAGGAGATGTGTGCGCCATGAAGTTCTTGTGTGGTATAGCCCAGGACTTTTGTAACGGCTTCACTGACGTATGTGATGTGTCCTGACTCATCATAAATCACGATGATATCGCTCGCATTCTGTGCCACTAGATTGAACAACTGCTCGCGCTGTTCCGTGTATATAGCAGCCTCGCGTTGCTCTGTGATGTCTTGCACCATGCCTACGAGCTGATGCAAACTACCGTCATCGTTTACTGTAGCGCGCGCGACAGAGTGGACCCAACGGAGGGCTCCGTCAGGACGGATGATGCGGTGAATGATATCAAGCGGACGCAGTGTTTCAATTGCTACTTCACTTGCGCGGCGGACGCGATCGAGGTCATCGGGATATACAATCTTGAAAAAGTCATCGCTGTTGCTCAGCGGAGCTTTCTCTGACAAACCGAAAATGCGTCGACATTCTGGCGACCAAAACACGGTACCGCTTTCGCCGAGGTCGAATGCCCAAAAGCCAATATGTCCGGCTTCTTGTGCCTTGTCGAGTAAGTATTGACTATCCCGCAGGTTCTTGTTACTTGTTTCTAAGTCGATGAGAATTTTCTGTCGTTCGATTGAGTAACGAATCATGCGTTCTAGCAATCGCGGATTCAATTCGTCTTTGGTGACGTAGTTGTGCGCGCCTGCTTCAACTGCTTCGTTAGCCATGCGTTCATCATCTATACCGGTTAAAACCAGTAATGCGCTCAAGGGAAAATGCAGACGTGCAGAACGCAGTGTATGCATGCCGCGTGAGTCGGGAAGATTGAGATCCAACAAGACAAGTATCACATCGCGCTCGTGCTCCGTCATTGTCAATGCCTCAGCAAAGCTCCCCGCATTAATGAGCTTTGCGCTGGCGAAGGCTGTACCCGCAAGCATTTCAGCAATTAGTCTGCGATCACCGGGATTATCTTCGACGAGCAGTATCGTCGTTTCACTATTATTCATGGACTCGATAAACTGAATGTACTGTAGCAGTCAGATCCTGCCGAAAAAGATGAGCCTTAGTTCTCACCGCGATTAATTCTGAATTGATTTTGTTGAGTCGGCAGTTTTACGATGTTGAGCCAGAAGTCTTCGATACTTCGAATGACCTGCAAGAAGCTTTCGTAGCTCACTGGTTTCGTCACGTAGCTGTTAACATGAAGTTGATAGCTTTTCAGAATGTCGAGTTCTGAGTTTGATGTGGTGAGCATCACAACGGGTATCAGAGCTGTAGCTGGATTTGACTTGATTTCCTTCAACACTTCCATACCGTTTTTGCGTGGAAGGTTTAAATCCAACAAGATGAGATCCGGCGTGGGCTCGTTGGCGTACTCGTTGCGACGAAACAAGTAGTCGAGCGCTTGTTCGCCATCGCTGACGACATGTAGGTTGTTTGTAATGCGACTGTCCTTGAGCGCTTCCTTTGTGAGACGCACGTCGCCCGGACTATCTTCAACCAGAAGAATTTCAATACTATTCATGTGTGTGACCTTCCAGCGTGAAATAAAAAGTTGTTCCCCGTCCTAGTTCCGATTCGAACCAGATCTTCCCACCGTTATGTTCGATGATTTTCTTCACCGTTGCCAAACCAATTCCCGTCCCCGAATACTGTCCGCGATCGTGCAGTTGTCTGAACACCACATAGATCTGCTCAGCATACTGCTCGTCAATACCAATGCCGTTGTCTTGGAGTGTAAACAGCCACTTTTTCCCTTGTCTCTCCGCGTGCAGTTCAATGCGCGGCACAACGTCCTTGCGTTGAAACTTCAGAGCATTGCTGAGCATATTCTGAAAGAGCTGCACCATCTGTGTGTAGTCTGTGTGAATATGCGGAAGCGATGAGATTACGATTTCTGCTTTCGATTCACGAATACGCGTCGCGAGATTTCGTTGAACCTCTTGCAGTATTAGGTTGAGATCAACATCGCGGTACTCCAGGTTGCGACCAATGCGTGAGTAATTGAGCAGATCGTTGATGAGCGTTTTCATGCGCGCTGCTCCATCGACCGCATAAGCAATGAACTCACGAGCATCATTATCGAGATTATCCTGATAGCGTCGTTGAAGCAGTTGCACGTAGCTACTGACCATACGCAGTGGCTCTTGCAAATCGTGCGAAGCGATGTAGGCGAATTGCTCGAGTTCCTTATTGGAGCGACTCAGCTCCTCGTTGTAATGAATGAGATCTTCTTCAGCTTTCTTTCTCTTTGTGATATCCGAACGAATAGCAACGTATTGATATGGCTTGCGCTGCTCGTTAAGAAAAGGAACGATAGTTGTGTCTACCCAATAGATACTTCCGTCCTTCGCCCGATTACGTATCTCACCGCGCCAGATTTTTCCATGCGCAATAGTGGTCCACAGTTCTCGTATAAATTCCGGCGGATGAAACTCGGAATTGATGATGCGGTGATCTTGTCCGATGAGCTCTTCGCGACTGTATTGCGAGATTCGACAGAAGTTATCGTTAACGTGTTGAATGATGCCGCGCTGATCGGTGATTGCAACAATGCTTGCTTCATCCAGAGCATATTGGTAGGATGCCAACTCGTGCATACTCTGCTGCAGCTGTTCTTCCGCAATCTTGCGTGCGCTGATGTCTTGGAACACGCCAAAGAGTCGCTGTGCTTTACCATTAACGAGATCTGCTTTTCCGATTGAGCGGACCCAAATGCGACGACCTTTAGCAGTGATAAACGGGACTTCGAGATCGAAGCCTTCACCCGTATTGATACACTGCTCAATAGCAGCCGAGAGAATTGGTCGAGCTTCCGGTGCATAGAAGTTGATGGCCTTGTCGATATCCGGCACTGTACCGAGCTCTAACTCATGAATACGGAAGACTTCATCGGTCCACTGTACCGTTCGTTCCGGAAGTAGTACTTCCCATCCACCAATGCGCGCGAGACTGCTCATTTCGTTGAGCAATTGATCGCTCTTGCGAAGCTGTTCGTCGATGCGACGTGTTTCGGTAACATCGCGTCCGCTAAATACCAGAGCCGACACACCTGCTTCGTGCAACAAGTTGTGCACGCTTCCATCGATAAGTCGGTAGTCGCCTCGAGAAGTACGAAGTCGATGCAAGGTTGAATAAACACTACCAGGTTCAGCAATACAGGCTTCTACTATCCTCTGAACTTCCGCACGATCATCACGATGCACAAACTCCATTGGATTGTGGTTTTGGAAATCTCCAACTGTCCAGCCAATGAGACGTTGTGTAGCAGGACTGAAGAAGAATGGACGTCCGGAAGCATCACTCAGAATTACCGCATCATAACTGCGTTCAAAAATTGCTCTATAACTGGTCTCTTGTTGTTGCAACTCCTTTGTACGCAGCTCAATCTTTGCTTCCAACTCTTGATTAAAGCGAAGCAAGGATTCCTGCGCAGCTTCTCGTTGTTTATCGAGGCTATTGAGACGCGTGGTTGAATACCATACAAACACGAAGAGTGCCAGAACTGTCGTTACGACGAACAGTGAAATACTCAACTCCGTTCCCAGCGGCAACAACTGCAGTTGAACAACGTGCGCGTAGCCAAGTGCGATTGGAATGATGATGGTTGCTGGAATCAACACGCGCGCAAGCGATCCACCCAAGTGTCGATCCATGAGTTCTCTCATGAAACCCACATCGTGATGCAAAAGCAGCATTGCCAGAGCTAAACACACAAAGCCCACAGCGGTGTGCACAGCCATTGGTATGTAGCTGAGAATTCCATAGAGCTGTTGCACAGAGTAGATGTAACCAATCAGCGGAAAGCAACCGAGCAGTAGAACGAAAATTGAGAGGATGTTTGAGACGCGACGAAGCGAAGGCGAATAGGAAAGTGATAGTAAGATTGAAAGCGAGATCAACACAAAGCCCACGGCTGTGTTTGGAGCCATGGAGTTTGGTTGACCTGCGATTACTTCGAATGCAAGCTTGTTCGGATAGAGAATGGTGTCGGGAGAAAAAGCACTACCAAAAACAAGATCACTCAAACGCATCAGCACTAAGCCAAGCACCAGAGCTGCGCTTGCGCGCAAGAAGCTTGTGATGTGATTCCACTGTGCTCGGTAGATTTTCATGTACAGGGTCAGTGCACAAAGAGCAAAGCACAGTGCTGTCAGAGGATTCATCGCTACGGAGCGATTCAGCGGACGGCGAAGTAGTGAGACATCGAGCTGCCATCCAAGAAGTACCAGTATGGCAATGCAAAGAGTGACGCTGACGAGGAGCGTAGAGGCCTTTCGTAATGGAAGGGCGGTATTTATACTGTCAAGGTCCTCATTCACACAATTGAGGCTACAAAAAATAAAAAGGTACTGCGATGTCAATTCACATCGTCCGTTCAACGTATGTGTGGTGATACGCGAAGCTGAGTCTAAAGAGAGTTATCGTCCTGTTTTCAAGCTGACTGAATGCGTCTTTCTAACGATTGCGCGTGCTCATGTTGAACAAAACAATTTAACATAGTTCCACGAACGCGAAGAGAGATAAAATCGCGCAATACAGACGAGTTTAGGCGTTTATTATCTCATTCACCTATACATACCGAGTGATGTATAGCACAGAAATTGACGCTTTAATTGTCATGAAAAACAGGTGTCGCGTACTTGTATGAAAGCGAATACGATTGAGTGGTCGACTTTGTGCGCGTAGCGAATATTGTCAGGCTAATTATGATTGATAATTCGTGTGCTTATGGAGTTTCACAAGCATATAAAGAGCATTGCATGACAAGATTTGCTGTTAAATTCAGATCGTACAGCGCCACAAGCTGTAACTCAAATGACAGTTCGCGTGTAGAGTAGGACAGAGCTTTCGTTACACCATTTTTCTACCACCATGAAAACAATCAAACTGCTTCTTCTCAGTGTCGTCATCCTTGGTAGTGCGTGTCTGACGCTTAGTGCGCAGCACCGAATGGTGGCGCAAAGTT
This sequence comes from Chlorobiota bacterium, assembly GCA_044228685.1. GTDB lineage: Bacteria > Bacteroidota > Ignavibacteria > Kapaibacteriales > NICIL-2 > JBBATK01. The sequence continues at coordinate 69,418 of JBGAUL010000009.1, forward strand.
TCTACAATTACGATCATCATATACTTGATAAGACCGGGAAGCGTAATGAAGTCCAGAAGTCTTCAATTCAAACAAAGACGACCTTTGGTCTTCGCTATATCGATCGCTTGCCGTGGACTAAAGCTAGAAATATGAAGAACAATCGGAAGCGCAGGTTACTGAGATTCGCGATTGATCCTCGTGATCAGATTCGTGCGGTACCGAGTGATTCTAATTATTATACCTATTCAGGAACTCGAAAAGGTGATCCGGAAGTACAGACACCGCAATACGATCTCAATGACTATTTCATTTTAGGACCGACCGATAGCACAACAACCGTTGACAAGTCATCGAGATCAGTACGGACCTATCGCAGCGACAACAAGCTTATCTCCGATACCATGTTCACGTGGGATGCAAACCAAAACTTTTGGTTGCCGGGTGAACTCATAGTCAACAACTATGATAATCGTGGAAGAGTAGTGATGCAGCTTAATCATCAGTGGGACGGTGCGGCTTTTTACGAGAGTGGTAGAATTAGCTTCAACTACTACGACAATGATTCTGTAAAGCAGTGGACACAAGAACTCTGGAAGAATAATGCGTGGTCACCCTACTATCGATTCAGTTATGCATATGATGCCGCCGGTAATGTTAGTTACCAGTTGAATGAGACCGGCAAGACTGACGGAACGTGGGAGCAAGGTCTTGAGCAATTCTGGGTCTACGACGCTCAAAAGCATCTCATTGACTACAATTACAAGTACTTCAGCGCAATACACCGTGAACGCTATCATTACGATGCTAATGGTCAGCTACTGTCGAGCATTACAATTGATTCAAGCCAAGTAGTGATTTCAGACAGTTCGTTTATGGAATACACAAAGACCGGCGACAGTGTCATTACCCATCGCTTCCTCCATCGTCAAGGCATTCCGGATGTTCAGTATATCTCAACAATTGTAGTCTACAACGCACAGAAGTTGGTGAGTTCCTTAGCGAATTACACCTACGACAACGGCGGAGGACAAACGCTGTACAGTCTTGAAAAGAAGTACTACGATGCGCAAGGACGTCTCGTGATCGACTCGGCTTTTGGCACCGATCTCAAACCCCAATACACGTACACAACGAGTTATGACAAATTCAACAAAGTTGCTGTAGTCGAGAATTTTAGTGTTGACAGTGTCTTCGTCATGCAACCACGCAGCAAAACCGTCACTTTACGCACCTCAGAGGGTCAGTTAAAGAACGTGACTGAATATGTCCGCGACAGTACCAACACAACCTGGGTTACCAACTACATTCACAACTACTACTACGACGCCAACGTCTCAGTCGATCCGGACGATGAGTCGACCTCGCTCCAACTCTATCCCAATCCCGCAACAACAATGCTCATGGTTGAAAGCACAGATGCGGAAGAGATTCAGTCATGCTCAGTCCTGACCATCGACGGACGTCAATGCTTCAATACTTCACTTGTTTCCCAATCTCCCTCAAGCTGCGTGCTCAACATCGCATCCCTCAGCGCCGGTAAATACATACTTCGCTGCGTTAGTAAGAAGGGTGTGCGAGTATTAGCTTTTGTGAAGTACTAGAGAGCAGAGACTACGCTTCAGGTAATAATAGATACTCTCAAAGGACCAAGCTGTTTGGTCCTTTGAGAGTTTTTTGTGAGCTGTCGGATGTGCTAATTATTAGCATCTGGCGCGACGAAGATCGAGAGTCTCGTCGCCAAGGAATCTGCACCAACCTCGTCCTGTCAGAAGCTAGCGCAGCGTCTTCTGACAGCGTAGAAGGCGTGGAAACTCAACACCGGACGTCGGTTCGTGCAGTGTCAGATGTCCGCTTCGCTAGCATCTGACACGACGGAGATCGAACGTGGCGTCGTCAAGGAAACTGCACCCATCTCGTTCTGTCAGAAGCTAGCGCAGCGTCTTCTGACAGCGTAGGAGGCTTGGAGACTAAACATCGGACGTCAGTGTGAGTATCATGCCTCGTAACACACTTTCACAACTTGGTTATGTTGGATACGATTGACGTCTGACCGAAACAAAGTACATTCAGACCTATGCTTCAAAGAGTCTGTACAATCCTCGTCTTATGCTTCATCTTTGCATCGTGCGTTTCTACTGCGCATTATTCAGAGGATTCGTATGGAGCAAGGGTATATGAGGGTAAGGTCGTTGCTATAACGAGTGTAGACAATAAATACTTAGACTCAAACACGACGCTTATTCGAATAAAGCCAATGCAATATGATCATGATGGCAACAGCTTAATAGAAGCGAGAAGTTGCAGAGTTGAAATAGAGTACTATGCTTCAGACCACATTTTAAAAAGAGCTTGTTTTCGTGACGGGGATTGCAGATTCCTCTTACCTAGTGGTACTGTGAGATTACGCATGTATCAAGACCACAAAGATCTAAGTCAGGCAGTAGATTCACTAGTGTTGAAGTCACAGCAAACAGTGAATATTGAAGTTATTTTAGGATACCATCTGTCATACTGAAGCATGTGACTCAGTGGTTGAGACGAGATAAAACAAATCATACTAACGCCGTTCTGTCAGACGCTAGCGCGGCGTCATCTGACAGTGTTGGAGGACTGGATACTCAACACCGGACGTCAGTTCGTGCAGAGTCAGATGTCCGCTTCGCTAGCATCTGACACGACGGAGATCGAGCGTGGCGTCGTCAAGGAAACTGCACCCATCTCGTTCTGTCAGAAGCTAGCGCAGCGTCTTCTGACAGCGTAGGAGGCGTGGAAACTCAACACTGGACGTCAGTACGTGCAGTGTCAGATGTCCGCTTCGCTAGCATCTGACACGACGGGAGTGGGATATTGAGAGTATCAACGCCGAACCTTACTCAACCGGCGTCTCCACGACGATATTCACTGTTCTATTGTACATCCGACCCTCAGGGAAGTTGTTGTCGTACAACTCTTGTTCTTTGCCGTAGCCTTTGGCAGTGCTGAGCGGGAGATTGAGGGCTTTGGCGGTGTACTCGGCTCGCTTTGTTGAGAGGTTCATGTTGTATTCGGCGCTGCCGGAACGATCGGTATGACCCGTGATAATAAAGGTCGAACTGGGCGTTGAGTGCTCGCGCACGTACTTGAGCATGGCCAAGTGTGCCTGGGTGTGCGTGTAGCTTCCGAAGTCGTAAAGGATGAGCGAGTATTTGTCGACGTATTTGTTGTTGATCTTCTCACGATCCTGACGTGAGATCAATTCCACCGGAAACTTCTCGGTGATACTTCTTGCGCTGTCGAGTTTGTCGCGCACGTCAAAGCGAATACGGATGTCACGCAGATCGCGCGGTGCCTTCGCTAAGTCGTGGTTCAAATCCCATTGCAGATGCTTGTCAGGCATTGAGTTGCCGTTGAGAAGTAAGTGCGTGCTGTCGTTGAGCTCGCTGCGAACTGACCACGACTTCACACCAACGGAACTGCGGACGGTTGGATAGAAATGCAAGGAGCTCACTGATTGCGCTCGTAGTGTGGTGTCTAAGAGAACAACGTTCTTGAGGATCTCTGGATCGTTCGAGGAAATTTCAACGCGACGATTTTCATCAATTCCATCTTGACTCTTGGCACTGGATGCGACGTTCGGCAGATTCTGTGCTTTGACCTTGAGGCGAGCAGGATCAACGCCCCAGACCTTCTCGAAATAATCTCGAACGCGCTCTGCTCTTGCCTTCGATAGCGCGGTATTATTCTTTTCAACGCCAAGATCCTGATTGCATCCCGTGATTGTTAGCACAGCCTTGGGATTGTCCATCATGCGTCGACCGATAATGTTCATCACTTGATGATAAATCTCAAGTGCAGAGTCCTTGCGTAGATCATTGATCGAGAACTTCGCTGTGTTTTCCGCACTCAACTGATTGTAGCGCGTTGGAATTGTGTCGCTGTTCTCGTTGAAGAAAATGTATGGCAATAATGGCTGAATGGAATAACCTACAACCTCTTCAATCTTAACCGTGACGATGTCCTTCTCCGCACCATCGGTATCTGCAGCCTTTAGCTTCATCTCAGCTTCGAGGAAGTAGGGGCGCTTTTCCGGTAATGTTTTGGTGTAGTGTTGCCATTCTTCTGTGAGGATGGTGAGGACGTTATAACCTGACTCTATTTCCTGCTGCGCGACGGAGTCGCCGGTCATTTCAAGCTTGATTGATGTAATATCATAGGACTTCTCAATCACCGTATCACGATGAATGATCGTGTCATAGCGCATCAACGGCGGTTCGATAGGATGATAGCGCAAAGACACACCGGCTTGAATGCTGTTGATGCGCCACTCAACAGACTTGCTCACGCGAGGTAGCAGTGCGGTATAACGAATTTCCGGTGCCAACAACCAACTCTGGTTTTTGTTGAGTGGAAAATCGTAGCGCAGACCAATGCTGGCCATTGCATAGAGAGTGATTGCTTGCGGAATTTCTTGACTATTGAAAGCGTTTCGTGTACGCAGACCGGTTGTAAACACTCCGCTCTGGTCTGCGGCGAGTTGTTCGATTTGATCAAACTGTGTCTTTGTACTCAAGCAGATTGGCAGTGAGGCAAAAGCAGAAAAACGACTCGTCACTTGAGCAATAATCATCGGCTCAAGATGCAGGTTGCTAATATGAGCGGTGATGTTGTGATCAATGCGTGCTTGCTCAGTGCCGTTTGAAGTTGTAATGGTAGTGAGAGAATCTTGCTCACGCGCACTAATAACACCGCCGAGCGATGCGTAGCCCAGACGGAGTCCGAGTTGCCAGCGAGTGTCGAGATCGTACTCGCCTAAAACACCGACGTCAAAGCCGGCTCCGGAACCACTTTCGAAGTGCGGACAACAATTCGGATAACCCGGGATCTTCTGAAAATTCGTGGAGTGAAAATTCTCGTTGAATAAGGCATACACGCCGAAGGCGTAGGGAAGATGTGGCTTCTCCGACTGAGCACTGAGGAATGTGACAGCGCCAAAGAGCAAACAGCTAACAAGGAAAAGTCGCTTCAACATGTTGAGCGAATACTTCCCATGTGATTGAGGTATAATCTGCACTGAGTAATGCATTAGTGAACGATGTCATGCATATCCTTATGACGAATCGCATCCGTAGTGTACAGCAGCTCGAGGTCATGCGACCTTGAGCTGTGGTGATGATGAGTCGAGTGGGTGAATGTCCTAACGAACAATCTCCACACGACGAGTTTTCATTTCGCTGGCTGTGCGCAGGATGACCTGATAAACACCCGCCGGGATGTCTGCAAGCGCAACCTTGAACTGCCATTCTTCAGACGGTGGCATTCCCTGATACAGAACACGAACGGCCTTGCCCATCGCATCATACAATGTCAAGCTGAGCGGTGCACGCTCAGGCGTTGTGAGATCAATACTCAGGTTACCATCGCTCGGATTTGGATACAAGGCACGAAGTGCGGTTGGGTTTGCACGATCCATGAGACGTGTGCCGCCGTCGCGACACTGTCCCGTCACCGCCACATGACCATTAACCGTCTTCAAATCAGCAGCACCATTACTAAGCTTCCATTGAACAAACTCAATGGTAGCCGTGGTGTCGTTACCCAATGCTGCCTGGAACTCCAACTCCGCAATCTGATTCGTGCCGCTGCTGAATGGCGCACGCAGCACGATGATACGCTTCGGACCATCCTCAATGTTCGAGAGTAATTGTCCGCGAGGAACGCTGAGCAGTGCCATCATCGTGGTATTCCATTGCAAGGTCACCGTCACACTATCCACTCCCGCCAGACGCGCAATGCGTGCATCGTTGACGCTGAGCGGCATGCGGAAGATATCGCCGATCTGCACCGTGGTGTCTGCAAGAGAAAGTTCCAATGCGCCTCTCAGCTGTCCGCTCAAGGTCACATCAACCTGACGCGCACATGGGTTCGCGAAATGTAATGTCTCGCTGATACGTCCAACTGAATCCGGCACATTAAAGTGCGCATAGACTTTTGAGGTTGTACCCGGAGCAATTGGTTGAGGAACGATTGAGTCGATAGTAAAGAACTGACCCTTGATTGGTGTCGCAACTACTTGTGCGAGCGATCCGCGATTGGTCAAGCCGATAGAATCCACAACAACTGTGTTCTTCTGAACAACGCCAAAGAACAACTCAGAAAGATCAAAGCTGATGTCAACGGAGTCTTTCTTGAGATTGATTTGCGTGACGTGTTCAACATCTTTTAAGCTGTCGGAGTTTGATACCACCACGAGTTCGCATGTGCGGAGTCCGAGGATGCCGTGCGAGTGATGGCGAACCAAGACCAAGTGTGTTTGCTCCGGACTCAGCGTCAAAGCAGTGTCATTCTCAATACTAAACTCATCTGCGTTTGCTCCACGCAAGTAGATTCTTGATATTTCAAGTTCTTCACCACCTGTATTGCTGAGCAACACGGTCGTGTCTTGGGCAGTGTAGCATTGCTCAAACATCGCAACAGAGCTAACAGCTTGAAGGTGTGCGGGAACAACCGGTGCAACCTCAACTGTGAGCGGTAGATCGTGTGTAGATCCGCAACTATCTGTTAGCACAAGAGCGTCTGAGTACATACCAACCGTATCGCCTGCGAAGCGAACGTAGGCTACAACTGAATCGCCCGGGGCAATGGGGTTGCGTGAGACAGAGTCGATGGAGAAGCGACCCTTACGAAGGGGTACGCTAACGCGCAGAACTAGCGTTCCGGTGTTCTTCAACCAGATCTGTTGTGTGTTCTGACGATTCGGACGAAGCTTGGGGAAGGACACGAGCTTAGGATTGAAGCTCATATTAGACTTCAGAACATTAATCGTGAAGCTGCGTTCGAAGACGGAGTCTTTGTCTGAGTTCGAGCGAATGTGCAGCGTTGGATTGAGCACAGCCGAGGCAGAACCATTCGCGCTAACATCAAGATGGATGCGGATGGTATCGTTCTTGGCCGGAAGAATGCGACGTGGCAAAGTGCTTGTGCAGTTTGCCGTCAATTGAGCTGTAGAAATAATACTGACCGAATCGATTCGAAGCGTATCAAGTCCGGTGTTGCTAATCACGAAAAATGTATCCAACACCATCTTACACGCAATGTCGTACTTCGGAGTAGACTGCATGCTTAAACGTGGCAGCGTTGTCTGAACTTCAGCATGCAGAGCAAGTGGTTGAATTTTCTTGCACTGATCACTGACTTGAATAGTATCATCAAATACCTGAGCGCTTGTTCCACCGGAGAAACGAACGCGTAATGTAGAGTGCGCTCCGGGTAGTGTTGGATTTGGTGTTGCATCAATAATACTGAAGCGACCCTTCGTCATGGGCAAAGTCCAAGAGATCGGAGCGTTGCCGGAATTCGTCACACCGGTCAGTAATGTATCCGGAGTATTCGGTACGACGCCAATAAAGCCAAGGCTTGAAGTATCCAGCACAAACGATGTCTGAATCCACTTTCCGTTTAGCGGCACGGTTGTGACGCCGGCCGTGCTATTCTGCGCGTTCGAGGTGAACTGCAATGCAGCTTGCTCGCTTTGCATTGATGTTGGTTGATAGCGCAGCACAACCGAGTCCATCTCATTCGGCTCAATCTTCGCCGGTGGCGAATGTAGAATGCGATAGAAACCAAGTGTATCGCCGATCAAACGCAGATCAGTGATGAGCAGCGGGAGCATGCCGACGTTGGTGATGATTAAGGTTGTATCTGCATAGGCTGCACACGGTGTGGTAGCCATGTCAACAGAGGTGTTGAAATACATGGTTGCCTTTGGCGACTGCGTAAATGCGCGAAGACGAATCGACGACAATCCGCCACAGCTATCACGAACAGTGTAGAGCGTATCGTAGACCATCGAGGTGTCGCCATTGGCGAAGTTCACATAGACTCTCGCTGTCACACCGGATGGAATTGGATTCGGGGAAATCGACATGATGGTGAACTTGCCAAGCTGCACAGGCACCGGTAGCGTCATTGGCACAGTACCGCGATTCGTCAGAGTAATAAATGCATCGACTGACGTGTACGGTCTAACATTCAACAAGTCGAGATTCTGTTGAGCGAAGCTCAGAATGACGGTGTCGCGGAAACCACGAACTGTGCAATCGACGATGCCGTTGTTGACGTTTTGTGCACCGGTGTAGAGACGCAGTGTTGCCGTGCGTTGACCATATGACTTCGGCAAGAAGCGAATACGAATATTCTTCCATGAACCGGCAGCAATGGTGTCAGGCAAAGTGTTGAGAACTGTAAAGGATGTTGAGTCAACGCCAAAGAAGCGTGCGGAATCCAACGACAGCACACCCGTTCCAATGTTGTTGATGCGCAGCACAGTGTCAACCGGAGTGAAGTCAGAACAAATGATTGAACGCATCGATACTTCTGCCGACGATGCCGTGACACGAGGAATTCCTATGCCTTCGCCCGTAAGAAGAATCGTCGCCGGCGAACCAAGGAATGCGTGGAAGAAAGCAAGACGAGCACTGGTGAGTGAAATTCTTGTCGGTGCAAAGCGCAGTGTGACAGTGCGTGTTTCGTTTGGTGGAAGAACAAAGCTACCGCCGCCGGAGACGATGGAGAACTGCACCGTGTCAGGACCAAGTATGCGCGTGTTTGTGATGTTCAGCGGTTGATTGGTGACGTTCTTGATTGTGGTTGTGACGGTTGTGTCCTTGCGCGTCGTGATTTCTACTTTACCAAAGTCAATCTGTTCAATCAAATTATTCGTTGGAGGATTGACGGATTCACCGACCAGAACGAATACGAGTGTATCGCACAGTGTAACCACCGTCATTTTGACTTCCTTGATACCAACAACTTTGGTTCGTGGAATAAAGCCTAACTCATAGGTAAGTGATTGTCCCGGATACAAATACAATCCGGTGTTCTTCTTCACAATGCGGAACTCATCTTTGTTGTATCCGCTGATACTCACAGAATAGATGTAATCCCACGAGGTGCCAATGTTCGAAATGATTTGATTGATCACCGAGTCTTTGGAACCATTGTTGAGCACCTTGCCAAAGTTGACGGTATCGACTTTTTTGAGGATCGAAGTGCCTATCACAAAAGGTGTAGCCGATGTGTCCGACTGAATCGGAGTGGAAGCGAAGTCCCACATCCAAGCATTGCCATCATGCGAACAGATAAGCGCACGTGAAGAGTTTTCCGAAACAGCAACTTGTGATACTTGATAACCTTGATGGATGTTGGTTGAAGTCATGACAGCTTTATCTGCTGTACGCCACGAACGTACGTGTCCGCTGCTGATGACTTGTCCAAGCGCATAACCCGAGTGCGGAGTAATGCACTGCACGTTATCGTTGATGGTGTTGACTAACTGCAGGTTTGAATCGAGGATGTAACTACGACTTGTCGAGGTATGAAACACCGTAGTATAACGTGATCCCGGCGCGTAGGAAATCTTCGAGCATTCAGATCCTATGTAGTAAGTATCAGTGTAGCGATTAGACTCCGACCAGGTATTGGTGTTTACCGAAACCACGCTCATTGTTGATGCGCTTGAAGCTCCGGTAATGAGCAGACGTGAGTCGTCGTAGTTATAACAGAGATCTCTTCCTGAAATGAAATTCGCCAAGGTGTAGGTCTTGTATAGCGCACCGGTTGAGGTGACATATACGCGAACGATGCTGTCCATGACGACTGCGACGTATTGAGAATTACGCGAGAAAGCCGGTCCATAGCCCGCATTCGTAATGCGTGTGATGAGTTGTCCTGTTTGAACATTCCACAAGGCCATCGTGTTGTCCGCCGACAATGCCGCCATGAAGGATCCACTTGGACTCACGCGTACTTGATTGATCTTTGATGAGTTAGCGCCTAGGTCCCAGAAGCTACGCACGCTATCGCGCGTGATGACGTCGTGCACCACCACGCTTCCATCTTCACCCATGGTTGCGATGTTGCGATCATTGTTGAAATAGCAACCCGACACAACCGCGCCGCGTGCAGCATTGCGAACAAGGAATTGTTTTTCGTGGGCACCGCTGCTTGACCATGTATTGATACCGCCAAAGTTGTTTGCAGTAACGATGTGTGCGCCATCGGGAGTATAGGCTGCCCAGTATGAACGCCAGTTGTGTTGATTGAGGAAGCCGGTGCCATCAAGACTAAACAACGAGTTTCCTGTTGCAGCATCCCACACGACGCTGGCTCCACGATAGAGTGAATTACCGACGCCGGTTTCACCGCAACTAATAACTCTTGTACCGGAACTATTGAAACAGGTGTAGAAGTGTGCACCAATGTTGCCATTGAAGTTGCGCATTTCTTGTGCGCTCAACGTCGACCACAAGCGCGTCACGCCACTCACATAGGAAACAGCAACGACGTCAATCATTGCCGGATTGAAGTTCACAGATGTAGCCATCACCGTCGGTGTGACGTCCATGGAGTTTATGCGTGCGTAGCTGCTTGCGTTCCATACAACACAACGTCCGTTTTGATCGACCGACGCAATGCGACTTCCATCAGCGCTGTAGGCAACTGCATTGGTAAAGGTTGTGTGATACAGCATTGTTGCCAACACAGAACCTGTTGCGGCATCATAGACTTTCACCGCATTCTGTAAAGTCATGATACCCGCAGCAATTCGTGTTCCTGCGGGATTGATTGCTACACTCGTGAAGGCGCCACTTGCATCAGTGATACTGCGTTGCAACTGATAGGTCGATGCACTCCAAAACGAAATTTGTCCGCCGCTGGTTCCATTCTGCACTGTGAGAATTGAATTACCATCGGCCGACCACAACACTTGTTGAATGACTTTATTTCCGGATGGCGTGAGTGTTGCGAGGGTATCACCTGTTTGAAGATTAATGACGTATGCTTTGCGCGTTGAGAGATAGTTGTTGTCAGGATTGAGACAAACCACAGCTTGATTCTGGTTTTGCGGATTGATTGCGAATTGACGCATCTGTCCTGCATGACCGTACTTTAAAGTTTGAAAGCGATCGTTCTGCATCTTTACGTGTGAGATGCGAACCTTGTTGTTAGTTCCCGTGCGAGGCGCTGAGCGAAACCACTGCTCAAAATTCCCGGCGAAGTTGTCGACCAACATCGTCCACGTTTTGCCATCATCAAAACTCCACTCAACACGCACCGAATCGTTTGCCGCGATACCGTCCCAACGATGGTAGGTGTAGTAACAGGAATTCGCATTATCCGGCGATACCGGATTCACCACATGGAGTGTCTTCTGAGGAACATACCGCGATTGATATCCCGCCGATGCACCAAAGTAGGGCCAAGTGCACATGTTCGTTTGCAGTTGCAGGGCGCCGTATTGATACGTCGTATCCGTGGACGTGTACCTCACTGTTATAAATCGCGAGGTGGCACTATCTATCACAAATGGTGGTGGAGTCCCGCCCCAATTCACAACAGTAAAGTGCGCATTACTAAAGCTTCCGCCATCGATGGTAATTGGTGCGTAGTACGAATAGAGTTGAATAGTTTTTTCGACATAGGTTCCAGGCGGTACCGCTCCAAAAGTGAGCGATGCGGGATACATATAGACGAATGGAATTTTAATCGTTGGAAGGATGTAATACAATCCAATTGCCGGCATTCCTCTTGACGGTACAGCCAAGGTTGCATAGCGCCATGAAGAATAGCAATAGCGATCTGCCCAGAAATGCACGCTGCATGGTGGAATTCCCTGAGCATGGACCAATGCTGCGCGAAAGGCAGCATTGAGTTGTGTGCCCGTTGAGATTGATTCGTAGTTCAAATCACCAAGCATGATGCCACCTGTTTGCTGCGCGATGTCGTACAGTATTTGCGGTGCCTGCAAATGGTAGGAGATAGTGTAGACGGTGATGTTGTAGAGTCGAGCAAAGTTGACGATTGAGTCGAGCTTGCCGCCACCGTCACCGTCGGTCATCATTATCACAACTCTTTTGTACTGTCCACGCGTGGCTACTTGCATAGCACCGGTTGGAGCTGCAAGCAAAGCATTATTGTAATCCGTTGCGCCTTGCGGTTGAAGTGAATTAACCGCGGCAAGTAATTGAGATCGATTATTCGTAAAATCAGAATTAACGTAACTGAGATGATCAAAGGAAGTGATAGCGCATTCGTTTTGCGTCGTGTCCAGCATGTTGAGCAGAATCGATGCTGCTGTTTTTACAGTGGCGATACGCTTGGGATTGTCCTGATTCATTGAGCCGCTGACGTCTAGACACAAGACCACCGAGAGTTTTTGAGGTGTGGGTGTTGCCGGACAACTGACACTTGTCACTTGCAAAGCGGTCGATCCATTCGTAACCAAAACATCGTTAGCCGTGAGATCCCTCACGAGACGATTTTGTGCGTCAAATGCATAAAAATCACAGGAGTGATCTTGAAATGCATTGACATTAATGGAAATCGGACAAAATGTTTGAGCCTGAATTGAATTAATGCTCAAACCGAGAATTATCCCCAAATAAAGAACTATTAACGGACGCATGAAAATGCCCTCGAACAATGGAGGCCTCCCTGGCGGAATGCAAGGCGTCAAACTACAAAATTGTTTTCATCAAAACATCGGTAGTTTCCACGAAAATCAAGGGTTTAGGGCGATTAGGCATACCGAGGCACTACGTACTTGATATATGCTCCGCTAAGCTCTATAAGTAGCACTAGGTACACCCTGAATTTTTGCTCAAAATCGCACATTCTGCTAATGTTGATAATGAATATTCTCAACACGGTTGGGGCTTTTTCTGAATAGTTTTTTCTATCTATCGTTCATTATTCTCACCAAAAACCAATGTACGATCACCTATTGGTCTCAACACTTGTGTCCTAGTTCTTGCAAACATTGAACTAACCTGGATTCCGGTAGTTAACGTGTCTAGGAATCCGGATTTCGTGCTTTGAGCTTGTAGTTCGAAGATGAAGGCATAAGGCTCGTGGCAACGAAGTCTCGAACAGTTTTTGGGGAAGGGAAATGTCTGTTTGGGCGTAGATTGAGCCATTATGACCTCACTAAGTCCAGAACTACTCATCCAACAAGCCAACGAAGCATTGGCACGGAGTGATTTCCAGCATGTGCGGGATCTCTGTGCGCAGGTGAAGCTGAGTAGCGAAGTGGGGTCTTTCGAATACTGCGACGCCTTAATTATCGAATCAATAGTTGAGTGGAGTCGAGGTCAGAATCGCGAAGCCCTGCAGTTGGCAAAGCTTGCACTTGAACATTGTGAGAAGCACGGACAGCATCGATTACGAGCCAAAGCGCTCGGGACATTGTCGCTGAGCTACTCAGCCTTGGGTGAGCTGAGTTCGATGATCGACGTAGCAACGCAAGCATTGCACTTGTACCGTGAGCAGAACAATCTGCGTGGAGTTGCAAATGCATCGGGCAATATTGGAAATGCTTATTACCTCATTGCTGACTACGCCACAGCACTCGAGTACTATCAAACAGCGCTTGCAATTGATGAGGAGTTGCAGAACAAAAGTGGGATAGCGCGACACTTAAGCAACATTGGTTTGTTGTATAACAACCTCGTGCAGCATGCCAAAGCTGTCGAGTACTTCGAGAAGGCATTGGCGATGAGCGAGGAGTTGGGTCAAGCTGACGGAATCGCGAAGAACTTGTCTAATCTTGGAGCGGTGTATGAGCAGCTCGGCGACTACCCTTCTGCACTCGAGAACTTCCGTCGCGCACTCAGCATGTACACGGAAATCAATTCACCTTCGGGTCTAGGCACCAACTACTGCAACCTTGCAAACATCTGCATCAAACAAAAAGCATATGATGATGCGGAAGAGTATTTGAATAAAGCTGAGGCTGTGTTTGACAGCATCAACTACGGTCTCGGTTTGATTGGAATGTTAGGTGTGCGAGGCGATATGTATGCTGCCGGCGACAATCCAAACAGAGATGCAACAAAGGCAGAGCAGAGTATACTTCGCGGTTTGCAGCTCAGTGAAGCCAGCGGCGAAAAACACGCTACAGTTCGCTTTCACGACTCTCTGGCAAAGCTCTACATGCAAGAGCAGAGGTGGGAAGATTGTTGTCGTCATTTAATGCTCTTCCAAAATCTCGAACGTGAGATTGTATCGGATTCTGTACGGACCAGAGCTGACCAGTTCGAGCAACAACGACAGATGACGGTGCGTGAGCGCGAGTTGGCAATCGAGCGAGCGCGTGCACAAGCGACCCAAGATCTCTTGCACAATACGCTGCCACCCGTCATTGCAGATCGATTGCTCAACAATGAGAAACTCATAGCAGATCATTATGAAGCAGTTAGTGTGCTGTTCATGGACATCGTGAACTTCACTCCTATTGCACAGCGAATTCCTCCCAAGCACTTAATACACGTGCTTAATAACATCTTCTCGCGAGCAGATGCTGTTATGAAGAACTATGGTTTAGAGAAAATTAAAACCATAGGTGATGCCTATATGGCAGTAGCCGGTGCGCCGCACGCCTGTGCAGATCACGCTTTGCGCACAGCACAAGCTGCATGTGAGTTAGCGCGTGAGATGCGGAACTTGGAAATTAGCATTCCTGATGACCTTGGTGATAGCTCTTGGATACATTCGGCACCAACACTTTCGGTACGCATAGGACTGCATTGCGGCGAAGCTGTTGGTGGTGTTATTGGGGAACACAAATACGTCTTCGATCTCTGGGGTGACGCAATAAACACCGCCGCACGTATGGAGAGTCATGGCGAGGCAGGAATGATCCACGTCAGTGAAGATTTCAAGAACGAAGTAGAACGTGAGTTAGCAGCACAAGAAAAGCAAACGCAATGGACGCCTCGCTTTCAATCACGAGGAGAATTTGAGATTAAAGGAAAGGGCCTCATGCAAACCTATTTTCTCATTGCATGAAATGATGCTGATGAAAAGATGCTTGAGCGTGAACAAAGGCAAAGTTTTGACGAGTCATATTATTTCTTGGACGAAGTATACTAAGCTGTGACTGATTGACGAACGACAATGAAACAAACGCGCGACGAAATACTCTCGGATATTAATAAGGCATTGGCAGCTTCCGCTGATACACCGTCTGCCTATGCGGCGTGCACTCAGTTGTTGCGTCAATATCGATCAAGCGGGTGGTCGTTTCAAGACCTAAGCGCGATGTTAGGTCACAGCATAACGAACGAACACACACAGCTCTTTCCCGGATTAATGCATAATCTCTTGGCAGAAGGATTCATGCAGGGCGATGAATTTGAGAAGGCGCGGGAGATGTGTCAAATAGGACTCTCCCTTTGCACAAGCAACGACACACTTACGATGCGCGCCAGATTAATGCTTACGCAAGCGCAGATCGAAATACGCTGTAGCGAACACAAGCAAGCGATGCAGCTAAGTGATGATCTTGGAGAGATTATCGATCGCGTTCATGATGATGATGTGGTGATGAGGTACAACATTATGAAGGGATTGCTTGCAGCTGAGCGACTCGATCCCATCGCCATTGATCACTTCAGTACTGCTATTTCACTCGCCGAAGCTCGTCGCGATCGCATCACCCAAATGGGTGCGTGCATGAACATGGGTCGATTTTACATGAACGTCGACGAGTATCCGCTTGCAATGGAATTCACCCGTCGCGCCTACGAACTTGCTCGCGAGGTCGGTGCAAGTGATGCTCAGTGTGGCGTACGAATCAACAGCGGCGTGATCCACATGGAGATGGATGAGTTCGAAGATGCGATTAACATTTTTCGTGAAGTATTACCAGAAGCATTAGCGAGTGGACGAAGTGATTACTACACTAACGCACTGTGTAATCTTGGTGTGTCGTTAACAAGCCTGCAGCGTTACGACGAAGCCTTTCCCTATCTCAAGCAAGCGCTAGAACTCTTTCGTGAACAACGCAATCTTGGATATGCGGCAAACGCATTAATACCACTTGGTGATGCAGCCCGCGGAGCCGGTCTTATTGATCAGGCCGAAGAATATTATTGGGAAGCATTTGAATACAAGAAGAGTTTGGATATTCCTCGAGAGCTCGGGGTTTGCTTACGCAGAATCGGTCTACTCTACACTGACAAAGAAGGATCCGAAGCGGCGGTCATTGCAGAAGAACACTTAGTGCGAGCGTTAAGCTTAAGTCTGAGCGAAGGTGTACCGGCCGAGATTGAGAATTGTCATCAAGCCTTGTACAAGCTCTACAAAAAACTCCACCGCTATGGAGAAGCGCTGCAGCACTATGAGTCTTCGGTAGAAATTCACAAACGTATTCGCGACTCCAAGGCGCTCGCATCCTTGCGTGTACACGATGCACTCATGCGCGCCAAAGATCTGGAGCGATTGAACGAGCTCAAGCAAGCAGAGAACAATGCGGTGAATTCGCTGTTGAATAAAATGCTGCCTGAATCTATTGCGCAGCGTATGATTGAGACCAAGCAAGGTATCTCGGATTATCATGCGCAGGTCTCGATACTCTTTGCGGACATTGTTGGATTCACCTCCATGACCTCGCACATGCCTCCGCATGCTGTTGTTGGATTGTTGAATCACGTCTTCGGTCAATTCGACCAGATTATCCGCAAACATGGTTGCGAGAAAATCAAAACCATCGGCGATGGTTACATGGCAGCAGCCGGCGTGCCGATAGCGAGTGAAGATCATGCCGAACGAATTAGTCGCGCTGCATTAGAAATGCAACGGGGAATTGAACTTCCGGCAGAAGTGAGTCAGTATATAGATGCGGGTACGAAGATTCGAGTGCGAGTAGGAATTCACTGCGGACCCGCTATCGCCGGTGTTATTGGGGAAGAGAGATTTGTGTATGATCTCTACAGCGACGCCGTCAATACTGCCGCGCGTATGGAACAGAGCGGCTTACCGGGTCGCATTCACGTGAGTACCGACTTCGCACAGCATCTGCGTTCTCGCGCTGAAACGATGAAGTCGAGTGAATTTGATTTTGAATCTCGTGAAGAAGTTGAGATCAAAGGAAAAGGAAAAATGCAGACCTACTTTTTAAGCTCATCCACAAGCGAACGCTGAGTTTCATATCTGAGGTCGCGACGCTGCGCGCATATGTACTTCTTGAAGCAACAAGTTAAGTTCAGACCCTTTCGCAACCCTTTGCCGGAGTTGTCGTAGAGTTGGCATATTCATTCCGACTTGCTTCACAAACGGAGAGTACATATGAACAAGATCAACTACGGCATCGACGCGCCTGGCGTTATTCGCAATCTCTTTATAGCCAGTGCAGTCGGCTTTATCGTGCCTTTCACGGTGCCTTCAATTCCGGTCGGACCAATCGTATTTGACACATCAGGCTTCATTTGGATGGGTGTGTGTTGTGGATTCATGGCAGTGTGGATGTTGGTGTACTCAAGCTACGGCAAGAAGCTTCATCGTGATCGACTGCTCCGTCTCTACGATTGGAAAGGCAACGAACAAGTGCTGGATGTTGGCACCGGCGCCGGACTCATGATGATTGGCGCGGCTAAGAAAATTCGCACAGGCAAGGTAACAGGCATTGATATCTGGAATAGCGAAGATCTCACGGATAACTCGGGCGCGATTACCAAGAACAATGCGGTACTCGAAGGCGTTTATGATCGCGTTGAAATTCTTAACATGAATGCTACCGCACTCACTTTTGATAACAACAGCTTTGATTGCATTCTGTCGAACCTGTGTCTGCATAATCTGTACGTGTTTGCCGAACGACAAAAGGCATGCGATGAAATTTATCGCGTACTCAAACCCGGAGGCAAGGCTATCATCTCCGACTTCAAACATATGAGTGAGTACAAAACGAGATTTGAGCAGAGCGGTGCGCGATGTACTATGCAGCGTCCAAATTACTTGACGACCTTTCCGCCATTGGGTGTGCTGGTGGTGGAGAAGAGATAAGCTCTCAGCGCACGATCGCAAACTCACCCGTTACTGAACCATGCTCATCCGACATCGTCAACAGATAGTGTCCGCTTGTGAATTGAGTGGTAGCGATCACAACTTCAGCGCCCATGATTTTCCATTGTGCGATGCGAGATTCACGACCCTGCATATCGCTGATAATGATTGAACGGATGTTCGATGGATCAAGCGAACACTGAACGCGCACTTCATCAGCTGCAGGATTGGGATTGATGTGCACAGGACGCTTGATCATTTTACTCGACTCATCGGGTCGCTCTGAAATAGGTTTGGGTTGAATAGGAACATTCGCAAAGGTCAGCGCGCCAATGCCGCGTTGATTGACAAGCCAGGGTCCCTCGTAGATCGTCTGCGTCCCATTGTAATACACCGCCGGCGTGTAACTCACACTCGTAGCCTTCGAGCTCGACTTAAGCTGAAGTATGAGCGAATCACCATGTGCGCGAATTGATTGCACCGCGACGCTATCGCTGAGGTAGATGTAGTCCTTCAACGACTGCGTGTTTCCAGCCGCAATGGTATCAGGTTGAATTGCTATCAAGGAGTTCGCCGGTTTAAACATCATGATCAATTCCCGATGATCAGAGGAACTGAAGAATGCACGTTGAAGAGTTGGAGAGCTGATGGCGATGGTGTCGCTTGAATGGTAGAAGTCGCGATTCACAAGACGAAACATGTTGTCGGCGAGGACGGAATAACCGATTGCTGTGTAATGACAACCATCGTGACCAGGCAGTGCGACCGCAGCCATGACTTCGAGTTTGGGCAAACTATCTTGCAATCGACGCTGCACTTCACGAAGCTGATCGTGTCCCGCAAAGCCTGCACAACCCGGACGTATCTGCACGACGTAGATCTTTTGCAGGGAAGGATAATCCTTAAACCAATCAGAGTAAAGCTTGCGAAAATTCTGCGCATAATTCGTCACGGTATTACTCTCGCCCTGATACCAAAACATTGCCTTCGCCTTTGAGTTGAAGGCAGATTTCTTGACGCGGTAGAGAAGTGAGCCGTAAATAGAGGAGAGTCCATCAGGTTGGGCATCGACGCGACTATTCTGCTCGATTGTTGTTCCACCCACGCCGCCATTGATGATGCACACAGGCACTTGTTGATTCATGACGATGAGTTCGCCCAGACGAAGTCCCCAGGCACCAACGGTCGATCCTCCACCTGATTGTGACGCAGTGGCTAAAGACCAAAGCGTGTCTTTTTTATTGAGCGAGTAATTGACGCCATAAGTGCGCACAAACTCGTTCTGATTGTTGTTGCCGCTCATAACAGTGTTGCTTTGTCCACTGATGAGGTACACGTCACCACACACGAGCTGATCGCGCACTGCGATGACTGAGTCAAAGGATGGTCGCAACAGATGCACTTCAAGACGATACTCGCGCAATTCACTCTGAATGCGCTCAGTACATGCGAAAGCCGCTCCGGCTGAGGTGTAGACAAGAGGAAGAGCTTGCGTATGAACTAAAAGCTTATCGCGAAACCAATTCACGCGAATACTATCAAATCCGCTCTCGCGAATCGTGCCTTTGATTTCTACATCAGCTCCGTTGTTCTCGTCGCGAGCAAAAAACTGCAGTTGTTGAGGGATTGTTTGGAATGTTGAGTCAATTGCCGGAATTTTCACTCGAGTGATTCCGTAGCGAGACAGCAAGTAATCCTCTGCTTTTCGTTGATCTGCTTCCGTCAATAGTCGATCATACAACAGAGTCTCAGCCAAATCTCCAACCATAAAATTAGCGGCTTGATACGCGCCTAAAAACAAACTCAAATCCACGTTTGTTCCGACAAAGGCCGAGTCCTCGACTGATCCGTTGACAGAAACCGTTGCGTAACGACTCGACTCACGATATCGCACGCTCACTAGTGCCGGTGCGCTTGTCAGACTAGTTGAGGATACGGATTGGGTATTGAAATCTCCGTGAAGCAGACGAGGTGGATTGAAGTACACCGCGTGACTATTGCCACTGATAATATTGTTCGTTGCCCCCAAGTTGCTGAGCTGCACCACGCAGAACAAGGTGTAGCTCTTTGAAACCGGATAGACCGATGAACAGATCATGTACTGCGAACCTTGAAATCGCACTGCCGGCTGACCATTGATAGCTTTGTCAACCAGGGTCGGCTGAGCCGCACTGGTGGGTTGTATTGCTTTGAACGTTGTGGCATCAGAACTAGACCAACTACTGACCAGTGATCCCGTCGCGACAATTCCCTTATCTGCCCTTAACCAGAACAAACTTCCCGTCGGGATTTGGGCTAAGAGTTGTGAGGAATGGAGCAATACAAGGAGCAGGAAGGAAGCACGAATTGTGGTTTTCATATACAACCCTTGTCGAGTATTTATGACGGATAGCTACCGCGAAAAGCAAACAACAGTCTGTCTGAGATCTTTCACCATCTACTGCACATATGGTGAAGGCCTAAGCTTGCAGATGACCATTTGGAGTATTCAATATACATATGACATAAAACGAAAGCTCAGGTTTTTGCGTAGCTCCATCTCTCGGCCAAAGCACTTATGTGGGTCGTTTCCTATATTCAAGTCAATCAGTCATTGACACAATGCATGACAGAGTACAGTGCTGAGCCTGAAGCATCTAATCGGAATTTGGACAAGCATCAACACTCAGA
The DNA here is from genome assembly GCA_044228685.1 of Chlorobiota bacterium. GTDB lineage: Bacteria > Bacteroidota > Ignavibacteria > Kapaibacteriales > NICIL-2 > JBBATK01. The sequence continues at coordinate 89,890 of JBGAUL010000009.1, forward strand.
GCATCTTCCTTACTTGCACTATTGTTCAACTACTCCAAAAGCACATTTATGATCAAAGGCGTTCACACCATGCTCTATACTTCTCAAGCTGAGGAGTTACGCAACTTTCTACGAGATGTAGTTGGATTTAATGGCGTTGATATTGGTGATGGTTGGATGATTTTCAATCTACCGGAAGCTGACATGGGATGTCATCCTGCCGATGCTGAACGTGGCGCGCCGTCTGGCTTGCACGACATTTCGTTTTACTGCGATGATATCGTTCAGACTGTAAGTGAGCTGAAAGCAAAGGGAGTTGAGTTCCGCGAAGAGATACAGGATCACGGCTACGGTTTTGTAACGCACTTCAAAGTGCCGGGTGATTTTTACATGCAGTTGTATCAGCCGAAGTATAGCAAGTAGATGCTGGCTTGATGTTCTGTTTTAATGCCACAGCACCCAGGCAACCATGAGCGGATAGACTACGGCTAGCGCCGTGCCAAAGCGGACGAGACGATAGCGTTTGACTTGATCGTGGTCGTAGAGAGAATTCAGCACGATAATCGTCATGAAGGACGCAAAGACCACCAAGAAGGTCAGCCAGAACAGCGTATCCGCCCTCGTCAGATAATTGCTGCTCGGTATCATACTGCTCAGCGAAATGCTGAAGGCAATAATCGAGAGAAAAATACCCACACTCACTTCGCCCACATTCTCGAAGCTGAGATCGCGGATGAAAAGCAGGGCGATGGCGATGAGTCCAATCAAAACCAGCGGCAGCACAATCTGCAAAAAGCTGCCCAACACTATGCGTTCCACGCCGAGATGAAAAGCGAAGTTTTTGAACTTCTTGAGTGACCGGATATTGGCTTTCGGATCGCCCTTGTTGCCACGTGTGATGTTGTTGTCGACGGTTAGATAAAAGGACTTCTTCGCCCACCCCGTCACTTTAAACTTTGCCATGGTAGTTGAATCCAACATCAGCGCACTTTGATCAAATGAGATTTTCAGGTGATCGTCGGCGCTGAGGATTTCGACATTGACGGCGAGCTCTTGTTTATCGAAGGGAAAATCTTCGAGCTTGTAATTGACGTAAAAACTACCCGATACGCGATAGAGTTTGTAGATGGAGCCGCCATCGTGGTTTTCGATAATCAACTCACGATTGCTTTGACTGGACTTCATGTTCTGGAATGAAATGTACTTCTCCGCATCGCGATTGATGCTGTCCATTTTCACCCAGTAGTAGAAGTCGGCAGTGAATGAATTCGACGAGACATTGAGATCGTAGATATCCTGAATCTCCATTCCAAACACCAGGTTGGGAATGACGCTGCGCTGATTGTTGAGCTGCTTGGGCATGGAGAATAGCTTGCCTTGGGTGTAGCGACTGAAAGTCAGATCCGGCACAACGACTCCGGTGCTGTCCAGCGTGTACAAATCATCCACTCCGGCAATGGTTCGTCCGCGAAGGGCATGGAAGCTGCCACGCATGCTCTCCCGCGACAACCCGTGCGACGAGCTTGCTTTGTCCTTGTTCTTCGCACTTGAGTTATCACTCTCTTCAATTGCCGCACGAACAAAAGCCATTGCATCGATACAGCGTTTGACAAAGAGTGGGGCGTTAAGGTTGCTGAAGACTTCCGCTTCGCGACGACGATTCGACTCCAAGTCCAAATGCGCCTTGCGCGTCATGGCATCTGTTGGATTGGTAATGAGGATGAGCTCGTTGGTTGTACCCGCTCCAAATCCCTCCAAGGCGTTGCCATTGGCGATATAGGCATGACCAATGATATGCAAGTCGTTGAGGTGTTTATCGAGATAGCTCAAGAGTTCATTACCCCAATTCGAGTGAACATTCAACACTAAGAGCTGGTTCTTCTCTTCGGGATGTTGTTTGTACAGCGATTCAATAAGCGCGCAAGCTGCTTTGAGACTATCAGCATGCAGAACCTTGGCGCTCGTAAGCGCGATTGAATTACGAATGCCGATGTGGTGCTGCTCAAAGGCTTTGAAGTAACCGGCTGTGAGTGCGTAGTCTTGTTCGTAAAGAAAATTGACGCTGTGAATAGCAAGTGCTGAATCGATGTAGGTTGCCAGATCGAACGGCACAGCGTCGCTATTGCCGCTGAAGATCGATGCCGGACCGAAGTCCATGCCATTGTGATCAGCATTCATCGCAATCAGCGGGAGCTTTGCATCACGAATGCGCTGTTGAGCACCGGCTAGATGCACGCCCCAGGTGTTGTCGATGGCGGCGATGATGGTGGTGTCGGCGACAATGCGTTGGTAGACGCTGTCGGAGATATGCGCACTGCGCTGACAATCAAAAGTGACCAATTCGAGTTTGTTGCCGGTAGAAGTGGCGTTGAATTCTTCGATGTATTGTCGCAGAATACGCTCATGCAAGACGTCGAACTGATTGGGTGTTTGCTTTGCCTGCGGAGTCGTGTCGGCGGCATTTGTGTAGCGTCCTACGTAGGCAATGCGATGCACGCTCTGCTGCTCACGACTACAGCCGCTGAACATGAGTATGATCGCAATGATGATTATGCTGAAGTAGCGCATCTTGAGTCCCCGAACGCGCGGCAATTTAGTCTAAATCGGAGCACGAATTATACTCCCCCTTTGCTAAGAGATCAAAGCTTCCCGAGCGGAATGTCCGACAGAGTCTATTTTCGCAGCAGGGATTTGTTATGGACTCATTGTTTGAAGAAGAAGAACGTGCTCGCGTGGCGGAGAATGCTCCGTTGGCGGATAGGATGCGACCGCGCAGTGTTGCCGAGGTTGTAGGACAAGAGCATTTGTTGAGCGATCAAGCGCCGCTGCGTCGATTTATCGAACAGCACCGCTTTCCCTCGATCATTTTCTGGGGTCCGCCGGGCGTCGGCAAAACCACCCTCGCCATGCTCATCTCCCGCGAAGCCGGCTATCACTTTGCTCAGCTTTCGGCGATTGAATCGGGTGTGAAGGAGTTGCGCGAGATAATCGCGGTCTCGCAACAACGTGCGCGACGTGGCGAGAAGACTCTGTTGTTCATCGATGAGATTCATCGCTTCAACAAGAACCAACAAGACGCGCTCTTGCACGCTGTTGAGAAAGGCGTCGTTACGCTCATCGGCGCCACCACCGAGAATCCCTCCTTCGAAGTCAATGCAGCTCTACTCTCGCGATGCCAAGTATATCGACTGCGATCACTTAGCGATGAGAATATCCGGCAACTTGTCGAGCGAGCTCTGCGCGAAGACAAACAGTTGATAGATGCACATGTGGTGGTTGAATCTTGGGATACCTTGCTTACGATTTCCGGCGGCGACGCACGTACGGCACTCAATGCGCTTGAGTTGGCGGTGCAGTATTGTCGTGAGGAAGAGGGCGTTCGTCATATCACGCGTGAAGTGCTTGAGCAAGCTCTGCAGCAGAAGACGGCGCAATACGACAAGAAGGGTGAATCGCACTTCGATACCATATCAGCATTTATCAAATCCATGCGCGGCAGTGATCCCGATGCGGCGCTGTATTGGTTGGCGAAGATGATTGACGCCGGAGAAGATCCTCGCTTTATTGCACGACGCATGGTGGTCTTTGCAAGTGAAGATATCGGCAATGCTGATCCGCACGCTTTGCCGCTTGCGATCGCAGTATTTCAAGCAGTGGAGATGATTGGTATGCCTGAGGCGAGAATTAACCTGGCGCAGGGTGTGACCTACTTAGCCTCAACCCACAAGTCCAATGCATCATATGCGGCAGTGGAAGCGGCTCTGGCAGCGGTTCGAAGTGGATTAAGTGTGTCAGTGCCTTTGCATCTGCGAAACGCTCCAACGCGCCTCATGAAGCAGGAAGGATATGGTCAGGAATACAAGTATCCGCATTCTTATCCCAATCACTTCATCGACGAACATTATTTCCCAAGTGAAATTCCGGCGCAGCACTTTTATCATCCAACTAACGAGGGCAAGGAATCGCAATTGGCGACGCGCTTGCGAGAACTGTGGAAGTCACGATACGATGCTGATGACAGTTCGACGACTGATTAATCTGGCGATAGCACTTATCCCGACCCGCCTTCGCTCAGTATATTCGTTGAATACTGGTTGATAACTGTATCGAAAGCCAGCTTGGTAGTGAGGAAGAGCCTTGTAGCGCATGACCCGCGTACTCATTTCAAGCAATTAACCAAAGAGTCCACGTTCATTCACCATTGGCTAATCACAGAACATGAATTCCAAGCATCCTCGCGTATTGGTTGTTGGCGGAAATAGTGGCGAGTGGAGTGCTGAGCAAAAGCCGCAGGAGGCGCGCTATGTGAATGGAGTTGAAGCGTGGGTATATGCGACAAACGGACGCTACGCAAGTCATCAACGTTTTCATTCGAGTCAGTTTGACAACGTAGATATTGTGATAGTCAATCTCAATCAAATAGCCGATCCGGGTCGTCTCAAGCACATGCGGTATCTCGCTGAGAATCGTCCTTCGCGGGTTCAATGGGTTACGCTCCTCGAAGGCGACATGCGCGACTACCTCAAGCCTCGCGAGCATCTACGTGAGCTTTTCGCTGCCAGCACGATGGTGAATTGTATCAATCGACATGCAACTGCATTTATCCAAGAACTCAGCAGCGCGCCGGTGCACATGATTGGCATTCCTTATCCGGTTGATGGTGTGCGTAGTCAAATGACGCCAATCAATCAACGAGAATTGCGCGCTCAGATTTGTCCTTTTGTACTGCAACGCTGGTCAGAGTATCATGTTGCCCGCAAACTCAATATTCCAATCAGCGGCATGGAACGACGACTCACGCGAAAGGCTCGACGCTTGTTGGATAATTATTTGAACTATGGTTCTGCATGGGACAAATTCCATCAATTCAAAAGCGCCGAGAAGCTGTTCACAGATCCGCCAATTCAGATGCAGCATGAGGCGTGGTTTGAGACCTACTATCGTCAGTGCGGATCTGCAAAGCTGTGGTTGAATTTGGATGAGCGCTATACCTGGGGACGCTACGTACTCGACGCCGCAGCACTTGGTGTGCCTATCATTTCAACATTGAGTACAGGTCATGCCGATATATTGTTTCCCGAAACAACCGTTGCAACGCCATTCGATGTCGAGACGGCATACACACTTGCTCAACGTTTATTAAACGACGAGCAATTTTACGCGCGTGTTGTTGAGCATGCTCAGCAGGGAATCGAGGAATATGCAGTAGACAAGGTGACGAAGAAATTGTATCAGGCATTGGGATTGGAATCATGACAACGCCGCGCATCCACGTCATATTCAGGAGCTGTGATGTTGTCACTTCTGTGAACGGAAGTCCACGTCCATTTGGTCTCGACAAGGCCCAACTCATCCGCGTCTGCTTTCGCAGTCTCGTTGATTCACTGCGCGATGTTCCGCACACAATCACTGTTATTGGTGACAAGCTGAGTCCGGCAATGCAGGACTTCTTCCGCTCTTTCAACGTTCAGCTTATTCTTGGAGAGTATGGCAATGATGAGTCATTGCGACAATGCTTTGGTCATGCATTGACATTAGACGACAACGACTGGGTGTATTTCTGTGAAGATGACTATCTGCATCAACCGCAGTGCATGTCCCTTATCCATCGTTTCATCTGCAATGCTCCGGATGCCTTGCATCGCGAGCGACGCTTATACAACTGGGCATCGTTTCTGGATCTTCAATCCAAAGATCTCATCATTCATCCGCCCGATTATCCTGATCGCTACAAGCCAAAGTACCGTCGCTTCTCGCTGATCTTTCACTCGGGAGATTGTCACTGGCGTCAAATCACCGACACAACCTTCACCATCCTCATGAAAGTCTCTACGCTTAAAAAGCGCTATGATTTTCTCATGAAGACCAGCGTTCGCGCCAACGATAGAATGCTGAGCAAGCGTTTGTATGGACGCTACTTATTTGGCTCAAAGGCGCTCTGCGTCTCGCCTTTGCCTGGTCTGGCAACACACATGCATCACGATACCATGACGCCCTTAATCGATTGGGAAGAAGTGTTGGAAAAGTATAAAGATCTTTGATCTCCTATTGATCGATCTCTTGCAAGGAGCAATCAATCGACTTTTAATCGTCGCCTTGCCGTCTCCTTCGCGTCTAGTGAATCGCGTCAATCATCGACAGTCATGACAAATCACCAGCGGCACGGAGCGCGTCATTCCTGAGCTTTTAATCTGTAGGCTGTACACGCCATTGACGAGTGCGCGGCAATCTAGTTGAACTTGTCGATTGTTGAAAGAATAGGGGACGTTCAGGCGAGTTCCAATTTCTGAGTAGACTTCAATTGTTGCGTCGTCGTCGGCATTATCCGGCAGATTAATAATGGATAGGTCTTTCGCGGGTTGTGGAAGAGTCGATAGAGTAGAAACATTTGACTCTTCTTCGACCGGTGTGACGTCGCCGATAGTGACGGTCCATATTCCCATTCCATAACTGGACACAAACACATCAAGTTGCGAAGAGCTTCGTTCGTGAACGACAGCGCCACTGATTTGAGGCAGAGTAAATGGGAAGATACCGGTGATGTCGTGCCAGGGTCCACGTTGTTTGGCAATGGCGATGAGATTATTAGCACCAACTGCAACCAAGATCTCCGTCAATGCTCCGTGAATCGTGCTTCGAACGCAGTAGAGTTTCGGTTGATCAAATCCCGGGAGTTGATATTGTGCTTTATGCCAGGTGTTTTGACCACTTTCACAGATGTAAATACCTTCGGTGAGCACGGCATAAAGGTCACCGCTTTCCATTGATAGAATCTGTTGACAATAGCGCGAGGGCAGACCGTTCTCAAAAGTCTCGAAGTGTTGTGCATCACTGCAACGACTAATTCTGCCGGATGCATCGAGCACGAAGATGTCATTGGAGTGGATGACAGTATTGACCAGGTACTCATAGCGCAAAGAGTCCGGTAAGGCGAGTTCCTTCCATTGCAAGGCTTGATCGTCAGAGAGATAGAGGTGCGACGCTTGCCTGTCGAGACTATCGTAGTCGGTATCGACGGAGACGCATACGCTGTGTGCATCGCTAATCACAAGGTCAGCAAGAATTTCCTTCTTTTCATCGGCCGGATAGCTGCGTGCATGCCAGCTCTGACCTTTGTCGGTGGACATGAACATGGAATCGTTAAAGCACATCATAGCTCTGTGAGAGTGTGTGCTCATTGTCCAGAAGCGAGAGCGTTGTTCAAATTCCGGGACGCGGGTAAAATCCATATCAGAGGTTGCTGAGACGAGGATACGATCGTGGAAGTGGCAATAATACTTTCCTTCGAATTCACTAATTGCGTTGATGTCGTGATAGCGAGTGCCTTTCACTGCGACCCATTCTTTGCTTGGATCGGTGGCGCGATAGAGTCCGCCGAATCCCGCATTAATCCACGCTCCGCTCTTTGTCTGAAACAATTCAAGACAATCACTCCCATTGGCTTCGACAGCAAGAGCTTTCCATTCGTGTGAGTTGCGTTCCAAGACATAACAGCCTTTAAAACGCACTGAGCAGTAGAGATTGCCTTTGGCGTCATATCGCACTGCGCTGGCTTGCTGCATTCCGATGTCGATTGGCAGGTTGTAGCTTATGCTGTCCCACGAAGCACCGAGGTCAGTTGTGCGATAGATGTAGGGATACTCATTGACAGTGACGCAGATCTCTTTTGATTCAAAACTTGTACTTGCAAAAGCGAACTGAGTGCCATGTGGCGAGGATGCGGTGTGGATCTCTGCACCTTTAGTTTGCCATTGCAGTGTGGTAGGATTAAACAGATAGAGTTTTGCTTCGTCGGCTTTGACGGTGTAGATGAGTCCGTCGCCGGTAGCACCGAGAACGCGACAGCGCAGGGGATTCGTCATTCCTGATTTCAATTGCGTCCAATGCTCCCCCTTATCACTCGATCGCAGCACGCCGATTAAACTCGTCACATACACATCACCGTTTCCGGCCACATACACATTTCGCAAGCCCCACGAACTGGAGTACTGCACGTCGATTTCAAAACTCTTCCACACTATGCCGCCATCTGTTGAGCGATGGATTTTAGGATGTTGTTCAACGGTATTAGTCACGCAGTACACATAACCATTGGGTGCTACTGCAATGCTGACGGGAGTACAATCGCCGAGTCCGGTGATGTTTTGCGTCCATGTTTTTCCATCATCGATAGAGCTATACACACCGCTTCCGGCGCTGGCTACAAACAGTGTTCCATCGGGCGACTGTGCACATTGATAGTAGTTACCTCCCTCTTCAGGAAACGTTCCGATGCCTTGCCAAACGGGTATTTGAGCATGGCAAAAGATGACAGCATAGGAGAAGATGAAGAGCTTGAGAAGGGTAGAGAGGCGAATCATAAACGGCATTGAACTCACGATTACATGATGTAGTGAAAATTGATTCTGTGGCTCCGATCATGTGATGGAGCTATGCAATTAATAAACTAACGCAGTGACCCGTTGTGTGTTTTAGCGTCCGAATAGTTTCTTAAACAAGGAACCCAGACTAAAACTAGTTTTTGAATACACACGATTATAGGCTGCCTTCTTTGGGTTGGTTATCCAACCCCAACCTTTGGGTGCGCGAAATGCCGTCTGACTACGCACTGCGCGTTTCCACGAGGTGCGTGCAGCGAGACTTTTCTTCCAAGATGGTTTTCTCAGACCAAATTTCATAGCAGATAGGCCGATGGCATGAGATCATTAAAACAGATCATTAGTAGATCATTGTCGATGTCTTACAATGTGCACGTGCTTCAGGCAGAGAATGCTTGCGACAGTTGTACTCTAGCACTACGGATCACGTAGCTCGTGAATATGCACCGTCCTGCAGCAGCGGCACGCATGTGCTAGAATCAATCTGCGCAGCCAGTTCAACATCTTGTTCAAAGCCACGCTCAATCAGTTCTTTGCCGGAGGAACAAGAGCGAAGCAATTGTGCAGTTTGCGATTGCAGGTTTTGATAGACTGCGACCGCGCTTTGAGCTTCAGGCGACATGCTGCCTTTCATGGCAGATAATATTGCGCCGGCAGCGAGAAGATCTTCGAAGGCTGGACGCAGGGTTCGATCTGACCACTGTTCACCGGCTGCGATTACGCTGATACTCGATGCGCGACTACTAGCGAAAGCTGCCACAGCGCTGATATTTCTGAGACAAGCACAGATAGTGATGCGATTACCGGTTGCCAAAGACAGAGCGGCACCATTAGGTGAAGCAAGCACGAGTCGAGTTCCTTCGGGAATTGTCTGCATGGACGCCGGCGACAACGAGTATCCGGCACTTGTTGTACGATTGGCGGCAGCCAAATCCGCATTCAATGATTGCGCATAATCAAATGCAGCACGGTCATTGGTTTGATAGGGGAATATCAATGCGCCTCGCGACGTGGCGATATCGACGGTGGTGCCGAAGGACAGCACATCGACGATGATGATGAGATCCGAAGCAGATGCCAATTCTCGAACGCCGCGCAATCCCCATTCGAGACGCAGGTCATATTCACTTTGATTGTACACCATAAACGCTGAGCTGAAAGTGATAGTGCTGTCCTTGGCCAAAGACCAAGTCCATGAGTTATCGTGGTATCAGTACTGGTTGCGTTGTATGCGCCCATTCTACGATGTAAAGACCCGGCGGAAAATCATGCGCTTTCTCATGATTACACCTTAACACCATTTCTTAAATAAGGTGTTTCGGTGTGAAAAGATTTCAGAAACAATGCCTTCCTTCTAACAGCTAATATACATGAGCATTCTCTCTAGGCGTTCCACTTTGCTGCGATGCTTTAAAATAAAAACACGGTCAAGAGGCAATGGATACAGATAGTCGAATGATGAGACCCGGTTTCAGATGACTTCGATTCGTCGATGTCAAGAGAGTTCTACTCGACGAGAATCTCTCTGTCGCAAAACGAGGCATAATCGCTGCATGCACAATCAAAATCCTCCAACTCCGGATCGGTACTTGAATGCGATGTGTCATCTGGATCTTGTCCGGCTATACACCCATAGATTTGATGTTCGCGCAGCTTGCCCGCAGCTTCCAGTCTAAACTCTGCAGAACTAAACATAAAAGCGTCCTGAATACAGTTATCAAACACGCTCTCACGAAACGCATCGCTTCGTTACTTATTTCCGGCACATGACCCACAACAAAAATGATTGAAGTACTGCTCTTAGTAAATGTCTAGACATACCATTAGGTGTCACAGGTCCCGAGAATATTCTGATCGTTCCGTCACGAATATTGTCGTGACGCGGCCTTTGCTGAAGGAAGGCACTCTCGACATAGACCGTTCCGCCACAATTTTCGTCGAGGCACAGTATAGACCGTTCCGTCACGACTTTCGTCGTGACGCCGCACGAGGCCTGGAAACTCAACACGCGAGGAGCATGTGACGTCATCCACACCTACGTCAATTCCCAGTGTCACGACAAAAGTCGTGACACGACGTTTATAACTGAGGTAGCGATTCTAATAAAACGTTCCATCACGACACTTCATGATTCAATTAAAATCGTTCCGTCACGACTTTCGTCGTGACGCCGCAGGAGGTTTGGAAGCTCAGCACTCGAGGTGCTCGTGACGTCTTCCACTCCTTCGTCAATTTCCAGTGTCACGACAAAAGTCGTGACACAACGTTTTAATTCTGAGACCGCTAATATTAGAGACCGTGCCGTCACGACTTTCGTCGTGACGTCGTAGGAGGTTTGGAAACTCTACACGCGAGGAGCATGTGACGTTGTGCTTCCCAAGTCTCTTACAAATGAGACTGTTCCGTCACGACTTTCGTCGTGACGCCGTAGGACCAAAGAAAACTAATAGGAGCGAGAAGAAATCAAAACGATCCAGCACCAAGTCGTTCTCGCTCTCCTCAGTGCCTCACAGCGATTTTCAACCACCTATGATTATAAGCCACCAAATAAACACCATCATTCAGTAACTCAAGATTGATGGACGCGTCATCATCGCGTGTCACGGAACTGTACACACAATTTCCCACAAGGTTATAGACTCGTATAGGAAGAGCCACGACAGGGTTGTCGATATAGAGGTGATTATGATAGAAACGAAGACCAGAGGAATCAGTTTGCTCTGAAATGGCGTTATCCAAGACGATGTAATCACGCGACTCAATGTTGCATTGGAGCAGGGTATCGTATATCACCAAGACCGAGTATTTACCGGGTACCATAGCGACGTAGCTTTGATTCGTAGCGCCGTCGATGAACTTATCATTGCATCGCCAATTGTAGAATGTAGCCGGACTTGAAATCAAGGTGTCGTTGTGTTGTGTGATAGTTGGAATTTTAAATGAGGCTGCTTCAGACTTCAAAGTATAACGCACAGTGTCTGATGCATACTCACAGTGCGTTGTAGTGTCTGTGCACCGTAACCAGAAAGTGTACATGCCGTCAGTGCGAAGAGTTGTGTCAGCCAATTGCGAACCAGTGTTCCATTTGTATACCATGTTGCCCGCCTTGAAAGACGAGATACGCACCACCTTTTGCGAATCACAAGGAGTCGACAGGACGTCTACAAGTAGTTGGAACTTCTGCGCAGCTTTGAATTTCACATGTATTGAGTCAACCGATTCAGTACAACAATTAGGATCCACTGCACGAACGTAGTAGTAGCCTGAATCAGAAACATAAATGGATGCTGCTTGTTGTCCGGTGGAAAAGCGTATTGATGAGTAACTACCCGGATTATAAACTCTAAGCTCAGTTGATTGTCCTTTGCAGATACTAACTTCCTGTGCAATCTGCAGTTTTGTGGGCTGACACGCATACGCAGACTGATATATCTTTGTCGCATAGCAAGGATCTGCAACGATCAACGTCACGTACGCGTCACTAAAAATCTTTTTGCGATATACTGGTGTTCGTACGCTGTCGGGCAACCATAAGTAAGAAGGAAGTACAAGATTTGTTGTAAATGTCACAGTATCACCCGGACAGACATTCTGCTTATCAACCATGAGCGTCAGATCAGGATATGTTCTCAATGTTGATTCGACCGTGGAGTAAGTGTATCCGTTGCCATTATAGATTCCCGAACTTTGAAATGCGTAGCTATGAAAGGGATCTAAGATGTTTTCGATCAATCTCAAAACGAAAGCTTGTTGTACTCGATTGTTCAAGGTAGCGCTGCACCCTTGTTCCAGCTGTAAACACGCCATACACGAATCGGCAAAATTGCAGTGTGAACCTCCAGGGAGTATCGAAAGAGTTTTGCAGGCTGCCGTTAGTGAATCGTACAATCGTCGGGCATTCGTGCTTATTGGAGAAACGCAATCAGCATCTCCAGCCATTATCACTGTTACCTGACTTATCCGTTTTGCCAATGCAAATGTGGTCGCACTCAAATTCGATGGGGCTAAAAGTATATTTGCTTTAATATCCAGTGATGAAAACTGTTCGGCGTACTTGGAAGCATACAGTGCTTGTGCGGCCCCGCGACCATGCCCAGCAATTATAAACCGTGTGAATTCAGTGCGCCCAAAAATAGTTGGCATTCCTAACTGATACTTTAAATAAAACAATGATGCCACCAGATCTTGTCCGACCGTTGAATCCGGAGTGTTGGAATTCATGTAGGATGTTGGGATTACTACTGCATTCCTTCCACTGTAATAATAATAGGAACGAAAGTATTGGTAATATTGCCAGGAAACACCTCGATCCCCAATAAAGCCCGTCAAAGAACCAAGATCCCCGACTCTAGAATTTTCTACGGTATCGGCCGCTTCAGAATAGTCCGGACTTCGATATATCACCACTGCCTCAACCGTTGTCCCCCTGTAATTGTCCACGAATTTAATACGGGTATAACCTGCTTGCGCAGTACTCTGGATTAGCAAAATAGTAACTATGCACAGTAGAAGCCTGAGTACAGACAAGCTGTTTGGAGCAAAGGATTGGGTAGCTGTAGGTTTCATAATCAATTCCGAAATGACTCGGCGAACAAATACAAAGCCGCGTGTGGGAGTTATGAGTAATACTCGTTTATTGGCTTAATACCACTAAATCATGCTTTTGCACTCACGCAGCAAAGGTACACAGTCTATTAATCATGCGGATGGCATTTCGTTTCACGTCGAGGATGAGGATGGGTCAGTTGCGATACGAGGTGAGGTAGTGGAAGACAGTCTCTATACTGATCGTTTAAGACCGTTCCGTCACGACTTTCGTCGTGACGCCGCAGGAGGCTTGAAAACTCAGCACGCGAGGAGCACGTGACTTCATCCACTCCTACGTCAATTCCCAGTGTCACGACAAAAGTCGTGACACGACGTTTTATTTCTGAAACCGCTAATATTAGAGACCGTTCCGTCACGACTTTCGTCGTGACGCCGCAGGAGGCATGGAAACTCAACTCGCGAGGAGCACGTGACGTCATCCACTCCTACGTCAATTTCCAGTGTCACGGCGTAAGTCGTGACACGACGTTTTATTTCTGATATAGCTAATATTAGAGACCGTTCCATCACGACTTTCGTCGTGACGCCATAGGAGTCATGGAAGCTCAACATGCGAGGAGCACTTAACGTCATCCACTCATTCGTCAATACCTAGTAACACGACTTTCAGAAAATGCTTCCACAAAACAACTTTTCATTTTCGACTGTAATGAAACTATTGAGACAAAATAGAGCTATCTTTCACGGTCACATTCGCCCCCAGTTTATCTTGTATCAGCACTGCGTGTCCAATGACATTGAGATAGTCTATGCAATCTCTTTTGAAAATCCTTGTATTTGCATTGCTATTCCACATGGGCTGCAATTGTACAGTTTTCGGTCAGTTCAAAGACTATAGCCTTGGAAATCCAGACTCTAAGTATGCTGGAGTCATTTCTTCTATGGCTATCGATCCCAACAATCCTCGGTCTATATACATAGGAACATACTATGGAGCCATTCTTCATACACAAGACGAGTGTGCCTCGTGGGATACACTTTCAACTCCATGTAGATTAGTACAGAGCGTTATTGTCAATCCGCACAACTCCAATAATATCTTAATATTTAGCAAAGAAAAGTCAAGTGGCTTCTGGTCAGACGATGGCGGAAAGAATTGGAACAGCATGACCTTTCCCAAGAATATTGACACTAATGTTGTCAGTGGTGTTTATGTGTTAAACGAATCATGCAGGTTTTCAAGTATTGAGAATGTTGTTTATTGTGCAGTGACTATCGTTTGTGGTCCCACCTATGCAAAAGCAGTGTTTTGCAAAAGTACCGACGGAGGCAAGTCGTGGGACTTGCTCACAGTGTTTGATGAGGATGTTTTTCCCAATCCTTGTTCACTTTGCTTACTCAATGATTCGACATTCGTGTTGGGTGGATATGGCGGCGCCATTATGCGCAGTACAAATGCAGGAGTCGAATGGGTCAAAGTGAGATCACTTTCAACGCATCCTTACGTAAACAAACAACAAGTATCAAACATCACTTTTAGCAGGTCGCATCCCGAGCATGGGTATTGCTCAATGCTCAATGCTCACGGAATGACAAATGGCGGTATTTATGAATCAAATGATTCCGGTCAGTCGTGGCACGAGTATGCGTTTGCAGACACAAGTATCTTGGCGTTTGGCTATCAAGAGGTAAGAGAGAATTCAGTCTTGTTTCTTGGTGGATATCATTCAGAGAACGACCATCCATTCATCTACTATCCATTGATGGCACTAAAAGATCGAAGATGCAAAACATGGAATAACCTAACCAACGAATGTCCTTGGCATTGCAACGGATCTTACAATGCTGTGAGTGTTAAAGGTGTAGTGCGGAGTGACAGCAATTCTGTAATGTTCTATATCGTAACAGAATGCGGCTTGTTATCATACACCTACGACTTTCGTTCCGTCGACGTATCTGAAAACAAAACAAGTATAAAAGGTACAGATAACATTGGTCAGCTGAATACTAGGTGTCTTTTAAACTACCTTTATGATAATACTAAATACATGGTCCGCGCCTATGATTCAGTTGGTAAACAAGTCGACTTCACTGAATCACAGATCCGCACCAGTCTAGAAAGTTATTCGCTGTTGTTTGTCGTTGTAACCGAGATCCAGTCCGGCACGGAACAAGTGTACAAGTATGTTGCATACTGAAATTGCTACTATGAGAACACCGCTCTTTTTTCGCTTAGCATGCATAATATCTATGATAGCTGCGGGATGCAATCAGAAATCTCCCACTGACAACGCCGCTGTTCATTATGTCGGCATGACAGGAAGGGTTGTGCTCAATGGTGTTTCGACGAGACCTGAAGTTGTAAAACCAAGTTCGGAGGGAGTTGTCGTCGAGCTCATCGGAACTACAAACGCTGCAGTCACGGATTCAACAGGATTATGGAAAATTCCTCGTGTGTTGGCAGGTACCTACACGCTTAGGTTTACAAAGCCGGGTTTTGATACAGTATTTATAAATGGCGTTGTTTACAATGGTAGCGACAGTTTGTACGTAGGGTGGCTTGTCACCGATAGCACCGGAACTCAGCGCACTTCTGACAAGGTGATGTTAGTCGAACTACCAGCGAAAGTATCTCTGTCGTTAGTCAATCCCGAGATCACTCTCAATAGAGTTGCAAAGGATGACGGTCACGGGTCTTTCTATTATGATACGTCGTACTCGGTGAGCGGCATCGTAAAGATGAACATTGATTTCGAACGGACTGACGTGACTTTGAAGAGAGGTCTTGATATACGATTTATGCTGTCGCCAAAGCCTGTCTTGGAGGCCTTTGATTATCCCCCAGACAGCACTCTACCTTATGGAGGAGCCGGAAGCTGGATGAGAATAATCAACTTTAACCCCGGTTCGGTTTCTCAAGACGGTTCTTACAATCTTTCAAAAGCACTATCCATGCCTATCGAACATTATTTGCAAATACATGGCATAGCTAAGAGCAATATCGATAAACTGTATCTGCACGCGTATCCAATATGGGGCCATTACGACAAATACTTCTCGTACGGTACGAACGGAAAGACCTTTTATGTTACCGTTCTCGATAGATACATGCGAGGGGCAACAGTTACAGCGCGGATGTTGTTGAGATAAGATAAGATCGTTCCGTCACGACTTTCGTCGTGACGCCGCAGGAGGCATGGAAACTCAACTCGCGAGGAGCATGTAACGTCTTCCACTCCTACGTCAATTCCCAGTGTCACGACAAAAGTCGTGAAACGACGTTTATTACTAGAGTTGCTTTTTTAATAAAACGTTCCATCACGACACTTCATGATTCAATTAAGACCGTTCCGTCACGACTTTCGTCGTGACGCCGCACGAGGCCTGGAAACTCAACTCGCGAGGAGCATGTGGCATCATCCGCTCCTCCGTCAATTCCCAGTGCCACGACAAAAGTCGTGACACGACGTTTTATTTCTGAGACCGCTAATATTAGAGACCGTTCCGTCACGACTTTCGTCGTGACGCCGCACGAGGCCTGGAAACTCAACACAAGAGGAGCAAGTGACGTCTTCCACTCCTACGTCAATTCCCAGTGTCACGACAAGAGTCGTGACACGACGTTCATAAATGGAGCTGCTTTTCTTATAAACGGTTCCATACGACATTACATGACAGAATTATCACCTCCCCCACTCTCCACGTCACTTCCCACCTTCATCAATCACATCCACATGATAGCTAAACTTCATAGCCGGACGCTCGGTGCCGTGGACGATTGAAGAAACGTTGCATTCGTTGTTGAGGAGAATGCCGTCGGATTTGCGGAGCGTCCAGTGCATGGTGTAGCGAAGGGATGGATCTTTGGATGGAAGCTTGAGGTTTTTGGTGGTGCTGATTGTCTGTACACGTACGATGTCATAGTTCGTGCTTTGTGCGTCGATGGGTTGGAGGGTGTGGGAGAGACTCGTGACTTGAAAGACGGTGTCGGTCGTGAGTGCTTCGCCTGTGCTGAGGTTCATGCCGTGGTTTATGCGACTCTCGACGAGGGTGTCGTAGACGCCGGTGTTTGCTTTGAGTTGACCGTGCTTGGGGAGAGCGTAGATGACGTTTTCGTGGATAACGCGACATTCCTTGTCGACGGACCAGATCATTGAACTGTCGAGTTGATCGCGATTGGCGAGCTGACGCTTTCTTGTTTCGCTATCTTTTAAACTTGTGCCACGCAGGTACTCGCCGTATTTGTTGACGACGATTTGGAAGATGCCTCCGTTAAGTATTGATACTTGCACAACACCCATTGCGAGAGGACGCGCTTCGGAACCGGCGTGAATTTCTTGTAGTTCGCCGAAACCAACAGTTTCTTTTTCATCGGAAGAAATGTGGATGTAGGCGTTGCCTTGTTGATCGACGGAGTCGATGCGCAGGTACATGACGTCACGAGAGTCCTGACCCTGTACCGGAATCGCTGCAATCGTGAGTTTCATTTTCATTCCCTTTTTCCAGTGGTACTCAGGCTCCCAGCCTTGAGAGAATGCACTGATGCATAGAGCGAGAAAGAGAATCGCGATCGATACAGAAGTCTTCATAGCGTGAATCAAATGTTCTACATCACTTCAATGTATTTCAAGCACAATTGAACGGTTGCTTCGAGTGCTTTTACGTGAGTGCGCTCCATGCCGTGTGAGGCTGCGACGCCAGGACCAATCAGCGCTACGCGATAGTCGCGACCCGCGCGCCATGCCGCGGTTCCGTCCGATGAGTAATAAGGATAAACGTCGATCTTGTGCGCGATGGAATGTTGTTCGGCTAGTTCCACGAGCTGTTTGCGGAAAGCGTAGTCGTACGGACCTCCACTGTCCTTGGCACAAATCGAACATGAGTATTCGTCACCTTCACAAGCATCACCAACAACCCCCATGTCAATGGTGAGCAGATCTTCAATGCTTGCGGAATAACCGGTAGTGCCGCCGTGACCAACCTCTTCATAGGTTGAGAAAAAGAGCTCCACCGGCGCTGTCTTTCCTTGCTCACGCATACGACGTGCAATCTCGAAGAGCACAAAGCAGCCAGCTTTGTTATCAAGGAAATGTGATTTAATAAATCCCTTTTCTGTCTCTTGATATTTGGTATCAAAACAAATAATATCTCCAATGCGAATGCCCAAAGCCCGCACCGCGTCTGCCGTACTCACTTCCTCATCGAGACGGATATGCATGTTGTCGATACTACGCTCGGCAGTTCCTGCAGTGCGATTGGCGTGGGTTGAGGGATTGTTGTAGAGCACAGTGCCGGTGATGATGTGTCCGTTGAGACAATACACCCGCACATACGATGCCTCAAAGGTTGGAAGCAGTGGTCCGCCAAGCAGAGAAAAGTTGAGCGTGCCATTCGACTTAATTCCACTAACAATTGCACCGAGCGTGTCGGTATGCGCAGCAATTGCCAGTGTTGGATTTTCACCTAATGCACAACGCACTGCACCCTTTTGCGTACGCTCGGGTTTGTAGCCGTAGGATTGTAAGGTGGACATGATGTAGTCCGCAGCACGCTGCGTAAAACCGCTGGGAGAATCTATCTCTAATAACTCGCGAAGTGTTCGTGTGTTGAGCATGGTATTCATGTGATGTGAAGAGCAAATTTAGCTTGAGAGTATGTAAGAGAAGGTGCTCAATTCGTCAGCTAAGTGTTAAGACAGAAAGCTGTCATGGTGAAAGTGATTCGCTGTGATTGACGTCGAGCTAGTAAACAAAAAAGCCGGATAAGACTGGCTTATCCGGCTTTGTGTGAAGATTCGTGCGAGCTTATTGTCCGTGGTGACGTAGCGCTTGGTGTCGCTCACGATTGAAGAGCGAATACACAATAGGGAAAATCAACAGGATGAGAATTGTTGCTGTGATAAGACCACCGATAATAACAATTGCAAGTGGCTTCTGACTTTCAGATCCAATACCGGTTGAGATCGCGGCAGGGAGAAGACCAATAGATGCCATGAGCGCGGTCATGACGACCGGTCGAATACGACTCCGCACTCCGGCCGCAATAGCCTCATCTAGACTCATGTTCGAAGCAAGGTTGTGATTGAATGCAGAGATAAGAATCACACCGTTCTGCACGCAAATGCCAAACAATGCGATGAATCCAACACCGGCGGATATACCAAAGTTCATACCGGTTATGTGTAAAGCGAGAATGCCACCAATCAAAGCAAAGGGGACATTGATGAGCACGAGACCTGCGTCTTTCGCATTGCCGAAAAGAATGAAGAGGAGGATGAAGATGGCAATGATTGAAAGAGGTACGACTTGACTCAGACGTTGCGTTGCACGCACTTGGTTCTCGAACTCACCCGTCCAGGTCATCGTATAACCTGTGGGCAACTTCATGTGCTGCTGCACATGTGCTTGAGCATCTGCAATGGTGCTTCCTAAGTCTCTCTCACGTACAGTGAATTTTACTCCGATGAAACGTGTGTTGTTATCGCGGTAAATGAAAGCAGGTCCGGTTGAAGTGGTAATAGTCGCAATTTCTTTCAACGGTACTTTGGATCCTGACATTGTCGGCACGAGAATGTTTGCGATCTCTTGCTCCGACTTTCTAAACTCAAATTGAAAACGAATTCGGATGTCGAATTTCTTCTCATCTTCATACAAGACCGATGCCGTCTTGCCGCCAATCGCCATTTCAATCAGCGCTTGTGCATCCGCCGTAGCGACGCCGTAAGTCGCCATTCGCGTTTCGTCAAGTTTGATTTGAATTTCCGGTTGACCCACGTTGCGCAGAATACCGGCATCGTGAATACCTTCAACGTTTTGAATATTGTTCAGCACTTGATCGGCAAGGGTGTCGAGCATGGCTAAATCCGGACCGTATATCTTGACGGCATTGTTGGCGTTCATTCCGGCCACAGCCTCTGCAACGTTATCGATAATCGGTTGGGAATAATTGTAATTGATACCCTGGAACTGTTTCAATTTTTGATCCATCTCATCAACCAATTGATCGCTTGTGAGTTTTCGCTTCCACTCGCTTTTTGCTTTGAGATTGACCTGCATTTGAACGTAGTAAAAGCCGCTGGGGTCAGTGCCATCGTTTGATCGACCGGTTTGCGAAAGCACACCATTTACTTCTTCGAACTCCATGAGTTTGCCGCGTAGTGTATGGACCATCTTCACGGTCTCGCTCAGCGACATACTCATTGGCATCTTAGCCTCAACCCACAAGGCACCTTCGTTTAGCTCAGGCAAAAACTCCGTTCCCATCCACTTGAGTGAGAAGAGCGTTGTGCCCAGGACCAACGCCGCTACAACGAGACTGAGAATTTTGTTGGCGTAGGTAAATCGGAAGGATGATTCTACGATGCGATTGAAGAAATTGACAACGAAGTTGTGCTTCTCTCTGACATTCTTCTTGAGAAGTACGGCGGTGAGTACGGGCACCAGAGTTAGGGTAAATATCAAGGCGCCCAGCAAAGCAAAGCCAAGCGTGTAAGCCAAAGGCGAAAACATTTTGCCTTCAACTTTTTCAAAAGAGAAGATTGGTACTAGTGCGGTAATAATGATAAGCTTCGAGAAGAACACTGCCTTGCCGGTCTCTGCAGCTGTTTTCTTTATTGCACCCAACTTGGACATAGCGTTGAAGCGCTCCATGCCGTATCGATGCACGAGCGCATCGAGGGCAACAAAGATGCCCTCCACCATGACCACCGCCCCGTCTATAATTATCCCAAAGTCCACCGCTCCCAACGACAACAAGTTTGCGCTCATGCCTTTGAGTCGCATGCAGAAGAAGGCAAAGAGAAGGGCAAGAGGAATGATGATTGATACGGTAAGAGTAGTGCGCCAGTCTGCCATGAAGATCAAAACGATGGCCGTGACGAAGATGATTCCCTCAAAGAGATTGTGCATCACCGTTTCCGTGCAGTAACTCATGAGCACGTCGCGATCGTAGAAGGTCTCCATGCGAACATCCTTCGGGAGAATATTCTCATTGAGGTTTTTAATCTCAGCCTTTACGCGCGAGAGGACGTCGCTTGGATTTTCACCCTTGCGCATAACGACGATACCTTCCACGACGTCGTCGTTTTCGTTAAGACCAACTTGACCAACGCGAGGTAGATCTGACTCAACCACTTCAGCGACGTTCTTGACGAGAAGGGGAACAGTGCCTTGATTCTGGACGATAATATTCTCGATATCTGAAATCGAGTTGAGAAGTCCGACGCCGCGTACTACATAGGCTTGGCCATTTTTCTCAATCACATCACCACCAACATTGATGTTACTGCGGCTTACAGCCTGATACACATCAACCGGTGAAATGTCGTACTTGGCTAATTGCTCGGGATTGATGCGCAATTCATAGATCTTCTCACGTCCACCGAAGGCGACGAGATCGGCAACTCCGGGTACCGAGCGAAGACGTCTATCTATAACCCAACTCTGAATAGTGAGCAGTTCTCGTGTGTCTTTGTTTTTGGAACGAAGAACGTATCGATAAATCTCACCGGTCGGACCATAAGGAGGCTGAACGTCAGGATCTACGCCGTCAGGAAGCGACAAGCCATGCAATTGATTATTGACCTGTTGTCGTGCAAATCCATCTTCGACGTCGTCTTCAAAAATGATTTTAATGACAGATAGTCCGAACATCGAAATCGAACGCACACTCGTTTTCTTCTGCACCGAGTTCATCGCAACTTCAATTGGCATGGTAACAAAGCGCTCGATTTCTTGTGCGCTTCGACCGTTCCATTGCGTTACAATGATGATCTGCGTATTCGTTACGTCCGGAAAAGCTTCGATAGGAGTTTTGAAGAAACTATAAGCACCCATCACGACCAACAGTGCAACCCAAAAGAAAGTAAAGAAGCGGTTGCGTAGGGAAAAGGCAACGATGTTTCGTATAAATGATTTCATATCAGGGAAATACCAGAATCCGTGGTGATGAATTAGTCGTTGAGCGCGTCGTAGAAGTAGAGCTGGTTGTGCGAGACAACGACCTCGCCGGAGTTTAGTCCTTTGCTGATCCATGTTCTGTCATCACCGGCACGATGTATCTCTACTTCACGGGTTTCAAGACTGTCGCGTGAGTGGAAGACCATGACGAAGTGACGACTCTTATCAAAGACTATGCTGGAGCTCGGTACTGAAGGCAAGGACTCCGGTTCTTTGTAATTCAGCCGCACCATCGCAAACATTTCCGGTTTGAGAAGCAGACCGGTGTTGTCGAGTTTGATACGCACCTTCATTGTCTTGGTCTGGGGATCAAGCACGTTGAAGATCTTATCAACCTTGCCCTTGAACTCTTTGTCTTTGTAACTCAAGGTGCTAATTGTTGCATCCATTCCTTCCTGAACGCGCGCGATGTCTGATTCATACACATTAGCCATCACCCAAATGTCGTCGAGTTGTGCAACCGTAAAGATCTTGTCAGTCTTGCCGGCAGGGATGCTCATGTCTCGGTTAATTGCTTTGTACACCACATATCCACTGATTGGCGCTTTGACTGTGTATTCAGAGTGTGTACCAACGTTGTTGATGGTGTAGAGTTCGTGCAGTCGCTTGAGATTTGATTCAGCTTGTTGCACTTCTTTGCGAGCACTCAAGACGTCGCGTTCGCTCGAGAGCTTTGAGGCGAAGAGATCTTCTTGCACTTTGAGGTTCTTTTGCGCGACGAGCAGGTCGCCCTCTGCGTCATTCAGTTCGCGCTGTAGTCCGGCAGCTTCAGGACTGCGTATCAGAGCAAGCGTTGCGCCTTTCTGCACGTAATCGCCGAGCTCGGCATTGACAGCCAAGACGTTACCGGCCATCACCGGAAAGACATCGACGAGCTTGCTTTCGTCGGCGGTGATTCTTCCGTTTAGGGTAAGGGAACCTTCAACTTGTGTGACTTTTACGGTGTCCAGAACTGTTCTTGCCATCATTGTATCGGTGGCACGAAAGTGAGAACTGTCAACCGGCGCGGTGTCCTTCTTTGAACACGAGTCCAATGCGATCATTGCGCCGCACAAGAAGAGTATTGCAAAGAGACTAGTGGAAGAGTTCCTTGCCAACAGCGTAGTTAAGGTCTTCATAGGAGCTAAAAAGGGATGCATAAAAACGATTGATATCTATAATGGTCGTGTTGTAAGACTCGAACAAGTCGCTGAACTCCAGGAGCGAGAGATTCCCGTTGAGATAATTCTGCAGCACCGACTCCGTTAGCGTGTCGATGTCGTCGAGAAAAGTTGAACCGATTTGATCATACTGCGATCTCAACGCTGCCAGCTTCTCTACCGATGATTGAATATTCCGGCGAACAACTTCCTCAGCTGCTTGTCGCTGCACTTTGCTTTGCATAAGGTCTGCTTCCGCCTCAGCAATGTTTCCTTGGTTGCGATTGAAGATGGGGAGGTCGAATCCCAAAGACAGACCGACGTAGTTATTGACGACACTGCCGGCCTGATCAAAGCTCAATCCCAAATGCAGGTCCGGAATTGCTTTGCGCTTTTCCAATGCGAGTTTCAATTCTCCCTGCCGAACGCTGCTTTGAGCCAGGGCAACATCAATGCGATTGGAGACCGCAATGTTGTAGAGAGAGTCGATGCTCAGTGCGATGGTTTCAGGAAAGCGCAGTTCTGAAGAAGTAGGTGCCGGAAAAACTGCTGCGTTCTGTCCGGTGAGTATGCGCAAATCACGCTGCAGTCCCGCCAATTCTTGCTGAAGTCCGGTGTAGGAATTGTTCAGCGCAAACAAAGTCGATTTCAGACGCGTCATTTCCTTCAGCGAAAAGTTGCCTCGTTTGAATTGATCCTGATAAGCCTTTACCGTTCCATCCAAGCGATGAAGTTGTGAACTCAAGGCACGAGTGGCGTTGGAGAGGTAGTAGTACGAGAAGAAGGTGGTGTGGAGCTGATACTTGAGAGATCGAACGAGCGAGGCGTATTGCAGAGTTGAGATCTTCTTGCCTTCTTCGGCGAGGTCGACGGCAAGACCGCGCTGACCGGCAATCTTGATTAACTGATCGATAGTAAAGGACTTCTGAAAGCCGGGATCAAAGATGCCTTTGTGATCAGGACTATACAGAAAGCTCTCTGCGGTGAATGCAGGATTATCAAAAACCTCTGCTTGAACCACTTGAGCAGCAGCTTTATCGATGTCATAATGTGCAGCAAGCAAGTTTAGGTTGCGCGTCTGCAACAAGCTGTCAGCTTCCGAGAGATTGATGCGAACAGTATCAGCTTGTCCAATGACACTTGCGGTTGAAAAGACGATAAACAGAACTGCTTGTAGACTAAGGTGAAGTTGTTTATTCATAGATGCCATAAAAACAATGCAGCTCGAGTGGTGACACATGCATTGACTTGATTAACGATGTTTAACAGCTCTAACTTTCGCTTCATCTCTTGCACCATGCTGTTTGATGATTGAATACTTGAATAAGAGACAATCGGCTCAGACAATGAACCAAGTCATTTGGATGACAAACGTCTTTGTGTTTTTGTTAGGATATTGAATGAGAATTCTCTGCTCTGCTCATGAAGGAGCATAGGCTCTTGTTTCAGGTCTTTAATTACTATCTTGATATTCAGTTTTCGCGCTGCTGAGATCTTTTATGTGCACCTGCACTCGCTTTCTTCAGCTCATAACTCATTTGACATATCGCTGCGATGTCAATGGTTCTCCGGATGCCAGGTGTGAGCGTTTGCAAGGACTATATCCGAGAACACTACAAAACTAGCGGTCAGTTTAGCTCAATGCCAGAGTACGAAGCTTCACTTAACAATTGATAACATGAAGAGTCTGAACATTGCTGACCAAGAGTATTTGATACGCTCTATACGAGATACAGATTCTATAGAAGAACTGACTGAACTCTTGCATCGCGCCTATGCGGGGTTAGCAGCAATGGGACTTCGTTACTACGCTACGCATCAACCTCCATCGGTAACAGCTGAACGTCTTAATGGTGATTTCAGCTACGTCATTGTCACGAAGGGAATTGACTCATCAATTGTCGGAACGATAACGCTCTATGATATACCCGCCGAATGTGAGAGTCCTTGGTATGGCACCACAGGTGTCTGGCGCTTTGGACAGTTCGGCATCGAACCCATTCTTCAAGGTCAAGGCATTGGACTTCAGGCAATGCAATTCATTGAAACCATCGCCCGTAATCATGGCGCCCGAGAGTTGGCCTGCGATACCGCTGAACCGGCCGAGCATTTGGTACGATGGTATCACTCAATGGGTTATCGCTTCATTGAACACGTGCGCTGGCCGGAAGTCAATTATCAAAGCGTGATACTTTCGAAAACGCTGGAATAGAGGAGTGATGAATGCATTTGACAGTTATACGGTCGAGATCAATTCCACAAAGCGACTGAAAAAGTGCTCTTCTGACGTAAATTTGTTTTCGGTAGAATTTTCATCCTCAGCAAACAGAAGCCATGGGTCGCATATTTGAAAAACGTAAGCACAAGATGTTCAAGCGCTTCGACAAGATGTCGAAGGCATTTACGCGTATCGGTAAGGAAATCGCCATTGCAGTGAAGCTCGGTGGAGTTGATCCTAACGGTAATCCTCGCTTACGGGCAGCAATGCAAAACGCCAAAGGCGCTAACATGCCCAAGGATCGCGTTGAAGCGGCAATCAAACGTGCTTCCAGTAAAGACGCTGCGAATCTTGAGGAAATCGTGTACGAAGGCTATGGTCCTTATGGTGTGGCCTTAGTCATAGAAACCGCGACCGACAATCCAACCCGCACAGTCGCAAACGTGCGCAGCTACTTCAACAAGTACAATGGACAAATGGCTACAAGCGGCTCCATGGAATTCCTCTTCCAACGTCGCGGTGTATTCAAAGTGCCTCTGGCTACTCACGCCATGGATGATCTGGAAATGGAATTGATCGATGCCGGTGCTGAGGATGTGGAGCACGATCCGGAAGAAAACATGCTGGTGGCTTATAGCGATTTCGCAAACTTCGGCAAGATGCAGCGCGCTCTCGAAGACAAGAAGATTGAAGTGCAGAGCTCAGAAATGGTTCGTCTTCCCCAAACAACCGTCAGCCTCAGCGATGAGCAAATGGAAGAAGTCGCTAAACTCATCGAACGTATCGAAGAGGATGATGATGTTCAGAATGTGTTTGATAATATTGGATAAGTGAAGCGTACACTGAACAACACTGATCGTCGCGACCATGAATTGCAGCAAAGACCTGAGCGTTGAACAGTACTTCAAGGATCTACCGGCAGATCTTCGCAACACTTTGCAAGCGGTTCGCGATGTTCTGCGTAGCGCGCTACCACAAGCCACCGAACGTATCAGCTACGGCATGCCCAGTTTTGATCAGCATGGAATCGTCGTGTGGTATGCCGCCGCCAAACAACACATCGGTCTCTACCCCAAAGCCAATGCCGTAAAAGTCTTTGCAGATCGGCTTCGTGAATACGATTGCTCCAAAGGCACAATCCGCATCCCGCTCAATAAAGCTCTGCCACGTCAACTCATCAAAGACATTGCGCGTTTTCGTTTGCAAGAAAACATGCTGGCTCTGGAATTGAAAGCAGCGAAGAAATCATCAAAGAAATCATCAAAGAAATCTGCAGCGACGTCGGTAAAGAAAGTCGCGAAGAGCTCAGCAGCAAAGCCCGCGAAGAAGACAGTCGCAAAGTCGAGTGGTGTTTCTAAGGAGGCAGCGACAGAAAGCAGCAAAGCTTCGTCCACTTCTCGTGTGGCAAAGAAGGCAAGCTCAGTGACGAAGCGAAGAAGTCCTAAAGCCTGATTAATCCTATCTACTGCTAGAACAGATCACGTACTCTAGGTTCACGTACCATTGATGCATTTGAGATAATGCGCACTGCGTCACTCGATGAGTGATACAACTCATCAATAAACGACAATCAACTCATTGATTAGAGCTTCTACTGCTGTAAGAATTCCAATACTCGTGTGATAAGATCCTGTGCCAGAGGCAAACCCGGATCCTTATAGGTGGCAATGTTCTTCATGCGATCGGCTTCTGCCAATTTGAGAACGTGGTTCATGCCTTCAATGATTGCCAAGCGAGCGTGTGAGTTGGCTTTTGCGAGTGCTTCACCGTCTGCGACTAGTGTCTGCAAGTCTGTTGTTCCTTGAACAACGAGTATAGGCATGCCAAGCTTTGCAATCTCTTTGGCTGGATCGTATTTGAACCATGAGATGAGATAAGGCTGAACGCTCGGACGAAAAACCATGGCGAGCATTGGTGGTGCCTTCTCGACGATCTTACCCTTTGTTAGGCTGTCAAGAATTGGAAAGGCTAAATCAGCTATCCCGCCCGGCGCAGCCATGAACTGACGACGAAGAACAGCATCAGCTGTCTCTGAGGCACCTTCAAGCGACACAAAGGCCTTTGCTCCGGCACGCTGTGCAGCAATCATTCCAATGAGTGAGCCTTCACTATGCCCCATCACAACTACACGCGAGAAGCGTTTGTCGGCGTTAAGAAGATTGGCCCATGCAGCGGCATCATTGACGTAGTCTTCAAATCTCAGATCTTCTTCCTTGGACATTGCCGTCGAACTCGCAGCAATACCACGCTTATCATATCGCAACGAGGCAATACCATGAGCTGCCATTGAGTCAGCTAACAAGCGATAAGCGTTGTTCTTGGTTAAAGCTGAATTTCCATCACGATCAGTCGGACCGGAACCAGAGATCATCAGCACAACTGTAGGCGGCTTCGTACTTGCCGGTATCATCAGCGTTCCATAAAGGGTGCCGGCGGGAACCTTCAGTTCAACAGACTCAATCGCGACCTCGTTTTTGGAACTCTTGACGCCTGCCTGAAGGGAGGCAAATGTCAAAAACAGTGTCAAAACGACTGCGAATAGGCAATAATCCCGTCGATTGGATCTCATCATGATCGTGTAGTGCTTCGTGTATATTCAGATTTCATCGCGCGCTGAGCAGGCTCAATATGAGCTCAACACAGCATAAGTAGCGAATCTACAACCTGTAGCTTTCATCCTCAATACAAGACTGCTGAGCTAAGCCTCCAGGTTGACAGAATACAGGAAATTCTCGGCTCATGCTTGCATAAACCACCAACAAGCCATAGATTTGCAGCTTAACCAATTGGTTAAATCATCCGGTTAAGAGCCAAATCATGCAAAAAAACGCACATACAGACGAACAGAAGACTGAACAACGCATTGTACAGGCTGCCATGAGGGTCTTTATGGATCGTGGTTTCGACGGTGCGCGCATGCAGGCAATTGCGGACGAAGCGGGGATTAATAAGGCTTTGTTGCATTACTATTTCCGTTCAAAAGACCAGCTCTTTGCGACCATCTTCAAGACTCTGAGCATGGAACTCTATTCTGTGTTCGCCAAGGCACTGGGAACCGAACAGAGTTTCTTGGATAAGATCAGGATGATTGTGTCTGACGAGATTGACTTCCTCGTCCAACGACCAAACCTACCCTTGTTCATCGTGCGCGAAATCACTCGCGATGCTGAGCGATTTCAAGCATTAGTTCAGCAGTCGGCTATGCGCGACATCTTTCTGTTGTTCGGCAGTGAAGTGCAACGCGCAATTCAGAACAACGAAATCATTGCCATCGATGCAATGCAGTTGCTTATGAACCTGCTTGCAATCATCCGCTTTCCTTTCATTGCTCGACCTATGCTCATGGCTGTGAGCGGAATGAGCAACGAACAATTCGCTGCACTTCAAGAACGTCGCAAACACGAAGCGGCTGAGTTTATCATTCGATCAATACGACCCTAACTCTTCTATCATGTGTATGAAAGCAATTCTTCCTTTTTATCTCGCACTCGTCAGCATCGGTCTGGTCGGCCTTACGAGCTGCTCGAACTCAAATACAAAACCCGATGCTAGCGGAACATTTGAAGCGACTGAGACAATTGTCTCGGCGGAATCAAGTGGTCCGCTACTGCAATACTCGGTGCACGAAGGTGATACTCTGCGCGCCGGACAGCTCGTCGCACACATCGACGACGTTCAACTGCAGCTTCGCAAAAAGCAATTGCAAACACAAGTAGCTGCAGTGCTGAGCAAACAACCCGATGAAGCATCACAGCTGGCAGCAGTGCAGGAACAGCTCTCTGTTGCGCGTCGTGAACACAAGCGATTTAGCGAGTTGTTGTCCAAGGGAGCAACCACGCAAAAGGTGGTAGATGATCTCGATGGACAAATCCGCGTACTCGAAAAACAATATGCCGCCTTGCAATCGACGCTATCAATTACCACCCATGGACTGCACGCCGACACTCAACCGCTGCTCGCACAAATCGATCAACTCAGTGATCAGATAGCGCGTTGTAATGTCGTTAATCCTATCAACGGAACTGTGCTAGCCACCTATACAGAAGAACATGAGATGGCGGTGCCGGGTAAGGCGATGTACAAGATTGCTGACCTGTCGACTTTGAATCTGCGTGCCTACATCGGCGGTGCACAACTGTCTCAAATCAAGCTTGGACAAAACGTGCGGGTGTTTGTTGACGATGGATCAGAAAAAATGAGAGAACTGACAGGTACGGTGACGTGGATCTCGTCAAAGTCAGAATTCACACCAAAGACAATTCAAACAAAAGACGAACGAGCTAATCTGGTTTATGCGTTAAAGGTCGCTGTCAAGAACGATGGATACTTGAAACTCGGCATGTACGGAGAAATTCGATTGTGAGTTCAATCGTTGTCAAATCGGTCAGCAAGAGCTACAACGCCGGCAAAGTCAAGGCGCTGGATGAGGTGAGTCTTGAGGTGCAGTCAGGCGAACTCTATGGTCTGATCGGTCCAGACGGAGCCGGCAAGACATCGCTCTTTCGCATTCTCACGACTGTCCTTCTCGCTGATTCCGGTGAAGCAACGGTAGAAGGATTTGACGTAGTACGCGATTACAAAGAGATTCGTCAGCGTGTTGGCTATATGCCCGGACGTTTCTCGCTGTACCAAGACTTAAGCGTCGAAGAGAATCTCAATTTCTTCGCAAAAGTCTTTCGCACTACCATTGAGAAGAACTACGATCTGGTTCGCGACATCTACGTACAACTCGAACCCTTTAAAACTCGTCGCGCAGGCAAACTCTCCGGTGGTATGAAGCAAAAACTGGCGCTATGCTGTGCTTTAATTCACAAACCATCAGTGCTCTTTCTTGACGAACCAACCACCGGGGTTGATCCCGTCTCTCGTCGCGAATTCTGGGAAATGCTTCGACGCCTTAAAGCACAAAACATCACCATCCTCGTCTCAACACCATACATGGATGAAGCTGAGTTGTGTGATAGAATTGCGCTCATACAAGGCGGACATATTCTCTCGATCGATACACCAAAGAGTATTACCTCTCTCTTCCACAAGCCGCTCTTTGCGGTTCGTACTGCGGAAATGTTTCGAGCTCTCATGGAGTTGCGCACGGCACCTTTCACTGAAAATTGTTACGGTTTCGGAGATGCGCATCATCTGACGATGAAGGATGCGACAAGTGGTCGCGAACAGATCATCGATTTCCTACAACGCCGACATCATCAAGCAATTGAAGTGGATGCGATTGATGCGGGTATTGAAGATACCTTCATGAGTCTTGCAGACAGAAAGGCGACAAGCGATGTCTGATAAGCCTGTCATCAGTGTGCGACAACTCGTCAAGCGCTTCGGCGCTTTCACCGCCGTTGACAACATCAGCTTTGATGTTTCGGCAGGCGAGATCTTCGGTTTTCTCGGAGCTAATGGCGCAGGCAAAACCACGGCAATGAAGATGTTGATTGGCATTTCAACACCGACCAGTGGTAGCGCGACCATTGCCGGTTTTGATGTGATGACGCAGTCGGAGAAGATCAAAGAAAACATTGGCTACATGAGTCAGAAGTTCTCGCTCTACGAAGACCTCACGGTTCGTGAGAACATCAGTTTCTTTGGTGGGATTTATGGTCTGGCGCCAAAGATACTGCGACAAAAAGCCGACGACATGCTGCAGCTTTTGGGATTAGATCACGAAGCGAATACTCTGGTTGCAGCACTGCCACTTGGTTGGCGACAAAAGCTGGCATTTTCTCTTGCAATTCTTCATGATCCAACAATCGTGTTCCTGGACGAGCCCACCGGCGGCGTGGATCCGATTACGCGACGTCAGTTTTGGGATATGATTTACGAAGCTGCGCATCGCGGTATTACCGTGTTTGTCACGACGCACTACATGGACGAAGCAGAGTACTGCAATCGCGTCAGTATCATGGTGGATGGTCGCATCGATGCCCTCGACTCTCCGGCCGCCCTCAAAAAACAATTCGGCGTTGACACGATGAATGCTGTCTTTCAAGCATTGGCACGCAAAGCAACGCGAGCTGCGGACTAAGGATCACAAGCGAGAACACGAAACAAAACAACACATGGCATTACTCCTCACATTCATCAACAAAGAGTTCAAGCATATTCTGCGGGATAGCAGGACCCTGCTCATTCTCTTTGGAATGCCCATCGTTCAGATAGTGCTCTTTGGTTTCGCGTTGACCAATGAAGTCAAGAACTCGCGCGTAGCCGTTTTGGATTTATCCCATGATCAAAGCACACAGCGCATCATCGATCGCATAAACGCCAGCAAGTATTTCGATCTATCGGAAAATCTACACAGCTACAAGGATATTGAAGATGTGTTTCGGCGCGGACAAGCAAAACTCGTGATCGTGTTTCCACAGAACTTTAACGATGATTTACTCCACACCAACAGTGCAAGCGTGCAACTCGTGGCTGATGCGTCGGATCCGAATGTGGCAACGACCGTGACGAATTACGCAACGACGATTATCAACGAGGTTGTGCTTGATATCAATAAAGGTTTGAGTTTGCCTTATGCAATTAAACCAGAGATACGCATGCTCTACAATCCTCAACAAAAAGGCGCATACAACTTTGTTCCCGGAGTGATTGCAATGGTATTGATGCTCGTGTGTGTGCTGATGACTTCGGTGGCGGTGGTGCGAGAGAAAGAAACCGGGACGATGGAAGTCTTGCTTGTTTCACCAATGCGACCCATCGTGATTATCATCTCCAAAGCAGTGCCCTACTTGGTGCTTGGAATGATCATCGTTGGTGTGATTCTCGTTCTAAGCGTCACCCTTCTCGATGTACCCATCAACGGCTCACTTACTTTGCTCTTGGCTGAAAGCGTGCTGTTTATTCTCACGTCCTTGGCAATAGGTTTGGTGATTTCGAACGTGACTGATTCGCAACAAACGGCGATGCTTGTGTCGATGATGGCCATGATGCTTCCGACTATTCTCTTGTCGGGATTCATGTTTCCCATCGAGAATCTACCTATCCCAATGCAAGCTCTGTCAAACATCATCCCTGCTCGCTGGTTCTTTGTGATTGTTAAAACCATCATGATCAAAGGTCTGGGTATTCAAGCTGTGCTCAAGGAAACCATGATACTGTGCGGGATGGCTCTGTTGTTCTTGACGCTTGGTATTGCACGATTCAAGGAGCGACTCTAATGCGTGTGTTATTGGTATTGCTTCGCAAAGAGTTCCGTCAGATTTTCCGGAACACCGCAATCCTTCGCGTGATCTTCGTCATGCCGGTCATGCAGTTACTGATTTTTCCTCTCGCTGCCGACTACGAAGTCCGCAACGTGAATATCGCTATTGTTGATGGCGACCACTCCAGCGTCAGCCAACAGCTCATCACCAAGATCGGCGCTTCAAAGTACTTCCGCATTGTGCTGGTGGGTAATTCGTATGCGGAGGCGATGCATCAGGTCGAGCAGGACAAAGTCGATCTCATCGTCCAACTTCCATCACGTTTCGAACACACTCTCATCCGCGAAAACTCAGCACAGATCTTCATCGCAGCCAACGCCATCAATGGCGTGAAGGCTGGCTTGGGATCGTCGTACTTGCAGGCAATTCTTCGCGACTTCAATCAGAACATTCGCGCGAGTTGGCTAACGCTGCCGCGCATGAATGCTCAGCCTATGCTTGATATCGAGACGGCGTACTGGTACAATCCCATGATGGACTACCACAAGTTCATGGTACCCGGAATTCTCGTTCAGTTGCTTACCATGGTTGGCGTGTTTCTGGCCTCGCTCAATATTGTGCGCGAGAAAGAGATTGGAACGATAGAGCAAATCAACGTTACTCCTATTCGCAAGTGGCAGTTTATTCTCGGTAAACTGACGCCCTTTCTGTTGATCGGCAATGTCGTGTTTTCGCTGGGATTGGTTGTGGCGCGAGTTGCCTACGGCATCATTCCTCTAGGATCGTTCGTGACCCTCTACTCCTTCGTGAACTTGTACTTGCTAGCAGTGTTGGGTCTTGGACTATTCATCTCCACTCTGGCGAACACTCAGCAACAAGCCATGTTTGTGTCTTTCTTCTTCATCATGGTTTTCTTGCTACTCGGTGGACTCTTCACGCCCATCGAGTCCATGCCCCAATGGGCACAGAATATCACACGCTTTAATCCCATGGCCTACTTCATCCGCGTCATGCGCATGATCGTGCTCAAAGGCAGTGCTATGCGAGATCTACAAAGCGAGTTTCTAGCGCTCTGTGCATTGTCGATGGGAATGAATATCATGGCATTGCTCTTTTACCGCAAGAGAAGTTGAGTGCGATTGCGCTGTGAGAATGTTCTAAGCTTTGCTCGGGCTTTAGTTACGCGGCGTTTCGACGGTGACGATGACGGTGCGATTGTAGAAGCGACCTTCCGGCAGCGTGTTGGGATAGAGATTTGATTCTCCCAACGAAATCACTTTTGTGTTAGGACGATTGAGAGCAGAAGCGACCATGCGGGCGCGCTCTGCTGCAAGACGCTCATTGTGTTCAGTATCGCCCATCATATCCGTCAATCCTTCAACCTGCAAAACAGACTGTGGCGTACAGCTACGCTGAATCTCGTCCAGGATGCTACGTTGGTCTGAAGTGAGATTTGACTTGTTGAATTCAAAGAGAATCAGTTGGAATCGATCGATGGTTCGATCGTGAAGATTCATTTCGTGCTTGGTTCTCAAACCCACGTACTTCTGAGGAATAAGGAGTGTGAGCGTTGTGTCAGCGCTGTGTTGGTAGCGAAGCGTCATGCTGGCATTTAGCGTCGTCGCGGAGGTGTTTAAATCACGCGGCGACCACTGAATGCGCACTGTATCGAGCGCGGTCCAGGGTCCGCGTACTTCTTGCTGATGCGAATCCGGAAATCTAACAGAGACTGAATTCAAGGTGTCGGGCTTTGGTCTGATCAAGAATCGCAAATTCTCCGGACTCACTAAGTGCAGAGTATCGCTCACTACCAGCGGCGCGAGAATGTCGGTGGAAGAGGCTGTCAATTCCACGCGACGATTTTCTTCGTCACTCAAATTCGTCTCTAACTCATCGCTGGCTTTGGATGCAGCAGCAGGGAGGTTGCGACTTTCGATGCGGATTCTGGATGAGTTGATTGACCAAACTTGGGTCAGATAATCACGAACCGACTCCGCACGTTCGCGAGCGAGTTTGTTCTGACGATTATCCCACTCATCCTGACTAATACATCCACTCAGCGTCAGAGTTGCTTTTGCATTAGCCTTCATGCGCTGTCCAACAATATTCAGAATGTCATAATACACCTGCCTCACCGTTGCACTTGTCGGGATCTCATGCTTTGCAATCGTCGATGCGGTGTATTGCAGGTATCGATCCGGAATGCGCGAAGCTTCGGCATCGAAAAAGATGTAATTCAAGAGCGGCTTGAGTTGACGGGAAGCAAACTCTTCGGTTGTGAGCGTGTCGACTGAGCTTTCTGTTGTTGCTCGTTGCGCAACTAGTCGCACGACGGTCTTGTTGTCGGTCTGCTCGTTGGGAACAACCGCGCGTTGTTTCGGAACAGTATCCAACATCACAACTGTTGGCTTCTTTTCAACTGGAGGCAGAGCCGGTTGTGTTTTCGGAATTACCGTCTGCTCATCATCTGACAAACGATAACGGAAAGCAACGCCAAAGCGAAGTGCGCTTGCCGACCAGCTGACGTTTTGAACGAGCTGCGAAAGCGATAGTTGATACTGCACTTCCGGGCTCAGCATGAGACTACGTGACTTATTGAGCGGGATATCAAACTCTGTTCCCAGTTGCAGCATTGTTTGCAGGTGATTGATTGCAGCAATGTCACCGCTATGTTCATTGCGGGTTGAATGCTGCGTATCAACAAAAATCCAATCGTTTGATTTCAGTTGTTCGACTTGTTGGAAGGAAATCGATGACAATTGAGCGACGCGAATTCCCGCGCTGAGATACCACACGCGAGCCGGTTGAAATCGCAGCAGAGCCTCAGCTCCGATCGTGCTGAGTTGTGTTGCAATGCGATGCTCAATCTCTGCATTACCCGTTGTTTGTGTGCTTGTATTGAAGGCGGAAAATGTCTCTGAGGCAACGAGTGTGGCGTCTTGCTGTTGGTAGTTCAGACGTAGTTCAGTTGACCACTTCGAAGAAAAGTAGTGCTCGAAGCTGAGACCCAGACTTAAGCCGCTGCCACTACCGCTTTCAAATTTCGGACAGCAATTATCGACGTTTGGTAATTGCTTGAAGTCGGCTGAGTGCATGTTGAGTCCCAAGCCGAGCGCAAGTCCTAGGCGCTCGCCGGGTGTCGTCAGTGTTTGTTGCGCATACACAGCACTCGTGCACGCGAGCACAATCAGCACTTTCACGACAATCCACGTCCTAACTCGCATCCTAGTTCCACTTCATAAAATTCAACGAACGCTGCCAGTAGTGATTGCGAATGCTGAGTACATAGGATCCGTTCGGCAGATCTGAACAGTCTAGATCAAGTCGCTGACTGCCTCGCTTAATCGATTGTGCATTGAACTGCTTCACGACATTTCCCAAAACATCACTGAGTACTAATTCGCACTCAGCGTCCTCGTTCGAATTCAACACAAGTTCTAGCTGATCAAGCACCGGATTTGGTTGCAAGACCATTGCAAGTGGAGTTGTGCCTTGCAAGAATCGCGACGATGAGCCCGCTTTACAGATATCGTTGTAGTGAACTGTTGCTTCAACACCTCGAGCACTGAAAGGACAGGTTGAATACCACTGCACAGAATCGATGGCTAAGCGTACGCTGTCATGTGATCCAAGCAAGCCTTGCATGATGCAGTGCAAGAGAGTGTCACCGCTCTTTCGAGTTTGTAGTTCGACGACACAGCGATTGTTCACGACAGAAGCATTAAGCGGAGGATCGAGCAAGGCCATGGTGGAGCAATCGAAAGAGAGCCAGAGAGTGCAGGAGTCCGGTACGGCCGCGAGTTCGGCCGAACTTGGGGCTTCAACGCGGACGATAAGATCCATTGTTTGAGTCGTTGCGATCACCGTATCCGCCGGTTCTATGCGAAGCAGTGTTGGCTGTGTGCCACTCGGACTTGAGCAAATGCCTTCACCGAAGAGTGTGATCTTGTGACGGACGAGAGATGACGGATCCTTAGAAGATATCGCAGAAAACTCTAGGGTCGTTGATGTTCGACCATTACGCATAGGATGAAAGCGCAATTGAGCCGAGGATGAGTCACCTGGATTGATGGACTGCACTGCATTACCAAGCACGCTAAACTGCTTGAAATCAGGACCGTTTATCGTCAGGCTATTTTGTTGATAATTCTGTGTCGATTGATTGATCAACAAAGGAATAACCAGACTATCTCGCGAGGCACCAACGGGAACTTTGCCAAAGTCGATGTAGTCTTGACGATACGCAAGATTCTCCGATCGACCTTCACCTTGCAAATGCACGAGGTATCGAGTTGCATTGATCCACAAGACCGCGTCAGCCTGCTGAACGCCGGTCTGTTGCGGATGAAAAGCAAACTCAACGCTCAGACTGTTGTCAGTCGATGGAGCAAAGCTCTTCGGCGTACCTGAAGTAATTCCGAATGCTTGATTGACGTCGTTGATGATGAAGGCTGAGTCCAACGACCAGTGAGAGCTCGGACCAATTCCGTTGAGCATCATGATGGCATCAACGATGCTGTCTTTAGCCGAACCAACACTCACGATGCCGAGGTCGACAGCATTCTTCATCTTAATCTGCGGACTAATAATGCGGAATGTGCTGTCCGAGATATCGCTTTGCAGCGGTACACTCTCCACACGCCATATCAATGCGGAATCATTGAGGTAGGAAGCAACGATGCGCGTTCCAAAGCTATCCCAACGTAGAGCCAGTAGTGATGCGTGGTTGGTGTCAAGACTACGATCAATGCGCTGCGTCGCTACATTCCATAAAGCAATGCGACCGCTATTGAAGCCGATAGCAACATGCGATCCATCCGGCGACCACGCGCATTTGTTGATGCGTTCACCGGCAATAGGCGTGTAGTTAACGAATGCTCCTGATGTGTCAGCGATTTTCAGGGTGCCGCTAAGAACGCCGATAGCGAAGTGTAAACCGTCTGGACTAGGACTAACGGTCCACATTTGATCGATGTCTTTCCAGGTACCTGCAGATTGAATATTCGTGAGACCATAATTACCGCCGGTGGAGTCATAGTCTACAATAGAGCGTATCGTGCTCGCATTAGCTGCCGAGATAAATGAAAAGCGTTTGCCTTGAGGCTGTTGGAAGAAAAGATTGTCAGCTCTTACGCAGTGAATTGTCGAACTATGTCCGGGTGGAATCGAAAAGGAATTCAAAGTTGGATCCGGTGACGGACGCACTGCCCACGCGCGAGCAGAACCATAACTACTTCCTAACAACAAGAATTGGTCATCCGGTGTGAAGTCGCAGGATAGATAGCGTCCATTCTCACTAAACACTTGCTCGTACAAATTGTGTCGTACTCGCAGACCACTCGCACCATCGAGCAACACAGCTATAGCATTTGTTTTGTCTGCACCACACACTCCAATGAAATCGCCGGTTGAATTCCATGCGAGAGCTTCGGGAGTAAAACCGAGCATCCATGGAGTTGAGACGAGACGTCCATTTAATCCATCATTAAATCGAAAACTGCCGTTTGATGCCACGCTTGCAACGCGCAGTCCGTCGGGCGAGAAGCAGATATCACGCACATCTCGCACTTGACTTTGAAGGAAGAGAACGGTGTCGGCTGCCGGTGGACGATAGAGCTGCACGGCACGTATAAGACAAATCGATGATTGTACGAAAGGTACAATCCATGTGTAGTGCATAGCAGTTGCACTATCCGTTATACGTGTCCAACTCGCGCCGCGGTCGCTTGAGAATTCTAATCGCAGCGTATCGTCGGGCAAAACTCCTGTCCACGTGATATTGCATGTATCTCCTGCATACAAAGACTCGCCTCCGTTCGGTTTAAGAAGACGCAGCTTAGCGCCGCTCGAGCGATGTCCGACGAATCCTCCCTTGGCATAATAGTTTGAACCAACGCAGGCATTAGTCGTGCAAGAAAATGAACAGAACTCCATCGCGGAGTCTTGGGGCGAGAAGCGGATATCAAAACCAACGCTCTGACCTCGCTTCAAAGTTATTGGAAAGCTGATGTTTTCAATTGTAAAGAGACCGAGTGAAGGGCTAATTCCTGTGATCACGACGCTATCGCCATTCGCCGTCAGAGTCACATGCTTCACCGCAGAACTTCCCGGAGCAATCGAATCAAAGCGTACGCTTGATGGCGAGTAGCTAATTGAGGGAAGGAAACGATCGCGGATGTCGTAGCTGTTGGTTTCAGTCAGACCGGTAGGCATATGACTAAGCGTCACAGAATGGAAAGTATTACACTCCGGTTTAACGCGCCAGCTGATTTCGCAATGACCAAAAGAAATGGCGTTGTAATAGATTTGATTGTAAGCTTTGATGATCTGCTCCATCGAGCGAACGTTTTCGAATGTTAAGCCACCGGTTTGCTCAGCAATGTGGATCAGGCTTTGAGGTGCGCTGAGATTGACGCAAACGCAATAGATGCTTACTCCCTTTGCTTTGGCCTGTGCAATAACTTCAGTCTCATTACACGCGCCCATACCATCTGTGAGAAAGATCACAACTCTGTGATGCTTCGTAGTACCGATGATTGAAAGTGCTGAGTTTGGTTCGCGAATCAGACCGGCATCATAGACTGTTCCGCCTTGGGGTTTGAGTTGATCAATTGCGCTATTCAGTGAGTACTTATCATCTGTGAAGTCAAAATTGAGATAACCATCCATATCAAAACTCACGAGGGCAGTTTCTGATCCATCCTTTGCTTGAAGCTTTACCCATTCTTTTGCGGCAGCTTGTGCGAGGGACATGTTTTGCGGGTTTCCGCTGGACATTGAGCCGGACACATCGACTACCAATACACTGGAGAGGGGATTCGGTTTCGTAACCGGAGGACAACTCATGGCGAGAAGAGGATAAACAGTGCCGTTGTCACGCAGCTCGAACTCAGATGCCGAAAGATTCTCTATACGTCGACCACTGTCATTGGTCATGTACACTGATGCACGCATGATCGGATATGTCGAGTCAATAACATCGTACAAATGCAACAAAGCTTGTGCGTGAGTGCATGTCGTGCTTGCAATGAGGATGAGTAGGGCGATGCAAGAAGAGCGGAGAATTTTCATAGGCATAGCAAACGACTGTCTTTATGACAGTCATCATGATTGACTTTCTGTTGTACACCAAGCGAATGTGCTTAGTGCGCTAAACCATTTAGTGCAACACGACGATGCGTGCGCAGACACTGTGTTGGGCTGAGTGGACTAGCGCATAATAGGTTCCACTTGCCAAACTCGAGCAATCAACAAGTACTGATGAAGCTGAATTGCTTTGATCAAGCGATTCTTTGAGATTGCGTTGTAATACGACATCCCCAAGAGTATTTCGCAATTCGAGAACTGTTGCATCTGTCAGCATCGTTGAATTCCATGAGCAATGTAATTGTGAGCTCGTTGGATTTGGGTAAAGCAAGAGTTCAGATGACGCTTGTTCTTGCGTTTCCGGTACGTCGACCGGACCCGACGGAAGCCACGCTGCGATGTGTGATGAACTCTTCTTGCCGGCTTGACGGAAGAGTCCACTGAAGAAGACTGTATCACCGACAACCGCGATGGACACAACTTCGCTATCCAAACCGGAACCAAGTGCGCGCCATTGACGGGTCTTCATGTTCCACACCGCACAATTTCTTGCGGCTATATTTCCGATTGCGCGGAAACGTCCGCCTACATACAACTCATCTCCCTTGACAGCCATTGCGCGAATCCACACACCATTGACCATTCCGCCATCGAGATCCAGCCACTGATGTCCATCCCACTCTGCAATGCCGTTGCACACATGTCCTCCGTGAATATCAAAGTTGCCGGCAACGAAGAGAGAAGAAGAAGTGCGGGTGATAGCCATGATATGACTCCAACCGTCTTCGGGTACAAAGGCGTATGGCGTCCAGGTAGAGTTAGACCACAGCGCAAGACTACTTGCGCGCGCGGTGTCGCATGCTTGGAAGAAACCGCCTGCAAACAGTCCGCCGTTGCCGTCGTCAGCCAGGCATTCGATAGGAGCATAATATCCATCTGAAGGAAAACCGGCGCCGAGTGTATTCCACTGAGTACCGTCCCAACGTGCAATGGAGAAGACAGTATCCTGCAGTGTTCCCGCTCGTTTGAATGCTCCGCCTGCATAGAGTGAGTTGCCTTGCACGAGCAATGCATTCACGCCAAATCGATCCCAACCTGTGCTCTGAAACATGCCGCCATCGACGCTTCTAGCTGTTGTACCGTCATAGGCTACCAGACAGTTTGACTTGACCGTTCCTGTTCCAAGGAAATCACCGCCGATGTAGTACGAACCCTTGTATTCAGCAAGCGAATACACCATTGGCGATGGCCAGGGCGGTGTGGTATTTTGTTTTGCGCGTTTGGTGAAGCCGCCGATGATGCCCGGTCCAATGGGATTCCAATGAAGTCCATCCCAACGCGCAATGCCACCAAGGGCATTTGATCCGGAATGCAGAAAGGTTCCGGCTGCAGTGAGACCTGAGGGCAGAGCCGCAATAACGCAATTATCATCAAAGCCGGCGCAGGGTCCGGTGCCGAGTCCAAGCCACTCATTACTCGCCAACCTGAACTCAGCAATATTCTGAGCCAAGGTTGTACCTGCAACGGCAAAGCGTCCACCGACCAACACCGCGTCATTGTATGCGCAAATGGCATTGAGAGAAAATGACGTGCTATCAGAAGAAAGTCCGCTACCCAGCGAAAACCATCGTCTCGTTGCTCTGTTCCACCGTGCAATCGCATTAACGAATGAGCTGTTGATGTTCGTTAAGTTTCCATTGCCGCAGTAAAGATCTTGGTCGCTTATAGCTACTCGTGATAAGCCTCCTTTGCCGGTGTCCATTGAGACGATCGGCGAGGACCACGACATTCCATCATAGATCACAATATTCTTAGTTGGCATGAATGATGAACCGGTGTAGACGCTGTCGAATTGACCAACCAGTGCAAGCAAGCTGTCGTGCGCGGCGCAGGCGAGAAAGCGTTGCTGCGAGACGCGTCCGACCTTGAGTGAGAAACTCTGGGGCAGTCCGGACCACTTCGATCCATCCCACAATGCGCATCGCGTAAGGCTTGTGTCGCCTGCGATATCATCAAACATTCCGATGCAGCAGAGTTTGTCTTTATACACGCAGAGACCATATACTTCGCCGTTAACACCATTAGCGAGTCCCTCGCCAAGCGACTTCCATTCGCTACCCGTCCAACAAGCGATGTTTCGACACGGAGCTTTGCCGGCCTTTGCGAATACTCCTGCGGCGTACAGTTGTCCCTTGTACACACACAAGGCATTCACTGAGCCGTAGATACCATCTGCCATCGCTGACCAATTTCCGCTCGATTTATCGAAAGTAGCAATCGATCGTAGCGGTGTGTTTCCTGAATATTGAAAGTAACCTGCTGCATAGATCGTATTTCCTTGAACAGCAAGAGCGCGAACGGTTGAGTCGAGTCCTTCGCCTAAATCTTCCCAACGACGCTGACTGCGATTCCATCGAACGACATTGCGCGCGACTGATCCGAATTGTCCTCCGAGAATCACGTCACCACCATCATCAACCATACACTGCACCGGAGCAATTGGCACCGACACGCTCTGTCCCTGAATTGGTGCATCTATACCATGAGTGCCAAAACGCGAATCCCAACGCGAATCGGAATAGCTTTGTGCCATGGTGCCGGTGTTACAGAGACAGAAGAGCAGAGTCGCTGCGATGAACATCACAACGTGGAATTGAGTAAACATAGATTTTGAGGTCATACTATTGAATTCGATGTAGTGCAACCACCAACAAGACACACGCAGTTAAATGTAAAGCGCTCTGTGTCTTTTGTACTATAAACGCGCCTGTAAATGTGTTGAGCTGCATAGATCGATAGTACAGCAACACAGATCAGAACATGCAAGTGCTATCCGACTAAAGCTTGATAAACAACTGTCGTTTCACAAGCGACTGCCCGCACTGAATCTCACACTGATACAATCCCCGATGCAAAGCGCGTGTGTCAATTCTCATCAGTTGTTCCAAAGGCGAACACGATTGTGTAATCATCTCTTTTCCATTTTCATCATAGATCATGATCCGCACATCATCTGATGTTGTGCACAATGAAGCTACGTGAACATACAGATGATCATCACTGGGATTGGGATACAGCAATGAGGCAGCGTCTACGTTTGATTGATCTTCAACCTCAACTTTAAAATCAACCGGATGCCATGCTGCGATATTGTGAGAGAGTCTGTTGCCGGCGTGATCGAAGCGTCCGGCGCAAAAAACTGTATCTCGCACGTGCGCCATTGATTTCACTTCTCCATCTGTTCCGCTACCGAGCGGATACCACGCGTTAGTCTTTAGATCCCAACGCGCAATGTTGTTGGCCAGACATCGACCGATAGCTTTGAAATTGCCACCGACATAGAGCTGATCACCGACTAGTGTCATGCAGTTAATTGTGCCAAGCGAAATCATCCCACCATCGAGATCATGCCACTGCTTGCCATCCCATCGGGCGATGTTATTGACTACTATACCACCTCTGCGATAGAAGGAGCCGGCGACGTAGAGATCGCTTCCGACGCGTAGCATGCAATTGATAGTAGCAAGATCGTCATTGGGATCGTAGCCGGGAGTGGTCCAGCTGGTGCCGTCCCAATGCGCGAGACTATTAGCATTCTGACCTCCGGCTTGCTTGAAATACCCGGCTGCGTAAATACCATTGCTGTCATCACGGATAATGGTATTGATAGTATGTGCGCCGGTACCTGAGCCGGCATTATCAATTCCAAGACCTAAGCGATTCCACCGAGATCCGTTCCATTGCATAATGTTGCGAGTGGAAATGCTTCCGGCGGAAATGAAGTTGCCGCCGATGTAGAGCAGGGTGTCAACGGGACACATTGCAAATACTCCGCAGGACGAAAAACTTGCGGATGAATCTCGAACTCCTCCATTGAACATTGTGAGGGTATCGGGAGAATATTCAAAGAGACCATTGACTATTGTCGGACCAATCTTTGCAAAATCGCCGCCGATGAGAAGCTTGTTTTTATAGAAGCATGTGCTGCTTATTTCGGGAGAAATGAAAAAGAAACCGCTGATGTTTCGACCTTTGAGACTATCTACAAAGCCATGACCGTATGTCTGCCAATCTGAGCCAGTCCACAATCCAACTCCATTACACAACTTGTCACCAAAAGCAGGGATGCGACCGCATATCCACAGTGAATCATTGTTATTCAGGAAGACTGGAAATCCCTCATACCATGTGAATGATGGTCCCCACCCATTTGCATACTCACTCGAAAGAGCAAACCAACTCTGTCGCTGAAGATCATAGCCTGCTGCGTAGCGAAATATTTCGTCGCCTATGCGACTAAAAGGACCACATATTAAAACACGCGACTTCACAAGAAACACAAGCGGAACACTCAAACCGTAGCCGCCATTTGTTATTCGCAGAGTATCCGATGTGAAGTGCTTTTTGGTATGGAGGTCCAGATAGCTGTATTGAATACTCGTCTGCTGTAGATCGGCGTGATGGAATTCAACGAAGTAGTCGTCATTTATATCAAACGAAACCACTTTGTCGCTCAGTTCAGAAAAAGCATCTTCGAATGCCTTCCAGTTTTGACCATCATAAACCAGCACACCTTTATTACTGACATTAATGTTGTCTACTGTGACAACTGCCAAGTTTCCAAGTATGAAGAGATAGGAATTGTTGGCTCGCAAGGAACGAATGCTATACTGCCACTGACTTGGGTTTGCTATGTGCAACTTACCCGGCGGGGCGTGCCAAGAACTTCCGTCCCAAAAAGCCAGTCGCGCACGCGTTGAATCACCTCCGGCTGAGTTGAAACTGCCGCCGACAACAAGATTGTTTTTATAAACACAAAGTGTGTTGACGTTTCCAACAACGCCATTCTCTCCAGCCTTACCCAGTCCATTCCATGTTGTTCCATTCCAACGAGCAATACTTCTGGCTGCGATGCTTCCTGCTGTAGAAAAGTAACCTGCTACATAAAGCTCATTATTGTACCAAGCCGTTGCGTACACGGTCCCATCAATTCCACCCTCCATTGTGTACCATTGTTGAGTGCTGATATTCCATCGAGCAACGTTCAGCGTCTGTATGTTACCTGCGCGCGTGAACGTGCCGGCAACGTAGATGT
Source organism: Chlorobiota bacterium (assembly GCA_044228685.1). Classification (GTDB taxonomy): domain Bacteria; phylum Bacteroidota; class Ignavibacteria; order Kapaibacteriales; family NICIL-2; genus JBBATK01. Next base: position 134,444 of record JBGAUL010000009.1, read on the forward strand.
CATCGTCGTGTGCACATATTGACGTGACCATTCCGTTGACTCCGTCGCCTAAGGCATACCATGTGTGTGTAGTGGTATCCCATCGAGCAATGTTAGATCCAACATTGACGAAGCTTCCGCCGGCATAAATGCTGCCGTGTGATTCCGCATAACACTTTATTGGATAATCGCTACCACTTGCAGTCTGACCGTAGGAAACGACTTGAACTCCGCGCAGATCAAAACGCGTATCCCAGCGACGATCTTCAGGATTCTGTGATAAAACAATTGCTGTACATAGAACAAGACTCGCGAGCGTCAATAGCGTTTTCATCATGAGTGCTCTCAGCTAGATTGAATTCTCTGTATTAGACTGTGCTCAATATTCTCAGGTAGCGGTTAACTGTACTGTATTCCCCGTATATCCGAACCGCACTCCATCACATCGGAGTTTATTTCATCGCTTTATTCATTGGAGTCGCTGCAGAAAATATCGCTTTCGAATTTCACCAACAAGGTATTGTCACAATTCTTGAGTTTGTGTGACGCACTAGACCAAGTGAATACCTACCTAGAGTCGATCTTGTATATGCAGTGCTGTGACAGCCCCAACGACACTCAGCACGGACGCATCTCCGCACACCAAATCCCCGCAAAAAGAGAGTTTTCGAGGCTTATAACACTTTAATACATTTTTATCTTCTATTCCGATTTCGGTTGTATATTGGTCTAATCTCGTCAACCAATAACTCAAGAGGAACTCATGCCTGTGTATCATCGGCAGGGCGTCATTCCGTCCAAGCGACACGTCGTTTACCGTCAGCCAAGCGGTGCCTTATATCATGAAGAACTATTTGGAACCGAGGGATTCGGTGGTGTTTCATCGTTGATTTACCATCTCAATCCTCCGACCATGGTAAAGGAGATGGGAGAGCCGTATTCGGTGCGACCGGACATTGCGATTGGTCAGAACATGCAAGCGTTGAGTTTCCTGGGATTCGACGTTGAGCCGAATGACGACTACTTGCAGAGTCGTACAACTTTGTTTGTGAATGGCGACTTACACGTTGGTCTCGCCGCTCCGCGCAAGAGCATGACGGAGTATTTCTTTAAAAACGCAGACGCCGACGAGATGCTCTTTGTTCACCAGGGAAGTGGAACATTGAAGAGCGCTTATGGTTCGGTGCAATTCGCCTATGGTGATTATCTCGTGATACCGCGAGGCACGACTTATCAATTGGAGTTTGATTCTGCTGACAATCGTCTGTTGTACATCGAATCCTTTAGTCCGATACGTACTCCACGTCGTTATCGTAATGAGTGGGGTCAGCTGCTTGAGCATTCGCCATTCTGCGAGCGCGACTTCCGTCTGCCAATTGATTTAGAAACGCACGACGAGCAAGGCGACTTCTTGGTCAACATCAAGAAGAACGGTTTGATGTATCCTTACACATATGCAACGCATCCATTCGACTTGATTGGATGGGATGGCTATTGTTATCCCTACGCGTTCTCGATCTTCAACTTCGAACCTATTACCGGTCGTGTGCACATGCCACCGCCGATTCACCAACAATGGGAAGCAAACAATTTTGTTGTGTGTTCCTTTGTTCCGCGTTTGTACGATTACCATCCACAGGCTATTCCGGCGCCCTATCATCATTCAAACATTGACTCTGATGAGATCTTGTACTATGTCGATGGTGATTTCATGAGTCGCAACAATATCCGTAAGGGACAACTCACGCTGCATCCTGCGGGCATTCCGCATGGTCCACATCCGGGAGCAATTGAGCGCAGCATTGGCAAGAAAGAAACCGGCGAGTTGGCTGTGATGATCGATCCGTTCCGTCCGATGAGCATAACCACTGACGCCATGAAGATCGAAGTAAAAGACTATTACAAATCATGGATGGCGCAACCGGTTTAAGCTGAGAACAATTCACCTAAACAAGAAACTCAATTATTAGAAGCAGGAGACATCATGCAAGACCTCACAAGTGTCACGAACTATAGTTATGGAATCGAGAAGATCTTCGGCGATGCTGAGGACTTTCTTCCTATCAACGGAACTGACTATGTAGAGTTATATGTTGGCAACGCCAAGCAAGCTGCGCACTATTATAAAACAGCCTTTGGTTTTCAATCGCTAGCGTACAGTGGTTTGGAGACGGGTTCGAGGGATCGTACGTCTTATGTGATCGTGCAAGACAAGATCCGTCTGATGCTGACCACGCCATTCGATGCTGACTCAGATATCTCGCATCACATTCGGCGTCATGGTGATGGCGTAAAAGTCATTGCCCTCTGGGTCGACGATGCTGCTGATGCATTCGAACAAACCGTCAAGCGTGGCGCAAAAGTCTACTTCGAACCAAAAGAAGATTTCGACGAAAACGGTCGCGTACTCCGCGCCGGCATTCACACCTACGGCGACACTGTGCACGTATTTGTTGAGCGCAAGAACTACAATGGAATCTTTCTACCCGGATACAAGAAGTGGGAAAGCGAATACAATCCGCCGTCAATGGGATTCCGATACATTGACCACATGGTAGGAAATGTTGAGTTAGGCAAGATGAATGAGTGGGCGAAATTCTACCATGATGTCATGGGATTCTCGAACATCATCACCTTCGATGACAAGGATATTTCGACCGAGTACTCAGCGCTCATGAGCAAAGTGATGAGCAATGGGAATGGCAGGATTAAATTTCCAATCAACGAACCGGCACCAGGAAAGAAGAAATCACAGATCGAAGAGTTTCTTGATTTCTACAATGGACCGGGATGTCAACACATTGCTATTGCCACCAACGACATCGTTCATTCCGTCCGCGAAATGCGTAAGAATGGCGTTGAATTCCTCTATGTCCCCGGATCCTACTACGACACCGTTTCTGACCGAGTCGGAATCATCGAAGAAGACATGAACACCCTCAAGTCGCTCGGCATCATGGTCGATCGCGACGAAGAAGGATACCTCCTCCAAATCTTCACCAAACCCGTGGAAGACCGTCCAACACTCTTCTTCGAAATCATCCAACGCAAAGGCGCCAAGAGCTTTGGCAAAGGCAACTTCCAAGCCCTCTTCGAATCCATCGAAGCCGAACAAGCCCGAAGAGGAACGTTGTAGAAAATAAAAGTAGTATGCACATTGTATCCGAGGTGTCATGACAAAGTTGTGACACCTCGGTCTGCGAAGCAGCTAAACCCACGCTTCCAAATACAGCGGTCGTCTTTATTGACCGTCGTGTCACGACTTTCGTCGTGACACCGCACGAGG
>JBGAUL010000044.1:0-18810 GCA_044228685.1 Chlorobiota bacterium
ATAGCGACCGCTTGGCGAGAACTCAGTTCCATATGCTGAGTGTTGATAGTCGAGATTGAGAACTCTTGCATTTGAGACAACTCCCGTACTGGCATTAAAGTCGAATAACTCCAGGTCCGCTCCGCAATTCGCACAAGCCATACGCTTGCCGTCAGGTGAAAACTTCAATGCACCATTATTGTCAGAACCTTTACTGCTAATGGCAGCGCCAACATTGGACACAACCGGATTGAGATCCAGTCCATTCGAGCTAAGTTTATAAGCATAAAAACCAACGTTTGCAGGTCCGCTTCGACGAAAGACAACCCAATAGGAGTTTCCATCGGTTGATCGGACGGCTCCGACTTTTTCGCAAACTTTCGTGGGAGTGAAGAAAGAATTGATGGAAACCACATCTCCCAATCCACTCTTGAGACGAAGGTCTATAATCACGTCGCTAGCTTTTCCTGATCCGCTGTTTGGCGTCGTGAATACGTGATAAAGATCAAGAGAATCAGGTTGGCGTACAATGATTACAGATTGTGTGCTCGAGCTATAATCCGGATTGAAACCATTGATAATCACTTCATGGTTGCGATTCCATATTGTGTTGCCGTCTGAGTACAGCAGTAGATCCCCGGCCTTGCTATCACAAATGACTCCTGTGCCTTCGTAATGGACTGACAGAGATCCAGCCGAAAAAGTTGGAGGGATATTGTTGAAATTCAAACCCTGTTTCTTGCCAAAGTACCATCGATTATACGACATGTCATCAGACCACACATTGGTGGTTGATAGAAGAAGAAGCACAATCAATGACAGTCGCATAAGTAGAGTCTCAAAAAGAGTATCGACAATCTCCGAATTCTTGGTTTATCGGCAATACGAAGATTAGTACTGTATTAATAGAAAATACCAGCACTTTGATTCATCACCGCCTAAAAAACCTCGGCGAACTCTGCGCCTCTGCGAGACAACTCTTCTCGAACGACGGGTTCGTGCTGAGACGCAGAGCTCGCTGAGGACAAAGGAAAGGAAAGACACCTTTTGTTGTCATATACAGGATGTTGGTTGCCGCGAGACCGAACAGACGCTTCGGCTGCTGCGACCATAGCTCAACCATACTATACACGATATCATGATTCAATGTTGAGCAATATTAGGAACTAATACTCATCGTGCTCTCCATCAAACTACTACATGCGCCAAAGGCAAGCGAAAAGGTGAAGCTCAAAGAATAATAATTAGGACAAACATCTTCTATCAAGAAAAATGCTGTCATATATATAGCTAATTAATGTAAAAATATCTCAGTTGAGCCGAAGGTGCATCAACTGTATCCAAGGGATATGCGCTACTTGATGAACAATTCATCATTAAGCAGGAATATCAACTACGCTATCCGAGAATAATGTATCGAATTATCGTCGAGCTGCTTCTGAGAAGTGCTGGAATTGAGGTAGATAGCGACACGTTCTGATCACTTCATAAAAATGGATATAAAAAAAATGCAAGATCGCACTTTACAAGATGAGATCTGTTGACGACGATACTCAACTTGATTAGCAGTAGCAATTCTCATAAAAGAGAAGTTTATGGTGTGCAAAAATTAATTTGTAGAAAGAGTAGTTGTTGACCGACATGAGTGTATATTCACAATGTCTAAACCAACAATGAACCAATAGTCACAACGATCTGCACTTGTTGTGTCAAAAGGACGATGCTTTAGCGCATGATAGGAAAGTCCACGACAACAGTAGTGAGCGACACTTTGAGATGTCGCAGAGATTCTAAGCGGTGATAGCTGAGAATGCCGCAAAAAACTAGAGTGGTCTAGTCAAATGCGTTGAGATTGAGAGAAGAGAAGAGTAGAGTAGACAGATATGCCAGAGGCATACAAACGATGAAACGTCGGTAGATGTTCGTAATAAATAGCTAGAATAGATCGCTACTTCTTGAGATCTGGTGGGACGGTTATCAGGGAGGCCGGTGTAGTAATTAATTAAGAAATAGCGGAATAGAAGCACGTAATAAACCGCAAAAAAAGCGTTGCAGATCAAGAACCGCAGGGATTAGGCGTATAAACGCCGGTAAATAAGCGTTACAAAGAATATCACAATTAATACGATTGAATAGGCAGAGACAGACAGTGATCGTGTCTTAGCAAATTGTGTCTACACGTCATTTGCAGGAGAGAGACACGAACACGCACTTCTTAGTAAATGCCCTAATAGCAATGCTCTTGTGAGAGAGTGGAGTTTGCTGTGTGTAATGACAGAAGCATTTCTAAGAAGCATGGCTTGTGTCTATTCCTCCAAAATCATTAAGCCTAAGCGAGACCATAAAACAAGTCAATATCAGCTATTCACAATTAGGAGTTATCCAATGAATCATAGTATTACCAGTATAACGAAGTCTTTGCTTGTTGCACTGACAATCGTCATGTGTGCTGGCTTAAACCTGCAGGCACAAACAAACAATCCGGCGCCCTATTGTGCAGCTGTCAATACACCAAGTGGAGTGTGTGGTACCTACTTTATCGGAATTGGAGCTGTACGCATCAAGAACGGATCGAATGTGCTTCTGAACAACACGACTGATTGTACACCGGGAGGTACCGGAACGAACGAGTACACATACTTCAATAATCTGCCACCGGTTTTGCTTTCTCCGGGACAAAGCTATACTTGGGAAGTGCAGCCATTGGCTGCAATGACCACTGGCTACACCAATCAGTTGAGCATTTGGATTGATTGGAATGCAGACAATGTTTTGAATGATGCGAGTCCGGAGTTGATTTACTCAGGAGGACAATTAGGGCCGGGTACGACCCTGTCCGGAAGTTTTACTGTCCCGTCGAGCGCTGTAGGCTCATTGCGTATGCGCTTACGGACAATGAACAGTGGAACGATGACATCGTGTGGTACCGTTAATTACGGTGAAACCGAAGACTATGCACTCTCAACCGGGTATAACAATGACCTTGCTGTGAACAGTATCACGACGACTACAGCTATTCCATTCCCGGCTGGACTGAACACAATAAACGCCAACGTGACAAATGCCGGAGGCAATGCAATCAATACTTGTGTGCTGAGCTACACGATTGTTCCATCAGTTGGTGCACCGATTAGCGGCTCAACGACTTATTCGTCGGCTATTGCCGTTGGCGCAACAGCAACAATTCCCATCTACGCTAACTATCCATTTGCAAGCGTTGGAAGTGTGACGGTTACCGCAAGCGTTAGCACAGTAAACAACACAACCGATGGTAATCCCGTGAACAACTCTGCATCACGATTGTTAGGAGCAGGTTTGAACGGTACTTACACTATTGGTGGCACAGCCCCCGATTTCACGAGCTTAACTCAAGCTGCTAGTCAGCTCAATGCGGGAGGAACAATAGGACCGGTGACCTTCAATATCAGATCTGGAACCTATACTGAGAATGTGTACCTCGGAAACATCCCAGGAAACACATCAACAAAACCTATTCTGTTTCAATCCGAGAATGGCAACAAGAACACAGTGATATTGCAGTTCTCTAATGTTCCTGCGACCGGTGTAACCTTGACACAGATTTCGGGAACGACCTCAATTGGAGGAACCCCGACTCTGCGCATGAACAATGCCGACTACGTATCGTTCCGAAACTTTACAATATCCGCGCTCAATAACGCCTCATCGTCAGGTACTGCCATCGAATTGATTGGCGCTGTAGGTGGCTCATCAGGTTGCGACAACATACTATTTGACAACATGGTTTTTAACGGCGCCGCTACAACGTCAACAGCAATCGGCGATGGTTTCTTTGTTTCTTCCAACAGTGGATATCATCCAAACTTGGTTATTAGCAACTGTACCTTCAATCAAGCCTCAATTCCTATTTACCATGTGTATAGTGGTTCAACAATGCCTGCCGGCATACAAATCATGAACAACACCTTCACAAATTTTGGTAGCTATGGAATGATTCTTCAGGGTACAGATGGAGCCATCGTTCAAGGAAATACCTTGACGGCTAGCAGCGTTTCAATCTCAGCCGGTGTGTCCCTTGTAAATCACAATGGTGCTTTCAATTTTAGAAAGAACAGGTTGAATTTCACCGTTAACAATGGTGCAAGTGCAGTCATTTCCGGCACACGAACCGCAACAGCTCAGGCTGTTTTTGCAAATAATTTTATACGCGTAGCCGGCACATCCGGTGTGTGTATGAATGCCACATCAAGTTCAGGTGTAGGCATCTATCACAACACATTATACAACTCAACAACGAATGCTGTGTTTAACGCAACGTCGGGCACAGCAATCTCGCTGACAAACAACATCTTTTACAACGCTGGCGGCGGAGTTGCTCTCAACATAGGGTCAGGCGTAACCTCTGATTACAACGATCTCTATAGTACAGGAGCCACACTTGGTATCTGGAATGGTACTTCAAGGACAACCATAGCTCTGTGGCGCAGCTTCTCAGGTCAGGATTTGAACTCATCGAATGTTGCTGTAGTCTTTGCTTCACCAACAACGAATAACTTGTCTTTGACGACCGTTGACCCGAGCCTGTACGGCATTGGATCTACGTCAAATGGAACCTTTAGCATCGGAATCCGAGGAACAGTTCCCGATGACATATTCGGAAACGGACGTAACCGAAGCGAAGTATTCGTCGGTGCTCATCAGCTTATTCCTGTCATTACCTTCAATCCTGCACCTCCGGCTGGTTTCACCGGATGCGCAAACCAGACTTTGGTGATAAGCGCGAATGCAGCTGTTACATACAACGCGCAGTTGTCGTTTTCTTGGCAGCGCAACGGTTCGCCACTTCTCGACGGTGTTAATGGCGTCAGTGGTGCGAACACCGGTACTCTGACAATAACCGGTGCACAGCCATCGCTTAATGGTGGAGACTATGTTCTGAGAGTTACGGCAACCGGTGGAGCAGATCCCTTGGTGTCAGACATTATTTCTGTTGTCATAAACGCGCCAATCGTCATTGCGCAACAACCTGCATCCAGAATTATCTGCCTTGGTAATGAAACATCGATCGCCGTTGTGGCGAGTGGTACTGTATTGAGATACCAATGGCAGAAAGATGGGAAAGACATCTGCGGTGCAACTTCACCTATCTATGTCATTTCAAACGCAGGATTTGGTGTTAGCGGTAAGTACCGTTGCGTCATGTTTGGAACCTGTGGAACTAACAGCGTCTTTTCAAACGATGCAGTGGTCTACGTTGCTTCCAACACTCTCATCAGCGAAGGACCTAAAATCAATGGTGCTGCGATTGGCTCAACAGGCTATCTCGATGTGCAAGTAGATGCGACAGCTCAAATCCCGGGCTATAGTCCGCAGTATCAGTGGTATCAAGGAACAACCGCCTTGGCTGACAACGGACGTATCTCCGGATCTACGACGAATCAGTTGACGATTCGTAACATGACTTCAGCCGATATCACAAAGGACTATACCTGCACTGTCACCGGTGTATGCGGAGCGCAAACATCAAACGCAGGCGGCTTCTATGTATCGCAGATTTCAATTCAAAACCAACCTCAAGCACAAGAAGTGTGTGTTGGTAAGGACGCGAGCCTGCTCGTTAGCGCAAGCTCTAATATTCCAAACGTTCAATATTCCTATCAGTGGAAGATGAACAATGTTGCAATCAATGACGGACCAATGTATAGCGGTACTAAGACAAGTGTGCTGACGATAAAAGCAGCAGGCATAGGTTCTGCAGGAGATTACAGCTGTTTAGTGACAGCAAATCCAACCGGAGCTAATCTTAACTCCAACACTGCCACGATTAGTGTGATCTCTTCTCCAACAATTGGAACGCAGCCACAGAGTCAATCTGTATGCGTTGGACAAGCTCTTCAAGTGAGTGTAGCAGCGACCGGTGGAACACTCGGCTATCAGTGGAAGGCAAATGGCATCGTCATTCCCGGTGCCACCGAATCAACATTCGCAATGGCTGGCGCAACGGAATCAATGAATGGAGCAAAGGTCACTTGCGATATCTCAAACAATTGCGGATCTGTAGTCACAACCGAAGCCACAATCACTGTCAATGATAAGCCACTCATAAGCGTACAACCATCTAACTCGGCTGTCGCGGTTGGATCGAACTTTACGATGAGTGTCGTTGCAAGCAATGCAGTGAGCTACCAGTGGAAGAAAGATGGAGCGGCAATTCCAGGTGCGACAGATTCGCGTTATGTGGTTCAGAACTTTACAAGTGTAATGGCAGGACGTTATAATTGCGAAGTGACGAACGCGTGCGGAACAACGACTTCAGACGCTGCCGTATTGACAGTATCGAGCACCGAAGACGATGCAATTGCAGCTGGATTCAGCTTGTCAGATGCACAGCCTACACCGACATTGGATGTTGCGAGCATACGCTTCAACATGCCAGTTTCTGCAGCAGCCCGTGTAAGTGTCTATGATGTGTTCGGACGTGAAGTTGCTGTGATCTTCAATGGCACTGCAAATACTGGAGAAAATCGTGCAACACTAAATGCGCTGGGCCTGAGTAACGGCGTCTATACCTATAGCTTGAGTAGTGGCAACTTTAGACTCTCAAGAAAACTGGTAGTGAATCACTAAGACGTCTCGACTTTAAATGTGGATGGAATGGGGCAGGCTTCGGTCCGCCCCTTCTATCGGTTGTTGTCATCTACGCTTCTCTTTACGACACAGAAGTTTCATCCAGTGTGCAAGCTGTATTGATCACTCCAATACATTCATGGCTTGGCTTTGTGCTCAAAGACGGTGAAAGAGTCGTGTGAATGGTTTCTTGTCTTCCATAACTAGACTACCGTAAAAACAATAGCTTGATACTCCGAAAACGACAGACAAAAACCAACCGAGCTTTACTACAACATGAACGGAGCGAAATACCGAATCGACAATCACTAATAACTCCAGAAAGTGAATTTTGATCAGATCATTCAGGTATTTCGCTGCCGTGCATGTCTAGTCGCCGCTACAAATTCAACTCGAAGCTATTCTCGCTATTCTCACCTGAGCAACTAGCCCGACAGTGATCCTTCGCTTGCACGAGGTTCTTGCCTCCACCTTCCGTTACTAGTGTTCAATTGGATAACACAGAAAGACGTGATGCACAAGCATCCACGCTCCACAGCAGAGATTTGGAACATTCAACCAGCCGTCGCGTAAGCTAGAGACACTTTATCTAGATCTGCAATGACTATCAAGAAACTCCTTTGTTTCATCATACTGTTGGCGCTTGTATGCTCAACGAGAGCAGCTGCTTTAGATAGCGAGGATGCACTAGTTCGTAAACAGATTCTACAGTGCGACAGTATCTTGTTTGAGCGCGGTTTTAATGAATGTGATACTCTTGCAGCTGCGTCAGTGATTGACGCTGATTTGGAATTCTACCATGATCAAATTGGAGTATTGAAGTCGAGAGCGAGTTTCATCACCAGTCTTCGCGACAACGTATGTTCCTCGAGTCAAAAAGTAATACGTCGTCTTGATTCCGCCACGTCAAGGGTTTTCGTCTTGCGTGAACATGGAAGTGTTTATGGAGCAGTTCAACAGGGAAGTCATCGCTTCTACGCGGTGTTGCCGGACAAGCACATCGCGTTGCAGGGTAGTGCAGACTTCAGTCATCTCTGGTTGTTAAAGAATGGATCATGGCGATTGACACGCGTTTTGAGTTACAACCATCACGATACTTCCGATGTGGCTTCGATGACTAAGCTTGGAGAAGACTCCCTTGAGACAGTTACTTGGCTGCATTCGAAAGGAGTTCCGGCGGTCGCCATTGGTATCATTCATGACGGACAAGTGACCTCAGTTCGAGTGTTCGGAGATCTTTACCTCAATCATCCTGCGCCGCTGAACACTTTGTGGAATGTTGCATCACTCACTAAACCTGTTGTCGCCTTCGCCGTCTGTAAGTTAGTCGTGCAAGGGAAGTGGTCATTGGACGAGCCGCTTGCTAGATACTACACCGACCCGGATGTCTCATCCGATACTCGATCAAAACGCATAACTACGCGTCACATACTCACCCAAAAGTCAGGTTTCGCTAACTGGCGTAGAGAGACCTACGACGGCAAGCTGCACTTTGAATCTGAGCCCGGGAGTAGGTATGGATACTCTGGCGAAGGATTTGAATATCTGCGTAGAGCCCTCGAAGCGAAGTTTCACACAAGCCTTGAAAAGATTGTCAGTGATCTGGTGTTTGATCCTGCAGGTATGCGGGATTCGCACTTTTATTGGGATTCTTCAGTCGATAGCACTCGCTTCGCACGATGGCACGACGCAGAGCAGAATATCTATCCTACTTTTCACAATACCACAGCAAATGCTGCTGACGATCTCTTAACCACCATGGAAGACTATACGAAGTTCGTTGCCTACGTATTGAAGAGTGGCTCTGACAGCACTCACTTGCTCGATAGTATTTGCAGCGTGCAGACGCCTATTGCAAAACACAAGCACATCGGTCTATGTTGGTGGGTTGATGAGTTCCCGCCTGAGATGCGCGACAGCGCTCTTGTTCATGGTGGAGATGATGTCGGTGTGCATACCATCGCCTTTATCCTTCTCGCTTCACGAGATGCCTTAGTAATTTTTACGAACTCGGATAAGGGCACAAGCTTGTACACAGATTTATTGGAAGCAAAGCTTGGGCAAAAAGGAAAGAAGATTATTGAAATTGAAACGAAAGCTGAACCACTTGACAAAGGCAGCGTCTGTGCAATCACAGCGCAGCAGAGAATTGACTATCAGCGCTACTGTGGTCGCTATCGTGGCTCGCACAACGACGAAATACTTGTTCGAATCACCGATGATGCATTGGTGCTCGAAGTTGACAAAAAGCAATTCAAACTGCAGCATGAGTTGGATGATACCTTTGGTACGGAAGGTAGAGATCTACATTTCAAGTTCGTGACAGATGTCACATCGCAAGAGCAGAAGTTGCAGGTTATTGAACACAACAAAGTTGTTGAAGAAGCGGTGAAAGATCTTAGTCCTGCAAAACATTGAAAGAGCGGCATAAAGAAAAACATCGTCGTGGGGTCAAACTGTGTGTGTGTACACACGACCTTGACTGCGCGACGATGTTTTCGTTTTTCGGACGCTACTGTTAGCGCTGAGCCTTTCTAACGCACGTTTACAAAAACTTCAATCAAGCCTTTTTCTCCATCGAAATCTTCAAGTGCTTTACCGACGACGCTATCAATCGTCAGTTGCTGCGGATCTGCCTTCATCGCATAGCCACTGATTGATGAGCAGACTAACAAGTCACCACGATGAATTGTGCCACCTTGGTTACAAACTTTGGTTGGGATAACGCCGACGACACCTAAGGGTACTTGAGCGTCAAGGTTGGCGTCAATATCGAGCGGACTTAACAACACGCCAGGCTTGGTTGCAATAACGCCGGCGACTTTCGTCGAATACGCTTGATCACTTTTCGTAAGGGTTCTGTTTGATTGCGAAGAAATCACGAGCACATCGCCCGCCTCATAATGACTGCGCTCGCCTTCAACGGCAAAACTCTCTGCCACATCTGCGCCGGATGCCTGAGTACCGCCGTTGAAAAATCCTTTTCCGGTTTTATCAATGCGCGCTTTGTTTGCACCTTGACTTTGAAAGACGGCAATGTTACCGGTCGAAGCATTTGAGTTGTTTGCAAGAATTGCACTTCCGGTTCCATTTGTTGACGCTTCGAGAGCGTTCGATGTGTTAGCAGCATTGACATTTTCAAAGCGACCCCCAACACCTGTGCCGCCGCTGATTCCCGCTTGCCCAAGAACGCCGATACCATTCTTGGTGTTGAAACCGCGTACGCCGTAACCGGAACTGTCGTTACGACCAACAACCGCACCTACTCCGTTTCCACCTCGATTGCGTCCTACAACTGCTTCTCCAAAAGTATTATCGCCAATAAGTCCTGCTGCTGATATCGACGACGTGATACCCCAAACTGCGTTACCTCCGGCGCTGGTGGCAAAAACTCCTGGACCAACTCCAGCCTGATTTACATCAATTCCTCGCGCACCGTTGGAGGCGTTTGTCAATGCGACAGTGAGACCTGATCCTATGCCATTGCCTGTAGCATTGATGACACTCTGAGTTGCGGCGCTATTGCTTATCTGAAATGCAGCTGCGTTGCCCGTTCCTGTAGAAACCGCCTGTATGCCGTATCCGCCTCCGTTGGTTTCCGCACGTACTCCGGCATTCGTGTTCGAGGCATTGGAGACTATGAAACTTGCGGAATGCTGCGTACCTGTCTGTGTGAGTGATAGCAATGGCGTTAGCGTTGAGCTTTGACTCCGAACAAGTGGAAGAGTGAGACTCTGATCCATCCACGCAGCGGAGCTTCCGTTGAAACCAAGCACTTGACCGTTCACTGCTCCGGCTGTGCTGATTTTGGCAGTTGTAACAGCAGCATTAGCCAAGTTGTCCGATTGAACCGCACCAGCCACGATTTTATCACTTGAGATAGAATTCGCTGCGATCTTTTCAACGGTTATTCCATTTGTCGCAACGCCTACAGTTGCTACGGGTCCATTCGGATTTGAGACCGTTATCGATCCATCTACATTCTGAATTCCTTGGATGCCGTTTCCTCCGCCACCTGTTGATGAAATTGTGATAATTCCTGAAGCAGTATTGACGCTGGTTCCGCCGCCGCCAACGATAACTAATGGTCCACTCTGCGTATTAACCGATGTGACCACACCGGTAGCCTGCGGATCGATTTGCATTGCCTTGTCTGCAACTGCCGCGCGCATTGCATATGGTACTGCCGACAACGGAGTGCGCGGATTCAACTCAGCTCCTCCGTCAACGCGTACACCTAGAAAGTACGCTCTGTCAAACGTGATCGTAAGCGGTATTGCCACGTTCGATCCAATGATGGCGTTGAACAGACCTTTGACAACCGGCACAGTTTGAGTCTCTGTGTATATCGGACTCGACGACGCAATGTTGTCGTAAATCGATAGCGTCAGGGAGTGATTTCCATCGCTGATGAAATTTCCACTTCCATCACTGAGAATTCCTTGATATGAAATTGTGCGCGGCATTTGTGCTACTGCGGCACTTGTGATAATCAAGCCAAAGAGAGCAACTCGCAACAGGAAACGAATATTCATGACATTCCTCGATGAGTGTGAAAGACATTTGTAGATACTGCGAGAACGGAGCGAAGAATAGTACAGATCGAATTTTTCAATGCAGAACAACGAAGCGACCCAACTTCGTTTGAGCTCCGTCTGTAATGTGTAGCGTATATGAACCGGACACTAAAGCGCTGCAATCGATGCTAAGCTCTGCAGGAGAGCCATTGAGCTCGTCCACAAGACGCTCTACCACTACTGACCCAATCTCGTTTAGGATTTTAATCTGAACACGACGATTGTGCGCTTGAAAACGAACACGCAAGAGATCAATACAAGGATTTGGCAAAGTCTCTACTGATAACTCATCAAGCTGAGACGTCGATTGCTCCTGCTCGACGAAGGTGGCAGATGGCGTTGTCTGGGTGTACCAAAATCCTTGACTCAGAATGCTGTTGGAGCCTGTGCTGCGAAAAATGATGCTCTGTCCAACAGTTGCACGTAGCGAGGTCAATGGATTCGACGAAAATTGCGCGCCTGAGGAAACTACTTGTGAGCTCATTCTCGTCTGCGCAAACACAACAGATGTCAAGCACAATTGAACAAGAATCGAAGCAGTAATAGTACGATAGGTGGTGCTCATGGCTGATGGATTTGTATGGTGAAACTCATCTCGAGTCTTTCTACTAACTGCCTTCGAAAATTTACGAAGATTATGCCTTCGCAGATTTCGTATGCTTGTTGAAACATTGGATTTGATTGCTACATCCTGTAGCATCTTGGCTAAAGAGCACTCTCTTCGGCTGATGTAAACCTCCTCAGACAATCCGGGCAGATTTTCGAAGTTGGGTCTGGATCTTGGGTTCTTGCGGACTTATGACGCCCATTCTACACAACTGCAAATATTGTGCCGCCACTCAAGGACTCCATCTGTTGGGGTGATGACTAGTGACAGAGATTACTCAGAATGAAGAGTGTAATTTTCTTAGGAGTTTAAACTAGATTGTGCTGTGGGCAGGTCAGACACGAACGACTTGACTCTTCGTCACACTATATTCTACTGAATGCTCTTATCTAGACTTTTCGTTGTGTTTATTCTGAGCTTAACGTTGTCTAACTACACAACGCTGCTGGCAGGCGATAGCGTAATGATGCTAGCGGCTTCGGATACGAATGCTGCAAATACTTCTCGGAGTAGTTCCTACATCATGCACCCACGTTGGGACAGTTCGCACAGTTTTAAAGCTGCCCTTGGTGCCACTGTCACATTTGTGCCTAGACCAATCGCAGAAGAAGAGATTCGTCAAATCCCAATGCTTGATCTTTTACTTCGCTACAAGCTCATCTCTGGATTTTCTCTCAACTCACACTTAGGATCCAATTACATTACCAATCTGGCTTCGTTGGGAGCTGAATGGACGACAAGTCTTGGCGCTTTTTCGATCGGTGTTGGAGACGATTACAGCGTCTGGTATGGTATGGCTGTCATGGACGGCTTCGACGTACATGCAACCGGTTTTCTCAATGCACCGCATTTAGCTCTTGGAATGAAGACAGAAGAGTTTGCTCTGACGCTTCGTGCGGAAATGTTGTTTCTGACGTCGCGGAGTACGAGGGTAGGAGACTTGGAGATAGCTTCGGACAAGAATCAACGTCTAGGAGTATCTCTCGGAATAATTGTCGAACAACCTTTCCTTCACGACACACACCTCCTACTCGCTCTCAAACTCAACAACCTGAAGAATGCCTATCAATCGTGGTTAGCCTTTTCGACTTTCAATGATTCACTGCTGTACCCGGAGCTGAGCGTAGGAGTATTACTATGACCCCGAGTTGCGTACCATACAAGGTGTTTGCACCGCTGTCACGATCACTAATCAATGTGAATCGCTACGCACAACCTAAGCACAACATATTGGTGGTGTCTGTTTGCCTTTGTTGGCTCCTACTCGTCTCTTGCGGCAGTGAACTCCGAGTCGTCGTGCCTGATGTAGAATCTTTACACGTACTAGAGAATAGCACTGCCGTTCCACGAAGCAGTCTGGCTCTCCTTGATGGAGTGTACCTAAGGCGCAACGGTACAACGCGCTTTGGTGACACGATTGTTGTAAAACATGATGCTTCAGTTGTATCCATGTTCTGTCAGCGAAATTCATCCTACTTGGTATTAAGCACCGGAGTACGAGACACATCTCTCATCATGGCAGGCTATTGGAGATTTGCACAAGCAGCGCAAACCGGTCTCGCTGTGTTGCGTATTGAAGGATCGGATGCACTTGCACTCAAACAAAACCGACGTCCTGCTAATCTCAGTATAAGCGGCAGCATCGGAGGAAGCGAGAATTTTGGCGACGAACGTATTGACTTAGTGTATCTGCGACCTCTGCATGGTCAGGATTCAAGCAGCTCGCGCAAAGAGGTGCTCATTTTGGCTCACCGAGGTGGTGGTAGAAACAGTGATCGCCTGCCTTACTCCGAAAATTCCGTTGAACTCATTCGCTATGCATCACGCTTGGGTGCACAAGGGGTTGAGATTGATGTACGCTTGACCAAAGATGGAATTCCCGTTTTGTATCATGACGAGAATCTCAACACGCGTCTTGTTGATGGGGAATACATGGTAGGCCCAATTGGCAACTACACTCTAGCACAGCTTCACGCCTTGTGTCGATTGAAAAACGGTGAGCAGATTCCAACACTACAGAAAGTTCTGGATGATATTGTTGATTCCACTTCGCTGCGGGCAGTGTGGTTGGACATTAAGGACGCAGCAGAAGTACATACCGTTGTTAGTATGCAGAAAGTGGCCCTGCAACGGGCGGCTAGTCTCCATGCACTCGGACAACGTGACACACTCGAGATATTTTTCGGGTTGGCTACTGACGAGATTTATCAGACTTTTCTGAAAGAAGCTGACTTTAACTCGGTGAGTTCGGTATGTGAACTAGGTTTGGAACAAACACGTAAAGCAGGTTCGAGAGTGTATGGTGCACGTTGGACCCTTGGAGCGTTGGATAACGAACTAGCGCAACTTCATGCTGAGCAGAGAAAGGCGTTTGTATGGACCTTAGACCAACCGGAATTCATACAAAGCTTTCTCGATCATTCGAGCTTTGACGGAATACTCACTAATTATCCAACGGTTGTAGCGTATAACAAGTACGTCAGACCATAGACTGCGCCTCATGAAGACTTGTCTGCTTGTACTCTGGTTCTTGATATCTGCCTCGTCGATGTACGCTGCAGTCTCCGACAGCGCAAACTATCGCCTTATGTTGATCACTACAGGCTCTGCAACCGCCTCACGAGTTGATAGAAGTTTGGAAGTTGACAAAGCGGAACTAAGCAGATCGAGTCTCGCGTTTAGCGCTCGCATCATGTTGCAACCTGACCATCTTCTCGCGGTAGGATTGGAAAGCGGCTGGCTACCGATCTCGCACATGCTTGTAAAAAGTGATGCAACACTTGCCGCTGGTACAACTTTGACCTTGTCAGCTATTCCCTTGCTTTGCGTCTTTAGTATGGAAAAGTACGGCGTTGAAATCAGCGGAGGTGTGGGCAGCTTCTCATATCGAGTAGATGTAGAGTCGCAAGCATCCACTATCACAAGTTCTGACTGGGAGATAGGCTGGTGTGCCGGAGCAGCATACCGCATGGGAATCACAAAATCGTTACTCATTGGTGCAGAAGCGCGTGTCTACGCCATTCCTGAGCGAAGTGTAACCGTGTCGTGCGCCGGTCTGCGCTTGCAATATCAGTTGTGGTACTAGTACTTCGAGAAAAGTCAACTGCTCATGATTAAATACGAATCAGAGTCGTATAATTGAAAATAGTTTTCGCTAACTCTGAGTATTTCGGGGAAGTTCTTTAGTTACCATTGTGTTGAAGATTTGCTGACGAATTCTAATCTTGGTATGTCCGATCTACGCTATCGTTTTGCAAGTATTGAAGATGTTGATCTTCTCATTGATTTACGCTTGGAATTTGCGCAGTCTATTCACGGTCATTTGGCCGCAGAAAAGGCACGCGAACTGCGAATCAATCTTCGAGAATATTACAATCGCACACTGCCGACTGGAGAATATGTGAGCATACTTTGCTTTGAGAATGCTGAGCTGTGCGGACTCGGTGGGATGATTGTTCGGGAACAGCCAGGCGGCATGCGCAATCCTACGGGTCGGTTGGGATATATCGTCAATATGTACACACGTGAAGCATTCCGTCGCCGTGGAATCAGCTACTCTGTACTCGAACGCTTAGTCGAACATGGTAAGTCTCTCGGACTCCAAGTCTTTGAACTCCATGCTACTACTGAAGGCGCATTCGTGTATCGAAAGCTCGGATTTAAAGAGCGCACTGACGCAGCATACATTCTTAATATCGCTTAAGTGACGTCGTGCATTTCCAAGCGTTCTACTCATGCGCTTGAAGACTATCGCTTCACCTTCTTTTGTACCGATCGAAGTACCACTTTCAATAGTGCTCCGTAGATATTATAGATTCCCAACGACCATTTAGCCAGAATATCTTGGTTCTTTGCTTTTGTGACAATTGTTGGTCCATCCATGGTCAGCTCCCGCAAAAAGACGTAGTACTCATGGAAGTCAGAATTGGCAGCAGAGAAGCCTTTTGCCCGTAAGTATTTGAGGTTTCGCTCAATGGTATTGAGTGCAAGATCCTCGTCATTACGCAGTACATGCACAGCGCATTCTAGATTCCTGAACTCGATCTCGTACTGCACGTACAGACGACGTTGCAGCAACTTCATGCCTCTGTATATGTAGTCCAGAGCTTTTTGCAAATCTCCGGTCATCGTATAGTACTTCGCAAAATTCAGCGCCGCGTTCGCTGCTTCCGGAATCGTCTCACGCTCAAGCAGAGGAGCGAAGCAGGTGCGAAGTGCTTTGTAAGCTTCCTTGTGTCGCCCTAAGATGAGACACACTTGTATGAACTTTGCGTTGCTGTAGATGTTAGTGAGAGCAGCAGGAAAAAGTTCAAAGAGTTCACAAAAGGCAGCCTGTGCAGCGACAAAATCGCTGCTGACTTGATAGAGATTCGTAGCGTACTTAACCTGAATACGCTGACGAGAGTAAATGCCGATATCCGGATACTCCGTTATAATTCCTTGCGCTTCGTTGATGAACGCAGATCGTTTGTCACTTTCAATCGCTGAATAGTAATCATACAAAGCCATCGCCGTGGCAAGTTTGGCGCGGAGCGATGTGTGATTGTGTGCAGCTTCATAGAGTTTGAGGAGCTGGCTTTCGAGACGCGGATCTTCGCGACGGGCTTGCAGCTTCATCAAGCTCGCCAGCGTGGAGATTCGTGAACTCGCAATCAGCGCTTGACAAACCATACGCTCAGTTGCTTGCAGCTTGACGTCGATGTATTGCAAATAATGCTTCATCGTTTGCTTCATCAAGGTCTCGTCGGTATCGTAGACGAGTTGGTCTGTTGCAAACAAAAGCAGCCACTCATAATAGTCTTTTCGTTCTGCACTACTCAGCATCGGCACTAATACTCGCCGTTGATACCGAATCTCTTTCTGAAGATTTTTCACCAATACCTTTTTGGACCATAGATGCTGTAGCAAGTCCATGCCACCGTTTGGCACCAAGCGCTCGTAGCATTTGCGAAGTAAGACCGAGTGGAGCTTGTCTCGGTAGCCGGTGGACATTGACTGTATAAGCTCAGCGCTTTCGGCATCGTGTTCGTTTGTGTGCAACAGGACGTGCAGGAGATCGTGTTCTCGTGGCGACCATTCGCTGGAGAGTAGTATGTCATGCTCCTGTTCGTTCAGAATTGACAGATATTCACTGAGAAGGGACATGGAATTCTGACGGTAAGAAATCGAAGAAAATCGGCGTGAACAAGATCGTACTCAAGAGCATTTTCGTAGCAGTCTCGACCACTCCATCACGTTAACAGAGCTGCGTGAATACGGCAGAATCGCGCACCATGCTCAGCGTCTTGGGATGGTCGATTTTTGTTAGAAGCAAAACTAGGCGATTGCCTCAGACATTCAGAAGTCCATCCTGCGAAATTGCTGATTCCTCCCGCTGAAAATTTCAGAGAAATCCGAATCCTTGAGAGTGTAAAAATGAGCTGCTGATTTGATTGTTTCGTATCTAGACAATCCGACTAAACAAAAAGCACTTGCTACATCAGTAACAAGTGCTTCTATTTTTTCAGACAATTGCTCTATCGTTTAGCAATATTCGAAAGGATGAGATTTCACCACTTCGATCTTCGACTTCACGAGTTTGTCAATGCCGCGCATGTATGGCAGCTCATCAATTGTGCAGAAGGAAAGCGCGGTACCCGGCGAGCCGGCGCGACCTGTTCTGCCAATGCGATGGATGTAGGTTTCCGGTGCCTCGGGAATTTCAAAGTTGATGACGTGACTGAGTTTGTCGATGTCAATACCGCGTGATGCGATATCAGTAGCAACAAGAACTCGAAGCGTTTTGTCTTTGAAACTCTTGAGTGCTTTCTCACGAGCTGTTTGTGATTTATCGCCGTGAATCGCTTCGGCACTGATGCCGCCGCGATTGAGATCCTTTACAACCCGATCAGCACCACGTCGCGTGCGAGTAAACACAAGCGCATGGTCGATGTCGTGTTGGTCAAGAACGTGTTGCAGTAATCGACGTTTGTTTTCCTTCTCAACGTAGTACACGGCTTGCTTAACCAGCGTTGGTGTAACGGATGAGTTGGCAGTATTGACGTCGATATGAATTGGATTCTTCAGCAGTTGTTTTACCAAGTGACGGATTTCCGGCGGCATGGTAGCTGAGAAGAAGAGAGTTTGTCGTTGTGAAGGAAGCTTCGCAATGATCTTGCGAATAGGGACGATGAATCCCATGTCGAGCATGCGGTCTGCCTCATCCAAGACTAAGTAATCTACGTCATTCAAATGGACAATGCCTTGTTGCATCAGGTCCATGAGTCGTCCGGGTGTAGCTACAAGTATATCAACACCACGGCGTAGAGCTTTGACTTGATGGAATTGTGAGACTCCACCAAACACAACTGCATGACGCAGTTGAAGATTCTTTGCATACATCGTCAGGTTCTCAGCGATTTGCGTCGCGAGCTCACGAGTAGGGGCAAGAATAAGCGCCTTGATTGGACGCTGCGCAGGGGCTGGTCCGCGCTCCGAAAGTTTTTGCAAAATGGGTAAGGCAAATGCTGCCGTTTTACCCGTGCCCGTCTGAGCACAACCGAAAATATCGCGTCCTTCAAGTACATGAGGGATCGCCTGTTCCTGGATCGCAGTAGGCTGCGTATATCCGGCATCAACAAGCGCATTCAAAAGCGGCTTGCTAACAATTAACTTATCAAAAGTCATTGATTAAAAGTATTGTGGTACAATCTGACCACCATGCATCGAATGAGAGGGGAAAAGACAAGAGGTGTTTTATGTCACGAGTCACTCTAATCCATCGTTGCGCATCTGACCAGCAAAAGTGTTTGCATAAAAGTGTCAGTGCTATAGTAACGAGAATCGAGGGGCAGTATCTGGTAATTGCAACCGAAACGCGGGACTACGGTATGGAGGTACATGTCAAAGATACAACATGCTGTCCAGACTATCGCAATTATCTTGCCGAATCCACCCAAAACACCCAATTGTGGAAAAAATGAGTCTATTTTTCTCCGCGTCCTCCGCGCCTCGGCGTGAAAATGTCGTTCGTGGGCCGTTGTCTCGCCGAGGCGCGGAGGG
>JBGAUL010000045.1:0-16293 GCA_044228685.1 Chlorobiota bacterium
CGCCAGCGATCACGTCCCTATCTCTTCAGCAATTCACTTCCTCCAAGCGTTGTTGGCGCAAGCATCACCGTCTTTGACCTGCTGAGTTCAACAACGCGATTGCGCGATCAGCTCGAGGAAAACACTCGCTACTTTAGAGAAAAAATTGCAGCCATCGGACTGGACGTAAAACCTGGAACACATCCAATTACCCCAATCATGTTGTACGATGCGAAGCTTGCTCAAGATTTCGCCCGCGCTTTGCTTGATGAAGGAGTGTACGTAATCGGCTTCTTCTATCCGGTTGTAGCCAAGGGACAGGCGCGCATTCGCGTTCAAATCAGCGCAGCTCACACACGCGAGCAGCTTGATAGAGCATTGGCTGCATTTGAAAAAGTTGGACGCAGCTTGGGAGTTGTGAAGTAGGAACAAATCTGAGCTCAGCTCGTGGTCCGCTTCGAAGAGTGAGTGAATCTTTATTGACACAACCTTTATCAAGGACCGAACAATGAGTATTGAGAGCAAGGAAAACGTACAGCGCCTTATGCGTGACGAGTCGGAGTTGTTGAATAAACTGCACGACATCGTTCACAAGACGATTGAGGAAGAAGGATTGGTGATTCAGAATCTCCTCAATCCTCCTGACGAGATTTTAACGCCTGGTCAGCGTATCTCCGATAAAGTCGCGCGCTTTGGCGGAAGCTGGGCATTCATCATCATGTTCATGGGCATCCTATTTGTATGGATTGCCGTCAACGCCTTTGCTCTGGGTCAGAATGCCTTCGATCCCTACCCTTTCATCCTTATGAATTTGATCTTGTCTTGTATCGCTGCTCTTCAAGCTCCGATCATCATGATGAGTCAAAACCGTCAGGAAGAAAAGGATCGCCAGCGCTCCGAGAACGACTACATGATCAACCTCAAATCCGAATTGCAAATACGAAGTCTTCATGAGAAAATCGATCTGCTCTTCGAAAACCAACTCAGCAGTCTGATCAAGTCTCAAGCAGAGCAATTGGAATTGCTCGAAGATGTGCGCAAAGCACTAAAGGCTTCTTCTGTCAAGTCAAACTAAGAGCAATCTATTTGAGACGCGTCACGATGATCACTTTTTGGATCCAAAGTTCAAACACACGCGCGTTGTCAGCTCTGCTTTGTGTGTTGACTCTGACTTCCGTAATGCGCCTACACTCGAAAACGTGGGATGTCGGACCAACTCGCTCGTACACACGACCTAGTCAAGTGAGCTCCTTGGTTGGCAGAGGTGACACCGTAAACATCGATGCAGCAAGCTATGTATCAGACGTAGCGCGTTGGACGGCTTCTCACTTACTCATCCGATGCACCGACGGAAAGGCTCGCCTCGAGTCAGGTGGTGCGGTGTTTGGATCCAAAGCTATTTGGGTAATCAGCGGAGACAGCTGCACTGTTGAGAACATCGTTTTTCTTGATGCGCGTTGTCCGGATAAGAATGGCGCAGGCATTCGTCTCGAAGGACACTCCCTCAATGTTCGCTCATGTCTGTTCCAAAACAACGAAGATGGAATTCTCTGTGGCGCTCTGCATCCCAGCACTGTAGTCATTGAGAATTCTGAGTTCGATCATAACGGGAACGGCGATGGATACTCACACAATCTGTACATCGGCAACGTTGACAGCTTGATCTTTCGTTTCAACTACTCCCATCGAGCACATGTCGGACACGAGCTGAAGAGTCGGGCAAATGTCAATGTGATCTCATACAATCGCATCACTAATGAAGACGGCGACGCGAGTCGGAACATTGACATTCCAAACGGAGGTAGTCTTCTACTCATTGGCAATCTGATCCAGCAAGGACCAAACACACAAAATTCCAACATGATTGGCTACGGTTTGGAGGGCTTGTCTAATACAGCGCCACATCAAGTAATCGCCCTCAACAACACGATCATCAACAATCGCTCAGGCGGTAGCTTCTTTCAACTTCAGAACGGCACAGCACAATTTGCGTCGGTGAATAATCTTATCGTGGGTAGTGGTTCCTTTGTGAGCTCTGACAACTCGCGTGAAAACGACATCCGAGCAACTCTCTTTGTCAACGCTCGTGATTCAATTCGTTTTTCCAATGAGTCTCTCTACGACTATCACTTGCTTGAAGGATCTTGTGCCATAGACGCCGGAATTAATCAACCAAAGGTGTTCGGACAGTCAATTGCAATTCCTTTTGAATACCAACACCCCGCCGCAAGCACAATGCGATGCATTCAAGGCGCAACCGATGTTGGAGCATGTGAATTCTGTTCTACAGCGAGTGAGGTTTACGAATCGCAGGCCACTTACGCGCTGCCCTTGAGGCGTGTATCAAAAACTGAGTTTGTGATTAATCTCAATCCTGGTGAGCGAATTGACTTTCAATTGTGGTCAATTAACGGCCTGAACTTATCGGATTTGATTATAAACAATCGAATAGACTTAAGCTCACAGCCCGTCGGATTGTACCTTCTGTACAATGCAACAACGCGTCAATCAACTCTACTGAATACCGCGTACTAAGACATTGTCCAACGAGATCAATTTCCAAGCAATACTTAGCGACGACGTGGACGCTGCAAGCTGTCAGGTGGATAGCGATGACGTAGCGTATCACAGAGCGCCACAACCCATGAATGTACTGCCGCCTTTTGATGCTCGTCGAGTTTTGCATCTCTGTGAATGAGAGTATAAGACTCAAGAGGCATTTCAGAGTTCTGAACTAATGTGTCGATGAAGAGCAGCTTGCGATACTGACGATAGATGGGATAGCGACTGAACTCCGAGAAATTCAATTCGTGCTTTCCTTCCTCGATGTGATCATCCATCCACATGCGCACAGGTTGGATTTTTGAGTACCAGGGATAGCGCGTGTTATTCGAATGACAGTCATAGCATGCAACACTTAAAATGTTGTGCACAGAGTCAGACATTGGCAAGCTGACTTGCAAATCATGACTATGATCATCGGAAATGTTTGGCGTTCCCGGTATAAACTGCGCGAGGATGAGAATACCAATCAATGCAATCGTGGTCCATCGCAATATCTTCTTGACTAAGGGTTTGTTCATTTCAGCCTCGCTTGCTTGTATTGGTGGTTCGGTGCGTAAATCTAGCGCAACAGATCTACATGCTTCTGTCCTGTGCACAAATCTCGCAAATATTTAGCTCTATTTTGGATAAATCTATCCATAATAATTTCTTCAAACCCGCATCAAATCTAGATTTCCGGCCCATCCTGACGTGCACAACTGCACCCTTATACATTCGTTGATTCTTCTATTTTTGTACAGAAGGAAAGAACGCAGTTCCACACATACAAGCAGCATCTCTTGAAGCCTACAGACCTCTCAAGTCCGGAGTACTTCCATAAAGTCGTCGATTGTCAGTACGCCTGTCCGGCACACACTCCGGTGCCCGAGTATATCCGTTTAATCGCAGCTGAACGCTACACTGAAGCATACATGGTGAATTGGGAATCCAACGTGTTTCCGGGAGTTCTCGGCCGCACCTGTGATCGTCCTTGTGAACCGGCATGTCGTCGTGTCCGCGTTGAAGAAGAACCGGTCGCTATCTGTCGTCTGAAGCGCGTCGCTGCGGACAACAAAGGCGATGTGATCCCGCTTATGCCCCAAGGACCTTTTGCGCCGAATGGTAAGAAGGTAGCTTTGGTTGGAGCAGGACCGGCTTCGCTCACTGTCGCGCGCGACCTCGCGCCGCTCGGCTATGAGATCCATCTCTACGATGACTTGGAAAAAGGCGGCGGTATGATGCGCAGTCAGATCCCGTCCTTCCGTCTTCCCATCTCCGTACTCGATGAAGAAGTCAACTTCATTTTGCGCATGGGAATTCACACACATTTCAACCACTACGTGTCAAGCCTTCGCGATTTACTGGCAAAGGACTATGATGCCGTGTTTGTTGGCACGGGTGCACCGCGTGGACGTGACATTGATATCCCCGGACGTGAAGAAGCAAAAGCAAACATCCACATTGGTATTGAGTGGCTGGCGAGTGTAGCCTTTGAGCACACGGCTAAGATTGGAAAGAAAGTAATTGTGCTTGGCGGTGGTAATACAGCCATGGACTGTTGTCGTACTTCTCGTCGTCTGGGTGGTGAAGAAGTAAAGGTCGTCGTCAGAAGTCCTTTTGCCGAAATGAAAGCTTCGCCTTGGGAAAAAGAAGACGCAATGCACGAAGACATTCCCATCATTGACAATCACGTGCCGAAGAGCTTTGTGGTTAAAGATGGAAAGCTCGTTGGAATGACATTTGAAAAAGTTGAAGCTGTATATGACGAAAAAGGCAAGCGCAAACTGGTGCCAACCGGAGAAGCGGATGTGTTTATTGAGGCTGATGATGTTTTGGTCGCTATCGGACAAGAGAACAGCTTCCCTTGGATTGAACGCGACTTAGGAATGGCTTTTGACAAGTGGGACATGCCGGTTGTCAATGAGACCTCGTTCCAGTCCACTATTCCAAAGGTGTTCTTTGGCGGTGACTCAGCTTTCGGCCCGAAGAATGTTATCACGGCGGTTGCACACGGTCACCAAGCAGCAGTATCAATCGATCTTTTCTGCAACGGCAATTCCGTCATGGAGAGGCCACCGGCACACGTCACGCTCATCAATCAAAAGATGGGTATTCACGAGTGGATATATGACAGCGATGTCACTATCGATCAACGCTACAAGGTGCCACACGCGGATAAATCGCGTACACTCAAAGATCGAAAGACTGAAGTTGAATTAGGCTTTGATAAACTCACCGGTTTCAAAGAAGCTCAGCGCTGTTTGAACTGTGATGTACAGACTGTATTCACAGCGAACCGTTGTATTGAGTGCGATGCGTGTATGGATATCTGTCCGACTTCGTGCATCAACTTCACACTGAATGGCGAAGAGGAGGATTTACGTTCTCGTCTCTTAGCGCCTGCGACTGTGATTAGTCAGGATCTGTATGTGTCCTCAGATCTCAAAACCGGTCGCGTAATGGTCAAAGACGAAAACGTTTGTCTGCACTGTGGTTTGTGTGCCGAGCGCTGTCCAACAGCTGCGTGGGACATGCAGAAGTTTATTTATCAAGTCACCAAAGCTGGAAACCAATGTCGAGTGATAGAAGCATGACACCCATCATCAATGATTTCGTAATCTCATTTGCCAATGTTAACGGAACCGGATCTGCGAGTGCAAACACCATGTTTGCTCGATCCATTTTTCGCATGGGTGTTCCTTTTACAGCCAAGAACCTCTTCCCTTCCAACATCCAAGGTTTACCAACTTGGTACGAAGTACGCGTAAGCGAAAAGGGTTATCTGGGTCGTCGCGCCGGCATCGATATCATGGTCGGATTGAACGCTCAAAGTTTTGCCAAAGATGTTGCTTCGGTGAAGTCCGGCGGATACTTTATTTACGACTCAACCAAGGTCATTCGTAAAGAAAACGTTCGCGACGACATCAGCTACATCGGCATTCCTATGATGCAGATTTGCATGAAGGAATATTCTGATCCTCGCCAACGACTTCTGTTTAAGAACCTCATCTATGTCGGTGCCCTGGCAACTCTTCTCGACATGGATTTGGATGTGGTTCGTGGCGTTATTGCAGATGAATTCAAAAAGAAACCAAAACTGATCGAGCCTAATGTTCACGCCATGGAACTTGGTGTGAATTACATCAAAGAGCACTTTGATTATCCTATCAACATTCGTGTTGAGCGACGCGACCTCGTAGGCACCTCAATCATCATCAGTGGCAACTCTGCAGCCGGTCTTGGAGCAGTGTATGCCGGAGCAACAGTTGCAGCTTGGTATCCAATTACTCCATCGACTAGCCTTGTTGGTGCTTACGAAAAGTATGCGAATCGTTTGCGCATCGATAAAGAAAGCGGTACCAAGAACTTTGCGGTCGTTCAGGCTGAAGACGAGTTGTCAGCAATGGGAATGGTACTAGGTGCAAGCTGGAATGGCGCACGTGCGTTTACGGCGACAAGCGGACCCGGTGTATCCCTCATGAATGAGTTTATTGGTTTAGCATATTTCGCAGAAGTCCCGGCGGTGCTTGTCGATGTGCAGAGAGCGGGTCCTTCGACCGGTATGCCAACTCGAACGCAGCAATCCGACGTCATCTTGTGTGCATATGCTTCTCACGGCGACACCAAGCACGTACTGCTTTTCCCATCTAATCCCAAAGAAGCATTCGAAACGATGTACGATGCATTTGATCTGGCTGAACTCTTGCAGACACCGATCATCGTCATGTTAGATCTAGATCTCGGCATGAACGACCACATGAGTGCACCTTTTGAGTGGGATCCGAAGCGGGCTTACAATCGCGGCAAAGTATTAAGTGCGGACGATCTGCAGAATCTCAAGGAATTCGGTCGATACCTAGATGTTGATGGTGATGGTATTCCCTATAGAACGATTCCGGCTACTCACCCAACCAAAGGCTCGTTCTTTACACGCGGTTCATCGCGTGATGAATATGCTCGCTATACTGAGGATGGCGCTACTTACGTTCGTAACATGGAACGTCTACTGCGCAAGTGGGAAACTGCCAAGAAGCACGTACCGGCTCCGGAGTTCTACCAAGAGAAGTCTGCTCATTCGAACGCACTACTCTTCTACGGCACCACTACCGATGCTGCATTAGAAGCAAAGGACATCATGCATGAACAAGGTATTGATTTCGATGCAATAAGAATTCGCTCGTTTCCATTTACGAAGGATGTTGTCGACTTTATCGAAGAACACGATTTTGTATATGTGATCGAGCAAAACCGCGACGCACAGCTTCGCACATTACTCGTCGCTGAAGAAGATATCGATCCAAAGAAACTGATTCGTATTGTGCATTACGATGGAATGCCGATTACAGCTGAACTCATTCGAACAAAGATTATGGAGCACAAAGCACAACTTGTTTCGCGATGAAGATTGAGGTTCATCTCGCGACAACAGGATTTCATTTGTCTTCTTTATAACTGCCAATTACACTTTAGCTCATGTCATATTTCAAACCGCAATTCAGTCATCCCCTCTTAGCCAAGAACGAAGTTGGGTATTCCAAGAAAGACTACGAAGGTGTTATCTCAACACTGTGCGCAGGCTGTGGTCATGATTCAATCAGTGGCGCAGTTGTTCAGGCATGTTATGAGATGAATGTGCAACCTCATACCATTGCAAAGCTCTCTGGTATTGGTTGTTCGTCGAAGACGCCCAATTACTTCCTCAATAACTCCCACGGCTTCAATTCCGTGCACGGTCGTATGCCGTCCGTAGCAACCGGTGCTAACCTTGCGAATCGGGATCTGCTCTATTTGGGTGTTTCGGGCGATGGAGATACAGCCTCGATCGGCATGGGACAGTTCGTCCATGCAGTCCGACGTCAGTTGAATATGACCTATATCGTCATGAACAACGGCTGCTACGGTTTAACCAAGGGACAAGACTCAGCAACGACTGATGCCGGATCAAAGAGCAAAGCTGGTTCTGAGAACAAATTTGAATCCATCGATTTATGCACGTTGGCTATTGAGCTTGGTGCAAGTTTTGTAGCCCGCAGTTTCAGCGGCGACAAACACCAGTTGATTCCATTGATCAAAGCTGCGATGTCGCACCACGGTTTTGCATTGCTGGATGTGATATCACCATGCGTGACCTTCAACAACAATGATGGTTCGACGAAGAGTTATGATTTCGTCCGTGATCATGAGACTACACTGGCAGAAGTTGGATTTGTGCCACTCAAGACTGAAATCAACGTTGATTATAGTCAAGGCGACTCTCGCATGGTCGAGCTGCACGACGGCTCAATGATCAACCTGACGAAGCTGGCAAAGGATTGGGATCCGACAAATCGCGATTCCGGATTGAAGCGCTTGGCTGAGGCAAGAAACTCGGGAGAGGTTCTTACCGGTTTGGTGTACATCGACACTGAGTCGCATGATTTGCACGAGATACTCGGAACAACGGCGACGCCGCTGAACAAATTGACGAAGGAACAACTCGATCCCGGACCCCAGGTCCTGGAAGCTATCAACAACGAGCTTCGCTAAAGAAAAAGGCTCCACTAATCAAGTGGAGCCTTTCTTTTTCATCAGTACGGAAGACTACACCATTCCCGCGCGTTTGCGGATAAACCATTCGACGGAAAAAAGCAGCAGCGATATCGCCAAGAGAACAGCTAGGTTCCACAAATTGAGTTCACTTGTGTTTGTTAGTATTCTCGCTTTGAACGACGGATGTGATTGCAGATCATGGACGAGTTTATCGACGTCTTTCACCGTGTAAAACTTCCCGCCACTACGCTCTGCAATACTGCGAAGCAACTCACTATTCATGCGTAAGTTTTGATACTCGATTGGCAACTCGCCGATACTGAAGCGTCCGGCATCATTGCCGTAAGCTTTTGAGTTCAAGACCACAGTGCCGTTAAAAGCGTAATCGCCTTCTGATAATCCTTCAACGCTCGCTGTGTAGCGTCCACCGCCATTTGACGTAAGAATTACTTCTCGTGATTCTTTCGACGACGTGATCTTTACCGTAACCGATGCGTTGTCAAGCGGCGTCATCGCTTCATCATACACATTCGCCACGAACTCTACTCGCTCATTGCTCGCATAGAGTTTTCGCGTTGTGCGAATACGGACGGTCTTCTCGTCATCTTGAGCACTGAGCCACTTAGATGAATTGATCATGAGCGCGTTTAAGACGTCCGGCAATTCGTGTGATCCTCGAGATTGCTCTGCAGCATTAGCCAAGAGTTTCCAGCGATACAAACCATAGCCCATAATGGCGACGCATTTGGATTTTTGAACGTGACGAGTCACGATCAAGGGATCACTTAGACTAACGTTGTTTACTTTCATACTCACGACGATCTCCGACTCAGGCTTGACGCGCACGAATGTTTCAGTACGATAGATAGGCGGCAGTGCGTTCCATATCTCCGCATCATGTGCGTTTCCATTTAAGCGCAGAAGCGGGTTGGACGAACTGGATGCTTTGACATCTGCCATGACATTGAACTCTTCCGGACGGGTCGTTTGGACGCTGAAGGGCAGATAATCTTCAAAGCTTCGAAGCTTGTTGTAATCCGTCTGTTGTCCGGCAATGAACAACAATGGTTTTGAGCGACCTAACTCCGATTGAATCATCTGCAACACCGAAACCGGCGTCGACTGGACTGGGAAGCCTACGAACACGATAGTTTCGGCGTCACGTAGCGCAGCACTCGTCGGTGCTTGATCGTAGAACTCTGCACCCGACTTCTGAACGAAGGCCTTGACGTGAATTGAAGGATCGTGTTCAAATGCAGCGCGGATGAAGCTGAGGTCCGGACTAGGTGCGCCGGCGAAAATCACCACATTACGTTTTGAACCCAGTACCGTTATAAACTCGCTAACGCTATTATTTTTCGTTGTCAACTCTCCGTCTGCTGCATCGATGACCGCGCTCAGCTTATGAACTCCGGCAGATTGTGCTTTGTACTCTAGGTTAATGTCGTAGTCCATTTGATTCTGACGTACGATCAACTGCTGCTCAGCGAACTGCACTCCATTGTCCAACAAATGAACCGTCGCTTGTCCATCCGTAAAGCCATGAATACGCGCTCTCACTTGAACCGGAACTGTTGTACCGACATAGCTGAGATCATTGGTGATCAATGATTGAATCGAACGATCTTTTGCTTCATTGGTATCACCAATTCCAACCACATAAATTGGCTTTGCCAGTTGTTCTGCTTGATAAATGGGGTTGGCACCGGATGTGAACACTCCGTCACTAAAAAGCACCACGCTTTGGATATTGGATTGCGAGGATTCATCTCCTACAACACGCAGCGCTCGCTCGATATCAGTTCGTTGTCCACTGCACTGAAGCGAATCAATATTGAACTTCTCTACTCTTCGAACGCTCTCATCAAAGGTGTGAATTGCAGCTTGATCCCCAAGACCAAGAATGCCGGAGTTGCTCAATGCACTACGATAGGTCGGCATGCGATCGCCTGCAGCGTCGCGAGAATTCATTGAGGTGGAAGCGTCAAGCAAAACAGCGGCTCGAGGAGCGTCTTCGCTGCTTCGCACCATACTGAGTATAGGTTCAAAGAGAACGAAGAGTAAGATGCTCAGGGCAATCGTTCTCAAAAGTGTGAGAACAAGGCGAAGGCTTCCGTGAATTGGTGGTTGCGTGCGACGATAATACAGGACCGATATCAACGTACTCACAAGTACGGCGACTACAACCCAGAACCAGCCACTATTAATTGCGATACTGTAGTTCATGCAAGAACGAGATTCCGCTCGATAAGAAGAAGACGCGACACGCGCGTCTGGAGAACAGCAAATTTACACAGACTTTGTGCAATCCTCTGAGAATGTCTATCTTCGCAAGCTATTCGGGGTGTGGCTCAGCCCGGTAGAGCACCTCGTTCGGGACGAGGGGGTCGGAGGTTCAAATCCTCTCACCCCGACGAATAGATTTAACGACCTGCATATTATGACGATATGCAGGTTGTTTCATTTTGTACAGGCTTTGTGTTTAAAACAGACTTACTTGAGGTACACGAAGAGTCTTCCGTGGTTCTTCGAATCGTTCTTCACGTAGTGAATTGCAGCTTTGATGTGCGGTCGCAGTAGAAATCGATGCACAGCCTTCTTTAGCTGACCGCTTCCCTTTCCCGGTATAATTTCGATCTCCTTTATTCCGGTATCCTCAGCATCGACAAAGGCCTGCTCTAACGCTCCTTCAATTCCATCGCGTTTGTTATACACATCATGTAAGTCGATTTTGATTCTTGCCATTGAGATTCCGGATTTTGTTTGCGGTATTCGTTTGTCTTGAATCGTTGAATATAGAAAAAGCCGCCCGATAGACATCGAGCGGCTTTGTTGCACCGAGGCAGACTACCAGACGCGAAGGAATTAGCGAACGATAACGAAGCTCACTATTTGCATCGCGGTACCACTTTGAATCTGCAGATAGTAGGTGCCACTGCCAAGGTCTGTGGTTGAGATGGAGGTTGTATTCATTCCAATAACAGAGTTTATCTCGCGACGACTCAACTCCACACCGTCAACACCATGGATAGAGATTTGAGTTGATGGATTGGAAGCCAACCATGTCAACTTCAATTGAGCATCAACAGGCATTGGTCTGATTGCAACTGCATCCTGGTGTTCATCAGTTACGTCTGATGTCGCTGCTGCCTGAAGTTCAACTGACTTGGCGCTGTGATACTTCGAATCAGCGGAGATTTCGATTGGGGTTGTGACAGGTTGATAACCAACTTTATCAATGACGAGGCTTAGATCACCGATTGGCAATGCACTCAACACATACTTACCATCAGCAGACGTTGTCGTAAAATCAACTACGCCTTGTTTGCTGACTGCATAAACGAGCGCGCCTTCAATTGGCTTAACAGACTGTATGCCTGATCCCGATTTGTGAATGATTCCACCGCTGCCCGAGATTGTTCCATCCGCACCGCCAAAGCCACTTGTACCCTGACGAAGTGCCAATCGAGCCATCACGAATGTGATCTGACTTGGATTTACGCGTGTAGCATTCGTCCAGCTTGTAACAGCTGTACCGTTTGCAACATAGTATCCTGCTACATATGACCTTGAAGATGGTGTGACTAGGATCACATAATCACCATTTGCCATTCCGAGCAAGTCGACGACTGATGAGTCAACAGTGCCAACGACATGTGCTTGTTGAGGACTTACATTAGCATTGCCAACATAGAATGCTTCAACATGAGCGAAAACGATTTCGTTGTTTGGTCCACGTACATCAACTGCCATCTGATATTGTGATTGTTGACGTGTATACAGACTAAAGTTCACAGCGTTTTGAAGTGCCGGAGCTTGAATGCGTGTCGCGGAAGCTAGGTTGTCTGTGTTTGGATAGTATGCAGGGTACCAGTTATTCGAGCGCGGAAGTGCATAGGCAGCATAAGTTTTGTTCGAGAACAACATAATGTTGTACTGACCGTTGGCATCGGTTGTGGTTCGTACATCATACACCGGTGACCCGGTTCCTGCTTGATCAGCAAACATGTAGAAAATAACTGTGACATTCGGAATACCGTTGCCTTGATCATCTTTTACTGTTCCAGTATACTTCAGGTCCGCAACCGGGATGTGTGAATTGACGACCGGTTCCATCACAATTGAGTCTTGGCAAGTAAATGAAATCGGCGTTGCGGTTGCTGCAGATGTTGCATCTTTCCACCACTCCTGATCAAAAGTCAAAGTGCCTGCCGTGTAGTTAGGAACAAAGTTGAGTAGGTAATGTCCTTGTGGTACGGACACAAAAAAGCCACCGTCATACCCAATTGATCCTGTATAGACTCCGGTTCCGATAGAGTCATTATCAGTTCTCCATGCATAGACATGACCCAAAGTGTCACCGAAACTATTTGACATCAGTTGCTTGTTGTTTTGGTCTCTCAGTCTACCAACAATTAAATTACACGGCTGGTATTCACTAGCCACATGAATGACAAATGACTGTGTTGCAAATGTACTCGTGTTCTTCTGAGTACAGCGAATAGTAACCGGATAATCGCCTGCTCCCGGAGGTGTCCATTCAATATTTGCATAGTGCTGACCTTGACTGTTAACCGAACTAATGCCCATGCCACTTGGTGCAGTCGTCAACGTGAAATTCAGAATTGCCGATTGATTGTTCGACGACGTCATTGCTTGAGCTTGATATCGGAAAGTCTGACCGCGATAGATGGACGAGCTTGGACAGCTAGTAAATCTAATCGCACGACTTGTGGAGTCGCCTGTGGAATCGGTTTTCGCTGGATTGACTGTAATCGAACATTGAATCGGCGTCACTCCATACAAGCTTGGATCGCGTGATGGTGTTGCCATCATTACGAATGGATAGAATCCGGTTTGTTTTGGCAGCCAGCTAATTATACCGGTTGAAGCATCAATCTGAATGCCGAATGGGTTGTTACCCAAGGAATCCTTCTGCAAGGAAAAAGTATAGTTTACGTCCGATGGAAGGCTCTGTGAACGATAGAAATACGGATAACCTGTGTACTGAACATTTTGTGTCGCAAGCTTGAATGGCGCTGCGATGAATCCGGCGTATTTGTACTCGACAATATTCTCAGCATATGAGATGGAGTCGTAACTGTACGATGATCCAATCTTTGCCCGCACTATAAACGTAACTGTGTCGAGGATTCGATTGGTGTTGGTACTGAAGGTCGCATGATAGGTGTAGTCACACTGTCCAGGCACATACTGCACAGTAGCCATGTACTGCGGATTCCACTGATTGTATCCGATGAACGACGAAATTTCATACGCTTCTGGCACACCACCACCATTGTCGCATGACCAAGTAACCAGTACCTTGCCAAGTCCCTCCGGCATAACACGAATGCTTCGCGGAGGATTAGGGTTGGCATAGGACTCAACACATACAAGCGTGCTGAGTATTATGCCCAACAGAAGTACAACATATTTTCTCATAACGAGATCCTTAGAATTAATACAACAAATTTAGTTTAGGCAGATCTAATGTCCCTTTGACACCAAGCATTCCTAAATGTGACGTAGCCATTGTCACTAATTCGTCGCCTGCGTGCTAGATTGTTCGTCGCAACCATTCAGCAGATGTTGATGAGTACAGTTTCGAGCCGACCGTATGCAGAAATACAGAACTTTCGAGGTCTCAACGGACTTCGATTTTTCGCGGCCTATCTGGTTGTGCTCGCCCATGGAGAAGCAATACGAACGAAGCGTGGAATAGTCGGATTTGCGGACCTCAGTATCATGAACGATGGTCAGTTAGCAGTGTCCTTCTTCTTTGTGCTAAGTGGTTTTCTCATCACCTATCTCCTTCTTCGAGAGCATCAGAACACAAGGACAATCAACGTCCGAGCATTTTATATGCGTCGAGTGTTGCGGATCTTGCCTTTGTACTACCTGTTAGTGTTCCTTGGTTTGGGTGTCGTTCCTCCGCTGTTATCGTTGTTCTCAATCCCCTCTCCGATGAGCTACGCGCCTAGCGACGTGCTGCTATGGTATCTCTTTGTTCTGCCATTTGTAGTGAACATCTACTACGATGTCTTTGTGATTGGTCCATTGTGGTCCATTGGTGTCGAAGAGCTCTATTATCTCATCATCGCTCCAACTCTCAAGCGATGGATACATCGTATTCCCATCATTTTCACCGCCGTGATAATCCTAAGACTCAGTTTACTGTTCATGGCATCAAATGGCTGGTTTGGTGAGATTCCCTCTGCATTTATTCGCTTGTTGGCATTTGATCTTATGGCTTTAGGTGGCTTGGCTGCGTGGTTTCTTTATCACAGTCGACAGAGAATTGAGGAGCTGTTCCTTTGGACAAGACCAATGCAGGTCTTCATATACATCCTACTCTTCTGTCGTATAGCCTTTCACAAGAGTCTTCTTAACACATCTGTCTATGCCTCTGTCTTCAATTCAGATATCTGGAGTGAACTCGTTCTTGCGCTCATCTTTGCTTGGCTCATCATTGAAGTAGCGGTTCACTCTAAAGCACTACTTAGCTTTTCAAGTCCGATTCTACAACGTGCCGGTGACATCTCGTACGGGCTGTACATGTTTCACAACTTGGTTGCATTTAGTCTGGTCTATGCTCTGCGTGGCTTATGGATGAACTTATCGATCATCCCTGCAACGATGTTGTATCACAGCTTGCTGTTAATACTGACTGTAGGCGTGGCTTGGCTGTCCAAGACCTTTTATGAGAATAAGTTCTTGGCACTTAAAACGAGGCTGGGTGCGAGTTCAGGCTCACAAGGTGTGCACGCGGCTTAAGTGGATGAGTTGGCATCCCATCTCCAGTTCAATCTGGGCATGCGCTGTTAGTTAGCAAGAAGTTTGTTCACCAGGAACTGCGCATCGTTCAGAGCTTGCGCGGCATCTTTCTTTGCGTACAAAGCTTCGACCACGGCATTCTCAACGATAGTCTCGATTTCCAACCAGCGTGGGTGAACCGGTGTCATGCGAGCGTGGGCGAGCTGACGAGAAAACACACTTCGAATGGGGTGCGACACAAAGTAGTTATCACGAAAGGCTTCTTTGTCTGCCGGAAATCCGGCCTCGGTGACTTGTTTACAGAATCCCAGAGAAGTACTTCCCTTCGTGAGGTAGTCAACGAGTTTGCGGGCTAAGTCTTGCTGGGAGGAATGGGCATTCACAGACAAATACTCACCTCCGGCAAAGGAGAAGGACAAACCTTCTGGACCACTGGGAAGTGGCGCAACTGTGTATTCGAGAAGTGGATTTTCCTTACCAATCTTGTCTGCCAACCATCCACCAGAGTTGAGGAATGCCACGTGTCCGCGCGCAAAGGCAGCGTCGAGTTCCTTTTGAGTGTCTATTGTTCCACTTCTCGACAGTTCAACATAAGTGCTCAGCGCTGCGATGTTTTGAGATGAATTCAAGACGGGTTTCAGCTCTGAGTTGAGCACGTCGCCTCCAAAGGACCAAAAAAGAGGCAGAATCTTCTTATACAAGCGATGAGCGTCCGCGCCATTTGCGCCAAAACCCGAGGCGGAGGCACCTGCTTGGACTTTTTCGGCAGCATGCACAAGATCTGTCCATGTAGCCGGAACAGCTCCAACGCCAGCCTGCTCTATCAACTGCTTATTGACATATAAAACTCGAGTATCAACGACCCATGGAAGTGCGTAAATCTTTTTATTCCAATAACATGGAGCTGTTGACCAATCAATGAACTTCTCGAGGTGCGCTGAGTCGGCACGCCATTCGGCGAGGACGTTGGCTGAGGAAAATTGAGCAACCCAATCTGAACCAAACTCCATGACATCGGGCGCTGTATTTGAGCTAAAAGCAGCGACCAGCTTCGTTTTTCCGTCGTTCCAACTCAATTCTGTGCAATCCACCGTGCAGTTATTAGCTTTTTCGAAATCGCTAATGAGTTGTTGGAGCACTTGCTTTTGGGACGGCTCGGACCAAAAGTGCCAAAAACTGATGTGGGTTCCTCCTCCTGAGTTTTTTGAAGAACAGGAAAAGGCCGGCGCCAGAACGCACAAAGTCAACAAAAGCAATAAGATACGTTTCATGCGAGTATTTATCAATCTAGATCAAGTATGCGATGCACCACAGCTCGATGGCTAGGATACGTTAGGGTTGCAGAAGTGCGCGGTGTTTTTGGAGTTTCTTCAACATCATCTGTCGCGCTCTAAAAATATGCGCTTTTACCGTCCCGAGGGGTAACTGAAGCTTATCAGCGATCTCATTGTATTCCAACTCTTC
>JBGAUL010000046.1:0-16182 GCA_044228685.1 Chlorobiota bacterium
AGCTACTTCAGCAAACTCGGCCTAATATCAATGCTATCACGAATCACGTAATCAAACTCATTTGAACCGCCGTATGCCGAACGGCACGTACGGTGGTGTGGGAGGACGGCGGGGGTAACCCCGCCTCCTACCCGATTCTACGGACTAGGAGTGCTGCCAAATCCCATCGTATGATCGTTCCGTTTCTTTCCGGACTCGTCGAAATGATCGACGCGCTGGCTGAGCAGAAGTCTTCGATAAACTTAATATAGTCCTTAGCCTCGCCTGGTAGATCATCAAAGTTCTTGATGCCTGTGATGTCTTTGTTCCAGCCTTTGAGGCTTACATATACCGGTTCAACGGTTTCAAACAACTTTACGTCAGCCGGAAAACTCTTCAGTTCTCGTGAACCGACTTTGTAGGCCACGCAAACTTTGATCTCAGGGAAGGTGCTTAGGACGTCCATTTTGGTCAATGCCATTTCGCTAATGCCGTTTACCATGACGGAGTACTTGAGTGCAACTAGATCGAGCCAGCCACAGCGTCTTGGACGACCGGTCGTCGCGCCGAACTCTGAACCTAGCGCACGCAGCTTCTCGCCGTTCTCATCGTGCAGTTCGGTAGGGAAGGGACCATTGCCTACCCTCGTAGAATATGCCTTCACTAGGC
Organism: Chlorobiota bacterium; assembly: GCA_044228685.1. GTDB lineage: Bacteria > Bacteroidota > Ignavibacteria > Kapaibacteriales > NICIL-2 > JBBATK01. Next base: position 649 of record JBGAUL010000046.1, read on the forward strand.
CGACAATTCGGCCTATTGCTGTGGGTGGGATTCCAAGTCCTGTGCAAGCACCTCCGGATGTCGGGGTCGAACTAGTCACAAAGGGGTAAGTTCCATGATCCACATCCAGCAGTGCACCTTGCGCTCCTTCTGCCAACACAGATTTTCCGGCAGCGAGTGCATTGTAAAGTAACTGAGCCGTATCTGTGACAAAGGGATCGATGTATGAGTCGAATTCCAAGTACTCAGCAACAATCTGTTCAACGTCCAAAGCATCCGCACCATAGAGTTTCTGCAGTACTTGATTCTTCTCTTCCAGGTTCTGTCGCAGTTTAGATTCAAATGACTCCCGATCGAGGAGATCGACAACTCTAATTCCACTACGCGAGTACTTGTCGATGTAAGCAGGACCAATTCCACGGCCTGTCGTTCCGATCGCAGCTGAACTAGCTTGCTCTCGAACTTGATCGAGCATCTTATGGTACGGCATAATCAGGTGCGCCTTGTGAGATATGAAGAGTCTGTCCTTTACAGACACTCCGGCGGCAGCTAACTGATTGATTTCTTCACGCAATGCGACTGGATCCAGGACGACACCGTTTCCAATGACGCACTGAACACCTTCACGAAGAATACCGGATGGAATCAAGTGCAAGACGGTCTTGCGTCCCTCGTGAACAAGAGTGTGTCCTGCATTCGCTCCTCCTTGGTAGCGTGCAACAATATCCGACTCTGCGCTAAGCACGTCGACGATTTTGCCTTTACCTTCATCGCCCCATTGGGCACCTACCACAACTGTTACGCTCATGATCGTTTAAATCTTATTACATAATAAAGCCCCGACTGCTACTGCGGCCGGAGCTTAGAAAATTCAATTGGTGTATTTACAATACTATGACTGAGATCCTTCATTTATTTGTTCAAAGTGAAAGACAGTTTCCAAATGCGTCATCCTCAACAGCTTCATGACAACTTCAGGTGTGTGTAAGAACGAGAGAGTGCCACCGTGACGCTTCATCGTGCTGTGAGCTGCGACGAGCATTCCTAAGCCCGACGAGTTCATGACTTCAACTGCTGAAAGATCCAAAATAAGCTTTGTGACGCCCGCCGCAGCACTATCCTGAACCTTGCGAGAAAACTCGGCGGCATCACTACCACCGAGTACTCGTTTTGGCAATTGAATATGTTCAGTTTGGCTCATCTGATTGAGATTTCTTAAGCTTTAGCTGAGATTTCTTTTTGATACTCTGCCTCAAGGTCAACCTTGCGAACGGCCTCAAGGAACCAAACTACGAACGCGCTCGCGATGTAGATCGATGAATAGGTACCAGTGATGATACCAACAAGCATCGTGAAGGCAAAGCCGTGAAGCGCTTCGCCGCCAAGCAAGAGGATCGTCAGCAATACAATAACAACCGTAACAACGGTATTGATTGTACGACTCAGTGTTTCGTTGATTGACAAGTTCATCAATGAGATCAGCGACAAGCCTTTGTGCTTAACGCGGTTCTCACGGATACGGTCGAAAATGATAACCGTATCGTTGATCGAGAAGCCTGCAACTGTCAGCAAGGCAGCCAACACACCCATGTTGAACTCAAGATTGAGAATTTCCAAGCGTTGGAAGATGAGAACGAATCCGAATGCCACGCACACGTCATGCACAAGTGCAATGACTGCTCCAAGTCCGTAAAGGAACTCGAAGCGAAATGCGATATAAATTAGAATTGCAAAAACCGAAATGATGATAGCAAGCAACGCTTGATTACGAAGCTCTGCTCCTACTTTAGGTCCGATAAGGTCGTCTTTCTTTACAATAACTTCTTCTTGTGGAAAGGCTGCCTTCAATGCTGCAACGATTGTAGCAGATGGCTTCTCGTGTCCGCTTACTGCTACTTCAACCACACGAATAAGAAACTCGTTTGGTTTGCCGTATGACTTGATTTCAGCGTTAACGAATCCGGCCTTTTCTACCACAGTACGAACTGCAGCCGTTTGTTGTGGATTCTTGAAAGCAATACCTACCTCGCTGCCACCCTTGAAGTCGATACCCATGCGCACGCCAAGAAAGGCAAGGCTGATTCCTACAACATTGATTGCAATTGACAGGAAGAAGAAGAACTTTCTCTTGCTTAAGAAATTGATATTGGTTTTACCGAAAAATTCCATGTGTTCCTCTGTTCAAATTAAAGTTTAAGAGTGGCGTGTTGACCGAAGTTGAGATTCGCGCCTGGTTTACGTGAAATGACCAATTCGATCATTGATCTCGAGACGATGATACCCGTAAAGAGGGTAGAGAAAATACCGATGATAAGTGTCACTGCGAATCCCTTGATTGGTCCATAGCCGAAGTACAGCAGGATCAATGCGGTGATAAGAGTTGACACGTGAGAGTCAATAATCGGAGGCAAGGCATGATGGAAACCTTCGTCAATAGCTGCACGCAACGTTCTGCCGCGATAAATCTCTTCTCGAATACGTTCGAAAATGATGATGTTCGCGTCTACGGCCAATCCGATGGTCAAAATGATACCCGCAATACCAGGAAGCGAAAGTGTACCGCCAAAGGCCGCCAAAGCAGCAATGTTCAATGACACGTTGATAAGCATCGCAATGTTAGCGATCATACCCGCCGCTGAGTAATACACAGTCATGAAGAGTACAACAAGCACGAATGCGATAACTGATGCCCACATACCATACTTGATTGAGTCTTCACCAAGTGACGGACCTACAAGACGCTCTTCGATAATCTTTACCGGTGCCTTAAGAGCTCCAGCCTTGAGAATAATCTTCAAAAGCTTTGCTTCTTCGATGTTAGCCATGCCGGTGATTTGTGAACGACCACCAGGGATCTTGTTTTGAACGGTTGGAGCACTGTACACTTCACCGTCAAGTACAACTGCGATACGTTTGCCGATGTTGGCACCTGTGATGCGAGCCCACTTATCAGCACCGTCGTCGTTCATCATCATGTCTACGATTGGACGATTGCTTGTTGGATCAAAGTTCTCAAAGGCATCAACGATAACTTCACCGGTCAACTCCGCATCGCGCTTAACAACGTACATGTAGAATGCCGGGTTTGCAGACTTCTCTGAACCGCGAATTGGCTTTGCGTCAACGGTGATTTCAAGATCTGCAGGAAGCAAACGACGAATGTCATCACGCTTCATGTAATCCAAAATCATCTTCTTGCCTTTTTCACTGGTCGTGTAGAAATAATCAGCGCTCGGTGGGAGTTGAGCAACGTTCTCTTGCAGAAGAGTGAATGGCTGAAGCTTTGACTTCTTGTCCATCAAGAACTGAGCACTGAAAAGAGAAGTGAATGGGTGTTCTTTCAAGTACTTCTTACCCTTTTCTTCGTCACTCAGACCTGCATAAGGATCCTTGTTCTTAGCTGTATCGTTAGCAGCAGTCTTGGTTGAATCTGTCTTGGTTGAATCAGCTTTTGCTGTTGTGTTGGCAGCTGTTGAATCAGCTTTGGTTGAATCAGCAACTGCAGCAACAGCTGTAGTGTCCTTCTTTCCTTCATTTTGACGTTCTAGATACGCGTCAATGCTAAGGAATGCTTTGAGAACATCTCCGCCACCACGAACAAGTTTGAAATCAAGACGTGCAGTGTGCTCGATAAGCTCGCGCATCTGTGCTTCGTCTTGAACGCCAGGCAACTCAAGCAAAATGCGACGAGTTCCTTGCTTTTGGATGTTAGGCTCAGCAACGCCGAACTTGTCAACGCGCTGACGCATAACGGTCAATGCTTGATCTACAGCGTCATCAATATCACGCGTGAGTTTAGCAATGATCTTTTCCTCTGAGATGTCTTTGATATCAGCTAAGTCGAAATAGTTGATCAAAGACTTTCCTTGAGGCTTTGCAATTTCATTGAAGCTGCGTTTGAAAATTTCAATCACAGGTTCGTCACTGCTCTCAGCGACTTTTTGAGTTCTGTCAAGAACTTGCTTAAACACGTCATCCTCGCGTGCCGACTTGTCTGCAGCTTCTTTCAAAAGCTGAACAGCATCGACTTCGAGTGTGACATACATACCACCGCGCAAATCCAGACCCAGCTTAAGGGCTTGTATGCGGTTGTTCTTGAGGGATTCCATATTCTTTTGATCCCACTGAGCAAGCGCATTCTTGTTTGTCGTGGTATCGACGGAGCGACGCTCCTTTTCAAGAACGCTAACGCGCCACGTAGGATAAAGGAGGAAACCGACAAAAACTAGAGGAAGAAGAATGATTAAATATCTTCGAACGAGACCTTTCAAGGACGACTCCGTATAGGAATGAACAATTGCTTAGATGCTTGAAAAACGACACGCAATTTACTGCCAGCAACACTAATAGCCAAGCCGCATTAGGGACATAGTTTCAGCCGTCGGAGGCTGCTCACAGTTGAGTAGACCGAGGGAGAAAACTGTAGTACCAAACCGTTAATGACCGAAATGCACGAGGAATACCATGAGATTTGCCCTCTTTGAAGGTACTGGGGGAGGGAATTGCCAATCCTCGGTGGCGCGTCGTACAGCGAAACTCGAAGAATTTTCGTCCACCACAAGACGCTTTCCGACAATTTTTTGTGTTTTTACCCTAAAATCGCCACTTTCTAGTCAAAATGTCAGTTTCCTTTAAACCTTTGCTCTAAATCGTCGCTCAAATCTCCTGTATGGTTGCTGCGGAGTTTTCGGTACCGCACTCGGCACAATCACAAAAAACGAATAGTATTTAACCACAACAACAGAAGGATAGAACAATGAAAAGATTCATCGCTTTGTGCTGCACCACCTTGGTGTTTTGTGCTGCAGTAAGTATGTACGCCCAAGATGGCACAAAAGAAAAGCCAACCCTCACACCTGACCAAAAAGCTAAGGTCGAAGCTGCAAAAGCCAAAGTAAAGGAAGCAAAGGCAGAAAATGAGAAGGCGAAGGAAACAATGAAGCAGGCTAAGGAAGCGCGTGATGCAGGAAATACCGACGCAGCAAAGTCTCTACACCAACAAGCTAAAGCGGAACACCGTGAAGCAAGAAAAGACGTAAAAGAGGCGAAAAAGGAAATCCGTGAGCTTCGTCGTGAGATTCGCCAACAACGGAAAGACAAGTAGTTGTCTCGCATGAGAGGTTTGCTTAAATGTCAGTAAAAAATAAGGGTTGCGCCATTCGGTGCAACCCTTTCTTCTTGATGCGTCGGAGCTAGTTCTCTGACATTATCATCCGGCTGCAAATGTCAATTTGCCAGGCAGCTGACATATTATCTAGATGCGGGCAAGCGTTCTGCATCTGCCGCTACAAATGCCACAATCGCCATCGCGGCAGCACATTCATTGAGCTCGCGTGGATTCAGTTTGTCCATCGTATCTGCATTGGTGTGGTGGTACCAAAAGTACTTGGTAGTGTCTACTACCAGACCGAGTAATGGGGTACCATATTTTTCTTTCAACGGACCAACGTCTGCGCCGGCAAAACCTTCCTTCATTTCCGTTGCGCCGCATGCATCCAAGAGCGGCGATACCATTTGAGCCCATAGCATCAGTTCTTTTGACCCTTCGATGTTGAATCCTTTTGGTTTGAAAGTGCCTTCGTCAGACTCGATTCCCAAAACATGCTTTTCATTCGCGTGGGTTTCAGCATAGGTTGTTGCGCCGCGAGTTCCGTTTTCCTCATTCGTCCACATCACGACTCGAATGGTTCTGCGTGGCTTCAGTCCAAGTTTTTTAATAGTATTCAAGGCATGCCAGGCTGAAAACGCGCCGCCTCCGTCGTCCATCGCGCCTTGTCCCACGTCCCAGGAATCAATGTGTCCGCCCATGACAACGATCTCCTCGGGTTTTTCAGATCCCTTGATTTCAAACACAACGTTATGTGAGATCGCATCTGCTTCTGTTCGTGCCGACATCTTGAGTTTCAGAACAACTCGTTGCCCACGTGCAATCATTCTTGAGCAAAGCTCGGCATCTTCAATTGTGATGGCGGCGTGAGGAATCTTTGTAACACTGTCATTATAGTGCATGACGCCGGTATGTGGCGTGTACAATGATGCCGGAGTGATGGAGCGAACTAATGAGGCTACTGCTCCACATCGCGCTGCTTCGACAGCGCCGTTGACGCGGTATTGGACGGTTTTACCGTATTCAGTGAAGGGGACGTTGAACAGGACAATCTTCCCCTTGGCTTCTTTCGCACGCTTATGAAGGTCGTCGAAAGATGTAACAACCATCACTTCTGCCTCGATGCCCTCTGCTGGCGTCGGGATGCTCCCCCCAAGTCCAAGCATGGCAATATTCTTAGGTCGCGGAGAAGTCATGGTAATGGACTCCTCGCCACGAATCCAATGAGGAACTTTGACTGGTTCTGCACGAGCGTCGTATCCATCTTTGCGAGCTTCTGCGACAATCCACTCAATTGCCTTCTCCAGCGATTCCGATCCGCTCAATCGACTCCCAAATGTGTCACACATTGTCGCCAGTCGAGCATACAAGGAGCTGTCAGCTGTTGCAGTCGAGAATATCTTAGCAGCAGTGTTTTTGTACTGGGGGTATAACTGGGCGCGACTCTGTGTTGAGATAACAAACAGAAGTGCGATTGCAAGAAGAATAAAGCGAGCAGATTTCATAAGTGCTTAGGAACAAAGATCTAGAAGTGATTCACTTCAATATACGAGCATCACTAGCTTTCACGAATCTGAAACTCCATGAATCTTGTTTGCCTAAACAGCAAAAACAGTCTTGGTGAACGTTTGAATGAGCGGATACTGCACGAAGCTAGTGCGGGTTCGGTGATTAGTGTTTGGGGATCGCAACTTTGGGTCCCAAGAAATGCGGCTTCGCTCCAAAGAAATCATCCAATAGCATTTTGATTCTCGCGAAGCGTTCACGTAGTGCCGTCTTGAACATCCAGCGCGTGTCTACATCGGCGGCATTAAATCCGATTGCATCGATGTTGTTGCGTGAAGCGATAAAAAGTGCTCGCTCATTGTGGAATTGTTGGGAAATGATCAGTATCGAATCTTGGTCAAAAATTTCTCGAGCGCGAATGATGCTGTCAAAAGTTCGAAATCCGGCATAGTCTAAGATCAGACGAGTCGAGTCAATACCCCTCTCCATCAAGGATTGACGCATGTCGCTTGGTTCGTCATAGCCTTTTACGTGGTTGTCACCGCTGATAATGAGGTAATCAATGACGTGGTTTTTCATCAGAATATCCGCTGCATCAATGCGATTGTTATAGAATGGGTTACCCCAGCCGGTTGGACCGAGCTTCGCGGTGCCTAAAAGCAAGCCTACGTGTCGATGAGGAGTTGCTTTCAAGTCAGTGAATAGTCGGTTAGACGTGACCTTGTCAATCCATGCGTTGGCGCTGAAATACAGTATTAAGCCTAGTGCTAGTAGTGAAGAGCTGATATACACGAGACGAAGGAGAAATTTTCGCATGGTCGCGAGTAGCGAATTGTGATGTGAATCGATTGTGGAGTTAACCGTGCATGCTTGCTTTGTTTGGCAGCGATTCTACGATTGCTGCTTCTTGTTCAAGGAGCTCTCGCAATCTGTTGCTAACGACTGAGCGGGGGAAATACTCGCGCGCAATATCGGTGTATTGATGATAATGACCAGCCTCAGACGCAAGCAATGACTTGTAGAAATCGCGCAGCTCCTCGTCCGGACAGTGTGTAGAAAGTATCGTAAACCGCTCGCAAGAACGAGCTTCAATCATCGCGCCGATGAGAAGTGAGTCGAGCAAGCGATGTGGCTCTTCCTTTCGCATGAGACGATGCAGTTGATTTGCATAGCCATTGCCACGGTCGTTTGTCAACTGCAGATTGCGTTTGGCCATCCACTGCATTACGAGTTTAAAGTGCTCCATTTCTTCATTGACGATCTCAACCATGTCCATCACTAGTCTGGTCTTATCCGGATAACGTTGAATCATGGACAAAGCAAATGCCGCAGCCTTTTTCTCACAATGCGCGTGATCTACGATGAGGTCGTCCAAATGAAGAATTGCATTCGCGCACCACTGAGCGTTTGTTTTGACTTTTAATCCAAGCATATAGAGCTACAGTAAGCAATGTCAAGGAAGGACCTGAGAACCACAGAGGTTGGAATTACTTATACCAAGCGTGTGCTTGACGGAAGCTTGAACCTTGTACGTGTAAAATTTTAAACATGCCCTTTGTTCTGTCAGTATATCGAATCAAGTTGGCTTTGCTGTCGCCGACAAACAGTTCCTTCATCAGCTCATCATACTCCTTGTTTGAAGTAACAAAGACCCGTCCTCCGCGCTCGTGGGCGTTGAGCACTACTTGTCTGAAGAGTCTTGAGGAAATATGAAAACCGCTGTTCATATCATCGATAATCCAAACTTGTCCCGGCTGCAGTTCCACGTGTGTTGTAAAAGTGTATTTCTCTGCAACAAGGAATTGAGGGTTCAGACCACGCTCCATGAAGAGCTTTGAAATACCAATCGCAACATGACTTTTTCCAATACCGGCATCACCATACATGAACAAGCCTGAGCCGGAGCTGTCATCTTCCAAATCGACAAGACGTCGTGCATATGCCAACAGTTCGGTCTGAGTTTCGTTTTGCGGATTGTAATTATCCAAGTGTGAGCACAAATTCTCCAAGGGCAGATTAGGATTGCGCTCATAAAAAGCTAGATCAAGAGCCAGCATCCTGGCTTGATCTGGTGACAGGCTGTGCAAGTCCACTTCGGTTCTATCGCCTTGGGCTCGAAGAATTATCTCGCCATAGTTCTTCCGAAATGTTGAAATCGTCGCAGGTGTCAGCAAGTGTGAATCTATGCTGTACGCCAATGGAGGCATGTTTTCCCCTTTTGTCTTGAACTAAAGTTCCCACCCCATCATATTCTTTGCTGAAATTATTAAAAAGCCAGAAACAAGGTGGTACTAATTTCGCTGTCAACTACAATGAAGATTATGGTGAACATCGGATTTGCCTGCGAGTGGCTGGAAGATAAAGAGCGTACATGGAGTCATACTCCCTTCGCGCTCATGAAGGCGCTCGAAGATCAAACTGACCTAAGGCTAACCGATCTTCAATTGGGTCTACATCCACTCGTTCTCAGTGTCGTTAAAATACTTGGACTTCGGTGGCATCCTCATGATATGGCCATACGAAGTCAGTACATGCTGACTCGACTCCACGCGTGGCTGATGGAGCGACAACTTCAACGACGACTTCAAGCATGTAACTCTCAATCGAAACTAGACGCTATTCTGTCGATAGCGGACATTGCACCTCAAGAAGGCATAGCACAGTTTATCTATTACGATATATGTGCTGCTCAATTGCGACAAATGCAGGCACATCCACAGGTTCGACGCTATCAACCGGTTGTCTATAGCGAAGCTGTACTTCGACGCAAAGAGCGTCGTCAGCAACACATCTTTGCTTCCAGTGCCGGACATATCGCCATGAGTCGATTTGCTATGAATGCAACCAGCGATGCCTACTCAATTCCAATGGAACGTGGTCATGTTGTTCATCCGGCAAGCAACGTTCCGTTGCGAGATACGGTGGGCGAGCGCCCGTTACAGAGAGACTTCATCTTGTTTGTCGGACGAGACTTCAGGCTGAAAGGCGGGCATTTGGTGCTTGAAGCGTTTGAGCGGAATCGTACGAAGTGGGGAGTGGATCTCGTCATCGCAGGACCAGAACGATGGCCCATGGAAAAAGCTCCATCCGAAGGAGTGCATTTCTTAGGTAGAATTCCCAAGGAAACGCTCCAGTCTTATTTTGAACACGCCAGCGCTTTCGTAATGCCTACCTACTTTGAGGGATTCGGTATGGTCTTCGCAGAGTCGCTTTGCAGCGGTGTTCCTGTTGTTGGAAGGAATACATGTGCAATGCCTGAGATCATCACCGAGGGTCATAACGGCTTGCTCTTGCCTGCCAATTCTGACTCTGTTGATGAGTTATCGGAACTGATATCAAGAGTCATTTTTGATGACTCCATGAGACAACGAGCGCAGCAAGAGAAATATCGGCTACGTGAGTATTATTCGTGGGACAGAGTAGCTAGGCAAATGATTGACATCTTTGAAGCAAACACGAAAAACACTATCGAGGAGCAAAAGTGATCGTAACCTTATCATCAGACGATCTTCACTTAAGTCAAGCACCGGAACTTTCGTTACCCGATCCGCAAGACAAACGTCTGGCGCATCGTGTGGAGTTTTGGAATGGCACCGACACATTGAATGCCGATATAGTCATTGTTGGTGTGCCTCAGCATCTTGGTGTGCAGCGTAATGGAGGTCGACCTGGTGCGGCAGAGGCTCCAAGTAGTATTCGGAATTTTCTATATCGATTGACTGATTCCTGGGGCGCAAAGAGACTTCCGGAAGGTGTGCGTATCGTCGATGTAGGAGATATTCGATGTGACGATGATTCTTTGGAGCTTCTTCACGAGAGACAATATCGAGTTGTTAATAGTCTTCTTGCTGCCGGTGTGTTCGTGGTCTGTATTGGTGGTGGACATGATATAGCTTGGCCCAATGGACGATCATTTTGCGATCAATTTTCGAGTCAGGCAATAGTCAATGTTGACGCCCATCTCGACGTGAGACAGCTCTTAGGTAGTAGTGCCGGAGACCTAGCACATTCAGGCTCTCCATTCCGTCAGATTCTCACTCACAACAGCTGCAGCATTAAGGCTGGTGATTTTGTTGAGTTCGGCATTCAAGCCTTCTGCGCGGCGGCATCCCATATTGCTTTTGTTGAAAGTCTGGGTCATCGAGTATTGTTACTTGACAAGATCAAGCGCAACGCCACGATGAGTGCGTTTGCACAGGTAGTGTCCGGATTGTCGGCAGAAAACCTATACGTCTCTTTTGACATCGATGCCGTCTCCAGCGCATTTGCTCCAGGAGTTAGTGCGCCGGCAGTCGATGGCTTCAGCGCAGATCAAGCGTTGATGATGAGCTTGATCGCATCTTCGGATCGTCGATCCAGGATGATTGATTTTGTTGAAGTCAATCCCAAGCACGATCAGGACAACAGAACTTCTCGTCTTGTAGCCCAGATGATAGCGAGAGTGATTTGGAACCGAGCGGAGATCTCAAAAGGGGACTCGACAGATTAAGCGTAGTGTCTTTCTCCGAACAAGATTGTACCGAGTCGAACCATTGTGGCACCTTCTTCAACCGCGATCTCGTAATCGCTGCTCATTCCCATTGACAACTGATCGCAATGAGGCATGGCGAGTTCGTCGCGTACTGCATCTCGCAGAGTTCGAAGCAATCTGAACTCGCCCCGCAGCGTCTCTTCATCGTCCGTAGCCTCAGGAACGGCCATTAGTCCTCGTATTCGAACACCCTCGAAGGCAGAGCATTCTTCTGCTAAATGCATCAGCGAATCCGGCGAGATGCCTGATTTTGAATTCTCACCTGAGCTATTGACTTGCAGTAAAACATCCATGACTTTCGCTAGTCGGACGGCGTTCTTGGAAATCTCTGCAGCTAATGCAACGGAATCTACTGAGTGTATAAGCGTGACTTTGTCGATAATCTGCTTGACTTTGTTGCGCTGAAGATGGCCGATAAAATGCCATTCTATTGAAGAATCATCGATTTGTGTCGTTTTTGATATCAATTCCTGAACGTAGTTCTCGCCGAACGCTTTTATACCCGCTTTCACAGCCTCAAGAATAGTGTCAACCGATTGGGCTTTAGAAGCGCCAATGATGTGTACGTCCGATCCTATTCTACCAGATCGCCTACACGCGTCGCGGATTAGCATTTTGCATTGCTCAACCTGCTGATATATAATAGAGTTGTCTTGCAAGTGGACCTACCTGTTGCCGAAAGAGTGATTGACGACCATCGATTACAACTGTTTACAAATCTATAACAATTGGAAGTCCTTTGTAGAGGCGTGAACGATATTCAAACGGCAATTCATAATCCCAAAATCTATCAGGAGATACAGACATTATGACTTGAGGGCAAATTTAAAATGAGTATTCATTCACAAGACTTGTTGCTCTTTTTTAATACACTAATTTGCCTCCATTAATGCGCAAAGTCTATTGCCTTTGTGCATGTCATTCGTTGTTGTTCGAGATTGAAGTTTGGTTGTTTGTAGAAGTACCTCGACCATACATGACAGTGCTAAGGCTTCGATCTCTCGTTACAACCTACTGAAACAAACACAGGGAGATGATCATTATTATCAATGCTACCGAGTACACCACCTAGGTAGAATTGACTGGTGTTCATAATCAAGACTAAGATGTTACTTAGAGCAACTATTCTATCAATTACTTTGGAGTGTAGTATGAATCGATTTCGCTTACTCATTATTTGTTCCATCGTGCTTATTCTGAGCCTGTTTACTGGATCACCGATCCATGCACAGCAGGACTATCAGGTAGGTACAGGAACGCTATCGCTAGGAGATGCGTATTCTCCGTACATGCGATACTGGAGTACATATCGCGTACAGTATTTGTTCCTCGCGTCTGAATTGAACGCGGCAGGTGTGTCACCAGGACAATTCACCGCAATTCAATTTTATGCAACCAGTTCTTATTCTGATCAGATGAGAAATTTCTCGATCAAGATTAAGACATCAACGGCTACCGCCCTGAATTCTAATACCTTTGACAATGGTACATTTCTAACAGTCTACGGACCGGTTACGGAGAATTTGCCAGGTACTGCCAACACGTGGTACAAGTACAACTTTGCTTCGAACTTCTTGTGGGACGGAACATCAAACATTCTTGTTGACGTTTGTTCACAATACGATCAAAGCAGCTGTGTTGGCTACACTTCAACTGTACCGGTACAAGGTGGATCGACATCGGCTACTACTTATCCAACAGCTTATTATTACACCGATGGTTTGTGTAACATCTGTTCATACACCACTGGTTATGGCGTTACCTATCGTCCAAACGTTAAGTTCTCTGTTCTCTCCGGTATCGAGTCTTCTTTCCCGGATGATGTCGATCCTCGCAGAATTTTAACAACAAGTTTGTATGATGGTAGCTCAGGAACATTTCCAAAGCCATCTCTCAGCTTCCGTCGTACTTCTGGAACGATCAACCTTACCTACAAGATCACAGGTCCTCTTCCTTCAACAAGCGTAGTATATCGCGCACTAAACACAGCGTCCGTTACCGACACCGTTATTCCTGTAACGACTGGAACCGGTCCGCTTACGCAGACATTCAATTTTGCAACGGGAGCTTTAGCCGGAACGAATGGAGCTTTTGATGCTCGAAACGCAGTTGGTGGTGCTTATCGATTGGATGCTACCTATAATCTGCCTGCAACCGGATACACACAATCCTATTCTAAGCAGTTTATTATCGCGTATCAGAACGACGTTTCCATATCTCAGATTGTTTATCCTCGACCTTCCCCATACAAGTATCTGCGTGGTATCGATATTCCATTTGCAATCTCGGTTCAGAACGTTGGTTTGAATCCTGTAACACAGGCTCAGATTATCGAAGTGATTACAGATGCAGGTAACAATCTCGTTCGGAGTGACACAATCAACTATGTCAACCCAGCTGGATTGACAACAGGAAGTACTTACTTCGCTCAATTCCCGAACTTCAACTCGATTAATGTTGGAACCTATTGTGTGAAGTTCTATGTGAACCTGCTCAATGGAAATGACCAGAACGTCGCTAACAACGTGCTACCTGCAAATGGCGCTTGTTGGAATTTTGACGTTCAATACGCTACTGAGTTGGCAGCAGATGCTATTCTCAATCCAACATCGAATCAATTCGTTGGTCGTCCTCTTACAGTTGCAGCTCGTTTCAAAAACAACGGTGCTATCGACCAATCAGATATCCCAACTCACTTGACGATTGAGAAGCTCAACAACGGTACATGGACACTTGTATACTCAGCTGACAAGACCATCCCGGATTTGGCTTTCACGAATCCAAACACAACAACACTTGTTTATGATCCATATACACCAACAAGCGTTGGTCACTATCGTATTTGTGCAACGGTAAATGCACCTGACGATCCGGTTAGCTCAAACAACACGGTATGTCAAGAAATCGATATCATCGATGCTCTTTCAGGTACCTACACTATCGGTACTTTGAATCAAGGTAATGCCCGCAACTTCTCAACACTTCAGGCTGCAGTTGATGCATTGTATTCACGTGGTGTTAGTGGTCCGGTTACTTTCGAATTGACAGACAATAGCTATTCGGTTGGTAACTCAAGCTCAACAGCTTTGCCACAAGCAGCTTTGGATTTGACATCTCGTATTCTTGGTGTTAGCTCAGTTAATACCATTACATTCAAGCCGTCACTTCTTCAGTCACTCAGCCGTGCTTCGATCGGTATTCGTCTCATGACAAACACCGGTATTGGAGTTCTCTACGGTCAGAATGTTACACCTGCAAATCCAAACGCAGTTCAGAACCAATTCAAGAATCCACAGTTGTATGCTAACTCAGGAGGCAACATCATTTTTGATGGTGGATCACAGCGTTCATTCCGTTTCATGCTTGACGTTGGTACAGCATCACCGTCGACATTGCCACAACGTGCAGTGTTCTACTTAGGTCGTGGATCATCAAACATTTCTGTTAAGAATAGTTTGATCGAGAACTACCCACAATCAACAGCAAGCTATGCAGCATCATTGCCAATCGTTCGTTACTTGGCACCAAACTTCACCTTTGAAACAGACGTTCGTTCTTTGACATCAGGAAACGAAAGCTATTCAGCAGGTATCGTTAGCCGCAGCGTTGCTCCAAGCATCGCAGGTAACAACTCACTTGGTTTGGATACACTGTCAAATGACAACAACAAGTTTATCAATAACGAGATCAGTGGTTTCGGTTATGGCGTCGTTTCTCTTGGTGTTGGTCCGTTGTTCTACAACGACATCGCGCCAGGCGGAAACCCACGTTTCCAACGTTACTATAACAAGGGAACGGTAATCAGTCAGAACATCATCAGCAGCGTTCGCCGCGCAGGTGTTTACACCGGTTATGGTGAGAACGAAACCATCAGCAACAACCGCATTATGAATGTTGGTATCGGTGCAACTGGCCAAAGCGGTCAAGCAGCAGGTATCATGATTGGCGGCGAAGCTCGTACAGGTCAATTGTGCTACAACAACATCAAGCCAACAGTAGCTCGCAATGAAGTATCAAATGTTTCATCCGATGTAGCAGCTCAAGGTATCTACATTGAGCAAACACAGAATTCATTTGTGAACCCGGCAGGTGGAAACGTAACCTTCCCGAACACCAATGAGGCAGCAAACATCAGCGGCAACATGATCTATGCGATCAACCGTACTTCACAAGCAGCATCAGCAGCAGGTATTCATCTGTTAACAACCCGTAGCTTAACAGCAACCGGATTGGCTAAGCTGATCACACCACAAGTATTGAGCTACAACAGTCGTGGTGACTCATTGGTAAACAACACCGTCATGCTCACCGGTGATGCAATCAGCAATGGCGGAAGCGTTGTTGGTATCGGCATTCAACAAGCATTGAATGCAGTTATGGTAAACAATGCAATCGCAGTTAGCGGTTCATC
>JBGAUL010000010.1:0-115987 GCA_044228685.1 Chlorobiota bacterium
TCCGTAACTCAGAAACGATCTGGACGGATTCGTTGTACGCAAACAAGATGAAGCTGACCGGAACAATCAACGCCGATAGCATCTTCGTCAACAAGCTTGGTGCGAACGACATTACGACTCAGCGTATCAATGCAACAGACTCAGCAAAGATTGCGAAGCTGAATGTCAGCGGTGCATCTACGCTCAATACTGTTACATCGAACACGATTACAAACAGTGGTAACATGCAATCAGCAACGATTACAGCTACTGACTCGATCTTGACCAACAAGCTCAACGTGACCGGCAACGCTCACATGGCAGACATTTGGGCAGATTCAATTGCGTCACGTCAGATCCGTAATTCAGAAACGATCTGGACTGATTCGTTGTATGCTAACAAGATGAAGCTGACCGGTACAATCAATGCCGACAGCATCTTCGTGAACAAGCTTGGTGCTAACGACATCACGACGCAGCGCATCAATGCTACAGACTCGGCGAAGATTGCTAAGCTGAATGTGAGTGGTGCATCTACGCTCAATACGGTAACATCGAACACGATCACGAACAGTGGTAACCTGCAGGCAGCAACGATTTCGGCTACAGACTCGATCTTGACCAACAAACTCAATGTGACCGGTAACGCACACATGGCAGACATTTGGGCGGACTCGATTGCTTCACGTCAGATCCGTAACTCGGAAACGATTTGGACTGACTCATTGTATGCGAACAAGATGAAGCTGAGCGGAACCTTGAACGCCGACAGTATCTTCGTCAACAAGCTTGGTGCAAATGACATCACGACTCAGCGTATCAATGCAACCGATTCTGCGAAGATCGCTAAGCTCAATGTGAGTGGTGCATCGACTTTGAATACGCTTCGAAGCGCTAGCATCATTAATACCGGTGCATTGACAAGTTCGACCTTGAGTTTGAGCGGAATCTCTACAAGTAGTGACGATACAGTATTGGTTGTCAATTCCTCCGGAGTAGTATCAAAGCGCTCATCAAGCACCTTGGCCTCGTCCTTGTCTTGGGGTTTGAGCGGTAATAGCGCAACGGATTCTACAACAAACTTCTTAGGAACGACGGATTCACGACCATTAGTCATGAAGACAAATGGTACGGAGCGAGTACGTGTCATGAGTGGCGGTCAAGTCGGTATCGGAACAGCTCAGCCTGCAAGTGCTTTGCACGTCAAGGCTGCGTCGAATCCGGTTACACTTGAAGGTGTGCAGAATGACAATAGCGTCGACACGGTGCTGACGATTTCGTCGAGCGGTACTGTGAAGAAACGCGCGGTTAGCTCCGTCGTGTCCAACGGTATGATCAAAGGCTCATATGTTCCTTCGTCAGCTTCGTCAAGCTTTACCATTAGTCCGGGTGCAGATATCGTCAGTGGAGCTGTCGTGGTGGTTACCGTACAAGGTTCCGCAGCAAATGGCGTAATCAGTGCGATGGTAAGTACTGTAAATGCGGCAGCTGACAGCATCACCGTCAATACCAGTGCAACAATCGACGGCAGCTTTGCCATCAACTATATCATTATCAATCCTTAATCGATAGGTTGAGTGAAAAGAGTAAAGGGTCCCCACGAGGGACCCTTTGCATTTCTACCCATACGAGCCCAAGGCCCAAGGATTCATCTCAAAATCTCTCTTCTGATTTCACTCGCAAAGCGTCTTCAAGAACCTCACAATCATCGAAGTGAAGACGTTCTTTTCCGATGATCTGGTAACGTTCATGACCTTTGCCGGCCACCAGGATACAATCGTTTTCCTTTGCCAATCGAACTGCCAATTCAATTGCTTTGCGTCGATCCTCAATCACATGTATACGCTCAAATGCGGACATGCCTGCTCGGATGTCGTCGATGATTCGTCGTGGATCCTCAGTTCGAGGATTATCTGAAGTTAGAATAACGTGTTCCGCGAGTCGCTCGGCAATAGCACCCATAACAGGACGCTTCAATCGATCTCTGTCGCCACCACAGCCAAAGACGCAGTACATTTCTCCGCCGTTGGAAAGGAGCTCGCGACAAGTTGTGAGTGCCTTTTCGAGTGCATCCGGACTATGGGCGTAGTCGACGATGGCGATTGCACCTGTTGACAGAGCCAAGCGCTGAAGTCGACCCGGAGCAGGATGCAAGTGGGGAAGTGCGGCTAGCAGTACCTTTTTATCAAATCCCAACTCAATGCACGTAGCCAAGCATAGTGCCAGATTATCGATGTTGAATCTTCCCACAAGTGGTGAGCTGATCTCATCGTCATTCAACTGAAAGCTCGTTGATGAGTGCAGTAATTGCTCTGAAGAGATGCAGTAATCAAGTTGAAGTTGTGATTGTGCTTCAGGGTGACCAACGCGAATACAGCGTGCTTGGGTATTGCGCAGCATATGTTCGGCTTGTGCATCATCGGCGTTCACCAACGCGATTGACGACGCGCTCAGAGAATCGAAGAGAATTTTCTTGGCATCGGCATAGGACTGCATGTCGCCGTGAAAATCCAAATGATCCGGACTGAGGTTTGTGAAGAGTGCGGCTTTAAAGTCTATACCCAGTACCCGAGATTGCACCAAGGCATGAGAGCTTACTTCCATCACAACACGTCGCACGCCTGCTTCACTCATTCGTTGAAACAATGCACATAACTCCGGTGCTTCCGGCGTCGTGAACAGCGTGTCGAGTTCGTGCGCTCCAATTTTATTGCCTGTCGTTCCGATCATACCGACCGTCTCGCCATCAACCCCAAGCAACTGGTGCAGCAAGGTCGCGCAGGTAGTCTTTCCATTCGTTCCCGTAACTCCAACGATGCTCAAGTCGCGTGCAGGGAAATCATAAAAAGCATGCGCAAGCAAAGCCAGGGCTTGGTGGGAGTTTTTGACTTTGATGACGCTCAGATCGGATGGAAGAGCAAAGGCAGGTTCAGATTCTAAAACGATGGCTGAAGCTCCACGTTCGATAGCTTGTTGAATGAAATCATGTCCATCAACTTGGGTGCCTCGTCGTGCCACGTAAAGTGAATCGCTTTTGACCTTTCGTGAGTCATATTCTATCGAGCGAATAGGCCGTTCGCTGTGCTGCAGAAGCTCGTGGTCGAGGTTGACGAGTATTTCAGTCAGAATTTTCATGATTTCTCTGATAAGTGGGCAAAAATAGACTCTAATGGCAGCACAATCATCAGACAATGCCCAGAGCCCCCTAATCCGTATTTTTGTGGTCATTCACAAGCACCGCACATGGCCGAAGAAGAACAAGCAAGGGAAATGAGTTTTTTCGATCACCTGGACGATTTGCGTTCTCGTATCGTAAAGGCCTTGATGGGCGTGGTTGTGGGCTCGATCATCTCGGGGATTTTTATTCAGCAGATAATTGAAGTCGTACTCTTCGGTCCGGCTGCGCGTGCAGGCTTACATCTTCAGAATCTCAGTCCGTTCGGTCTACCTGTTCTCTACTTCAAAGTCATTTTCATTAGTGGCTTCATTATCGCTGCTCCTTGGATTTTGTGGAATCTCTGGCAGTTTGTGGCTCCCGGTCTCTACGAAAAAGAACGAAGCTGGGTACGCCGCATAACCTGGTATTCCAGCCTGTGCTTCTTGAGTGGAATAGCCTTTGCCTATTTCGTCATGATTCCCTTCATGATGAATTTTTCTGCGAATTTCAAAGTTGAACCGGTTGATACCCGACCGGATATTGGCGAGTACTTAGGTGTCATAGCAACAACAGTTTTTGCGGCAGGTTTGATTTTCGAGCTTCCAATGATCACCTACGTTTTGGCGCGATTCGGTATCGTGTCAGCCGGACTCATGAGAAAATACCGACGTCATGCGTACGTCGTTATCCTCATCATCGCTGCCGTACTCACACCGACGCCGGACCCTATCAATCAGCTCATTTTTGCTGCGCCGCTCTTAGTACTGTATGAAATAAGCATCATGGTAGCACAAGTGGCCAGGAAGAAATCACTCGAACAGGAGAAACTGTGACGAATGCCTCGGAAAAAATAGTACACAGTATCGGAGAGCCAATTCGGACGCAGTTGGAGGAGTTTGATCTCTACTTCCGAAAGAGCATGAAGTCTCATGTGGCTTTGCTCGACGTGATCGTTCGCTACATCTTGAGAAGCAGAGGAAAGCAACTTCGTCCGACTCTTGTGTTTTTGTGTGCCGGACTCTGCGGCAAGATCTCTGAACGCAGTTTTGTCGGAGCTGCAATGGTAGAGCTGCTGCATACGGCCACACTTGTTCATGACGATGTAGTTGATGATGCAGAGGAACGACGAGGTCTTGCGAGTATCAATGCCGTTTGGAAAAACAAGGTAGCTGTTCTCGTTGGTGATTTTCTGCTTTCGCGCGGATTGCTCACAGCGGTTGAAAACAATGAGTTTGAATTTCTTGGTGTAACCAGTCGCGCTGTTCGTCGCATGAGCGAAGGAGAACTACTGCAGATCCAGAAATCACGTCAAAAAGTTCTTGACGAGCAGACCTACTACAAGATCATTTCCGACAAAACCGCATCCTTGATCTCTACCTGCTGCGAAATCGGTGCAATTAGCGCCTCAGCTGAACCGTCTGTACACGAAGCTCTTCGTCAGTTTGGTGAACAGTTAGGCATGGCATTCCAAATCCGTGACGATGTCTTGGATTACACTAGTCGGAGCTCCATTCTTGGAAAGCCGGTAGGTAACGACGTACGAGAAGGAAAGCTGACGCTGCCTCTCATCTACGCCTTGCAACAGTCGAGAAACGGTGAAGTAAAAAAGATTATCTCGCTCGTCAAAAGCAAGAAAGCAAATGACAAGCAAGTCGAATACGTACAAGGTTTCGTGCAAGCAAACGGCGGCAATGAATACGCACAGCAAAAAGCAGAGCAACTCGTTGCCGAAGCCGTAGCATGCATTCAACCATTTCCCGACTCTGCGTTCAAGCAGTCTTTGCTGAGTTTTGCAGAGTATGTGATTCGCAGAGAAAAGTAGAAAGACTGCATTCACTCCGGGATCAATTGTTGATTGCCAGATGAAGAGCGAAGACAATTAAAAACAAAAGGACATTGCAATGAGTACAAACATTGATAGCATTCTTGCGCAAACCCAGGTTGGGTCCACAGACAAACAACGCGTCTTATTGCAGAAAGTGTATGCATGGATGTTTGGCGGACTGATTGTCACCACCGCCATCGCCTATGCTACTGCAAACGTACCGGAGGTTTTGTTCGCTGTTGCAAACTATCGCTTCATCTTCATGATCGCGCAACTTGGATTGGTCATGTGGCTCAGTGCCGGAATCAATCGAATGTCGGTACTCACTGCGCAAGTCTCGTTCATCGTGTACGCTGCGCTGAATGGACTGACTTTTTCGATTCTTCTTCTGTTTTACACCGGTGAATCGCTAGCAAGTACCTTTCTGAGCTGTGCGGCTTTGTATGGAACTGCAAGTGTTTATGGTATGGTGACCAAACGAGATTTGCGTTCGATTGGATCGTTCTTCTTTATTGGTCTTATCGGACTCGTCATTTCCATGTTCATCAATTATTTCCTGCAAAGCACCGCGCTTGCATTTGCGATCTCAGCAATAGGTGTAGTTGTGTTTACAGCCTTGACTGCCTACGACACACAGAAAATCGCCGACATGGCTGCAGAGTTGGAAGCAGATGGGGCAACAAGTGCGAAGCTTTCAATTCTTGGTGCATTGACCTTGTATTTGGATTTTCTGAATTTGTTCTTGTTTCTCCTACGTCTCTTGGGACGTCAGCGCGATTAGTGATTGTCTGTTGGCCCTAAACACAAGGGCTGTATATTGACGATGAAGGTCTAAACGATGTATAAGGGGGTTTAGCCATGTCAGTTCACCACACATTTGCAGTCGAAGCCCAACAAAAGCTGGGGGGAGGAAATGCGCTCGAAGCAGTTCATATCCTCGAAGAGGGTATCAAGCGTTATCCCGATTACACCACCGCCTATGCCATTCTGGCTCGGGCTTATATGCAGATGAACGACTTTGAGTCTGCATTTGAGTGTGTCGAAAAAGGACTGCGCCGTTTCCCGGCACACCGAGCTTTACTCATGTTGGATCGCGATCTGGGTCCGCATGCGCGACTTGCTCGCACGGCATCTACTGCGACGAATAAAGTAGCCGAAGTGGCCCAAAGTGCAGTTGACACCATTGATGCTACAATCAACACACAAGCCACCGACAACATCCCTGAAGCGGCTGTTGGAGCTGTAGTGCAAGAGCCAGCTAAGACAGCAAGTATCGAAGAAGCGAGACCTGAGCACTTAGAGGTTCCGACGGTTCATGACGAATCGGTTGCCTCCCGCGTACGCGCAGAGCAGGCCCGTCCACAAGCGCAACCCGAGATACCCACACCTGATCAAGCACTGGATGATGGTTTGTCAAATGTTGACGATGACAACGATAATTGGCCGGAGCTCAAAGAGCTTATCGACGATGCCGATGAGTTGACGCCAATTCCTCCAGAGCTTGAAGCGGATGAATCTGAGAACGATGGAGCAGAGACCCAAAGCGTCAACACAGCACCGGATAAACCTGTCGACACTGCGGTCGTGTTGAATCAGATCAACGTTGTTGACGGAAATCTCGTACTCGATCAATCTCTCGTTCGCAGAATTCGTTTAGGAGCTGACACCGGAAATCTGCGTTTGATTGAAAGCGCGCCATCAGATCCCGCGCGCCCAAGAGCGCTCCGAAGTTCAAACATGAGATTGGTTCCCGGACTTGAATTCACGCCTCTGCGCGTGCAGAGTATGCGTAAGAATCATGTTCGAATGCATTACTTGCCAGAGTTGCCGGAGTATCCGGTTATTCGTGGTTCCTCAATGAATATCTCACCGCCCATTGCTCCGCCTAAGGACAATGCTCGGCGTAAAAAAGTAGAAACTGAGAAGAAGTCAGCAAGAGTCGCTGAACCGAAACGTACGCAGCTCGAAGAATTAGCCGCGCGACTCGAACGCGCGCGCATTCCAATCGTCACGGAAGAACCTGAGGTTGGAACCGGTATCGCACCCGCTCCGGATGCAGAGGAGCCGATGGTAATCAGCGAGACTATGGCCGGTATCTACGAAAAGCAAGGTCTGTACCAACAAGCAATCAAAGCCTATCGTCAGCTAGGTCGTATGAAACCGGAGCGTCTCGAGTATTTCGAGCAGAAGATTGCGGAGTTGACGCAAACAGAGCAACGATGATATGCTGATAGCGGCACGCTACATCTTACGCGAGCATATCGCGCCTTTCATTTTTGGAACCTCCGTCGTGATGTTCCTCTTTCTGATGCAGTTCGTTCTGCGCTACATCGACCAACTCGTCGGCAAAGGACTCAGCACTTGGGTCATTATTCAACTCGTCGCTCTTAACCTCTCGTGGATGCTCGTCCTGGCAGTGCCCATGGGTGTACTCTTTTCGACCCTCATGACTTTTGGCTCGATGTCTGCGGCGCACGAGGTGACGGTCCTTAAAGCATCCGGAGCCGGACTCATCCGCATGATGATTCCCTCGATTATAGCCGGAGCGTTCATTACACTGGGTATGTTTTGGTTCAACGACGCAATTCTTCCCGACGCCAATCACCGCGCTAAGATTTTGCTTTGGGATATCGAGAAGAAGAAACCAACCTTCAATATTGAAGCCGGACAATTCTCCACGCAACTCGATGGTTATACGATTTTGTCGCGAGCTCTGGACTCAACCAATTCGACCTTGTTAGGAGTTACGATTTATGATCGGACGCAGCAAGGGAGAATGACTGTTGTGACCGCTGATACGGGTACGATTAAATTCTCAAGTGACTACAACAATGTTGTGGTGCAACTCAGTGCAGGTGAAATACATCAGCTCTTTGCTGCAAAGACAAGTGAATATCGGAAGACGAAGTTTAGCTCGCATCGCATCATCATCCCGGCAAACGGCTTCAAGTTGGAACGTTCCGGAGAGGGCATGTTTTCGCGTGGTGATCGTGAGATGCGCATCAAAGACATGCAGCAAATTGTCGATGATGCGAATCGACAGAACGATGTTGCGTCACGCAATATTGATTCGACCCTAGCTCATCACGTGTCTTACTTGTTTGAAGGACAAACAGCCAAGAGTATAGAGGCTGGTCAGGCTGCGAGTGTAGGTGACAAAATTGCCGGAAGACTTTCGCTCGTTAGAAGCCAGATTGAACCAATGGCCTTTCAGTATACCGATAGCGACAAACAAGCACGACAGTATCTGGTCGAAATCTATAAGAAGTACGCCATACCCTTTGCCTGCTTTGTGTTTGTTTTCGTTGGCTGTCCGTTAGGTATCCTCACCCGCGGCGGAAACTTTGGTATAAGCGCCGCCATTTCTCTCGGCTTCTACGTGTTGTATTGGGCATGCCTCATTGGTGGAGAAAAGCTTGCTGATCGTCAATTGAGCTCACCACTAGCGATGTGGTTGGCAAACGTTGTTATCGGTGGACTTGGTATCGTGCTAACCCTTCGCACCAATAATGAGTCGCTCAGCTTTAGTGCTTTGATACTGGGACTGTTTAGAAGAAAAAAGAAGCTAAGTCCGGCTACTCCTAGCAACGCCAACTCTTGATTCAACGGGTGCAAGTCCTTGCACCACATATCTTCACGTTGACTGCGCAAGTCTAGAGATTTCTATTCAATGTACTCTGCTATATCACCTGAGCTTTTGAGGTGAATAAGGATTTGATCATCGACGAGCTGAGCCACGGCAGTTTTTGCGCGAGCCAGGTCGACGCTGTGGTGCCAAGCAAAATGCCAGATATCAATTGGCGCCAGACTGCACTCGAGCGCAAGGAGTTGTTCGACCGTGAGTTTCTGCTTAGCCAGGAATCGTTCTCGCACAGCTTCGATGAAATCTTTGGCGTTCTCGCCTTGCACTAAAGCGGGGACGAAAAAGTAATTCTCAACTGACTCCAGGTCGCAAATAGGAAAGCCTCGTGAGGGATCCAGAAAAGCCGGTAGGAAAGCCAAGGAGACGACATAGGGCTGCTCGTCATCATGCGACCATAAATCTGACCACACATCAACATCATGCTCCTTTAGCCACTCGAAGAAGTCTTGTTCGCGTTGTGGCAAAACCATGAGGTTTGTATGACCGTAGAGTCGCGTGATTTCTTTGGCACTCTCGGTTGTAAGCGAACTGAAAACTTCTTCAGGAAATACGATCGTTGCCTTTGGTTCTATGTTGAGCTCGCACCAGGCGAGTACGTCGGTATCGGTCATTGTATCTAGGGAAAATCTGAATTAGAGCCGATTCTCATCCACATCAAAGAAATACAAGCGATCGCTTCGCATTGCACATTTAACATGTGCTCCATGCTCGAAGCTTGTATTGCTGTCGATGCGAACATTCTTTAACGTCTCAGCGCTACGGAATTGAAAAATAGTTTCGTGACCGACGAATTCACAGCGCTCACATTGTACTGAAAAATCTCCGTCCTCGCTGACGATTCGAATATCCTCCGGTCGCACGCCAAGTGTTCGTACGGCATCGAGATTCTTCGGTAAGACCGTGGCGTGTCCGCTAAGGCGAATGCGCAATCCGGAGCCATCTTCTACGAAACACAAATCCTGAGTGCGGTCAATTTTACCTTGAAAAAAGTTCATTGCCGGACTACCCAAAAACGAAGCGACGAAGCGATTGGAAGGCTGAGAGTAGACTTCGTGGGGCGTGCCGATTTGCATAACGCGACCGTGATTGAGCACGATGATACGATCGGCCATCGTCATTGCTTCAACGTGATCGTGCGTAACGTAGATCGCCGTACTTCCAACGCGACGCTGCAGAGCTATAAGCTCAGCTCGCATGCTAATTCGCAGCGCAGCGTCAAGATTTGACAAAGGCTCATCGAAGAGAAAGACTCGCGGCTTGCGCGCAATGGCTCGTCCGAGAGCGACGCGTTGTCTCTGACCGCCACTAAGCTGCTTCGGCAGACGATCAATCAAACCGCCAATATTGAGCATTGCGGCGACTTCATTCACTCTCTTGCTGATCAGGTCTTTCGGCTCTTTGCGCACAACAAGAGGGAAGGCGATGTTCTCAAAGACGCTCATGTGAGGATAGAGAGCGTAGTTCTGGAAGACCATACCGACGTCGCGATTACGAGCCGGAACGTTGTTCATTCGCTCATCGTCGAAAAACAATTGTCCTGAGCTAATATCCTCAAGTCCGGCAATCATGCGTAGCAGCGAAGACTTACCGCAGCCGGACGGACCAACCAGCACGAGGAATTCTCCCGGTTGGATAGTGCATGATACATCATTTACTGCACTGACGGAAGAATCGTAGACTTTAGAAATAGAATCTAGCCGAACTGATGTCATGAGTGGCGTCCCTCATCCGAAGAACTCGTCATCATGTGCGCCACAGAGCCAACTAGCGAGACGAGTCTTGAGTAATTCATGCGCTTGGGTCCGATGAGTCCAACCGAATAGGTCGATCCTGCAATGCGATACTGAGCGCTCACAAAGGAGAAGTCGCGCAGAAGATCGTTCTGAATTTCAGAGCCAATCATCACCGTAACACCGTCGTGATCTTGATCCTGCTGCGTTCTCTCTAAAAGGTGCACAATGACATCTTCATTTTCGATCAGTTCCACAACACCGCGAAGTCGATCCGGATTATCAAACTCCGGTTGTTGTACGAGGTTCTGTGCGCCGGCTATGTGCAATCGCTCGGAGCTTCCAACAAACAGTTTGTCCATGGAGTCGATGAAGAGTCGCATCACAGGATGCGAACTGTGATCTACCATTATCGCCGGAATGTTATCTCTTACGTCGCGCAGACTTCGTCCGCTGATGCGTTCGTTGATCATACGCGAGAGTTCCTCGAGCGCCGATGAAGGCACTATACTGTCAGCTTCGACAGTAAGGGTGCGTACAACGTCAGAATCGAAGGACATAACAATCAACAATCGTGTTGAAGACAATGGCAATAGGTCAACGCGTCGAACAATTAGATCTGTCACAGTTGGAAGCTGAACCACACCCAGTAACTGCGATATCACACCCAGCAGTTTCGATGCGTCGCGATAGAGTGACTCAGATGGCGAGCGGTTGAGATTCTCACGAATAGAGATTTCTTCTTGCCGCGACAATGCATCGACCATCATGAGTTGATCGACGTAGGTGCGATATCCTTTGTCGGTTGGAATTCGTCCTGCAGATGTATGCGGATGGGTGATATAACCCAGTTCTTCAAGCTCGGACATCACGTTGCGAACGGTAGCCGACGATACCTTGAGCTCCGACTCAATATTCTTCAACAAGGCGTTTGATCCAACAGGATTGGCTGAGAGCACGTAGGATTGAATGATCGCACGGAGAATAATCTGCGCGCGCTCATTCAATTCCTGAGGATGCAGAGCAACTCGGGAGAGTCCGCCGTCTGTCGGACCTTGCGAAGAAATACGCGTTCTGCTGTGCTTGTTCATAGTTCAAACTGTCGAGTCGATCGAGTGTGATGGTGAATGATTCAACAACTCAGAATTACAGAACAGTTGCAAAGAAATACTTCAAATAGGGGAAGAAGGAATAGCTGGAATTGTACACAATTCCAATACTCACAACGACTCCTCCGATGGCGATGATTGCTGCCGAGTACACGGGTATAGGATTAACATCAAAGACAACTGAGGTAGCTCGGAGTATTCTAAAGAGTATCCACATCTTCACGGCAGCAGCAATACTAATCCAGAGCAGAACTGAGCTGAAATCCAGAGCTCTAAACAAGACTGTTGCAAAAGGCAGAAAGAGGATAACCGGTACAGCTGACCAAACGGTGATGATGTAGGTGTCGCTGAAGAAAATTCTTCCACGAACAAAAACCGACACCAAGCGCAAGAGCAGTGCACACAGCGTCAGGGCGATCATGCTCAAAGCGCTGAAGACGATGATGCAGATATCCGGACTCCATGCAATACGACTAATAATACTCTTCAAGCCTTCCTGCGGAAACACAAGCATGAGCAAGTACTCCGCCTCAGTGCTCATACGCGCGTGATAAAGCAGCGTCGTGAACATGATGCCAATGGTGCAGGAAATGATTGCAGCAAGTGTAACTGTTTGAGCGCGTGAAAGAATACGTTGATCGCGTATGTCAGCGTAAAAGTTGTAGGGATGGATCAATGAGCGCAATACATACTCGCGGAAACGACGTGAGCGATTGACCATGAATGCCATGATGAGCATCAACAGGATACCGCCAATGATGAATATGCCTGGATTGGTCTCACTATAAGTACCCGCTTGGAGCGTAGGATCCTTCTCTTCGTTCAGCCATGCTTTGTACATAGCAAATGCAGTGCGAGGATCACGATTGAGATTCGTTAAACCGCAGTAGCACACATAGTCGCCCGACGTATTGGTTAACATCGTCGAGTGATTCAACTGAAAATCTGTCAAAGACCACACCAAGCTACCACCGGCCTGCGCAGCACGAAGCGCGCGGAAGCAGGTGAGAATATATCGGGCTTGGGCCTCTTCTGAAATTGGGTCGGCGTAGCCATTGCGGTTATCGGGCTGCAGTGGTTTACCGAAGCACAGTGCAAAGGGTTTATTAGCTTCTTTGGCAAGACGTGAGAGTTCGCTTTGCAGAGCATCTTGAGATTCACTGAATCGGTCTTCAGCAAACAGCATGACGTCGATCTTGTCGCCGATGATGTTCTTCGCACGGAAACGAACGAGTTGGGATACCGGACGTGAGCTCGCATTGTGAAATGTTTCGCTCATGCTTTTGAGGTATTCTACTGTGCTCTGTTTGTCCTGTTGTAAACCGCTGGCAATGTTCCAAAGAGCAAGTGCCGGACAGCGTTCATAGGCCGAGATCATTCGCTCCGCAACGTTCTGAAAACGAGCACGCACCTCATCAGTGCCAAGCACGGATCCGGGCAAATCGTAGGCAGGCATGTCAGCGATGATCATGATGCCATTGCGAGAGCAGAGATAGGCCAAATAGGGGTGTGGTGCGTGGAACAGCGTATGAATGCAGTTCACGCCAAGTGTTTTCAGGAGCTGGATGTCACGTTCAAATTGTCCTGCGCTTACCGTCGCCCCAATGTCGTTGACTTCTTCAACATAATCAACGGACTTAACGAACAGAGGCTTATGATTCAGACTCAACAGCGATTGCGCAGCAATGTTTCCTTCTTCTACCGTTACAATTCCGAGAGGAAAAGTGTAATCGTCGATGACTTGCGATCCGCTTGAGACGCGGATGATGCAGTTGTACAACGACGGAATTTGCGGAGTCCAGAGTTCAGGATTCGTCACGTGCATATCGAAGCGAATATCAATCACTCGATCACGCGCAATACGAACCTGCTGGGTTGAACTAGTAACAAGACTGTTGTCGCTTGGTGAATGGAGTTCAGCTGTCAAACTCAGATTCGCTCCATTAGCAAGAGCTTTCTGCATACTATCAACGACCATCTTCTCGATGTTGCCACTTTGGAGAACTGTGCTGGCAATGACGTGAGCGCCATCGTTTTGCAGTTCAACTTTGGTACGAACATCGCCGATAGAAACAGGCGGCGTGCCAACAAGCAAGACCTCGCGTACAACGCCGGTGTAATAGCGTTGACCGAAGAGTTGTTGTTTGCGGCAACGCAAGGCGTTATCGGATGCAGGGAAGATGACGAATTGAACTGTGTTTGTACCTGCCTTGAGTACTCGTTCAGGAATGCGAGCCATGAAGGGAACCATGCCGCCAAAGAACTTGCCGACATATTGATCATTGATGGTGATCTCAGCACCGTCAGCTAGTCCGAGGAAATAGAGATTCCATACATAACGACCGACCATACCCGGATCCAGGTTCAATTGGCGACGGTAGGTAATGCGTCCCGTGTAAGTCTCGCTTCGCGGAAGTGTAACCACTTTCCACTCTGAGCCATCTGTGGAACGTTCCCACTCGCCGGCAAGCGACGTGATGTGTCGGGTCGAGGACGGCAGCAAGGTATGCAGCTGTTCCTGACTCAGCGGAGTATAATCAACGGCCGAAGCATTGACTGCTCCAAGCCACAAAAAACAAAGGCAAATGCACGCTAGTAGGCGGCGGAAGTGTACGGACATGAGAAGGTTCAGAGAATGCACAATCCGAAGCAGCGCAAAGATACTCCCCAAAGGACTTTGCGCCACGTCTCAATACTCACTCCGAGGGGTCAAATTCAGGACTTTCTACAGCCAAGCATCTTGTCCAAGTGCATTTTATTACGTATTTAGGTTCATACATCAAATGAATGCCATGAAGCACAGCCTCATTCTCCTCAGTTTTCTCTACTTTTTCACCTTTTCTACCTCTACCAAGGCTGATGAAGAGCCTTCGTCGATGCGCCGCCTGATGCAGGCATCACGTCCGGCAGTCGAAACGCAGATGACCATCCCAATGGAGCGAATTTTTCCATCGATTCTGCTCAGCGCACAGCCTTCGCCTTTCGAGAATGTGAATCTCATCAGCGAGGAAAACGATGCGTCTCCCATGCAAAATGAATCGTCGATCGCAGCCAATCCGCTGAATCCGCAAGTACTGATTGCCTCTGCCGTGGATTACCGCGACGGACAATCGGCTTGGGTCTATGTTTCAACCGACGGCGGATATCACTGGAAGAACATCGATTTAGGCAAGCCAAGCGGCATGAACTTCATTGTTGGAAATGATCCGAGTGTGGCGTGGGATGCCGAGGGACGTGGTTATTTGGTTTATGGGGGATTTGACGCTAAACGCACGAGTGGGGAGAATGGAGTCTTTATGTCGGTGACTACTGATAACGGGCTTACATGGACGAAGCACATGCCGGTCATTTTACACCGGGGAACAATGACCAAGGACAGCGCATTCGAAGACAAGTATTACATCAACGTCGATAACAGCGCAAGCTCACCCTACAAAGGCAGACTCTACATTCCTTGGAAGCGCGTGTATGATAAAGACTCTTCAACGCAAATCGTAATTACGCATTCGGCAGACCACGGTGCTACGTGGACCACACCTGTACGCGTCAGCACAGTGTTGACGGGTAAGTCTCTTGACACCACTTTCGGTCAGAGCTTTCCGATATGCGCCACTGGTCCTAAAGGCGAAGTATATGTAGCGTGGAATTACGGTCCGCAGCACGCAATTGGCTTCAATAGTTCAGCCGACGGTGGTCAGACCTGGGGCAGTCCTCGCAATGTCATCTCCTACCAGTGGCTCGGCGTTGCAATGAACATGGGCTCGCAATACAATCACACGCTCAAAGGCGGTACAAGAGTCGAAAGCTATCCCTCTTTGGTTTGTGATACAACTCAATCGCCTCGACGTGGCTGGCTGTATTTGAGTTGGGCAGCAGACCGCACGCCAAATGTCTATTTCGCACGTTCCACCGACGGTGGTAGCTCATGGAGCACACCTGTTGTTGTGCATCGCGATACTACGAACGACCAGTACTGGCAGTGGATGGCAATTGACGGGACAACAGGCGACTTGGCAATCATGTATTTAGATAGTCGTGATGATAAGAACAATCAGTTGTCGCGTTGCTATGTCAGTCTCTCACGCGATGGCGGTACGACCTGGATCGATCGTCCGGTCGATGACGTCGGATTCGACATTCGTCGTAATCCATTCGGCGGCGGAAATATCTCAGGCGTGTTTGCCGGAGACTACAGCGGTTGCGCGTTTATCGCCGGAAAGATTTTTCCATCGCATGTGGATATGAGAAACACCTATCCAAATGTGGGAGACAACGATGTGTACTCGGCGGTTATCAATATCAATGCTCCAAACCCTGACGAGAATTTTACTGCGAAGACACTGGTTAGTTTTCCTGATCAAATCTCACTAGACTGGACAATACCAACGCACCGAACATTCGGTGAGACTCTATCGAGTTCAGATTTCAAACATCGTTTATACAGAGACAACGTTCTTGTTCGTGAGTTGCCTGGTCCAACGACGCATTACGTCGATACAGTCGCTGCCTTTAGCAGTCACACCTATCGCATCCTCGTGGTTGCGCAACCTTCCAACGATTCTTCAGCTGCCCGGACAGTTGTTGGATATGCAGGTGGAGCAGCGCAACCACGCGCAGCAATACTGCTTTCTGCGCACAATGACAGCACAGCCTGCGGTATTCGTGTGCTCACTCCTGCACTTCGTGCTGATTCGGTCACACCTCTTGTCAACATTGCCGGATTGCGCATCTATCGCGATTCGATTTTCGTCAAAGAAGAGAAGCTGAGCGTCGGAGATACTGCGAAGAGTATGAGCTTTTCAATGCCTCAGTCGGAGCCCGGTTACTATCGCATCGCCGTCAGCGTTGTCGATGCTCTTGGTCATGAAAGCGCCAGATCAGCAGATACTACTTTGTACATCGGCCCGCTCACAGCTGGCGCTGCTGACAACTTCGATCAATCTCGCTTAGCTCGTTATTTAGTTGGCGGTGACTGGCAACTGACTGATGAGTTTGCGGATTCTCAGCCGAATTGTATTACAGAATCCAAGCGATCACAATATCCATCCTTAGCTCGCGATACGATTGTCTTTTTTCCAATGCGAGTTGCTCGTGACGGAGGCTTGTACATTACTTTTAAGCACGCAGCAATTGTTGACAAAACTGATACTGCAATCGTTGAGGTTGGTGTGCTGGGCTTTGATGGAAGAGACTCAATCTGGACTCAACTTGCAGCATACAACAGAACGAATTTTGATGAATGGCAGAACGCGGTCTTGAATGCAGCGGACTGGAAGTCAGAACTGCTTCATTACGTTTGCTCACGTGGCACCGTGCTCAAGCTTCGTCTTCGTTTCAAAGCAAACATCGGTGTGAATGCTGACGGTTGGTACGTTGATGATTTGCGATTTGGTGACCAAGTTGATGCGGTTGAAGGACAGGATGAAGGTTATGAGATTGCAGTCTATCCTAATCCTGCGACAAGTCACATCAAGGTCGCTAGCGCACAGCCTTCGGTACTTCGCGTCCTCAATGTTTTGGGTACCGAACTTATGCGTTTGGAACTTAGCGATGAGACATCCGATCTCGATGTTTCTCAATTGCCGTCCGGATCCTACGTGCTTGATTTTGAGCAGCAGGGAAAACGAAAGATGAAAGTCGTGCGGATAGTCCACTAAGTCGTCGCAACTTTAAAAAGTAAAAGGGCCGTCATGTTGATGACGGCCCTTTCTTTTGATTTTCTCTTAGTTAAACGAGGATTGCGTTAAGTCACCTTCGAAGGCGGCTCGACGTCGACGACGATTTCGAACCACGACAACAATCACGAAGACAACCACAGCACCCATCATCACCACAAAAAAGAGTTTAGCGAATGAAAAGGTTGGGGGATAGTATTCAACGATACCGTCCTCACGAACGACGTACGGCGGCGGTGAATAGTAGAACGCCGGATGAAATGGTGTGTACCAAAACCAGCTCATTCTACCCATTGCGTAACCGGTCATGATACCATCAGCATAACCACCATAGTGATTGAAAACATAATTGCGTGAAACTCCATCAGAACCTGTGTATGGTGCTGCTTCTTGGCGACGTGGTACACCGTAGTTACGCGTGTATTCTTGCGCTGAACCCATTTGGGTACCACGTGAAATACCGGAGCTACGACTTCCACCGAACGACGGTGACTGGCCTTGTCGTTGCAAGGGAGCTGAAGGAGATGGTCGTGCTGAAGGTGCCGGTGCAGAATAACTCCGTGAGTTTCCACGTGAACCACCGAATGATCCACCGCCTCGAGAACCTCCAAACGATCCGCCTCCGCGTGAGCTACTACCTCGAGAACCTCCAAACGAACTACCACGGGCATCAAGCTCAATGCCAATGATTAGAAAGACAAAGGCAAGGAGCAACAATGCTCCAATAGTGCTGCGAAATTTTTGTTTTGTGTTGCGATGCATATCAGAAAATGTTTTCTGTTGAAAGGCTGCCATCTTCGTTACGGAATGTCATTTCCGCTTTAAAATCTGTGTATTCTGGAATCTTCTTTGCTTCAAAGAGTGATCGTAATCCACCGCTGTCATTTTTCACCGGTGCCTTGATGTGAAGCAAGAGAGAAGTAATTCCATCAAGAGGCTGATCGTTGATTGTGACGACTGTGTTTTCAATTTCTCCGCTGCTTTCTACGCTGAGAAGTTGCAACTGTTGCGCTTCCTCTTCGGTAAAAGACGGACTCATGGTCTTTACATTTTCGAGGTAATCAACGAATATTTGCTTGCTATGAAGTTGATCGTCAGTGCCTTGATACTGTATAACCGCATCAAAAGTCCCGTCTTCTCCCATATTCAGAAAGATCTCGCGCACGCCGGACAACTGATCGCCGTTGTAATAAATAGCTGTCTTCTCAATTCTTCCGTTCGATTCTATAGCAAATTTTGGCATCTCGATTCCTTTCTTGGTGACGAATTAGTGAATAATGACAAGTGGGTGATTGACTATACGTCCTTGTGTTCGAACTTGACATACGTAGCTACCGCTAGGAAGATTCTCAACATTGATGGAGAGTTTGTTCGTGCCAACTCCAAGGTCTGTATTGGAAATTGACTTCACCAAGCTTCCGTCAAGAGAGTATATCCGAACCTCGCAAACCGCGCTAAGCTGAGACACCATCGTCAGCTGCAATACTTCATCTGCCGGCTGAGGACTCATTTGCAATTCTAATTGCTGCGCGAATTGATCCTCAACATCATTCGGTGTCTGTTTCCCGTAACCCACCAGCGATACTGTTCGTGTTCCTGCATTTGAGGTTATGCTCAAAGTCGCACTTCGCTTGCCGACTGCACTCGGACTAAACTTCACGAAATAGGTTCCGCTCTCATTGGCATTGAGTTGAGCAATTGATCCGGTCAATAGAAACTCACCATTGGTTGTACCCGCATCCGGATTAATACTCGCCGTACTGACAGTAAGAAGAGCATTGCCGGTATTCTTCACGCCAACAGTTTTTGATTGACTAGCCTGCAATTCAAGAGTATCGAATTGCACACTGGATGGAATATCGATTGCAGGTGCCCCGGCGCTGTTTACAAATGGGAACTTGAGTACACCGATTGTTTTGCCAAGGATATACAAGGTGACGTTTGATGAGGTTGTTAGTCCGAATCCTGCCGTCGCAGTCTGACCGTTTTCGGTTAGCAGTGGAGCACAGCTTTTACCGGAATCGAGCGACATCATCACCTCACTGAGCGAGCACACAGCGACGAATTGAGTTGAGTTTGTTGGGGCATAGGCGTAGACAGGATGCGGACCACTTGCAGGGAAACTGTAGCCTGTCACTGACCAATTACGACCGCCGTCAATACTGACAAGCACGGAAGCTTGTTCTGACACTGTGCCCGTTGGACGTGTAATTGCATATCCAAGTTTATTATTGGCAAAAGCCAATTGCGTTATAACTCCTCCTGTTGGTAGGCTAGCCACGTTCCAGCTTGCACCGCGATCTGAAGTGTACAGCACTCGAGCTTTGCTTGTACCTATCCAGCCGTTGTCACCATTCCAAACTATGGCACTGTTCTGTGAGGTTTCACCCGAGAGTGGTGCAGGAAGGGCAACACCTTTGGTCCAAGAGCTTCCACCGTCATTACTCACACCTGTGTACCATGCGCCACTGACAGGAGCACCAACGACAATACCGGTGTTGCTATCAAAGAAGTTGATAGAATATGTACTACTGCAAAAACTCGAGGTAGAAATTTGGGTCCAGGTTGAACCGGCATTTGCCGTGCGAAGCAGGTGACTTGTCGCTGTACCAACAACTGCAGTTTGTGATGAGTTGCCCCAGACACAAGTCATACCATCATTTTGTGTCGAATCGACTGTCGTTCCGTGCATGATGATGTTTTTTCCGCTTGTGCGTCGACCAACAGCCCAGAATGTAACAGCACCTTTTGCATAAGCACCGGTGTAGTTCGATGTTGGGGTAGAAGCGTAAGTCGTATACGTGTTCGGCGTAGCGATGTTGTACGAGATGCTAATGTTTTGGTAGTTCGTGTACGAGCCAGCTGTCATCGTGACCAAGGCATCAACGGAACCTTTTGTGAAATAGGTTGGTGATTGAACGGCGACTGTACAATTCAATGCAACACTATCCGCCGCGGGAATGCTTGCGAGATTGAAAGTTGTTTGCGAAAAAGTAACTGCATTTGACTTTGGAGCAATTGTAATCACAACATTCGACGCTTTACCCAAGTAGTTGCGAATGTTGAACACAGCTGGAACATTGCCGGTTGCAGTGATCTCGCTTTTGCCGTCGAAGTTCATAGAGCTGACTTCGAGACCTGGCGTTGTGCCGGTGTTCAAATCGCGATTCTCGTTGAGCGCACGATAGGCGTTGATTCTACCGTAGAATTGCGGACGTGAACTTTGGTTTGTGACGATGACGTTATCGCAAGTAGAACGTAATTGGTGATAAACCATGCGCGGTGTCCAGTCTGGGTGAACGCAGCGAATCAAAGCAGCAAGACCAGAAGTAATGGGACATGAAAAAGATGTACCGCTTTCAGCACCATACTTGTTGTTACTCTGCGTTGTTAGAATGTTATCGCCCGGTGCCCAAACATCTACACGCATACCCGTGTTTGAAAACGATGCACGATGATCGCTTGCATCAGTCGCGCCAACGACCAGCACGTTATCATAACAAGCAGGGAATTGTGATCCATCATCTATACTCTTTGAATCGTTACCTGCAGCAGCGATAACTAGAGCGCCTTTGGAAACTGCGTAGTTCATGAGATCCTGTTCGGCTGGAGAGGAACCTTGACCACCCCAAGAACAATTGATAATCTTAGCGCCTAAATCCGTAGCATAACGCACACCTTCATATCCACGTAAAACCACATTACCAAATTGATCTGAGCCGCACTTAATCGGCAAGTACTTGCACTTGTAACCAATCGATGCAATGCCTTTTGAATTGTTTGTTACAGCGGCAGCACAACCTGTAGTGCCAGTGCCGTGATCGCGTTCAGCATCAATTGTTGCTGAGCGGACTTTGGGATCGTTGTCAGGACGAAAGGTGCCTTGACTAGCTTCAATCGTCGAGATATTTCCAACAAAATCCCAGCCTCTGAAATCATCGACGTATCCATTACCGTCATCATCAACTCCGTTCGTGCGTTTGTCCTTTCCTTTTGAATCGAGTCCTGTCTCACCCGGATTCGTCCACAGATTTCCCGCTAAGTCTTCGTGCTCAAAATCAACACCCGAATCAACGTCAGCTATAACCATTGTTTGATCGCCGGTGCTGATATCCCAAGCCTGTGAGGCTTGAATCTTCGTCATTGCATATTGATTGGAAAAGCGAGGATCGCTTGGTACTACTGAAATACGACGGATAAAAATTGGCGTCGCATATTCCACATCAGGATTCTTTGCAATCTCAGCGCAGGCATCGAAGGCATCGACGTCGACGGAATAATTCACTTCGAAGA
The DNA here is from genome assembly GCA_044228685.1 of Chlorobiota bacterium. Classification (GTDB taxonomy): domain Bacteria; phylum Bacteroidota; class Ignavibacteria; order Kapaibacteriales; family NICIL-2; genus JBBATK01. The sequence goes on from JBGAUL010000010.1 coordinate 21,412, forward strand.
TGCGGTCAAGTCCAAATGGATCTTGAGCAGCTGAACGAACTACGTTTGATTGAAACGGAGCGCGAATTTGACTGACGCCAAGTGGCGACAATGTCTGCGTCCATGCTATGCTTTGAAAACTCGTCGCTCCTTTGTCCGGACGTTGTGAAGATTTCGTTTTAACCAGAATGCTGTGCATGAGGTAGTTATCCGAGGAAACTTTGCGAATAACAAAATCACGCTCGGCTACTTGCAGTCCCGGAGTTGCCACTGCCGGCAAGTGGAATTGCAGATCGGAACCTGACAAAGCCAGAACCGAGCTACTGCATGCCACGAAAAGAAGTGCTAAAAACAGGGAAACACGAGTTGAAGCAGAACTTCTGCAACTGCTAAGGAGTGAGGTCATGAAATAGTCTCGATACATAAGGAATTGAAACGAAATTACACATTTCAGGCGAGCGGACTTTCCTATCTTGCCGTACACACTGAGTAACTCTGCGCAGGCTGGATGGATACACTTTTCGCACTTGCCATTCTCGTAAGTATCGTCGCTCTAGCCCTTGTTATGAAGGGTTGGGATGTTCGATTAGTCCTGCTTGGCGCAGCCCTCATTCTAGCTAGCGTAGCCGGCAATCCACTGCTCGTTTTTGAAGCGTTTTACCAAAGAATGGGGGACGGAGCTGTCATTGGTCCGATTTGCTCCGCCATGGGCTTCAGTTTCGTTCTACGCTACACCGGTTGTGATCGCGAGATGGTGCGCATGTTGATGCGACCTCTACTTCGTTTTCGCTGGCTTTTTATCCCGGGCGGATGCGCTGTTGGCTTTATCTGTAACATGGCGATTACTAGTCAAACGGCGACAGCAGCAGCCGTCGGACCCATCCTCATACCATTGATGACTGCTGCAGGCTATCATCCCTTGGTCGCAGCTGCAACTTTGGTTATGGGATGCTCTGCCGGCGGTAATCTCTTGAATCCCGGTGAAGCTGATATCACGTACATCCAGACAAATACCGGTGCACCTGTGCACCAAATTATTTCCACTATCGCGATCCCGGAGCTAGCAGCATTTGCAGTAGCGGTGCTGGTGATGACGCTTTTGCTGAAGCGAAATGCGATGACGGGCAGTTTGTCATCCGACACGAATGTCCTGAGCGATAATGAACCAGTCGATTGGCTGCGAGCTGTATTGCCTCCACTGCCAATCATCATTCTCTTTGTTCTCATGCCGTCGTTTCAACTCGTGCCCTTTATTGCTGCGCGATATCCCGACGGACTTCCGGTTTCACATGCAATGATCGCATCGACCATTGTACTTATGCTTGTGCTACGCAAAGATCTCTCGGCCATCACCAAGCAGTTCTTCGAAGGTCTGGGTTACGGCTATGTTCAAGTGATTTCGCTCATCATCAGTGCCAGCTGTTTTATCGAGAGTCTGAAACTCTGCGGCGTGCTTGATACGCTGGTGCGCAGCGTGTCTTCAACCGGTATTCTGAGCTCAATCTCGGCTGCACTCTCAACGCTTGTACTTGCGGTGATTTCCGGATCCGGTACTGCGCCAAGTATTAGTTTCTCAAAGGCAGTGCTTGGTGAGCTCTTGCATCAGGGAATGGCAATGGACGCGGTGGTACGACTGGGATCTCTCGCCGCAATTGGCGCTACCTTTGGTCGTACGATGTCGCCGGTCGCTGCCATTGTTCTCTTCGCATCCACGCTTACAAACGTCCCGGCTAAGCTCATCGTCAAACAAACAGCAATACCACTGCTCATCGCACTGTGTTTGGCAATTGTCTTGTTGATGAATTAAACCATCATGTGTGTACCGCGGTTCTTTCGCGACTTTGTGTTGTTCCCTTGCTCATTCTCTGAAGTCCAGATATCATGCATCGTCTCTGAGGCAAAGAGAGGTCCGATGAATGATCTACTGCTCTGCGCGACAAGTCCCATCTTGAGAAACTTCAATTGCACCACGATGATGATACTGACTATCGTCATCAGCGTCCACGATCCAATCTTGTGTATCGAAACCGCCTGCCACGCCGCGTGCTGATATGCATATTTCCAAGCTCCAAGCGCAGTTGCAAGATTCTCTCCAAGCCAAATCATTACGCCAAATCCAAAGAATATCCAGATAAGCGGGAAAGAGAATTCAAGTGGTACATGGATGTGTATTCGACTTCGTCGAAAGCAGACGAAGACGAGCGCCACAAGTGGCCAACGGAGGTCCAGAATGTAATGCAGACTAAAGAAATTGAAATAAATGGCGGCAGCGATGATCCATCCCCAAGGAGCACGTGGCCACTGCTCAATACGTAACTCCATTGCGTGCCAAAGCTGACACAGAAAACTTGCGATGCTGGCGTACATAAAACCTGAGTACAGCGGCACATGATAAATCATCGACCACGCGTGCTCCGGATAGCTCCACGATCCTTTGTGGACTTTGTAGAGCTCCATCATTAATCCAAGGAAGTGGAAGAAGGTGATGACCATTGCCTCCGATAGGGTCTCACGTCTGCTGAGCAGCATCCACAACTGAACACCAACGCAACCGATGAGGAGGAAATCATATCGAGCAAGACCCAAGAAATGGCTCGCATGACTGATAGCCAAGAGGAGAAACACTGCAGAGGGAAACAAGAGGCTCCGGCCAATTATCTTGACCAGTTGAGGGATGATTGCAAAAGACATCATCTCATCCTACACTGAATGTGAAACGGGGTAGAATTATGCCTTAGCGGCCTCCCGTATATCACGAACTTCCAACACAGCGCGGCTGCGATTTGAATTGTGCATCGATATCATCGCGGCTGCTAACTCTTCAATAGTGCCGAACATGGAAGGGAAGATGGGCCGAAGAAGAGGAAATAGCCACGCAATGTATTTGTACCAACGCAATGTTCGACGCTGATCCTTGCGCGCACGGATAAATCCGGGTCTCATGGCAAAAACATGCTTGAAGGGAAGCTTCATAAGATTGTTCTCAGTTCTTCCCTTTACACGTGCCCACATTTGCGAGCCCTTTTCAGTACTGTCAGTGCCGGCACCGGAAACATATGCAAATGACATATCAGGTGCAACTGACGCAAGCTGTTGGGCAAAGCTCATCGTCAAGTCATAGGTCGTGCGAGCATAATCTGCTTCATTCATCCCAACCGAACTCACACCCAAGCAGAAGAAGCACGAGTCGTATCCACGCAATTGCTCTCGTATTTCATCGCTGTTGAAGAAGTCCGATAACAGTACTTCTCGCAGTTTTGGATGCTGAATGCCACATGAGGAGCGACCAACTACAAGAACGGCGCTGATCTCAGGGTTGTCAAGACAACAGAGTAGAACTCCTTCTCCAACCATTCCTGTTGCGCCTGTGATAATGACTCGTTGTGACATACGTGAATTTGATGTTAAGGATTGAGTTGCGAGTGCAGAGCGAAGTACATCAGATAAAGATCGAACACGTGCTGCATGCAATCATTGAAGCCTTCATGACGATGAATGTGCAATCTTCGTGTTACAACAAGGTGCCGCGCAACAAGACGGCTGCGATGCTGAAATAAATGACAAGTCCGGTCACGTCAACCAAGGTCGCAACAAAAGGCGCTGACGAGGTAGCAGGATCCAATCCCAGTCGCTTCAAAATCATAGGGATCATTGAGCCGCTAAGCGTACCCCACATGACGATACCAATGAGTGAGAAAAAGATCGTTGTTGCTATCAGCAAATAGTGGTCCGTGTAATTATACCAGTGTAGATTTTGCCAGAGCGCAATGCGTAGAAAACCGATGGAGCCTAGAATACAGCCCAGCGTGAGTCCTGATAATATCTCACGCCGCATCACAAACCACCAATCCTTCAGACTCAGTTCTCGCACCGCCATTGCCCGAATAATCAGAGTCGCAGCTTGCGATCCGCTGTTACCACCACTGGAGATAATCAAGGGAACAAACAAGGCCAAGACCACTGCTTTGGAAATCTCGGCGTCAAAGTAACCCATGGCTGTTGCGGTCAGCATCTCACTTAGAAAGAGGATGATGAGCCAGCCAGCGCGCTTTTTAATCAGAGAGATAAAGGGAGTTTTGACATAGGGGTAGTCCAGCGATTCCAAACCCCCGAACTTTTGAATTTCCGCCGTGGACTTTTCTTCTGCCATATCGAGTACGTCATCGACCGTGACTACTCCCAGCAAGATCTGCGCATCATTCACGACCGGTAGCACAACGCGATCATATTCCCGAAATCGATCGAGCGCTACATCTGTTGTATCGCTGATGTCAAGCGACACGCAAAAGCCATCAAGAATATTCTCAACTAATTGATCCGGTCGCGACAAAACAAAGCGACGAACCGGAATGTCGTCAATCAACACGCCACGTTCATCGACGACATAAATCACATTGGCTGCTTCTGAATCACGATGGTGCAAACGCAAATGCTCACAGGCATCAGCAATGCTCATGTTGCGCGTGACTGTTGCGAAATTAGTATTCACAAAACGCGCAATGCTTTGTTTAGGATAGCCCAGATAGTCTTCTGTTTCTTTGCGACGTTCTTCACTCAACAAAGCCAGATACTCGCTGCGCTCAACACCTTTTAATGCTCCGAAGAACAGCGCACGGTCATCCGATGGCAGCTCGTTTAAAAGAAACGCGAACTCCTCGTGCGTGAGCTCCTTTGCCAAACGTTGTTGCCAATCCTGACTGAGGTAGCTAAAAGTTCCGACGCGTGTTTTTTCAGGAAACAATCTAAAAGTCTGCACTGCACTTTCTTTTGGCAGTGAGCTTACAAGTTTTGCAGCCAAAGATGGATGGATGTAATTCTTTTTGTCGGCTGCGCTAAACAGCGAAGTCCATTCGCCTCGCAGGACGCTTTCCGTCAGAGTCTTGAAATTCATAGCTGTTAGGGTCTAATTATGATCGTGAATATACGGGCTTAGTGCACACCTAAAAATGTATAAAGACATGGTTCGGTCTTCCTAATAAAGTCAAGATTGAGCCGAGCTGCTTTAGCTGAGTAAGCACATATTATATTGACTGTCGTCTTTCCATGCTACAAGTAACAAACAACAAGATCATATGGCACCTTCGACTGCGCTGCTCATTTCAACTTATCAGAGAAGCGACGCGTTGTTACGCTGTTTGGAGAGTGTGTCAGAACAACGCGTGATGCCCGACCGTGTTGTCATCGCTGACGATGGTTCCGACAATTCGACGAGAGAATGTATCGAGAGATTTGAATCGATACTCGGCTCACAACGCCTAAAGCATGTTTGGCAAGAGGACCTGGGTTTTCGCCTCGCCCGAGTGCGAAATATAGCCTTGCGTGTTTTACGAGATGTAGACTACATTATTCAAGTTGATGGTGACATGGTGCTGCATCCCCACTTTGTTGACGATCACCGGTCATTGGCGACACGTGGGTACTATGTTCGCGGCAACAGGATGATGCTCGACGGTGCACAAACCACAGCTGTGATATCAAACGGACTTGCTGAGTTACAAGGCTTCAAATTTCCCCTGTCTCGATGCACCAAGTCAACACGTATAGTTGCACTTCGCAATCTCAGTCGTGTATTGCATCTCGATGTAAAAGGTGTGTTTGGTGGTAATATGTCGTATTGGATGTCTGACGCAGTTGCCATCAACGGATACAACAATGCCTTCACCGGATGGGGATCGGAAGACGATGACTTCGCCGATCGTCTGCGCATGACCGGCGTTCGCTGCACAAGTGTCCGTTTCGGAGCGATCGCCTATCATCTGGATCATCCTCCCGCAGACCGTTCCGGCGTCGAGAAAAATGCCCAACTTCGACAAAGTGCTCGATCAGATTCAAACTATCGCTGCGCCGATGGTTTAGAAGAGATTGACTCCTAAGTACGCGAAGTCTTTGACAATGCCCTTGGAGTAGATTTTGTTCCCCTCACACAACTTCCCAGCCACACAGGCCACAACCCGGTTGGCTCCAAGCCTCTGTACCGTTCAACGAATCGATCGACGCGTCAATGATGATATTGGAGCGAGATCACGGAGGCGAGCGTAGCGTGCTTAGCTCTTAGCGGACCTTTTCGAGGGCGACGACAGCTTCTTCGCAACCTTTGCTCGTGGCGAAGTCTTAGTCTTGCTTGTAGCTGAACTCTTCGCAGCTTTTTTAGTTGTGTTGGAAGAGAGTGATGCTACGTAATCATATGATGTTCGGGCTAGATCTATCCAAAGAGTAGCATGCTGGTGGGGGACGAGGATCCAGCCGTTCATTACTCGACCCTCCATGGGTGCAAAGGGCACGGCACCACGCAGCTTGAAGACCTCTTCGACCTCGTCGGGATGTGGCTTCACGATCAGAGAACCTTTCCAAAGCATGACGACTGCCTTGCCGTTTGGTGCCTTGTAACACTGTGCCCCAAACATGGACGAGCGCTTAGCTTCAGGCAGTGCCAGAGCTATTTCTGAAAATTGTTCTTCGGCATTTTTCATATCTCTCTTTGGTCAGTGTGAAGAATTGCGGACGATTGTGAGGAGGCGCCAGTGAAGCCTTTGTTTGGCAGGAAAGTCTTGTACTTTATTCTATGCGACTAGACAATGCTTCATGAGCACAATCTAGAATACGCTCACATAGGATCAAAAAAAAAGCGCATCGTGGGATGCGCTTTGAAATTGCAGGTTGACAAGTCAACAGAGTGGGACCTGAGGGACTTGAACCCCCAACCAACAGATTATGAGTCTGCTGCTCTAACCATTGAGCTAAGATCCCAAAAGAATGTACTATTCGTTGCGGAATAGACCGAAGAAGACGCCGAAACCGGCAACCATTCCTGTGGAGTTAATGCTCTGGCTGGAGTTGATGGTAGTAGTGCGATTCAAGGTCCAAGTACTAGAAGTACCGGAGAGGTTGTATCCAACATTCAAACGCAGCATGGTAAAAGTTGTAACCGCATACTCAAGGTTGAGGTTTGGTTGCACATACCATTGCGATGTTTCGAGACGTGACATGTTCTGAACGGTTGAACCGCTGATGTTGGTCCATTCGTCGTTTGCTGGACCATCATAACGTTCTAACACAAAATTTCCAAAACCACCTTGTACGCCAGGAAGAATTGTAAAGCCTTTGAAGACCGGAATAGCGTAGTCGATGGTGAGACCATTGAGACTAGAGCTCAGATCCGCATGACGTGTAATGCTCTTGCCGTTGACTGTTCCACCGGTATCGCTAACTGTTTGTGTTCCAATACCAGCCGCAAATCCAAAGCGAATGTTTTTGAAGAAGAAGGTGACAAAGCCTTGCCCGCCGGTGACGAACAATTGCGAACCAAAATCCTTTACATGGAATGTGGCCGGAATATGTGCGTTGATATCATCCTTGTTCAACATCAAGAAGCTTCCGTTGAAACCACCACCAACTGCGAAATACTGAGATGTCTTTTCCTTATCCTTCAATTCCTCGAAGGTTATCTCTCCCAGATTATCGCCGTCGGTTTTTTGCGCATAGACATTTGGCGCAACCAGCATGATAAAGCTACAGGCAAAAAGCAGGAACTGCTTCATTAGTTCTCCAATACATTCAAGAAAGAATCAACAAAAATACGAATCGTGGTGGATCAGACTGCTTTTTGCGTCAAAAAGCACTGACGGCATCATCACCTCTGGGATCAGCGCCGCCTTCCAATCGTCCATCCGGTCTGACCAGGATTGCATCAACACGTCCCATTGCATAACGTGGCAGTATGTGATATCCGGCTCGATCCAGTCGCTCTTGACACTCCGTTGTCAAACATCGTGCTTCACACCATACGGTATCCGGCAACCACTGATGATGGAAGCGAGGAGCCGAAACAGCCTCCTGCATCGACATATGATAGTCTGCAACGTTGATAATGGTTTGCGCAACCGAGGTGATAATAGTTCCTCCACCAGGCGAACCAACCACCATGCGTAGACGGGAGTCTTGCTCAACGATTGTCGGTGTCATGGAACTCAACATTCGCTTTCCTGCGGCAACCGCATTGTAGTCGGATCCAACCAAGCCGTAGAAGTTTGGAACGCCAGGTTTAACACTGAAATCGTCCATTTCATTGTTAAGAAAGAAGCCACAAGATTCAATCATGACCTTGCAGCCAAAGGACGCGTTGAGGGTGGTCGTGAGGGCTACGGCATTCCCTTCGCTATCAACAATGGAGAAGTGTGTTGTATGGTCACTTTCAGGTCGAGCAATTTTGCCCGGAGCAACTTCCTGACTCGTGCTGGCTTTCTCAGACTGCATATCCTTGAGTCGAGAACGCAAGTACACACTATCCTGGAGTTGCTTCAGTGGTACGGAAACAAAATCCGGATCACCCAGCCACTCTGATCGGTCAGCATATACCCGTCGTTCTATCTCGACCATAGAATGGATATGTTCAAAGGAATGAAAGGACGGTGGACTTGGATGCAGCATCTCCCACGACTTGAGAATTTGTGCCAAGGCTAGGCCTCCGGATGAAGGAGGAGGCATGCTGATGATGTTAAGATTTCGAAATCTGAAGCGCAGAGCTTCACGCCAGACCGGCTTGTAGTTTTCAAGATCGCGCTTGCTCATGAGACCCTGATGCTCGGTCATTGCTTTAACGATCTCATTTGCCGTTGTTCCCGAGTAAAATCCGTCACGTCCGTGATCGCGTATGCGCTCAAGACACCGGGCAAGATTTCGCTGGACGATTTTGTCACCGGCGCGCCAGCGTTTGTGTCGCGCATATTCACAACCCATTGCATTCCACTCGCGAATTTCTTTGCTATGGGCATTGAGTTCTTCAGCTTGCTGAGCACTCAGTCTAAAACCACGTCGCGCTAGATCTACTGCCGGTTGCACCAAAACTTTCCACGATAACTTTCCCAGTTTCCTATGTGCTTCAAACAATCCGGCAACGCTTCCCGGAACACCGGCTGCCCTGTATCCGGCAACGGAACTTTCGGCAATCACGTTCTTGGCTGAATCGAGAAACATGTCTCGTGTGGCAAGCGATGGAGCACATTCTCTGAAATCGAGTGCGGCAACTTTGCCTTCGGCTGCACGCCATACTAAAAAACCACCACCTCCAATGTTGCCGGCGCTGGGATAGACCACTGCCAATGCAAACTGAACTGCCACAGCTGCGTCAACTGCATTGCCTCCTGAGCGCATGATCTTCAGTCCGATTTCGCTTGCTTCTGACTTTGCACTGACGACCATTGCTTGCGACTTCGTATTTGAGCCTGCGTCGAGATCGAAGTAGGTCAAATGAAGAATGACGAGTACTATCTGGAATTGATAGAATAGTCGCCTAGTTCTGCGAGGAGCCTGACACTTTGTCATGTGTTGTTTTACTGAGTCTTTCATGCCTTGTTTACTTGATTTCCATATCCCACTACTGAATCCGGTGTTCTGTGTCATGATCACGTAATATCGCGCCGCACACTTGTCTGCAATAATCAATCTGCAGGCTGTAAATTGACTCCAAACTACCGAGGAGTTTGCATGCACGTCGGCAATTATGTGTTGATCCTTCACACCCACTTACCATACGTCCTTCATCATGGTGATTGGCCTCACGGTAGCGACTGGGTCTGCGAAGCCGTCGCAGAGTGCTACATCCCTTTGCTCAACGCCTTTCACGAGCTTAAAGCCGAAGGCATTTCGCCTCAAGTTACAATCGACATTTCGCCGGTACTGTGTGAACAGCTGGAGCATCCGGATTTCCCTGCACTATTTGAAAAATACTGCGATGTACGCGTTCGAATGGCGGGCGAGGATTTGCAGTATTTCAAGAGAATGGAGCAAGAACCTCAATTCCAGAATTTGGCAGTTTATTGGGAGCGCTGGTACACGGCACGTAAGAACGACTTCACGAAGAAATACTCATCGTCGATTGTTGGAGCATTGCGTGAGCTACAGGACGCCGGCGACATCGAAGTTATGACCTGTGGTGCGACGCACGGATACTTTGCTTTGTTAGGAACTGAGAATTCGATTCGCCTACAATTACGAGCCGCAGTTGCCAATTACGAAAAGCACTTTGGACGTAAGCCCCGCGGTGTGTGGTTGCCGGAGTGCGCGTATCGTCCGGCCTACGCTTGGAAAACCTATTTACCCGTTGCAGAACTCCAGACACCGACGATGCGCTTGGGAGTTGAGCAGCTGGTTCATGAGGCCGGATTGGAATATTTCGTTGTTGACGAGAACACCGTTCGCGCTGCAAAGCCCGTAGGCTATTTCAAATCAGGCACAGACAAGACCTTTGTCCGCAACACTCAACGCAATGCTGAGCATCCTTTTGACAATACTCCATTAGATCTGTACAATGTGAGTTCATCTGACAAGACGACCTCGGAATCGTGCGTGATATACACTCGCGACCAGAACATTGCGATGCAAGTATGGAGTGGTGAGAAGGGCTATCCGGGTGATCCCAACTACTTAGATTTTCATAAGAAATTCCATCGCTCAGCGCTGCGCTATTGGCGTGTTACAGACAACAAAGCAGACATGATGTACAAACTCTTGTACGTACCACAATGGGCTCAAGAGCGAATTGCGCAGCATGCATTTCACTTTACGCAGAGTATTGAGCAAGCGCTGATTGGGAATTTCAAGGTGAAATCGCGCAAGGCGACGGTGTGTACTCCTTTTGATACGGAGTTGTTTGGTCATTGGTGGTTCGAAGGACCGCAATTCGTCAAAGCAGTATTACGCGGTCTGCATCACTCGCCCTATGTTAAAACTGTTTGTGCATCAGAGAATATCCGTCAGATTGCACCCAAAGAAGTACTGCGAATTCCGGAGAGTTCGTGGGGTCGTGGAGGTCATCACGAAGTTTGGATGAACGACGACGTTAAGTACATGTGGGAGGCGATCTATCGAGCTGAGATTAAGATGAACGAGATACATGCTCTGTTCAAAGCAAAGCGTCCCAATGCGACCGCTAATCGCGTCTTAAAACAATGCATGCGCGAACTCATGCTGCTGCAGGCAAGTGATTGGGAATTTCTGGTTAGTACGCAGTCGGCTCGCGATTATGCCGAGATGAGGTTCTTCCATCACTATTCGGATTACGAACGACTGTGCGCGACCCTGATCTCGCTGGCAGGAGGTGCACGTCTGGCCAAGAAGGACAAGATCCATCTTGAAGAGTGTGAAAAGCGTAACTGCATCTTTTCCGAGCTCGATCCACAGTGGTGGAACTAAGTAATTATCAATGCCAAACCTGCCAAGTAAAACGGTCAAGTTGACAGAGGAGAAACTTGACGGAAAAATTCATAGAATCTATCGAACATGCGAAATTCGCGTGAGCCTGTTCATAATTCAAGAGTGAAGAATTTGCTCGTAAACGGTTTTCTCATAAAAATTCATCACCGTTTATAAGGTCTTGAAGGCCGTATTTTTGCTGAGAAAGCAGCGCCCAGTCTAGCTTTCTAACAAAACGGAAGCCCTTGAGAAATAGGGGTTTTCGCTAATAACAGGTTACGATTCATTAAACGGATTATGAATTATTATTTCGTTGTAGTGAAAATTCTTCGGATGTAGTTTGAGCCGTTGGTGAAACCAATATTGTGAAATCACAAGTATGAGAATACTAGTCATTGAAGACGAACGCAAGGTGGCGAATTTCGTGAAGCGTGGGCTGGAAGAGGAGAGGTATGTAGTTGAGATAGCAACGGATGGCGAGACTGGTCTGAATATGGCACTTAATAACGTCTTCGATGCGATTGTCCTGGACGTCATGCTTCCTCGCAAGAATGGGTTGCAAGTTCTCTCCGAACTACGACAGGCAGGAAAAACACTTCCGGTACTCATGCTCACAGCCCGTGGTTCTATGGAAGACCGCGTAATGGGTCTTGATTTGGGAGCTGACGATTACCTTCCAAAACCCTTCCACTTCGAAGAATTGGCTGCGCGCCTTCGCTCAATTATGCGTCGGTCATCGAGCGTAAAGTCAACCAAGCTCCAGCTTGGCGATTTGACACTCGACACGGTGCTTCACGTTGCCTATCGCGGCGAAAAGGAAATTGAACTCACCACCAAAGAGTATGCACTCTTGGACTACCTGATGCGCAACAAAAACCGCATCCTCAGTCGTAGCATGATCATGCAGCACGTCTGGAAAGTGAGTTTTGACCCTGAATCAAACATCATCGATGTGTACATCAAACGTCTGCGGGCAAAAATCGAGACAGACGGCAAACACTACATCCAGAGCATCCGGGGAGTCGGATATCGCATCAAGGAACCGGCCGGTTCAGAAAGCGATAACGGCGCTATGCAGCCTTAGCTGAACGGCAACGAAAACATGCTTGAAGCTGCCGAGGCTTTTAAATCTGTGAACAAATCTTTTAATGGGGACGATATCTGATACTCGTCCTCAGTCTTTTTGCGCTCTCCCTTCTCTCCAACTGACCTTCACGAGTTAATTTGACTCAATCGGCGAAGCGATTTCGATTGCGCAGGGCCGGAGACAATTTCTTGGCACTTGTAGGACCGCATCATGGAGTACATTCTTACCGAACTACACGAATCCTCGCAGCAGTTTCTCAACGGCTTGCAGGAGCTTTTTGATCAATATCAACGTGAAGCATTTCAAGCACGTAGTCCGGAGTTTTTCTGCCTTGAACTCTGCGGTGAAGCCGGCGAACTCGCCAACCTCGAGAAAAAACGTTGGAAAGGCAAAGTCGTCGATGATGAAGCAGTTGCGGACGAAGCTGCCGATGTGCTTATAGCGCTCATGAACTTTTGCAACGCCCGCGGACTACGTCTGGGCGATGCGGTTCGGATGAAACTCAATCGCATCGAGACGAACAGGGCTGAGAGTGCGGCACGTGGGGAAGTGTATTAAGTTCGTAGCGAATGCGATTAGGTCGGCTTGTATGTGACACGGATTGTCAATTCATGAAACTCGTTCTTAAACTGCTGTGCATCACACTTGGGTGGTGGCTTACTGGTTGTTCCGGAGGTATTGACCCGGCCGACTTCAGTCACAGCGCCATAATCAGTGGCGAAGTGCGATATGTACTAGGTGGAGGCGCTGATCATTTCCCGCCTTTGGACAGTCTTCGGGATCTTCGTGTGGTTGGATTCAAATCGATTCCTCGTGACACCAATGTGGTTCAGATTGTTGGTAACGGTGACGCGTTTTTCAGCGCGACAATTCTTGATAGCAGCCTGGCGTCGACACACAGTTTTTCATTTGAGATTCCGCAAGACAAGCTGGGTGACAGCACCTTGGTTTTGAATTACATAGCAGTTGCTCAACAGTATGGTCCGAATTTTCTTAGTGACTGGCGTGTCATCGGACTCTATTCGCTCGAGAAAGTCAATGAACCTTCAGCAATGATTGTTACGCCAGGCATGCGACGTACCGACGTCGTGATCAACGTCGATTGGCACAACCTTCCTCCGCAACCTTTCAAACGCTGACATGCTCAAGATCAGGAAGATCAGATCAGGTATCTCGGAATTACTTCGTTGTCGCAAAGCTCTCTTGTGTCTTGTTGCACTACTTTGCGCAAGCTCAATCCACGTCCTTGCGCAATCCACAATCGCAGGCGTTGTCGTCGATTCCGCCGATGCCTCTTTGCTACAAGGTGCAACTGTCCGTGTGCTGAACACTTCAGTAGGTGCTATTAGCTCGCGCAAAGGACAGTTTGTCTTTCACGGTCTGCGTTCAGGTTCCTATGTCGTCGATGTTACCTTGCTTGGATACACGCACGCCAAAGTGAAGTGTTCGGTAAGCGACAAAGACTCAATATTCCTGCGCATCGAACTTGTCCCACAAGCAATTCAATCGAGCGAAATCGTTGTATCTGCCAACAAGCGTGTGCAAGCTGTACAAGATGTGCCGCTGAGTATTGCAGTTGTTGATGCTTCGGCACTCGCGAATCGCAATTCTACGAAGCTCGACGAAGCACTGCGCTATGTTCCGGGAGTAAACGTTGCTCAGAGTCAAGTTGATATTCGTGGTACCTCAGGTTTTGCCTATGGACTTGGATCACGCACCTCACTGCTGCTCGACAATTTCCCAATGCTAAGCGCGGACAACGGCGATATCTCTTTTGATGCGCTTCCGATGTTTGCCATCAATCGAATTGAAATAGTAAAGGGTTCCGGATCAGCTCTCTATGGATCCGGTGCTATTGGTGGAGTCGTTAACGTGATCACAAAGGACGCACCACCGGAAGCCCTGACTCAGCTTCGTGCGTATTCCGGTGCCTACACGAAGCCTCGTTACGACGACTGGGTTTGGACGCAACGATTGCTTCGTATGGAGGGAATTGACGCTTCCTATGCAAAGAGTTTTGGTCCTTTCAGCATCGTCACTGCAGCCGGTATTCGCGCCGACGATACGCACTTACAAGACGCTGATTCCTTCCGTTCGTCTTTATACTGCAAAGCTACCTACGCACCAAGCACGGCATCGCAATTCATGATCTTCGGTCAGTACGCCTATGAAGATCACGCGAATTTCCTGAATTGGCAGAACGTTCAACACGCCACAATGCCGGTGCTGAATGTGAATGGTGTGATTAGAATTTTCTCAAGCAAACTTGCCTTGGGTACAGAATACAAAACGCAGATCGACGAGTCGAGCTTTGCTGTGTTCCGTGGAAGCGTGTATCGAACCTGGTATAACAACAGTGCGCCAGCTACAAGCACAGACTTCTTGGCTTCAACCGCAACAGTATTCAATACCGAAGGTCAGTTTACTACCTATGTCAATCCAAAAATTGCCCTCACTGCAGGGATAAACATTACCGCCAATAACGTCGAGTCTCAACAAACAAACGGTAACCAACTCCAACTCATTGCCGCGGGTTACGGTCAGACGGAGTTTTCAAACTTGGATGATATCATCGTTACTCTTGGCGGACGTATCGATGTCGAAAAGACGCGCAATGAAAACAAGAATATTGAGTTGTCGCCAAAGCTCGGAATTAGCTACAAAGCTATGCCGGGTACTAATCTTCGATTGAGTGTTGGACGCTCATTTAGAGCTCCTTCGGTTATGGAGCGCTATGCGACGATTCGCTTTGCCGGTTTTACGGTTGGACATAATATCAATCTCAAGCCGGAGAAGGGATGGTCGTTTGAGGTCGGTGGAGAACAGACTTTTAGTCTCTTCAATCTTCCATGGAATCTCGATCTCACACTCTTTCAAAACGAATTGTACGAATTGATTGAGCCACAGTTTGTTGTGAGCTCAACCAAATCAGAAATTCAGTTTGTCAATGTTACGCGGGCTCGAATTCAAGGAGTAGAGGCCGACGTGAAGACGTGGATTATCCCTAAGCTTCTCGGTGTACAAAGCTCTTTGACCCTTATGAATCCCATTGATCTGAGCACGAACACAACCTTGACATATCGTCACAAGTTGATGTGGATCTCTGGTTTGATGGCAACGTGGAATAACTTTGAGTTTCAGTTGGATTATCGCTACTTATCACGACAAGAAACTGCGGACGAAAGAATCGTCAATCTCGGATTGGTCGTTAACGGAGACATTCGCGTCCCGATCCACGTCGTGGATGCTCGCATAATTTACGATCTGCAAAAAGCATCTCTTGCGCCACTTCGCATCACTCTCAATGCGAGGAATCTGCTCGACTATTACTATGTCGAAATACCGGGCAACCTTGCTGCCACTCGTTCTCTGAGCATTCAGCTTGATGTAAGCTTCTAAGAAGTCGGAGCTTGAATTATTTCTGTAGTATGATTCGCTCTTGTACAACGTCAACACCGTCGCGTGCAATGAGCATGTAGCTGCCTGATGAGTTTTCGCTGAGATTGATGTGATAGACATCAAGTGGGCGCGGCTGATTCCAGGTGCTTGAGAATACCGGACGTCCGCTCATGTCTACAACGCTTAATTCAATGTTACCTTCAAAATCAGACTCAAGCTGTACGCTGATAATACCATTTGTTGGATTCGGATAAATGCGGAGTCGCGCATCGCGATTGCGTGAAGCACCACTACTATGTGTGTGATCGACGCGCAAAGTGTTCGATAGTGATGTGCAGCCGTATTCGTTGACTGACATGACGGCGTATTCACCTTTTTGTTCGATGCGTAGCGAGGATTCATCATGTCCTTCAAGTGCATGTCCATTGAGATACCACACGTAGTGTTCTGCAGCTGCGGTTACAAGTAGGGTGTCTGCTTGAACGATCGGAGGTTTAGGAACGGTTGGTCGAATGACAACTTCAACGCTGTTCGACTTGGCAAAACAGAGTCCGTCGTTGCTGACGCCGCAGCTGTACAATCCCGATGCTTCAGCAGAACTGACGATGATACTGCGCGTGTGTGCTCCATTGGACCACTGATAAAACGCAAAACCTTCACCTGCGTCGAGGCGCACAGCTGATCCAGCGCATTGTGCTGAACATGCTGAGCTGAGGACTTGCGGATGAAGCGACAAGCAGTCGGTGCTCTGACCTTGCACCGCTACCACAGCTCTGGTGCCGATGATGATAAAGAGCAAGGTAAAACGACGCAGTGCTTTTGGAACGATGAGCATAAGAATCCAGAGAATGTCTGGTTTGAAGTTGAGCCGCGTCTCCATCGCAGTGCGTACGTTCCTTCATACCTGAGCAAAGTGCGCAAAGAGGCAAGGACAATCAATCAGTACAAGTACCGAATTCTTGATTCTGTCCGCCGTACAGTCGCTATGTTGGCTCCCATTCAGATCGAACAGAATCTTGTCATTCCGAGGCGTTTTTCGTCTTCAATCTCACTCTACCATAAAGTTTGAACTTGTTCGTTTATAGATACTCAATGTTGCAACATCAATTTGGAGGACACTGTGGGTAATACAACCATTCTTCATCGAGCTGACGAACGAGGTCATGCAAATCATGGTTGGTTGGATACCTACCATACCTTCAGTTTTGCCAGTTTTTATGATCCTTCTCGACTCCATTTCGGCGTCTTGAGAGTACTGAACGACGATGTGGTGATTGGTGGCGCCGGTTTTGGACGTCATCCTCACGACAACATGGAGATTTTCACCGTCCCATTTACGGGTGCATTAGAACATGCCGATAGCATGGGTCATACCGAAGTGATTCGTCCGCATGACGTTCAAGTCATGAGTGCCGGTACCGGTC
The DNA here is from genome assembly GCA_044228685.1 of Chlorobiota bacterium. GTDB lineage: Bacteria > Bacteroidota > Ignavibacteria > Kapaibacteriales > NICIL-2 > JBBATK01. Next base: position 38,491 of record JBGAUL010000010.1, read on the forward strand.
TGTTGCATTCCGAATACAACGCATCTGCCCAAGAAGCCGTCAACTTTGCACAGATTTGGATAATCCCTGACAAGCGAAACGTCGAACCGAGATATGATCAGAAAAGCTTTGATCCCACGCAGATGAAAAACGTATTGCAGCTTCTGATTTCACCGGACGCTGAACAGGGAAGTCTATGGTTGCACCAACAGCTGTGGGTTTATCGCAGTTCACTTGACAAGTCACAGACGATCTCGTACAGTCCTCGACGAGAATCTAATGGACTCTATCTCTTTGTTATCGAAGGCAGCGTCAATGTCGCGGGCGAGCAGCTCAAGCGTCGTGATGGCATCGGAATAACTGACGCAACATCAATTGAAATCCAAGCCAGCGAAGACAGCTATTTCCTGCTGCTCGATGTGCCTATGTCATTGTAAATCCAAAGCAATACCCATGAAAGATCTCATTTTTGTCAAGCACGCTAAAACACACAAGCCAGTCGCAGATTTTATACGCGGACGATTTAGTCCACGAACATTTTCAACGCAACCCATCGATCAAGAAGACCTCGATACTCTGTTTGAAGCGGCGTCATGGTCGGCGAGCAGTTCCAATCTTCAACCATGGCTTTACATCTACGCGCATCGTGACACACCGGAATTCGATCAAATGTTCGAATGCCTAAATCCCGCAAATCAAGTCTGGGCTAAAGACGCGGCAGTGCTCATCCTGTGCGTTGCCAATACTTTAACCTCGAATGAAAAAATCAACCGCTTTGCGACGCACGATTTGGGAATGGCAAATGCGACGATGTTGCTGCAGGCTCATACGATGAACATCTACGGACGAATGATGGGGGGCTACGATCTGAGTAAAGTCATTGAAACATATAAGATTCCGCAGACTTTCGAAGCCTCGACTATCATTGCCCTAGGCTATCTGGGTCATCTGGAAGGCAAAGACCAGAGCTTCATCGAACGTGAGATGAAACCACGTACACGCAAAGGCCTCGACAGCTTCACCTACAGTCGCTCGCCCTTTATAGACATACCCGACGGACACGGCATAGGCGTAGATTAAGTCGAGCACTTGCAAGCGCATACCTTCACAAGAAGTGCCACACATTTAGAATCGCCAGTCGTATTGAGTTTGAATCATTCTGAGGACTAGAGCATCTTCTCCTCAGATTACCCACGGCGTCCCACACATCCATCAAAAATGGTCGATTCTCTGACCATTTTTCCCTCTGATACGATAATCTAGACGGAAATCCCGCTTTTTTTGTCATTTAAGCATCAATTGCCGTCCTAGCGACATTCTCAGACCGGCTCGTCACGGTTTTTGACCTGCATAGGTGGCTTGTCAAATGAGCGAAAAACAGGTGAAAATTTCAAAAAAGAGGCCGTTTTGCATGGTTGAAATCTTTTTTGAGAAAAAGTGGTAAAAAGTGGGAGATTTTGTGAGAAGTTGTTTTATTTTTGTGCGCTATCAATGCACGCACACTGAGCACCTACGATGCCGGGATTCAAAGGACAGGAATCATACTCAATTGACGCCAAGGGGAGGGTGAACATTCCTTTGAAGATGCGGCGGGTGATTACACCGGAGTCGAACGACACTTTTGTGTTAACCCGGGGAACGAACAAGTGTGTTGAAGCGTTTCCGCTTGAAGATTGGAAGAAGTACGAAGAGAAATTATCGCGATTGAATCACAGTCATGAAAAAGATCGCTTTTTTCTTCGCATGATATTGTCATGGTGTGAAGAGGTTGTGATGGACGCACAGCAGCGAATCACAATTCCTCGTAAGCACTTGGATTTTGCCGGTATTTCAAACAAGGTGACGATTGTTGGCGTAATGGATCGCATCGAGTTGTGGAATCCCGAAGAGTTTGAAAAGTATCAGAATAGCTTTACTGAATCCTACGAGCAGGTCGCAGCGGCTGTCATGACATAGTGGAGGCCAAGTGAGTGCACAACAGGATCAGGAAGCTTTTGAAAATCGAAAAGAACGTGGGTATCACGTACCGGTCATGCTTTCGGAAACGATTGAGCACTTGGTACGAAATACCGACGGTCTGTATATCGACGGAACGCTTGGCGGCGGCGGGCATGCAGCAGTAATACTGAGGAAGGTATCACAAAGCGGTCGCCTTGTTTGTTTCGATGCGGATGAGCAAGCAATCAATGAGTGTCGGGGGGCATTTGCTGATGAGCTTGCACGCGGTGAACAATCGCGTATTCGACTAGTTCACGGGAACTATGCACAGGTGTGTAGCACAGAGGAAGTGGTGGAGAGCAAGGGAATCAACGGATTCCTATTGGATTTGGGAGTTTCCTCGTATCAACTTGACCATCCCGCACAGGGAATCAGTCATCGATACGATGCCACTCTGGACATGCGCTTCGGGGGGAGCGGACGTACAGCTGCCGACATTTTAGCGTCAGCAGAAGAAGTGGAACTCGAACGAATCTTTTGGGAATACGGCGAAGAAAAGCATGCGAGGAAGTTGACGAAGGCAATTATTCAAAGACGGCGCTTGGCACCGATCACTACCACGGTAGATTTACGAAGGCTGGTGGAGGAATGCGTTCCTCCACCTATTTTTTTATCAACCCTGGCCCGCGTCTTTCAAGCTCTGCGCATTGCGGTCAATCGTGAGCTTGAGGTTCTCGCCGAGACGCTGGAGTGCATCATTCCTCTCATGGCCCCGGGTGGACGCATAGTCATCATCTCCTATCACTCGCTGGAAGATCGCATCGTCAAGACGATCTTTAAGCGTGAATCCCAACACCAACGTCCGCGCTTTCCAGGTGATGTAGAGAAGCTCCCACGTCTCAAGCTTATCACGCCAAAACCAATTCTTCCGAGCGAGGAAGAAGTTCGCATCAATCCAAGAGCACGATCAGCTAAACTCCGTGTTGCCGAACGTCTCGCCTAAAAATTCCTTCTCAATTTATCAGCTATAGAAACCGGCCTTAGGCTATTCAATCAGCGTGCGCGTAAGTCTTGCTGAAAAACAAAAAAGCCGTGATTCTCACCACGGCTCCAATCTGCATTTTATTATCACTTCTGACTTAGGCTTTAACGCTTTGTTTCTTGTTTGATTCCGTTGCCGTCTGAGCAAAGAAACTCTTGACGTGGTCGGTTACGTAGACGATTTGTTCGTCGGTCATTTCAGGGAACATCGGCAAGGACAAACACTGGTCGCCAAGCTGCTCACTTACTGGGAAATCGCCCTTCTTATATCCCAAGTGTTGGAAGCACTGTTGCAAGTGCAGCGGCACTGGGTAGTGAAGTCCGGTGCCAATCTCGTGGTCTTGCAAATACTTCTGCAATGCTTCACGCTGCGGCGTTTGGATTACGAAGAGATGGTAGACGTGACGATGGTTCGGTCTTTCGAAAGGAAGAACGATTTCGGTGCAATCTGCTAAGAGTTCATAGTAGCGTGAAGCGACGCGACGACGATTATTCGTCCAGTCTTCCAAATGACCAAGCTTGATTCCGAGTACCGCGCCTTGAATGGCTTCCATGCGGTAGTTGTGACCGTACATTTCATGATAGTATTTCTTTTCTGAACCGTGGTCACGAATCATCTTGACTTTGCGCGCGAGCTCAGGATTGTTGGTTGTAACTGCTCCACCTTCGCCGTATGCACCCAAGTTCTTACCCGGATAAAAGCTGAAGGAACAGATATCGCCTAAGCCACCAATCGGCTGTCCGTTGAATAGTGCATTGTGCGATTGAGCAGCATCTTCTACCAGGTAGATCTTGTGTTTGTCAGCAATGCGACGAAGAGATTCCATGTCTGCTGATTGACCATAAAGGTGTACTGCAACGATGGCTTTGGTCTTAGAAGTAATTGCTGCTTCAACCTTTGCTGGATCGATGGTGTAGGTACGCGGATCACAATCCACAAATACCGGCGTTGCGCCACATAGAGTTGCACCCCAAGCGGTTGCGATAAAAGTATTGGCAGGAATAATGACTTCGTCACCTGCTTGCACGCCCAATGCCCACAATGCCAAGTGATTTGCGTCTGTACCACTGCTCACCGCCGAGCAGAATTTTACTTTGTGCATTTCTGCAAATCGTTGCTCAAAAGCAGCGACTTTGGGTCCTAAGACATAAGCGGTATTGTCCAGAACATCCGTGATTTCGCGTAAAATCTCTTCACGCAAGGGCTTATAGTTGGCTTTGAGATCCAAAAATGGAACACTCATATCGACTCCTGTGGGGTTAATGGGAACATCCTTGTTCAGTGCAAAATGAATTGCAAGCGCTGTGCCACAATTGAAATTGACGAGGGAGAATTGAAGCCAATCTGCACTTCAGTAGTCAAGTTTTGTGGTAACTAATAGGATGAAATGGTGTTAATTGGATGATTCTCGTCTGAAGATCAAAAAGTCATGGTACCGAGACAGTCAACTTTTGAATTCAGATTCAGGCGAATATTTGAATTCTTGTATGAGCTTATTGGCTTATCCGTCATCGACTACGAACTTCTTATTTGTGCATTGCGATTGATGCATGATTAAACGTTTAGTCGATGTGGGGAGTCGTATGAGTTCTTCGGGGATCCTTAGCTATCGTAGTTCGAACAAAGCTCTACCTACAATGATAACGAAACTCATAGTGCTTCTTCTTCTTGCATGCTTTCAGATGTCTTACGCTCACAATGCTCGAGAAGAAGGAGCCACTGCGCAGCACACATTTGTGCTTAGCGATGGCTCTCATGTGGACGGAAATTTCCTCTATCTACGCGATGGAATAGTGCACCTCCAGCGTGCGGATGGAACGCTTAGTGCAATTGCTTTGGAGTCACTGGAAGTGAGCGAGCGCAGCCTCATCGTGCAACGTCAGCACACCATTGAGGCATATAATCGTCATGCATTGCAAGCAAGCCCACATCCTTTGCTGGCATCACCATCACTTTCAGACACAGTAATATTGGCATTCTGTATTGGCTTCGTGCTGAGCGTTGTGCTGTACATACGCTACGGACAAAAAGTTCTGCGCCTCGCTCTACTGTTGCTGCTTGTCAGTGGTGTTTCGGGGTTGCTGAGTTTTAAACAGCGGCAAGAAGTATTGCGAGTTACGCAGACCAGACCGTCCTTTCTCGACTCTGCGTTTTCGCCTTTCAAAGGCAAAGTTGTGACGTCTTATGATGCCCAGTACTACCATGTGCAATCACTCGGAATTCCTGATCATCCCATGATGCGAGGAATAACGGGGTGGCAACAACAAGTGCCGCTTCCTCAGTGTTATACGGGTAGCAATGCATGGAGTATACCTATGAATCCGGTCTTTGCTACAGATCCAATACCCGTCAATCCGAGTCATTTTAGTCGTGGAGCAATCGCCATCGCCGTCAATGGAATTCCAATCTTCAATCCCTACACAAACACAGGGGTTGATGCATTGTTGGATGGGCAGCTTGATGAGTGGGGAGGACACTGCGGTCGCGCAGACGATTACCACTATCACGTTGCGCCTCTTCATCTTTATCCCAGCGTTGCACCTACACAACCGATTGCTATTGCTTTCGATGGTTATGCTGTCTATGGTGCACTTGAACCGGATGGGTCGTCTATGACAACACTCGACAGTTTTCACGGCCACGTTGGCAGTGACGGAGTGTATCACTACCACGGAAGTACGACAGCGCCGTACATGATCGCCACGATGAAGGGACAGGTAAGTGAAGATTCAACACACCAACTTATTCCGCAGGCTCAGGCACGTCCGGTTAGACCGGGACAAAATCCGCTCAAAGGTGCGGTGATTACCGATTGCTCTGCTGACGGAAGCAATGGATATGTCTTGACCTATACATTGAACAATCAAGTGTACAAAGTCAGTTTCCACTGGACGAATAAGGGCGTGTACACCTTTGATTTTATCAACCCGGGAGGAAGCACTCAGTCTGTCTACAACGGTCAGGCTCCCTGTACTCTTGTCAGTTCAGCTGTTGAGCTCGATTGGTCGCAGAATGATCTTCAGATTAAGCCACAGCCATGCATCGATAATATTGACCTTAGTTTGCCATCAGGAGTTGTGAGTAGTGATGTGACCTTTATGCGAGTCTATTCCATCGACGCTAAAGTTGTTTGGCAGACGAGCGGATTCAGTCCGCGTATTCAGTGCTCGAACTTTGCCCCCGGACTTTATTTCGTTGAACTCTTGACGAACAAACGTAGCTATCGCGTACCATGTGTAAAGCACTAGTGCATATGCACTGTCTATCAAGAACCTGCAGATGATGAGTGTCCTTGGGCAAAGTATAGGTAGTGGTATTTGGCACGTGCTGCCGATGGGCTACGACCACATACTGTTCATACTCTGTCTGTTCTTTTTAAAGTCTGAACTTCGTTCCGCGCTTGTGCAGTGCAGCGTGTTTACGGCAGCTCATTCACTTACGCTTGGATTGGCAGCGTTGGGGTGGATAAGCGTTGCGTCAGTAGTTGTCGAAAGCGCAATAGCAATGTCCATTGTTGTGGTTGCAGTTGAGAACTACATGGGTGCTACAAAGAGTCCGGCAAGACTGCTTATGGTCTTTGTGTTTGGACTCTTCCACGGTCTTGGCTTTGCCTCTGCCATGAAAGATAGTCTGCAGACTCAGTCCGAGTTTTTGGTACGACTCTTTGGATTCAACCTCGGAGTAGAGTTAGCACAAGTGATAATAATTCTCATCTGCGCGTTGATTGTTCTTCCGACCCTGGCTCAGAAAACTTGGTATCGTTCTGTGATTGTACGACCACTGTCACTGGCCATTGCTGTCTTCGCAACCTTTCTCACTGTTCAGCGACTCCTCGCATAAATACTCGATGAAACTTCAACACCACCGTTGGCCGTCTCAATTTTTCATTCTGGCAATTGCACTTGTCTTGTTGCCAAGTTTGGGTCTTGCACAGAAAGTTCAGCGAAGCATGCTGAAATTTCCCGACACCGGTCAAACGACGAAGTATTCTACCTTTAGTGGCGAAGATGCTGATGTGTCGATAAACCCTCCGACCTATCGAGTAATTGATGCTTCGATACTTGTCGATACAGTAACCTCGCTGATGTGGCAACGACAAGACAGCGGTGAACTCAGTTACGAGGCGGCGCGAGTTTATTGTGACACTCTGAGTCTTGGTGCTTACACGGATTGGCGATTGCCAACAGTCTTGGAGTCGATGAGTATCCTCAATCTCGACCGTCTCAACCCAGCTTTGAACACCGATTACTTTTCCTCGACCGGTGCTGAATATTGGTGGACATCCGATCGTCAAGTTGGCGATAGCTCGAAAGTATGGGTTACAAATGCTGGTGGAGGAGTAGGACCACATCCGCGCACAGAAAGCCAAAGCGCAGGAGGCACTAAGAAGTTTCATGTTCGAGCTGTGCGTGCCACAACACCGGCGCGAGAAGTTCAGCGACTAGAGCTTCAGAGTGCAGGAGTCGTGCGTGACAACATGACGGATTTGCAGTGGCAAGCCTCAGCTCCAAATACAACCATGACATGGGAAGCTGCTTTGGTGTATGCAGATACAGCGTTGATTGGCGGCTACACAGATTGGCGTTTGCCTAACGTCAAAGAGCTCTTTTCTATCACCGATTTGACGCGAACGGGAATAGCGATCAATGGAGAGTTCTTTCCCGGTGCCAGTGCTGCGCGCTATTGGAGTTCCACAACGCAGTACAACACGAAGGCTAATGCCTGGTTTGTTGACACTCAGAAATTTGGTTTGAGTTCCTATGCTGCGAAGACGGAACTGTATCATGTGATGCTCGTCCGCGGACCAGAGCAGGGCATAAACTCGATTGATGAAAGATCGAACATGAACGACGTTACCATCTCTCCACAACCTGCAAACGATCGATTACGCGTGAGGGCAACCGGAGGTACACAGCTACAACACCTGACACTGATTTCCGCACTTGGTCAGGAGCTGTTGCATTTTGATTTTCATGAGCAGCGTAGTGAGTGTACACTCGATCTTCAATGTTGCAACAACGGAATGTGTGTGTTGCTCTTGTCGACAAACACTTCAGTTCGAGTCTTTCCACTGATGGTGCAACATTGATGAACAAGATGGAGAACAAAAGTTTGCTAAGCAATTGTGAATAGTGCTTAACACAAGGCCTCTATCGAAATAATTTCTTGCTCGTGTAAATACCTCGTTGTACATTGCATCACCACAAAGCAGCAGAATAGAGCACCCGAACTTCCCGGTGCGTGATGAAAGATCTCTTCAGTTTTGAATCAACAGCCCTTTTGTGGACTTAGTCGATACGTACCCTGGCATCCGCCTACCACGTCATCATATGTTGTGTTTCGCAAGCAGTACGAATGCACGAATACGCCATTAACTCATCTACTCACCTTTTTTTGTCCATAGCATCTCATGCCCAAGAACGACCCTGAGCAAAACGTCCCAGCAGTCATTGATATTAATGAACTGAAGACGAAGAAGATCGCGGAGCTCACGCGAATTGCGAAAGCATTGAATATTCCTGACTTCTCGGATCTCCGCAAACAAGAACTCATTTTCCGCATCATTGAAGCGCAATCTGTGCTTCAGATGAAGGAACAGCACAGTGAAGGTGTCACGGTGAGTACCGGCGTCCTTGAAGTGTTGCCAGACGGTTACGGCTTCTTACGTTCGGCCGACTATAACTATCTACCGTCTCCGGACGATATTTATGTATCTCCATCGCAGATCAAGAAATTTGGATTGCGTACCGGCGACACCGTCCGTGGTCACGTACGTCCGCCAAAAGAAGGAGAACGCTTCTTTGCCTTGTTGAAGGTAGAGACAGTGAATTATGTTGAGCCGGATTTGATGCGTGATCGCACCATCTTTGACAACCTCACACCGACTTATCCGGAACGTCAATTGAAGTTGGAGACGATTCCGAGTGAGTATCCGATGCGTATTATTGATATGCTGTGTCCGATTGGTAAGGGACAGCGTGGATTGATCGTGTCACCTCCGAAGTCGGGTAAAACAATCCTCCTTCAGAAAATTGCAAACAGCATTGCTCGTAATCACCCGGAAGCAAAGCTTATCGTTCTTTTGATCGATGAGCGTCCTGAGGAAGTGACCGATATGCAGCGATCTGTAAAGGCTGAGGTTATCGCCTCGACCTTCGACGAGCAACCTGAGCGTCACGTCCAAGTGGCTGAAATGGTTCTCGAAAAAGCAAAGCGTCTCATTGAAGCTAAACAAGATGTGGTCATTTTGCTCGACTCTATCACACGTCTTGCTCGTGCACACAACACCGTTATTCCTCACTCGGGTAAAATTCTCTCGGGTGGTGTTGACGCGAACGCACTGCACAAGCCAAAGCGCTTCTTCGGCGCTGCGCGGAATATTGAAGAGGGAGGTTCGTTGACAATCATCGCTACCGCTCTTATCGATACCGGCTCGCGTATGGACGAAGTCATTTTTGAAGAGTTCAAGGGAACCGGTAACATGGAATTGGTGCTCGATCGCCGTTTGGCTGAGCGTCGTGTGTTCCCGGCTATCGATGTGAACAAGTCCGGTACCCGTAAGGAAGATCTCCTTATTCCACCGGATGATCTCAATCGTATCTGGATTCTGCGCAAGTTCCTCAGCGATCTGAGCAGCGTTGAAGCAATGGAAACCTTGCTTGATCGCATGTCCAAGACTCGTTCGAATAAGGAATTCTTGCAGACGATGAATTCCTAATTCTCGCGAAGATTACAGCTAACGAAAAACCCGATCAGATTTCTGATCGGGTTTTTTGTTTGTGCTTCTGTCGTCGTATTGAAGACAGTTAGAACGATAACTCGAAAGGCTGTTATAAGGTCTCGATTGACAGCATGTTTGTTCGTGAGCGCGCAACGAGTGGACGTCCAATGGTGAACACAATTGTGTCTCCCTTTTCAAAGTATCCTCGACCCACCAGGAGTTTTTTGATATGCTCGATGGTGTCGTCAGTGGTCGTCACTTTGTCAACCATAAATCCATACACACCCCAATACAAACCAACACGACGAGCTGTTTCTTGGATGGAGGTGATGGCAAGAATTGGAGCACGTGGACGACGGTTTGAGATCAAGTGTGCTGTCTGACCCGAGTAGCTGAGCGAAGCAATGCAATTAATATTCTGTTCTTCAGCAATTGTTGCCGCTGCAGCTGCCACCGATTTTGTGTTTTGCTGAGCGTCAATTTTCACATCCATAGTGCGCACAAAGAGTCCGCCGCTGGAAAGAATTTTCTTCTCAGCCTCCGTGCAAATCAAACGCATATACGAAATCGCCTCGATAGGATAGGCACCGACGGATGTTTCAGCACTTAGCATGACCGCGTCGGTTCCATCCAAAACAGCGTTCGCAACGTCGCTGGCTTCAGCACGAGTTGGACGAGGATTTTGAATCATGGACTCAAGCATCTGCGTGGCTGTAATTACCGGCTTTGCGTAGTTGTTACACAAGGTGATGATTCGTTTTTGTTCCAATGGAACTTGAGCCGGAGGAATCTCAACGCCGAGATCGCCCCGCGCAACCATGATGCCATCGGAAATGCGGACGATGTCTTCGATGTTCAACAACGCTTCCGGTTTTTCAATCTTGGCAATGATGGGGATGTTTGCGCCTAAGCCTTGCAAGACCTTGCGAACAGTTTTGACGTCATGAGCAGAGCGCACGAATGATACAGCTAAGTAATCAACTTCATGTTCAGCTGCAAAGGCAATGTCTGCTTTGTCTTTTGGTGTTATAGACGGAACACTGACTTTGATGTGTGGGAGATTGAGTCCCTTGCGTGATTTCAGCAGTCCACCATTGATCACCACCGCGCGCACGAACACACCATCTGTTGCCATTACTTGGGCTGACAGCAAGCCGTCATCAAAAAGCAAGGTATCGCCTTTGCGAACATCACGCGCCAGTGAAGGATATTCGAGTGGAATGTAGCCTTCAGGAGCTTTGACTTTCTTGCGCTTAACAACTGCTGGGTCGGCAATGATGATGTCACGACCGGTCATGAGCATCACACCGTTACCTAATTCTCCAACTCTAAGTTTAGGTCCTTGTAAATCGGCGATGATGGGTACATGCATCCCGACTTTCTTCGAGGCTGACTTGATGACTTTGATTGACTGCGCGTGCGTAGCGTGAGTCGAGTGACTCATATTCAAACGAAAAGCCGAAGCACCTGCGAACAGCGCCTCAATGACTTTATCTTCCGTACCGATGGCAGGTCCCATCGTGCAAAGAATCTTCGTTTTATATGACAAATAGGAAGGAGTTTTCATGCTGCGTTCAATGATTCAATCTGCAAGTTACGTCAGTCGTGGCTAGCAAAGCCAGTTGAGTGCAAATCAATCGAAGTGCTTGATCACGAAATTCATCACGCGCGCGCAGTTTTCTCATCCAGACTACGCCGCATAAACAAAGCATCACATTGGTATCCTATGCCCGTTTCATCGTTTGTAAAGGACTGATCGATGCCCGCAATTCGATATCCTCGATTCTCCATGCGCTGAACAAAATCGCCGAATAAGACCTCGCCGTCGTAGAGAGTGATGAATGACAATTCAGCTTGGATGAAATCAAGACGTGAGAGCGACTTCTCAGCGCCGCACAAGATCTGCTCTTCAAAACCCTGAGCGTCGATCTTGAGAAATACGCGTTCTGAGGAATCGCAAAGCTGCGGAAGAACAGAGTCGAGAGTTTTCACTTCAATTTGTTCCTCGCCGGTGTAAGCCGAATGTCCAACTGCATCGGTGTGCGCCGAGGTCATCGGAAGCAAAGAGCTTGAGGCTAGGTTACCACTGATATGGATAGTGGTTTGCATTTCTTTGTCACCTAATGCGTAGCGATGACAGGTCCAGAGCGGATCTTTGGCCGCACGACGTTGTAGAACTGCAAATGCCTCGCTCAATGGTTCAAACGAGTGGATGCGACCTCGAAACCCGTTGCGTCGAATGTGTCCTGCGTATTGTCCTGTATTTGCCCCCACATCTAAAACCGTCGTAATGCCGTGCGTCCGCAACACGCGAATGAGTCTCGCAAATGGATGGGAGTTGTCGTACGCGCTAATGTCTATGCCGCTCAAACGATTGATAGCCGATCGAAGATCCTGAAGACGGTATCTCATATCGGCGGAAAGAAGGGAACGGAGGCTATTGAGAAGTGACATGCAAGTTGAGTGACTCGTGAGGGTGCAAATTATCATCCGGTGACTGTTTGACATTCATGACTTTGTCAGTGACCTCTGGTCTCAAAGCTTCTTCGCGTTGAATGACTTGAAAATGAAGTTCATGTGTTGCGTGATTTGTTGTGCTTTGATGGTTGCAGCTATGCTCGCCATTCTTTAGATTGGAGTCACAATAAGATTCTATTCACTGCGGAGTTGCTGTATGAAAAATGTCTCCCTTGTTCTGTGCATTCTCGTCTTGGGTTCAATTGCCGCGTCGGCGCAAATGGTAAAGGGCGGATCGTACCTTGGTTTTAGAATTGGTTTAGGTGCCCGTAATAGTTCATTTGCCTTCAGTGCTGACTACGACTATTTATGGAAAAAAGAACGCGAGTTCGGTCCAGGATCAGTTGCACTAGGTGCAAGTATTGATGCATCGTTTCCAAGTGAGTCATTGACTGGAAATGTAGCAGGACAAAAAGTTGGATACAGTGTGAAAACAACCTTCATCCCGATTTCGGTCCACACCAGCTATCATTTCGGTCCTATGATGGACGACAAGAGAATTGATCCTTACTTCCTCGTTGGATTGGCATATCGCTATATCTCAGTATCGAACTCGTGGCCAGATGCTTACTCAGCATTGAATCTATCGCAGAATTACTCTGATGTTGTGTTGGTAGGATGTTTAGGCTGTCGCTATTTCTTCTCACCGACATGGTCTGCGCATGCACGTTTGGGATTTGGTATGACCTTCATCAGCGCAGGTCTCACTTACGCATTGCCTCAATAAGCGAATTACTTTTTAGCTGGAAGCCGCAATAGATAGGCGGCTTCCAGACTGAAAACCGACTTGATAAATGGCAGCGACTTCAACGCCGTCAGCCGAATCGTCGGCAATCCAAACTTCATTTTGAATACCGGTCGGAACAGATAATACTGCTCATCAACGACCTCGTATCCCGCCTCACGAACTTCCTTCAAGAACTTCTTCACGCTCAAACGAATCTGATTGAGACGATCAACTTCGTGGATGTTTAGTGGATGGTCACCTGACTTCGTCAGCATCAGAAACAGCTTGCGTGGAAGCAAATGCACATAAGGAAATTTACCCCAGAAATTATTCAGCAAATGTTGGTGTCCGCCATAGGGAGAATTGTACGGGGGAAAGGTCACATACAAATATCCACCCGGAGCCAAGATGTTGCGAATATTCTTGAGAGCAACACCGGCATCATCCAAGTGCTCAATCACATCACGGAGTAAAACTAGTTGATAGGCGTTTCGCCATTCTTCACGTGGAGCACCAAAGAGAATGTCGTGTTCACTGAGCGTGATATCTAAACCCAACTCGTCTGCAATGCGACGGCCAATCTCCAGACGAAAAGTCGCAATGTCAGTACCAAGGGCATGAGTCGCTCCCTCTTGAATAAAGGCGTGAAGCACACCGGCTTCACCGCAACCGATTTCAGCGACGCGATCACCGGCATGAAAGGCTCCTCGTTGCTTCATTTCAGGTACGATGACTTCGCGTGAAAGCAGGTACTGGTATCCCCAATAATACTTCTCGTTTTCCTTGAATTGCGGAGACTGGCGGATTTTGTCGACTAGATTAGGTGCGCTCATGCAACATGTGTTTAGGGTGTCTTCCGTCCAAAATAACTCCTCGTGACGATCTTGTCAGCAATGTTCAAATCTTCTCTGGCATGCTCGCTTGCGTTTTGTCCAAGAGTATCGCCAAAACACTGTCCGGCGGCATTGAAACAATAGTGCGGTCCTGCTGCAAAAAGATTCCTTCCCATTGCATGACGAGCCTCGTTTTCACCTACTCCAAGCAAACAGAGTGCAGTGGGGTAGATGTCAATTGTTCCGCCTAGCTGATAAACCTTACGTGTCGAACTATCGTGCTTTTGATACACAATAAGCGGAACTGTTCGCAACTGATTATTCATCCACGGATATGATTTCGTCGCTGCGTCGGCTTCGTCGATATAATATCGATGCAATCCGCAGTGGTCTCCATAGATCATCACCACGGTATTGTCTAGCAATCCCAGTGTATCGAGTTCTCGCAAGAAAGCACCAATCTGATGATCCGTGTAATGAACGGCTTGTAGATATGCTCCACTGTGCGACTGTTGCAGATCCTTGGGGAGACGTAGATGCTGCATGCGAGCAGGGAGTTCAAAGGGACAGTGCGAGGTGAGCGTGACAACCACACTGTACCAAGGCTGACGTGCTTCACGAATAAAGCGCACCGACTGATGTAGCATAGAAGAGTCACTGATACTCAAGCCTATCGCATCGCTTGCATCGAATTGCGATCGATCGATGCATCGATTGAAACCCATCGATTGAAAAGCAGCCTTCCAATTGAAGTAGCTTGGTTTTTCGCCCTTGATTGCGACACTCTCATAACCGTGTTTGGCAAGCAAGGTCGGCAAACTCTCATAACGATTGTTTGCAAAGCGAAAGAAGACGCTGCCTTTGCGAGGCGGATACACAGAGGTGTTGAGCATCAAATCGCAATCTGAACTTCCGCCATTGTTGATTTGCTCAATGATAGAAGGGAAGACTGTTGAGCGACGAGTGAGAGCGTTGAGCTCAGGACAGATCTCTTGTCCGTCAATACTCTGATCCAGAACAAAGGACTCGAGAGACTCGACCTGAATACACAACAAGTTCATGTTCTTGAAGCGACCAAATTCAGAGGCAGAGTCTATGGCAGGATGATGAGCCCTAAACCAATGTTCGATTGCGATAGAGTCTGCACTGCTCAGTTTTTGATCGCGATCGGACCAAAAGTCCAGCAGGTCGTTGAAGTGGTATCCGATAGGCGATAGCTTGTACATCGTCTCATTCGGATTCCATCCTGTCATGAACAGCGGAGCGTGTCTGGCTTTCTCATGAATGAAATTCGTGACAAGCAAAATGCCGATGCTCAAGACTATCGTAGAGCTGGCAACGGACCAGGATCCTTTTGCTGAAACGGAGTTATCTTCTCTTGGACGCAAGACAATTGCAAGCGCAGCAAGATCTAGCACGAATAACACATCGCTCCAGTGCAAGAGAGACGCAATTGCTGTCCATAAATTCTCAAGATTATCTCCTTGACCAAGTGAGTACACGGTCAAGAAATTCGAGTAGGCCCGGTAATACACGAGGTCGCTCACGATAACAAGCGACAAAAAGGCACTAGCTAGCATCGCATACCATTTCGCTCGTCGAGCACCCAGCACGAGCATGGGCGAGAACACAATGGCTGAAAAGCTCAGCCACACGACGATATAGAAAAGGACAAAGAAAGGATAGTTGTGTTGACGTGCAAAGAAGCTATCGCTCGCAATTAGGAAAGCGATGACTTTAAGACTCGACACAATGACGGTTAATGCAAATGCCTTTCGTTGCCAGGTCGCAAAAGGACTGTCGACAAACTGCTTTAGCATGACAGTAAGAGGTCAACAGCGTTGTTAAAGCCTAGCATGAAAAACCGCGAGATTAAAGAACACACTGACTCATGTCTATTAGACATGATCAGCACCTTTTTCTTTAATCTTCTGAAGTTGGCGAACAATGTTATCGCCCGCGATATGCAGCGCTTTGTAGAGATCGCTTTCTTCTCCTTTGGCAACGACCGTTTTACCGGCCACATGGACAACGAACTCGGCTGAGTTACGTAAGTCGGTTTTTTCTAAAACAGCATCAACACTAATAATGTTGTCGTGATGTTGCGAGAATGCTTCGGCAGTCTTTTCAACCATTTCGGTTAAGGCTGCGGACGTCGTGAAGTGACGAGCGGTGATATTGATTTTCATAGTAGTCTCCTGTGGTGAGCAAAATTACGTCTTTCGACGGGCAAATGAAAACTGAACACCAACGCTGAGTTGTAGACTTGACATTCCCATGGTGTAGGATTGGTCAGGTGGAGCGCTCAGGATGTTCTCTTGTGCGGCCAAAGTCTTCATCATGTTGAGTGAATTGGGGAAGTAGGTATAGTGCACTTGTATCACAAGACTACTTGTTGACTCTTGACCGTTGTTATCGAAACCCAATTCAATACCCGCACCGGCGCGAAAGAGTAAGCTACTATGGTAGTCGTTTACATACACGCCGCCAACGCGATTGTCGTTGGGAATAAAGGAAGAACACGACTCCGTCCACTGCGTGTGTATGTTACCGAGTCCCACTCCCAAAACGAAGTAATCTCGAAACTGCAACAGACGAGAACTATATTCCATGCTCAGTGTCATAGCTAAACTAGACACCGTGATACTCTCTTCCAGTTGTCGCTTTCCGTTTTGTCGAGGATTCTGCAACGCGTTAATCGTCATCGTGCCGTTGTCATTTACATGCACCGTCGTTGGCGTCGCCTCAAAACCAATCGTCCATCGTCCGCTGCGATACTTCAGTGCAGCAGTGGCAATTCCTGGAGCGTTAAAACTCTGCGTTGTAAATGAAGTGAGACGTCGATACTCTCGAAAAAAGTCAGGCGCTGAGATCCCGAACTCCAGTCCGACTCTTCCACTCAGCAAGAGCATGCTGCTCTCATCTGAAGCCTGCACTCTGAGCGGTGCAATGCAGCATACGCCAGCCAAGCACAGTACACATGCTAACACCTGCCACCCTCGACGATGTGCGGCTGCAGTGAGCATGCTATAAGATGCGTTTGCCCATTGTGGAAGCGATCACATCAGCGGCAAAAACAGCACTGCTGTTTTTATCATCAAGAATTGGATTAACCTCAGCAACTTCGAAAGAGCTAAGCATTCCACTTTCGGCGATCATTTCCATGGCAAGGTGAATTTCGCGGTAGGAGAATCCGCCGGGCACAGGTGTACCCACACCTTTGACGAGTGCGGGATCGACGCTATCGAGATCAAAACTCACGTGAAGATGGTCGACGTGTTGTCGCATAAAACGCAGCACGCTTTGCATGACATGATACATGCCTTTTTTGTCAATGTCGGGCATGGCATGGGCAATGACTTTCAAAGATTTTATCAAGGCTCGTTCACCGGGATCGACGGAACGAATACCGATGAGTGCAACGTTAGTAGGAAGGACCTTCGGACTAAAGTTGAGCAACTGCGTCAAGGGCGCTACACCGAGTCCCATGGAAGCCGCCAAAGGCATCCCGTGAATATTCCCGGAGGGCGAAGACTCCGGTGTGTTCATGTCTGCGTGAGCATCTATCCAAATCACACCGAGTCGCTTTGAGTTTTCACGACAGTGAGCGGCAATACCGGCAATCGATCCAATGCTCATGGAATGGTCGCCCCCCAAAATGAGGGGGAATGAACCCAAATCCAGAATTTTCTTCGTCTTCAACGCCAGTTTCTCACAAGCGCGAGTGATTTCAGGCAAGTACTTCAGACTTGGATCTTTGATCGTGAGCACCTCTTGTGTGCGTACCTGGATGTCACCTTCGTCAGTGATGTGATAACCCAATTCGCGTAAGCGTCCGGCCAAATCTGCGATACGAATAGCGCTTGGACCCATATCGACGCCTCGTCGATCAGCCCCGAGATCCATTGGAAATCCGAGTATACTCACGTTGTGATTCATAGTTCAAGCGCTTTTTTGTGTGAATTCAACCCGGACATTGTTTACACCCGGTGCTGCAAATCTACTAAGCCCCCTTTGCACCTCACAATTGGAAGGATTGGCATCTGTATATTTGCAGACAACGGGATTCATTTTCACGCCTACAAGATCTATGGATAACATCGCAAACGTGTACACACAAATCCTCATTTTCTGCTATCTCTTAGCCTCGGTCTCGTTTGTGATCGGTCTGAAAATGCTCTCGCACCCGGATTCCGCTCGTCGTGGCAACATTCTCGCTGCCATTGGTATGACTATCGGTATCCTCGGAACCCTCTTTTTGCACCAGAGCAACGGCGAGGGCATGCACAATCAACTCTGGATCATTGGCGCGATGGCCATTGGTACCGTGATTGGATGGATATCCGCTAAACGCGTAGCCATGACGGCAATGCCGCAAATGGTGTCAATTTTTAATGGTATGGGTGGTGCCTGTGCCGCAGCGATTTCTCTTATTGAATTTGGTCATACCGTTGATCGTGGTATTAATCCTATTCCAATGGGATTGTACATGACCATTGTAGCGGGTCTTATCATTGGTACTGTTTCATTTAGCGGTTCGGTAATCGCGTTTTTGAAACTGCAAGGTATCATGAACAAGAATCTGCGTTTGCCGGCTCAGAATATCATTAACGCTCTTGTTGTTCTTGCGACCCTCGGATTGGGTGTTTATCAAGTGACATCAGGTGCACCGGAAATGACGCCGATCTTGATCATCTTTGGTTTGTCACTTGCTTACGGCGTCATGTTTGTATCGCCAATTGGTGGTGCTGACATGCCGGTTGTTATTTCCTTGCTCAACTCGTTCACCGGTATGGCAGCAGCCTTCGGTGGTTTCTTGTACGATAATCAAGCTATGCTCACCGGCGGTATTCTGGTTGGTGCAGCGGGAACCTTGTTGACGATTCTTATGTGCCGCGCGATGAACCGCTCATTGCTGGCCGTGTTGTTCTCTGCATTTGGTGGAGGAGAAGGCGGAGCAGTTGGATCGGGTCCTCAAGGCAGCATCAAAGAAGCCAGCGCTACTGATGTGGCGGTTATGATGAACTATGCAACGAATGTTATTATTGTTCCTGGTTACGGTCTTGCTGTTGCTCAAGGACAACACATCGTTCAAAAGATGGCTTCGATTCTCGAAGGTCGCGGCGTTAACGTGAAGTATGCTATTCATCCCGTGGCAGGTCGTATGCCGGGTCACATGAACGTTCTTCTTGCCGAATCAAACGTACCTTACTCACAACTGCTCGACATGGAGGAAATCAATCCTGAATTCCCGAATGCAGATGTGGTCATTGTTATTGGTGCAAACGACGTTGTGAACCCAGCGGCACGTCACGATACCAACTCACCGATCTACGGTATGCCTATCCTCGATGCCGACAAAGCAAAGAACGTTATCGTGATGAAGCGCAGTATGAACGCCGGTTATGCCGGTATTGACAACGAGCTGTTCTACTATCCGAATTGCTATATGTTTTTCGGTGATGCGAAGAAGTCTCTCGAGCGTCTTGTTGATGAGTTGAACGCACTCTAAGATCAAGTTCCGGGAAGATGTTCAATCTTCCGTCTGAAAATTGAAAAGGCTGTCGCATGTGATGCTGACAGCCTTTTTAGTTTTTGAGAAAGACCTACCATCCAAAACCGTATCACTTCAATCGATGAGATTGAACATTCTATCTGACTTTAATACGACGTTGAAGAGCTCCATTCACTGAGTAAGCTACGGAGATTCCCGTTCTCGATGATGAGCTCACATTCGAGTGAATTAGCTCACAAACACGAGATAGCAATACACAAGTGGACCAACAAAGAGCAAGCTGTCGAAGCGGTCGAGTATACCACCATGACCCGGGATCAAAGCTGAGCTGTCTTTGATTGCAGCATCGCGCTTCAATAAGGATTCAGAAAAATCACCGATCGGTCCGATGATACCGATGAGTGCCCCTAGCACAGTTGCATCGACGACTCTGAACTCAGGAAGAAGGAAGTGGGTGGCAGCAAGCATAGCCACGGTGGAAAAGATAAAACCGGCGATTGATCCTTCCCATGACTTCTTAGGACTAACACGAGGAAATATCTTGTGTTTGCCAAAAGCGAGTCCGGCGAAATAAGCGGCACTGTCTCCGCTCCACACCGTTATGAAGGTACACAAGAGAAGAAATCCTTGCCATTCGCTATGAAACTGAAGCAATGCCAGACCGGAAGTGTCCGGGATGTGGAAGTTCCGGACTAGGACCAGAGAACACACGCCCAGACTACAATAAGCCAAGGCTCCAAGTGTCACGCTGACGTTGATGAGCGGATGTGGCATGCGACGCCATAGTTCAAGTCCCATAACTGCCACCATAATGCAGAGAAGCAGCGCAGGAGTATAGCTTCGAGTCAGCAAGTGATCATTGTAGACACTTAAGGGCAAAGCAAATGCAGCAATGCTGCCAAGCAAACCTTGTGGATGCGCTGCTTTAGTAACACTCAGATTGTAAAACTCACGTGCACCCAGTGCACTGACCGTGGCTGCAAAGATTGCAAATGGCCAGGAACCTGTGAGACAAAGCCAGACGAGGAGTGGAATGCCAACAACTGCAACTAGGACTCTGCTAAGAAGATTAGACATAGCGTGTGGTAGTTATGTATGGCAAAAATAGCCTCCGTCCAGGCATTGTCTTGTGCAGAAAAAGCTTCGACAAACTATTCGTAGTTTCGTACTCCACTTCACCACACAATTCATGGCATCTTCTTCTGCCAATTTCGCATTATCGAAAGCGGAACGCGTCGGACTAAATGTATCTCTGGGTACAGGCGTTGCCATGCTCTTCATCAAGTGGTACGCCTACTACATCACCGGATCGGTTGCCATTTTTTCAGATGCAATGGAGTCGGTGGTGCACCAGTTTGCAGTGGCCTTTGCTTGGTATTCTTTGCGCGTTACCTATCGTCCGCCGGATGACGAGCACCACTATGGTCACGACAAAATCACTTACTTCAGCGCGGGACTCGAAGGCGGCTTGATCATTGTGGCTGCTGTTGTTATCATCACAGAAGCAATCAAGAAACTCTACGTTGGCGTGGAGCTCGAACAGCTGGGAATTGGAACAGCAATGACCGGTGCCGCCGGAGCGATTAACGCTATTCTCGGTATAATCCTCGTTCGTGTTGGGAAGAAACACAAGTCCTTTATTGTCGAAGCAAATGGTAAGCACATTCTGACGGATGCGTGGACGAGTGTTGGCGCGGTAATCGGACTGCTCCTCGCATGGAAAACGCATTACTACTTTATCGATCCTCTGCTTGCCTTGTTGTTTGGATCGAATATTATTTACGAAGGATTCAAACTCATGCGCAATGCGATCAATGGTCTAATGGATCGCACCAATGCCACGTATGAGCAACTGGCTCGAGCAGCATTGCAGAGCTTTTGTGATGAGAATCACACATCATTTCACCGCTTTCGTTTGCGTGAAAGTGGACAGCGCGTGTATGTAGACTTTCACATCGTGTTTGACGATGGTACTCCAATCGAAATCGCGCACCGTCTGGCAACACAAGCTGAACTTTGTGTCGTAAATGCTATCGATCATTCTGTTGAAGTGCTTAGTCATTTGGAAAGTACAGACCTACCTGAAGATCATATCGATTAAGCCCTAAGCTGCTCTCTCGCTACCGACTTCAACGAACAACTACAGAAACTGCTCAAGATCTTGAACGTGAGCGCCTGCTCTCAGAATCTGAAACTCATCCGTCTGCATGTCAATAATCGTCGATCGTTCGTCAAAGCTTGGTTCGGCGATCCATGAGAACTTTTGGTAGA
This sequence comes from Chlorobiota bacterium, assembly GCA_044228685.1. Lineage (GTDB taxonomy): Bacteria > Bacteroidota > Ignavibacteria > Kapaibacteriales > NICIL-2 > JBBATK01. The sequence goes on from JBGAUL010000010.1 coordinate 60,034, forward strand.
GTACAACGACGTCCACGTGGTTGCCCAATTCATCGGCAGCATCTTCCATGCTGTCAAATTCAACTCCCTCTTCGTTCTTTGCCGAAATAGAAATTAGCGGTTCACCAAGTGCATTGAGCAAAGCGTTAGCCAACAACGCATCCGGAACGCGGATGCCGACGCTGCGACGTTTGGGATCATGTGCAAAGACCGGGACCGATTTGGTCGCGGGAAGAATGAAGGTGAAGGGACCCGGGATACAGCGCTTCATGAGCTTGAAGGCTTTGTTTGATACACGGGCATACTCGGAGATATTCGACAATGACTCGCACAGGAAGGTCATGCTTTGTCCTGAAGGCAGACGCCGAATCGCGCGTATGCGATCAATCCCTTCTTTATTGCGCAGTGTGCAGCCCAGTGCCATACCGGTGTCGGTGGGGTAGAGTATCACTTGTCCGTCCCGCAGACGCGACACCAACATCTCGATGGTTCGAGCGTCGGGCGTTTGAGGATGAACTGGAATGATTACCGCACTCATGCAAGGTCCATGCTAGTGATTGAGCTACAAAACTACGCAAGGTTGGTCCCGCAAAGCTTGTGTTTAGCAGAGAGCTAGCGTGTGCAACTAATAGCGAAATGCCCGAGGTCTGAAGAAGTGGCGGCTTTCAAGCCCTGCTTTGTCCTATTGAGCAGGTGTTATAACGGGAAGTGTAATAGTCATGGTAGTACCCTGACCGATTCCTTTACTTGATGCTGAAACATCACCACCGTGAAGTTCAACAATCTTGCGAACGATAAAGAGACCCAGGCCGGTGCTCATTTCGCCGCCGGTTGGTCGTGCTGAGAGACGGGAAAACTCTTGAAAGGCCTGCGAGATATCATCGGGACTCATGCCGAGTCCGGTATCGATGACTTCGATGGTGAGATAGTGGTCATCGCACTGCGACACCAAACGAACTGAACCGCCCTCGGGAGTGTACTTAATTGCGTTGCTCACCAGGTTATCCAATGCTTTGCGCAATTGAATCTCATCACCACAGAGACACTTACTATCGTTGAGAATATCAACATTTATCCAGATGTTCTTCTTCTCAGCCGCAGCGTTGAAAGCTCGAGCAGAGGAGCGGAGCAGATTACCAACATCAATGATATCATTGCGTAACTGTAAGTCCGGCTTTGACAACATGGCAATCGACAGCATGTCCTCAACCAGCGAACGCATGAGTTGTGAAGAATGCAAAGCAATATCCAGCAACTCGGCCATTTCTTCGGAACTCTGACCAAGACGACGTAATTCGTTGAGCACCGAGTCGAGATTGTTGAGCGGATTCTGCAAGTCATGAACTGACATGCGAATGACTTGTTCACGAGACTGTTGAAGGCTCTGCAGCGATTCATTGGCGCGTTGTAATTCGGACGAACGCAGTGCAACCAGTTTTTCAAGGTGAAGATTGTGTTCTTGCACACGATTCATGAGCTCGGCATTGGAATGACGCAGACGAATGAGTTCGACGACGCGGTCGATCATCATGCGCAATTGCAAGAGCTCAATGGGCTTCGTGAGGTAATAGGCGATACTAGCTTCGTTGATTGCTCGAATGAGCGCAGCCATATCTGTGTATCCTGTCATCAGGATACGTTCACATTCAGGACGTAGAGTTTTGAATTCGGTGAGAAGACTCGCTCCGTTGTCGCGACCAAGTTTTAGATCGCAGATGACAACATCAAAATCATAGGCTGTAAAGAGCTTCCGTGCTTTTTCCGCTGAGTCACAACAAATGATCTCGTGATCATCTTGGAAAAAGAGTTGGATGGCATCGAGCATTGCCGGTTCGTCATCCACGACGAGAATACGCATGACCATCACCGGGAAATCCGAAGTGCGCATATGTACAGCGGTTGCTCTACTGAGCACCGTTGTATCGGGAGCGCGTTCTCTTGATGGTGTACGTACTGACCTATCCATGGTTGAATGAGTACTCTAAAGGCACATCAAACGAAGATACAAAACAAACCTTCCAGCTGGGATTTAAGCCAGAAAATTGTTTTGGCGTAAATTGTTATTGGGGATTCACCATCACACTGTTCGAATGATTGCATTAATCGCGGGTCTGCTGTCAGGTTTTGTTATTTCCATTCCTCCGGGACCAGTCGCCGCCTATGCTATCTCCGTAACACTAACAAAAGGACTTCGAACCGGTCTCAGTATCGGTATTGGCGTGGCACTTGTCGATACCCTTTTCTGTTTGGCTATACTCTTTGCTTCGTCCGCAATTCTCGCATCGCTCGGATCATTTTCCAGCGAGTATCCAACAGCCGCTCTTGTTGGAAAGTGCTTAGTGATTGGTGGAATTCTCGTCTTTGCAATACTGCAGATTATTCGTCCGGCTCAAGAACCACACGCATCTCGTATACACTTGGAAGATCGAGTGCAGAGTTCACAGCCAATGATTATTGGATCAGCAACTGCGTTGAGCAATGCTTTTAATCCGACATTTCTTCCGTCGCTCACGGCTTTGCTGACCTCGCTCACAACACAGTTTGTTCCGCAGGTTCACACCAGCTTTGCTGACAAGTGGTTTTTCGCCTTAGGCTTTGGTGTTGGCACTTACGGATGGTTTTATTGCATTATTCGCTTTGTTGCAAAACACCACGCTCGTATTTCACCAACAGCAACTCTTACAATACGTCGAGCCGGTGGCGTGATATTCATTGTCTTCGCCATCTACCTTGGTTTGAAGTTGTTGTTGTAATCTCTTGTATTCATTGGGAGAAATGACTCGCGATCGTTCAATCTCAATCAACTCCAAAACACATTCGCACATTGTGCACCATTGCTTATGAGTACGATTATCGTCTTGGACATTGAAACCTCACCTGCAGCGTGGGACGCTTTCGACAATTCCCAGCAAGAGTACATTCTTCGCGGAGCCGGTACTGAGGAAGAGCAGATAAAGAAGAAGGGTGAAATGGCTTTAGCGCCCCTCACCGGAATGGTAGTCTGTATTGGTATCATCCAATTTTCATCGGATGAGAATGGTGATTTTCATCAGGATAAGAAGGTCTGTCTTGTTCGCTCCAAAGATGACGAAACATCACTGCGTGAAGAGTTGGATTCCGGTTTGTTGATGATTCGAAATTCGGAGCGCGGCATGATGCGCGACTTCTGGGCCTACCTGCGGAGTCATTATGAAGGATCAAAGCGACCGCACTATGTGAGCTTCAACGGACGTGGTTTCGATTTTCCATTTCTCATGCTTCGTTCTGCTGCGCTGGGAATTCGTCCGGGTGTCAATCTCATGTCAGGTTCCCGTTGGAACTACCGCGACAGTCACACCGACCTCCTCGATGAGCTAACCTATCAATTCCCTCAACAAAGTGGAGCAACGCGTCGATTCAATCTCGACTTTTACACCCGCGCCTTTGGCATTCACTCACCGAAGAGTGAGGGAGTTGACGGATCAAAAGTTGCTGAGCTCTACGAAGCTGAGAAGTATGCTGACATCGCAGAGTATTGTCTACGCGATGTGCAGGCTACCTGGGAATTGTATCAGCGTTGGTCAGACCTACTGAAGTTCTAATCCAAACAATTTCGCGTCGACTTTTTAGCTACACTTTAGCACGAGCGAGCTGTCGTTGTTCGTACCAGTACTCAGCTACCTCTGCTGAGATAAGAATGATCAGTGCGGAGTAGTACATCCACAATGCACTTGCTACAAGCACGCTGAAGGTGCCATAGAATCGTCCGAAGCTTGCAATGTGTTCCAAGTAGTAGGTAAAAGCGAAGCGGGCAACTTCCCACAGTATCACCGAACTCAACGACGCGCGCAGAATGATGAAGAGTGGTTGAGGTTTATTGGGAACGAATCGAAGCAACACGCTAAAGAAGATAAATGCTGTTACGGACGAAGCCACAAGACTCATGAGCATGGAGCTCAACCAGGAAGTATTGGGAGAGAGTGCAATGACTTTTGAAGCGAAGAGCGATGTTGCAGGTGTGAGTATTACTGACACGAGCAAAAGAAGTGCAACGACAATGGTGAAGAATAGGTCTTTGACTTTGTACCAAAGAAAGAAGCGAGGAGTTGAGATCGAGAAGATTGCATTAAGGCCTGTTCGCAGTGAACTAAACAAAGCCGATGAGGTCCAGATCAATACTCCAATACCTACAAGTCCGGCAGTGCTACTGGTATGCTGGACATCGCGAATTTCCTCAACGATCGATTGCACCAAAGTTTGAGTGCTCGACGTTGCGGGCAAGGTATCGTACAAGGTGCGCTCGACGCTTAGTATGACCGATTCCATGTTAACTATGCTTCCGGCGACGTAGAGTGCAACCAGTAGCAGAGGCAACAAACAGAGTACGACGTTGAATGAAATGCCTGACGCTAAAAGGAAGATGTGTAGTCGATCAAGTCGATCTGCTACAGCCATAATGTGATTCCATGCTATGCGAAAGGGTTTTAGAGGCGCCAGACCGTCTTTTGTCAAAGTTTTGTCAGAACTTGTTTTGGTGTCAGTCTTTTTGTGTTTTGACGGTGTCGTAGACGGTGCTCCACTGTGCTGGTGATCCGACACAGGAGAAGATGCTGAACCGTTTGTCTGTTTTTTCGACACGCTGATTTGCTTTGATTGTCTGAACGCAAATTATCCAGGAATAGCTATGCAAGAATTATTCAGAAAAATACTCGTACTCTCGGTATCGGCAGGAGCCGGACACGTTCGCGCCGCTGACGCCGTTGTGTTTGCCTGTCAAAGTGAAGGAATTGCCCGAGAAATTGTCCACCTCGACACCCTCGAGTACACCTCCAAGGCAGTTCGCACCTTATACACCAAAGCCTATTTCGACATGGCCCGAACTGCTCCGGATGTAGTTGGATGGGTTTATGGATTTCTCGACAAGCCCTGGAAGAACGAGAAGAAAATGCGTGCACTGGAACGTTTGAATGTTGCGCTATTCATGCGCTTGCTCAAGCGCATTCAACCGGACTTGGTGATCAACACGCACTTTCTTCCGGCAGATATCATTTCGTATTTGCGGCGCAAAGAACAGCTCAACTGTAAATCAGCCGTTGTTATTACTGATTACGATGCACACGCCATGTGGCTGAATCGTGACGTTGATCTCTACTGCACGGCCTGCGAAGAAGAGAGCGTGTATTTACAGGAGCTTGGCATTGCTCCGCAGAAGGTAGTTACAACAGGAATTCCCATCGATCCACGATTCGCCTTGAAGGAAGACAAACGTGAGGTGCGCAAGGAGATGGGGTTGAAGCTCGATGTGCCTGTGGTGTTGGTCTCCTGTGGAGGCTTTGATGCCGATCACGTAGTGGCTTTGGTTGAATCACTTCGCAAGATGAAGCAAAAAGCGCAGGTCCTGGTTATGTGCGGTCGCAATGAAGATTTGCTCAAACGTATTGGTTCTATTAAATCTGTTCCTGAACATCTCCATATTCAAGCCATTGGATATACAACACTTATGCATCGCTACATGAGTGCCGCAGATGTGTTGGTAGGAAAACCCGGCGGATTGACCAGCAGCGAAGCATTGGCAAAAGGATTGGCAATGGTGATAGTTGCTCCGATACCGGGACAAGAGGAGCGTAATAGCGATTATCTGCTTGAAAATGGGGCAGCTCTTAAATGCAATAACGTGCAAACTCTGGCGTACAAGGTTGATGGCTTGCTTGAAGACAGGCAAAAATTACAAAGACTGCAGACTAACGCGTTGTCAGTGGCACAACCGGATGCTGCGTTGAAGGTGGTACGAAGTTTGTCGGTTTTAGCTTCAGGATCTGTTGGCTAATGGAGAGTGGACGGTGTAAGCTGAAACTCGCCTTTTTAGGAAGAATTCAAGCACTCCCTCGGGTCGTACCGACTTCTTCATTCCGGTGGGAAATTCTCTTCGTAATTTGCAAGGCTATTGTCAACACGATCGCATTGTTTTCACCGAACGACCATTAGATGACAATCGGAAAAGTTCAAGTCGAGCAGGGAGTATTACTTGCACCTATGGAGGATGTGAGTGATATCCCATTTCGCGTGATCTGTCGTCGTTTAGGTGCAGATATTGTTTATACGGAATTCATATCCAGCGAAGGACTCATTCGTGATGCGCTTCGCTCGTTGCAAAAGCTCGAACTTGCTGAGGAAGAACATCCTGTCGCAATCCAGATTTTTGGTGGCGATACCTCCACGATGGTTGAGGCAGCACTTAGAGCGGAGCAATCTGACCCTGATTTTATTGATATCAATTTTGGTTGTTGGGTGAAAAACGTTGTTGCACGAAATGCCGGTGCAGGCATGCTGCGACAACCCGATAAAATGGCAGAGATGACACGCGCAATTGTTGACGCGGTTTCATTGCCAGTGACAGTGAAGACACGATTAGGATGGGACCAAAACTCTATCCGGATCGTTGAAGTAGCAAAGATGATTGAAGATGCAGGTGCTGCCGCACTCACTATTCATTGTCGCACCAGAGACATGGGGCATTCTGGCTCCGCCGACTGGTCGTGGATACCGAAAGTGAAAGCTGCTGTCTCGATACCGGTTATTCTCAATGGTGATGTCAATGGTCCGGATGAAGCACGTCGTGCTTTCGACGAGACCGGTTGCGACGCCGTGATGATCGGTCGAGCTGCAATTGCAAATCCTTTCATCTTTCGAGAAGTGAAACATTTTTTACAGACGGGCGAGTATGCTGCAGTTGCTACCGTGGCAGAACGCGTTGCTACATGTTTGGAGCAACTGCGTATGACAATCGCTCGAAGCGGGAACGAACGTCGTTCCTGTATAGAATTCAGAAAATTTTATTCCGGGTATCTCAAAGGATTGTACATGGCGTCGACTGCTCGACGCGATCTTGTTCATACTGAGAGTTTCGCGCAGGTTGAGGATCGTTTGTGGGATTACGTTGCTTTCTTAAACAACGAGATTCCGCTTGATGTTGCGAGTCCTGAACACGCAGCCGGAGAAATACACTCTGCATAAAGGATGCAGTCCGCCGACTGTGACAGTCGCGCGGTGAACATATAGTCGATGAATACAGAAGACCTCCAACACCCGGAGACCGGGTCGGCAGAAGAAACTGTCGTGAAGAGTCGTTCAGGCCGCACGGCAAAAAAGAAAGCAAGTCCGGCAAAGACCGAAACTCCGGCAGCGAAAAAAACTCGGAAAACGAAGTCCGAGGAAAAAGCTGTAACTGAAAAAACTCCGCAGAAGCAAAAGCCGGCAAACAACTCGAAGCAGCAAGAAAAAGCAGCTGCACCGAACGAGTCTGCAGAAACAAAAAAGCCTCGTCAAAGCGCTAAGAAAAAATCTAAGTCTGCTCCCGAAAAGGAAGCAGCCTCAGTCGTCACTCCCTCTATCGAGGAAGTAAGCGCCTTTATTTCTTCCCTTAAGTCCGCGAAAACGCAGCCTAAGAAAGGTCCTTCAGATCCGACTCCAAGCACAGAAAAGCCTGCACGTTCAGTCCGTGAAGGATCTGAAAATCTTAGCAGCCAAACATCTGACTCAAAGGCGCAACAGAGTGGACAACAGAGCGCAACTTCTTCCGAGAATGCAGCTACTGAAGGCAATGGCGAAGAGCCACGCATCAGCCGCCGTGAGAAACGTCGTCTTGAATGGCTTGAAAAGCGTCGTCAGTGGCGTGACCAAAAGAAACTCGAGCGCATGCAGCGTCGATTGGAAAAGGGTGAAAGTGCGGCTGATGATGAATCCGATGAAATGCCGCAGGATGAGAATGATCTAATGCCAAATGAGCCGATGCAACAGCGTCCGGCGCAAGCACCAAAAGCTCAGCCTGCACAGCAAAATCAACAGAAGCAACCGAGCCAAGCGAATCAGGCGAATCAGCAAAAGCAAGGTGCGCCGCAGAATCAGCAGCAGCGTCAGAATCAGCCAAAGCAGGGAAGAAATCCGAACGAGCCGAAGCACGACGGACAAAAGCCACCGACTGATAAAGTCGCTGCACCAAATGATCAACAGCGTCATCCTAAACAACAGCAGCAACAAAAGAAGGGGCAGCAACCACCGGCAGGCGCGGGCGTCAAGGACGAGTCGCAACCTGTTCAACAGGCCGCCGCTCCGACGAAGGAAGCTGGAGCAAAGCAAGGAACGCAAGCAGCCGAGCAAGCTCAACAACCGAAGTCGAAGTCACGTCGTGACAACCAGCGTTCGCGCAAGGGCGGCGGAGATCAAGCTTCAGAACAAGCACCGCAAGCTCAAGGTGAGGAACGCGTACAAGCTCAGGCTCATCCTGCAGACAAGAAAAAAGGTGGACGTCATGCCGACAAGCAGCGATCAACACCGCCGCACGATGAAGTGCCGCCACCTTTGCCGGAACCAAAGCGCGATCTGGCTCCGGTTAAGCAGTACTATGTTTTCCGTGACATTCGCAACAAGCCAGAGCTTCCCGAAGCAGCAGCTCGTATTGTGCAGCGCGTCGAAGACTTTCTACAAAACGAATTGTTGGTAGAAGACGGCGAGAGCATTCTAATCGGGGTAAGTGGTGGCGTCGACTCTGTCGTTCTGCTTGACATTCTGCACGTTCTCTCCTTTGAACACGCATTTGTTCTCAACATCGCCCACGTTAATCACGGTCTTCGAGGCAATGCGGCGAAGCGGGATGAGAAGTTTGTCAAGGCGTTGGCTCAGAGTTACGACATTCCATGTCACAGCACTCAAGTCAAAGTCGATGAGTTCGCCAAGAAACACTCCTTGTCACTTGAAGTCGCAGCTCGTGAATTGCGTTACAAATTCTTCCGCCAAACCTGCAGCACTCTGCGCACTCAAGTCTGTGCAACTGCGCACAATGCCGATGATGCAGCAGAGACGATGCTCATGAACTTGTTTAGAGGCACTGGACTCACCGGATTAGCCGGCATTCCAAGTCGTCGTCCTTTGGTGAAGAAAACCCAACTCGTGCGCCCACTCCTGCAACTCTCTCGCGAAGAAATCCTTGAGTACGCAGGACTACGTGAGTTGGAGTGGTACGAAGATGAGACGAATACCTTGACGCGATTTACACGCAATAAGGTGCGTCATGATTTACTGCCAAAGCTGAAAGAAGAGTACAATCCCAAGATCGTCGAATCTTTGAATCGCACCGCCCAACTCCTCCGCAGAGCAGATGGATTTATTGATTCCTTGATTCACTCGACCTATCACTCAGTGGTACAGGAAAAAGAAGATTCATGTGTCATCGATATTCATCGTTTCGAAGCTTTGCATGATTTTCTGCAAGGTGAGATTGTTGAGAGGGCGATATCGACTCTAACCTTTGGTCGGACAGTGTCATTTGCCGCTATCGATCGCATCGTCTCGCTTCTGTCCAAGGAAGTTGGTACACGCGAGAACGTCGTCAATAATCTCATCGCCATTCGTGAAGCTGATTCCATCGTCATGATGTATGAGCAGCACCTGCAAGAGATATTCCTGACGACGTATAAGCTCGGTGAATACTCTATTGGTAAATACAAATTGACGCTCGAAGAGTGTCAGCGAAACGACGTGCGTATTGGACAAAACAAGATGATCGAGTATTTCGATTACGATCGTTTACCATATCGTCTTACGCTGCGCACCTGGCATCCAGCTGGCATCCAGGTGACAGCATGCATCCAATCTCCTTTGATGGTCACATGAAGATCAGTGATATGCTAACCAACGAAAAAGTTGCGCATACCGAACGTGGTTCAGCAGTCGTGCTTGCAACAGCAACCGATATCGTTTGGTTGTGTGGCATTCGTATGAGCGACGACTTCAAGATTACAAACGAAACGCGTCGCATCATTCGCGCGACTTTTGAAATTCAATGAGTGAACGCTATACTATAAAGGACTACACCTTTCGATCACGTATCGATGCTGCTGATATTCAGCAGCGTGTGTCTGAAGTAGCAAGGCACATTGCAGACGATTATCGCACGCTCAATCCGGTCTTTGTGGTGGTAATGAAAGGCGCAATGTTCTTTGCTGCCGATATCATCCGCGCAGCTGCGATTCCAAGTACCATCGAGAGCATTGCAGCGAAGAGTTATGGATCACAGTTGAGTTCATCAGGAACAGTGACCTTGGTTAATGCCTTGCCGGATGTGCGTGGACGTCACGTCATCCTCGTCGAAGACATTGTTGATACCGGTCTGACCCTCTCAACGATAAGCGAAGCTCTGAGTGAACAGGAACCGCTTTCAATTGCGATCGCAGCGTGCATCGTCAAACCGGAAATGTTAAAAGTTGAGTTAGAGGTGAAGTATCGCTGTTACGATCTTGACTCTGCTTTTCTGATAGGCTACGGTCTTGACTATGCTGAGCACGGCAGGGAATTGACTTCGATTTACGAATTGGAAACGTCGTCCAATTCTGCAACTACTTCTTCGTCTCGTGCTTCTGACTAATTGCACCAAGAACATTTTACTAGTACTCGTGATTAGAGATTTTTATCATATGACTTTGCAACGACCATGAAAGCGATAGCTCTTATCATGGCCGGCGGTAGCGGTGCACAACTCTATCCCCGTAGCACAGAACAGCATCCAAAGCAGTTGATTCACCTTTTGGGTGAAGGTACGATGATTCAGAATACAGTGGCGCGACTCATGCCGCTGTTTGATGCCAAGGATATTTACATCGTTACTACCGATCAGCTGGCTCCTCTTGTGAAAGATCAACTACCGGTAATCCCTGCGCACAACATTATCATGGAGCCATTTCGACGCAACACGGCTCCGTCGTTGGCATTAGCAAACATCCTCTTGCAGCACGAGCACTCAAGCGAGACAGTTGTTGTGGCCTTGCCATCTGACCACGTGGTGCACAACATCGGCGAATTTCATGCAAGTATTGAAACAGCTATTCAGGCGGCGTATGAAACCAAAGGCATAGTGACTATTGGCTTGGAGCCGAGCCGTCCGGAAAGTGGCTTCGGGTACTTGCAAATCGGAGATGCCGTCGTTGGTCTCAGCGGTACCGAAAAGAACACCGTTCGCTCGGTCAGCATCTTCGCTGAAAAACCGGACGTCGCAACAGCCGAGAGATTTATCGATGCTGGCGACTTCCTCTGGAACAGCGGGATATTCGTGTATCGCATCGATACATTTGACGAGGAATTTCATACATACCTACCCGATCATGCGCCGCTCTTCGATCCCTTGAAGAGTCCCTTATCGGTTGAGGCATTCAACGACATTTTGCGAAGCGCGTACAAACAAATTCGTCCGATCTCCATGGACTACGGTATCATGGAAAAGTCGCGCCGAGTTTACTGCGTTCACGCCAACTTTGAGTGGAGTGATGTGGGAACCTGGGACGAAGTCTATCGTCTGAGTAAAAAGGACTCACGTAAGAACGTTCTTGAAGGAGACGTATTCACCGTGCGCACTAAAGGTTGTTTAGTGAGCAGTTACGGCAAGGTTGTTGGCTTGGTTGGCGTAGAGGACTTGGTCGTTGTCGACTCCGACAACTTGCTTCTCATTTGTAAGAGAAGCGACACTACTTCAGTGACAGAACTCGTGGATCTATTACGTCGCAAGCAAATCAATAAGTTGATGTAAGATCGATGAGTCGCAAGAATATGATCTCGTGAATTTGAAATATCTCAGACAACAAAAAAGCCCAGACAAATCGTCCGGGCTTTTTTGTTTTGTCGTTGTTGCTATGAGTCCGTAGCAGACTCAGCTTCAACTATTTGCGTGCTGCGTCAGTGTCCGAAGACCATGAATCCGATTATCGCAACAATTCCCACCATCATCATAACAGCGTAATTCTGTACAACGCCCGTTTGAATGTGACGCAGACGTTGCGCGATAGCTTCGATCAATTGCGCTGTGCCATTGACGATACCATCGACAATCTTCACATCAAAGATCTTCCAGAGGAAGGAGTTTGAAAGTGCAAAGGTGCTGTTGACAAAGAGCGTTTGATAAACTTCGTCTAGATAATACTTGTTCCAGAGCAGCGCATACACACCCTTTGCTTTGGACGCAATGTTATCCGGAGTTTCAGTATGCTTACGATAGAAGCTGCGTGCGATGAAGATACCAACGATCGCAATCACCAATGAGCCTGCCATCAATGCGTATTCAATTGACTCAACTGCATGTGACTCAGGACGGTGCATGATTTCCTGCGCTTGCGCAAAAACCGGTTCGAGCCAGTGTTCAAGCAAGTTGGGGATAGAAGCTCCACCAGGGATGATTGCTGCTACTGAAGCAGGTACTCCAAGGAAACCACCGAAGACGGATAGCACTGCCAGCACCATCAGCGGAATCGTCATTGTTAGAGGTGACTCATGCGGATGATGGTGGTGTGCATCGAATCGCTCAGTGCCGTGGAAAGTCAGGTAGTACAGACGGAACATGTAGAATGCCGTGCAGAATGCCGCAGCAACACCAATAACCCACATGTAAGGTTGTCCGTTGTGGAATGCGTTCCACAGAATCTCATCCTTCGAGAAGAAGCCGGCAAAAGGGAAGATACCTGCAATCGCCAGCGTACCTAAAAGGAAGGTCAAGTGGGTTTGCGGCATGTACTTTTTCAAACCACCCATCTTCTGAATATCCTGTTCATGGTGCATACCGTGAATAACGGAACCGGCGCCCAAGAACAACAGCGCTTTGAAAAAGGCGTGAGTCATTACGTGAAATACACCGGCGGTAAACGCGCCAACGCCTAAGGCGATGAACATGAATCCGAGCTGAGAAACTGTCGAATAGGCGAGAACTTTCTTGATATCATTTTGAACCAAACCAACAGTAGCTGCAAGGAAGGCGGTTGCCAATCCCACTGCTGCGACAACTGACATTGCCGTTGGTGACAATGCGAAGAGCACGTTGGTTCTAGCAATGAGGAAGATACCCGAAGTAACCATGGTTGCGGCGTGGATCAACGCGCTCACCGGTGTCGGACCCGCCATAGCATCCGGCAACCAAACGGCTAGCGGAATTTGTGCGGACTTTCCGGTGCATCCAAGGAAGAGTGCGAGAGCAATGAGTGTGACCGGTATTGATGTAGCGTCAGCTGCCATAGAAGCAGAAATCGCCGACATTGACTTATCATAATCCAAAGTGCCTGTTTTGAGGAAGATCAAGAAGATTGCAATCAACATTCCAAAGTCGCCGATACGATTGACGATGAATGCCTTTTTAGCCGCATCACCTGTCCACACAATATTCGACCCGGCGAACTTCTGATCATACCAAAAACCGATGAGCAAGTAAGAGCAGAGTCCAACACCTTCCCAACCCAAAAATGTTACGAGGAAATTGTTTGCCAGAACGAGGTTCAACATCATGAACACAAAGAGGTTCAGATAGGCAAAGAAGCGAGGGAATCCTTTGTCTCCATGCATATATCCAATGCTGTAGACGTGAATCAAGAAACCAACGCCGGTAATGACTAGAGTAAAGAGGATTGAGAGCTGATCAACGCGATACGCTAACTCAGCGCTGAAGCTTCCTGCTTGAATCCAGGTGAAAACATGCTCGACAACATGACGTTCTTCCGAAGGAAGAGACACCAAGTGCATGAAGAGACGCAGCGCGAGAATGAAAGAAAGTCCGATAACGCCTGCCCCAACAATACCAACCGCTCGCTCACTGCCAAGGCGCTTGCCAAAGAGACCAGTGATAAAGAAACCGATAAGCGGAAGGAGCGGAATAAAATAAACGTGGTCTATCATGATGTGCTCAGTTGAAAAGTCGTCCTATGAATTCCCCAAATGCCCGTACACTGTCGTTCAGATAATGATCTGTCTAAGCTTTACCAATGCTCTGCCTTTGATTTCGCAATTCATTGATGCAACAACATTCAATTCGAATGCTGTAAGCTTAGCTTACTTACCTGCTGCGTGAAAAATCCACACATTGAACATCAGCAGAATTCCGATTGCTGCCAGAACAAAACCGACATAAGTAGCTGCGCGACCGCCCTTTTCCTCAGGAACGAGAGTGCTGCTGCCACCAATCAAAATGCCGCAAACGGCGAAGATGAACATCATTGCCCAAGCCGGAAGTGTAATGACGTGATCTTGCATGAGCTTGTTTACCAATGCAAATCCACCGACGACTGAAAGCAAAAGAACGAGTTTGCCGATCAACGATGGGCGAGATGGTGCTGCGTGTTCAGCAGTGTGCATGTGCTATCCTCCAAGTTTCAAAACGTGAAATTTCAAGACGAACAAGTCTTCAGTGCTTGCTCGGACCTAATTCTTTATTTCGCATAAACGTCGTCAAACATCAAACGCTCTACAGCCAGTTCGATGTTATGGAACGAAATGCGCATTGTCTCATCCACTACCATCATGCAATTGCGCTCAACCTTCATCCAATCGCTGCGGCGAGCAGTGATAGGTTCTGAAGCAACAAGGACGGTAGTCGGACGCTTGCCTTCAGCTGCATCAATTACACAACCATCTACGCTTGAGTTGTAGCGTGCGCCAAATGCGTAATAGAGCGATGCCGGTTGAACGTCCGGATTTGTAGTGTAGCGAACGGCGATCAAACTCGTTCCGTTCGTTACACAAAGATTTAAGTATGAATGCTGCTTGATTTCGCAATCCACAAGAAGCTCACTGAGGTCGTCGAGTGCTTTGTTCATGGCATAAACCATGTCGTCGCAGCTCACGTCGCCGTAGGGATCTTCAATGTGATTCAAGAACAGCCCGAATATGTGCTCGGAGTCGGTTGAACCCATGATAGCGTCATATGCAGTATCCTTCAGCGAACGAAGGAGTTTACGACGGATGTCTTTAAATCCTAACACCATTCCGTTGTGCATGAACATAAGCTTACCGCACATGAAAGGGTGTGAGTTCACTTCTTCAACGGTCATACCCGGAGATGCTGCACGAATGTGCATGAACATCATTGGGGAGTAGATCTTGCGTGCGAGATTCTTAAGGTTTGCGTCGCTCCAAGCCGGTTTGATCGAACGAAAAACACATGGTTCGTTATCGATTGTCGGCGCATACCATCCTATGCCGAAGCCGTCGCCATTGACCGCAACAGACATCTCGCCTGCGTTGATACTCTGGGCGGTTATAAGCGAATATTTGGGTTTATACAGCAGGTCATCCGCGACTATCGGAGGTCCGCTGTATGCGACGAATCTGCACATAGACGAAAAAGCAATTATAGGCACCGAAAATACGAAAGGGGGCACACCTGAACAACCAATGTGGGGAGTGTTGAAAAGAGATTGGATTGGACTTCGGCGGAGCTCGACAAGGATAAAAATGTCGTTTTTGAAAGGATTTTGGCTAAAAGCAGCTATTCGCGTCTGAGCGGAACCACGATAGTGACTGTCATGTATTTTGCATTATGACCCGTCCGCGTGTTTCCCTTGACCGTACACTCCTGGTTTTGCTCTTGTTGGGCTGCATCGGACTGTGTCTGCGTCCGGCTGCGCTTGTGCCGGATCATCCCTTTACAGAGGACGGATATTATGCCATGAACGTGGCCCGAAATGTAGCCCAAGGTCATGGATTTAGTGTCGACGGAGTTCATCCTACCAGCGGTTTTCAACCTCTTTTTGTGTGTCTGAGTGTAGTAGTTTTTTGGATCTGTGGTCCTGACAATATTCTCGCATTGAGAGCTGAACTGCTACTTCAAGCCTGCATCTTCTTGCTTTCCGCCTTGGTTTTTGCTCGATGTATGAGCTTAAGTCTGGGTGATAATCTGACTAAAGCTCCGGGCGACGATCGCTTCTCCGAACGAAACCTCCTATTTGTACTCTTGTTCCTGAGCGCTCAATTGTTCGTAGCCGAGTTCTTTAACGGACTGGAAACCGGTCTCTCGATACTCGGCTTGCTAACATTATGGCTCACAATGCTGCGCTTTGATTTTGAACATGCGGCAGGATTGTGGAGAATGGGACTTGTACTCGGACTCTGTGTCTTGATTCGTGTTGATGCCGTCTTTCTCTGTGCCGCATTTGCACTCACCGTTCCTGCTTACCTAAGCGTAAACTGGTTTGTTAGAATCCGAAGCATAGGCGTTGTTGCACTTGTTGCCTTTCTTGTTTCTTCTCCTTGGTGGCTGTACAACATCATCTACTTCCACACCATCATGCCAAGCGGCGCTACCGCACAACAGTTATTTACGATCGATAGCGATCGTTGGCAAAAGGCAATTGAAGCACTTTTGGTCAATCTGTTGCCGCATAGTTATGCGTGGGATAGAATTCTCGGAGGATGGGACGGCGTCGCGGTGCGCGTCGCTGCGCTGTTCTTTGGATACGTCTTTTGGAGGTGGTTGCAGAAGCGCGGATCTTCCCTCAGACTCAATGAGCAAGCTCAGTTGTTCCTGAGAATCATACTCATCTTCAGTCTCGAGCTGTTCGTTTGGTACAGTCTATCGAGTTGGGCTTCTCACTTTTACCTGCGCTACTACGTACCGGCATCAATACTTGGAATGAGCCTTAGTGCAGTGTTGTTAGCTCAATGCTTCATGGCGATTCGAAGATTTAGTCTCTGGACCGTGCGCCTGACTAGTCTGGCGGCTCTGGTTGCACTTGTTCTTCAGATCGTGAGTTTTAATCATAGGGGAAGTCCTTACTACCATTCCATGCTTTCACTTGTCGAGCACACTGTTCCCCAAGGTGCTTACGTCGGTTCACGTCAAAGTGGAACGCTTGGTTTCTTTCGTGAACACGTTGTCAATCTTGATGGAAAAGTGAATTCAGAGGTCCTTCCGTACCAGGGTCGAGTTTCTGAGTATCTTGAAAATCACTCGATTGAATGGTTCTGCGATTGGCCTGAGTATGCAACCTTATGTCTTGGTCCACAGCCCGAATTGAATGGTTGGTATAAAGTCGCTGAATCAAGATTTCAATCCAAAGTTTTTGTTGTGTATCACAAACAATACACAACGCGATAGAATATCATCCTCACTCCTAATGTTCTTAGGCGTTGTCTTCAGTTCTTAACTATACACATCCAAACTGTTATGAAAACACTATACGCACTTATTTGGCGCTCAAACGAAGCGGACGATGAGATTGAAAGTGGGGAACAATCAAAGGTTCAGGCTGAATTCGAAGCGCGTATTCCTCGCTTGATGATCTGGTTGAAAGCACTGTACAAAGCCGGACACCTCGTGGCTTGCGGCGGTGGAGGATTTGAGCATCACTCCGGTGGACTAACAATCATACAAGCAGAGAGTGTAGAACAGGCTGTAGAGCTTTCGAAGGGAAGTCCTATGAACGAAATCGGTACAACGGACATCATGATATGGGATGTGTTCTATGCACACCTGGTTCATGAAGATCTGGTCGCACGCTTGGAGGACTAAGGTGTACAATCCCAGTTCGTTCAGCATAGACGATCCAAATTTGATTCTCGCCTTGCTTCGCGAGCAAAGTTTTGGAGCATTCGTGTCGCACAACAACGAAAAGGGCATAGAGGTTTCTCATCTGCCTTTCATCGTCGATAACGAGTGTACTACGATTCGCTCTCACCTAGCCCGCGCCAATAAACAATGGAAAAGCATGGAGGAGGGCGAAGTGCTGCTCATAGTTCAAGGTGCTCACCGTTACATTTCCTCCTTGTGGTACAAGGATCCCGACCAAGTCTCCACCTGGAACTATGCCGTAGTGCATGTGCATGGCACCGTCCGCATCACGCACGATGAAGACGAGCTCTTCAACATCGTTCGTGATTTGAATATGTTCTTCGATGCTGAGCCTGGTGTCGATAAGCTCAAGACTATGAGTAGCGAAGTCCGCTCGAATTTGATCAAAGCAATTGTTGGATTTGAGCTCAGCATCACAAAGATTGAAGCAAAGTGTAAGATGAGTCAGAATAGGCGTCAAGATGAAAGAGATCAGGTCTTAATCGGTCTCGACGCTGCACCGGACCACGCAGCTAAAGAAGTAGCCGGACTTGTTCGTTTGCTCAATCGGCAAATAGAGTAGTTCTTTGGAATTCACTTGCTAGGTCATTTATCACTCATCAATTACTTGACGAATCTTCGTCACTTTACACTTAACACTACTAAGTCTGTTATTTAACTCTCGATTAACAGGTCTCCTTATAGTTTGGCTTCGTGCTTGTTCACAGCACTCAACAGTCGAACTCTAACTCTACACACCTTTAGGAGAAAGCTATGACACAACCAGTACGCTTTATTCACCGTTTCGTCCCGAGCATCGTGGCAGTGTTTACACTGACGCTCTTGCTCGTCGTTTCAGCTTCGGCACTAGATGATTCCACTCCGGCTGCAAATAGCACTGACGTTAAAGCCCCGACAAACTCGACCACGACCGGCACCCTTAATGTTGAGAAGCCGCGTCAGTGCAGAATGCTTGTTCGTCAAATTACATGCTCAAAGTCAACTAACTGCAGCAGCGCTTCACCAACTCAAGAGTCCTCAGCAAACGCAGAATCCTCTTCACTTCCACGAAGCTTCAAGGTTCATGCACTAGGATCTGGTGAAGTGGAGACTTTTGTGATTACGGATGATCAATCAAAGACAAATGTTGAAGTAGATGCAGCAAAGATTGAGAAACTGGTAAACGACAACGATGCCAACACCATTATCGAACTAAACGTTGAGCCGAGCAACAGCACCGATGGCAAAGAGCAGCGTCGAATGCTAATTCGCACCAACAAGATTGAAACATCTAACAATTCACAGTTGAAAGGCGACGCTCCGGCATGCAGTGGCAGAAGCTGTAAGACAAAGTGCGTCGTACGCTGCACAGGATCTGATAAGTCGAAGTCATGCACAATGACATTTGCCCTAGATAGTCTTGACGCTAAAGTCAAAGCTTTTTCAGATGCTCTCGCAAAGCTCAATGACTTGCACATCGATGGATTGGACAAACTCTCGTCGAAACTGGGTTGTATTCACGTTGATAAAATCGCGAGTGATTC
Organism: Chlorobiota bacterium; assembly: GCA_044228685.1. Taxonomy (GTDB): domain Bacteria; phylum Bacteroidota; class Ignavibacteria; order Kapaibacteriales; family NICIL-2; genus JBBATK01. The sequence continues at coordinate 78,886 of JBGAUL010000010.1, forward strand.
TTCGCTTCACATAATAGTGAAGACAAATGGCGACGGCACCGACAAACTTCGCAGCGAAGATCTAGATATTGAAATCAGTGGCATGGATGCTGAATCAAAGAATATAGATATCAAGGATGGCGAAAAGGTTCAAGAGATTGAAATCAATACTCTTTCTTCGAGTCCTCAAGATTCCAAGCAAAGCAAAGTGATGCGCTGTCAATACGTCATCGTGATTAAAGATGGCGCTGAAGAGCATCCGATGAAAATCAGCACAGAGCAACAGACAGACAACAACGCAGGTGGTCTTTCTAATCTGAGCTTGAAACCAAATCCCACCAATCAAGGAAGATTCCGTCTTGGATTTACTTCATCAGAAATGACGCCGGCTGAGATTACGATTAGCGCATTGGATGGTACGACGGTGTATCGTCAGACTGTTGGTGCGTTCGTTGGACAGTATGAAGATGCTGTTGATCTCTCTGCTTTTGCTAAAGGCGTGTATATCGTTCGCGTTGTCCAAGGACAACACTCGCAATCCATGAAGATGATCAGCGAGTAAGATCAAGTTAAAATAGCATAGATTCCGATCGTCCCATCGGAACTGAAGCGGCACCTCTGCTCATCAGATGTGCCGCTTCTTTTTGTTACTGGAGAATTTTGAAGATTAATCTCTGATCAGCCTTTGCAGCGATTGCAGAACCCAGTTTCTCGCCGGCAGTGATACTGAAGCGGTATTGAGTTCCGCTCATGAGCTGCGTGGATACAACTTCATTGGTGATTTGATCGAAGGTGTAGTAATCACGTTCTGTTTGAACAGTTGGCGATTGTGATCGATCGGTGAAGAGATAAGCTTTGCCGAATACTGATTGTAAAACAGGTACGCAGGCGTTGACGAGAGTTGCGGAAGACGAGACGTACTCCGGACTATTCGGCGTCTGCACGCGACGAGCCTCAGCATTGTTCATCCACGCTTTGTCAACATAAAGCTTGATATAGGTCACCGGTCGCATTAGTGGATACTTATACTTCGCTGTCCAACAAGCTATCGTTGCATCATTGAGAGCAATACCTAAGCGAGCATAGAGCTCTGCTGATTGACTGAGTGAAAACGCTCCACTGCGAAGTAGTTGGGTTGCAATGTCAATCATGTGCGTCGACACCGTCTGCGCACAATCAGCTTCATTACCCCAATAGCTCACCATGATTTGATCGTCCGGCAATCGGGAATTGACTTTGCTGCGAACATCCACAGCTTCGCGGAAGAAATCCGATGACTTGGCCGTTGAGAAGACAGGGTAGGGTCCGGGATCGAGTTCCGTATTGATTTCATTGCTGTTGAGAAGAAGCGGACGATTCGTAGACCATGAAGCTAGTAGTGGATTGCTACCGGGAATTGGACTTTGCCAACTAGAACTGTCTGCCGAGTTGTATGCCGTAGAATAATTGTTGAGGTCTGCATCTTGTCCGCCATCACCCTTCGAATACTCAATCACCGCATCAGCCACTTTTTTTCCAAATGCAACAGATCGCTGTGATGTTTCCTCATCGTGTGTTCGATCGGCGCGTTCTCGATAGCATTGCGCTTCTAGAGTGTCTATATGTGCCAAGACAGATGCAGAAGCATGCGAAAAAAGACTGCGCATCATGTGAGCCATGGCTGCGTTCGCAACGATTGTCCAGTGGTAACGCTTTCCCGCCGTATCCGGCTGTGGAAGCGTCGGTAAGTCGCGTAGCTGACCTGCCAAGCTCTTATAATTCAGTGGCAGACCCGGTTTCAACGATTCATACAGGCAGATGCCGAGATACGCGTAGGCTCGCGCTGAGACCGGCTCGGTAAAACCCTTCGTGGATCGCGCAGAAAGACTCGCGCAATCAAACCATAGCGTTGCCAGTGGATCCGCGTCGAATTTGTCGGCATCGTAGGCTGTTGGAGGCTTGTTAGGAACAACGACAACGTCGTTGCATGAGGTGGTCATTGCGAGAAGAACAACCAACAAAGAGCTCACTAACGCCCTGGGAATAGTGCCGAGAGCTGAGTGTACAAGACTGTGCATGACATTCTAACGAAGGGTGAAACCCCATCCGTGGTGCCAAGACGCAATCCATGCGTATCGGAATTGTCGGCATAGAATGACAAGAAATGAAATAGGACTATAAAAGTGAAGACGAAAAACGCTTCGGAGGTGAGATCTCTAGAGGACACGATTCAATGTGCAAGTGTAGTCAATGCACCTAATCTGTCTTGCAAGACTTCTTGCATTCCGTCGCCTGAAAATCATTATGTTGCGTTCAGATAGGGGATATAGTTCACACCGCCATACTCACCAGGCAGAACGGCAAATTCACGGGATGCGTTGGATCCGCAATCCTGCATTTTTTAATAGTCTTATTACATCATGAAGAAATTTTTCAAGTGGTTAGGCATCGCCTTGGGTGTCATCATCCTTGGTCTGGCCGGACTTGCCTTGTATGTCGTGAAGATTTGGAATCCGACATACGAAGTGCATGTTCCGGACATCAAGGTCGAAGCAACTCCTGCTCGTTTGGAGCGTGGAAAGGAATTGGTGTTAACCTTGTGCTCAGAGTGTCACAAAGATCCTGAGACAAAATTGTTGACAGGACGTCGTTTGGGTGATTTGCCGGAACAGTTTGGCGTTGCTTACTCACGGAATATCACCAAGGATCCGGTACACGGCATTGGCGCTTGGTCTGATGGCGAGATTATCTGGCTTCTCCGCACGGGTATACACCCTAAGACTCACCGCTATGTTCCACCGTGGATGGTAAAGCTAACCGGTGCTGCGGATGAAGATTTGTATTCGATTGTGTCCTTCCTTAGAAGTGACGATCCGGTAGTTGCGCCGGCGTCAGTCCAAAACAAAGAGTCAGAAGCGTCTGCATTAGCAAAACTCCTGACCTTTATCGGTGCCTTTAAACCGTATGATTACCCCAAAGCAACCATAGTACGTCCGGACAGCACCAATGACGTTGCCTATGGCAGCTACATGGCTAACGGCGTTTTTGCGTGCTACGAGTGTCACTCAGCAGATTTCGCAACCAATGATCGATTGAACCCGGAGAAGTCTGTTGGATTTTATGGTGGCGGAAATCCAATGCCGAATTACGACAAACTCTTGATTCCAACTCGCAACTTGACACCGGATAAAGATCATGGTATTGGTAACTGGACTGAGGATCAATTCGTGCAGGCTCTCATGACCGGATTTAGAAGTGATGGAACGTTGATGCGTTATCCGATGATGAGATTTACACACGTTCCGGAACGAGAAATACGTAGCATTTACAGATATCTTAGGACCATTCCTGCCTTGCCTACCGTTAACAAGGAAGCTCAGACATTCAAGGTTGCAGATAATGCAACGAACGGAGAGAAATCCTATGTTAAATACGGCTGTATTAATTGTCATAGTGCGAGCGGTGTTGGCTACGCCGATCTTCGCATGGGATACAAGAAATTCCCAACTGATGACCAATTGATTGAGTTTATCAAACACCCTGAAAAGGCGTATCCGGGAACGGTGATGCCGACTTGGGATGGACGCATTCCTGAAGCGGACTTGCGAGATATTGCAAGCTATGTGCGCAGTCTGGGAGTAAAATCAGGTAAATAAATCAAGTGGTCTTCGGACCACTTTTTTTTTGTCAAAAGGGCTTGTGGTGAACAGTAGTGCGTCTATGTTTGCTCTGTAGAACTCCCTCGATGGGGGTGTATTATTAGCGTTGCACCACACAGCATTCAGCTGTCATTGTTCGATTCGGACACACTCATGAAGCGCCACTTAATTGTCATATTGTTGTGTCTATTCAGCCTGATATGGCAACCATATCTCACTGCGCAAGGCTCTTCCATTGATGATCTGACGTGGGTCCGTGGCACTTTCTTCGGACAAGCCAACAATACCGGTTATCTCCTCGATGTTGCGGTCGATGCACAAGGCTATGTGTACGGCACCGGTTGGTGTACGCACATTCAAGCAACACCGAACGCCTATCGTAGCGTTGGTGCAGGTCGCAACGACATCATGGTCTTTAAAATGGATCCGACGCTTCAGCAAGTGATTTGGGCGACCTATATCGGTGGTTCAAATGATGAAGCCGGAGGCTCGATTGCCGTTAATGCGCAAGGCGAAGTATTTGTATCCGGATACACTCTATCGGCAAACTTTCCGGTTGTGAATGGCGTTGGGGCTAATTACTTAAAGGACGAGTACACGGCGGCATTTGTGCTAAAGTTAAGCGCCGATGGTTCACAGCTTTTATACTCATCCATCCTTGGATTAGTACAAGCGCCGGTTAAAGGACTAGAGCTTGCCTCAAAAGGCGCAGTGATGACCATTAATCCGCAGGGAGAGGCCTTTGTCGCGACGCAGTCAGCAGCCAGCGGCTCGGTCACTGTCACAAACAACGCATACTCTCGATTTATAAACGGCAAGAACGATCTGGTGTATGCCAAGCTCAGTCAAACCGGAGCGATACTGTACTCAACCTTCTTCGGAGGAATTTTTGATGAGTCGGTAGCATCAATTATCTGGGCTAACAACAAGATCTATATCGCCGGTGTAACAGCCTCAGCTAATCTTCCTTTTCAATCCGGCAAACCCGTCGATATCGGCGATTGCTTTGTGATGGTTGCGGACGATCAGGGCAACAACGTTCCTCCGCGACGAAGCTTTGTGTTTGGTAGTGGTAATCTGGATGCCAGTTACGCGATGACTTATGATCCAATGAAGGGACGTCTGATTTTTGCCGGGACCGCGTTAAGCACCAATATGCCTTACACCACAGTGCTTCAACAGAATCAAATCAGTGGTGGCTTTGTGTGCTCGCTTGATACTGCTCTGCAGTCTCTAGGCTTCTGCACGATGTTAGGTGTACGTGTTACTCCTCGATCGGTAGCGGTAAATACAAACGGCAAGGTCTATGTTGGCGCATGGGTCACAACTGGCGGAAGTATTGCTCTCACACCCAATGCTTTTCAATCGTCATTGCAAGGCAGTTTTGATGCGGCTCTGTTTTGTCTCGATTCAACAGGCGCGCAACTTCGATATGGTACTTATATCGGTGGCAAAGCGGAAGATTATAGTGCAGTGACCGTTCAGCTTGCTCACTCCGGTTGCTTTCTGCGCGTAATCGTAGGTCTAACGACGCACTCGCCGAATTTTCCTTCGACCACAGATGCATTTCAAGATTTAAAGCTTAACGGCGATGAAGATCAGCCTGCCCTGGAGTTGTTTACGACGTTGGAAGATCTCACTGTGTTCCAGTCAGTTAAGATTTGTCAGCGTGAAGTGACATTGAGCATTGGTGGAAATTGTAGACCAATAAAAATCTTCTGGGATTTCGGCGATGGCAATTACGATAGCGTCAGTGGAGCCAATGCACGTCATGTGTATGCGCGACCCGGGACCTATTACGCTCGAGCCAAGATGACCTATGCAGAACCCGATACAATCGTTGCCGTACGATTAGTCACGATTGATCCCGGTCCGCAGATTGACGCAGGAGAAGATAAAGTCGTCTGCTCCAATAACTCTCTCGTGCAATTACGAGCAACAAATTCTCTGAAGGTTCAGTGGAGTCCGGCAGCGGCATTCGACAATCCAACCTCAATTACTCCCTTTGTTCATCCATCAGTGACGACAACCTATTACTGCAAAGGAATAGATGCCAATGGCTGTGAGTCTTATGATTCAGTAACGGTGTACGTCAATGTTGCCAAAGCCATCGTCCCGCCGGATACAACTGTATGTGCCGGGCAGTCAATTCTTCTCCATGCGTCCGGAGGATTGTTTGTTGAGTGGAGTCCCAAGACTGATCTGACACTGCTTACCGAAAGTGATGTAATTGCTACACCAAAGAAGAAGACTCGTTATCAGGTAGTCGTCACCAACGGCAATTGTACTGATACTGCGTGGGTAACGATCAATGTCAAGCCAATTGCAGTATTGGGTATGCCTCAAGCGCAAACCATCTGTGCAGGACACGCCGTTGAGCTTCGACCCAATGTTGTGTATCCACAAGGCGCAGATCCAAGTGCGTATAGATATCGTTGGACGCCGAACTATGCTATTGACGACACGACTCATTTGCGTCCATTCGTAGCACCGAAACAAAACACGACATACTATCTCGATGTCATTTCACCTGATGGATGCATTAACCACGACAGCGTGAAAATCATAATGAAAGTTTCGAATGTCGTGACCGTTATTGGCGATACCGGTTTGTGCAAAGGTGAGAGCATCTATCTCTGGTCACGTGGCGCTGTCACAACCGAGTGGTCACCGCCGGATGGTCTGGATAATCCACTCGTTGCCTCGCCGCTTTGTACGCCAAGTCAAACAACGACCTACCAACTCGTGACCTTCAACGGCTTTTGTATCGACACTCAGTTTGTCAGAGTTGTGGTGGGAGAAAAGCCGGTTGTGAAACTCAACAACGATACCACAGTCTGTAGCATGGAAACCGTGCAACTGAGAGTATTAGTGCCTCAATCCGGAGTTCGCTACCAGTGGTTCCCGGCTTCTGACTTTGTCATGGCGGAAGGAGCTGTTGTGTATTTGAATACTCCAACGAGCAAGACGTATCATCTCATAGCTACCTCAGGTTCATCGTGCATAGTGGAAGATTCAGTTCGGGTGAACATCGATAGCAGTTTGAAGATCAATGGCGGCGCTGATCAGTCGTTGTGCCAAGGTGAGATATGCACTATCGCAGTCAGTGGTGCCAATGTGCCGGGATTGAACATTAGTATGCAACCGCCACTGGCGACATTTGACACACTTCGTCAGGAATTGCGATTCCCCGCGCTGAATAGTCAGCGTTATATTATCCATGCTTGGCGTGGAACCTGTGTTTCAGACGACACAGTTGACGTGCAAGTCCGTCCGGGACCCGTACTATTAGCAATCAGTGCGGACACAGTTTTATGCACCGGCCAGAGCTTACAACTAGATCTAAGTCTTCAACAGAGCGGAGCCAACATCTCGTGGCTGCGAAATGGCCAGTTAGATACACTCTTAGACAATCCGCGTGACGCTCATCCGAGAAGCAGAGCACTGGATACAAGTACAGTATTTGAAGTTGATATCGAGCAACAAGGCTGTACGATTCATCGTCGGGTGGCTGTTGAGGTACAATCGCCTCCAACTTTAAGCTCGTCACAAAATCTCTCAGTGTGTCGCGGCGACAGCGTCCGGTATCAAGTGCTGAGTAGTCCAGGTGTGAGAGCTCAGTGGTCGCCTGCAGTTGGTATAAGTTCAGATACAGCGCTCAATGTTCAATTCTTCCCCGATGTTAACACGAACTACACCTTGGAGCTACGGACGAAGGCTGGATGCACGAGTATTTACGGCTTGACATGTTCAGTTCTTCCGCGACAGAATATTGATTTACAGATTGATCCGATGCAAGTGATGGCAGGAGAGAATTGTGAGATTGTCATTCATGCGCATACAACGATTTCTACAACGCAGGACTTGCACTGCGTCGTGCAATATCCGGCGACGTTGTTTAAAGCAGACAACGCGACGGTGGACAGTACGGTTGGCGGTATGTCTTCAATTAATCTCAGGTTTTCAAGCCTCAAGCTCGGACCGAATGACACTGTCATTGCGCGCATCCCTGGTCTTGCACTGCTAGCAATGGAACGCCTTGGTCCACTACGAATCAAAGCCGATGCGTCACCTTTCAACGGGTGTGTAGCTGCCAGGAGTCACAATGCTAGCATTGATGTTCGAAGTTGTTTCGACAGCGGACGCAACATCCTCTTCGTGGACACACTTCTGGCGGCAATCCAACCGCAACCGGTGGGTAATGAAGCTACTCTTCAAATTCAGAGCGAGGAGCTCGAGCTTGTGCATTGTCAACTCTTCGATGCTCTTGGACAAATCCGTTCAGATTTTATCGTGCATCACGACCAGCTCCTCACAAAACACCCATTGAATCTGCAAGATCTGAGTTCCGGTCTCTATACCTTGCGCCTTAGCTCTTCAATGCATAGCACAACAATCAACTTGCTAAAAGCAGGGGATTGACGAAAAGTCCATTCGCCCCAGGCAGCTTAAGCAGCGTCCTTCTGTTATATTTGTAATCTGTTCTGCGGACGTGGCGAAATGGCAGACGCGCCAGACTTAGGATCTGGTATGGAAACATGTGAGAGTTCAAGTCTCTCCGTCCGCACTCTTAGTTTACAAAAAATGGCCTTGGAGCTTAATCTAAGGCCATTTTTTGCTAAGTAGTTTTCTGATCTACTTCAACAATCTCCGCCAGGATCAGGAATAAACTGGCCTTCGATTTCTTCAGTTCGATGCCGGTTGTATAAATCCTCTAAGCTACTGTTGAGTCCGCGTCAATACAGCTGAGACGCACTCCATACTGTTGTACCGTTCACTCAATTACTCGTCATCTGAGACGCCGGCGTACAGATCTTGAAAGTCACGTTTAAATCATCTCGTGAGAAGATCTCCACTTGACTGTTTGCTCACTCAGTTCGAGTGTTTTAGAGCTACCGACCACAGAACCCGCGTTCCATATCTGACTGGATGATGCTGAGAAATTCAGATTGCGAGATATAGACCGGAGTGTAGTTCGCGTTCAGTGATTGCAGGTTGCGGTAGTAAGCGCGCATGTGATTGCGACTACCTCGAGTAAGGTTGTCGTACACAAGTTTGATGTCTTGATTGTCAATGTTCTTGCCACTGTACTTGAGATCGGCAATGTCAAGATCCTCGATCGTAGCTCCAACTGAATATGCTGCGATTAAACTCTCGTTCCCTTTGGCAACAAGTTGTGTATACAGTGCTTGAAGAGTTGAATCGTTAAACACTCCGACACCTCTGTTCCCAGTAGGGTCAGCAATTGTATAACGCTGCAGCAACAAAAGAACAGCATCCATGTGTGTTTGTTCGGAAGCTGAAATGTTGGTGAAGACCATCGATCCCCATCTTGCGTACATTGTAGTATAAACATCGCGCGCAAGTTTTTCCTCCTCGCGCATTCGAATCAAACTAGACCGCTCAGCTTCGTTCAGTGTTTCGATTGGTACACTTTGCAATTGCGTCTGCAAAGCACTCGGCGAGCAGTAACCGTATTCGTCGTCGGCACTGAGTGGATTTTGTCGTGTCTGACACGATTCGTTAGTACTTGCAACGAGGATTAAACTGAGAGCTAAAATTAATGTGCGAGTTTTCATGACACTTTCTCCTAATGGTGGGTACGATTTCATTACAAAGCTCAAGCTTCTCATTTACGTCCAGTGTAACACTTGTACCACAAGGCAAGATTTTTCTGCGACGCTTAGAATCTCCATCGTAACGCGTCCTACATAACAATCTTCAACCACCCCGGAAGTCAGTTCTCGGTTCAGTGCTTGACCTATGCTACCGGAGTCGGAATTGATTCGATTCAAAGCAGTTATCATCTAAGTCTATAGAAGCCGGTATCGATTTCGCTACATGATCGATGCTTCTTTTAAGGAGCCGAGCACTTCATGTGGAAAGAGCCTACTCGCTCATAAAGTCAAAAAATCAAGATTTTGAACTATTTCTGAAATAGTACCTTGACAGACATAGTACTATGTCATATATTTGTACGTGCTTATTAACACGGTGCAAACGCAGATGGAAATTTCATCAGATCTCATACGAGGGCACATCGATTCCATTATTCTTCGGCTGGTGAAGGATGAGGATTTGTATGGCTATCAGATATGCAAAAAGATATACGCTAATAGTGAGGGTGCATACGAGCTCAAGGAGGCTACGATGTATTCGAGTTTGAAGCGATTGGAAAGTGAGGGTTGTATACAATCGTACTGGGGTGACGAGACGCAGGGAGGGCGACGCAAGTACTACAAAATCACTGCGAAGGGAAGCTTGAGCTACGAGGAAAACAAGAAAGCCTGGGAGCATGCAAAAAACATACTAGACAAACTACTTTGAGGATAAAACCATGAACGAGAAGATAAACAGTTACCTAAACGGCGTCTTTGCTCCCTATGACGAAGTGAAGAGTGTTGCCGATTTGAAAGCAGAATTGCTTGCGGATTTACAAGAGCGCTACGAGGAGTTGAAAGCAGAGGGTAAAGACGATCAGCAAGCTTTCGAACTAACGATTGCAAGTGTGGGGAACATTGAGCAAACGGTGAGTGATATCGCTAATCTCTCTAGTTCACTGGAGCGACAAGTAATCACGAATTTCCGAGCTGCAAAACTGGAGCATACTGACTTCGCCGGTGTTCTAGCCCAAAATGGCAAATACGTTGCGAGTGCCTTGCGGGGTACAAACTTTGCAGGCGCAGACATTAGCGGAAGTCAATTCCATGCGAGTGATGTTCGTGAGGTGAATTTTGACGGAACTAACTTGACTGACTGCAGCCTGACGACCGTTGATCTTTCGGGTAGTAGCTTCAACAAGACCGTGCTGTTGCGGACACAATTCAATAAGTCCGATTTGCATCATGCTCACTTCAGCGACGCAAAGTTTGTCGATGCGAAGTTGGTCATGAGCGACTTACGTGAAACAGTTTTCGAGAACTGCATTTTCAATGGAGTGGATTTTAAGTACTGCGATTTGAGTGGAATATGTTTGGACGGTCAGACCTTCATCGGTGTGCGATTCGACAAGTCCGCACTAAGCTCCGTGAGCTTCAAGGGAGCAATTTTCAAGAACGTTTCCTTCGTACCAACTTTTTCGTTTACGAACAGATATTACAAAGCGATCAGCACCGTATGCTTCGATGGGGCTATTATGGATAAACTAAGCTATGCCTCACTTAAGGGTATGAATGCCGAGCTGTCAAAGGTAACCGTCGTCTAGTACCGTCGAGAAGTAGAGTGTCGTGTCATCAACTTCCTCTGCACTAAGTTCGCGTTTTCAAAAACGAATTGAACCTACGGCGACGCATGAAACGAATAGCATATATCACTGATTTACATCTCGACGAAGACTTTCCGAAACAGCAGGGAGTTGATCCGGAGGCGAATTGGCTACGGGTTTGCGATGATATTAAAACGCAAGACATTGACACGCTTGTGTATGGTGGAGATATAGGTGAGGCCGCGGCTCACCAGTATTTCTTTGCCACGCTTCGTAGTCTTGGAAAACCATTTTATATCACGCTTGGGAATCATGACCGATTCCTCGAAGTCATCGATCACTATTTACCGCCTGCAGCATTGCAAGGCGATGAGTTGTACCAGAGCTTTGAAAGTGACAGTTACAAATTCATCCTCTTGGATTCTTCGCGCGATGTTTTGAGCGACGCGCAACACGAGTGGTTCGCACAGCAATTGAATTTCTCGGGTCGCATAGTTGTGTTTATTCACCATCCGATTCTCCCACTTCGCACTCCTGTTGATACAATGTTTGCACTGAAGGGAAGAGAACGCTTACAAAAGGCGATGGAGTCCTGCGCATCTGAGATAACCGTCTTCTGCGCGCACTATCATATGGTCGATAGTCAACAAGTCAACAACATTAGCCAGATCATTAGTCCGGCGCTTTCCTATCAAGTGCGCAAAGAAGCCGCGCAGCTTGAGATTCTCAACGACCATTTCGGCTACAGAATCATTGAGTTTGCAGTTGATGGAATTCACACAGAGCTACGCATCTTTGAATCTGCAGCTGAGTAAAAAAAGGAAGGACGTTCTCTGCATACAAGGGATGTCTTCGTCTGTCGAATTCAATCGCTCGCTAGCGCGTATTGCCCACCCGCCAACGTGATTGCTCTAACCAAGGAGTCAGTACTCTAAGTGTAAAAATGAGTGCGATGTCGCGAGATCAAATTCACGGGTGAAGTCTGATCGAACACTGAGCCACAAGAAGCATCGTTGATCGCGACAATTTTAGACGGGAACAAAACCCTCAATTCGCTCATATTTCGAGCTTTAGCAACATTTCAGGTCTCTCAAAGCCGCAAATTTTGGTAGTTTTGCTGTTCTTAGACACGAGGCATAGCAGCCAAATCGTCTTGATAGTCTTAGGAATCTTCTTAAGCTCACGCGAGGCAGTCTGTTCCTGAATACATCATTCCACCTTTTTCTACAGCCAACAGTGAATACAGTCATCAACCCAAAAGAAGGCTTGACCCGTGAAATGCATATCACGATGAGTCTTGACGAATTGCAACCTCATTTTGAAAAAGCTCTGCAAACCGCACAAGCGGACGCGCAAATCGATGGATTTCGCAAGGGCAAAGTTCCAATGAACATTATCAAAGCGCGCTTTGCTAAGGCAATTGAGCGCGATGCTTTGGGAGATATTGCTGACGAGAGTTTTCAAGCGGCTGTAAAGGAACAAGCTTTGGAAGTTGCGGGAGTACCGATGCTTCGTGACATGAAGAGAACCGATGATCAAGGTGCCGAGTTCTTTGTTGAATTCGAGGTCTATCCTGAATTCAGCGTGCGCGAGTACCACGAGATTGAAATTGAAAAACCGATGCGTCAGATCAGCGATGACGATGTCGAAGAAGAATTGAAGAACATCCTCCTTCGTACCTCCAAACTTGAACCGGCTGATTCGGTAAGCGATACTATGCACGTCGTGAAGTTGAAGTTCAGCGAACTCGATGCGGCAACCAATACACCATTGCTTGGTGGTAAAGAGCGCGACATCTTTTTGGAAGGCGACAACGTCGATCCAATCCTCCGCAACGATGTCTTGAATACCAAGCGCGGCGATAGCTTCCGTTACACCGAAACACATCGCGCGGGCGAACACGGTGAGCATGAGCATACTCACAACTGGCACGTGAGTGTAGTTGACATCCAGAAGGTCGTGCTGCCTGAACTGAATTCCGAATACATCGGTCAAATCAGCGGCGGTACATTTTCGACCGAAGAAGAATTGCGTGCAGATATCAAGCAATCACTGCAGCGCTATTGGGAGAAGGAAGTTGCGGATGCACTGCGCGACCAACTAGTTGATAAGATGATCCAAGCCCACGAGTTTGATGTGCCGAAGACACTTGTTGCAATGACAGCTTCAGAAATGATCGACGAAGTCAAGAAGAAAAATCCAGAAGATCAATACTTGAAGCGTGCAAAGAAAGAAGATCTCTACGAACAGTTCCTGCCGAATGCTGAGCAAAGCGTACGCTGGCAGCTCATCGCAGAACAGATAATCAAAAACGAGAAGCTGGAAGTAGAAGAGTCGAACCTCGATGAAATGGCAGCATCACTTGGCGTTGAGAAGGAAGTGATTCGCGTAGCACTCGAAAAGAATCCACAATTGCGTGGACGAATGCTCACCGATCGCTTGTTCCAATTCCTTTTCGAGCGCGTCATTACCAACGAGGTTCCATACGAATCCATGCTCGAAAACTAAAAGCTCTGCGAATCGCGATACACCAATAACACGCTTCGGCGCTGAAACTCTAGGGTGAAGCTTCATACACTTCGGCATATCGCGTGTGTTCAAACAGCCTTTCTTGGTGACTGTGCTCTTGCTCTGTATTTGACTGAGGAGTTGCGCCAACGCGCGCCAAAAGCCCTCATTACGATGGTCTGTACACCGGCATCGGCTGAATTAGTGTCTCATGCGTCGGCAGTTGACAGAGTAGTTGTCTTCGATAAACGTGGACGTGACGCCGGACTCAACGGACTCCGTCGAGTTGCCTCAGGTCTTCGCGAAAGTGGAGTTGATTGCATCCTCGGTTTGCAACGAAGTGCTCGCACGAGTCTTCTTTGTCGCTTGAGTGGTGCATCACTGAGCGTTGGATATCGGCAAGCGACGATGTCCTTTCTCTATGACCAACGCATCAACTGGGATCTAAGCAAGCATGAGGTAGATCGTAACCGTTCGTTTCTCAGCGTCTTCGAAGATGTGCCTGCAACGACTGAAGCAATAGGAGTGCAGTTCAAAGATGATGGAAGTGAAAATCTTCCGCAGACTTTATTCCACTCGAAAAGCAGCAGTTCAGATCGAGTAGTAATTGCTCCCGGCTCAGTGTGGTTTACAAAGCGTTGGCCGCAAGACTATTACGCACAATTGGCAGCTGAGCTTGTACGCGCGGGCAAGGAAGTAGTGCTGATTGGATCACGAGATGATGCCACGATGTGTGAAAGCATTGCTGAGCAATCCGGAGCGATGTCGCTTGCAGGACGCTGCACCTTGCCTCAGACGCTAGGTTTGATGCGAGCTGCAAAGTGGGTTGTGACCAATGATAGTGCGCCGACGCATTTAGCAGGGCTAGTTGGTTCACGAACCTTGACGATCTATGGTTCGACCTTGCCGTCCTTTGGTTTTGCTCCGCGAGGAGCAAAGGATGTGATAGTCGAACAACATGGATTATCGTGTCGTCCATGCGGTCTTCATGGTCGCAACAGCTGTCCGCAACACACACTCGCATGCCTTCGCCAAAGCAGCGTTTCTGAAGTTCTTGGCGCAATAAATCAATAATGAATTCCAATTACACTGAGCCGCTACTCTAACGCCGAATCAAACCATCCGACACTCGAGCTTTTTGCTCATTTGCTGAGTCACACGTACTAAATTTGAACTGAGTTCCCCAGAGAATTATGCCTCGACCGAATAAACCAGCCGTCCGATTACGGACGAAGACACAACGCGAGACCACCAATCGCTCCTCAGCGCGCTATAGCCGCGAGGATATTCAATCATTTTCTTCTGCAGGTTCAGACGAGCGCAGATCATCACGTGGACCAAAACGTAGCGACGCACCGCGCGACTTCAATCGTCGTGATTCGAGCGACGATCGTCGTGGTTCAGGCAGAAGCGCAAGTGCCGGTGCCGGTCGCGGCACTGGACGCTCCTTTGATCGCAGTAGCGGACGCAGTTCAGAAAGAAGCAGTGAAAGAAGCTCTGATAGAGGAGCTGACAGAAGAACTGAACGCAGTTCAAGTCGTGATTTTGAGAATCGTCCTGCACGCCGCGGCGAGGGCTCATCTTCACGTCCACCATTCAGCCGCTCACGTCGTACTGACGAGGGAAGTGATGCAGGCCGTGATTCACGTTTCGAGAAGCGTGAGTTTAGTCCACGTCGTGATGACGCCCGTTCTTCTGATTCACCGCGCAGTGCAGCTTCTGAACGTCGTTCAACTTCACGTCCGGTTCGTGACATCCTCCACAAGCGTGCTGACAACAAAGTTTTTCGTCAACGTCGTAAAGGTCCGTTTACGCGCATCGATTCCGATCGCGACGACGAGCGTTCACAACAACGTTTCGAAGATCGTCCGGCGGACAGAGGATTTGAGCGCGATAACGATCGTCCAAGCAAGCGATTTGATCGTCCGCGCAGCGACTCTCGTCCTGAACGTGGCTCGCGATTCGAAGGCAGTGATTCCCAACGTGAATCATCGGATTCAGGATCCAGAGATTTCGCATCTCGTACACCACGCTCACAAAGCTCTGACTCTCGTCGTGGCTCTGGTAGCTATGAGCGCAAGCGAGACAGTGATTCTCGTTCAACCTCAGGTAGCGATCGCGGCTCCAAGAGATTTTCAGCAGAACCGCGTTTTGAGAAAAGTGATAGTCGGCGTCCGGCTCGCAAGTTCGGCGAACGTGACAGCTTCGACAAAACATCCAAGTTCCGCGGCTCGAAGAGTTTCGATGATCGTTCTGATCGCGTCACCGAAAGTGATGCAAGCATCGAACGTTCAGCAATGGAAGAAACGCCACGTCGCACAGCACGTGTGCGCAGTGTTCCGGGAAAAGAAGTTGAGCACACCGGTGATTTACGCCTGAATAAGTTCCTTGCAGACGCCGGTATTTCCTCGCGCCGAAGTGCCGATGAACTCATCCTTTCCGGCGTCGTAAAAGTCAATGGAAAAATCATTCGTGAACTTGGCACCAAGGTCCATCCGGCAGACTTAGTCACAGTCAAAGGTGAACCGGTCAGTTACATCAAGCACCTTACCTACTTGGTACTCAACAAACCAAAGGATTATATCACAACGACGGCCGATGAAAAAGGACGTAAGACAGTGATGGATCTGATTCCGCTCAAGCAACGTTTGTATCCGGTGGGACGCTTGGATAGAAACACGACCGGAACGCTGTTGATTACCAACGACGGTGAGCTTGCAACACGTCTTATGCACCCGAGTCATGGAATCGAACGCGAGTACGTGGTAGGACTTGATAAGAAGTTTCAACCTGAGCATGGTCGTGAGATCAGCAAAGGTGTTGAGTTAGAAGATGGCATGAGCGGACCGGCTATACTGCGCGTCAATCCTGATGATCGCAGCGAACTGCACATCATTTTGAGCGAAGGAAAGAACCGTGAAGTTCGTCGATTGTTCGAACACTTTGGCTACGAGGTAAAGCGACTCCACCGTATTCGCTATGCGTCGATTGTCGTCAGTGGAATGTCGCGCGGCGAGTATCGTCACTTATCACGCGACGAAGTACGCAGTCTTCGCAGCGCTGTCGGTCTAGAGTAATTCATCCTCTGCCCGACATAGCGTCGCTGGCAGACAGTACATGTTTTTCATTAAGGAGAGACTATGGAACGGAGAGATTTTATTGGTGCTACGGGTCTTGCACTTGCGGGAAGCATCGTTGGATCCGAGCGAATCAACGCTGCACCGGCACCAGTTGAGACAAACACCTTGATATTCGAAAATTTACCCTACGCCTATGATGCGTTGGAACCACACATCGACGCAAAGACGATGGAGTTGCATCATTCCAAACATCACAAGGCATATTTCGATGGACTCGCCAAGGCAGAAGCTGAGTTGAAAAAGTGTCGTGATAACGGAGATTATTCGATGATCGAATACTGGTCCAAGAAGGCTGCCTTTCACGGCGGTGGACACTTCTTGCACACTCTGTTTTGGAAATGCATGGCCCCAGCAGTAGCCGGTGGAGGAGCTGATCCAAAGGGAGCAATTGCGAAAGCGATCAGCGACAATTTCGGATCATTCGAACTCTTCAAGAAGCACTTCAGCGCTGCCGCTACGGCAGTTGAAGGATCGGGCTGGGCTCTCTTGCATCATCGCAAGGCCGATGGCAAACTGATCATTCTGCAAGCTGAGAATCAACATAAACTTTCACCATGGGGAACAACCCCGATTTTGGCACTTGATGTATGGGAACATGCCTATTACTTGAAGTATCAAAACAAGCGCGCCGACTACGTCAGTGCTTGGTGGAACGTTGTTAATTGGTCGCAGGTTGATGCGAATTTGGCAGCCGCGTCAATCAAATAATTTCAGTCGCATTCACGTCAAAGCCCGCATATACGGGCTTTTGTCGTGTTATAGCCTTGGCTATCTATTTCTCGAAGCACCTTCTTTTGGTGCAATGAGATTGACCTAGATTCGGTCTATTAGAAAACAATACAGCATGACATTTTTAAATCCACTTGTACTCTTGGGACTGATTGCAGCGAGCATTCCGCTCTTGCTGCACTTGCTCAATTTGCGCAAACTCAAGACCGTGGATTTCAGTACGCTTCGCTTCTTACAAGAATTGCAGAAGACGCAGATCAGAAGACTAAAACTGCAGCAGATTTTGCTTTTGATTCTTCGGACCCTCATCGTGGTCTTTGCTGTTCTGGCATTCTCTCGTCCGGTTATCAAAACCGCTCTTCCCGGCTTCGGCTCCCACGTAAAAAGCAGCGTAGTAGTCTTGCTCGACAATTCCTTCTCGATGGATGCCAGTGATGAAGGCGGCAATCGTCTGCGTCAGGCACGCACGGCCGCGCAGCAGATTTGCTCTGCAATGAAAGACGGCGACGAAGTAGCGCTTATCACTTCTAGCGATGTTGGCTCTCTGCAGAAAATTGAATTCAACCGCTCCCTCGATCGCATCAACGAACGCTTGCAGAAGATTGGTGTAGCGCCTCGTAGGGCAGAGCTATCATCCTTGATGCACATGGCTGCTTCGCTCTTGACGCAAGCGCAAAACCTGAACAAGGAGATCTATGTGATCAGCGATGCACAACGCAATGTGCTTGATGATCAACCGGATTCTCTACGACTCAGCTTGAACGGTGCTTCTGTGACGCTGGTGAATATTGGTGAAAATGCTCGCATTGCGGGTCAGAATTTGAGCGTTGACTCACTGCATGTTTTGAGCTCAATTGTTCAACGCGATAAGAGCGTCGACGTCGAAGCCTTCATTCGTAACTGCAGTGACCACGATGTGCATGGATTAGTTGTTGGGATGAATTTCAACGACAATCGTGTTGCGCAACGAACGATGGATATTCCTGCAGGACAGATTCGATCGACCCTGCTGTCCGCGGCTGCTCAACAAAGTGGAACGGTCAGAGCCAGCGTGGAAATTGAGAACGACGCCATCGAACTCGACAACAAGCGCTACTTCTCATTTATCATTCCCCAAGCTCCCAAAGTTGCGCTGATCGGCACTGCTGAATCGCAGCGCTTTTTGGAAGCAGTACTCAAGACTGAAGCCGGACAGAATCTCGATACTTTGTCAAACATTTCGCCCTCAGCCTTTGGCAGCATCAACGTCGAGCAATTTGACATGCTCATCATTAGTGCCGGTCTAAGCAAGGCAGATGTGAGTCGCGTTGGCAGCTACGTGAAGAACGGCGGAGCAGTTTTATTCTTCGCGCACGAAGACACCGAGTCGTTGAACAATTTGGCAACAGAGCTCGGAGTAGGAAACGTTGAAGAACAGAAATTCTCTGATGCTCAACCTGCATCGTTTAGTAGCAGCGACAAGAATCATCCTTTGTTCCAAGGTGTGTTTAAACTCACTGATTCAAGAGCGGTTCTTGAATCACCAAGAATCCTCCGCGCCTTGCCGGTGCATGGAGGTCAGATGATATTAGGCATGCAAGGTGGAGCGTTTTTGGCAGAAACTCGACCCGGTGATGGGCGAGTGCTTTACTGCGCTGTTCCGGCACATCCGGGTTGGAGCTCGTTCCCAATTACTGGTTTGTTTCCAACGGTTGTGTTCCGCTCCATTCCATATCTCAGCGCTCACGAACAGATTGGTGGCTTCTCGGAGTGTGGACAGGTAGTTAGCCTCGTGCTTCCAAAGCGCTTTAGTCACGGAGGCAGATTTGTCATGCGCGATGCAGCCGGTACCAACTCAGTAGTCGAAGCAGTGCAACTTCCAAGTGGCGCGATGTTACGTCTAGGTGCTGTTCATCAGCCGGGAGTCACACAAATACAAACAGAGAATCAAGAAGATGTGATGTGCGTGGCGACGAATATCAATTCGACTGAATCTCAACTTTCAACCTGGAGCTCTTCAGAGTACGAACAAGCACTTCGTCGCATACTTGACGGCTCTGTAGAGATTCGTCACATCGATGCTCATAGAAATATAGCCGACAGCGTCGCTCGTGCACGAGTGGGAACTGAATTGTGGCGCCTTTTCGTGATTTTAGCAATAGTCTGCGCCCTCGCCGAAATGCTCGTCGCCGGACGCTTGGGATGGTCATCTCAGCCTAGTGCTTGACCAGTGTTTTCGTTATCAAACGAGAGTCAGCATCTTCCTTAGTCAGACAGCCCCTCTTTTTACCCCAAAAAGGGCTCAATTTCCTTCATTATTCTCAGCAAAAGCCTTGAAATCGCGTAAGGTTTAGTCGTAATTGGTCGATACTTGGAGTGGAATCACTTTGTTTTTACTCCAGGGAATGACTTATGGTCGGCACGAAAGCCGCTTTCCGTTTCACGATGTTCATCGTTTTTGTTTCGTTCTGGTATTCACCACTGAATGCACAGATTAAGATTCTGTTTCCACTCGCCAATCAGACTTTTTATCCGGACAGAAATGTTGGACTTGAATGGTCGCAAACGGAATCAGTTCCGGTGGATCTGATGTACTCGCAGGACAACGGACAGAGTTGGATTTACATGGCGGAAGGCGTTCGGAGCACAGGCTATGAATGGCATATGCCGCTGCTCGACACGCAAAATGTAACCTTCAAGGTTCAGGTTGCTTCGTTGAGATACCCCACAGAAATTCTTCGCATGGCTCATACGCAGGGCGTTGTGATGTCCATGTTTAATCGTCGTTCAGACTACATCCTCAGCGCACTGGACAACTCAATTGTTGAACTGCGATCCAGTGATGACCGTCAACGCATGGCTTCCTCATCTCTGAATCCGGAACCACTGTCGAAAGCCTGCTTTTATCCCGGACATGAAGACACGGTTGTTGCATGTAGCGGCAGCGAGATAGTTCTTGTTGATCCTTTGACCTTCAGCGTCGCAACACGATTTGGAAACGACGAGCATAAGGGTCGAATTACTGCAATGTGCGCCCACCCGACAGAAGACATTATTGCAACTGCAACGGAGTTTGGCGAAGTCTGTGTTTGGTCCTTAACCCGTCGTGAGCTTCTTGCTCGCTACACTGGCGGCATGCAGGTCGCAATTCACGCTTTGAGCTTTTCACCCGATGGTTCAACTCTACTTTTTGCAGGTGATGAGGGAATCATTTTTATCAGAAATTGGAAGAGTCTGGATGTGTCAGGAGTAGAGCTTCGTGGACACGGTGACGGCGGACAAAATATGGCTGTGCGCTGTGCACAGTTTTCTCCGGATGGACGCTACGTGGTTAGCGGTGGAGTTGATTACACTGTTCGCATCTGGGACCTGCAATACAACGACATCAAATATGTGCTCTATGGTCATGGTGGAAGTGTTGACGGCGTGAAGTACTCAGCTGATGGCACTCGTATCGTGAGTTGTTCTCAAGACAGTACGGTGCGTCAATGGAGCAGTGCCAGTGGTCAGGAATTACATAAAGCACTGCAACTCGACGACGAAGTATCATCCGTTGACTACTCAATGGGTGGCGATACTATTCTTGCATCAACCCGCCACAATGGTTCTCTGGTGTTATGGAAGAACATTCGTCAATCCGGCGAGAGCGACACTGTAAGTGGATCAGTTACCTATCCTGTGAGCCTAAGAGTCGGCAACACTAGCGCTACAGTAGGATCATGCGGAACAATTCCCGTCCTCTTTGATCCGATCGTTCCGGTGCCTTTCTTCAAGCGCTCACGTTTTCAAGCATCGGTTGTTCTGACGCTGCCACGACGGGTGGTTGAAATAGATGATAAGCAAGGTCAGTGGACGGTTGCACATGGCGATGAACGCGATACCGTTTTAGTTCCAATCGTATTCTCTTCCAATGATACAGTAGCAAACATTCCGGTGCGCTTTCTCTTGTCAGATCAGTCGAGTCAAAGCGTAGAGATTCTGCAAGGTCCGGATGCAATTCGTTGGTCGAATAGTGTGCGTGCTTTTACGCTTGATCACACTATCAATGGCGTTGTGACATCGGAGAAGACTTGTCCGCAACAAGGACAAGGCGGACTTGATTTCGGCACTCAAACATCAGCATTCGTTGCACCGCTTCCGGCGAAATCTAGCGCCACTCTTCACTTCAGTGCTTATGAAGAAGGACAATACGCGATAGAAGTCGTTGATGAAATCGGCATGACGGTAATGCGCATGGACAATCTGTACTTCACACGTGGCGAGCAAGAGATTCCACTCAATCCAAACGACTACAACTCCGCTCTGTACATTGTGCGGGTTATTGCACCAAGTACTGAGCGACGAGTGCCTTTTATCGTCCTGCACTAGAAACTATTCTCGGTTATAAACGATAAGCCTTTGTCCTTTCGACAAGGGCTTTTCGCTGTTATATTGGCTGTCATGGATACAGCCCCAATTGAACTCCATCCACTTGTTGCTGAGTTGCAAAAACGAGAGCAAGAACTCAATGTCGAGATACGGCGATTGTTGCACGAACTCTTCGTTTTGGAGCACGACACCTACCGTGAAATCACGAGCAAGTACGACACCTACTTTCGAGAGCTGGAAGTTGAGCTGCAGCGCACGACTCTCAAGGCGGCTGAGATGCAACGTCGCGTAGAGCTCTACAGTCTACGAGCCCAAAAAGGCAAGATCTTCGATGCCGCAGAGTGCGCAATCATTGAAGAGATGGTAGCGCGGGAGTTTGATCTGTATCACCGAAGAATGAAAGAGAATTTCGACCAAAGTAGTGATGAGCGCAACGCGTCTTCAGCAACCAAGGTCGAGACAAAATCCGGTCACAAGCAGCGGGAGATGCTGCAACTCTATCGTGATCTTGTGCGCAGACTCCATCCGGATGTATGTCAATCACAATCTGAATTTGATAGCTTCTGGCACCTCGTTCGAGCAGCTTACGAAGGAGCGGACGTGCAGCGTTTACGATTGCTTCACAATCTTGTGTGTAATCCACAGAGCGATATTCAGCACGAGGATCTTGACCGAACACTCGATCAACTTCAAACCAACGTGAAGCGTTTAGAGATGCGAGTCGATTACGAACAACGAAAGATCAATCGTCTTCGTAGCGAAGAACCCTACTCTCTGGCGACCATGTTGGATGACGAACAATTGCGGTCAAAGCATGAGCAGGGCTTGCGGGCTTCAATTGAGCGACAAGAGCGTATTGTCACAGCTGCGACCGAACAACTCAGTGCCATCCTCGGTCAAGCGTGGGAGGATGTTCGCCTCAACCACAAACCCACCAAGGAACGATTCGATTTCCAAGACGATTTTATTCAAAACACTTATTTCTCGATGCGGGCTTAGGCTCATCCTTGTGCAGGCAATACTGATGGTACCGGTATTAGCAATTCATTGCACAAGAGTTCGCGAGTTTGCGCAACTTTACATTGAGCTTATCGTTTGCGTCAAGTCTACTTTGACAATCTCAACCACTAATACACACTCGTATGAATGTTCTGGAAATACGGAATGTCCGAAAGCACTTCGGAAGCTACGTAGCAACTGACAACGTCTCGTTTTCAGTTGAGAAGGGAAAGATCTTTGGTCTGCTTGGACCAAACGGCGCCGGAAAAACGACGCTGATTAGAATGATTACGAATATTCTTGTGCCTGACGAAGGACAGATCACCTTGCTCGGAGAGGCTGTGAGTTCTGATCAACAAAATCAGATCGGGTATTTGCCGGAAGAGCGGGGATTGTATAAGAAACTCAAGGTAATTGAGCAGATCCGATACTTCGGTGAGCTTAAAGGTTTGACCGCGCGTGAAGCCACGAGCCGTGGTCGTTCGTGGCTCGAACGACTCAATGCCGCCGATTGGGAAAACAAAAAGATCCAAGAGCTTTCCAAGGGCATGAGTCAAAAGGTTCAGTTTATTGCCACGGTTGTACACCATCCGCCACTGCTCATTCTTGATGAGCCGTTTAGCGGGCTTGATCCGGTGAATGCAGAGTTGATGATCAACGTGATCAATGAGCTGCGCGATACCGGTGTGACGATTATTCTGTCGACGCACGTTATGGAACAGGTTGAGAAACTTTGTGACGATATCGTACTGATCAACAAAGGCAAGATTATTCTCTCAGGTAGCGTTCGTGAAGTCAAAGGACGATACGGTCGGGACACGCTGATTCTCGAGTTCGACGGTCCGGCTGCCTTCTTGGATGAGATCGAAAATGTGCGCATGATTTCTCGTTCAAACAATAGAGCGGAAATGCGACTAAGTGGAGGCAAGAATCAAGCTCGTGAGATCCTGGATCGCGCACTGAAAAGCGTAGAACTAATTCGATACGAAATCGTCGAGCCGAGCTTAAACGAAATCTTCATTTCAGAAGTTGGGCAGCACTCACAGGATAATGTGGAGGGAGGACGCTAATATGAACTTCAATAAAATCAAGGTTATCATCCGTCATGAATTCATGACGAGAATTCGCTCCAAAGCTTTCATCATAGCCACTCTTCTGGCACCATTGGGTTTGATTGCCATAATTGCAATTCCCATCATTGCCACTACCTTATCAGAGGATGTTGCGAAAACAGTTGCAGTCGTCGATCCATCTCATCGTATTGCGCCGCTACTTGTAAAAGAGGACAGTAGTATGTTCTTTGCTTCAAATTCAACTGAGGCAAATCTTGCGGAGGATATTCGTCAGAAGCGCATCAATGGGTACTTGCTAGTTCCTGAGCACATAGGCGGTAACGACACCGTCCAGTTGTTTTCCTCAGGCGGCGGAGGATTGATGTTCCACGGCAAAGTTGAAGATGCCGTGCAGCGCGTCATTCGTCACGAGCGCATGGTCCTTGCCGGCGCTGACACCACCATCATGAGCGTAATGAAAAAATCAGTTCCTTACGCTACCAAGAAGTTAAGTGAAAAGGGTGTTGAGAAAGACTCAGGTGATCTACTTGCTCTCATAGGTTACGCGCTAGGATTTTTCATCTACATGATGATGTTTATCTACGGCGGCATGGTCATGCGCGCAGTGCTTGAAGAAAAAACAAATCGCATCGTTGAAGTCATCGCCTCATCTGCTAAACCATTTGAAATCATGCTTGGCAAGATCCTCGGCGTTGGAGGAATGGGTTTGGTGCAGATCGCGATTTGGATAAGCATGAGCATGCTTGTCACAACATTTGCGGCTCCGATAGTCACGCACTTGCTTGGTGCTTCCTCGTCCGACAGTGCAATGAAAATGCTCCAAGCAAACGATCAGCAAGGCTTAAGTATGGTATTTAAAATGCCAAACATCTCGCCTTGGATTCCAATTGGATTTATCTTCTATTTCATCAGTGGCTATTTCATGTATGCGTCTCTCTTCGCTGCAGTTGCGGCAGCAGCTGATCAAGAGCAGGATATGCAGTCACTCCAAATGCCGATAACATTGCCTTTGATTATTCCAATGCTCTTTATCGGCAACGTCATCAGCGCGCCGGATGGCACCTTAGCCACAGTTCTTTCGATGATTCCGTTTTTCACTCCCGTGCTGATGATAGTTCGCGTTGCAGCTACACATGTTCCGGTTTGGCAGATAATTGTCTCGACATTGCTCGTGATTGGTACATTCATCGGAACGGTTTGGGCTGCCGGACGTATCTATCGCGTTGGAATCTTAAGCTACGGTAAAAAAGCTTCCTTCAAGGACATGGCGCGTTGGCTTCTTCACTCTTAATGATTGGTCTGGGATTGTGCAGCATAGCATGATTTGAGATCGATACTAGACATACTCCTTAGTCAAGCAACGAAGAGACGCTGTAGAAAGCGTCTCTTCGTTGTATTTTGAGCCTTGGAGTCGCAGGGACGCGAGCACGTCTTGTTCAGAATTTCCTCAGTTTCAATGCATTTTATCCTCAATGACGTACGAGTAGAATTTGATGCCATACCGGCAATCGATCATCTGTCATGTCGTATTGAAGCGGGAGCAGGGGTGTTGTTGACCGGTCCAACCGGTGCCGGCAAGACCACCTTCATGAAATTGCTCTACGCCGATATTCTTCCGAGTTCCGGCGAAGTCTTCATCGACGAACACATGAGTTCTCAACTCAAGGGTAGGAAGCTTCGCGATGTTCGTCGACGCATGGGAATAATTTTCCAAGATGCTCGACTGATTCCCTCGCACACCGCGTACGAGAATGCTATCGCTCCCTTGATCATCGGCGGCTTTACCAAACGTGCGTCTGACAAGCGATGTCTGGAAATCCTCGCAGACCTTGGCATAAGCTATTTGCGAGATAAATATCCAGCACAGCTCAGTGGAGGAGAGCGTCAGCTTGTATCTCTTGCACGCGCGATCATGAATCGTCCAGAGTGTATTCTGGCCGACGAACCTTCTGCACAACTCGATGGCAGCGTGGTTGAGCTCATTGCTCAAACATTGCTACGTGAATATCATCGTGGCGCAACGGTCATGGTGGCTACGCACGATCCGTACTTGATACAGCACTTGTCCTTGCTGGAGAGAATGAACATCATTGATGGTCGACTTCAACAGCATCCCGCTTTTGTCCGTAATGCTGATAATTCCGCAGCCTGATTCTCATCACTTCTTTTACTTCACCACGAGCTATGCGCGTTCTGATTATCGGATATGGTCACATGGGACACGAAGTCGAGAACATCCTTCGTACTCGCGGTCATGAGTGCGTTGCTGTGGTTGATAAAGACGAAGACTGGGAACGCGTGCCGAGTTCTGTTGACGTAGCGATTGATTTCTCGACCTCAGAATCACTTTTCCGAAACGTAAGTCAGTGTCTAGATCGTAGCATCGCGATGGTCATTGGCACCACAGGTTGGCATGCCGACCACGACGCGCTCCGAGCGCTCATCTCACAATCCGGCGCGGCCCTCATTCACTCCTCGAACTACTCCATCGGGATGCAGCTCTTTCAGCGCATTGTTCGTCAAGCCGCGCACTTAATCAATGATGCTCAGGCATACGATATCATGCTGCATGAAATTCATCACAAGCATAAAACGGATAGTCCGAGCGGCACTGCATTGAGTCTGGCCAACATCATCCTTCACGAAGTTGAGCGTAAAAAGCAGATCGAGAGCAATAGTGTGCAAGGAGCGATTTACTCCGGTGCATTGCATGTAAGTTCAACTCGCGTTGGTGAAGTTGCCGGAACGCATACGGTGATGATGGATTCTTTCGCCGACACAATCGAACTCATTCATCGCGCAAAGAACCGTAGTGGATTTGCTCTGGGCTCCGTGCTCGCCGCTGAGTGGCTCATTGGAAAAACCGGCTTCTTTGAATTCAGCGAAGAGTTCGAGCAAATCTTGTCACATAGTCGAGTCTGAGCGATGACTTTCGACGTCATCATTCCCACCTACAACAACCTCGAGGAACTTCAGCGATGTTTGTCCGCTTGGTCGAGACAACACTTCCGCGATTTCCGTTGTATTGTTTGCGTCGATGGTTCGACCGACGGTACGCAAGCTTGGCTGGGACAGCAGCAGTTCTCATTTCCGCTCCTAAGCCTGGAACACGCAGATAAGGCTAATCATGGTCGCAACGCCACACGCAATTTGTCGCTCGCACATCTCAGCGCCGAGTACATCTGCTTCTGCGATTCCGACATGATACCCGAGCCCGATTTGTTGCTACAGCATTTGGCTTTGTTGAGCACGAGAGACTGCGTGTCGGTGGGTAATGTGCTGTATCAAAACGCTGAAACCAATCTCTGGTCGGCTTATGCTCAGTCGCGCGGCAAGAACAAGTACTCGCACAACGAGATGATTCCTTACGCCTATTTAGCGACGGGAAATTGCGCGCATGCCACGAAGTACTTTGTCGAGCTTGGCGGACAAGATGCTTCCATGAGACACTACGGCGGAGGGGATACCGAATACGCTCTTCGCTTGCACAAACACGCACAACTTCCGGTGCTGTTTAATGAGCGCGCATTGGTCGTTGGGGATATGAACAAAACTGTTGACGAAGCACTCCGGCAGATGCGAAGTTTTGGTGAGATCAATCTGCATTATATCGCTCGTCGACATCCGGAAGAGAAAAGTATTTTCTTTCTGAATAGAATGACGGAGCCCGGTTTGCAGAATACTCTGTTTCGACTCATGCTTCAGGATTGGCTCAGCGTCTTATTGAGTCGCGTCTGCGGGGTTCTTCCAAAGTCAATTGCGATCCGACTACTGAACTACTGCGTCATCACGAACATTTATAGCGGATGGAAAAAAGGCCGATAGCTATTGCCATCGGCCTTTTTATTAATGTTTGACTCGAGCTTTGACAAGACTGAGCTCAAGGTTTTACTGCAAGCGAAGATCAATTCTCAATAGGCCTTTGCAAAGAGTACTCGTTGAGTGCTTGGATTGCCGGTCAGGACGCAGCGTCCATCTTCCATTGGATTATCCAGTGGAATGCAGCGAATCGTTGCTTTGGTCAATTCCTTGATTTTCTCTTCCGTCTCTGCGGTACCATCCCAGTGCGCACTGACAAAGCCTGTCTTTGTATTAAGCACTTCAGTGAATTCCTCGAAGCTATCTACTTTGGTAATGTGAGAATTGCGATACTCGAGAGCTCTCTTGTACAAGGATGACTGAATGTCTTCGAGCAGCTCACGAACTGTTTCAACTGCGCGATCAAGAGAAACGCTGATTTTCTCTTTGGTGTCACGACGAGCAATTTCAACCGTACCGTTTTCCAGATCGCGTTTGCCAATGGCTATACGGACCGGCATTCCCTTCATTTCATATTCCGCGAACTTAAAGCCACTGCGCTTGGTGTCGTCGCGATCATACTTCACGCTAATACCCAGAGCTTTGAGCTTTGTCATCAGATCTTCAGCAACAGCATCAACGGCTTCACCTGTCGTTGGGATTGGAACAATCACAACTTGAACAGGTGCAAGCTTTGGTGGCAGTACCAAGCCGTCATCGTCGGAGTGAGCCATTATCAATGCACCAACCAAGCGCGTTGATACACCCCACGAGGTAGCCCAGACGTACTCGAGTTGATTTTGAGAATTCGAAAACTGCACATCAAATGCCTTGGCAAAATTCTGTCCGAGGAAGTGTGATGTACCAGCTTGCAGAGCTTTGCCGTCTTGCATGAGTGCTTCGATGCAGTAGGTCTCTTCAGCACCTGCAAAGCGTTCGTTCGGACTCTTAACGCCTCGAATAACAGGCATTGCCATCGTGTTCTCCGCAAAGTCTGCATAGACATTCAGCATGCGCTCAGTTTCTTCAATTGCTTCTTGACGAGTTGCGTGCGCCGTATGACCTTCTTGCCACAGAAATTCAGTGGTACGAAGGAAAGGACGTGTACGCATTTCCCAACGCACTACATTTGCCCACTGATTGATGAGCAATGGTAGATCGCGATAGGATTGAATCCAATCTTTATAGGTGTTCCAAATGATTGTCTCGGAGGTAGGACGAACGATGAGTTCTTCCTCCAACTTCGCACTTGGATCCACGATCACTCCGTCTCCGTTTGGATCGTTCATCAAACGATGGTGAGTGACGACTGCGCATTCCTTGGCAAAGCCTTCAACGTGTTGAGCCTCGCGACTGAGGAAGCTTTTAGGGATGAACAAGGGGAAATAAGCATTTACGTGACCGGTCTCTTTGAACATCGAGTCCAGTTTGTCGCGCATCTTCTCCCAAATCGCAAAACCATGCGGCTTGATAACCATACAACCTCGAACAGCTGAATGGTCTGCCAAGCCTGCCTTGGAGACGATGTCATTATACCACGCAGAATAATCCTGCGAACGTGGTGTTATTTCCTTTGCCATTGCAAATCCATATACGGTGAACCACAAAAATACGATGAAGAGCGCACAAGCCGATGGTCCGGCCTTGCAGGAGCGTGTTCAGAGATCACGAAGCACGTCTGATTCTGTCTTTTACAATCACAATTCCTGCCTTGACTTCACGACTCGAGCATACTCTGTCAGCTACTGGTGTAAGTTTGTATATAACCAACGCTTGGAACAGAACTATGATCGCCCTTGTACATTGTCACGGTGCCACCGGAGCCGCTCAGCAATTTCAACCACTCATTCACGAGCTCCACGATTACGCAAATTTTGCCTTTGATTTTGAAGGACACGGCGAATCTCAGCCCACCGATCGTCCATTTCGCATCGAGCACTTTGCGGAGAATCTCCAACATTTCATCGAGCATCATCAACTAGCGCTCGCGCGCATCGTCGGATACAGTATGGGAGGCTATGTCGCTTTATGGTTGGCTGCTCATCGTCCGGAACTTATTCACTCCATACTCACGCTCGGCACTAACCTCAGATGGAGTGTTGACCACGCAGAACGTCAAGTGCGATTTCTCAACGCTGATAAAATGTTTGAAAAAGTTCCAGCCTATGCCCGCGAATTGGAACTACGTCATTCCAGAGCCGGCTGGCGAACAGTACTCGAAAAGACTGCAGAAATGATGCTTGATCTTGGCGCGCAACCACGTCTCGGCAGTGAACAATATGCGGATGTCAAATGTCCGGTTCGCTATGGAATAGGAGATAGCGACTCCATGGTCAGTCTTGACGAAACTCTCGAAGCACACCGCGCGACGGCGAATTCTCAACTCTACGTTCTGCCCGCCACAGAGCACCCATTAGATCGCGTTCGGATGCCACTCTTAGCGACGGTGATTAGGGACTTTTTCGGATAACAGCAAACCCGGCTTCGGCTCTCCAAAGGAAATTGTAAACGAAAAAGAATTTGACCGACCAGTCGGTCGGTATTCAAAATTCTACGTAATTTCGATGAACATTCTCACCACTCATTGGAGAAACCATGGACCGTAAAGCTTGGCTCGAGAGCATCGGGCACATTATTGATTCGATGAATCCGCAGGCATTTGCAAATCTTATGACCGAAGATGGAACATTCAGATTTGGCAACATGCCGCCATTTGTTGGTCGTAAAGCAATTGCCGATTGTGTTGAACAGTTTTGGTCAATGATCAAAGGATCTGAGCACCAAGTGGTCAATTATTGGGAAGGCGACAACTCAGTAGTATGGCAAGGCTCAGTACTCTACACACGCAAGGACGATCGCAAAGTGCCGGTGAATTTCACCAACATCTTTTATATGGATGGTGATCTCATTCGTGAGTACTTGATCTACATTGATAACAGTCCTTTGTTTGCAGAATAATTCGTCGCTAGACTTGAAGCGATAGACCGTGAAAACTCCGGCAGAGCACAGTGCTCGTCGGGGTTTTTGTTTTAGTAGGGTAGCTGTCCGACCACATTTCCAGCCGGATCGTAATTACAGACGAGAATAAACATGTTGCCACACACAGCAATACCGGCACCAACGTGTGTGGTGCTGTGCCACATCATTTGTGTGTAGTGACCGTAGGGATGGAACTTCTGTGGGTCGATCGGACTTCCATCGTAGAGCTTCTTCTCTGCATACCAATCATTCACTCCATCGCTGGGCGTGTATGCATAGAGAGTTGCGATGTAGAGATTCTCGCCAAAGCGCTGTTTGAATTCTCCGTCGCTCGGACGATGCTTCATTGCGCAACCATGTGTTGCTAGATAGTTAGCCCATTCTTGTGCGTAGGCACTGAGGCCAGCGGACCATTCGAGTGGAGTAAGACCGGCAGCGCGACGACGGACATTATGCGCTTCAAGTATCGCAGCCCGTCCGGCGCTGTCAAGTGCAGGGTATGGCTTGTTAAAAGCCGAACGCGGTAAACGTCGAATGTGTGGACGAATTTGAGCACTGACATCCGTGATAACTAATGCAAACACGGTGCAGCAAAAGAGTGAAACGAGAGCGAGATTTTTCATAGCAGTAATTGAAGCTAATGCGCCTCAGACTTTGCGGCGCAACAATATCTGCTTCAACGAACGTACTTCTTCCGGAGTTATTGCTTTGATAGCAATCAGAATCACCAGATAGACTGCGATGAGCGCAAGGTGGATAATTCCGCTCAGAATGAGATTCTGCGAGCTAATAACGAAGGACATGGCATACACAGCCAAGGCTACACCAAGGAAGAGCGCAACTCGCTGCCACTCGATGTCTATGGGGTAAATACGCGATGAATAGTAATACATCACTGCAGCCGAAATGACATAAGCCCCAAAGGTCGCCCAAGCTGCACCGTAGTACGAAAAGACCGGAATGAAGGCAAGGTTCAGAAGGATGTTCGCCAGTGCCGCTGCGCCCGTTGAAAGCGGTAGATACTTCGTTTGTTTTGTGATGTGTAGTCCGGCTGCGAAGTTCGTTGCAACGCCTGTAAAGTAATAAGACGCCGCAATGATCGGCACGATCCCAAGTCCTGTCCAGTAGGTCTCGCGAATAAATCGTCCACCGATAAACGGCATCTGAACCACTGTTCCAATAAAGAAGCTTATCACAAGAAACAGTACAGCGGACACCAAGCTGAAGTAGCTGAAAATTTTACCAAACAACTGTTTCGCGTCTTTGTCATCGGCATGCGTAAGATAGAATGGCTTCCACGCATACTCGAACACAGATACGAAGAGCATCATTGGGATACCCAGACGGTAGTTGGCGTTGTAGAGACCAACAGTACTTGGATCGGTAAGGGCTAGCAATATCGGACGATCGGCAACCTGCAACATGATGGATGAAAAGCCGGATGGCAGTGTTGGCAGTCCGAATGAGAGCAGCGATTTGAAGAGAGTCTTATCCCATCGAAACTCGATTTGCTTAAGTATCGATGGAATAAACAGAACAAAGCCAACTGCCGAAGAAAGCATACCCGCGATGAAAACGCCTTCAGCTCCCCAATGCCAAGAAACGACGAAGAGAAGGTTTGCACAGACGTTGATGAACACAACGATCAACTTCAATCCGGCAAAAACTTTTGGTCTATGCTCCATGCGCAAACGCGCGAAGGGGATGAGCGTCAGAGCATCGAGCAAGGGGATGAGTGTCGCCATCATGCCAATGCGTATACCGACTTCGCTGTGCAGTCCGCTGTAGCTCGTTATGAGATTCGGCATGCTCAGACTGACAGAACTGAAGAGCAGGGCAACGACGACGATGGACGCGTAGCACAGTGTATACACAGCGCGGCGTTGCGGGTCGTCGCGACGATAATAGCGCAAGAACGACGACTCAAATCCAAACGAATACACAACATTGACAAAAGCAATCAACGAATAGAGATTAGCCACAATTCCCAGCTCCGCCATGCTGAGAAAATTCGTGTACAGCGGAGTTAAGAGAAAGGTCAGAAAGCGCTGGAGAATTGTGCTACTTCCGTAAATGACCGTATCGGATGCAAGAGACCGGAGCTTTGAGAGCATGTTGATGTTGATCTATGGCGCAAAATACATGGCGGGCTACCATTTCACATCCTAATAGCTGCGAGCTTGGCATCGGCTTGTGCTAGGCGTTTAGAACTAAGGAGTTATTCGATCTGTGCAAACTCAAATCAAGATTCTGAACACAACTTTGAGGTCAGGACGGACTTGAGCTCAGGAAAAGGAATGACGAATTCCATAGATCTCCAATGCAGAAGTGCTTTCGTAAATGCTGATTCTAGGTTCGTTGATCGCCTAAGAGCTCCAATCGCTGGGTGAACAGACCCACCATATTCCTGTCTTGCTCGAATATCACAGCACGCGTAATTTGCGACTCATCTCTCTGTTCATTGATCAATACATATATGTTCTCATCTAGACGTCGAATACTTGTCGCGGTAGCACTCTACGTTGTTTTTACTTGCGGATTGCGGTCGCAAGACGACTCATTGGTCAGCCACTTGAAGCAGCACATTGGTTATTTGGCTTCGGATCAACTTGCCGGACGTTATCCTGGCACAGAAGGGAACAAGCTGGCTGTGGACTACGTGGCTAAGCACTTCCAGAACGTAGGATTGAAGCCCATAGGTACGTCTTATCTGCAGGATTTCAACGTGCCGAGCGGTGTTACTATGACCGGTGACAACAGCGTCAGCTTCGATGTGATTATACCAAAACCATTTGTGCCAAACGATCAAATCAAACCTGTTAAGGTTGGATGGAAGGTCGGCTCAGATTACACGCCTCTCGGCTTCAGCGAATCGCAAAGCGTGAAAGGTTCGATGTGTTTTGTTGGATTTGGAATTACAGATAAAACCAAGAACTACGATGACTATGCCGGCTTGGACTGCAAAGGCAAGATCGTGATTTGTCTCACCGGTGATCCGGCAACCTACAATCCTCACGCACGCTTCAAAGTTGACGGAGCAGTTCGCAGTCGTGCTATTAACGCACGTGAACACGGCGCAGTTGGTATCATCTTTGTGCACCCACAAGGCGATTCCAGCGAAGTGCTGATGCCATTGCATTTCGACTCAAAGGCAAATGCTGCGGGTATTGTCGTGTTGCACGCCAAGCGACTCCCAATCTCAAAGCTCTTCCCACGCGAGAAGCCATTGATTACGGAAGAGAAGGCCATCATCGATTCCAAACAACCGAGAAGCTTTGATATTCCAAACGCGATAATCAATATCAGCGTTGGATTGAAGGTTGAGGAAACGACGATTTCGAATGTGGTTGGAATGGTGCCGGGTACTGATAAGAAGGACGAGTACATCGTCATTGGTGCTCACCTCGATCACTTAGGTTATGGAGATGAGAATTCACTCTATGCAGGTAATGACCGCAAGATCCACTTTGGAGCTGATGATAATGCGTCTGGTACTGCAGGTATTATGGAATTGGCTGCAATGGTTGCAGCTCATCCGGTTTCTCGTAGTGTAATCTTTATCGCATTCAATGCCGAAGAGCGTGGTCTGCTGGGTTCAGTGCACTACACTCGCAATCCTCTCGTGCCGCTCGAAAAAGTAAACTGCATGATCAATCTTGATATGATTGGTCGACTCAAAGACTCAAAAGTGAACATCCAAGGAGTTGGTAGTTCTAGTCGTTGGAAGGCTTTGCTCGACACGGTCAATGCTACCTACAAGTACACGATCTCTACCACTGATGATGGCTTTGGTCCTTCGGATCACTCATCATTCTATGCGAAAGATCGTCCGGTGCTTTTCCTCTTCACCGGTCTTCATTCCGACTACCATCGTCCAAGCGACACGCCGGATAAGATCAACTATGCCGGCGAAGCAACTGTTGTTCACTTCACCGACGACCTGCTTCGTCATATCTGTGCTTGGCCTGATGCACCCGATTTTGTCAAGGTTAAAGTTGCTCAATCAGCAAGCGCGGGATTCAATGTCGTGTTCGGCGTTATTCCTGATTATTCTGATCATCCTAAAGGATTGCACATCACAGGAGTTCGTGAGGCTTCACCGGCGGAGAAAGCAGGCCTCAAAGCTGATGATATCATCGTGAAGTTTGGTGAAACCGTCGTAAAGAATATCTATGACTTGACCTATGCACTTGGTCAGCATAAGCCTGGTGATGTGGTGGTAGTAAGCGTTCTACGCGGACCCAAAGAAGACAAAGAAGCAAAGCTTAACGTAACACTCGAAGCGCGCAAACAATAAAGCTCAGAAGCACCATTTGGATTTGATCCTGCCGGTGCGTTCCTTGTCAGTGAGTTAAACAATGCCACACACATCCGCCATGAGCACCATTGACGTTGCAGTTCGAGACTTACTGAGCAATTCACAACGAGCACAGAGCCTGTTTGCAAAGCTGACAGGCTCTCAGCTCAACTGGAAACCAAGTGCTGAGCGATGGTCGGTTGCTGAGTGCCTTGATCACCTCATCGTCTCAAATAGAACCTACTACAGCAGTCTCGATGATATCCTTGCAGGTCGCTATGCTCAAAGCTTGTACCTACGTTTGCCATTACTGCCATCGTTCTTTGCTTCCTTGCTTATTTCAGCCTTGAAAAATCCGAAGATGAAATCAAAGACGATTCAAAGCTTCGAACCAACGCATGCAGGTTTGCCCGATACTATCGTGGCGGATTTCGTCAAGCACAATGAAGAGTTGTCAGCACGTTTTCAGGCTCTGCGCAAACTCGATTGTTCTACGACCATCATCCGTTCAGCATTTAACAAGAACGTGATTTACACCCTCGACAACATGATGACCATCCTTGTTGTGCACGAGCAGCGTCATATCGCGCAAGCTCAGCGCGTTATGGAGATGAAGGAATTTCCGCGTTGATTGACGTTATAGTAAGAAGTACCAAGAGCCTTGGATTGACGACCTCGCCTCAGGCTTTCATCAATATTTGACGCACTCTCTCCGCGTCTTCCGGAGTATCAATTGCAACCAACTCATCAGCTACTTCTACGCAGAGGTAGCGAGCTCCGTCGCAGAGTAATCGTAATTGTTCCAGACTTTCATGAAGCTCCAAGGCGGCCGGCGGGAGCTGAATAAAGCGTTGCAACGACGCAGCGCGGTAGGCATAGAGTCCGATGTGCTTCCACATGACAGCTTGCTCAAGCCATTGCTCTACGGGATGAGATCGCACAAAAGGAATAGCTGAACGAGAGAAGTACAAGGCAGTGTTGTCGCTTCGCAAGGTAACCTTACACACTGTTGGATTGATTAAATCAGCCGTGCTGCTGATGCGTGTAATAGGGGTCGCAACATCCGCATTTGATGCACGCAATGCGTCGACCAATGCATCCAACACTCCTGCTTTGAGCAGTGGTTCGTCACCTTGTACATTGAGGATGATATCGGCATCGCTTCCGAGTACTTGGGCTGCTTGAGCGACGCGATCGGTACCGCTCAGAAGTTCCGAAGATGTCATCACGACTTCGGCTCCGAAGTTTCGACAATGATCAGCGATGCGCTCATCATCAGTTGCCACGACTACCCGGTCAATGCGTGTGGCGGAGCTTGCAGCTCGCCACACACGTTCAATCATCGATTGACCACACAGATCAACAAGAGGCTTTGCCGGAAAGCGAGTGGAAGCATAGCGAGCCGGTATGACCGCGAGCGTAGAACTCATTGCTTAAGCAAGGAACGGAATCTTGACTACTTCAGCATCAAAAGTCTTGCCGCGTGCTGAAATGCCGACAATCGTTCCAGGTGTCGACAGTTCTACCGGAACGTATCCCATGGCAATTGCTTTGTTAAGAGACGGTGCAATGTTGCCGCTGGTAATGACACCAACTTCTTGATTATTGTGGACGATTGGGTATCCATGACGCGCAATGAACTTGTCAACGCTGACAACCAAACCAACGAGCTTGCGGCTTACACCGTTTGTCTTGACTTGATTTAATACATCACTTCCGTTGAAAGTACCCTTTGCGAGTTTGGTAATCCAACCCAAACCGGCTTCGAGAGTGTTGGTGGTTTCGTCGATGTCGTTGCCGTAGAGACAGTATCCCTTTTCAAGACGCAGAGTATCGCGCGCGCCGAGTCCAACTGGTTCGATAGAGAACTCAGCACCGGCCTCAAACACTGCATCCCAAACTTTGGTGCAGACATCTGCGCCACCGCGGAAATAAAGCTCCATGCCGATTTCGCCGGTGTATCCGGTTCTTGACAAGATCATGTCGATTCCACCAAGAGTGCCCATCGCGAAACCGTAGTAGGGAATCTCGGAGAGATTGGTCGTGGTTAGCTTTTGCAGTGCATCAAGTGCCTTCGGTCCTTGCACGGCAAGTAGATTAATATCATCACTGTCGTTGCGTAAGCTCAGATTCGCAAAACCCTTCGCATTCTCGCTTGCCCAAGCCCAGTCTTTGTCCATGCAAGCGCCGTTTACAACCATCATATAGTGGTCGTCTGCGAACTTGTAGACCAGCAAGTCATCGACGATGCCGGCGTCTGGCTTACACATAGCGGAGTATTGAGCTTTGCCGGGTGTGAGTTTGGAAACGTCGTTGACAGTGAGTTTTTGCAAGAAAGCAAGAGCGTCACTGCCCTTAACGTCGAATTCTCCCATGTGGGAAACATCGAAGACACCGATTGCGGTGCGCAC
>JBGAUL010000011.1:0-115329 GCA_044228685.1 Chlorobiota bacterium
TTCAAAGTCCTGGAAGAACTTCAACTCAGCAGCGCCTTTGGTCATTGCTTGATTGAAGCGCGTCTCAAAAGACTCTTCCGGTTTCTGACTCGCATCCGCACTTCCCTTTTGAGCTTTGCTGTAGATCATTTGATGTGAGTTGCGGAAGCTCTCGTACACGGCATTGTGAGCTGAGTAGATGAGACTTGAAGAAACCGAAGCACGAGTCGGACTCGGATCAATGTTCATCAAGACTTCTCCATACAAAAGAGTCCAGATCTTCTCATTCCCTGTCGAATAGGATCGTGCCGCCCAGTAGTAATTCCCGTAGAATGTTGGGTCAACTTGAATTCCCTCTTCAAACTCATCCAAGGCTTCTTCCAAATGATGTTGCTGCAATTGCAGCAGTCCTAGTTCCATATGCATCTTTCCCGACTTCGGAAAGCGCTTGCTGCCTTTAAGCAATACCTCACGAGCTTTTACGGTGTCATCAGTTTCGGCATAGACATTTGCAAGCAGCTGATAGTATTTATCGGTGCTCTGTTCATCCGGCAGAATGCGTTCAAGTATAGTACGTGCAGAGTCATTCTGCTTGCTCATTGCATGAGCCAGAGCAAGTTCGTACAGGAGTTTGTTGTTGCTTGGTTCTTTAACGAGTTCTTGACGTAGACATACTATGGCACTGTCATACTTACGCTCATCGAAGTAGCGCATGACTTTCTGCAGATTCGGATTGCTCTGGTTGGTGCCCGCAAAGAGAGTTGCTGACGCTGAACAACACAGCGCAATCACGATGCACGATAGTAAAAAACGAAGCTGCATTGTATTCCAATTAAAACCCATACTGCGTAAATCCTCCGTCGACCGATAGACATTGTCCGGTGATGTATGATGATGCCGGCATGACAAGAAAGCTCACTGCACGAGCGACTTCTTCCGGACTCCCAATGCGCTTCATAGGTGTGCGAGAGATGACCTCATTTGAATAATTGACGTCAGAGAGTACACCTTCAGTGAGTGGCGTTCGTATGTACCACGGTGCCACCGCATTGACACGTATATTATCAACTGCCCACTCCACTGCCAAATAGCGCGACAAATGAATGAGTGCCGCCTTGGTCATAGAATATGGCGAACCGGTGCGCGCAAATGTCAAGCCGTTGGTTGAGGCAACATTGACGATTGCCGAACCTTGTGCGTTCTTCAGGGATGAATAGAGCTTACGACACAAGTCGAAGGCAGAATTCAGATTTGTCTCGAAGAGTCGCTTGTACTCATCATCCGAATACTCCATCGTTTTCTTGCGGATGTTCGTACCCACATTATTCACTAGAATATGTAGTCGATCTTCCTTGGCTTGAAATGATTTGAGCAGATGGTCGCGATCGGCAGCCACGGATACATCGCAGACAATTGTCTGCAGCTCCAGTCCGGCCTCGCGGAACTCATCTTCCATCGCTTGCAGTTCAACCTTTGTTCTCGAGACTGCATAGACACGAGCACCAAGACGTGCCATGTCTTCACATACGGCACGTCCGATACCTTTTGTTCCGCCTGTAACCAAGGCCACTTTATCCTTAAGCGACCACGCGTTTTTATGTTCGAGTGAGGAAATCATTTATGCACTGGGTCCCAACATATCTTCTGGTTTCACCAGCTTGTCAAAGGTCTCACCATCCATTATTCCAAGACTAATCGCTGCCTCACGAAGAGTGCCACCGCTCTTGTGTGCCGTCTTGGCAATCTTCGCCGCATTATCATAACCGATATGCGGATTCAAAGCCGTCACAAGCATCAGCGTATTGCGATTGTAATACTCGAGTCGTTCCTTGTTTGCTTCAATGCCGCTTGCACAGTGTTCTTCAAACATTGTGCAGCTGTCGCTCAGCAAGCGAACGCTTTGAAGGAAATTATAGATGATCAACGGTTTGAATACGTTGAGTTCAAAGTTGCCGGATGCGCCGCCAATGTTAACTGCAACGTCATTACCCATTACTTGTGCAGCGACCATGGTCATTGCTTCACTTTGGGTTGGATTGACTTTGCCAGGCATGATTGACGACCCGGGTTCGTTTTCGGGGATGAAGATTTCACTCAAACCACAACGCGGACCCGAAGCAAGCCAGCGAACATCATTAGCGATTTTCATGAGCGACGCAGCAAGAGTCTTTAGAGCACCGTGTGCAAAGACAAGTGCATCGTGCGCTGCAAGAGATTCAAACTTGTTCGGAGCAGTTACAAATGGAAGTTCGGTGAGTTCAGCAATCTTGGCTGCACCGCGAACTGCAAATTCAGGGTGAGTGTTGAGTCCGGTTCCGACGGCAGTACCGCCAAGCGCCAACTCATACAATCCTCCAAGAACCTGTTCAAGACGTCGGTAGTCGTTGCGCAGCTGCTGCACATAGCCGCTGAATTCCTGTCCCAGTGTAACCGGCGTTGCATCCATCAAGTGCGTACGACCGCTTTTGATGTATGGCGCAAACTCTTCACTTTTCTTCTGTAGCGTATCGATCAGCTTTTGCAATGCAGGTTGCAAGCGACGAACTATTTGCTCAGCCGCAGCGATGTGCATTGCTGTTGGGAAAGTGTCGTTAGAGCTTTGTGCTTTGTTAACGTCGTCATTAGGGTGAATGGGCTTCTTCGAACCCATCTCGCCACCGGCCATCTGAATAGCGCGATTAGAGATCACCTCATTGGTATTCATGTTTGTCTGTGTACCTGAACCTGTCTGCCAAATCGACAGCGGGAAATGATCATCGAGCTTTCCTTCAATCACTTCGTCTGCCGCCGCGATGATGAGCGAACACTTTTCTTCTGACAAGCTGCCTAAATCGCGATTGACGGATGCAGCTGCTTTCTTGAGAATGCCCAGAGCGCGAATGAGTTCACGTGGCATTCGCTCAATACCGATTGCGAAGTGGTGTAAAGAACGCGCGGTTTGGGCGCCATAATATCGATCGTCGGGAACCTCAATGCTCCCCATTGTATCCGATTCTTTTCTCATAGCTAAACGTGATGTAGTTGATTGGTGATTAATCTGTCCACGAATCTCCCCTTAATGAAACCCTAAAGACAGTGATAAAAAGAGTCCGTTGAAATCCTTCATTGGCTTGCCTTTGATACTCTCGATGCCGTCACCTCCGAAAGGAATGATGTAGTATCGAGCATCCACCGAGATGTAGTTCTTTTCTGAACTGCGTACAGAAGCCCCTGCGCCAATGAACCCTCCAAAGCGTATGAAAGTCTGGGCATAGGAAAACGAGTTAAAGAACTCATAAGTATAGGGTGCGGCAATCACAAAGGTCGGTCCAACACCTGCAACCAAGAATGGTTTTAATGTCTCTGACAATGAAGTCTGGAAGAGTCTATACTGCAGATCCACAGTCACCGGCAAAATGAAAAGACGATTGACCTTACCCGGCACGATATACTCCAAAGTAACCGGATCTTGAATCTCTAATTCACTGGTGTTACGAGCGCCACTGATCAACAAATCCGCCCCAATTGACAACACATCGGTGATATCACGCTGGTAAAAGAAACCTGCGC
Source organism: Chlorobiota bacterium (assembly GCA_044228685.1). Taxonomy (GTDB): domain Bacteria; phylum Bacteroidota; class Ignavibacteria; order Kapaibacteriales; family NICIL-2; genus JBBATK01. The sequence goes on from JBGAUL010000011.1 coordinate 3,529, forward strand.
CATAGCCGTTGCCTGAAAAAGCGACTCGGAAACCGTAGTTTGTGTTGCCTTTGCTGCGCGAAACCGGACTGGTCAGAGGCTGAGCCGGATCAAAGACGTAGAGCGTATCGTCGTTGGCTATGCGCGGTGTAGGAGGCGGATCCCCTTTTTCCGAAGGTACATTTTGTGCGTACGCGGAGATAACCGCGCAAATCATCAAAATCGGCACAAAGAGAGCACTTCGGACTATGTTGGGGTTTAGCTTCATATGGAGACGACAACGAATACAAATCTACATCCCATGACGTTGCTCGGTGTGTGAAATTGCCCGAAAAGAGGGCTGGTCTGAAGGCTTATCAATGCATCTGGAGCTCTGGAGCTAAATAATGCTCTCGGATTGTGCTCATGCTCGACGAGACATACACACTACTTCAAATGACAAAGGACTGCTGAATGCTCAACAGTCCTTGTCTCATTTCACTGATCTCGACCCATCTCTTATCCAAGATAAGTGCGAAGGCTCTTGGAGCGTGATGCATGACGTAAACGGCGAATTGCCTTCTCCTTGATCTGACGTACGCGTTCGCGAGTCAGATTGAACTTCTCGCCAATTTCTTCCAGAGTCAAACACTGCTTGTCTTCCAAACCAAAGTACAAACGAATGACTTCTGCTTCACGCTCAGAAAGAGTTTTGAGAACTTGCTGAACTTCGATGCGAAGTGACTCGAGCATAAGATCTGAGTCCGGCGGCGGCTGCAAGTCGTTTGGAAGAATATCCAACAAACGATTATCCTCACCCTGCACAAATGGTGCATCCACCGAAAGGTGACGTCCTGAAATCTTGATGGTCTCTGCAATCTCTGCAATACTCATCTCCAACTGCTCTGCCAATTCAGCTGCCGTTGGTTCGCGCTCGTACAATTGTTCGAGCTCACTGAATTTCTTACCAATCTTGTTCAAAGCACCGACACGGTTGAGCGGCAGACGAACAATTCGTGATTGCTCAGCCAAAGCCTGGAGAATTGACTGGCGGATCCACCACACCGCATAGGAGATGAATTTAAAACCGCGGGTTTCGTCGAAACGCTTTGCAGCTTTGATGAGACCCAGATTACCTTCATTGATAAGATCGCCTAAGGAAAGACCCTGATTCTGATATTGTTTAGCAACGGACACTACAAAGCGAAGGTTAGCTTTCACCAAGCGCTCAAGAGCAATCTCGCCTTCGGCATTGCCTCGCTTGATTGCTTGAGCAAGAACGATTTCATCGTTCCCTGTCAAAAGCTCCACACGGCCAATTTCCTGGAGGTATTTGTCCAGTGACTGGCTTTCGCGGTTAGTGTATTGTTTGGTAATTCTCATTCCAAAAATTCCACGATAGTAAATAGTACGCATCCGACATGACGTCCGGAAATCACAGATCCGGGCGACAACAACAACGAACTAACGAACGGATTCTGGGTTTATTGTCGGAATATCAAGCCGCAAATATATCGATTTAGCGTGGACTGAGAGTATGGGAAGTTTGGAGGATTGTGCGATTGCAGCGCTGATGGCATAGCGCCAGGGATCCTGGACCGGTTCCGGCCCCCCCCTGAGCTTGGAATAGAAGTGTGCGATTTCCGGACTCATCCTCGGATGCAGACCGAGCGGTCTCACGAGTCCCAGCAACGCCCCTACTGCCTCTCGCCTCGCTGCATCGCTCGCCCACTCAAAGAGCTCGGCACTCTGTATCACCGAGGTGTAGCATCGAAATTGTCCCAGTGCTCGGCGAAGCTGAGAGCTGTGCTCTGCCGTCGTGAGAAAGTCGACCATCACGTCGGTCTCAATAAAAATTGAGTTCTCGTCAATCACAAGTGTGGGTAGAATGGATTTGTGCAGGCGCAATGATCTGTCGTTGCGCCTAGTATGACATCAAGCTTCAGATTGCCCTTCATTAGCAAATGCCCCCTCAAAGCGAAGTGCTTGAAGAGCCTGGATGAGTTCGACACTTTGGGTGGATGCGATTTGAGCAGCGTCGCTCGGGACCTCGATATTGAGGTGCACACTAACTGTCTGACCTGCATAGTGCTGAAGTCGAGCCAGCTCATCGTTGTTGAGATGAAGTTGTCCGTCACTTGCAATACGAGCGTCTAGTAAGTGCATCTTACTTGGTCGCAACAGGTGTGCGCAGAAGTGTTCGGTATTGTTCGGACAAGGCCAAATCAGAGGCGCGGACGATCAAATCATCTTGTCGCATCTGATACTGCAACAACTGACGATCACTCATAAATCGACTGCGAATCTCTTTGTCAATCAGCTTTGTCAGCAGCTTGGAATGCGTGCGGAACAATCGTTGATTCTCTTTGCCAATAAGCTGCTCGACTTCTTCGAGTTGATGGACGATTTGACTCGGGTACTTCTCTGTGCTGACAAGTTTTTGAACCTCGTCGATCTTCTGTGCGGCACTGCTCTGAAAGGAGAATTTCTGCTTCAGACAGTACTTTTCAAGATCATCGATGAGCTGTGCAGCGCTAAAGTTCGACGGGAGCTTATTCTTTGATGCACAATACTCGTTGGCAAAGTTGAAGAGCATGTTCTTCTCTAACAGTTCGCGCACAAACTCCGGATACTCTTTGTCTTTCATAAGCGTGTCCGGGCTAACACCGGTGGCGTCCATCACCGGACGTTTATTAAGGGTCAAGAATTGGTGTGTTGTGGTTGATGTATCGAGAATCACACCACTGCGCTTACGGCCGTAGTCGATACGTTGTACGCAGCGTCCGGACGGACAATAGTATCGCTGTGTTGTCATTTTCAAAGTGGTTGAATAAGGGACGCTGATCTGTGATTGGACCAGTCCTTTTCCAAATGACTGTTCACCACAAACAAGTCCGCGATCTAAGTCTTGAATACAGCCGGCAACAACTTCGCTTGCACTGGCTGAGGATGAATTGACGACCAGTACCAACGGCGCTTCACCTTCGTATGGAATTGTCGAGCTGGTATAGACGCGTGATTCAGTGCCTGGACGACCCTTAGTGCTAACGATTAGTGAGCCGTTGCGAACGAAGGTCTCGCAAATGCCAATGGCAGCGTCAAGCAATCCTCCTGGATTATCACGTAGGTCTAAGACAATTCCCTTGAGTTGTCCCATAGACTTCAATGAGTCGACAGCGCTGCGAACTTCTTGTACACTTTTGCGGGTAAAGCGATCGAGTCTAATGACTCCAACCCCATTAGGAAGCATCTGTACATAGGAAACGCTTTTAACGTAGACTTCAACGCGATTGAGTTCGAAATGCAGAGTGTCGCTTCGTCCATCGCGCAGCACATCGAGTTTGGCCACGGAGCCAACCTGACCCCGAGTGTACTTGCGTAGTTCGCGTGAACTTAAGCGCAAAGTTGGATGACCATCAATTGCAACCAATCGATCGCCGACGCGGATTCCGGCGCGGTGTGCTGAATAGCCGTCGGCAACGGCATTGATTGTCAGCATGCTGTCGCGCACGCCGGCTTGTATTCCCAGTCCGACGTATTGTCCACTTACTTGCGAATCAAAATCTTCGGACTGCTCCTGATCCATGTACACGGTGTAAGGATCCAGAGTAGCAAGCATTGCGTCGAGTCCGGTGCGGATGAATTTCTCGGGTTCTACTTCGTCGACATAGTCTAAAGCGACGTGACGAAAGACTTCGCCAAATGTCTCGATCGACTTGTTGATTCGAAAGTTGATGGAGTCGCTCCCAACGTACCAGCCCAGTGAGAATGTGCCCACAAGACCCAAAGCTCCCACAATCAGAAGTGTACGTTGTGTGCGTTTAAAGACGCCGACGCTGCGGCGGAGTTTAATCAATATGCTCACGGATGTAGTTCTTAAGTGATGTGGCATCGAGTCGAATTTGACTCATGCTATCGCGTTCTCTGACGGTGACGGTTCCGTCCTCGATTGATTGTCCGTCAATCGTCACACAAAACGGAGTTCCAATCTCATCCTGCCGACGATAGCGTCTACCAATTGCACCACCATCATCATACTGCACGCGGAACGACCGTTGCAGATCCTTGAAAATCTTCTCAGCCATCTCCGGCATTCCGTCTTTGTTCACCAGTGGCAGCACCGCAACTGTAACCGGTGCCAGGGCCGGATGGAAACGTAGAATCGTTCGCGTCTCCTCCGCTCCTGCTTCACTCACGACTTTTTCCTCATCAAATGCATTGCAGAGGAAGGCCATGAATGAACGAGAAGCGCCGGCAGAGGTCTCAATGACGTATGGAACAAAGCGCTCGCGAGTTACCGTATCGACGTACTCAAGCTTCTTGCCACTGAACTCTTGGTGACGCATTAAGTCAAAGTCTGTGCGAGAGTGAATACCCTCGATCTCTCCCCAACCAAATGGGAACTTAAACTCGATGTCGACTGCTGCATTTGCATAGTGTGCAAGTTTCTCGTGTGGCTTGAGTCGCAGCGAGTCAGGATTCATTCCGTAGCGCAGAAACCAATTCCAGCGTTGCTCGCGCCATTGCTCAAATTCTTCCATTTCGCCGCCGGGTTTGACGAAGTACTGCATCTCCATTTGCTCGAATTCACGAGTGCGGAAGAGGAAGTTCTTTGTGTTGATTTCATTGCGGAAGGCTTTGCCGATTTGTGCAATGCCAAATGGAACCTTTTGACGAGCGGACTCCATGACATTCTTGAAGTTGACGAAGATGCCTTGTGCTGTTTCTGGTCGTAAATACACAGCCGCGCTGGTCTCTTCAAGCGGACCAATAAAGGTCTTGAACATGAGGTTGAAATTTCTCACTTCGGTCCAGTCCTTCGTTCCACTCACCGGATCAGGAATACCGGCTTCAATAATGATGTTGTAATAATCCGCCGGTTCACGCGCTTCACCAAGACGCTTTTCGAGTTCGTCAGCTTCGTGGGTTTTGTTTTTCTTGCGTAGACGTTCGATGTAGTCTTCAATGAGGTTGTCAGCACGATGACGTGCCTTGCTGGTCTTGTTGTCGATCATGGGATCGGAGAACTGCTGCACGTGACCGCTGGCTTCCCAGGTACGAGGATGCATGAGGATACTCGCGTCCAGACCAACCACGTTGTCGCGATAGGTCATTTCACGCCACCAGGCTTCTTTGACGTTGCGCAAGAGTTCGACGCCCAAAGGACCGTAATCCCAGCAGCCGTTGAGTCCTCCGTAAATCTCCGACGATTGAAAGACAAAACCACGCCGCTTTGCCAATGAAATAATTGAATCGAGTGTTGAGCCTTGAGCCATAATGCTGTGCTTTTTCAGTTCCTAAGAACGCAAAGATAATCAGCACAATGCTCGTGTAGGTCCGCAAGAAGTGTATTGCTGCTGCGTATGAAGAGATTTAACGAAGTATTGACAAGAGTGAGCGATGGGTCCTGAATCTGTGCCAGTTTTTAGATCTGCTACTCCTTCAACGCTCCCGCAGTAAGACCTTTGATGATTTGTCGTTGGAAGATGGAGAATACCGCCAAGACCGGTATGGCTGAGATGCTAGCGCCGGCCATGAGATGTCCCCAATCAATTGACTGTTTGCCAAGATAAAAGGCCAAACCCACCGGCAAGGTGCGGTGCGCTTCGTCGTTTGTAAAGAGAAATGGATACAAGAAGGAATTCCAATTTCCAAGGAAAATGTAAATAGCCAGTACCGTCAATATTGGCTTGCAGAGCGGCATGACGATTCGGAAGAGCACTGTGATATCCCCTGCTCCGTCCAATCGCGCAGCGTCTTCGATGGCTTCGGGGAGAGAAATGACGAATTGTCGGACCAGGAAGATGCCGAATGGCGTGACCATCCACGGAACAATAAGAGCGGCGAAGGTGTTGATCCAAGAAAACTGCACCATCAGTCTGAAAAGTGGAATCATGATCACTTGCGGTGGAATGATCAGCACTGCCAATAGCGACGAGAAAACTAGTCCGGATCCAATGAAGCGTCGACGAGCTAATGCATATCCGCAAACAAAACAAAACAGCACGTTGCCAAGCGTCACAACACTGGCAACCATGACCGAGTTGGCGAAGTAGTAAGTGAACGCATCCGACGACAATGTCTCGCTATAATTCGATGTCGTGTACGGTGCCTTTATCATCTCCCACAGACTTGCATATCGCTCGGGATGCTGATGCAGCGAAGTGATAATCATCCAGAACATCGGGAAGAGCATGAGTGCAGCTACGGATGTGAGGATGAGGTGAATGAACCAGCGAGTTGGACTTGACTTCATCGTGACTCCTCCGTGGGGTTACGATAGAGTTCGTGCTTGCGCATGTAGCGTCCCACCTTGTCAGGCACCAAGAAGCGAATACTTCGTCGCTCAGAACAGAAGGCACGAATCTGACTCGATGAAATTTCAATCAAAGGAACATCGAGAGAATGAATGGTCGCGCCGTCAACTCGTAAGGAACTCAGAATTTCTTCGTGATGACTAAGAGCATCAACCGGACGTCGAGCAACGCAAAGTTGGATCAACTGAACAATCTCCTGCCAATCTTTCCACTGACGAAACTGTGCGGCTTGGTCGCTTCCGATCATCATATAGATCGTTGCCTCAGGATGGTCTTGGCGAAGCTGACGAATAGTATCGATGGAATAGGAGGGTCCTGGTCGACGAACCTCAAGCTCCGACAACGAGAACTTCGGGTGAGTGCGACACACAATGCGCAGCATCTGCAATCGATGGTGCGTCTCGCGAGGAGAAGGTTGCTGGGATTTTAATGGCGATTGATTAGTCGGCACGAACAGACAGCGATCAAGCTGCATCTGTTCGGTAAAGCGCTCGGCCATAATGCAATGTCCGGTGTGCACCGGATCAAAGGAGCCTCCAAATATTCCAAGGCGACGGATCATGGACGGCGCTTCTGTTTGCGCATCAGGACTGTGAGCTGGTTACCAGGCTGAGCTCATCAGCGGTTGCGCGACGACCGTGAACGACGTTCAACGGAACGAATGAGCGAGATGCTTTGACTTTGGCTTCAAACTCGTGACGGAACTTGCGAACAAATCCTTGCACCGGCCAAGCAGCTGCTTCACCCAAAGCACAGATTGTGTTACCGTCAATGTTGTTGGCAACACTATAGAGCAAATCAATATCCTGCATGGTTGCATCACCATCAACAATTCGGTGCAAGATCTTTTCCATCCAGCCGCAACCTTCGCGACATGGTGTACATTGTCCGCATGACTCGTGATGATAAAAATGCACGATGCGCAAGAGCATCTTCGGAATGTCCGTGTCTTCGTCCATCACCATCACACCGCCGGTACCAATGAAGGTCTTGTATTTTTTCAAGTCTTCGTTGTTCATCACAACGCCTTCAATCTCATTTCCGGCAAGTGGCGGCATGGAAGAACCACCGGGAATAACTGCCTTTACTTTCTTGTTACCTGGGACTCCGCCACCGTATTTGTAAATCAAATCGGTGAGCAACACGTCGGTTGGGAGTTCATACACACCAGGTGTGTTGAGGTGTCCGCTCAAACCATAGAGCAAAGTTCCGCAGTGTCCGGCAGCACCAATCTTTGAGTATGCTTCAGCACCCATCGAGAAAATCGGAGGCACCGTCGCCAAGGTTTCTACGTTGTTGATCGTTGTCGGCATTCCCCACAATCCCTTGTTAGCCGGGAATGGTGGTTTGAAACGCGGATAACCACGATCGCCTTCCAATGAATTCATCAAAGCTGTTTCTTCACCGCATACGTATGCGCCTGCGCCCTTGTGAACGACGATGTCGATGCAATAATCGCCACCGAAGGTCTTGTTCATGTTCGGACCAATGAGATTCGCTGCATAGGCATCATCAACCGCTTTCTGCATCATCTTCACCCACTTGTGATACTCACCGCGGATGTAGATGAAGGCCTTAGCAATACCCATTGCATAGCCGGCAATCATGATACCTTCGATGAGCTGGTGTGGGTTGTACTCCAAGATCTGACGATCCTTGAATGAACCCGGCTCCGATTCGTCACCGTTGATTGCCAGGTACTTCGGCTTATCGTTGCCTTTGGGCATGAAGGTCCACTTCAAGCCGGTAGGAAAACACGCGCCGCCACGTCCGCGCAGTCCGGACTTTTTAACCTCATTCGCCACGTCATCGGGCGACAAAGAGATTGCCTTTCTGTATTGCTCGTAGCCACCGTTGGCGCGATACACAGAAAGCTCGTGAAGATTCGGAATTTTAGGCAGAACAATGTGAGGAGCTGTGTACATGTTTTCTCGATGCGTTTGCTTTATATGGCAAATATACGACCAGAGCCGTCATAGGAATTCCCGGATATTTCAATGGTGAAAACAAGGCCTTCGGCGCGTCAAATACCATGCATCCAAGCGCTAAACTTCCCTGTCGCCTTTCTTGGCTCAAACTCAGCTAAATACAGCGGCTCGTTGAGTCGCGTTTAGCTCAATCCATCTCCCAGCTTCGAGTGTTCCGAGTTCGAATTTTCCGATGCGGGTTCGGATGAGACGGAGAGTTGGATGACCAATGGCGGCCGTCATGCGTCGAACCTGACGATTCTTGCCTTCACGCAGTTCCAGCTCTATCCAACAATCCGGCACCGATTTTCGCACGCGGATAGGCGGAACTCGTTCGGCGAAAGTCGGCTGCGGATCACAGAGTTTGGCAGTACACGGCTTGGTTCGTTCGCCTGACACAAGCACTCCGGATGCTAATTCGCGTAGAGCTTCCGCGGTGGGAATGCGTTCGACTTGGACGTGGTAGCGACGAGGATGTTCGTGACGAGGATTGAGGAGCTTGTCGTTAAGTGCCTTCTCATCACTGAGCAGGAGTAGTCCTTCGGAGTCCGAGTCCAAACGACCTAATGCATAGACAGAACGAGGGAATCCAAACTCAGCCAGAGTTCGGTGTGTGGAGCCATTGTCGCTGAACTGCGAGAGCACTCCGTAGGGTTTGTGAAAGGCTAATAACATAAGCGGCAGCCCGAGAGCTGCCGCAATTTACATGGAGACCTAGCACAAATTTTCAGTGAGGACAATTATCGATCTTCTGCCGTCAGACCATGACGGTGTTCAACTTCGATACGAACTGTCCGAGCGTGGAAGCGTCCTTCGGGAAGATCATTGTCGTATGAAATCGTATCCGGACCCAAACCATAGGTCGTCGCATCCGGAATTCCGAGGATCTTGTACACGCTAATCGCACGACGTTCAGACAATTTGAGGTTGAATGCCAACTGACCGTAGCGGTCGGTTGTACCAACTATCGTCACGTTAGAGGTCGTATCAATGCGCTTCTTGATGAACTTAATGATACGCTCGTTTGCTGCAGTGATATCATCCTTACCAAAATCAAAGAGCATGAGAATGAATCGATCTACTTCCGCCATCATGTTCTGACGACGCAACTTTTCAACTTGCTCAACGGTAATTGGAATTTCAACGCTCTTCTGAATGATACCCTTTCCTTCTTGATCAACTGCAAGGTTGATCTTGAAGATTGAATTCTCTTTGCGAATCAAACGACGCATGGTCGAACGCTCAAGAGCAACGTCGAAGAATTGAGACGGACTTCCCTCACCCGATGAACTAAAGATCACATGACCTTCTTGCACACCCCACACCTTCCATGACTTGATCGGCGTCGATGAAGTAATGAAGTTGCCAATTCGCAAGCGCTCTACAGCACTCTCAAGCATGGTATCGCGAATCATCACCGGTTGCAACAGAGCTTCGTGTTCTGAGTAAATCTCAGCACGTTGATTTTCTTCGATACCTTCATTGCTCTTCTCATTCGATGGCTTCAATGGAACGCCGCCGGCACGAATACTGATGCGATTACGTTGAATGCCCCAGGTATCAGTCATGTAGGCAGCTACTGCCTCGGCACGTTGTTGCGCCAGTAGTGTCGGATTCTCAACTGTAGCCATTTCCTTTTTCGAGACGCAACCGACGATGTCGATCTTGGACGTGCTGTCCATGTCCATACCCTTAGCCACAATGTTCATCACGTTGTAATAGGTACTGATCTGAGTTTGGTCGCCTTGAATTTTGAAATTCGCTAAGTCACTCTTTCGAAGGAATGTGTACCGTCCCTCAAGCTTCGATGAGCCCTGACTAAAGAAGACGTAATTCAGCAATGGATGGAAGTCGTTCCAAACGATTTCTCTACATCGCAATGTATCGAGTTGCACCACGGTGCTGTCAGCACGGTAGCGATAAACCCGCAATTGCATCTGCGCAGTTTCGATTGCCTTTGCCTGCGGAATGCTGTGTACGAATCGCTCCGTGACGTGCACGAACTCGTAGCGCACATCTTCCGTTTCATTGACGACCATGCGATAGTCCTTGGTTCCGCGTTCGACTTTTTCAGCAGCCAAATCAGGAACTGACTTCGTAAGTGTATCACGTTGAATAACCGTGTCGCGAATAACCGGTTTCGATGTTGGAATCGTCACGCGAATGGACATACCTGCTCGAAAGAAGCGAGCGTTCCACATCTTGTCTTGAACAAGATTGTTGAGTGGCAATTGATAGAACACTTCCGGCACGAGCGCAAAGCGTTTTGTCAGACGGATGTTGTACGACAAGCCGGTGAGCGCGTAGTACTGAAAATGTGAGTAGTTAGGAATCTGATCTTCATAGACCGTACGCTCAGAATTTCCCTGTAGAAAATGCACGCCCAGTGGATCAACGATGCTTTCACTTTGCGAGAAATTGGCGGTGTGTACGTAGGCAATTTTTGTTCCCACGTGCAGACGAAGGTTCTTGTAAAACGGAGGCGTAAACTCAGCCATCGGTTCTATACCGTACGAAGCAAAATTGGTTTTCAAGGTTGTGACAAAGCTGCCATTAACAGGTACACCATTTTGAATGAATACGGTTGGTTCGTTTGCGGTCATGCTTGAGCGAAACACGTCAAATCCAAAACGCAAACCCAAGTGAAATGCAGCGGTCGTATTTGTTGCTTTGAAGATTGACGAGAGCGGTGAATTCACTTCACCACCAAAGCTTACGATATCTCCGGTTGCATCGCCGAATGGTGTTGCGGGACGACTGAATAATCCCAACTGCGTAAATCCATTGCTCAATTCCCAGTTCTTGCCAACATGTGCATACACGCCAAACTGGATTGGATTGGTTGTGTCGATGACGACTTGTGCGCGAAGACTTATTGCTGAAAACAGCAGAACTCCGACCATCAACAGGCGTCTCGAAACACTAGCCCTAGTTTTTCTTGATGTAGTACTTGTGAAGGTGCGATCCATCGTCTTATTCATGTGGTGATTTAATTCTCAACAACTACCGGCGTGACCATGCTTGTATTGCCAATTGCAAAGCGCAGATAATACACGCCCGGTTGCATTGTATCGGTATTCAGCTGGAAGCGCGCTGAACCTTTGAACGGAGTGACTGATGAGTTCAGGTCTTGAATCTGCTCTCCCATGCTGTTGTACAGAATCATTGTAGGAGCATCGTTGACTCGAAGAGTAGAACTGCAGTTGATAAATGCTCGCCCATGCACCGGGTTCGGCGTCACTTCAATACTCAAATCGCCGGGATTCGGATTTACCAATCGAGCTCCGGTTGTGTCGTGCCAAACGTTTGAGACGCTGAACTGACCTCGGATATCATTGATGGCTAAAGGAATCTGCGATTTGTCGCTGTTGTACCAGCTTAGGTTGGAGACTTGCAGATCACAGTGCTCAGCATCGCCAAGACCGCAGATCATTTTAATCGAAAGCAATTCGCGGGCTGATCGCAGTGTTGTGAGCGTGTCGCTGACGTGTATCGTTTGAACACCATTCAGTATCGGTCCTCGAAGTGAACTCTCAGCCGGCGTCAACATTGTAGAGTTGAAACACAGGTCAAAGGAAAATGACGACGGCTGGAGTCCAAGAATTGCCGGAGGCATGAGAAGCGAATCGATCAGCACTCGAACAAGGACGGTATCACCTACTCGCGCACTGCAATCAGGCACGCGCAAGTAAGGTTTCATGTAGGCACGAATTGGATACTCTTGGTCGGGCGAATGAACGATCATTCTGTCCGTACTCAACGAGAATACCGTAGCACTACAAGCACTATCGCATGTCAGAGAGTGAATACCATCGGAGACCTTTCGTAGATAGTACGAGTAGTCGCTGCCACTAACTTCAACGAAACCGGTTTCAATCGGTTCGCGGTCAAACTCAAGCGACTTTTTTGCATTAGTCGGAAGACAAACGAGCAAGTATTGCGAGCCATAAACACGAATACCGGAACTACGAATCTGCGGTGCACAAACCACGTGCGAGTTTGTCCATGAGGATGTTGAAGGAACTGTAAACATAGCTGTGTTACCGAGAGATGTCTGAACATCAGTCGATGACTGCGTGTATTGAACACAGTTGATGGCAGAGCTTCCTTCAACAACAACAGCATCATCCAGACCTAGCTCGAATGGTACTCCTGCATCGAGAACAGCCTTTTCTACGCCATTGATTTTGAGATGCGTTTGATCTAGCGCCGCATAGATGCGTACATACTGTTTCGTCGTCGAACGAGCATTCTCTGAAACTTTCAACGGCACTAATACAGCCTTGTCGCCCCATCGCTCAACCGGATCACATTGTTGATACACCGTTCCGGTTTGCGTGTTTGGATAAATACCGTTATCGGCACCCGGACTTACTGCAGACTGATGTCCGGAAAAGACAGCTATTGGTTTTGTGGCTTTGATAATCACACCACTCATGTCAGTGCGAACACTTGTGCCTTCAATTGCAGATTGAATGAAATACGCTTCGCCTTTATTGAGGCTTATGCTGATCTTACCTTCTGATTCGTGCGAGGTTGGACCGTGAAGTTGTATGACGATATCGGTTGCATCATCGCGAGCAATGACCGCACATTGCGATGGCGTGGACTTGGTCCAATCCACATCACTGCTACCGGACTGTGGATGCACCAATGTTGAAGGCAGTGAACTGAGGATGTAACTGCGACCGAGGATTGATGTCGGTAGAACTAGAGTTGCAGCATCGCCGTTTTTGCTATGCGTAACCATGACGCACTGCACCGCGGAGTCTGCGTGAATAGCAAGTACCTGCGAACTAAGTATTGTCTCGGCTTGATCTGATGCTTGATAAACGCTGTCCACTAGACGACCGCGTAACTCTATGTTGGAATATGGAAATGATACCGTGCTTGAGCGACGAGGATCGATAATGCGGAATGTCTGATGAATGACCTTGCCGTCGTAACCACGAACGTCAATCGTCCCACTCGCATAATACTGCGAGCTGAAAACCAGACTCAGTGAATCTCCATTTTGATGAATCGCAGGTAAATAAGTCAGAAGAAAATCTGTCCCTGCGTTTGTGGCTGTAGCGTCTGTATCTGATGCTACAAGTCCGGTACCGAATGCCAACGCAACGAGAAGACGTAGAGTCCAAACTCGAGTGGCAAAAGCAGCTGCACTAACAATGCGAGCTCTGCACATATCCGTATGTTCCTTGAAATTGGTGGTGAATGCTCTTAGAATTCAATTCTTAAGAGTCATCATATTTCAAGTCACGTTATCGGACTACTTTTCGGGAATCTATAATTTGTTCACACAAATTCATCATTTTCCGGGCCTCTTCATCCCAGGAAAAGCTCCTCGCCCACTCCACAGCACCCTGCGAAAGTTGTGCTCGAACTGAGCTATTTGAACAGAATTCAGACAAAACGCTGCTCAATTCCTCAACATTGCCGTAGCTATACAGCAATCCGCTCTGTCCGTTCGAAACGGAGTCGCGCAATCCCGGAACATTTGCCGCAATTGCCGGCGTTCCACAGGCATTTGCCTCAATATTGGTAATGCCCCAGCCTTCTTTCATGGAGGTGTTCACCACACACCAGGCGGCGCTGAGTAGCTCAATTTTCTGTTCTTCGCTGACCCGTCCAAAGAAGGTCACTGAAGACTCCACACCGAGCTCTCGACTCATTTTCTGCAATTCCGGGACGAAATCTCCGCTCCCCATGAACCAAAGCTGCGCCTTCGGATAGGTTTTAAGCAAGGGCACAAAAGCGCGCAAGAGATGATCCGGACTTTTGTATTTCTTGACGCGACTGAAGTAGCAAATGATTGGATCCGATGACTTTTCAGCCACTTTCATGGGAAAATGACGGTGTTCGACTGCATTGCGGATTATGCTGAGTTGGGAATCGCGAAAGCCGCGTGCAAGAAACTCTTGTCGAGTGCTCTCTGAAACAACAGCGAAGTGTGTGGACTTATAGACCAAATTCACGAGCATTTCCGACACATACACATAGCTGGCACTTATAAAATCCGCTTCGCGATAGATACTCTTTCCAAAGAAATGATGGGAGATGGCGAGCAGCGGTTCTTTGACGTAGAGCGGTGTGTAAAAAGGAATCTTGTTGACGTCGTCAATGACAAGGTCAAATCCTTCACGAGATAACTGCTTGTATGCCGAAGGGACGAAGAAGTTGAAGGTGTTACGGGCTCCACGACGAACAATGCGTATTCCGTCGATGATCTCTTCCGAGGCTGCGCCTTCAAAGCCGCAACTGAGTTGTACGACGGTGTGTCCGGCTGCAACAATGCGCTTGAAGATCTCATGACAATGGACTTCCGCCCCGCCTCCAAGCGGATTACGAATGTCCTGCCAGTTGATAACGAGAATCTTCATGAAATAAAAAATGGACTCAATCTGTTAGAGTGAGTCCATGATTCGTCAATGACGAAGAATATTACTTGCCACCTTGCGGAGCTGGCTGCTGTTGAGCAGGTGCCGCTTGACCCTGTGCAGGTGCTGCTTGTTGTTGAGCCGGAGCCTGTTGTTGAGCAGGTGCTGCCGGAGCTGCTGCAGGAGCTGAAGGTGTTGATGTTTGGACGTTTTCGAATGGGTTTACAGTGTTATCCTCTTTACCCACTTTGAAAATTGTATTCGCGCTCAGTGATAGAATCATGATTGCGATAGCCAAACCAATAGTCGTTTTTACGATAAAATCAGCGGCACGGCGCATGCCAATCATGGAGCCGAATTGTCCGCCAACACCACCAAAGCCAGCAGCCATATCGCCCTTGCCCGGTTGAATAAGAACTGCGCCGATCAGAAGAAGACCAGCAATGCAGCTCAAAATCACAATGATTGTAAACATGATTCGAAGGTACAGTGATTAAGTGAACAACAAATATAGGACGAATCAGTCATGTGCCAAAGTGTGTCACGGTGAAAAAGTGTATCTTGCTATACGCCTATGACGGAGCCACTCGACGAACAAGAACGTCCACTTTCGCTATCCCTGAAGGAGAAAATTGCCTCCTTGCCTACTCGTCCAGGCGTCTATTTTCACAAAAACGACGAAGGAAAAGTCATTTATGTTGGAAAAGCAAAGAACATCCGTAACCGCGTTCGCCAGTACTTCGACCATAACCGTCAGGTCGATGCCAAGACCAAAGTCCTAGTTTCCAAAATCGCCGACGTCGACGTCATCGTAACCGACTCAGAAGCTGAAGCACTCATCCTCGAAAACAATCTCATCAAGCAACACAAGCCACGCTATAATGTGTTGCTGAAGGACGATAAGAGTTATCCCTATATCCGCGTTACAAACGAAGAATTCCCTCGAGTCTTCTCAACGCGGAAGGTGATTCGTGACGGGAGCAAGTACTTCGGACCATACACCGACCTACGATACATGTATTCGCTGTTGCGAACACTTCGCTCGCTCTTCCCCCTTCGTAGCTGCGATCTGCCATTGACTGAAGACACGATTGCTATGCAGAAGTACAAGGTGTGCTTGGACTATCATATCAAGAAATGTGAGGGTCCTTGTCAGGCCTTTGTCGACCGTCTGCACTACAACGAGCACATCCGTCAATCAGTGCAAATCCTCAACGGTCGCACTCGTGAAGTCGAGAAACAGCTTGAGGAACAAATGATTATTCTCGCTGAAACGCTGCGCTTCGAAGAAGCTGCACAAGTGCGAAATCGTTTGGAAGTGCTGCGAGAATATTCTGAGCGACAAAAAGTCGTGAGTACCGATGAGTTCGATCGTGATGTCTTTGCTCTTTCGCGCGATGACCACGATGCGTGCACGGTGATTTTGTCCGTGCGCGACGGCAAGCTCATTGCCAAGCGTCATTTCTACGCGTCCAATGTCCTGCATCAAACAGACGCTGAGATCATTGAAGGAGCGATGTCGCGCTACTACATGGAATCGGATTTCATTCCTCCGGAGATCTTCCTTCCCTGCGACATTATCAACGATGATTTCATGATCGACTGGCTCTCCAAGAAGCGAAGCGCGGCTGTCGATCTCGTCGTACCGAAAATTGGCGAGAAGAAGAAGCTCGTCAATATGGCAACCGCAAATGCTGAATTCTTACTTCGCGACTTGCAATTGCAACACATGAAGCGTGAAGAATCGGTGCCTCGTGCAGTGGCTTCATTGCAACGCGATTTGCAGCTGAGCCGTGCACCGCGTCGAATTGAGTGCTTTGACAATTCCCACCTTCAAGGCACAGATTACGTGTCGTCCATGGTTGTCTTTGTTGATGGACGTCCGCGCAAAGCTGATTATCGCAAATTCAAAATCAAAAGTTTTGTTGGCAACGATGACTTCGCCGCCATGCGTGAGGTTGTGGAACGTCGTTATCGTCGCTTGCTGGCTGAGAACGGTCACTTACCCGATCTCATCATCATCGACGGCGGTAAAGGACAGCTCTCCTCTGCAGTCGAAATTCTCACTCGACTGGATCTCTACGGCAAGATCCCGATCATCGGTCTTGCAAAGCGTCTTGAAGAAGTCTTTGTCCCTGAACAAAGCGACGCCGTCATTCTCCCTCGCAGCTCCAGTGCACTTCGTCTGCTGCAACAACTACGCGATGAAGCTCACCGCTTCGCCATCACCTTCCATCGTGAACTGCGCTCGAAGCGAACGCTTCAAACTGAGCTCACTGCTATTAAGGGTCTGGGCGAAAAATCCGCCCAACGTCTACTCACCGAACTCGGCTCCGTCGAAGCCGTACGCAACACCAGCGAAGAAGGCATCGCCGCAATCGTCGGTAAGAGTTTAGCAAAACGAATCCGGGAGTATTTCGATACGAGTACTGACACGGCAACTTCAGGGATCGACAATCACGATGCTCAAGATGCGATTGTCGAAGAATTCTCACATCGCGATTTGGAAGAGGTTCATGTACCGGACGATGAAAGCATGGACGAATCAGCTCGTTCTCACGAAAATGAAGATTCTCAAAGCCAGGATATTTCTGAAGACTCACTGAGTAACGGGCAGCAATCCAACTAAGCACTCAGATCTGACTTTAGTCGAGTTAGCGCGCTTCCCACTCAGTCACGCACCACTCTCTCCAGTTGATATCGTTCCAATCTCGGATGAACCAATCGCCGAAATAATGGAGGCGCAAAAGCTATAACAAGCATACCGGCGTATCCGGTCGGCATGCGCGGAGATTCCGGCGTGAATTGCAGCGCCTGATAGCGCCGTAACGGATTTAGATGGTGATCTGAATGTCGTTGAAGCTTGAACAAAATGCAATTGGTAATGCGCGCCGTTGCTTCCCATGAGTGTCGCTCGCTCACTTTCTCGTACTCGCCATTTGCTTTCTGACTGCGTATAAGACCATAGTGCTCGATGTAGTTCACCGTTTCGAGTAGCGTGATTGCTACCAAAGCTTGAGCGAAGAAGAAAAGAATTCCCTTGATACCAAAAGCCGCGTAAACAGCAACAACACAAAGGAGCTGAACGAACATCCATGTCAACACACGATTGCGGATGCCCCAAGCGCTGTAGGAATTGTTTTGACATCGACGAGTTTCAATCTGCCATGCGCTTACAAAAGATGAGGGAATAACGCGAATCAGAAAGCGATACAAACTTTCATTAAAGCGCGCTGTTGCCGGATCGTTCGGCGTCGCAACTCGTGCATGGTGTCCGGCAACGTGCTCAATGTGAAAGTGCATGTACAGCACACTCGCCAACAATGCATCGCCGAAGAAGCGTTCTAATCTCGATTGTTTGTGGACGAGTTCGTGCGCCACGGTTATGCCAATTGCGCCAGTCATGAATCCGACGGAGAGCACTAAGCCGATCGTTTGGAATGCGCTCAGCTCATTGTGAGAGAATGATATCAAGGACCAGATCAATAGAGTGAATTGCAGAAGGGTCCAGATGACTGGTATAAGCCGAAAGGACCATCGCGCCTCAAGACTCTCCATCTCATCTGCAGAGTGATTTGCGTAGTCTTGTTTTACTGCGATTTCAAGTATTGGAAGTATGACTATTGCCAAGAACGGCGTCAGCCAGTAGTTCATGATGCTATACTGAAGACTCAGTCCGACGCTGAGCGGCATGAAGAAGACTCTGAAGTATGGTATCAGTTCACGCATTGTTCGGACTAAGCTTTGAAGGAATCCGACCTAAACAGCAGCGCATGAAAGTTCTCATGCAGCATGAAGATTGTCATGGACGAATCTCGCTGCGGAATTTGGATTGTGCAAACTCAGTTGTGAGCAAAGGAGTTATCACTCGAGCTCGAATGTCGTGCAGAACTTGAAAAAGCGACTTCGACAGAGCTGTCGAATTCGTGTGCTTATCCCAGACCGTTAATGTTCTTGCGGCGGTTGCGGATATAATCGACGAAGAGTGTCTGACCGAGGTCGTTGAGACCGGAGTAGAAGGCGCGTCCTTTGTTGGCGCGTGTCAATTCTTCGACGAACCGTCGCAAGTACGAATCTTGCGCGACCATGAAGGTTGAAATCGTGATTCCATCGCGACGACACGCAACGGCTTCGTCGAGGGTTTTGTTGACGATGCGGGCATCGAGACCGAAGGAGTTGAGGTACAGACGACCATTCTCATCGAACATGGCTGAAGGCTTACCGTCGGTCACCATGAAGATCTGCTTGTTCAGTCCACGCGTGCGCTTGAGTAGTTGTCGCGCAAGACGCAATCCATCACGAGTATTGGTATGGAAGGGTCCAACTTCGATGAAGGGAATATCTCTCACCGAAACTCTTCGCGCTTCATCGCCAAAGACCAATACTTCCAGCACATCCTTCGGGAATTTCGTGCTGATGAGTTCTGCCAATGCCAGTGCAACTTGCTTAGCAGGTGTAATACGATCCTCGCCGTAGAGAATCATGGAGTGCGAGATATCAATCATCAACACCGTGGCACAAGAGCTCAAGTGCTCCGTTTCGTGCACTCGGATATCATCTTCATGAAGTTGAAATCGATCGAGCTCATTCTCGCGCAGCAAGGCATTGCGCATGGTTTGGGTAACGTCAATGTTCGAAGCCTGATCGCCGAATACAAAGTCCCTGGTTTCGGGTAAACGTTCCACGCCACGACCAGAGTTCGGCACTTCGTGAGCGCCGAACTCTGATTTCTTCAAATGACGGAATACTTCGTTTAGTGCATCGGATCTGAGTTTGCGAAGGGCTTTGGCGCTTGCTTTGACTTTACCATCTTCGCTTTCATCCAACATTCCTTGTTGACGAAGGAGATTGATGTAATCGTCCATCGTCATGTCCGACAACAGGCCATAGCGTTCATTCAACTGACGGAGAATCTCAAGTGCTTCATCTGCATCAGCATTGACTTGCAGAAGAACATAACTGAACAAGTCCATGAGTTTTCGAACTTTTTGCTCAGCAGTTTCTGAGTCATCTCGCCATTCTGAATATCGAACTTTTATCATCGAAGTATCACTTTCTGTAGTGTCGTGACTTGGCCTAGCAGACTGTTCAATTCGGAGTAGTAAATGTCATCCTCATTGCAAGGTCTTCTTACGCTGGACTCTTAGAGCATGTACTTGCTCAAGTCCACATTGTGTACCAGCGAAGCCAGTCGTTCTTGCACCATCGTCTTAGTGACGATCACGTTATTGTCGGCTATGAGATCAGGTGCGTCAAAAAGAACCGGATCCAGCAAAGCAGACATCATTGTTTGCAATCGTCGTGCTCCAATATCGGCAATTTGATTGTTCACCGTCGCAGCCGTCTCTGCCAGCTCGCGAAGGGCTTCGTCTTCAAACACAATATTGACTCCTTCAACTGCCATCATTGCCTGCATTTGCTTGGTAAGAGCGTTTTCAGGCTGAGTGAGGATCTTGTAGAAGTCTTCAGCATGCAACGACTCAAGCTCTACACGAATTGGGAATCGTCCTTGCAACTCCGGAATGAGATCACTTGGTTTGGATACATGAAATGCACCGGATGCAATGAAGAGAACGTGGTCGGTCTTGAGTGCTCCATACTTCGTATGCACGGTCGAACCTTCAACGATTGGCAAGAGATCACGCTGAACGCCTTCGCGGGAGACTTCGGGTCCGGACGACGCTGAGGACTTCGACGCGATCTTGTCGATCTCATCGATAAACACAATGCCGTTGTTCTCTGCTCTGCTTAGCGCTTCGCGAACCACAGCGTCCATGTCGATCAATTTTTCCGACTCTTCTTCTTCCAACAACACACGTGCTTCCGCGATGCTCATCTTCTTACGCTTGTTCTTCTTTGGCATCACGCCGGAAAACATCTCCTGAAGATTGATGCCCATGTCATCGAGTCCAATTGGTCCCATCACATGCATCGACGGCATCTGGTCCATCTCGATATCCAACTCTATTATTCGATCATCCAGCATTCCTTGCTGATACATGTGTCGCATGAGCTCACGAGTTTGCTCCCGATCCTCGTCGTTTTGCAACGCACTCACATCAAAGGATGCGTGCGGAATTGGAGGCATCAAAAGCTCAATAATCCGATTCTCGACGGCGAGAATTGCCTCGCGGTGCTTCTCGGCGCTGCGTTCGGCTCTCACCATTGCGACAGCCGTTTCGGCAAGATCTCGGATCATGCTCTCAACGTCTCGTCCAACATATCCGACCTCGGTGAACTTGGTTGCTTCAACCTTCACAAAAGGTGCAGCTGTGAGTTTTGAGAGCCGTCGAGCGATCTCGGTCTTTCCCACTCCTGTTGGTCCAATCATCAAAATGTTGTTTGGAATAATCTCATCGCGCAAGTGACCACTGACCTGCTGACGACGCCAACGATTGCGCAAGGCAATTGCTACGGCGCGCTTGGCTTGATGTTGACCGATGATGTACTTGTCTAGTTCATCGACGATCGCTCTTGGGGTCAATGATTTCGAAACATCAACGGTCTGCTCACTCACAGAGCTCGAATTCACTTCGTCGTTGATGTTATTGGTACTGAGTTCAATACTGTTCATTTGATTTCAATTGTAATGCTGCAGGAGCGGCAGCAGCGATGGATGAAGAAGTTCCTCACGCGAAAGAGCGTGCGGAACCATGACTACAATTCTTCTATACAAAGCTGATCATTGGTGTACACACAAATATCTGCTGCGATTTTTAGCGATTCCTCAACAATCTGTCGTTCCGTCATTGGTGTATGTTTCATCAGCGCTCGTGCGGCAGCAAGAGCGTAGTTGCCTCCGGAACCAATAGCAATGACGTTATCGTCCGGCACAATCACATCCCCCGTTCCGCTCATCAAGAGCAACTCGCTGGAGTTCATCACAACCAGCATTGCCTCGAGCTGACGCAAGTACTTATCTGTTCTCCATTCTTTGGCTAGTTCAACCGCGCTGCGATAGAGTTGCCCGCGATGCAATTCAACCTTTTCTTCAAAGCGTTGAAGCAAGGTAAAAGCATCTGCCGTGGCTCCAGCGAAACCACAGAGTATCGAGTTGTTGTGGATGCGTCGCACTTTCCGTGCACCGCGTTTGAGTACAGTTTGGTTAAAACTCACCTGACCATCAGCGCCCATACAGGCTTTGCCATCACGCAGCACAGCAACAACCGTGGTTGAACGAACAATGAGTTTTTCATCGGAAGCAGTAAATGCATTCATGTGTCTGGTTGTTGTATTGTTTGTGATGCAACTCGTGTGACTAAGACGCTAAACAGGGTGATTCATTGGAGCGAGATACTTTGAGCAGGATCACATGGATTTCTGGATGAATTGGGTCAAATTTCCCAATTCCCCGGGTTTTCTATCTCAACGTCTGCCTCGGAACAGAGGCCAAAGCATGAGAATTGAAAGGATAAACAAAACGCTGAGGAGCACGGCGATTTGTTCGCGTTCCTGCCTGCCGTCCCAGACCTGACGCCAAACTTCCAGCGCACGCCAGGCAAAGCTGAGACTGAAGACACCGATGGTGGTTTGTAGAGCGGGTCCGGACCACACCACTGCACGTCGGTACAAGACTGCGAGTCCGCCCAGTACCAGCGCCGCGCCAATCCCACCAGCCAAAGCCGGAACAGCGTGAAGCGGACTAATCACAAAAGCAGAACAACCGCCGGCGAGCAGTAGCAATGCGTAGAGCATGACAAACAACGATGTGGTCTTTCTATTCACCGTAAGCTCCATTGCAAACTCTGTACTCTGCCTCGTCGTGCTGATCGCGTTTCATGCTTTTAATGTTGATTTCGATTCTCTCACTCATATGATCAATTCACTTTCATGCTTGAGCAGCGCTCATAATTCTCCCGTCTCGCATCTGAATAATGCGCTGCGCTGACGCCGCTATCTCTGCGCTATGGGTTGCCACGATCATCGTCAATGAACGTTTTGATCGAATGTCCAAGAGAATCTCGAGTATGCTCATCGAATTAACGGAATCAAGATTACCCGTCGGCTCATCGGCAAAGAGGATTTCAGGATCATTGATCAGCGCTCGAGCAATAGCGACGCGTTGTTGTTCACCTCCGCTGAGCTCTGATGGCTTGTGTTCCAAGCGATGACTCATTCCTACGCTCTCGAGCAACGAGGTAGCTTTGATCTGCGCTTCTTTCATAGCGGCACCGGCAATGAGCATGGGCATCATCACGTTTTCGCAAGCGGTGAATTCCGGGAGAAGTTGATGGAATTGAAAGATGAAGCCGATGTGCTTGTTGCGAATCTTTGAGAGCTCGGATATGGGAAGTTCAGTAATTCTAAGCGTCTCGGAGCCAATTTGCAGATCAATCGTGCCGCTGTCGGCTTTGTCGAGTGTTCCTAAGAGGTGTAGTAAGGTACTCTTTCCTGCACCTGATGGACCAACCAACGCCACAAACTCTCCTTTTTCAATATCGAGCGATACCTCGCGTAAAACAACGGTATCGTTGGGTTGCAGGAGAGAATATGACTTGAATAGCTTTTCAGCGCGAATAAACGACATGTTGGGTCCAGGTAGAGCAAAGCAAATTTAGTCAGCACCAGTATTTTTGTCCGTACTCAAATCAAACACTGTGTGAATCCTCCTTCTCTTCTCGGTCATAGCGCTCAATTACTCCGCATCATTCGCAAGTCGCCACAACCGGCAGATGTTCTGACCTCGGGCTATATGCGCGACCATAAGTACATCGGTGCTTCCGATCGCCGCTTCGTGTCCGCGATGGTTTTTATGTGTCAGCGACTACTCGGCAGCCTGGACATCATCACAGAAGAAATTTTACGCAGCGATACTCGCTTTAGCGGCGTTGAAATCAATCACTTGCAAGTCGCCTCGGCGGCTGTTTTGCACACTGATTTGGGACACAGTGCCTTTCATTCAGAATCGTCGCGCACTGCAGAGCAAAACAGCAAGCTCAGTGAATTTGTTGCTGAATTCCTTGTGCAGCGATGTTCCCTCGACCCTGAAGTTGCCAAGGGTTTTATCTCCGTCGCCGAGCAGAGTTTGGAGCGTATTCTGGGAAGAAATGATGATGTATCTCAGGTCTGTCGGCACGCAATGCCGCTGTGGATCATCAAAGCACTTGGACGTATCTACGATGAGTCCACGGTTTTGTCTCTATGTCGAAGCTTCCTACAGCCTGCGCCACTCTTTCTTCGCGTCAATACTCTGCAAATCAGTCGTGATGAGGTATTGCGTCGACTGTCGGACAACGGCATTGCCGCCGAGGCCGGTCGTTATTCTCCTTACGCTATTTGTATCCACGAGCGAACCCAATTGACACAGACGGAGCTCTACGCGAGTGGAGCGATTGAGGTTCAGGATGAGGGATCGCAAATCGTCAGTTTGGCTCTTGATGTTCACGAACATGCTTCAGTGCTCGATGCATGCGCCGGTGCCGGTGGTAAGAGTTTGCACATTGCAGTTCTTCAGCACGACAACGGTCGTATCGTGGCATCTGATCGTGAACCCAAGCGTATGCGTGAATTGCAGCAACGTGCTTCGAAAGCAGGACTGAAGTCTATCGAGCTAAAGGCTTTGGCTTCTGCAGATCCGCCCGCTAATCCTCGTCAATTGTTTGATTATGTCTTGATTGACGCACCCTGCAGTGGCATGGGAACGATCCGTCGTTCGCCTATGCTGAAATGGCGCTTAAGCGAAGATGCTCTGCGTCGTATAAACGAACGTCAATTTGAAATCATACAGCAGTATGCAGCTTGGTTGAAACCAGGCGGTGTTTTGGAATACTGCACCTGCTCTATTCTGCCGGAAGAGAATGAAGATATTGTGCGAAGATTCATGACAGCTCAACCAAGCTTTTCGGCCGATGCTGTTAAAGTGCATCTTAGCGCTCATCAATGCGAGATTCCTGAGCTGACGGACCAAGACTTCGAACTGCGTCTTGATCCTCTGCATCACCAAAGTGATGGCTTTTATATTGCGCGATTACTCAAGAACGCTGAAGAATGAGCACAGATCTATCAAGGCCGCTGAATGCCGAAGAACGCCGTCAATTCCCTATCCTCATGTTTGATCTTGGTGGCGTGCTCTATCACATCAATCTCAAAAGAACGAGTGATTGTTTTTCCCTGTTGGCCGGTCGTCCCGTCGATTTCTCACTGACCGCCCAGCACGCTGTTTTCGATGCATTTGAACGTGGCGAGCTCGATGCCAGAGCCTTCCGATCTGCTTTGCGAGACGCTTATGGTTTTAATGCTTCTGATGAGGAAATGGATGCTGCATGGAACGCACTACTGGTTGGACTTGATGATCGTTCCTGTGCTTGGCTGGATGCTCTGTCGTCAAATCATCGCATCATTCTACTCTCAAACATCAACGAGATACATCATCGAGGGATTGCGGATGAATGTGCCGGACTCTTCTCTCGTTTTGAGCATTTGTTTTTGTCTTATGAAACAGGTCATCGCAAACCGGAGGCCGAGATCTACCAGCTCGTGCTTCGTGAGATGAACTGTCCTGCATCAGACATTCTCTATTTCGACGACGCGCCTCAACACGTTGCTACTGCACGATCATTAGGTATTCATTCCGTGCAGGTTCCTTCCATCGACTCTATGCCTCAGATTCTTGCATTGTAGCCGCATTCAACTTTTACTTAGCCGGAAGTAGAATACTGTAACTCATATAGGTCAGAGTTGCGCTAAAGCAGAAGTGAAAAATCAGTACGCCGAGAGCGTAGCCGAGACCGACAATAGGACGACGATTTTGAAAGGAACTGGCTGCTACGCCTATTGCAGCATACTGCCAGACCAAGAACACATCGAATTTTGATACTAAGTCGTTGAGAAATGGATGCTCTTGAAATGGAAAGAGAAACCAGAACGAGAAGCTGGCATTGATGTTATGCATCGACAACTGAAGTCCGGTCGTCAGGATTAAACCAATCATGTTGATGCTCAAACTATAGGAGGTCATACCTACAAAGGCGAGCATGCGAATAGGTTGCTGACTCACCACGCGATGCACAAGCCAAAAGACTATAGCAATGATTGCAACGCCTACAAATCCAGTTTGAATCAGACTATTGGCTAAGCGTTGTGTGAACTGGAAGTCGTTTTCGATAGCGTGTAACTGAGCACCGGCAAGCTTCGGAATGAAATTGAGACAAAACAATGCCTGCTCGCGCAACTCTTGATTGGACCAACGAAGCCACTGCGAAATACAGTACACGATGGCATTCAGAACAGCACCTGAGACGAAGATCTTGTAGACATTAGCACCGCGCAGTGCATCAAGCTCATGTGGTTTGGTGAGGATTTGAATAAATCCCGGCCACCACGAACCCATCTTTTGTTTGGTATTACTCTCTACGCCAATCATGCTGTCGGAGCCCATGCTGGATGGTCCCGGGGCTTGCGTGCCCTCTGGCAAATCGTGTTCCGGATGCGATTGCGATTCTAATTCACTCATGCCGATTGTTCCTCCCCGGTTGCTTTGAAGTAGTCTCGTCCTTTCATCAGCGCCTCGTAACTCTCACATTCAAAACAGAAGAATTCTGCTACAGAATGACTAAATGGGTTCTCGAATTCTAAGCGCTCAGGATGCCATTGCACTGCGAGAATTACTGAAGTACCAACAAACTCTGTTGATTCAAAGGCTTCGATGATGCCGTCGCTGGAGCGCGCCGAAACTTGGAAAACATCGGCGAGTTGATCGACGGCTTGGTGGTGGGCTGAATTGACTTCGCCTTCGAGTTGACGACAGATTTTCTTGAACAAGGATTCAGGTTCCACCGAAAGATCATGTCGGGAATCATGGTGATTATGCGCGGCATGCTGGAGTGATCCCGGTCGATCGCTTGGTATATCCACAATCAAAGTTCCGCCAAAGGCCACATTCAACATTTGCGCACCACGGCACACACCGAGTATCGGCAGCTTCAATTCGCGAGCGTGGTGAACAAGTTGAAACTCGAATTCATCGCGCTCGGGATCGACGTGACAACGATGGTAGTCTTCGGCGCGACCATAGCGCTCCGGGACAACATCTGCCCCACCTGTGAAAACAATTCCGCTGCACTGCTGCAGAATGTCACGATGCTTTGCCGGATCAATCTCCGCCATGTCGAAGAACTCGAGATCCGGTCGCACTCGATGCATCCACTCTGCATAACGAAGGTACTTTGGAGATCCTGATGCTTTTGATAATGCTATTTTCATGCTTTGTTTGTGTTCTGGAACGAATGAAAAACCTCGCCCATGAGTTTAGCCCACCCGTCGGAATTCTCAATTGCCATTTTGATGCACAAGACCCGCAGATCGAGTCCAGCGTCTTTAAAAATGCCTGCAAACTGTTCTAGCTTAACCGCATCTTTTTCGGTGCACACGAGTGTCGATGCTCCAACCGACAACGCTTCTGCAACCAACTCATTGCAATCGCTTTCACTAAAAAAATGATGGTCGCGAAAATACCGCTCAGCACCGCAATCAATATCTTCAGCCTCAAGTGTGGCACGAAACCTCTCAGGTTGTGCGATCGCACAAAAAGCAAACACAGTTCCGCTTGGCGCACTTGTCGTTTGACCCTGAATATCGGTCCAGCGATCAACAACAGTTCTACATGGAAACAAAGGTGCTGTCGTGTATTCGCGAACTTCTCCGGAGTCAACACTTTCTCGAAGCAGCACGCACGAAGCGCGTTTTAAGTTCTTCAATGGTTCGCGGAGTAGGCCTTGTGGCAGAACCTGTGAGTTATCCAGGGTAGCACGATCTACGATCACGATGTCGAGGTCCCGTCCGAATTGTCGGTGTTGGAACGCATCATCAAGCACGATACAATCCACCTCAAACTCGCGAATCGCTCTGGTTGCGCCGTGAAAACGGACTTCAGCGGCAATTACTACACATCCCGGAAGTGAATGTGCGAGCATGGCTAGTTCGTCGCCGGATTGATCTACCTCGACCAAAGGCGCGAGACCGTCACTGACCACCACGACCCCACGTGAACTACGCCGATAGCCTCTAGATATAAGCGCCGGACGATGTCCTAGTCTCTGCAATTCGCGAACAATAGCCGCCACGACAGGCGACTTTCCGCTTCCACCTACGCTCAGATTTCCCACGCTGATGACCGGAACTGCAACACGACGCACTCCTTTGCCGCGATTGTAACGCGCGTTGCGAAAGGCGACGAAGCCGGAGTAAAGTGTTCCAAGAAGTGGACGGAGCATCTGGCTGTTTTGAAGAAAATCTCTTAGTGAATGCGCATGAAGTGCATGCAAACTACGACCAATACACGCGAGTCTGAAATCTGCTTGACTCGGCAGCGGCTAATAGTGTAGATTGACCTTATGTCCACGCCAACTACTCCATCGTCGTCTCATCGTCCCAAATCACAAATCACTTGGATTTGTCAGCACTGCAGCGAACTCAGTGCTCTTGAGCTTCTGCGCATTCTTCAGCTGAGAGCTGATGTATTTGTTGTGGAACAAGAGTGCATTTACGAGGATCCGGATCACTTCGATGCCGATGCTTTGCATCTGCAAGCATTTGAAAACAATATGCTTGTAGCTTACGCTCGTTTACTCCCACCACGTACCAGATTCGCTGAAGCAAGTATTGGTCGTGTGCTCACACGTCGCAGTCATCGTGGTCTCGGACTTGGTCGTAAACTCATGAAAGAAGCAATGGAACGCTGTACAATGGCCTACCAATGCAACGAGATTCGACTATCTGCACAGGTCTATTTGTTGAAATTCTACGTAGATCTCGGCTTTGTAGAGCAATCCGCGCATTATTTGGAGGATGGTATTCCACATGTGGAAATGCTGTGGAAAAGTCAGGAATCGAAACAGGCTTAGATCAGAAAGCTGCACTAGCATATCGACAAGCGTCTTCTTCAAAGCGAACACTAGAATCGCAGATTGTACCGAAGACCCGCAATTACAACGAGTTGTGTTGATTTTGAAAGTGCATTGCTATTGCCTTTGAGCACCTTGAGCAGATCTCGTTGAAAAGAGACGAGGATTGTTGGATCCAACGAAACACTAAATCCAGAGCCCAGATTGTAGTCAGCGTATAGATCGATACTCGTGGAGCTAATTCCCTTCACATTCAGGGTCCCGCTCAACTTCACGCCTTTATACTTGTATTTGGATGACGAGTATGCTATTGAAAATCCGGGAGTTAAAGAAAAGCGCTCTGCTTTGTCTAGGGTGTAGGTCTTTGACAATACAAGGCTAAGATAATTCGCGCTTGGTACACCGAAATAGTGATCCAAACACAGACTGATATCTATGAAGTCAGGATAGAAGTCAGCAGCAAAAGACATGATCACCGGATTCGATGCCAGTGCGTTGATGGTATCATTGGGAAATCGATTGAGCGTCAGGTCAGCACTGAGATCACACCAATCTGCCGCAGAAAAGGTGTAGCCGCCATTGATTGTTGTTTGTTGATATTCCGCGTTGGATCCAAAGCGTTGCGTGCCGGTTATCGAAGCGTACAGTCCACTCTCATGACTGAGTTTGAGCGAGAAATCTCCGGTTGGTGCATTTCCACTTAGGTCTACCCCGTCGTGCTGCTTTTGGGTGCTAAAAACTGTCTTTGCCTGCGCTTTCCATTTGTGATGCACTACCGGTTCCGATATTTCAGCACTGTCAACTGAAGAGTCGCTTTCTGTTGAATCGACATCCTCGGTCTCTGTTGCCGTTGAATCTGTTTGCATAGAGTCTCTGAGATTGTAGAACGCTAGTGGCGCAGCATGACGGAAAGCTACAGCTTGGGTCTGCAGCTGCAAGAGACAGAAAAGAAGCAGAAAGACAAAGCAGGACGAAGTGTATTTGATCATGAGCGTGTGGACCATTTAAACTTTGTCGGCAAAAGTTGGATTTGGGTTTAACACGCCCTTACATTTTTCCGCCGCACTGATAATCAATGCCGGACGTACGAATGCACTTGGATCAATACTCTTGTTGGAGGATCAGGTAGTAATTCTTGGATTGACCGCAGAAAATGACGGTGTAGGCCTTGGCTGCGATGAGTGTGACGGGATATTCCGGACGGTATATCTCAGTTTGCGAATTCGCCAATCCAATTACAAAATTGATGCGATGAGCTCGAGCTTCTGAGCGAATACCGGAAACCACACCGTAGGCTTGGTTGTCAGCGTAGATATTAGGCTTGTAAACCGTGTCGGATGGATTAAGCGAGTCAACTGCAAAGCAAACGCTTGGAACATCGAGACATGCGTTCAAGTAACGACTTTTCGAGGTGTCGGGTGTTGGACCCATACTTGGACGATTAATCTCAATCAAATCAGGCTTCGAGGCATCTCCGCTCAGCACAATCGTCAATCGCTTCTCAGCCTCAGCAGTAACATTCCTGGTCAAGCTACCGGCATTTATGGGATAGGTACCCGGCGGTACAACCGTCGCAATGGAGTTGGTAAAGCTCACACTTGTCGATCCAACCATGCTACCCATGCTTATGTTGATTGTAGCCTTATCTGCCCGTGCGTTGACCATCTGGGTGAATACGCCGTGAGGAAGTGCTTGCACGCTTGCATTCTCTTGCGTGGACTCAACGACGTTGAGTTGCAGACTGCCATCTGTGGCACGATCGACTATCAAAATGTAATCATGGCCGCCTTGGAAGCTGCCCGTAAACGATCCCAGCAAACTCTCCGGTTGACTTGGATTGTTACTAAGGATGGTAATCGGTGCATAGCCCGGAGTTAAGCGCTTCAATGCGGAAACCGAGCCATAGGATACGTTCTGACTGATGACTTCCCCATTACGGAAAATTCCAGCTGCATCTGAGCGTGCTCCAAAGCGCACTCGAATACTCTCACCACTCGTTAAAGCGTTGACAACTCTAAAACTTACGGAATCATTTCCTGTCGGGGTAATTGGAGGTTCAACGACGGCCATGCGAGAGGCTGGATTTGAACCGCCTACAGTATCAAAGCTGACGATTGAATAGCGAGCTAGTACGCCAACCGATGTCTGCAGTTTCTGGTGAGCAGTACCGGCGGAATAGAGTTGAAACTCGTCTTTGAGATCGGATGCACATGCCGTAATCTGCTTGTATGAACCGATTGCACGTCCTGCAAGATTCGACTCCAAAAGCACACCGCCTGTTGCAGTAATAGAATCGATGCTGGTATTTGAGATATTTATACTGCGCACAAAAGAAACTCGTTCAACGACTGGAACTGTTTGAGCGCCTTGTAAGGCTGAAGAAGTGGGATCGAGTTCGTCGAGAACACGAACCATGACTTTGCCTTTATACTGGGATGCGAAAAAGGAGTAATATCCGAATTCTTTGAGCGTGAGTTTATAAATTCCAACGACTTGCTGTCCGTGAAGAAGTGACACGACGAAGCTCCCGTAGGGTACGCTGATATAGGCAGATGACTGTCGAGCACTAACTGCGGTACCGAGATAACTACCATTCGGACAACCCACAGCGAGCTGGAAGGACGAAGACGAATCGTCAGCCGGCACGATGAGACGCAACGAAGCGTATCCCTTTAACGACGAAAGAAGGCGCGACGTAGAAAAATGCAGTACCGTATCCATGGAGCGTTTTACAGCTGCACTAGGAAGTGAAGGAACGGCGACGAAGAGTTCGGTTGAATTCTTGGAGAAGTGCTTACGTCCACTGACCGAAAACACGCTCCCATCGGATGAGGTTACGTTGACATAGGAAGAATCCGATGGCGCGGTAACCAGTGGAGCGGCAGTTGAATCTGCGGTGGAAGCGGTCGTTACTTTGCCATCCAAGCTCATGCTTCGAGCTTGACCGTCACCACAAAAATTGACAAAGCGCACGAGGATACTGTCTCCGCCTTGAGGAGGATCAACCAATCCCCAATTCTCTTGTTCGCAGCCATTGGACGCTAAAACGACCAGACCAAGCACGAAGCACAGCGCAAAAAATCTCATATCCTTCATGGAGTGTACACTCATTCAACGTAAACAACTTCCTGTTATTTCAAATTACGGGTTGAGCAACAGACAGCCAGTACAATTATCTTTGTGATTCCACAAACGCAAAGCTTTTATGCAGGACAAAGTTTCGTCCATTCTCGAACGATTTCGATTAGTTGAAAATCAGCTGAACGATCCCACTGTGACCAACGACGCCGCACAGTTTCGTTCTTTGTCAAAAGAATACAAGAATCTTCAGCCGATTGCCAACGCAGCCGAACGCTATTTGCGTTTGATGCGGGATATGCAGTCTACCCGTGAAATCATCGATGATCCCGCTACCGACTCCGAATTGCGCTCCATGGCCTATGACGACCTCAAGTCGCTGCAGGCTCAGGTAGAGCAAAGTGATGAAGAGCTCAAGATTCTCCTTCTCCCCAAAGACCCGAACGATACCAAGAACTGCACGGTCGAAGTTCGAGCCGGTACCGGTGGTGACGAAGCCGCAATTTTCGCAGGCGACTTGTACCGCATGTATATGCGCTATTGTGAGCGCAAAGGCTGGCGTCTGCTGCTGCTCGATGAAAACGAAAGCGAGCGCGGAGGCTACAAGGAAATCTCTTTTGAAGTTCAAGGCGACGGAGCCTACGGTTTCTTGAAGTTTGAAAGTGGCGTGCACCGCGTCCAGCGAGTTCCGGAAACAGAAGCGAACGGTCGTATCCACACTTCAGCGGCAACCGTTGCCGTATTGCCGGAAGTTGACGATGACATCGTGATTGAAATCAATCCAGCCGACCTGCAAATCGACACTTTCCGCTCAGGCGGTAAGGGAGGTCAGAACGTAAACAAGGTGGAAACCGCTGTGCGTATCACCCACAAACCTTCCGGATTCGTGGTTGGTTGTCAGCAGGAACGCTCCCAGCTCCAGAACCGCGAACGCGCCATGAAAATGCTTCGCGCAAAACTCTACGAGCAAGAACTGGAAAAGCGGAGTTCAGCGCTTGCCAGCACGCGAAAGAGTTTGGTGAAGAGTGGTGACCGCTCGGATAAAATCCGTACCTATAATTATCCTCAAAATCGAGTGACAGATCACCGCATCGATGGCGATGGAAAGAACACAGCTTTGCAGCAAGTGATCGACGGAGGCTTGGATGGAATTATCGAACAACTTCGTCTGCAAGAGCAGACAGAATTGCTACAAAACAGTGCAGCCGGTTGATTGGATTGATCGGCGATCTGTTGTTTGAGGCGTTTGCGAACAACTCTGAATAACAGCCTCAATTCCTCTGCACTGTTGTTCGTATGAATACTGCTCTCGAATACCCTGCTGCTGAACCAGTGCACGGGCTTTGCACTCGGCATAGTGAGATCGCAGGTAGTTCAATGCTCGAAGGAAATCCTCGGTGTCCATGGGTTTAAACAACAGTCCGCGCTGACCCTCAGCTAACAGCTCAACGCTGCCACCCGAGCGCGTTGCGAGCACCGGACAAGCACTCATGAGTGCTTCAAGAGTCACCATACCATAAGTCTCACTACGCGTCGCCATAACCAGTGCGTCGATAGCGTGATAGCAGACTGCCGGATCGTCCATGAAGGGTCGAAAATGTACCCTATCGCTCATTCCTAAGTCGCGAACTCGTTCTTGAAGCAGCACTTCGTAATCGTGCGACATACCACGCGTTGCTTCCCCTATCAACACCACATGCGGCGCGTTCTCTTGACCGTTGAAACGTTCCAACGATTCTATGACAAATCGCTGTCCTTTGGCTTCGTCAAAACGACCCACGATTCCAAGCACGAAGGTCTTTGGATCCAGTCCGAGCAATTCGCGAGCCTGCTGACGATCCATGTGCAGCGGAAAAGCACGGGTATCTACCCCAAGCGGAACTACGTGTATGCGTCCAGCATCATAGTTGGTTCGCTGACGAACCTCTGCAGCCAATGACTCTAGAGGAGCAATCCACGAATCCAGTGCGGCGTAGCGTCGGGTGTGAAGGATATCGCGCTTATCTACCCCAATGCCCATCTGCTGAACGAAGTGAAAGCTCAGTCGGGCAGCACAGAATTTTCGCAGCCATGCGGCAAGACTCAGATCATGATTTTGGAAGAACAGCAGCGCTGTTAATGAGGGAGATTTTAGTAAGCGCGAAATCTTCCATGCGCAAGCCACATCGCCATACTTCCATGGCTTTTCGATGGGTACCCAGGGAATGTCGTGACGGGTTGCTTCGAGACTGATGCGAGAATCCGCAACGCAATAAATGCAAACACTTGTCCCGCGTTCGATGAACCAGCGAGCAAGTTTGACCATATTCATCTCTAATCCACCCCAGGCGACGGAACTGTTGATAAATGCGAGAGAATGCATGGATTGAGATTCGAATTTCATTCGACTATTGAATGACGGTACTTTACAGCGTATTTGTACGACGCTTTGATCCCTTTAATATTTCGTGCTGGCGTAGATTTGTAATCACATCAATACCTGACTATCATGATCGAACGCTATACACGTCCTGAAATGGGCGCCATCTGGAACGACGAAAACCGCTTTAAAATTTGGCTGCAGATTGAAATCCTCGCTTGCGAAGCTCAATGCGAATTGGGCATCGTGCCTCGCGAAGCTCTAGAAGAAATCAAAAGCAAAGCTGCCTTTGAAACAGCACGCGTGCTTGAGATCGAGGAAACGACGAAGCATGATGTGATTGCGTTTTTGACGAATGTGGCTGAGCACGTCGGACCCTCTTCGCGCTTCATCCATATGGGCATGACGTCAAGTGACGTTCTTGATACGTGTCTATCAGTTCAACTTCGTCAAGCCGGCGAACATTTGCTGGCACAACTTAACCAACTCAAAGAAGTTCTTGGACGTCGTGCAGTTGAGTTCAAGAATACTATCTGTGTTGGTCGTTCCCACGGCATTCACGCTGAACCAACAACCTTTGGCTTAAAGCTCCTGCTTTTCTACGAAGAATCTAAGCGTAACATCGAACGTCTCGAGCGCGCTATCGAAGTCATTTCTTTTGGTAAGATCAGCGGCGCCGTCGGCACTTTTGAACACATTTCGCCCAGCGTTGAGACCTATGTCTGCACACGATTGAATCTCAAACCTGCACCGGTTTCAACTCAAGTCATCCAACGTGATCGTCACGCTGAATACCTCAGCACATTGGCAATCATCGGTTCCTCGTTGGAGAAGATTGCACTTGAGATTCGTCACTTGCAGCGCACAGAAGTTCGCGAGGCTGAAGAGTTCTTCTCAAAAGGACAAAAAGGATCCTCCGCAATGCCGCACAAACGCAATCCCATTGTATCAGAGCGCATCTGTGGTCTGGCTCGTCTTCTTCGCGCCAATGCTCATGCAGCAATGGAAAACAACGCTTTGTGGCATGAGAGAGATATATCTCACAGCAGTGTTGAGCGCGTGATTTGTCCGGACTCGACCATTACTCTCGACTACATGCTAAGCCTTTCCATTCGCTTGATTGACACACTGCTCGTCTATCCGGAAAACATGGCTGCCACTATCAGCCGTTCACACGGTCTGGTCTTTTCACAAACTGTCTTGCTTGAATTAGTTCGTAAAGGATTGACGCGCGAAGATTCCTATGCCATCGTGCAATCAGCAGCAATGCGTACCTGGAACGAACAGCGTTCGTTGATGGATACTTTGTGGGAAAGCGACGATCTACGCAAGCACATTAGTCAAGATGAGCTTCGTGAATTGTTCAGCGGCAAGAAGTCTCTACCGCATGTGGACGAAGTGTTCAGTCGCTGCGGATTGTAAGGAAGCGTTTGTTAGACTAAGGACAGAGCTGAAGCGAATCTGAGGTCAAGATCGGTAAACGGATCGGCTCTCTATCACGCGTCTTTGTTCTGAATCTCCCGTCGAGCCAAGGCAGCTGCTACGCGCAGCTCGGCAAAATCAATACGTGAACCTATTTCCGCTCGCAAGTCTTTTAGCAAAGCTCTGGGATTCTTTCTCAGGGCTTTTTTTACATCGAAAAATACATCGCTGCTAATCAGCGAAGCAACATTGAGTTCTATTCCAAGTTCAATTGCTTCTTGAAGATGAGCTGCAACCGTACCGGCGCTGAGACCACGGAGCTCAGCGGTTGTTTGCAAACTGTTACCGCTTTGAATACTTTCTACGCTAGCTCTCGCACTACCGGACAAAGTCTTTTCCGGTGCTTTCGTCATGCTTGGATCTTTAGCCTGCGCACGACGAATTGCTCGTAGAAAATCTTGAGCATAGCGGCGGATAAAGAAATCGCTTACGCCTGGCATGCGCTGCAATGCACTGAGTGAATCAGGCAGCTCGCGCGCAAGCCAATGCATTTGCTCGTCGGTGCAGATGAGATGAGCGGACACGGAATTTCTCGACGACAATTCCGAGCGCAGAAGACTAAGTGCTTGAAGTACTTCCTGCGGCTCATCGCTTTGCGGACGTGGCGCTGAGGCAGCTCGAAGACGCAATGGTTTTGTTGGCGAATCACCAAGCAGCAAACGTCCCTTCTCTCTCAACTTCAAAATGGGATACACATCCGCAGACAGTTGCAAGTAATGTTGAAACACAGCTCTATCAACCCGCTCTAGTACATCGCGCAAAGCAACGTGCTTAAGTGATGCGTAAGTGCTCACACGGTGAAGGCCATACGAAACAATTTTCGGCGATGATTGAGCACACAGAATTTGGGCAATGAGCACACGTCCAAAACGCTCTGAACATTCATGAACAGTTTTGACGATCTGGGTTGTGATGTAGAGCTCTTGTTCGCTTTGCTTTGGTTCATCGACTACCGGTGCGACGCAGGAGCTACAGCGACCGCACACTTCCTTTTGCTCTGCAGCTTCAAAGTACTCGAGTATGAAATTGCGTTTGCAGGAATTTGTTCGCGCATAGCGTTCAACTACATCCAGTTTTGCAACTGCTCTCTCACGGCGTTTTACCACATCATCGTAGTTGATCGGCAACGCATCCACACTCAACCGTTCCATGAGCAACACAATTCCGCCCTGCGCCGTTGCCGGTGTGTAGCGCATCAGACGAGAGTATTCAAAGGCGCGGATAGCTTTGTGAAATTGCTCGAAGGGGATGTCGTACTTGCGGACGAGTTGTGCTAGATCCAAACTCACCGCGTTACGCAATGCCTCGGGTCCAACGCCTCGCAACAACGCTTCCAACACTTCCCTTCTCTCCGGCGTGGTCTGATGGAAATATTCTCTCAATCGCTCCGGCGGTGCAAGCAGATGCAGGGTTGATTGATTGTTTGCATTTCCGCGACGAATGATATCACATCGCTCTAGCAGATTCAAAACCCCATTCACACTAGCCGATGGAAGATTGAGGCGATGAGCTATGCCGACGTTGTCCATGAACAAGGGCAACTGACTACGCTGTCCTTTCGCCACACCCATGGTGTCATAGAGAAAAGTATAGACACTTCGAATGGTGTTGAGTTCAGGATATGTTGAATGAATAAAGAACTCTTGCAGACTGCGATCCTGAGAGTTGTACAACAAGATGCAATCAGAATCCAAGCCATCACGTCCTGCCCGACCGGCTTCTTGGTAATAGGCTTCAAGAGTGAGCGTAAAATCAGTGTGAATCACCCGTCGAACATCAGCTTTATCAACGCCCATGCCGAATGCCGAGGTGGCACACAGCACCGGCACTTGTCCGCTGATAAACTTCTCTTGAATATCCGTTCGCAGCACTTCATGCATTCCGGCATGGTAGGCTTCGGCGTTGATGCCACTGCGTTTTAGTGCTTGGGTTGTTTCTTCGACGCGACGACGAGATCCGCAATACACGATCGAGGTTCCGTCAATCTTCTGTTTGAGTAACTCGAGTACGCGGGTCATTTTCATATCACTGGCTTCGGTGATATAGCGCAGATTGGGTCGATCAAAACCGCGGACGATAGTTCTCGGTGCGTGTAAATTCAATGCGCGTGTGATGTCATCGCGCACTTCGGGAGTTGCTGTTGCGGTAAGTGCAATAACCGGGACGCGCTTTGTGTGCTCAAAGAGCTTTGGAATGTTCGTGTAGGATGGACGAAAGTCATGTCCCCACTCACTAATGCAATGCGCTTCATCGACAGCAAGAATGGACAGCGGTATGTGCGCAATGTCTTCTAGAAACTGCGCGCTCTCTAAACGTTCCGGAGCAACGTAGATCAGTTTGTACTGTCCACTTCGAGCAGCTTGCATGCGCTGCTGAATATCTTTAAACGAAACAGCAGAGTTGATGAAGGTGGCAGTGACGCCCGCGCGATGCAGCGCATCCACTTGATCCTTCATGAGTGCAATCAATGGAGAAATAACAAGTACTGTTCCCTCTCGAAGCAGGGCGGGTATTTGATAGCAAAGAGATTTACCACCACCGGTTGGCATGACCACGAGAGTATCGTGGGCATGGAGAATTGATTCGATGATTTCCCATTGTCCCGGACGGAAATCATCGTAGCCAAAGTATTGCCGCAGAAGATCCTGAGCACGTGCACGTTCGTTTGGGTGACTCATGTTATCCTGCTAAGGTAAAATACTCGAGCTGCTTGTCGGTGTAGATGTTCAACACGTCTGCCCGCACAAGTCGCACCAGTATCTGAGAGGAGCGTCGCAAGGAAATATTCACTAGGTCGGCAAACTCACTGACGGTAATACGCTGATGCTCTTCCAAATACTGAAACAAGCGCTTTTCTCTATCGCCAATGTGTAGAGTCATTGGTCTTGTGTGCACATTTCGTCCGGACATCAGCCGCATCATTTCCTTCGACGCCAACACTGACTGATCTGCGCTACGTATATAAGCTCTGCGCTCGGTTTGTTGATTTTGATCGGGATCGTTTTTTAGCATGTGTGGTTTGTTGTCGCTCTCAGGTACGTGTACGACAACAATTTCCTTCCAATCGCACTCAATACACTCAATCAAGCAGTGTACCGGTGGATCGAGATAGAACTCGGCGGCGCTTAATACTAATTCAATTTGTTCTTTTTCACTATCTACACCGACGATGCTTCCGTCATCGTCAATTCCAACGAGCAAGGTGCCTCCGCGCGTGTTGGCAAATGCAGAGATCTCCTTTGCGAAGCGCTCGAAGGACGAGAATTTTCGTTTGAATTCAACAGTAGCGCCTTCGCCCTGTCGAATCATTTCACGGAGTTCACGACGATGCATGGTGATTCAGAAGTGTGGTGCAGAAGCAGAAAAGATCACTGCATCATCGATGACTGCAAATGCTTGGGGATGAACCACTCGGTGATTTCGTATCCAGGACGTACCGGATAGGTGTTCGCGCGAGCAACTCTTTTGTTTGCCAAATTGAGCACGCCTGGCGTCCATAAGAATGTGTAAGGCGCTTCTTCGTGCACAATTCGTTGAAACTCACGCATGAGCTTCGTTCTCTCGTGAGGATCAAACTCAACGCGGTTTCGTTCCATCAACTCATCTGCCCGCTTGTTCTTGAAGCCCACATAATTGGATCCTTCGTTATCAGCTTGTGATGAATGCCAGAGCTGATAGGGATCTGACGGGATGTTGTCATTGATCCAGGAGCCTATGTAGGAATCAAAAGCATGGGTTGAATTTTGCTTGAGAAAGACTGACCATTCAACCCGCGAAACGTTGCACTTTATTCCCAAGTTCTTTACTTCGTTGCTAAATAAAATGGCAATGTTCTCTCGTGCTTCATTACCGGCATTGACGTTCATGTTGAATTCGAATTTGACCAGCTGACCATTAACCATCTTGTCGAGAATTCCGTCACCGTCGCTATCCTTCCATCCAGCCTCAGCCAACAACTCTCTGGCTTTTTGAGGATTGTAGTCGTAGCCGGTGATGGCTGAATCGTATTCGGGACGATTCTTGTACACCGGACCTTCAATCGTCGAAGCATAGCCTCGCAGAATTGCTTTCATGAGGTAATCGCGATTGAACAAATGACACAGGGCTTGTCGAACTCGTTTGTCGTTGAACAAAACCTTCCGCGTATTCCATCCCACATAGGAATAGATGCTTTGATCACTTGAAATCTTGCGCACATAGGATATGCGGCTCGTGTCGATCTGCTCGTCGAACAATGGCGGAGGAACATTTTCAAAGAAATCAATATCCTCTGTTTTCATCGCGCTCAATGCCGCATTGCGGTCATTGATGATGACGCCAACAACCACATCCACGTGTGCTTGACGCCACGCACAGGGTGTTGCCCATGCTTTCTTGTTTCGGTGCAGAACAATCTTCTCACCGGTTTTCCATTGTTGGTAGACATAAGGTCCGCTGCCAATCAACAACTTCGGATCCCGCTTCATTTCCGCACTTCCAAACCAATCTGCGAACTGCTGAATAGCAGGATTCTTCTGAATAGCATTGGTGTCGTTTGTTTCGGCGAAGGTGTATTGATCCGTGAGATTCTTTGGATCCAACACATGCTTTGGAACGATGCGCAAATCACCGAGCTGAATTTCAGCCATGAAGTATGGTTTCTTCATGTGGACGACGATGGTGTAATCGTCGGGTGCTTGCACATCTGTCACATCATCGAAATAATTTCGCAGTGCTGACGCATCTAGAATGAGCGGATTCTTGATGGTTTTGAAGCTAAAGAGTACGTCTGCGGCAGTGAGAGGATGTCCGTCAGAAAAGACCACATTCTTACGCAGATGAAATGTGTACTGCAAGTGATCCGCACTCAGCTCAGGCATTGACTCAGCGAGACTCGGAACAAACTCTGTGGTTTTCGGATCCTGCTCCAGCATGCTGTCGAAAATGAGCGTAAACAGCGTCTTGGCTGAATTGTCATTTGTCGTGTAGGGATTCAATCCCTGCGGATCAGACAGTTCGTGATGAAAGACCATGTCGCCCGTCACCGGATCGCCCGGATTATCAAAATCATGAGCGTTGTGTCGATTGACGTTGCAAGACATACATAGCAGCAAACTGCTAAGTACTATTTTTACTGCTAGAGATTTCATTGCTGCCGTAGCGAAAGGAACGGAATTCCGACGAGCGGAAGGATTAGAGCTTTATCGCAAAATACACTTTGACTTGTGCTTAGCATTCAAAAATTGTACGCACAAATAGGTAGAATTCTCGCGCTTCTGTGCGTATTCGCCCTAAGTCTTTGGCACTCGTCATGTACCCAAAGCACCGAACCCGAACCAACCCAAGCACCTCGTCTTCGCGGTATTTCATATACCTCCTTTGGCAGCTCTGATTTTCAAAGTGGTTCCGCTTCTCAGCAATTGTTGGCAGCGCGCAATGAGTTAGCGGCTGACATAGTAGCGCTCAATGTGTTTCTGGAGCAGGATTCTATCAATTCAACAAGCATCCATCCTTCTCTCAACAGCTCCACAGATGCAGATATTCTGCAAGCAATTCGTGACGCGCGTGCGAATTCAATGCGGGTCATGTTGAAGGTTAACATCGATGTGCACAATGGACCGTGGCGAGGCTATATCGTTCCCGACAACCAAGGACAATGGTTCGCCGCTTATACAAACACCATGCAGCACTACGCACAGTTAGCAGAGTCGCAAAACGTCGAGTACTTCTGCATCGGCTGCGAACTCATCCGTGCAACATCACCCGAATACGATCTGAAGTGGCGTCAAGTCATCAGCACTATTCGCGGTATCTACCATGGCAAGCTCACCTACGCAGCGAACTGGAATGGTCTGGGAACAGCTCACAACTACGTTGCAGAATTCGAACAAATCGGCTTTTGGGACGCTCTCGATTACATCGGAGTTGATATCTACCAACCTGTAGCCAGTTCCGACAGCGAGTTTCCTATGCTGAGCGAAGCAGTTATTCGTCTTTCTGCGCTGCGCTCTAGTCTGCAGTCGATTGCAAATCAGTATGCAAAGACGGTGATTGTCTGTGAATCCGGTGCGCAATCGGTACATGGATGTCTTAGTGCGCCATATGATTACTCTAAAGCGCTAGCTCCTGGTGCGTTGGAAGACGATGCAGCGCAGAATCTCTACATTCGCGCAATCATTGGCTCTTTTGGTGTTCAACCCTGGTGCGAAGGCGTCATGTGGTGGAATTGGGAAAGCGTTCAATCCACTCATTGGAATCTGAATTACACGCCTCGTCAAAAAACGGCGGCTACTACCATTCGTAACTGGTACCGTCTTCCTTCATAAAATCTCGTTAAAAATCTTGATGAGTTTGATTTGCTGCGTAAATTAGCAGCGTTCACAATCATCCGACACAACTATGGCCAAGAACATCAAAGGTATCAGCACCACGTCGAAGAAGGTCACTTGGGATTTCCCCTATGACCGTACAAACTTCCTCATGTTCGGTGCAGGTGTGCTCGTAATCATTGTGGGCTATTTGCTCATGGCAACGGGTATTACCGATGATCCGGCCAAGTATCAGACAACGTGGAACAATCCATTGGCAACATCAGTAGCACCAATCGTGCTTGTGATTGGCTACTGTGTGATCATTCCCATGGCAATTATCCGTTCGTTTAAGAAGAAGAGCGAGTAATTCTGCTCGGCTCCTCTATTCCGGAATAGCAACCGCACCGTTGCTACCTACACCACATGAAGGCTAAAGAATTTGCTCGCCACATTGCACCTCTGGGTGATGACCTAGAAGGACGTGAGCTTGAGGTACACGAGAACATTGGATCAAAACTCAATTCCCTGAGTTCGTCTAAACCAACGCGTGCGCTTCGCAATCTGTTGATGAATGTTAAGACCTTGTACGACATTCTTCGCGATCGTGAATTCCGTATCCGCCTCTCATCAAAAGCAATTGTCGTCGCTGCACTAGCCTACTTCATTTTGCCCTTTGATTCTATTCCCGATTACATTCCTTTTGTTGGCTACATAGATGACGGAATGGTGATCGGCTATGTGGTTAAAACTCTTGCCAAAGAAATACGCGAGTATCACATCTTCCGACGCGAACGACTCGAAGCTCTGAGCGCTTAGTACATCTCCTCCCTGTGTCATAAGACCGTCGCCGAGCAACCGTCCTCACTCTCTACTAATCCACTTATGCACTCATGCATTGACTTCGTGCGCTCCATTCTCGAGTGCGTAGACATTGTGTAAGCAACGACATTTAAAAACAAAAGCCAATCGTGTGATTGGCTTTTGAATAGATCGATGGTG
Source organism: Chlorobiota bacterium (assembly GCA_044228685.1). Taxonomy (GTDB): domain Bacteria; phylum Bacteroidota; class Ignavibacteria; order Kapaibacteriales; family NICIL-2; genus JBBATK01. The sequence goes on from JBGAUL010000011.1 coordinate 46,197, forward strand.
TGCTGGAGCACAGCGTAGTTCTTACCAGCGACGACGCTTTGGTGGTTGATCGTTGCCATATCCAAAGGAATTGCCGTCGCGACGATTTCCTTCATTGGGGTTTGGGCGACCGAAGTTGCGGTTTGGACGAGGTCCGCGATTGAATCCCGGACGCTTGTTGTAACCATTACCTTCACGCATTGCGTTTTGGTCGAAGCGTGAATAGTTTGCTCCTTCACGATTACCAAAGTTCTCGCGACGATCGTAGCTCTCGTCGTAGAAGCTGTTTGTGCTTTCTGCTTGATTGGTAGCCGGTTGTTGCTCTTCACGAATTGCATTTGGTGGTGCTTCACGATCATCGCGGAAGCCCGGACGATAGCGACCATTATTGCGATTGTTTCTGTAACCGTTGTTGTTTGAGCGACGATTGTTGCCTTGGTTATCCTGACGATTGTTGCCGTGTGAACGGTAGCCTCCGCCATTGTTTGGTGGAACGCCTTCAGCGCGAGGTCCATCGTAGCGTGGTTGCTCCGGACGTGGTGCATCGCCATCGCGAGGAGGACGATCGCCGTTTTGGAATCGACGGTTGTTGTTGTTGTTATTATTATCCCAGCGACGCTTGTTGTTCCAACGACGTGGGCCATTATTGTTCCAGCCTCCGCCGCGTTCACGATAGCCATCACGACCACCATGTTCGCGTTGCGGTTCGCGTTGTTCTTCACCTGCTTCGCCGCCTTCGAACATTTGCTCAGCATCGCCTAAAACACTGACCGGCTCATAATCATCGATGCTAATTGGACGTGGTGCATCGTCATCGGATTCCGGAACCGGAATGGCTGTAACGACTTCTTCCAGCGGATCAGCGTCGGTAGATGCACGGATCAAACGTCGAACTGCAGGACGCTGTTGTTGCTCTGTTGAGTCTTCTTCTCTCTGTGCGCTCTGCTCCTGTGTTGCAGTGCTAGCTTGAACACGTTGCTCAGCATAGACTTCGACATCATCAAACACTTCAGAAGAACCTTCAATGACGATTACGTATTCGCCGCGGAATTTGTGCTCTTCAAAATGGGCTTCCAATTGCTTCAATGAACCGTATTGATGTGCCTCCGAACTCATGGTGAGGTTGCAACCAACATAGGCTTGACGATCCGGCATTACTTCAGCGAGAGCAGCGAGTATGGTCTTGAGACGATATGGTGTATCCATCAAGACAATTGTTCTATTCTCACGAGCAAGCTTGCGGATCTCGCGATCACGCTCTTCGTTTTTGCGGCTCAGAAAACCTGCATAGATGAACTGACGTGTATTAAAAGTGCTACGTACGAGTGCGGTGAGCACGCTCGATGCACCGGGTAATACGCGCACATCAATGTTGTACTTAACAGCAGCTTTGACCAGGATATCACCTGGATCTGCCAACAGTGGTGTACCTGCATCGCTGATGAGCGCAAGTTTCTTTCCTGCTGTTAAGAGCTTCATGCATTCGACGCTTGATTCAGTGTCATTGTGCTCATTAAGCTCAATAATCTCCTTCTCCATGTCGTAGTGCTTTAACAAGCGAATCGCCTCTTTTGACTCTTCGCAAACGACAACGTCTGATTCTTTGAGTGCTTCAAGCGCTCTCAGCGTAATGTCGCTATAGTTGCCGATCGGCGTCGCAACGACCGATAATGTTCCGGCTGCCTTGGGTGTGGCAGATTTTTTCATATAAAAACTGTGAGGTATATGTGTGTGGATGTATTAATCTTTTTGTCTGTTGTTGTAGCTGCTACAGTACCAAAGCTTAGTGAATACGGTACAGCTTCACCTATTATTCTTCTTCTCTTCACCCTTTTTGAGTATTGACCTTGAAAGTTGCTTCTCAAAATTCTTGACTTGCGATTCCAATCATGACTATTCTAATTCTTTCCGAAGCGGTCACATGCGCTGCTTAAACCGGCTCTGACTTTTTTGAAGTGCCTCTCTGTTCCAGCGTCTGCTAGTTTGGTCTAGTCTCAGCTAGTCTTTACTGCACCTTGCAATGCATGCTTTCTGGATTTCATTAGCATCACTCATGATCACTCATGGAAGCCTTTACAGATTCCCGATGCTACCGTCAATTGATTCTGCACTCTCCGTGTGCTGACTTTTGTGTGGATAATCACACCCTATTTTCTTCTCTACACTGAAGCCAATGGCAATTGTTACCGTGTACTATCTAGTACCGAATCGTCGTCATTTCTAGCTGTTCATGCCCTTAATGAAGTCAGATTCTGACCAACGATGTGCTTAGCTATCCGAGGTGGAAAGCGGTAGATTACCCCTTGAACTTCGAGAACTAACTACGAACTGCAAACTTGGAAATGAGCGTGTGACTCATCAGTCCAACGCTGTCAATTCATTTGAGCGAATTGAAGCTCCTTCACCTTCCATTATCAAACCTACAGTGCTGCTGTCTGAGGCATGGAAGTCCGCCGTTCATGTTGTACATCTTGTATCAACCTTCCGGCACTGAGAGACAGATCAAAGTTACAACATCAAACTACAATCTCCAACAAAAACACGATGTTGTTTGTTCGGTTACAAATCGGAGTTTATTAACTCAATACCTCATTGACCAATTTCATCACTACATCAGTATCAGCTATGAGAGCATCCTCTTCTCAACATGTACTCGGGTTGTCACGAATAAAATCTATCGACGAGGACTAGGCAGGTACTTGGTGATTCTCGTGGTGTCGGCGTTATGAAAGATTCAGACTTTCAGCTCAACGCGCTGCATTTCTGTTGCAATATACGAATAAGGGAGCTTAGAAAAACGAACAGCCATCCGAGAGACGGATGGCTGTTGAAAATATTTGCTGTTGGTGTGAGACTTACTTCTTTGCCCACTTGATACTACAACCTACTGCCTTAACAAAATCTGGACTCGGCATGCTTCCCTTGTTCAGCGACGAGATAGCGTTTGCAACATAGTGTTCCTTTGCTGCCTTTTCGTCGTCTGCATTGTCGTCGATAGCTCCGATGTAGCGAACAACGAATGAGTTACCGCTTTTCTGAACAAGAAAGACGTGTGGTGTACGTGTTGCACCGAATGCCTTTGCTACATCTTGACTTGGATCGATGAGATATGGGAAAGGAAAACCCTTGTCATGTGCACGTGTAATCATGTTGCCCCATGAATCCTCAGGAACAGTCGTTGTGTCATTTGGATTGATTGCAATAACAGGATAACCGGCTTCCGCATATGTCTTGTGAAGCGCGATAATACGGTCTTCGTATGCCTTTGCATAAGGACAGTGATTGCATGTAAAGACAATGATGTATCCCTTAACGTTTGGATTGCTATTGAGCGAAACCATGCGTCCGTCGATGTTCTTCAAGTTAAAATCTTGAACGACGTCTCCGACCTTATAACCACCTGCCATTGCGTGAACAGTGGCAAGTACAAGTACCAAGACTACTGCAATTTTATTCTTCATGTCGTGAATTGAATGATGATGAAACAAGCTTCTCAAGTTCTGTTTGGGTCAGTTCACCCTCGTGAAAGATACGAAAGTGCGCTGCGTTGTTGATGATAAGGGTCGCGGGTATCGAGCCGGACCATTCTTTACTGACGGAATCGATCCAGTCTGAGACCTTATGGTCTGAAAATAGAACCACTTGCGGCCGTATATGCTTGGCAGCGACGAAGCTGCGGAGCTTGGATTGTAAGTCTTTGACAAAATCTAAACTGACAAGCACTACTCTCACCTTCTGTGAACTTTTGGCCAGACTACTATCAAAAGCCAGAAAAGCGGGCATCTCCTCGACACATGGCTTACACCAGGTTGCCCAGAAATTTATCACATAGGTCGTATCACTCTGTTTCTGTAGCAATTGCTTGTTCAACATGGCAAAATCCCACTGCTCAATGTGATCGGCAGAACTTTGAGCTTTGGTTGAAACCATGAGTGATAGAAGCGTCATGACGACAAGTGACCATCGCAAAGCATCGCGAAAATGCTCTGAGGATGCGCCAATGAATTTGAAGCGGGTATTTTGCATGTTCACGTAGACGAATGAGTAGAGAATTTATGAAGAATTGGTCGCGTACTGATTATCACTACCACCTCCCCGATGAACGAATCGCTCGCTTTCCCCTCCAGGAACGCGATTCGTCGCGATTGTTGGTAGCCGATGTCAATGACCAGTCGCTCGAACACTCTCAAGTGCACGACCTGCTCAGGCATCTTCCAAAGAACTGCATCATAGTACTGAACAACTCAAAGGTCATACCCGCGCGCATCCACATGATGAAGGAAAGCGGTGCGGCCATAGAGCTCTTGCTACTCGAACCAGCCAACGACATTTCGGCAAATCAAAGTCTTCAAAGCAATTCCCCCGTTCGTTGGAACTGTATGATTGGCGGAAAGAAAGTTGTTGAAGGGATGCAGCTCATCAATTCTCAATCAAATCATGCTCTTCGCGCCGTCGTTGTTAGTCGACACGAGAAACAAGGTGTGATTGAATTTCAATGGGACGAAGAGATTGTATTTGCAGATATTCTACACGCCATTGGCAAAGCGCCACTGCCGCCATATATGCATCGCGAAGCCGAAGAACTTGATAATGAACGATACCAAACGGTGTTTGCACGCGAAGATGGATCGGTTGCCGCGCCAACCGCGGGATTGCATCTTAGCGAAGGATTGTTGAATGATTTTCGTTCTGCCGGACATACAGTGCTTGAGTTGACGCTGCACGTGGGACTCGGGACGTTCTCCCCCATGAACGCCGACGACATCCGCGACCACGACATGCACCTTGAAAAAGCATCCTTCGATCGTCCTTTCATTGAAGCCCTGCTCTCACAACTTCGCAGCGGCAATGATAATGTGCTGTGCATCGGAACAACGTCTCTGCGCTGCCTGGAGTCGATGTATTGGCTAGCCTACTCACTCAACGGGAACGATGTCCAGGTGCTTCCACGCGAACTACTTGTCGATCAGTGGGTTTGGACATCACAAACAAAACAGCTCTCTGCAATCGACGCTCTCGATGTGCTCTTGAGTTATATGCAAACACATGAGCTCGAACGCTTGAACTTTTCAACTCGATTGATGATTGGTCCGGGATATTCGTTTCAACTTTGCAGACACCTTCTCACGAATTTCCATCAGCCGGACAGTACACTTCTCGTCTTGGTGAGCGCTTTTTGTGGGATTGATTTTCGTCGGAAGTTATATGATGAGGCTCTAGCGCAGGACTACCGTTTTCTTAGTTATGGCGACGCAATGTTGTTGCTTCGCTGATTTCTGATCGACGAGTAATGCGCTGATAATGGCTCAGCTCCGGCGGTTGTATACTGAGAACGCGAAGTGGGATATTGGAACGAATCTGCGGAACAACAGTACCGGTTGTATCGCGTAGCAATTGTGAGTACTCAACTGTTGCGTGAATATCATCTCTTCCAAGTTGTTCCAGTTGCTCGATTCCTCCTCGTACATAGACAGAAATGCTCGTCGGATGAATGATCTGATTAAAGTTAGCCGGCGCGCCAATGACTTGTACCGGAATATCATTCACACGCATTTCCGCGCTGCGTTGGATATCTACCTCATACATCGCATTCGTCGGTTCGACTTGAAGAATGGCCGACAGAGAATCGTTCATAGCAACTCGTCCGCTTGCTTTTTCTCGTAAGTCGTGCAAGCTCAAAGCCGAGGTTTTCCATTGACGTATGTTGTTGAGCAGTGCGACGTTGCCGCGGAGTGTGACGGAATCAGGCCAGAGATGCACAGAGCCGATTTGCATACGACCCGGTGCAGCTTGAATTTGAATTGCAGATACCAAGGGCACTCTCTTCTCGCCAACCGTTCCCATTTGTACGGTCAGCGCATTGCTCAGCACTTCAATCACTGTGATAGGAACCGAACAGCGAAAGCCCTGCAACAGCTCGGTTGTGCTCACGGTCGCTTGCGAACTGTGTTTGGACGACAGATCTACTACACAATGCAAATCAGCACTGAAGTACAACACATTGAGTAGATGCCAGCCGGTGGAACGAATTTTCATCGCTACACTACGTGGCACTTCGGTTTCAATGCTGTGATTGTCGGGAAGGATGTATTCAACTCGAACCGGCGTGACGACTTCATAACTGGCTTTCAGACTCACAAAAGTCCACAGCGCCACTGCTAACACAGTAGAGAAAATCGCCGTCCGTATGGAAAATCCGGTTGTCATGAATTACAAATACACCCCAATGAAAGCCGAGGTTTAGGAAACTGTTGAACGTCGCACCAAGTACTCAAACAAAGCCTTGTCGAAAGGCGTTGCTGTACTGATCTGAATAAAGTCAACATTCAAATGAAAACACTCGCGTTTGAGCGAGCTGATAAAATCTTTCATCGCCGTTTTATAGGCCTGCTGAATCTGAAATGGCTGCGTGATCATTTCCTCGCCTGATTCCATGTCACGAAAATTTGCAGCCCAACCAAAATCGAAATCGAGCTCGCGAGGATCAAGAATCTGCATCACCAGCACATCGTGCTTCTGATGTCGAAAGTGCTTGAGAGCTGCAGAGATCGAAGCAGGATCATCGAAGAAGTCGCTGAGAATAATTACAAGACTACGACGCGAGATGCGCTCAGCCAATCGATGCAAGGCCGTCGCTGTTCCACTTGTGGAAGCCGGTTTGGTTGAATCAAGTGTTTGCAGAATCTCTTGTAAGTACGAGATCTTTGCTCGAGGCGGTAAGTACTTGCGAACGTCGTTGTCGTAGAGCGCAAGACCGGCCGCATCCTTCTGCTTCATAATGAGCAGAGATAAAGCAGCGGCGAGATAGGATGCGTATTGGAACTTGGTCAAGTTGCCTTCTGATGCAAAACCCATGGACGCGGAACTGTCGACGGCGATCACGGAGCGGAGATTTGTTTCTTCCTCGAATTGCTTGACGTAGTAGCGATTGGTTCGAGAGTAGATTTTCCAGTCGATGTACTTGATTTCGTCGCCCGGACGATACTGACGGTGCTCGGCAAACTCCACGCTGAAACCGTGAAAGGGCGATCGATGGAGTCCGGTGATAAAGCCTTCGACCACTAGACGAGCCCTCAACTCGAGACTTTCGAGCTGAGCCACGACATTTGGCTGAAGATATTTCAATGTTTGGTCCATGTTCCCTTCACCTAATTCCGCTGCCTTAACGCATTGTGTACTGCGCAAGATAGCACGCACTCACTATTTTTGTGTATGATCAACAATGACGCTTCCTCGGTCGACCATAATTCGGCTGAGTATTGGTCGCAACGCTATCAGTCCGGCGACAATCCATGGGATCTGGGCAACGAGAGCGCTGTGTTTAGCTCTCTGCGACGCAGTCATCCCGATTTCAGTGTACATGCAGGACAGCATCTTAGTCTCTTGGTGCCTGGTTGTGGCTTCGGTCATGACGCTGTAGCCTTCGCGCAAGCAGGATTTGAAGTAACCGCGCTCGACTTTGCAGAAGAACCTTTGTTGTACTTGCAGGAGCACTGCGCCAGTGTTGGTGTACAGCTTCGGACCCTGCAACGCGATGTGTTCACTTTATCTTGGGACATGCCATCAAGTTTTGATCGCATTATCGAGTACACCTGCTACTGTGCTATTGATCCATCACGGCGTCAGGAGTACATCACGACTCTCGCTGAGGTGCTAAAACCCGGCGGCATCATGGCCGGTTTATTCTTCCCTATGGATGAGCTCGAGCGAACAGCTCCTCCGTTTACGGTTCATGAAGACGAGATCAGGCACCAATGTGAATTAGCCGGATTAGTTCCCATGAGCTCAGAGTTGCCACGGGAGTCGCATCCTGCCAGAGCCGGACGGGAACGACTGATGATTTTCAGAAAGAATGTTTGAGAGAATATCCATCTATAACTGACACAGACTGATGATACCGACAATCGACGTAGCTACATTAAAACAGAAATTTGCTAACAATGACGACTTCTTCTTGCTGGATGTGCGTCAACCACATGAGCATGAAGCCATTCGTATCCAAGATGGAGTGCTTATTCCATTAGGTGAACTTCCTGACCGCGTGCAGGAATTAGAAGCACATCGCAACAGAGACATCGTCGTGTACTGTCGCAGTGGCGCTCGCAGCGCGCAGGCAACATCCTTTCTGCATCAACTTGGTTATCGCTGCTTTAACTTGAGCGGCGGCATCCTATCGTGGTCAGCATCCTCAGGACAAGCGCATGAAGGCTGAAGTGCATCGCGTCGAGTACCATCATTTTGAAGGTCGAGACGATAAGGGCATCGTAACGCATTTTGATTCACGTTCAGACGGACAGCCGCCACAAGGCGCCTCGCCTGTTAGTGTGATGCTGCAATCTCTGGCCTCGTGCACCGGAATCGACGTCGTTGACATTATCCAAAAGAAGCGGCGTCAAGTCGACCAGCTCGTCGTCGTCGCCGAAGGAGAACGTGCCGAAGAACATCCTCGCGTCTTCACCAAAGTCAATCTGCACTTCCGTCTCACAAGTCCTGATGCCACTGAGGGCGAACTTCAACGAAGCATTGACCTGTCGCAAAACACCTACTGCAGTATCTCGGCAATGTTCAGCCGAAGCGGTTGTTTGATTACAACCTCACAGGAAATTCTCCGTCCCGATCATGGCTGATCAATTTCAAGCCTTGGAAGAGCTTGAGAAAGCATTGCGCGAACGCGATCGGAAGATGAGTTCCGACACTTTGCGTATCCCCCGTCTATGGACGGCTCCCTGGACAGACAACGGCGAAGTTACTATCGAACGTGCATCGCTGCACTGCGCCAATTTCATTCGTTCTATCCGCGAGAGTTCGACGCCACCATCAGAACGTGCGAAGTCACTGCTTGATCGTTTTCTGTACTGCCTACTTCCTCGCTTTAGCAGTGCCTATCGTCAGCAGGGTCCGCATTCGACACAAATCTCAAGCGACTGGAAAAGCAGCGGCACTTTTCTCAAGTGTCTGCTCATGCTCCCATATCTGCGTTCGCTGGGCATAGATACAATCTATCTACTGCCCATCAACCGCATTGGTCGGGTGCCTCGTAAAGGAAATGCCGGCTCACTCTATGCCATCCGCGACTTACTTGCTCTTGATGATTCACTGAGCGAAGATCAGCTAGAGTGTAGTATTGACATTCAATACGCTGCCTTTGTTGAAGCGGCGCACGCACTAGGTATGTCCGTACTGATGGAATTCACCTTGCGTACAGCAAGTCGAGACTGTGATTGGGTGCAAGAGCATCCCGAGTGGTTTTATTGGGTGTATGAGCAAGGCAACGAGGATACCCTGATTTCACCTCCACACTTTTCGGATTCAGATCTAGAGACAATTCATCATAAAGTTGAGAATCAGGATTTCCGTCACTTACCGCAGCCAAGTGAAGAATACAAGAGATTGTTTGCCGCTATACCACTCAGTCTGACAAAAGATGAGTTCGGAATGTGGGTTGGCTTCGATGCTGAAGGTCGTCGTTGTCGCATTGCAAGCGCCTTTGCTGATTACCCACCTAACGACACGCAGCCACCTTGGAGTGACGTTACCTATTTCAGGATGTATCAGCATCCTGACTTCAATTACGTTGCCTACAATACTATTCGCATGTACGACGAAGTCCTGCGCCAAGAAGGCTCAGCAACGTCTGAACTCTGGGATCGACTTAGTTCAATTCTACCCATGTACTGCGAACGCTATGGAATCGACGGCGCTGTGCTTGATATGAGTCATGCATTGCCTCACGAGCTGCGCGATCAGATCATTCGCAAAGTCAGAGAAATCAAATCTGATTTCATTCTCATCGAAGAGAATTTCTTCATGCGCAAGTCATCGCGCGACCTAGGTTTTGATGCTGTGCTTGGCAATGCTTGGCAACACAGTTCGAGTGTCGCCAAATTTTCTGCACTTCGTGATCAACGCTCTGAAGCCGATACCGAAATTGCCTATATCGCAAGTCCGGATACACACAACACGCCGCGCGCTGCAGCTCAAGTTGATGCAAGTGAGCTGTGCTCCATTCTGTCAATTGCACACGAATTCCGCAATGGCGTACCAATGCTTTTAAGTGGGACGGAGCTCGGTGAAAAACGACCGATCAATACCGGACTTGGTTTTTGCGAGGAAGATTTGAATCGCTACAGCGAGTATGATCTCGCTCTCTTTTCGACCTGTTGGTTGAATTGGAAGGATGCTCCGACAAACTACCTGGATTGTATTCGCGCTGCCAGACAGCAGCACCTGAAATCCAAAGTTTAAATTTCGAAGGTGCTTAGGCTTTACTCTGCACAATGTACAATGAGACAGCGCTTCACAAACGACGCACTTCGTAGCTCGCACACAAAGGTTTGTGTGGAATAGGCACTTAAGTCTACATCGATTGAGTTGTTTGAACTGCTGATGATACTCTTGCGTACAACAGCTTGACCACTCAATGACCACAGACTAATCTGAAGCATCGATCCTGATGCTACATTGTTCCAGCTAACTCGTACGATATTACCCGCTGGCTGAGGTGAAACCTCTATACTCTCAGACTCTTGCTCACTGACATCTGACAGACTTGCAAAGAACTCTGCACTCTCGCGCCAGCATTGATTGACGGAATCAATTGCGCGAACCTTGTACCAGCCATCTTGAAATATCTGTTGCTGCGTTGTTTGAGGTCCGCCTATGATCAGATCGTTGTAATACCACTGATAGTGACATCCCTTAACCGCATTCACAACCACCATGTTTTTGACTTGTTGTATGGTAGGCGCTGCAGGACGATTACTTACGATCACATGAAGTGTATCAGAATACCAAAGATGTCCGGCTTGGTCTTCCACTTCCACCCAAAGCGGTATGTCGCCAGCTAGCGCAAAGAGAATATTCTCAACGGAATCCATACGACCATTCATCCAACGATAGGCATTGAAGCCACTTGTGCAATGTACGCGTACGGTAGTGCTGTCGCAGATGTGTAAGCCTCCATCAACGACAATCGTTGGGCGCTCGATTACTTGTACAGTCTGAGCTTGTGTAAAAACCGTACAGAAAATGACTAAGACGCATAAGAGTGACAAACTGAAAAGTTGTCGTGACAGTTCTGAGACTGGTTTTGATACGAAGCTAAAACTTCGAAGCTGAGCGTACGTGTCAATTGATGTATTTGACTGCGTCTCGTATTGCACTGAACTTCTCTGTATCTGTTTAATATTCTTCATTACAATTGTCTTCATGACTAGTCTACTACCTTCCTTGAGAACTGGGCTGATGCACTGTGTGCATCATCTTTACAATTTTCAACTCTCACAAGCTGTGCGGACTCTGCCCAAAGTATCGTCAGCATTGTCATAGTTATTAGTGGACGACCATTAGCTGCTGCACATAGCTTCCACTGCGCGTTTCCACCAGAACTTGATAGGAACCTGTAGCAAGCTCAGAAACATCTAGATTTAGGCGATTATCGACATTTTGAGCCTGCACTGCGAATTCCTTCACTACACGTCCCATCATATCAGACAAGCGCACCAGAGTAATGGTTTCATTCTTTGAATTCAGGGCTAGATGAAGCACTGAGGCTGCCGGATTTGGATGGAAAAAGAGTCGATCCGACGATTCTTCTGAAACTGCTGCGGGAAGAAGCTTTGCGCTGTAATAGATACCGGAGCCGTTAGAGGCTGTAAGAACGTTTGGATCAGAAAGACCAACTGCGGTACAGTATTGATTATCTAGACCAGCTTTGTGTTGAGTCCAGGTAGACGCATTGTCTGTACTTGACCACACAGCATTACCAAATGTCGCAGCATAGAGTGTGCCTTCATCTCGACACACTGCACTGACTCCAGTTTGCAATATGGAATTCAGAGAGCGGTGTTCCCAGCTAGAACCTTCGTAATTACTGAAATAGATGTCGTCGGTGTAAGTACTTGCGATGATCTTGTCGTTCGTAATGACCAACGATTGAATTGACAAGCTACTATCACGAAACACAAGCTGCCATGACTTTGTTGTGTCAACTGAGCGGTAGATGCAGCCTTCGCTACTTCCAGCGAAGAGATTGCCTCGCACTCTGACGAGACAGAGAATTGTTGATGAAGCAATACTCGGTCTATCGAATGATTCACCGTTATCAGTTGTTACATACAACCCACTATCGAGCGAACCAAAGATCTCATGACCGGCAAAGCTGATTCCACAATACAATGTGCGACCTGATAAGAAGAACTGATTCCAAGAATCGCCGTTATCGGAAGAGTAATAAAATCCGTCATCTGTCAGTGCAAGGACGATTCCGTTGTTCGCGCTTATCTGATACACCATACCACTGAAATCCAACCATTCCCAATTCATACCACCATCGTTTGATCTAAGTATTCCATCGCCTGCCGCAAAGCAGCTCGAATTGTTTTGACAAAATGAATACATAGGTGCTGCCGTCAATCCATCGCTGCAGTCTGTAAAGCTCAAGCCGTTGTCAGATGAATAGTAAACGCCATAGTCATAGCTTCCGGCAAATACCTCAGAGCCATTGTAACAAAGTGCATACACGGTCATTTGGCTTAAGTCTGAATTCTGCCATGCTCCTGTTCCAACGCGAGAGATGACGCCCGAAGTATCGGTACCGACGAAGATTCTATCTGCATGCAGCATGAGCGACCAGACTGATTGAGCTCCGATACCGGAATTCGTCCACGTTTTGGCACCATCGACACTTCTAAACAATCCTTGCTCTCCACCTACATACAGCTGAGTTGAATCTCCGCATACAGCGTACAAGCCCTTCTTGCTGACAAGTCCGGTCTTTGTCCAGGTTTTACCATTGTCTTTTGAACGATACAAACCACTCTGGTCAGCCAGCGCATATATCTCGGATCCAATGATGCACACGGAGTAAACCGTCTCACCTTTCAGACCTTGAGTCCACTCTGCACCATCACTACTACAAAACACTCCGTTTGCATCGGTACCAACACATATAAGATCAGTTGTTGCTGCAACACTCCAAACATATTCTGAGGTGAGATTCTTCGTCCATGTCGAACCACCATCCAAGCTCTTGAACACACCACCGGAACCGTCTTCATCTGAATATCCAATCCCGGCATACACTGCTTTACCATCTGTGCAGAGCGCATTTATACTGGCTGAATGTATTCCTTCGCTCAGCCAGTGCTTTCCGGCATCGGTTGATATAAAGAGACCAACCTCGGTTCCGGCGAGCATCGTATTGGCATCAAGTGTGACGAGCGAAAGCACGGTTCCACCATCACCGCCACTACTATGATTCCACTGGAGTTGTTGTGCTTGGAGATTCACTGTCGTCACGAGACAGAGTGCAGCACACAAAACAAATGAGTAAAAGATGGCTTTCATGACAGTACGGAATATTTGTAAAGCGATGCGCTGGAGCATCGTACAGAATCCTGCAAACTACGGGTCAATTGACCTTTGGACGCTAGGAAGATTTTCCCCAGAAATCGGCTATAAAAAAGACAGGGTGAGCATCTCATGCCCACCCTGAAGTATTTGTAATCAAAGGCTGAAAGCTGCGCTCGTTTAAGCTTAGCTTTGCTGATTGATCAAGCTCAGCGCAAGTTCATTGAGTTGACGAGAATCAACGACTGAGGGGCATCCGTCCATCAGCGACAGACCGCTCGTCGTCTTTGGAAATGCAATCACGTCACGGATATTATCCGTTCCACACAACAACATCACCCATCGGTCAAAACCCAGCGCAATACCACCGTGCGGTGGCGCACCAAATCTCAATGCACCGAGCAAGAAGCCAAACTTGGCTTCCGCATCTTCTCGTTCAAATCCCAAAAGATCGAACATGCGTTGCTGAATATCGCTTTGATGAATACGCATACTACCGCCGGCAATCTCGTAACCATTGCAAACCAAGTCATGAGCTTGCGCGCAGGCTTGCGTCGGATCAGTGTTCAGCAGCTCCACGTCTCGATCCAATGGCGCTGTGAACGGATGGTGTCGAGCGATATAGCGTTTCTCTTCTTCACTGTATTCCATCAAAGGAAAATCCGTTACCCAGAGGAAGCTGAATTCATTGCGAACGGATTCCAAAACTCCACTACGCTTTGCTACTTCAACACGTAGCGCACCGAGAATGGTGTAGCAGCGTTCAAATTCATCGGCAACGAAGAGCAGCATGTCGCCTTCTTCCATTGCACAACGCTTGCGTATGGCTTCGATTTCCTCAGGACTGAGGAACTTTGCGATTGGCGAATTGATTTCACCATTTACAAGTTTCATCCAAGCCAAGCCCTTTGCACCGTACTTCTTTGCGTGGTCGGTTAGCTCATCAATTTGCTTGCGCGAAAATCCTGCGCAGCCCTTGGCATTGAGAACTGCGACGACGCCGTGCTTCTTAGCCAACACATCGCTGAAAGCGCTGAAGCCCGTGCCGGTGAGTAGATCACTGATGCTGCAGAGTTCCAGACCATAGCGCATGTCCGGTTTGTCGGAGCCAAAGCGCGTCATGGCTTCATGCCAGCTGATACGTGGAAAGGGAGCCTCGATGCTATTGTTTAGTACTTCCTTCCAAACGCGCTGGGTGAATCCTTCGACCAGAGCAATGACGTCGTTCTGTTTGACGAAGGACATTTCGATATCGACTTGAGTAAACTCAGGTTGACGATCCGCACGAAGGTCTTCATCGCGGAAACATTTGACGATCTGCATGTAGCGATCGAATCCGCTCACCATCAAGATCTGCTTGTAGAGTTGTGGTGATTGCGGAAGCGCGTAGAACTTGCCTTTGTTTATGCGACTCGGAACCAAGAAATCGCGAGCACCTTCCGGCGTCGACTTCATCAGCACAGGCGTCTCAACTTCCAAGAAGGAGTGCTCAGCAAAGTAGTTGTGCGTGATTTGGTAGAGCTGGTTGCGAACGATGAAGTTGTTGAGCAGACTCCGACGACGCAAGTCAAGGAAGCGATACTTGAGACGTAGCTCCTCGTTGGCCGTTGATGATTCTTCGTGTTCAGTGAGTTCAAATGGTGGCAGCTCAGCACGGTTGATGATCTGAATCTCTTCCACCACAACTTCAATCATTCCGGTGGGAATCTTTGGATTGGGATTGGAACGCTCACGAACATCACCGATAATGGCAACCACAAACTCGGATCGAAGTTCTTTGGCTGTGTTTTGAATATTCTCGGCGGCATCAGATTGTACAACCGCTTGCGTAATGCCATAGCGGTCACGTATATCGACAAAATAAACCCCGCCAAAATTCCTGATGGCGTTAACCCACCCGTTCAGTGTTACTTTCTGCGAAACATTCGCTTGAGTGAGCTCGCCGCAATTATGGGTACGTTGATGAAAAGACATAGTAATAGGTGTATAGTCAAAATTGATGAGATACAACGACAACGGTATTTATGCGAAAACGAAAGATTAGTGCCCTTTCGGGCAATCAAGGTCTGCTGACAACGATGCTGCTGTCAGTTTGCGGTGGGAACATGCTGCGTTGCCTGTTGTCATAACTGCTTTATAATAGGCAAATATACACCGAAGCAGAATGTGCGCAATATTGGGGCCATATCGATAGAGACTGAGTACGATGACTAGGCTCAATTACTCGATTCTCCTCTTTCAATCAGCGCATCATCTCTTTAACTGCCTTCATAACATCCTCTACCGAGATGCTCGTTAATCCATTCTCATTCGAAGCAATAAGATCTCTGTACTCAACGCCGTAGGGAAACCATGGGAGTCGATGAGGATGCGGTTGGGCGTAGAGCACGACACAAGGCAATCCACAACCCGCTGCCATGTGCACAAGCGAGGTGTCCGGTGAGAGGAGCATTCTTGCAGAAGAAACTCGTAGTGCGAGTTCGTCCAAACTCGCCGCAGGTGACAAGGCTGTTAGACCCGTTCGATCACAAATCTCCTTTAGCTCCTGAATTTTCTCCTTACCCGCACCAACTGCAATCTTGAGAGATGGTTGTGATTTCTTTAACTCTTGCAAAAGCTCAACGAATCGCTCAGTTCCCCACCACAGCGACTCCTTGGAACCGTTGAGATGGACGTAGAGATCATATACTTTTGTCTGCGATGAAGTAGCATTACTGTCATTCGCAAAAGGATACGAGAGATCAACTTTAGTAGTCTTTGGATTAATGCCGAAGGGTTGCAGAAGCTGCATCATGCAATCGATGATGTGGACTGTTGATCTGTCTGGCAGTGTGACGCTATGACTAACGCGCGCTGCTTCTTCGTGTGCAAAGCCAACGCTATTGCGGGCATTGACATAGTTGAGGATAAGGCCACTGGTTCGGGATGCGTTGTCCATCATGTCGATAACCACGTCGTAGCGTTGACGTCGAAGCTGCCACATCAGCGGCAAAGCCGACCACAAGGATTTGCGGTAGACCCATGTTTTGTCGACGATGCGCTCAAGAGCCGGCTGCATGGCTTGGTTGTATTGACTCAGCAGCACATCGATACGCATGTTCGGGCAGTGCTTACGGAGTGCACGAAACACCGGGAGCGAAATCAGTGCATCGCCAATTCGATCATGGCGCAGAAAGAGCACCGATGGCTTGTCGCCAAGATCGAGCAGCTTTGATTTGTTCTGTGGTTGAGCGTCGGACATGGAGTACCGGTACAGTTTGCGGTGCAAACTAGTACATGAGCCTATTCCTTAACTGACTGTGCGATAATTCTGCTAAGCACAGAGTCGACGAGCGGGATTATCGTCTCGCTGGCAATATCACCAATCTCCCCCGCACTGATATCCGGCTGCGCCACTGCATGCAGAGTGCTCAAAGGATAGAATTTGTAGAGATTCCACAACACGCCGTTGTAGAGTGCAACACAAGGAACATCAAAAGCTGAGGCGATGTGTACCGGTGCGCTGTCGGGAGTAACCAGTAGATCTGCACGACTAATCATGGCAACAGTGTCGTGGATATTCTCAGCATAGAAGGGTATGACTTTGTCCCAACCAATATCCTGAACAATCTTCTTCGCTGTCTCGTGCTCAGGCGGTGCGGCGAGTATCACGACACGACGTCCCGGTCGCTTCAAAGTGCGCCCCAGCGTCACCCACTTACTTGCTTGCCAGCTGCGTTCGGCTTGTCCGGCTGAGATATTAAACACGATCGTCAACTCATGCGCTTTAGGCTTTGGAACAATATCGAAGGAAGCATTGATAGCAACTCGAGAACATTCCAGACGCGGCCTGCGGTTGTGAATGGGCACGCCTAATGGTGCTAAGGCTTGCAGATTACGGTCAACTGCATGCAAAGGCGGATCATGCGCGTCGTTCTTTGCAGCCTCGGGAACGGAATAGGTAAAGACTTTCTTATTCGATGCATTGAAGCCAATTGAAACTTCGGAACGAATCACGCGCGAAAAGAATGTACTCTCTTGCGAGAAATGATCTTTGGGATCAATGAGGATGTCGAATCGCTCGCTACGCAATGAGTGAAAGGACTGCATCATGTCGACGAGATTCTTGCGATAAACATGCACGACGTCCACCAAAGACTGATGCTCCAGAATCTCATGATTGCGCACTGAGGCTAAGACGTGAATCTCTGATTCGGCATAATGCTCTCGCAAGGCCTGTATCAAAGGCGTTGTGAGAATCATGTCGCCGTAGCGACCAATTTGAACTACCAGAATTTTCAC
This sequence comes from Chlorobiota bacterium, assembly GCA_044228685.1. GTDB lineage: Bacteria > Bacteroidota > Ignavibacteria > Kapaibacteriales > NICIL-2 > JBBATK01. The sequence goes on from JBGAUL010000011.1 coordinate 63,807, forward strand.
GTTTAGTCCTTCGTCAACCGCAGTGTTTATCTCTCGCGGACATTAACTCAATTATCGACAACTCAAGGCACTGTTTTAACATTCGAGTGTAGCAGAATCAACTGAATCGATCAGCACTCCTCAAAATTCTTGTATTCGCCCATACGCCAGCCGATTTTGTCTTCGATCCAGTCGCTGATAGCCACGCGAAACGACTTTGGCTTCAGCGCCTTTTGGGGATCAAACTGACTCGTCCACAGCTCATCACGCTGCATTCTGTCATGCATGATTGCCGGATGTGACTTGTCGTAGGGTCTGATATCATAGGACTGAATCTGAAACTCATCCGCCGACGGAATATTTTTCTGCATCCATGAATCATCGTGATAGAGTTTATTCATGGCCTGCGTTTTGGCGTATTGGTGACGAGGATGACGCACCCATCCGTAATGGAAGATGCGTGCCTCGGTCTGACGAGCTCGTAGCTTGCGAAATGCGCCACTGGTTTCTTTCACACGAAAACCTTGAGCATCTCCCCACGATACAACATTGGGATTGCGTTTGAAAGCACGTATCTCTCGTCTGTACCATTGTCTACCTGCGCCACGATGACGATACGAACCAAAGAGATGAATCCAACGAAACAACAGAGCTTCAACCTGTGGATCTTGATCTGCTTTGCTCATTTGATCGAGAATGATCTTAGTATCCTCTTCATGCAACACTTCATCCCCCTGCAAGTACAAGCACCAGTCGCCTTTGCATTCGCGCAAGGCAATGTCGGTTTGTTGAGCGAGTATTTTTCCGCCTTCGCGTAGCGCCTCATCCCAAACGGTATCGATGATGCGGAGTTTGGGGTTAACAAGCGATTCGAGGTACTCACGAGTTCCGTCCTGTGAGTCGCCAACGGCAAGCACGACCTCGTCACAAATGGCAAGCAAGGACTGCAATGACTCTTGGAATGGATAGCCAAGCGATAAACCGTTGCGAATAAAACTGAATCCCGATAGCATAATTCTCCTAAGACTACGCTATACTACGATAGAATTACGGTCATGTGCAACAAAACATTTTTTCGCGCGCTCCAGCTCCTCTATTTTCGTACATCGTTTAGTAAAGGTGCTTCACTGTATAGCTGAAGAGAATAGGGAATCCCGTTAAATCCGGGAACGGTTGCGCCGCCGTGAAGGTTGACAAACTGTCACTAAATCCACTGCTTTATTGCGGGAAGGACGACAGTGCGAATGAAACCTGAGTCGGAAGACCTGCCTTTGCTACTCATCGTGTCCACATGGACTGCACTGCGCCAACAGTGCGATGAGGAAACTTCTTCGTTGTGCACTGCGGTCCTCGCAGCACCTTCTAGTCGTTTCCCCTTTCTTTTTTTCGTCGTCCGGCAGACGGCACAACTACATTCTAATATGCGTATTTCTTTTGCGTCACTCGTGCGAGTGTTGCTTGTCGTATCCTGTCTTGTCGGACTCTATAGCTGCACCGACACCATAGCACCGGCCGGCACCGGCAGTACTGTCGCCGACTCATCGGTCATTGTTGTTAATCAAGGGGGTTATCAACAGGACAACTCATCTCTTAGTCGAATCCTCCGTCGTAGCGATTCTGTGGATCGTAGCTGGTTCTCTAGTGCCAATTCCGGACGAAAGCTCGGAGCAAATGCAAACAACATGCTCATCGTCGGTGACACCGCCTTCATTAGCGTTACCGGTTCTCATACCATCGAGGTTATCAATGTTCGTACCGGTACTCTTGTCAAAACACTGCACCTCGATAACGACGAACAACCATGGGTTTTCACACAAGTCAATAGCAGCCTCGCAGCCGTCTCAACAAATAACGCCGATGGCTTGCGCTTGTTTAATCCTAAAACACTGGAGCTTCTGGAACGCGTCACAACAGGACCTGCAACACAAGGCATCGCCGCGACTGCCTCTTCGATCTTCGTTGCCAACTCCGGTGCGGGAAGTCTTCGAGATACTGCTGCAGGCGCCGGCACGATTAGCGTCGTTGACGCGGTGAGTCGTATGACAACGCACCAAATCAACTGCGGCAAGAACGTCACAGAACTTATTTGCAGCGACGATGCAAAACGTGTTTACGCCTTTGTATCTGAGCTGTGGCCAAGTAAGAAACAACAAGTTGTTGAATATGATGCCGTGAGTTTTCTTGAACGACGTCGCTGGACTTTTACAGCTTTGGGATTCATGAACTACTATCAGAACGCAGTGTACGTTTTGGCAAAAGTTGATTCCAACGATGCTGCTTGGAGTGTGCTACGTATTGATGTCTCACAGAGCTCCCCAACGCCAACTGCCCTCTTCACTCTTCCCGCGAGCTTTATGCCGAATGGGATGAATATTCGTCGCAGCGATGGAACATTTTGGATCTGCGACGCCGTTGATTTCGCCAGCAATGGCTTTGTCTCGGTCATGGATGCACGTGGCACCCAACTCAAGCGCTTCGGCGTTGGTTTAAACCCAGGCAACATTTGCTTTTTCCATTGAACCTCGTCAATAGTTGAACATTCGAGTTCTGATATTGTGTGCCCTGTGCTTGCTACAGGGTCGACTTGATGCATCCGTTGCACAGCGCGACACGAGCAGGTATAAGGTTGCGCCTGTGCAGGTTGAAGCCGCACGAGTTGAGCCCGCTCGATTGGTCTCTGGTTCTAGCCTTGCGATTCTCAGCGATTCCCAATTCACGCGATTGAATATTCGGCAGAGTTCGGATATTCTTCGCATGCTTCCGGGCGTGTTCATACATGAGTATGGCGGATTAGGTGGAATAAAGACAGTGTCGCTGAGAGGCGCAACTGCCGCGCAAAGTGCCATCAGCATCGACGGAATGAGTTTGAATTCCTCGCAGAATTCAATCGTCGATCTCAGCCTGATTCCAACCGGCATACTATCAGAAGTATCTGTTCACGATATTAGCGATCTCTCCGCATCGAACGCCAATGCAATTGGTGGAACGGTATTGATGCACACTCGGAGTCTATCGGACAGCGTTTCACACCTTCGTGCGACGCTGTCCTATGGTTCATGGAATGAACTCAGTGCGGATATCCGATCAAGTTTTGCTCTTGGCGCATCGTACTTCGCGGCTCTGGGTTTTATGCATCGCCGATGCGACGGTAACTACTCATTCGCATTCAACAACTTTGGTCGTACTGAAACACTACAACGACAGAACGCGGATTTATCTGAGTACCAAGTTCATGCTCAGATTGAAGGTAGCGGTGCCGGAGTGAATACTAAGTCATTGCTCATTGCAACGCAGTCGGATCGAGGTGCACCGGGTTCAGTGACACAGGGCAACGTTGGACAAAGCTTTGCTCGACTCAACGATCAGCAAGTTATTCTCATTGAGAAAATCAAATTCAATCTCGATTCCGAGCAAGCGTTGAGTCTGAGCCTGAGTGCAAAACTGAGCAAACAGGTTTATGCAGACCGGAGCTCGCAGTCAATTGGGGTTGCTTTCACGAATACATTTCGTGAGCAAGACTGGGGACTGCACCTGCATACACGAAGAAACGTCCTTTCGTGGCTTCAAGCTGAATCGAGCGCGGACCTCGGTCGCGCAGCATTGCAGGGCGACCTTCTTAGCGCCGGCGTTGGCAAGTCCGTGCAACGCATCAATGCAGGTATCGGATTTTCACTGAGTACACGCACATTGCTCGTAACAAACTCCTTGAGTCTCACGCCGCTCGTCGGACTGCGCTTCGACGCATTGAGCGATGCTCGTCCTTTTTTATCGCCTCGTGCCGGCCTGATCCTGCAATACACCGACATACTTGTAATGCGACTCAACTGGGCTCGCGCCTTTCGTCAGCCTTCTTTCAACGAACTCTATTACCAGAACTACGGGAGCACGAATCTGTCGGCCGAGACATCAGAGTCAGTGAGTGCGGGTTTCGATCTTCATCTTCCACAAGTCGCTTCCATACAAAGCACACTGGCACTGAGTACATTTCACCGCTACACCACTAATCAAATCATGGCTGTTCCCCGAAGTCCTTTGACTTGGAGCGCTGTGAATATTGGCGTGGTTGAAGCAAACGGACTTGAGACTGCTGCTGCTTTATCACTCGATAGCATCGTACATATTCGCGTCTCTTACACCTACCAAGACGTTCGCGATGCACGTTCGGGCAGTATTCACGAAGGGCAGAGAATTATCTACACACCTGATCAACTTCTGGCACTGAGTGCCGGGTTTGATGTGCTGGGATTTCGCTTCGGAGCACAGTTTAGTTTTGTATCGCGGCGCTATTCACAAGCTGACAACGCGCCGGAATCTCTACTCCCTGCGTGCACGACTATAGGATGCAGTGTCGAGCGACGATTCAGATTCGCTCAAGTGTATGCATCGCTACGCTTTAGCCTCGACAATCTGACCGACCAGCAGTACATCATTATCCCCAATTATCCAATGCCTGGACGCTCCTTTCGTCTTAGTGTTGATGTTGGCTTGTAGTATCATACAAAGCCCCATTCCGCCTCAGCTTCGCCATTACTGAGGTCGTCGCAAAGTCATTCCTAACACTTGATTGCAGGGTCATCAATGTCATTCCATTTTGTTGATAAATTCCTCCACACTTCGTCACCTTCTCACCTATTTTGCACGCTTGCATTTTTTCACCGTGCAAATCAGGTAATCCTAGTATGAGCGATTCCGCGGCAGCGAAGCCGAAGAAATACATCCGAATTGCAAACGCGAGAGTCAACAACCTCAAGAATGTAAGCGTCGATATCGAGCGTCAAGCCCTTACGGTTATTACCGGTTTAAGCGGCTCGGGTAAATCCTCGCTCGCCTTTGACACGTTATACGCCGAAGGACAGCGTCGTTTTGTTGAGTCGCTCTCAGCCTATGCCCGACAATTCCTCGAACGTAAGAACAAACCTGAGGTGGATTCTATCACAGGATTACCGCCTGCAATTGCAATCGAGCAAAAGACACTGACGCGTAATCCTCGTTCAACCGTCGGTACGACGACCGAGGTATATGATTATCTGCGTTTGCTCTATGCAAGAATTGGTGTGACCTTGTGTAAGCATTGTGGACGTGAAGTTCGCAAGGACAATCCACAATCAATTCTCGACGCGGTGTGGTCGTGGAATGAAGGCGACAGAATCTATATCCTCTTTAACCTCAGCACACAAATCAGCGTTGAAGAGCAGCTCACCGAATTGATCCGCGCAGGATATACTCGAGTGATGATTGACGGAAGTTTTGATATCATCGATCTGCAAGAAGAAAGCGTTGATGAATCGATTATGGCTGATAAAATCTTCGTTGTAAGCGATCGACTTCTGCTTAGCAAGAACGAAGATGTAAAATCCAGACTCTTTGATTCCATCGACACAACTTACAAGCGCGCGAGTGGAAGCGTGGTGGTGAGAAATGTGACGCTTGGTGAGACATTCATTTTCAATAACAAGTACGAATGTCCTTACGATCACACCGAGTATCAAGAACCTGAACCAAGACTCTTCTCGTTCAACTCCCCTTTCGGAGCTTGTCCGACATGTCAAGGATTTGGACGTAGCATCGGCATTGACGAAGATCTCGTCATTCCCGATCGCACCAAGACTATACGCAACGGTGCCATCCATCCCTTCAAGGTGCAGTATGCGATGCAGTACAACACGGAGCTCACGAAGCATGCCAAGCGCGTGGGCATTAATGTTGATGCTGCTGTTGCTTCGTTCTCGGATAAGGAGTACGAGTGGTTGTGGAATGGTGACAGAGAATATCCAGGACTCAATGGATATTTCAAGGAGTTAGAAGACAAATCGTATAAAGTCCAAAACCGCGTGATGCTTGCCCGCTATCGCGGCTACACTCGCTGCTCCTATTGCGGCGGATCACGTCTTCGCACCTCTGCGCGACAAGTCTTTGTCGGTTCAAAGAACATTCCGGCTGTCGTGGCGATGACCATTGACAAGGCTTATGAATTCTTCGTCAAGTTGAAATTGACGCCCTATCAAAACAACGTCGCTGGCGTGTTGATGAAGGAAATTGTTTGGCGTCTGAAACTACTCGTGGACATCGGCGTCGGCTATTTGACGCTCGATCGTCTATCTCACACCTTAAGCGGCGGTGAATCGCAACGACTCAATTTGGCGACCTCGCTTGGCTCCTCACTGGTTGGCACTTTGTATGTGCTTGATGAGCCGAGTATCGGATTGCATCCGCGCGACACGCAGCGACTCGTAGATATCATGCTTCGATTGAGAAATCTGGGCAACACTGTTGTGGTGGTTGAGCATGATACGGATATCATGATGCAGGCGGATAAGATCATTGACATGGGACCTCGAGCTGGCGAGCTCGGTGGTGAAGTGGTGTTCAATGGTACAGCCGAAGAAATCATGTTGCACGAGAAGTCCCTAACCGGACAATATCTCTCGGGCAGACGTCGCATCGAATTACCCGAAAAACGTCGCAAAGGCAATGGCTCTGCCTTGGTCATTGGCGGTGCGCATGAAAACAACTTGAAGATAGACGAATTGTCGATTCCTCTCGGCTGCATCTGTGTTGTGAGCGGCGTGAGTGGTTCCGGAAAAAGCACACTCGTTCATGATGTGATCTACGCAAACCTCAAACGCTTCAGTGGTGGCTACAGTGGCATTGTTGGTAAATGCGAACGACTCGATGGAATGAATCTCGTGACGGATGTTGAGATGGTTGATCAATCTCCCATTGGACGATCCTCGCGATCTACGCCGGTTACTTACACCAAAGCTTTCGATTCCATTCGCGAGACATTTGCGGCGACACAGGCAGCACGCCAGCTTGGTTGGAAGGCGGGACACTTTTCCTTCAACGTCACTGGTGGACGCTGCGAAGCCTGCGAAGGCTCGGGCACCGTGGTCGTCGAAATGCAATTCCTCCCGGATATCGAATTGGAGTGCGAAACCTGTCGAGGCACACGTTACAAACGTGAAGCCCGCAACATCCTCTTCCGTGGCAAGTCAATCATTGATGTGCTTCAAATGACCATCGACGAGGCTGCGCACTTTTTCAAAGGCATGAAGAGAGTGACTGATCGTTTACAGATTCTGCGGGATGTGGGCTTGGGTTATTTGCGCATGGGACAGTCCTCATCAGTCTTGTCCGGTGGTGAAGCTCAACGTATCAAGCTCGCGACCCATCTCGACGAAGCGAACCGAAAGAATGTACTGTACATCTTCGATGAACCAACAACAGGATTGCACCTCGATGACGTCTCGCGTCTCATAGATTGCTTCCAACGCTTGGTCGATCGTGGAAATTCAGTGCTCGTGATTGAGCATAATACGAGTGTGATTGCGTCTGCCGATTGGGTTATTGACCTCGGACCAGAAGCCGGCGATCGAGGCGGAGAGATTGTATGTACTGGCACTCCTGAGCAAGTAGCCAAAGTCAAGAATTCGTACACCGGCCAAGCACTGAAAGCCCTCTTCGAGGGAATGAAGAAGCAAGATCTCGTCTTACCAAAAGTCAGTGCTGCAGCAGTTACTACAGAAGCACCGTTGGCAGCTAAGAAAGCCCGTGCGGTCCGTAAAAGTCTCAGCTAAGAGCGATTAGTCTCTGTTAAGTAGCATGATCCGGTTAATGTGGGACTCAGGAATCACAAGACCATAGATTCCCATCGAAAGCTGTGAGCACGCTCGTCGTAAGTTCTCCGCCTTCCCACTCCAACGACATTCGCCATCCAGAGCATAGATGTACAATTGACTTTGAGCATACAAAGACGTGAGAGCAAGAGCTTGCTCTAGGGTCAAGATTTGTGTGATCTTTTCTGATCGCTCATCGTTTCCTACATCATTGATTGTCTCATTCTGGTAGATGCCATAGTAGAGTCCGCTCGTATCCCCAACGGCATAGATGTAATTGTCACGAAAAGCTATTCTTCGAACATTCAATTCCTGCAGACCGAAGTTTTCTACGGACCAGTGAATTCCCGCATCGCTGCTGATATAGATTCCATCATGTTTGGTCCCAATCACACACAGTTCAGCCTTTGCTGCAATACATTGAATCGTAATACTGTCCGGCAGATCTACTCGCTGCCAACTACGACCGCTGTCCGCAGACCGGTACAACGTATTTGCAAGGCTGTCGTACGCTAAAAGTATCCCTTTTGAACACAAAGTCAGACGCTTGAATTGGTGATTAGGAACATAGACTGAATCTACCTTTGCCGAAGTCGTCGATGTCATCAGAACTGCACATGCATTTGACGCGGGAATGGATGTGATCGCTGCAACTTGTTTTGATTGAATACTAAAGTCGTCGATGGAATTGTCCGCAAAAGCCTTGCTCCAAGTAGCTGTAAAATCATCGCTGATGAATAGCTCTCCGCTTTGGGAATGTAGATAGGCTCTGCCACTGAGGTAGTCAATCCTCTTCCATTGTGCGTTCGAGGGCAAGGATGGGACTAATTGAGGAAACCAGGAAAGACCGGCGTCGTCGCTGTACGCCAGCTCAGGTCCCTCTCCACAGCTAATCAATCGACCTTCCACAAAGGCAGCATCATTAACCACCGTCTGCGGCAGCGTCACAGGCAACCACTCATCCATTGAGCGCAAACGCTTTACAACATCTCGTCGGTGCGAGATAAAGTCGGTTATGCTACTTGTCGCTAGAATTGAAATTTGAACCGAAACTGGAAGTGCACAAAGATCTAAGACATCCGGAGTTTTGAGTTTTATGTCATTGACATGACCCTCCGGAGTCACAGCGACGATGTCATTTCGATAAGCGATGGCATAGGTGGCTGTGAACCAATTACCCTGCGGCAATTTCCATGTATCTCCCAAGTCTGTGCTATACCAAATCCTTGAGGAGTTATCACTCGTATTGGTTCCTTTGACTACACAAAGAGTTGACCAGTCATAGGTCGACTTAATCTCTGTGTTAGGCGCGACTTGATCAGGACTAATGTTATACCATTTGTTCGTACCACTATCACTTCTTAACAACAGACTGTCACCTGCAATGATGATACGCGGCAATGAAACGTAAAGGAATTTGATCTTGGTGCCTGTAGGTGTTTCCCACTTTTTAACCCATGCGCTACCGGAACTTGATCTCTGCCAAATGAATCCATCGCTGATACAATACAAATCACTTTGACTAGTAGAAATGCAATCGATGTCTTTTTCGGTTGGAGTGGCGGTCGTTGACCAGGAATGCTCCGTTGCATTCCAAAAGAACAGTGTATGTGAATCTGCAAGAAGGACTATGGTACTGTTCCAAGTGAGGAGCTTTCGTGCGTGGTTATAGCTTAACGAGGAACTTGTCCAGTTTTGGGCGCCATCAAGAGACTCCAGCACGATTCCATTTTCGAGAGCGAGTACATAGTGTTTGTCATCCACAACAAAGGTCTCGATGCGACCAGCCCTAACACTATCGTGAAGTACTCTCCAACCACCACCGTTAATATGACTTCGAGAGAACACGTGATCGGAAACGCTATAGACGAAGTCTTGATCAACTTGTGTTGCTCTCACGGGCTGCGCTAAGGGATTCTGTGGTTGCGACCAATGGATGTGTTGACTGTGAAGTGAGTTCGGGAAGAGAAGGATCATCGCAATATTGGCGACGAAGCACAAACGACAAAGGGCAGTCGTAAAACGACGCCCTTTGCTACAGTTAAGAATGTGCTTTACGCGCTCAGTGTTATCAGCGCAAGATGACAAAGCGAGTCTGTAGTGGAGTTGCTGAGGGACGTTGCACCAAACACTCGTACACGCCTTCTGCACATTGATCCACATTAAAATGAGCTTCTGATTCATGGAATTCAATATCGCGAATGAATTGCTCACCGCGAGCATTAAACAACTGTATGCGATAATGTCCATCGGCAAGTCCTAGTGCACGAATTCGCATGCTTCCCGTTGTTGGATTAGGTTCGACCTGAAGTGAGTTCGCATTGAGCATCGCATCGTCGAAGACGCCGACGTTGTCAGTAAGAACACTCAGGTTTGCCTCAACTGAGGTATCAGCACCGCAATCACCACTTACAATCACGCGATAACGGCCAATGTCGCTGAAGGAAGTCGACGGAATTGTGTACGTGCTGCTATTAGGTGCGCCAGGGATATTTACTTTGAATTTCTGCCAGCGATATTGAAGGCCGGTACCGGCAACATCGACGCTAAACGATGCAGCTGATCCATTGTAGACCGTGAGGTTTTGAATGTTACTCGTGATTTGCGGTGCGAAGAGTGTCGTGACACGAATTGGCTTTGATGTGACGCCGTTGGTGCACGCACCATCAATAACCACTTCATAGCTCCCTGCTCGACTAACAGTCATCGAACTCACTGAGTAGCTGGAATCTGTTGCTCCATTAATCGCAACTCCATCTTTGCGCCACTGGTAGCTGAGTTGATCACCCACTGCCTGAACAGAAAGCGACATCGAGTCGCCGCGACACACCGTTACATCGGCACTTTGAGAAACTACTTTTGGTGCACTCTGGATAGTAAATATTCCTGGGTTGAGCACGCGAAGTCCTGTAGCAAGGTGTGTGACGCGCATTCGACATTTTTTCGATGGCGTTTGATTCACAGGTACAATCCACGATGATGCGCGGGTTGTGATGTTGTTCTTAATGATCGACCAAGTCTGACCATCATCAGTACTCAATTCAACTGCAAATGGGTCGGCAGTTGCAATCTGCGAAGCAGTCCAACTAATCAACATCGACGCTCCGGTGCAAACTGACAGTGCAGCCGGAGGTGAACCGAGCTGTAGGCTGGAGAAGCACATCTTCGTCAATAAACCATCTTTTACACCACCAAAGATCGGTTGCACGACGCTGTCAGTTGTTCCAATGTTTGGCGACGAGGTCCATCCACCAACATATGCGCCCAGGTTTTCCGACAAGGCTAAGCAGTTCAACACGTCTTCTTGATTGGCGCCGTAGTACGTAGCATAGGCGACGGTGTTGTTGCGAAGCTTAATGATAAATGCATCACCGCGTTCAGAGATCGTCTGTTGCATCCCGTCACCGGTACAGATTAAGTCATTCGAAAATGTCTCGCCAACCAGATACATAAAACCAGCATCATACTCGAGGTCGTGGATAAAGTCGTTTCCATTGCCTCCTAAGTATGTCAGATATGGAATCAACGAACCATCGGGTTTGACTTGAGCAACAAAGCCATCAATACCTGCACTTTTGGCTGGTTGAAATTCTCCGGCAATAGCCAAGTTCGTCGAGAGTGTGGCACCGGCAACAATTGCCATTCCACTCACATCAACGCGAACGCTTGTTGCGTAGTCGTCGGCATTTCCACCAAGAAAAGTGCTATACACTAAGTCTGAACCACGAGAATTGAATTTCGACACGAAGGCATCAGTTGCATTGTTGACACCGGTGAGATTGATCTTTGTTTGAGCACACGCCGGTTGATTAAAGATGTTGAAGGGAGCGAGATTGAAATCATTGGATTTTGTCTCTCCCACAACCACCATGTTCGCGTCGGAAGGTCCTGATGAGGCGATATCCAATGCGCGATCACGTGAAGCGCCGCCCAAATATGAACCGTAGTTCAAGATTCCCCCACTTGGACTTAAGCTTGCTGCAAAGCCGTCGCCATTGCCGTATGAGGTGATGCGGTATGAACCTGCTTTTACCATCAAGTTCGAAGACTTCGTCTCGCCACAGAAGTAGACACTGCCACTTGCATCTTGCGCAATAGCATAAGCTCGATCTTCATCTGATCCACCATAAAAAGTTGAGTAGAGAAGTCGATCGCCGTTAGCACTTAACTGAAACACAAAGGCATCAACAGCGCCGCGGAAGGTTTGTCCGACAACTCCGGACGTAGTTGGAAATGACGTCGAGTTTGTCTCGCCGCACACCGTGATTGTATTTCTACCATCGGTCGATACTGCACAATCCCATGCGATATCCGACGAGCTTCCGGCAACAGTTGCGGCAAAACGATAGGTTGTGAGTTTCGAGTCATACAACACAACAAACACATCCTCCGCGCCATAAATACTGCTCTGATATGCTCCGGTACTCTTTGGAAAACCAGCTGACGCGAAGTAGCCAACTGCCAACACATCACCGGTTGATGGGATAACGCGAATAGCGTTAATAACATCGACATCTTCGGCACCAAGGAAGGTTGTGTAAATCGTGGGATCGATAAGCAAAGCTTGACTCCGATCGTACGATGCAAGCTTGAGCGTCGCAATGCTTCCTTCGACATGAAATCTACACTCTACGTTTTGCTCCTTGCCTTCAATTATTTGATATGCGCGAATGCCACCTTGCACGACGTCACCACATGAAGTGCGGATTCGCAAGGATCCGTCCTTGTCTACGCTCAGTGCATCGGCTCCGTCAATACGCATGCGTATTTCTGCAGGATCTGCACCAGGTGCACAGGCAAAATCATAGCGAGGCTTGCCATTTTCTGTACTCAAAAGCAATGCAATACCCGGATACAATTCTTGAAGTTGTAAGGATTGATAGTGAGCGGCGTGTTGCACCCACTGCGATTGATCAGAACCTGAGTAGTAAAAACGATCACCGCTCAGACGATCATTGGATTGAACGAGAGGTGCTGAGCTATTCTCAAAACTCATTCGTACCACGTGGTGCTTGACGATGATGTCATCTGTCAACTCGTCGTTCATCGAACGGAATTTTGAGGGACGCACAATTTGTTGTCCACTCTTGAATGAATCACCACGTAGATCTAGTGTTATTGCGTTTGAACTAACCCACATTTGGCAGGCTGACAGGCTTGCCTTGAACAGTACTTCGGAAGGAAACTGTCCTTTGTTTTCTACAAATCCCTCGTCAACACGAGGCTGAATAGATTTCGGTTGCTCTCCGGCCGCCAAGATATGTGAACTCGTAACAATGAGAGCAAGAGTCCACAACAGTCGTTTGTATCGATGCACGGTTCCCCCAAAATTCATTATACTAAACAACACCAACTAAGTCCAATCCCTACCTGAATTCATCTGTTTCGGAATCTATACCATTCTACATTTCTACACAAGCACCAGCTTTATGAGTTGATTCTCATACTTGAATTCACAAAGAATTCAACGACATGAGCTTCAATTTTTTCAATCGACTTTTGGATTGAATTATACTAATTCGAGAGTCTCAATGATCGATCGCGCATCAATCACAACACCGTTCTTCTGACAAGCTTCGATGAAGAGTGCATAGTGCTCTGAACTTCGAAGAGTTTGTTCATGACCGATGAGAACAAGCTGCTGTTTCGCACGTGTGATTGCTACGTTAAATTTTCTATCGACTACTTCCCCGCCAATACTTCGCAATGACTGAATCAATGACAATGTCTGCGCAGATTCAACAGCCGTCGAAATGATGATCGAATCTCGCTCAGAGCCTTGAAAGCGCTCTACCGTGTCCACTACTACCACCTGACGAAGCGTCTCGTCAAGCTGGTTTATGATCTCACGAATCTGAACTCTAAACGGAGCAATTATACCGATGCTCTTTGAGTTGAGGCTGTCGGCGCGAAGTCCGGCAATACGCCTCGCTATCTCTGCACTGACTTTCGCCTCTTGTTTATTTGTCTTGAGACCTTGCTCAGCATCAGATCGAATGAAGATCAATCGTTGCTTGGCAAGTACTTCGTCAAGCCAGTTTTCAGACTGCGGGCGCGACCAGAGTTCGTACTGATTGTTCTGAGACTCATGGGCAACTCGAAGTCGAGATTGGTAAAACAATTGCGACGCAACGTCCTGAATTCGTTGGTGCATACGTCCTTGCTGTTCAAGCATAGCGTAAGCACGCTTCCATTCGTGCTGCTGACACTGTTTGATCAATCGTTCAAAGAGCGAAATGCGTAAATCATCGATGCCAAGCGATGATAAGTCCGCATTTGATATTAGACACGATGACTCGGATTGTGTGACAATTGCCGGCAATTGTCGCTCGTCGCCTATCATGATGCAGCGTCCAATTCCCGCTGCAATACCCACAATCTGCGGTTCCAGAATCTGCGCAGCTTCATCAACAATCAGTGTTGAGAACTTCTTGAGTTCGAGTAGTTCGGCGTTGGCGTGAACATATGCCAGAGTTGCCACTATTACTCGCGCACCAATCAGCTGCTCACGGGCTTTCTCAAAACCAAACTCCGTCACTCTTGTATGTAAGAGCACTTCCGGATGCTCGGTTGTTTCACGACTGCCCATGCGAATCAAGAGTTCATTCGGAACACAGCTCTTGAGGACGCCGCAGATCTCATCGACTGCGCGGTTGGTGAATGCGACAATCAGCATGGTTTCAGACTGATCATGTAGCAACTCTTGAACAAGAGATCGAAGCATGCGCGACGTTTTTCCGGTACCTGGAGGTCCCTGAATCAGGAAGTAATCCCGTGAAGCCAAAGCTCCCCTCAAGATTAGATTCTGCTCGGCACTAAGATCCTCCCGATCCTGAAACTCCACTTCTTTGAAACGCGGTGCTTTTTGAGCGAGAAAGATGGATCTCTTGTCTGCTTCCACACGAAAGAACTGCATGAAGCTTGTAATGACCGTGTTCAGTCCTGAGTCGCTTCTATCAGCCTCCATCGTCCAAACCAACTCCGCCAACAACAGCTCCGCGCGAACGAACTTGTTGCGAAAACTGCAATGAATGTACTCCGGATCCACTTTGCGCAGCGAAGCCTTGAAGATTTGACCAACTGTTCCGGCTTTCGATGTTGACTTCGGATGAGCTCTCAACAAAACTGAATCGCCCGGTCGCAAGGAATTTCCCTGCATAGAATTACTGCGCCTAAAGCAACAGTGCATGAGCTGAAAATCGCTGAGCTCAGGGACGAGTTCAAGATCCGAGATCATGTTATCGTTGTGTGCAGCCTTCGATAAGGAAGACATGTCACTCGTTCCTAAGCGAGGTGCTTCGCGTGTCGCATCCGGACTTCGCTGAGCGTATTGCTCGCGCAGAATGAAGGACAAGAAAATCTGCATATAGCGTCGCTCAGTTTGACTAACCGCGCCAAGAAACTTCCGCCAGAATTGTAGTTCTTCATCCTGAAAACTTGCAACGCGGATGTCGGCGGTGCCAATGAGATTCAAAACGCGATAATTCCGGTTGAGTAGTTGTCGCTCGTACATCACGATGCGATTGCGACAATCAAGCACGAGCTGCTTTAGTCTCTGGGTGTTAGGTGCATCGCGCAGCGGATGTTTGCTTGCACGGGCATAGAGAATCTGACTATCACCACTGCGCTGCGGGAAGGCATCGTCGAGAAGCAAATTGTAACAGCCAACCTGTGCCAAGTGATTCGTCCACATGCTGCCGTAGGACGTCGAGTTCGCAGAACTTGTCTCATTGACCGTTGGCGCGGAACCCGACTTCAACTCGATGACACGTTTGCGATGTGGATCCTGCGCGTATTCCACCATGAGATCGAGTCGTCCTTGCAATCCGTAACGTCTCGATTGAAACGATGGCTCAATACTCACGATCTCACCTCGCAAAGACCGAGCGACTTCTTCCAGCTGCGGTATGCACTCTTGCACACGTGCTTTGATTTGCCCAATCTCATGCGCTTCAATTGCTGCCATAAGACTCAGCGATTTACTGACAAGTGCTTGGGCGAAGAGTTCGTCAAAGTCAATCTGCTCATGCGCAATCAGTTCGTCAAAGACCGCATTAACGATCGTTCCTACAGCAATGGCAGCCGAAGGTTTGGAGCGATGAAAACGACGCAAGAAATACAACAGAGGTTCTGCTCCTTGTCGTTGGAAGCACTCTGCTACATCAGTAACGTCGATCAATACTTCGGGCTCGACGATGATGAGCGTCTCAGAGGTCGCGTGGTAGCGTCCAATAGATCTCTCTCGACAGCGACATATCTGAAGTATCGCGCCTTGCCACAATCCACTGCATAACTCCACGTATTCGTTCCAGACGCGAATAGCGCACTGTCTCCCCGTCTCATCGCGAAGCCACACAACAAGACTCGCTCCTTGCTCGCGCTGCTCAATCTCAGAAACATGTTCGACCATCGCACGCAGATCGCGATATACTTCATCGAGGCTCTTTGTTGGAGCTATGACTTCAGATTGTGAAATAGCGCTGGCCTGCTCAACGACTTGCTCGACTACAAGCTTGGTCTTCGAGGCTTGCAACTCGCTTGTGACGTTGCTTTTTGCACTACGGAAGTCGAAGGCATCACAGCGATCAGCGAATTGCTGGAGTGCGTTGAGGGCGGATTCAGAACTGAGCGAGGGTTGATTGCTCGACCAATTACTTTTTGACGAGCCGACAAAGAGGATTTGAACTAATGGACGACGTAGACTATCTGGAAATTTCAGCAGGTCGCTGATAAAGACGTGACGTGCGAAAGGCGATGAGAAGTATTGAGGCTGATCTTGGGTCAGAACAAGCAACTGCTCCTGGTACAGAATACTGCACAGGTTCAGAATAATCGTCTCATGAAGTTCTGTACGGAGCACAGCAAGCCGATGCAGCTCCTCCCGAAAAGCTCGTGATTGCTCTTCACTCATTGTCGATACGTAGTATGCACATTAGCATCCTAAAGCTCAGAGTCTTTAGGCGTGGTAAGAGCGGCCGAACAACATCCTAGCCATCGGTGCGGATGTCTTTAATTCTTATCTGGGGAGCGGTGCTACCGTTGTAGGTATTTTCTTCAAGGGTATAGACCAACGAAAATGGTCGTCCGCCTTGAGCTATGGAGAGCTTATCACCAAGATTGAAACCAATCGCATCAATCACAAAGTTTGATTGCAATGCGCGGAACTTCAAGTGATTATTGCCCACGACCTTCACGCCATTGGCGCTCATCACGCCTTGACTGAAGAAGACCGGCTTGTGATTGCTAAAACCAAAGGGAGCGAATTTCTTGAGGTGATCGAAGAAGCCCGGCGACAATTCGTTGAGCGTAAGCGGAGCGTCGATCAATATTTCCGGCACCAACATTTCATCGGTGATATGCTGCTGCGCAACTTCATCGAGTGCTTCACGGAAGGCTGGAATGTTCACCTCTTCAAGCGACAATCCTGCGGCATGCTTGTGTCCACCAAACTCGTTGAGGAAATGTTCACAATGCTTCAAAGCCGAATGAATGTCGAATTCTTTGATACTACGAGCAGAGCCTTTCGCATGACCATCCACGCTGGTAAGCATCACAACCGGTAATTGGAATTTCTCAACCAAACGTGAAGCAACGATTCCAATAACTCCTGCATGCCAATCGGCTGAGTGCAAAACGAGCGAACGACGTAGGCCCGATTTGAGAAACTTCTCTGCTTCAGCAAATGCCGCAGCAAAAGTGTACTCATCAATTGTACGACGCTTACGATTCTCTTGCTCTAACTCTTGGGCGATTTTATATGCAGCAACTTCATCCGGTTGGATCATCATTTCGACGGCACGCTTGGCGTCGCCAATACGTCCGGCTGCGTTGATACGCGGCGCTAGACCAAAAATGATGCTCGATGTTGTCAGCTGACCAAGCTCAAGATTGGCACAATCGACCAAGCTCTTAAAGCCCGGACGTGGGAAAGTGTTTAGGATTTGCAATCCGAAATGAACCAGAACGCGGTTCTCACCAATCAACGGCACAATGTCCGCTGCAGATGCGATGGCCACGTAGTCCAAGTATGCATAGGCACGTTCCGGATCACCGCGCATCTCACACATTGCCTGGATGAGCTTAAATGCTACTCCACAGGCTGCCAGTGATTTAAATGGATAAGGACATCCAGGTTTGATAGGATCGAGGATGGCATAGGCATTCGGAAGCACGTCACCGGGTTCGTGGTGATCGCACACAATGACTTCCAGTCCGCGCGAATTGGCGTAGGCAATTGTCTCGTTCGAAGTGATTCCGCAATCAACGGCAATAAGGAGAGACGCACCAGTAGAGATTGCTTTGTCGACGCTTACGTTCGACAAGCCATAGCCCTCAGTCATTCTCTCAGGAATGTAGTACTCTGCACGAGCACCAATCTCCCTGAGAAACTGCAGGGTCATCGCCGTAGATGTTGTACCATCAACATCATAGTCGCCATGGATCCAAACAAGCTCTTTATTACGAACTGCTTGTTCGATTCTCTTCACCGCCACCTCCATACCGTCCATCAAAAATGGATCATGCAGAAATTGGAGTTCTGGCGCGAAAAAATTCCGGGCATCTTGAGCAGTAACTAAACCTCGAGAAGTCAATACTTTCGCAAGACTCTTCGGAATTTTCAGCTCGTCGACTAATTGTTGTGTTGTATTCTCATCTGGCGTATCACGAAATACCCACCGATAGTTCAAATCAAAGTACCATTTGTTAACTGCTATCAATTTAATAAAATAATCGACAAGTGTGTAAAAAATCTTACACTTTTCAATTGAAAAGAGATGAGTTGTGGAATTAGGGATAGAGTTATAGCATTAATCAGATCGCTCCCCGGCACATAAATCATTGTAAATCATGGAGTTGAAAGCTCTTAGGGGTCGACGTGGAGCTTTGAGACAAATAGTCCAACGACACTAGTTCAGCCAAGCCTGTCGCTTCTATTCATAATTGACGCTGACTACTGAGCGAATGGGCACTACTTCCCTTGTGGACTTCCGCACACGTTCTCGTGACGGAGTTCTTGCATGGTTTGGAGTTGACTTGGAAGTGCTGGTGAGAGGTATGGAATGCCCAGTGCCATTCCTCGAACGACGAGGAGAAGTCCGGCGAGAGCCGCAGCAGAAACAACAAAGCGACGCGAAGAAATCACATTGGAAAGGACTGGGATTTTAGCTGCAAGACTTAATCCGGCGAGTGCAGGAATGGTGCCGAGACCAAAAGCTGACATGAAGAGAAGACTCTCCGGAACTGAGTCCTGCATCAACGAACCGGCCAGTGCCAAATACACAAAGCCGCAAGGAAGCAAGCCGTTGATGAGGCCAATCGCGACAGCATTCCACAGCGATGATTGCATGCCGTTTGGAAAGATGAGTTTTCGTAGACGGTATAGAAGCGATGATGCGGCTTGACTTGCGCGTTGAGAAAGGGTGTCCGAAATGATAAAGAGGATTGCTCCAACGAACAACGCAGAACCAAGACTAATGCTGATGATGTTCTGTCCGTTCTGCAACCAATTCAATCCCTTGCTTGCACTCAACACAACAGCCAGCACGCAATAGCTGAGGATTCGTCCAAGATGATAGAGCAGTTGTGACCAAGCAATACCCGGTTTTGCAGACTTCACGGAAAGCGATATAGCACCGCACATTGCCAGGCAATGGAAGGATCCACCAAAGCCTAACACTAGTCCACTGAGAATTATCGTTAGCATATATTCTCTTCCCTCTTGCTCTTGCTCTTGCTATCGCCTTTTTGTAAGGCCCACGATTCAATGCAGCTGCAAGGTCGTGCTGCAAACCATTCGCGACAAAGGTCAATCACAAACACCGACTGGTGTGAGCGAATCATTTCACCTATTCAACACGAACAAAGCATGCGAATCTCGTTTAGAGATCGAGTTTGAATTGATTGAAATAGGACTTGTCGCCCGATTGCCATTGTACTTGGACTTGCCAGCGACCTTTGAGAAGGTCTTGGGTTGAGAACGACATCTCTTGAGCCGCATCGACATTGAGCGGGAAGTTACGGTCGTAGGATGAAGATGAAGGACGATACAGCGTCACTGTTCCTTTGCTCACTGCAATAGGAAAATGAAGTGTATAGCGCTGCGTCTCGGCGTTGTAGTGCGCATTGACCGGAGTTGCTAGTTGCTGCGCGTTTGTTATCTGCTCAGCATGTCCATCATAGGCGATTTCCTGAGCGTAGTAATCATTGGATACCAACTCAACTTTTTGCGAAAAGCTGAAGACTGCCCAGGCGATTGTGCCGAGGGCAAAGACTGTATATACCAGCGCGATACTCCAGCCCCAGTTCCAGCGACGTACTTTCGGCGCCGGGGTCACCACTGTGTCTGTCGTCATGGCTGTCCCTTTCTTGTTAGTTAGTTGCAACAAATCGTGATTCGACTGTCTTAATTAGTTCTCCATTGGAATACACACCAATGCGAACCGGACTGTTGTTTTGTTGAATTGATGCCTCGGGTACAAGAAGCATGAATCTCACCGACTTCTCACTCAGCTTCGGCACCGATGAGATATCACCGAGCACTGTAATGTGAGCCTGTGCCGGTTCGATTGCTTTCAATTCGATTGGAATTTCATTGTAATGCTTGTTGACCACGTTTAGCACATAGTAGTTCAATTTCTCGTGAGTACCGGTGCTTTGATTCAAAGTTCCTGGTTGACGAAGTATGAGAACTTCAGTCATAGGTCGCTGCACGAAGAAGAACACAAAAATGCTCGTGACAAAGAGCCATACACTTGTGTACGCTTTAACTCGCGTAGTGAACCAACCAAAGTATCCATTTACAATGCTGTTGGCTGATGCCATACGAATAAGACCACGTGGCTTCTTTACCTTATCCATAATCTCGTCGCAAGCGTCAATACATGCTGTGCAATTCACGCATTCAAGCTGGATTCCGTTACGGATATCTATGCCAGTAGGACATACATGAACACAGCGCTCGCAGTCAATACAATCGCCACGACTGGTTGTGTTCATGGAAGAGCCACTCAATACCGCTTGTTTGTCTTCACGCGTGAACTTGCCTCTGGGTTCTCCTCGTACATGATCATAGGTCACAAGCAAAGTGTCTTGATCGACCAGAGCACTCTGGTATCGTCCATAAGGACACACCACAACGCAGGCTTGTTCACGAAACCGGGCAAAGACGGCGTAGAAGACGAAGGAAAAGAGAATCATGATTGAGAATCCTGCGACGTGCTTTGCCGGAGATTCTCGAATCAAATCCACGACCGCATCTGAGCCAATCAAATAGGCTAAGAAGGTATTTGCAATCAACACCGAGATAAAGAAAAACACCGCGTGCTTGAAGGCTTTACGCAGGATCTTCTCGGTGCTTAATGGCGCAGCATCGAACAAACGCTGCTTAACTCCACTTCCCTCAATGGCGTATTCAATTTTTCGGAACAGCATTTCGAGAAACACTGTTTGCGGACAGAGCCAGCCACACCATATGCGACCCGCTACTGCGGTAAAAAGTACGATTGAAACAAGGAGATTGAGAATCGCCAAAACGACGACGTACATGTCTTGAGGGAAAAAGACAACTCCGAAAATGACGAAGCGACGTTCAAGAATATTAAACAGCATGAACTGCATGCCGTTGAATTTCATAAACGGAGCCAAGAACAAAAATGCCAAGAGAAAGATGCTCACAATCGTGCGTGCCGTATAGAAACGGCCACTTGGTTTGTGAGGGTAAATCTTCGAGCGGTTACCCTGCTTGTCGATGTTTGTCAAGGTATCGCGAAACCCTTCGGGTGCTTCCTTGTGTACTTCCAAGATTGACATAATTGTTCCTGACTCGTGTATTTGTTAACTCTACCGCTCAATTAGTGAGCAGCTGCGACCTGATCTTCAACCTTCTTCTCTCTCTCCGGATCAATTGGTTTTGGATCCGGTGGGTTTGATCCGCGTTTCGACCATACATAGGGGCAACATTCCCTTATCCGGATAACCTGTGGTGATGCTTAGCACGATGTCCTTGAATTGTCCGCCGTGTATCCAGTATTCGTCGGTAAGGTTTGGTCCTACCTGACCGCCTAAGTCTGCTCTGTGACAAGTAAAGCACACATTGTTCGTTCCTTCAAAGATTGTCTTTCCTGCTGTCAGAGAAGCTTCGTCCTTAAGTGGAACTAAGTCGCCAGTTGTGGCGGTGGCCGTCTTGTACATTGCCTTTGCTTCATCCATCTGGGCGGCATACTCTTGAGCGCTGCTCGGTCCGCCGGCCATATGGTAGTAGATCATGTATGCGATACCAAACACGATGGTGAAATAGAATCCGTACAACCACCACTTCGGTAGCGCGTTGTCGAACTCCTGTATTCCATCGGCGTCATGATCCAGAAGTTTATCGATTTCATTTTGAGCCATGAGAATTCTCCAGTTGTTGTTCTTTGATTATTGGTACGTAGTTCATCAAAAG
This sequence comes from Chlorobiota bacterium, assembly GCA_044228685.1. GTDB lineage: Bacteria > Bacteroidota > Ignavibacteria > Kapaibacteriales > NICIL-2 > JBBATK01. The sequence goes on from JBGAUL010000011.1 coordinate 85,845, forward strand.
CGTGAAAGGCTTAAACATGTGGGACCGGCTGCTCGTCGTCGAGAGGCATTTCTGCCATACGCGACAAGTAGTTGCGGTCCTTGCGGAATGCCCAAATGAGCATTCCGCAAAACACGATGATGAAAAGGATCATTGAGATAATGGGATATATTTCTACACCGCTTATCGATTCTAATACATTCTTAAACATTGATTTTCCTTTGTGTATTGAAGAATTATTGATTCGATGCGGTCTTCTGCAACTTGATATCCGTGCCCAAACGCTGCAGATATGCGATAAGAGCCACGATCTCACGATCCGCTGCGATTGCATTTCCACTCTTCGACAAATCAGCTGCAATCGTTGCTGCCTGTGCCTTTGCGCTGTCCAATGCCGTGCCTTCAAATCCTTCCGGATATGGAACGCCTAGCTTACGCAGTGTGATGATCTTACCTTCGGTACTTGCCCAATCGGTGTTATCATCATACAACCACGTATATGCCGGCATGATCGAACCCGGTGAGGTTGAACGAGGATTGTTCATGTGCAAGAAGTGCCAACTGTTTGGATACTTACCGCCTTCACGATGAAGATCCGGTCCGGTACGCTTCGATCCCCATTGGAATGGATGATCATACACGAACTCGCCGGCTTTGCTGTATTCACCATAGCGTTCTGTTTCTGAGCGGAATGGACGAATCATTTGTGAGTGACAGGTATAGCAACCTTCGCGGATGTAGATGTCACGGCCTTGAACTTCGAGTGGCGTGTACGGCTTCACCGATGCGATCGTTGGGATATTGCTTTGAACAAGGAAGGTTGGAACAAATTCAACAAGTGTACCAACAAGAATTGCAAGCAATGCGAATGCAAGGAACTTGAATGGTTTGCCTTCCAATACACGGTGCCATGAAGCGTTTGCTTCAGGGTGCGCAATGGTCATGCTTTCGCGTGACGGAGCTTCGGCAGCTTCGTTTGCAACAAGTGAACCTGATTTCGCTGTCATGTAGATGTTGTAAATACCGAGAATTGCACCAACGAAATACATGGTACCACCGGCAACGCGTATCAAGTACATTGGAAGAATCTGCGTAACGGTTTCCAAGAAGTTTGGATAACGCAGTATTCCTTCTGCCGTGAATTCCTTCCACATCAAAGATTGAGTGATACCGGCCCAGTACAGCGGAATTGCATAGAAGAGAATGCCGAGAGTTGCAAACCAGAAGTGCCAGTTAGCAAGTTTCTTCGACCAGATCTCTGTGCGATACATTTTCGGGAACATGTAATAGAGAATGGCGAAACCAATGCCACCGTTCCATGCAAGAGCACCGAGGTGAACGTGACCGATGATGTAGTCTGTGTAGTGTGTGAGTGCGTTGACGTTCTTCAGTGACATGAGCGGACCTTCGAAGGTCGACATACCGTAGGCTGTAACACCAACGACCATGAACTTCAAAACCGGACTCTCACGAACCTTGTCCCACGCGCCGCGGAGGGTCATCAAACCGTTAACCATACCACCCCATGATGGAGCAATCAACATGAATGAGAACACTGTACCGAGAGATTGTGCCCAATCTGGTAATGCTGTGTACAACAAGTGGTGCGCCCGGCCCAGATATAAAGGAAAATCAAAGCCCAGAAGTGCACGATTGACAAGCGGTATGAAAAGACCGGACGCTCAGCTGCTTTGGGAATGAAGTAATACATCATGCCCAAGAATGGTGTTGTAAGGAAGAACGCTACGGCGTTGTGACCATACCACCACTGAACCAAAGCATCTTGAACACCTGCATACATTGAATAGCTCTTCAGGAAGCTTACCGGCAACTCGAATGAGTTAACGATGTGAAGAACTGCAACGGTGACAAAGGTTGAAATGTAGAACCATATAGCAACATAAATATGACGTTCACGACGCTTGTAGATGGTCATGAGCATGTTAACGCCAAAGATGACCCATACAAGTGCGATGAGAATGTCAATTGGGAATTCCAATTCAGCATACTCTTTGCCGGTGGTGATACCGAGCGGTAGAGTAAGCGCTGCCGTAACGATGATAAGCTGCCATCCCCAAAAGTGCAGCTTGCTGAACATGTCACTCCACATGCGCGCCTTACACAAGCGTTGCAATGAGTAGTACACGCCGGCAAAAATTGCGTTACCGGCAAAAGCAAAGATCACTGCATTTGTGTGCAGTGGACGTAAACGACCGTATGTCAGATACGGTATGTATCCCAAGAACTGGGGGAAGTAGAGCTTGAGAGCAACAAGGATGCCCACAAGGAATCCAACGAGTCCCCACACCATCATGGCGATGGAGAAGTTCCGGACTGTTTTGTTGTCGTATTCGAATTTTTCGATACGCAACCCATCATTATTCATTACCCGTCTCCCTAATGTGAATTGAAAGGTTAAAACTGATTACTGTTGCTGTTGAACACCAATGATCGGAGGAACCGGAGCCGATACCGCATGGGGATCGTCGTCGAGTAACATCCTGACCGCAGGTGTGTAATTGTCGTCGTATTGTCCACTGCGTACTGACCAAAGAAAGCTGACTAAAAACACCACAGCGATCAGTACACTAAAGGCAATAAGCATGAAGAGAATTTCCATTGATCAGCCTTGTATCGTGGATGATAAACTTGCTTGTACTCCTCTGTTCTCCTGCACAATCGCGCTATGACGTCTGTCGGTGATTGGCAGTACCAATGCACGTTCTTGCAAGCGCATCAAACCATAAGCAATACCTACCACACTCCAACTGCTTAGCGGCATAAACAACGCGGCGAACATTGGCGTCAGTTGTCCGCCACATGCCAAAGCCAAACCAATGATGTTGTACACCACTGAAACCAAAAAGGCAATGCGTAAAACACGAAGTGAAGTGTGAGCAAAGGCAAAGAAATCGGCAAGTCTGTAGAGAGCAGATGCACTAACGATGATGTCGCACGCAGGAGTAAATGATGTACTGTTCTCGCTTACTGCAATTCCGACGTTGCTCTGACGTAGTGCGCCGGCATCGTTCATTCCGTCACCGATCATGGCCACGCGATGTCCGCGCTCCTGCAGTGACTTAATGACCAACATTTTTTCATCCGGACTCTGGCGGAACAACAGGTGATCGTTGTCGAAGAGCTGCGAAAACTCATCGCGTTGTTTGTCACTGTCACCACTGAGTAAATAGAGCTTGTATCTCGATGAGAGCGCCGCAATGGTCTCGCGCATACCTTCACGCAACGACAACTCCACTTGAAATACACCGCGATATCGTCCATCGATTGCCACGTGTACTTGCGGCGTTTGCGACTGACCAACACTTCCCTGCTGACCTGCGCAAACCAGGTCAGCGGAGCCGAGGAGAACGTGGTGACCTTCAATTCTGCTCTCGACTCCGCTTCCCGGATATTCGTCAAACCACTCCGGCTGTATTGCGCAACGATCGAAATCTGCGCCGGCAAGTACATCAACGATCTGAGCACTGAGAGGATGACTTGATTGTTGTGCGACTACAGCGATGATGCGACGTTCTTCTTCCGACAACTCGCTGCCACTAAATCTCACCGAAGCGTGTGTGGAATGCGTCAGGGTTCCGGTCTTGTCAAACACAATCGTATCCACCGAAGCCATATCCGCAACCACTCCGATGTGGCGGATATACATGCGAGCCTTGCCCAGTATAGTCATCGCAGCACCAAATGTAAAAGGCGCTGCCAGCGTCAAAGCACAAGGACAAGCAACAATCAACACAGCCGTAAAAGTGCTCAATGCCATCGTCAGATTTGGCAACCAGATCGCAAAGGTCAAAGCGGCAAGCGCAATCGTCACAAGTGTGAAATACTTTGCAAATGCATCCGACAAATCGATAAATGCACTCTTCTTTTCTTTTGCAAAGGCGCTGTTATTCCAGAGTTGCGTTAAGTATGAATGCGATACACTTTTAGTAACTGTACATTCAACTGCAGAACCAATTACTCTGCCACCGGCAAAGACTGTAGCGCCGCGAAGTAGCTCTACAACATCACTCTCACCACTCACAAAGCTGTAATCGACGTGGACGTGATCACTGATCACTACAGCATCAGCCGGAATGATCTCGTTGTTACGAATCACTATCACCATTCCCTCTTCCAGCTTCGCAATTGGAATCACACGTTGGTGAGCGTGCTCGCGAACAACAACTGACAATGGGAAATACGAGGTGTAGTCACGTTCAAAGGAAAGCGTCTCAAAACTCTTTGCTTGAAAGAGTCGAGCAATCAAGAGGAAGAACACCAGACCGGTAAATGAATCGAGATAACCTGTTCCGGTTCCGCCGAGAATTTCAATAAGACTTCGAACAAAAAGTGCGCTGACGCCAATTGCGATAGGCACATCGAGCGATAGACGTCGCTCACGTAACGCCATCCATGAGTTAATGAAGTAGTCAGATGCTGAGTACAACAACACCGGCACCGACAAGGCAATGCTCAGCATTGCAAAAAGTCGAGCAAAGGTTGTCCCAACTACAGCACCATCCGAACTAATCTTAGCTAAATAATCCGGCGCACTAAACAACATCACATTGCCGAATGCGAAACCGGCGACGCCGATCTTGTAATACAAAGAGCGAATTGATTTGTTGATCGGACGTGCATTTGCTTGCGTGCCCATGCGGATCTCAGGTTCGTAACCGAGACGAGTGATGAGTTCCACAACTTGTCGCAGACTAATGTCGTGGTGCAGGAAACCAATATTGACTGTCTTTTTGAGGAAATTGACTTCAGAACGGACGATCGAAGGATCCAAGCGGAAGAGGTTTTCAAGGGTCCAGATGCATGAAGCACAGTGTATCGATGGAACGATAAACTGACATTGCGACACCCTGGCATCCTTGAAGGAAATGAGAGAAGCTTCTACTGTTTGGTCGTCAAGGAACTCAAAGCGAGGTATAGGCTTACGACTAAAGCGTTGGCTTGCTACCCTTTCTTCTTGTACCACGTCACAAACCGAGTCTGTGCGAAGCAACTGGTACACCAAGCTGCAGCCAACACAACAAAAGTTGCGTCCGGTGTATTCAACCGCTCCCTCGTCGCACATTGCTCCGCAATGGAAACACGGGATACCCGCTTTTGCTCCGGGTTGTGAATGGGTCACCATTACATTCCTGAAATAAGAGTATTATATCTTTAATTGATATTGCAATTTAAGACAATAATACCTTTTTTTCAAGCATGGTGTAAAAAAATCTCTACGAAGAGAGATGCAACAGGGGGCGCGGAGAAAAGCTCAGGTGTTAACTACTTGTTCTGTATGAGATTTAGCACTTGGCTCGGCCGCCGTCATGGCTACAGACTTACCGCAGCAGCGTTCTATTTCGCGTTTCAACTGTTCGCGCTGAGAATCGCTTAACTGGTTATGGAGTGGACCGGAGGTTGATTGTAGCTGGGTGGAATCCCCTTTTGAGCGGAGGAATTCGTGGCTATCGCCAGTCAGAGTCGTTGAGTTATGGGCAATTGACGGAGACTGCATGGACGATTCAGCGGTGCAGTCTTCTGATAGTGCACTGAAGCGAATTGCGGAATACACAATGTAGGCTACAGAAACGAGGCCGGCGGATTCGAGAAAGTTAAGCGGACTTTGATCGAAGCGCTCAACGATGGCATGATTCCAAACCAGGCACAGCAGTCCTGCGAACAGCATCATCAAACCTCCGATGCTGAAGATATAAAAACCGGCTCTGAATATTCTGTTCTTAAAGGAGTATCTATTGACCATCCGCAGCTCCATGACTCGTGACCTACTATCGGTGACGCAAATGCGTGCCGAAAATTTTGCTGACAGAAGATGTTTAACGAATTGGGACGGAACAAACCGTCACAAATCGCTTCTCAACTTACAAAAAAGGTCGAATGAACTAAAGAGTCTTGGCAAAAAAAAAGAACCCGGGTCAAGGGTTCTTTAAATTTCATTGCTGTGTTGCGAAAGCGAAAGGTCAGAAATTTTAGACCGGATTCTTTTTCGAAGGATCATATGCGTCGTTAACCGAAGCATACAATTGCTCCAAACGCGAACGTAAGTGAAGTACTGCGTAGCGCTTACGAGCCAGTAGTGTGTTGATGTTCACGCCGCTCTGCTCACTCATTTCACGGAATGAAATGCCTTCAAACTCGTTCTTCTCGAATACTTCGCGTTGTTCAGCCGGAAGTTCCTTGAGACCTTCTTGAATTGCGTCCCAAATGGTGCGACGAACAAGGTCGGTTTCCGGACTGTAACTCAAGTCGGCGATGTAGTTTTCAAAAAGCTCAACACCTTCATCGTACTGAGCATCCGTGCTCATGTCAGAGAAGTTTGATGTTCTCTTCTTACGATAGGTATCGATGATACGATTGCGAACTGCCGTGAAAACCCACGATGCGATGTTTTCGATAGGCTTGTCGATTTGAGCTGATGCTGCAATAACGTTCGCAAATACGTCTTGCAAAATATCCTCAGCTTCTTCGTGACTGCGAACGCGTTGACGGATGAATCCGAGGAATTTCTTTCGTTCCGTACGGAACAGACCTTCCAATTGCATGACTAAATCCATAGCGCCCTCCTCAAGGTGATGTAAAATATTCTATTCTGTTTTCTGGTGTTCTGAGTCTACCGAACTTCGTTGTCTGCTTATTACTATGACAAATCATGCCAGCACAAGGTTACATACTAAAGTCTGCTATTCTGTCATATAAGTGTGAAATACCATGCAATTTTCGTCATATTTCTGTTACACAAATGTCAGTCATGTGCTAAATAAATGTGAATGATTTTGTGACCTTGCCCGCTCTTCGGTGTTTATGCTGAAATAAGCCCAATCAAGCACTTTTGACTGTGCAATTTTCAGGAGCCTAGTTTCGCACTAAAGCCCCCGCTTGACGTCACCAGCCTTCGTGACTTCCGGTTGCATGGCGGAAAAATGGGGTTTCGGTGAACGAAAAGTTATTGACATCTGAAACACAATTGCATTCGAAGTGCTTGTTGTAAATTATCGTCGTCTTTGCATCGATTTGCGCCGTCAGATCACATCTACCGATTGGGGCTGCGAATCGAAACATCTTTTCCAGACATCTATGACTAAACGTCCCACCACTTGCATTTGGATTTCTCTCCTTGCATTCCTCTTCGTGATTGGTGTCACTCACATGAGTGCTCAGCAAACCTCCAGAGGTCGGGATTTCTATTTCAGCTTTTTGCCAAACATCCATAACAATGGAACTGCAAGTGATGATTCACTCTATGTCTATGTCATAGCGGACTCGGCCACTACCGGTACATTAACCTATAAAAACCGAAGCGGTAACCTAGTCGTTCAAAATATTGTTATAAACAATCCGGCTCAGATCTGGCAGCATCATGTGCAGTGGGCCGGTTATGAGTTGCTAGGCTACAATCAGAGTCAACAGTTTTCAAACAACAACGATCTTGAAACAGCGGCCAATCAAGTATTCCACGTACAGACTGATCATAACGTTGCCGTCTATGCCCTCAACAAAGCAGTTACTACAAGTGATGCCTCTTTAGTGCTACCAACGTCACTTCTTGGAACGGACTACTACGTCTTAGCCTACAAAGCCGACGGTGTACTCAATGGCTTTGGAGGTGGATTAGATTTGGCCTATACGCCTTCAGAATTCGTTATCGTGGCAACAGACAGCAACACGAATGTGACCGTGGTTCCTACAGCCCCGACCACTCAAACAGCGTTGGCGACCAAGACATTTACACTTCAGAAGGGTCAAGCCTATCTCTTTCAATCAGCCTACTCAACGACTCAACTTCGATATGATCTCAGTGGAACGCATATCACTTCGAGTAAGCCGGTTGCAGTGTTTGCCGGACATCAACGAGCCACGATCCCTGTAGAGCTGCGAGGTAATCTGGTTTCACGCGATCACTTGTATGAAGAACTTTTGCCGACCTCTGTTTGGGGACGTAGTTATGTGATCACGCCATTGGCACAACCGCAAGGAATCACCACGCTTGGCAATGATCTTTGGAGAGTTGTGGCGCAAGACGACGGAACGGTCTTGAATTTCAACAACACACAAGTTGCCGTGCTCAATCGCGGTCAGGTCTACGAAGCTGCACTGAACCAAGCAGGTTTGCTTGTTGCTTCGAAGAAGGTGATGGTGGCCTTGTATAAGAAGACTCATTCCAGCGGACAAAACCTTCAGCCGGGTGATCCCTTCATGATGATCATTCCACCTCGACGTCAGTACCTTACGAAGTATCGCTACACGAACATTCAAGCCTTCAACAGCTTTACGCAGCAGTTTATTACCGTCGTTACAACACGAAGTAATATCAGTTCAATCACGTACGATGGCGCTCGTCTCAACGCCAACTTCATCGACATTCCCAACACATGCTTCGCATACGCCAATATCAACGTAACCTCAGAAGTACATAATATCCAGAGTTCTCAACCGGTTGGATTGTATGTCTATGGATATGGCGATGCGGATTCATATGGCTATGTCGGTGGAATGGCTTTGCAACCTGACTTAGCGGAAGTTGATGTTGATGCCGGACCCGATCGAACCGTGTGTGCAGGCGACACTGTTCAATTGCACCTCACAGGCGCTGCATCGAATATCAAGTGGAAACCTAATAGCGGTATTAACTGCGATACCTGTCGTGATGTAATCGCACAACCAACCCAAACCACGACCTACATCGTGAGCGCTATCGACTCTTTGGGCTGTGATGCTTTGGATACTGTGGTAGTCAACGTTCGCAAGTTTCAGATCAATGCCGGACGTGACACCTCGCTGTGCCTTAATGGCGACTCTGTGACGATATCGGCGACAGGTCTCAACGGAACGATCCGCAAGATCAACTGGACTCCGAAAACAGGTCTGGCTTGCGATACGTGTATTTCCACCAAAGCTCATCCGACCCAAACAACGAATTACATAGCGGTGGCAGTTGATTCAATCGGTTGCAAAGGACGTGATACGGTTAAGGTTAGTATTCGTCCCGGGCTACAAGTCGATGCAGGACCCGATCAGGAGTTCTGTAGTGCCGCAGATAGTGTGGTTTTGAAAGCAACTCTTGGCAATGGCGTGATACGGTCGGTTCAATGGACACCTAAAGACGGCGTTGGTTGTGACACCTGTATCATAACAAAGGTTCGTCCTAAAGGCAACACGACTTATTTCGTTACCGTCCGTGATAGCCTCGGCTGTGACGGAATGGACTCAGTTCACGTACTCTTGAAATCACGCTCCGGAAATATTCACGCAATTGGATCGCAGTTCATCTGCTTTAAGAACGACTCTGCAGCTCTGCTGGTGCAAGGGAAAATTATGAGCGTGAAATGGACGCCAAGCAACGGCGTTACGTGCGATAGTTGTCAAAGCACCTTTGCCAAACCATCTGTCACAACGACCTATTACTGTCGCGGCTTGGATGCACAAGGTTGCATTTACGAAGACTCAACCAAAATCACTGTGCTTCCAAAAGCAACCGTTTCGATCCAGCCGGATTCTATTGGTTGTACTAGTACTGGAATTGCTCTTCGTGCTGATGGAAACTTTACGAGTATCGTCTGGACGCCAACAACTGGATTATCATGTAGCAATTGTCCTACTCCCCTTGCCGTTCCACCAAAGAAAGACATCACCTACTACGCTCGCGTTCGCAATGGCACTAGTGCTGACTGTGAAGCAATTGATTCTGTGACCGTACGCTATCGTCCGGGTATTGAAGGACAGTTACCAACCAGCGTGACGGTCTGCTCAGGCGACTCACTCGTCTACACCTTGAAGTATGGCGGACACGTGCAGTGGAAGCCGAGTACTTATCTCTCGTGCGACACGTGTCTTACAGTCGTTATCAAGCCAAAAGCAAACATCAAGTACACCATCGAAGGTGATTCGTCGATTTGTACTTCGCGTGTTACGATGGATGTGAAGATCTCTCAGAAGTCGACGTTGAAGACATCCGGACCGAAGACAATTTGTCGCGGCGATTCAGTGCTTCTCGATCCAACTTCTAGCGCACAAAACAATGCTGTCCTGTGGCAGCCTGTGATTGGCTTGGCTTGTCCGACATGTTTGAATACCATGGCTTCGCCTGCTAAGACTACCATGTATGTTGTCACTTCGGGTACAGGAGCTTGTGCTACTAAAGACAGCATTCTTGTGACAGTCAAGGATCGTCCTATTGCTAGCGTTGCTCCTGCTGACACATCTCTGTGCCAAGGTGGAAACGTACATTACAACATCAGCTCCACCGGAACAAGTATTCGTTGGTCGCCGGCTACCGGATTGAGCTGTACTGATTGTCCGGATCCAATTGCTAGTCCAAGTTCAACGACCACATACACGATTCAGATCACAGGTGCCAACGGCTGCGATACCACACTAAGTGCTCGTATTGGTATCGGCACTCCTCCGGTGTTCAGATTACTCAACCAGGATACTGCTCTGTGCGAAGGAAGCTTTGTTCAGACTCGTGTAAGCGACAGCAGCTATAGTTTTCACTGGTCTCCGGAAACGGGTGTGCAGTGTCCAACCTGTGCTCAAACACGCATCGCTCCAATTGGCAAAGACTCGACGCATCGCTACATTCTTACAGCGGTGAACGCAGCCTCCGGTTGCAGCACAAGCGACACGCTCGACATTCGGGTGAATGCAATGCCGAAGATCGACAGCATAACACCACCGACGCGCATCTGTCAAAAGCAAAGCATCCAGCTCTATGTCGATGGAGGTGGAAGCTATCAGTGGTCGCCGGCTAGCGGCTTGAGCCAAACAGACATTCAGAATCCAGTGGCAACACCGGAGAGCACGCTCACATACACCGTGAGAGTGACAACTGTCGCCGGTTGCTGGAAGGATACTTCAGTCACGATCAGCATTGCCCCATGCGGTGACAGCTTAGTGATCACTCCTAATGGAAGTGGCGCGAGCTTTATCGCATGCGATTCGACCGATGCATCACTGGACATGAAGAACTTGGGTCAGATTGCTCTACGCATCGACAGCGTTTCGATTTGGCGCGTTGAAAATGGATGGGCTGACCAAGTTGTGCTTGATACTCAAAACACGAAGTTCTTGCCTCAAACTCTGAATCCAGGAGAATCTCTGTCACCGGCTTATAGAGTACGAATCTTCCCACTATCTGCCGGACCGTTCAAAGTCGTGTTCCGCGTGCACAGCTCGAATGGAGTGCGCATAGACACGGTGCAGTTCAACGCTTTTGGGCGCAAGGACGATGTCGTTCGACTCTATTTGGGTAGCACCAGCGTGTCCGTCGATTCATCCTTTGTGCTTCCAATCTTCGGCGAATCCTCGAAGTGGGCACAATTGAGGGTTCGAGAGGTTTTAGCTGCTGTGCATTTCAATCCGGCTTCGTTGCAGTACGATACGTCAAAGACGGTGCAGCTTGGTGACATGTTGGATCCAGATTGGACCGTGAAATACGAACCGAGTTTGAGCTCAAAAGACTCAGCGGTATTTCGAGCTAAGGGTCAGAGCATATTGTCAAGAAATGGCACACTCATGAAGCCATTTTTCAAGACGCTCTTAAGCGTGGAAAAGCGCTCCTTCCCGAGTCTGAGTTACAGCTTACCGTCGTTACGTATTCTCTGTGCCGACGAGCGCTCGGATGCAGGATTAGTTGAAATCATAACGTGTGCGGCGGATCTACGACGAGTTTCACTCACAACAACCAGCTTCCGTCTCATTTCCATCAATCCTAACCCGGTTTCCAGTGGTTCGGTGGTGGTGCGCTACAGCGTGGGCTTCCCGTGTATGGCTGACTTACGCATCTATGACGAAAGTGCCAAAGAGATCGCTGTTTTAGTCAATGGAGCCCATGACGACGGGGTATACGAAGCCCAATTCGACGCTTCCCTCCTAAGCTCCGGCAAATACTATTGCGTCTATTCGGCAGCCGGTAATCAGTTTTCGATGCCGCTGATTTTGGCACGCTAAAGCAGCTTTAACGCAAACACTTCAAGTTTTCTTTGAACGTCTTCAGGTCTCCTGAAGACGTTCTTTGTTTCGGCCCAGCCCCAGCAAAGCTTTCCACCATCCACGTACTCATTTTGTTTGTTCGTAATTTTGTTTTCGTTATAAAACTGGTACTACCATCAACACACCGCTCATGACATCCGGACTTCCGCATTACGATCGTTTTGTAAATCGCCACATCGGTCCTACTGAAGACGAGTTGCAGATCATGCTTCAAACAATTGGTGAATCGTCATTGGACGATGTCATCAACAAGACAATTCCAGAGAACATTCGACTAAACAAGGAGCTGAATTTACCCGCAGCCCGCACCGAGCATGATTTTCTTCAAGAGCTCGCAGGAGTGGCAGCTAAGAATGTGATTGCTAAATCCTACATCGGTATGGGATACTATGGCACGATCACTCCAACTGTTATCCTACGCAATGTCCTCGAAAATCCAGGTTGGTACACGCAGTACACACCCTATCAAGCTGAGATTGCACAGGGTCGTTTGGAGTCGTTGTTGAATTACCAAACCATGATCATCGATCTCACCGGATTTGAAATTGCCAATGCCTCCTTGCTCGACGAAGGTACAGCAGCTGCCGAGTCCATGCACCTCATGCATGCTTGCGCAAAGAATCATCAGAACAAACTCTTCGTTTCTAAAGATGTATTTCCGCAAACCTTAGACGTCATTCGTACTCGTTGCACGGCGATTGGAGTCGAGCTTGAAATCGGCGACTACAAAACGCATGAACTCGATCCCGAGACATTTGGTGTGATTGTTCAATATCCAGACTCACGCGGATCAGTCGAAGACTACCGTCAACTCTGCACCGAAGCACACGCCAAAGGTGCGATGGTTGCCGTGATTGCTGACTTACTCTCACTCTGTCTTCTAACTCCTCCTGCTGAATTCGGCGCCGACATTGCCGTTGGTTCCGCTCAGCGCTTTGGTGTTCCCATGGGTTATGGAGGTCCACACGCGGCCTACTTTGCAACGCGCGATGAATTCAAGCGCTCTATTCCGGGTCGCATTATCGGTGTGTCCATCGACGCTCAAGGCAATCCTGCATTGCGTATGGCATTGCAGACACGTGAGCAGCACATCAAGCGAGACAAAGCAACTTCAAACATCTGTACTGCACAGGCATTGCTAGCGAACATTTCGGCAATGTATGCGGTGTACCATGGTCCCAAAGGACTCCGAGCAATTGCCGAACGAGCGCACAAACTGACCTCCTGCATGCATCTGGCTTTGAAGCGTTTGGGTTGTACAACCAACGAAAGCTTCTTTGACACTTTGAGTGTGACGCTTGCCAACGATATCGATATCAAAACTTTGCGCGAACGCTGCGAGGCTGATCGTATCAATCTTTGTTATCCTCCTGAGGGCGGTGTTCGTATCTCCTTCGACGAGACGACAAACGTCAGCGACGTACAGCAACTCATCGACATCTTCGTAAGCGTCAAATCATCCAACGGTATCAACATCCGCATGGCTGATTTGCTACAAGAGAGTTATCAAGCTATTCCTGATTTCGCGCAGCGTCAGTCCGAATACCTCACGCACACAATCTTCAACCTTCACCAAAGTGAAACTGAATTGATGCGCTACATCAAGCAACTGGAAAACAAGGATCTCTCGCTGGTCCACTCCATGATTGCTCTTGGATCATGTACTATGAAGTTGAACGCAGCTTCTGAAATGATTCCAGTTACATGGCCGGAATTCTCTGCTATCCATCCTTTTGCTCCGAAGCATCAGGTGCAGGGATATGCGGAGGTGTTCAAGGGACTCGAGGCAGCACTGTGTGAGATCACGGGATTTGATGCAATCTCCTTGCAGCCAAATGCCGGCGCTCAAGGTGAGTACGCCGGACTTATGGTTATCATGGCTTATCACAAATTCCACGGTCAGGGTCACCGTCGCGTTGCCCTCATCCCCTCATCTGCTCACGGCACCAATCCCGCATCAGCCGTCATGGCTGGCATGAAGGTCGTCGTTGTAGCCAGCGATGAGCGCGGGTATATCAACGTAGATGATCTCAATAAGAAAGCAGAAGAACATCGCGATGACTTGGCGTGTCTCATGGTAACATATCCTTCAACTCACGGAGTGTTTGAGGAAAACATCAAGGACATATGCGCGATTGTTCATGAGCATGGTGGTTTGGTGTACATGGACGGTGCAAACATGAACGCGCAAGTTGGTCTCACAAGTCCACGCATGATTGGCGCAGACGTGTGTCACCTGAATCTGCACAAGACCTTCTGTATTCCTCACGGTGGTGGCGGACCGGGCATGGGACCAATCGGAGTAACGGCTGCTTTGGCACCATTCCTCCCTGGTCACCCAATGGTCGACCTTGGTCACAAGCACGCTATACACGCTGTGAGCGCAGCTCCTTGGGGCAGCGCGAGCATCCTACTCATTTCATGGGCTTACATCTCAATGATGGGTGGTGATGGTTTGACACAGGCTACTCGCTATGCTATTCTCAATGCCAATTACATCAAAGCTCGTCTTGAGAAACACTTCGATTTGCTGTACACCGGCACCAATGGTTTCTGTGCTCACGAAATGATCGTCGACTTGAGAAAGTTCAAAGCCGCCGGTATTGAAGCTGAAGATGTTGCCAAGAGATTGATGGACTACGGATATCACGCACCAACAGTGTCATTCCCTGTTCCGGGTACCTTGATGATCGAGCCAACAGAATCAGAACCAATGACCGAACTCGATCGCTTCTGCGATGCGCTCATTAGCATTCGTAAGGAGATTGAGGCAGTGGTGAGTGGTCAAGCTGACAAGACAGACAATGTTTTGAAGAATGCTCCGCACACTATGACAGTAGTTACGGCAAACGAGTGGAATCACTCTTACTCTCGATCTGATGCAGCATTCCCACTTCCTTTCGTACGTGCAAACAAGTTCTGGGCTAGTGTGGGTCGTGTGAATAATACCGTCGGCGACAGAACGCTCATCTGTGCTTGTCCTCCGGTTAGCGATTACGCATAGGATCTGCCAGCTCTTTGTGAGTATCAAAGACCGAGAGTATCTGCTCTCGGTCTTTTTTTTATGAGTCATGCTATCGAATGGAGCGTCGCGTCGCCACTCAGCATTCAACGAAAGATCTACGCTCAAACGACAAAACGAATTGCCTTTGGTATGACTTTCATATTGAGCGGCGTAACACCGGCGTATTCGCCATCAATCTCAATTGCACAGCGTCGTTCAGTTTCGATGCGACAAGATGTTGTTTGATGATAGGATATCTGGGGATGTCTGAGGAATTGCGCTTTGCGTAGAGCGGGTGTTAGACGTAGATAATCCCATACACTCACGTCACCGATGATTGTGATGGCAGCCAAACCATCATCCGGAATCGCGTGAGGAGCAACACCCATACCACTACCGAAATACACGAAGTTTGCCATGCAAATCGACATTGCCTGACCCTGCCACTCTTCTGTATCCATGCGAAGCGTCATGCCACATTTTTCGTAAACAAAGAAGCTCTGAATCACACTGATGAAGTACTTGGCGTCTGCCGGAAATGATCGCGGTTTTTGATTGACGAGTTGCGTGACTTTTCCGCCTAAACCAACGTCAGCAACGTTGAGACAATAACGATCATAGGCCGATCCATCGTCGTTGAAGGATTGAATATGAAGCACGTCGATGCTTCGCGTTTGCATGTTCTTCAGACGTTCGGATAAGTGTTGTAAGGAGGAGCTGATCTTGAAGTATCGAGCAACATCATTTCCGCTACCACGAGGTAGCACTGTCATGCAGAGATTTTCCTTCGAGTATGCGGCACGCATGTAGCCGTTACAGACTTCATTCAAGGTTCCGTCACCGCCAACCGCAATCAGACACTCCGCACCTTCCTGAATAGCTTGCTGCGTGCGATCGATTGCTTCGCCTCGTTCTGTGGTTATGTAAAAACGATGTTCATAGCTGGTAAGGCTGTCGCTGATCTGCTTCTGTAGTGACGAGCGCGTGTGCCGTCCGTGTAAAATCCAGGCAAGTTTCTTCATGCTGTCCCCTAAGCACTCAATTGCTTAATCGACTCTGTTTGTCATACTCACGATACTCAACGAGAATTCGAGATACAATTTGACGAGCTCAGCTCTCTTGCAATGTGAGAATCTGTTGCTCTGAGAAACCTGTAAGGCACATCCAGATCACTCTTCAGAGCCGCACTTGACAATATTGAGATCCGTTTCCAGCATGATTGAGGGTGTGCGTTTGCCATCCTCGTCAGTTGCTGTCATGCGAAAACGAGTGTGTGTGATTGGACTGTAATAGGTCACGTACTGTGGTCCGTCATTTGAACCAAATGTCAGTTTGATCTCCCCTTCTTTCGTCATTTCCCAGCGTCCTTTTGAAACACCATCCATAGGATTGGCCTTAGCAGAATCAATGCCCCACACATAACTACTATCGTTGTTCAGTGCCAGATAGCTAATGTGTGGTTGCTGTTTAACTCCGGAAGCAGCTGAGACTATCTTCCACATACCGACTATCTCCTGTCTTGTTGCCACTGCATTTGATTGCGCCTCAACAACTGTCGCACACCAAGAAATGCTAAAAAGAAATGCAACGACAAAGCGCGACATCAATGAATGCAACGACACTGATACTGAAACAGATTTCACGTTTAGCTCCGCGTTGTGGTCGAGTATTACTTCGGTGATGACTTTTGAAGTCGCTGCAAATAGAGCGTTGTTTCCGGAAGTTTGATTCGAACTTTCTTTCCATTCTTGTCAATACTTCGATAGATGTACTTGCCATCACCGGCATCTGCGTAGTATCTGACTTCTGACATCTCAGAGTTCTTCGCTGGAATCAGCTTGATTTCATTCTCTGAGGTGTATTCCCACTTGCCCTTCAGACAATTCTCGAGTGGATTGCGTTTGGTGGAATCAACTCCCCACAAATAGCTGCCGTCCTTTTTCAAAAGAAGATATCGTGTCGGTGCCGGTAATGTCTTTGGTCCCGCATCCAGAACAATCTTATAAACACCAACCATGTCTTCAGTTTTGTTTTGCGATAACGCAACCGTCGCTAAAGCAAGGCTTGCCAATAGGCAGATAATTGTGAATCTCATAGGTACCAATACCATTGAAAATGAACATTACAAGTGAGTCTATAGAAGCAATTGCACAATGCATTCGTGAATCAATTCAAACATAGCCTTAGGATGTTGGTGTACAAAACAAATCTTCCTAAGGTGTTTGTAGTGCAGTGTGCATTGCGATTCTATTCATAAGGCGACTTTGTATGTGACTGCCTGCACAAGCATGTAGTTAACACGCATTTCGAGGAAGTCATTGCGACGTTAGTCGCTTTGACTCGAGCATTCAACACAATATCCAATTGGATGTCGATGTTTCTGTCGTGACTCGCTAGCTGCAACCAACACTTAACATTCAAGAGGCACAAACTCATGTTACTTATCGAAAAATGCTCTGTTATTGTGGATGCAGATCGGATCTGAACGGCTCATTTATTACAACATTCTCATTCCCAATGAAATCATTGTTTCAATTGGCTGGCAGCGCTTTGCTGTTGAGTCTGATTTTGTCAGCGTGTTCGCATCCATCAATGGACGACGCAATCGTCAATACCTCGTCGTCCGACTCGACACATATCTCCTTGAATGTCAAATCGGATTCGCTGATTCTCAATCCTTGGGGAGTTGCTCCTCTTTGTGCGCAATTGCGATTTAGTACTCCTTATGAAGGTCGGACGACGATAACGGTGATTGGCAAACACGGAAGTGCGACAAATGTTAGTCAGAGCTTTGATGACTTGGGTCGTGCGCATGTTGTGCCGATTGTCGGACTCTATCCCAACTACGATAATGAGATACGCGTTCAAGTGCTGAATGCCTTCGGGACGCTGCGTTCCGATACGATCGTGCATTGTCTCACAGGCGATCTGCCTGCTTCAATGCCCAAGTCTATCGATGTTGTAAACCGTGATGACAATGCGCCGGAACCAGGTCTCAATCTCATTTCGAATTACTCGGCCGAGAAGCCACAAATCCCGCTCATGGTGGATCAATACGGTGATATCCGCTGGCTCTTGAACTACGAAAATCACTTTGCGCTCAAAGGACTAGTCTATGACGATGGAATAGCCAGACTGCGCAATGGCAACTTCTTCTTTGGCGACATTAGCAGCGATCGCATCTGGGAAGTGGATGTGTTAGGTAAAGTGATTAATTCTTGGGAACTCAATGGCTACACTTTCCATCATGAAGTGTTTGAGAAGCCGGATGGGAATTTTCTGATTAGTGTGACGAAGGCAGGCAGCACTCATCCCGACGGCTCTGCGACCATCGAAGACTACATCATCGAAGTTAACAGAAGCAGCGGTGCAGTGGTAAACGAATGGGATCTCAAAGAATCTCTCGATGAGAATCGCATGACGCTGACGAGCAATCGTCAGGACTGGGTACATGTCAATGCACTTTGTTATGATCCTTCAGACAACACAATTATCATCTCCGGTCGGGTGCAGGGCGTCGTAAAGCTTAGCTACGACAACCGAGTTGTCTGGATCATGGGCGTACACCGCGGCTGGGGCAGAAATCGACGAGGTGAAGACTTATCGCAATATCTCTTGCAACCAATAGATGCTTCCGCAAAGCCAATCACGGATAGTCTCATTCTGGATGGAACAAACAACCATCCGGACTTTGAGTGGAACTGGTGTCAGCACTCGACGAATCTCATGCCCAACGGAGATTTGATGCTCTTCGACAATGGAGATCAACGCAACTTCAATCCTTCGCCAACGACTTGGTATAGTCGAGCGGTTCAATATCACATCGACAAACAAAAGAGAACTGTACAACAGATCTGGGCTTATGGCAAAGAGCGCGGCAACGAGACCTTCTCGCGCATCGTGTCCTCAGCGCGCTACTTGCCCGAATCCAATCACGTACTCTTTTCTCCGGGCTATCAAGTTCCCACCGGCAAAGGTTTCGGTGGACGACTCGTTGAAATTGACTACACAACCAAGCGGGTAGTTTTTGAGTTGAGCTCCACAAACGACGCAAAGTTTGGTTGGCACCGCGTATATCGCTTAAACAATTATGCGCCTTAAGTATCAAGTAACTCATGTTGTGTCAGAGAGTACCTCGTTGTTCAAATAGCTTCAAACAGCTAGATTGAATTGTCTGTTCATCCGCTCAACTACTTGCATGAGGACATCCAACTTGAAAGCTCACAATTGTCTCTTCATAATACTCTGCCTTGCATGCATGTCGATAGTTGTCCGGGCACGTCACATCGATGCCGATGCCTCGAATTACACGCAAAAGTTGGCGCAGCTGATAGCCGGTGACACCTTGCAGTTAGCTGCCGGTACCTACACAAACAACCTCAAGCTCAATCAACTCAGCGGTACATCAGACAGTTGGATTTGCATTCGCGGTGTTGGTGAAGCGACGAAGTTTTTGTCGCAGTCTTGCTGCAATACAATCAGTCTGACTCAATGCTCGTATCTCACTATTGAATATTTATCTGTCGACGGCAATGACGCCGGCGTGGATGCTCTTAAAGCAGAGGGAACTAGCGGCAACTGGGCACACCACATCTGTGTACAATATCTCTGCATCAAGAACTTCGCATCTGATCAGCAAGTGGTAGCCATCAGCACGAAGTGTCCTGCTTGGAACTGGATCATCCGTAAGAACCGCATTCTGTCTGCAGGCACCGGCATGTACTTAGGCAATTCAAATGGTGACGCACCGTTTGTTGCCGGAGTTATTGAGTACAATTTCATCCAATCTACTCTAGGCTATAACTGCGAAATCAAGCACCAACTACAGGGCGTGCGAGATGCTTATAGCGGAACTGCGTGTGACGCTCAGACAATTATTCGATACAATGTGTTTTGCAAAGACAGCACTTCATCTACGGGTTCGTCGGCACGTCCGAACTTGCTGGTAGGCGGTTTTGCTGCCTCTGGATGGGGTTCAAAAGATCGCTATGAGATCTACGGCAATCTCTTCGTTGACAATCCGACTGAGGCACTGTTTCAGGGCAGCGGCTCGATTGCTTTATATGCGAATATCTTTGTCAATCGCTTTGATCCATCGGGCTTTCGAACTGTCTACATTACATCGCAAAACAATATCCCTCCTCGCGATGTACGAATTTTTCACAACACAATGTTGAGTGCAACATCGACCGGAGGCATACGAGTATATAATGCGGACTCCAAATTCAAACAACTCTGTTATGCCAACGCTGTGTTCAGTAGCTCTGCAATAACCAACATTGATTCCAGTTTTGAAAACATCGTTGACAGCTATTCACAAGCAGGAACGTATCTCCTCAAGACCAATAGCGATTTACAATCGCTACAACTCCTTCCGCAACAGGATAAATTGTTGGGTTCAGCGCTTGATGACGCTTTAGTCCGCGACTTGCACGACTACGATCTCGACTTCGACGCCCAGCCCTACGACGCACGATTTAGAGGCGCCTATGCAACGTGTTGTACTCGCAAAGGTTGGGCTTTTGGATTGGATACTATGCCTCAGCACGCACATGCGACGCAGTCTTCAGTGCGTGCCGAGCAAGTAGAAGCTCGACGGCTCTGGTGGGACGCCGCGACGAATTCAATTCAAAGTGATGTTGATGAGATGCAGGATTTATGCGTCGTCGATATTATCGGACGTCCAATTGCCAATGCTCGTGTCTCTTCTTCGAAGCCCTATAGTCTTCCGAGTTCTGTGCAGCACGGGACCTTTGTTGCATACATTGTTGAGTCAGCTAAGGATATCCTGAACCATACGCGACATTCATCTCGTGCCTCATTGGTAATTGTGCGTTAGAGACCGAGCAGGACGAATTGCACTGATAATATTAAGGGTCATGACAATCAGTCACGACCCTTTTCTATTTACATGTAGCATGTACTACCGTGTTATCGAATGACAGCTACCGGTAAGTTTTGAATATATGACCCGTTTCCATTTGGCGACGAGCTGCGGAGTCGAAGCTGGTAGCTACCTGAACTCAGATTCGAGCAATTCCACTGAATGTTTAAATCTCCAATGCCTGTGAGACCTTGGTAGACTTGAGTGACTACATGACCATGAACATCAACGACATCGAGTTCGACAGCCTGTTCAAGTACACTGTGTATTGTAATTGTCTGGACCTCTGATACGGGATTTGGGTATGCTTTGTCGATCGACAGATCCACCGGGTGTGCTGGCGTTTGTTCGACATCGCTTACGAGCTCTTTAACATCGCGACGATAAACATCACCGCTTAATAGTACAGCAAACATTTTACCGTTGTGGAAGAGCAGCTGTGAAAACGCACGTGAGGTACCGTAACCTTGAGACACATCGGTCCAAGTATCACCATTGTTTTCGGATTTATAAACGGCTATGTCATTCACGCCTGCAAAAACGGTGTTATCGATACTAAGCATACACCCAACGACACCTTTTGTCATGCCTTCATTCGACTCTGACCAAGTTTTTCCATCGTCGTCGGATTTTGTCACACCATTCATATCGCCGCCTATTAGAATTCTATTACTAACAAAGGCGTATGACGCAGCAAACTGCGGCATTCCGCTGGCATCGTTAAGAGTCCACGTTGACCCATTATCCAACGATACTGCGAGCTTCAAAGCAAACTGGGCAGTTCGTCCGATGTAACACAACATATCGTTACCAACTAAAAATGAGCCATTTGCAAGACCTATGGAAAGACTATCCCATGTCTGGCCCGCATCATTCGACCGATACATGCCATTTGTGGCTCCGGAAAATGCAAAGAGAGATTTGGAGTTTTTCCAGAGTAACGAAATTTTGTTGCCATCTTTTGTTTTCAATACCGACCAATTCGCACCGTTATTAGAAGAAGCGAAACACTCGGATGAAAGAGCATAAACATAGCCCTGGTGACTTATGAGATTGCTGACGTGCAAATCAGTCAGACCATTATTACTCGGACTCCAGTTCTTGCCAAAGTCACTGCTGGTAAAAACGCCGGCACCATCGGTGGCTGCCAAAAGTGTAGTACCGGATGATGCTAGAGCTTTAGTGTAAGCACCGACCGGAAGAGCTTCAATCATAGTCCAGTCTGCCTTCATACTGACTGACAGAGTTAAAGAGCAGACGCAAAAAAGAAATGAGCGTATCGAAATAGCCATTAGTGGATTCCCCTAAGTAGTGAAAATGTGTGTTTTTAAAGCAGTGAAAATGGCACTATCAAATTGTATTGGCTCCCCAAGCCTCCCGCACATCCGGAGTGGCGCTCTCCGTGTTCATGTGCCTTACAGACATAATTCTTGCTGGCGACGCAAAGATAACGAGAAAAAAGTATGAATTACTGCAAACCGGTTATGCTGAAGTGTGTTAAAACACTATGCTACTTGAATTTAGACTCTAACGATTGCTCGGAAACCGCGGGCGGCGTAATAGGATTCAGCTCCATTGTGGTAGACGAAAACTGTATCAAATCTGCGATCACAAAACAAGGCTCCGCCTAGTTTTCTAATTCTCTCCGGTGTACTAATCCAACTCGATGTCTTGAGATCAAACTCGCCGAGAGTCTGTAGCATTCGATACTCTTCTTCGCTCATTATCTCGACGCCCATAGCATGTGCAAGATCTACGGCGCTGTTTTTGGGTTTGTGCTCTTTGCGAGATTCTAATGCTGCTCTATCGTAGCAGAGACTACGGCGATCTTTGGGACTCTCAGCTGAGCAATCACAAAATGTTAGTTCACCGGACTTCTTGTCCACTGCAATTACATCCGGTTCTCCTCCGCTCTGCTCCATCTCGTGCAGAGACTGCAGCTTTTTCGGATTGGCTGTCAATCGTGTATGCACATCCTCCCAACGCACTCCTTTGTGTCGCTGCATGTTGGCTTCAAAGCGCTCTTGAAGCAGTGATAGAAGATCATCGAAGTTATGGGAAGTCGTCTTTTTCGTTGACTTAGTCGCAGCCATAATGCACGTGAAGTGTGAAACTCGTGTGAAGCTCCTCGATTGAAGCTCAAGGGAAATTAGCTGATTTTTCAACGTGAACATCTTCTGCAAAAACGTCCAAAGCCCTCGAGTGATGAGCCTCGCGGGGCTTTTGTCCTGGGTCAAACGACTCACTGCTTCAAAAACAAAGAAACCTTGTGTCGTTACAGACTAGGCAGGGGTCAGTGTACACACGATCAAACAAAGTTTGATCGAATGAATTCTCAAAGACGATTCCCGCAGTCAACGGACTCGTTGAAAAATATTTTCAGTGTGACATTGCATGGCCTAGAAGGCAAGTTGTTCATTTGTTCATATTCGTCTTGTCATCTAAGTCATACCTCTGCGTGCACTTAGCAATTCCGGTTTGTCAGATCTTCATGAATGCGCTGCGCATTAACGCTTTGTAACTGATATCATTCGATTCATTGCGTGAAAATTCAGTTCAAGTGCGTGATACACTGAGTCGATACTCACGCTAACTAATAGTTTTATTGAGAGCTGCCCACCAGCAACCACACCTCAGGGACTTGCAGTTTCAATGGCCATCAAACTAGGGACGCGGGTTCCACAATTTTTCATTTTTCATAGGATTGGTATGACCAATAGACTCACTATGCTAGCACTGGTCTGGCTGAGTATTTCTATGTGCGCTCTTGCTCAGACGATGCCCTCATCGGTCGTCAGTTCCGGTGCAACGCGCTCATCAAACCAGCAGTTTGTTCTCAATGCAAGCTTTGCACAGCATGCAATTGGAACAAGTTCAAATACACGTGCAACGGTACTCAGTGGTTTCTGGCATGAAATGCCAAACTTCTTGAGTTCAACAGTTGAGCAGCAAGACAGTGAAACACTTCGCGCAACTCCGCAGCCTGCTCAATCGAGTCTTCTCATCAGCTTCGACTCTGCGCCTCAAGAGCGAATAAGTATTGAACTGATCAATCTTCTTGGTGAGAGAGTGTTTCAACTCAATGACATCAACATTGGAGCTCATTTCTCCACGACTCTCGACGTTAGCTCACTTGCAAGCGGCACGTACACCTTGCGTATTCTCCGCGAGAAGCAAACACTATCTCGTTTGTGCATCATTCAACACTAGCAATCATGCAAATCCCGCATGATCTGCCGGTGAGTTCATGCGCCTTATGCGAGTTTTAGTCAGCACCTGAAAATTTATTATCAACCTATTAGTAATTATCTATGAAAAAGTTTTTGTGTTTGTTTATCTGTTTAGTGGCTGTTTGCACAACACTGACACGAGCCGACATTCCGCACGCAATCTCCTATCAAGGCGTGCTCAGTTCCACTAATGGTACACTAGTACCGGATGGTGAGTATGCTATTACGCTGAACATCTATGAAGATGTAGATGCTACAACACCAATTTTCACCGAGATGCATCGCGCAGTCGTCATTAAAGGAATCTTTAACGTCCTGATTGGCTCGACACACGAATTCCCGGAAAGCATGAGTTTTGATCGCGCCTATTTCTTAGGTGTCAGCATCAATGGCACCGATGAAATGCGTCCTCGTACACCGCTCACAGCTACACCATACGCACTGCGTGCACAAAGTGCCGCACGCGCTGACATTGCAAATGCTCTCAGTCCTAACGCAAAGGGAGCTGTTACAAGTATCAACAAAACACAAGGCGACGTCCAGGTTGTTGCCGGCGCGGGAATTGAAGTAAAGGAAGTTGGCAACCAGATTATAATCTCAGATGTACAACGCACCATTGATTCCAAAGGAAATGCTATTCAAGCAGTTCCGTCGCAGCTTTCATTTAGTGGCGATGTTACGGGCAACGTCAACACCAGTTCAAGTCCTTGGTACTTGACAATTCCGCCCCAAAAGATCACCACCGATAAACTTGCTCCGGGCGCAGTTACATCCGACAAATTGGCAGCCGGCGCGCTTGGTACATCGACTATCGCTAACGGTGCCGTGACAACAGCTAAGTTGGCTGATGGATCGGTAACAACTGCGAAGTTGGCAAACGGTGCAGTTGTCAATGCAAAAGTCACTGACAACACATTGACACTCTCAAAGCTCAGCACAAGTGGTGCGAACGCAGGTGAAGTACCAACATTTGACGGAAGCTCACTTGTTTGGTCGGCTCCCGGTGTCAACGGTACAGCGGGTGGCGATTTGACGGGCTCATATCCAAACCCGTCTATCGCAGATGACGCTGTAACAACTGCTAAGATTCTCGATGGTACTATTACAAACGGTGACATCGCTGCAGCAGCCGGAATTCCATACTCGAAACTGACATTGACGAATTCGATTCAAAACATCGATATCGTTGCTAACGCCATCACGACCTCGAAAGTGGCCAACGGAACAGTAACTACTTCCAAGTTGGCAGATAGTGCAGTCTCTGGTCTTAAGCTCCTCACAAGTGCTGTACAAACCGCGCACGTTGCCAACGGTGCCATAACACCAACAAAAATGTCATCGACTGGAGCGTCCAGCGGCGATGTTCTAACATATAATGGATCAGCAGTAGTGTGGACTGCTCCTTCCGGTAGCGCCGGCGCTGCAGGTGGTGATTTGAGTGGTAGCTATCCAAACCCGGTCGTTGCAAACGACGCGATCACATCGGGTAAAATCCTGGACGGGACGATAGTCAATGCGGATGTGTCTCCTGCCGCTGCAATTGCCTATTCCAAACTATCGCTGACGAACTCTATTCAAAACAGTGATATCGTTGCTAACGCCATCACGACCTCAAAAGTCGCCAACGGAACAGTAACTACTTCGAAGATGGCCGACAGCGCGATTAGTGGTTTGAAGCTTTTGACATCTGCGGTCAATACTGCTCACATTGCTGACGACGCAATTACATCTGCTAAAATTCAAGATGGGTCTATTGTAAATGCGGATGTATCTGGTACCGCTGCAATTGCCTATTCCAAACTAGCTCTGACGAACTCCATTCAAAACGGCGATATCGTTGCTAACGCCATCACGACTTCGAAAGTTGCCAACGGAACAGTAACTACCTCGAAAATGGCCGACAGCGCGATCAGTGGTTTGAAGCTATTGACTTATGCTGTCAATACAGCTCACATTGCCGACGGTGCAGTAACTCTCGCAAAGGTCAACACTTCCGGTGCAGCAAGTGGCAACGTGCTAACCTATAACGGTTCATCAGTAACCTGGGCAGCTCCGAGTGGTTCAGGTGGCTCGGCTGGCGGTGATTTGAGCGGAACCTACCCGAACCCAGTTATTGCTAACGATGCAATTACATCCGCTAAAATTTTGGATGGAACGATTGTCAATGCGGACATCTCACCAACCGCTGCAATTGCCTATTCGAAACTTTCATTGACCAATTCTATTGTGAACGGCGACGTTCAAGCGAACTGTATTACAACATCGAAAGTCGCGAACGGAACCGTTACAACCTCCAAGATGGCTGATAGCGCGATTAGTGGTTTGAAGCTGCTCACATTTGCCGTTACCAATCGTCATATTGCAGACGGCGCGGTTACAACTGCCAAACTCTCTGGCACAGGCGGATCCGCGGGTGACGTGTTGATGTACAATGGGTCGACAGTTAACTGGACCAATCCATACACAACCGGTCGCGTAACAGCAGCTGCTTCTACAACCCAGACTATTACACAAAGTGCAGTAGGTGCTTCTAACACTATCATCGTGACTATAGAAGGGCCCACTGCGGCCACAGTGCGAATATCCGCGCGAAGTGTTGGAAACAGTTTTGACATTACAACGAGTCCGGCACTCACGACCAGTGACGTGATTAATTACATAGTCATGCCGTAGGGTATCTGACTCGAGTTCTCAGGTAGTATGACAGCGCAAGGAAGGTGGATCAATGATCCGCCTTCCTTTTTTTTGTGCTGTCTCAACACATACTCCGTGCCTACAATTGACAACTTCCACCGTCTCATTACACTGACGAGGACGCCGCGGATTAATATATTTGCCTCATCATTGTTCGATCGAGTACCATGCTTATTCTTCGTCGTGTAGCATTGCTTCTTTGTTCACTTGCGCTTTTGCTACTCCTTCCTTTGGCAGCGCAAGCACAGTCAATTACTTGGCTCGGACGTCTTAACTACTCCGGAAGCAAGGCAAGTGCTGTTTCAAGCGATGGTAAGGTCGTGTGTGGATGGTTGCAAACTGACGGCGACTCCACCATGCCCTTTCGCTGGACGCGAGAAACAGGAATTCAGCCCATAGGAACCATGAATCGTCGCTCCGGATTCCCAACGAATATTTCCAACGACGGCTCTACGATCGTAGGATACCTTGGGACGAGCAACCAGCGGGCTTTCAAATGGACAGCGCAAGGAGGAATGATTCAATACGAAGCAGCCATTGGATGTACCAGCACCGCATTATGTGTTTCCGGCGATGGTAGCATTGTTGGTGGTTTTAAGGCATATGATTGTCCTACTACTCAAGCCTGCTTGTGGTACTCTGACGGCACGATCAGCTTGCGAGATTCCAATACCGAACAAAAGAGTATCGTAGGCATGTCCGAAGACGGTTCCATCATGGTGGGTTCGCACAGTTACGCCAGCTATTATCAAGGATTAATCTGGGTCGGTGATAGTACGTGGAAGTTCTTGCCACGTCTGACCGGTACAAATTCAAACACCCCGACGAGTATCTCGCGCGATGGAAATAACATAGTTGGTATTTGCAACGAAGACATCCTTCAAGAGCATAGAAAGCGCGCGTACCTGGCCAGTTCAGGTACTAAGATTCGGGACTTGGGCAGTCTTGGAGGAATTGAAAATCTCCCTTACGGAGTGAGTTCAGGAAAACCGGTGGTGGTTGGGGTCTCGAACGGACGTGCTTTTATCTGGACTGAAGCTGCTAAGATGCAGTCGCTAAACACAGTATTCGCTTCCCTCCTGAAGGACAACTCCGTCCTTAGCGAAGCCGTATTCATCAGCGCCGACGCTCGCTACATCGTTGGTTCCGGATACAATCGTACCAACAACGATTACGAAGCCTTCTTGATTGAAAGAGTGGATACAACTGCGTCAGCGATCGAAGAGGAGTTTCAAGAACCAACGTCCTTAATAGCCAAAGTGAATGTGGTAGATCGGCATCTTGAAATTCTCTCACAACTCGCATCCCCCTGTCAACTCTCGTGTACGATCTATGATGTCATTGGTAGACCGGTATTGAAGGCGGCTAGCGAAGTCCATGGATTTGGTTCACAAATCTCTATCGATGTATCGATTCTCTCGTCAGGCGTGTATTTCTATCTTATACAAAGTCCATACGGCACACAGCGCGCTACACTGCTCTTGAATTGAGTGTCAATAGTGAAAGAAGTAATGCACTTCGCCGCTCAGTTTTCCAACGCTGCATTTTTAATACCCACAACTCGTTTACACAAAGAAACGCGGGTGTATCAATTGTGATGATGAACGTACTGTAGCAGTCGCGTTCTAATCACCTTCACAATTGATACACCCGCGTCGATTTACTTTCTGCTTGGAGCAGTAAAAACTTACTGAGCAAACAACCGGACCTACATCGTTGTGCTTACATCCAGCGAGATGACCTTGGTATCGCTCGACATTGCACCATTTGTAACGGTGATATTGGAGAAGGTTGCTCTAACTGTACTTCCTGAAACGGTGACTTGAATAGAGCCGCCACCTGCAGCCAGATAAGCTTTTGTGCTTTCTGTCAAGCTGACAACGCACTTCATTCCTGCCGGGGAAGTCAACATCGGCGTGTAGGTTCCATTCGATGTTGGTCTGGACGGGAAAGTGATTCCAATCGATCTTCCGCCCGCCGGATCGGTTGCCATAATTTGATAGTAACCACCATTTGTTGCGCCAACCACCACCACGCCGGAAACAGTTGTTCCATCGATGGTCATTGATTGGGTCGGATTTGTATTTGTGGGACTATCGCTGCCGCATGAAGAGAAAGCCATCGCTGCGACAAGTACGAGGACTACTCGAGAAAGAAAAGAGAATTTCATAACACCAACCTGCATATGGTGAGACATGTAAATGCTTGTTCTTGTCTCAAAAATACAGCGTGTTATAGCGAAAGTGATCTACTGCGAAACAAAATATTATCTCTTCAAGACTCCCGCGATCTAAAGTACTTAGCTGAAGGCTGGTTCTAACACGTGCCTGCTGATTGATACCACTGCACATCTACTGGCAACATGGCATTGTATATATTTCATAATAGCCACATGATGTATTAATTCGATCAGTTAGTCCACCGAATCCGACTCATCATGGTTTTGTTTCCCCCCATTCTTAGGACAGAAAATAGGCATTCTTTATATGTAGAACGCACCTCCTTTCCGTGCTGTATTGACTGTCTCAAACCCTTGAAAACCATGCTCGGGGTCTTGTTGCCTAAAGAGTCATGCCGACGCTCCAAGTGATAGAAATCAAAATAACCTTCTAAGCCATTATAAAGAACATTGCCATCGTCAGCTGGTCGTAAGTAAACGTATTCGTACTTCACTGTACGCCACAGGCG
>JBGAUL010000012.1:0-112600 GCA_044228685.1 Chlorobiota bacterium
CACGTATTAGCTTGAGCGATGCATATGGTCGTGAAATTGGTGTACTGTTCGAAGGCATGACGACAATCGGTACAAACCGTGTAGTAGTCAATGCACAGAAACTGGTAAGCGGTGTGTACACATACACACTTCGTAGCGGTCAATACTCACTGACCCGTAAGATGGTAGTGAGCCACTAAGCTCAAAACCACGACGGACAGGTAGTCCAGTACAAAGCCGGGGTTGTATCCATAGATTCAACCCCGGCTTTTTTTATGTCGATCAATGCGGATGGCCGACGTATCTGCCCAAAAGCCTCAGATTTGTCCCTTGATTGCAACCCGCCTTCCAGCACAGAACTCCCCCAAAAGCCTGATTTCTTGTGAATTACGCACTTTTGTGAGCTTCGAAAGAACGTTCATGATTGGGAGAAGAGAACTTCACTTGAAATTCGACGGCAGTCCCGACCTGTCGGGTTGAGATATTCACGTAGAAAGTTTGAGACATAGTCCCAGAACGATTCTAATGTCCATTATAATAAACGAGTTAGTGATGTGTCTAAATTTTTTGTCACTCTAAATTTTTTCTTTGTTTATAAATCACGCGCTGCTATTTTGAGTTTATGAGGGAATTATGAACGTAGAATAACAAATCAGTAGTCGTTTCTTACTTTTTAACTCACATTTCAGGGGCTTATATGAACGTTCTTACACCATGTCGTGTTGGAAACAAGCGTTGGATAGTGGTTGCACTATTCCTGTTAGCATGCTTGGGACAGACATCTTGGGCACAGCTAGCGAACAATAGTTGTGTTCCAAACTGGTATTATGGAGGCACTGGTTCTCCAGGAACCACATCTTATTACATGAGTAACTTTGTTTTCAATGGTTCTTCTTACGCCACATCGCCTAATCACAATCAAGCGGCTTTGGCAACTGTTGGTACAGCAAGCACAAATACGAATACAACCTATAGTGCATTGCCGGGTCAGACATGTACCTTTACTATCACTGGTACATTGTCTTACTACGACAGCTTCGGAGTCTGGGTTGACTGGAACAATAACGGAACCTTCGAGACAAGCGAAAGAATGTCGTATTACAAGTCATATCCGACATCTACCAATACCTATACTGGATCATTTGTAGTTCCGGCCTCAGTTACACCGGGACCAAAGCGTATGCGCGCAACCTGGGATTACTACTATCAATGGTACTACGGATGCTACTATGGCTATGCACCTGCTCTTTGTGCTAATCCATGCGCAACATGGAACAACGGTTCAGGCTATTACCAATACTATGGTGACGTTTTGGACTTTACACTCAACGTTGGTTATGCAAATGATCTCGCTGTAGTAAATGCTTCTACACAGACAGCACCTCCGTTCGCAGCTGGTTTGAATACAATCACAGCTAGTGTGATGAACAACGGTGTTAATACAATTTCAAGCTTTGTATTGAACTACACGATTACGCCATCAACCGGTTCAGTAATCACAGGTCAGGTTAGCTCGACAGCGACATTGACCAATGGACAGACAACAACCGTTCAGATTTATCCTGATTACAACTTCCCACCGGTTGGTTCAGCAACAGTAGATCTGTCTGTAGCTAGTGTTAACAACACCAACGACGGTAATGCAGCGAACAACAACGCAAGCGTATTGCTCGGTGCAGGTTTGAGCGGCACGTATACTGTCGGTGGCTCGAGTCCCGACTTTGTGTCGATCAAGCAAGCTTCTGATCAGTTGACTGCCGGTGGTACAATCGGCTCTGTTACATTCAACATTCGTCCTGGTACCTATACTGAGCCTATTTACATTGCGAAAATTCCTGGCAACAGCACAACAAAGCCAATTGTCTACCAATCGGAAAACGGCAATAAGAACTCAGTAATCCTTCAATACTCAAACACATCTGCAGCAGCCATCACAGGTACGACATCAATTGGTGGAACACCAACGTTACGCCTAAACAATGCTGACTTTATCACCTTTAGAAACTTCACAATTAGTGCTCTCAATACAACAGCTGGTCTTGGAACAGGTATTGAGCTCATCGGCGCAACTGGTGGTTCTTCAGGTTGCGATAATGTTACATTTGACAATATGGTGTTCAACGGTGCTGCAACGACGGGAACAAGCTTCGGTGACGTCTTCTTCATCGCCGTTAACAACGGATACCATACTGGTCTCAAGCTTACAAACAACACCTTCAACAACGCGTCTATTCCATTCTATCATGTATTTGCGGGATCTACATACCCAGCTGGTGATGTAATCACTGGCAACACATTTTCAAACTTCGGTGCTTATGGAATGCGTTTGGAAGGTACCGATGGTGCTAATGTTAGTTCAAACACATGGAACACATCAAGTACATCCTTGATTGCAGGTGTAGTATTTGTAAACCACAACGGTGCTTTCAACTTCCGCAAGAATCGCGTTAATCTCACGATTAACAATGCAATCAGCGCAGTCGCATCAGGCTCACGTACCGCAACCGGTCAAGCAGTTTTTGCAAACAACTTTATCCGTGTAGGTGGCGCTAATGGCGTTGCTTTGAGTGCTTCAGGTAGTACAAACGTCGCTACAGTTCACAACACATTGTACAATGCGACTACCGGCTCAGCATTTACCGCAACAAGTGGTTCATCTTTGAGCTGCACAAACAACATTTTCTACAACGCAGGTGGTGGCGCAGCATTTACTGGTTTCAGTGGATTGCTCGCAAACTACAACAACCTCTACTCAACAGGCGCTACGCTTGCTGTTTGGAATGGTGGCGGTTATGCTACACTAGCTGCATACAAGTCAGCTTCTGGACAAGACCAGAGTTCAAGTAGTGTTCCTGTTGTATTCACAGACGCAACAAACAACGATCTTACTTTGACGACAGTCGACGTTAACCTCTATGGTATCGGTTCAACCTCAAACGGAACCTTCAACCTCGGTATTCGCGGTACTGTTCCTGATGACATCTTCGGCAACTCACGTAGCCGCACAGAAGTATTCATGGGTGCTCACCAGTTGATTCCTGTTATCAGCTTCAACCCGGCACCTCCGACGCTCTTAACCGGTTGCGCAAACCAAACACTGACCATCGCTGCAAACGCAGTTGTCAGCTACGGTGCACAATTGTCATACACATGGCAACGTAATGGTTCACCATTGCTCGATGGTGTGAACGGCGTAAGCGGCGCAAGCACGAACACACTCACCATCACAGGTGCACAACCATCACTCAACGGTGGTGACTATGTACTTCGCGTAACAGCAACCGGCGGTGCAGACCCACTTGTATCAGATATTATCAGCGTCGTTGTGAATGCTCCGATCGTGATCAACACACAACCGGCATCACGTGTCATCTGCCTTGGTAACGAAACATCAATGGCAGTGGTAGCAAGCGGAACAATCCTCGGCTACCAATGGCAAAAAGATGGAAAGAACATCGCCGGTGCAACAAGCCCAATCTATGTTGTATCAAATGCAGGTTATGGTGTTAGCGGACGTTATCGTTGCGTTATGACCGGTACATGCGGTACAACAACAGTGACATCAAACGATGCAGTTGTATATGTAGCATCAAACACCTTGATCGGACACGATCCTGAGGTAATGGGCGCAGCAGTTGGTTCAACAGGTTACTTGACCGTTGAAGTAAATGCAACAGCACAAATCCCAGGCTACAGCCCACAATTCCAATGGTACCAAGGTGGCACAATGTTGAGCGACAATGGTCGTATCAGCGGTGCAACCACCAACCAATTGACGGTTCGTAACATGGCATCAGCAGATATGACACAGAACTACTACTGTGTTGTAACCGGCGTATGCGGTTCACAAACCTCAAAGCAAGGTGGCTTCTACGTATCACAAATCAGCATCCAAAATCAACCACAAGCACAAGAAGTATGTAGCGGTAAAGACGCTAGCTTGCTTGTAAGCGCAACATCAAACATTCCAAACGTTCAGTACAGCTACCAATGGAAGTTGAACAACGTAGTAATCAATGATGGTGCAGCATATAGCGGAACAAAGACCAACGTGTTGACAATCAAGTCAGCAGGTGCGGGTGCAGCAGGAGATTATACCTGTCTTGTAACAGCAAACCCAACAGGTGCAAACTTGACAAGTAATGCAGCAACGATCAGCGTGATTGCAAGTCCGGTTGTCGGAACCCAACCACAAAGCCAAAGCGTATGTGTTGGTCAACCAATCACAATGAACGTAGCAGCAACAGGCGGAACATTGAACTATCAATGGAAGTCGAACGGCGTTGTTATTCCAGGTGAAACCGGAGCAAGCTATTCAGTAGCAGGCGCGGATGCATCATTGAATGCAGCAAAGATCACCTGTGAAGTATCAAACAACTGCGGCAGCGTCACAACAAGCGAAGCAACAATCACGGTCAATGACAAGCCAACGATCAGCGTACAACCGTCAACATCGGCAGTTGTTGTAGGATCAAGCTTCACCTTGAGCGTGACAGCAAGCAATGCAGTAAGCTATCAATGGAAGAAAGACGGCGCATCAATTCCAGGTGCAACCGATGCTCGCTATACATTGCCAAGCTTCACAAGCATTATGGCCGGTCGTTATAGCTGCGATGTAACAAACGCATGCGGCAGTGTAACATCGGATGCAGCAGTACTGACAGTATCAGGTACAGAAGAAGAAGCAGTAGCGGCAGGCTTTGGCTTGTCGGATGCCCAACCAACCCCAACAGTTGGCGAAGCAAAGATCAACTTCACCATGCCAAGTGCAGCAGAAGCACGTATTAGCTTGAGCGATGCATATGGTCGTGAAATTGGTGTACTGTTCGAAGGCATGACGACAATCGGTACAAACCGTGTAGTAGTCAATGCACAGAACCTGGTAAGCGGTGTGTACACATACACACTTCGTAGCGGTCAATACTCACTGACCCGTAAGATGGTAGTGAGCCACTAAGCTCAAAACCACGACGGACAGGTAGTCCAGTACAAAGCCGGGGTTGGATCTGATGATTCAACCCCGGCTTTTTTGTCTTCAATGTGATCTGAGTCATCGGCTCCGAGTTTTCAGCGCTGTGATGACGCATGCCACTAAAGATCATGGCAATGTTCGCTCTGACCCAACACCAACTGACAGACCTAACAACGACGTATACGTGTCAATTGCAGGCACAGACAAAATGTGGGCTGTCGCGTTCGGACGATTCGTAGCAAGCAAGACCTATTTACTAGTGAACGATTCTAACCCCAAGCAGCTATTGAATATCAATGGCTTATGGAAGGATTTCGCTAATTCTCTATTGTACTCAGATTCACGTATCGATGATAAGAGGAATCTACTTCGCGACTCCGGATTCAGTTTGAACTTGACGAAGTAGCTCGGCTGCACCGCGGTTTGTTGGATCAACATCGAGAGCTTTTTGTGCAAAGGCTGCAGCTTCCAGTGGACGGTTAACCGCTCTCATGTAGCTGGCGTTGTTCAGGATTTCCTTGGAACAGACGAACTTGATATCCTTCTCTAAGTGGTCGGTGTGGTGCTTTTTACTCGTACGTATGAATGCTTCGGTCTCAAGCTTGCTGGGATCAAGAGCCGGGAGGTTTTCCGGACGACAAATAGCGATGCATAAACCGAAAGGTGCTTTCGTGAATTTGTCTGCAAGCCCTTGTTCGGATTGCAGCACTTCTTGGGTTGCAAAAATTGGTCGCTGGTCAATGTTATTGTCAACGAAAGTGTTGAGCAAGTACATGTACTTCTTTTGAATTTGAGCTGTCTTCTGAGGATCAGCTTTAAACGTTTCGGCATCGTGTTCAAAGTCTCGGAGGTCGACGAGGTATGCGTCAATTGCATCATGTGACGATTGAATAGCCCACGGGTACCAGCGTTCGAGCTGCTTTGGATACCAAGTGCGACGAAGAAGTTCTTTTTCAACCAGAACCACGTCCGGACGATAGCCTTCAACCTGCTGCATATACCAAAATGCCGAGCAGAAGTAATCCCATTGCTGCGACAGTACCACTGCATTCTTTGGCAGAGGATCAATCATCATGTGCACATATGACTCAACCAGGTCATTATCGCGCTGATCGCACTTAGTCCAATTCGTCGCCAGCGCGATACCCGGACACAACAAAGCCAACCACACAAGATTCTGTCGTTTACGAAGTATCACGAACAAAGCAATGCCACTCAACAGCAAGATCGACACGTATGAACTCAGGAAATAGCTGTCGATATCATGGATGTTGTAGTTGATGGAATAGCCAACACCAAAGATCATCGCTATTAGAAGACTCAGTCCCAAAGGACGTAAGAGCCTATTGCGCAACAGAGCAAACAATCCAACCAGAGAAAGAAGTGCGCCGATATAGAAGGTGTTTGATGGGATGAGAGAGCTAAAGACAGCAAACTGCTTGCGAGCTGCACCCGGCTCATCACTGAACATGAAAACAGAGTATTGTTTACCAAAGATGTGATAGGATAACTGCTCCCAACCACGATGAACAGCCCCCCAATTGAACCATGGTTCGTGTGAACTATTCAAAGGTAGGCTAAGGTAAAGTAAGCTAAAAGGAATGACGACAGCCAGGAGCTTGGCAAAATTGATAAGTCGTTCTCGGCTGAAGTTAATGCGATCCGCAGGACGATAAAAGAACAGGCTTAGAATAGGCAGCACAATGAGTATCGTCGTCAAGTGATTTGTAAAACTCAATCCCAACGCAATCGCCGCCCAAGTAAAATCGCCTGAGCGCTTGCTAACACTCGCTCTGATGCACAGCCACAGGGTCGTGGTCATGAGAAGCAAGTGCAGCGAATACACCTCGATGTTAGTCGCTTGCGACCAAACAGTTTGCGCAAAGGCATAACTGAGGGCCATGGCAGCGCTTAGTACTAGCGTGAATTGTTCACCCGATTCGAGAGCTGATGTCTCAGCCAATTCTTGTTGTGCGATTTCTTGGTGTTGAACCGCCGCCGACATCTTTGTCTGACGTTTTTTCGAAGCAACTTTCTTGTTATCTGCAGAGGCCGCTGTGTTTTGATCGATGTACGCCGCTACGATGACCAAGCATTGTCTGCAAACTTGAAAGAAGGCTACAGCTGAGAGCGAAGTGCACAGTGCTGCGAAGAAGTTAAGCTTGTATATCACCGTCCAAGGAAGGGGTAGATGTGACCACACATAACCCAACATGACAAATAGTGGATATCCTGTAGGATGAGCGACACCCAGTGAGTAACACGCGCCGGCAAGTTCACCGGCATCAGTGAAACTCACGTGAGGTGATAGAGTGAGGTAATAAACAAGAAGCGAAAGGAGGAAGACGGCAAGTTGCCACAGACGTTTGTGCATAATCAATCGCAGTTGTGTCCGGCAAAAATAGACCGCGATTCGAATTAGCTATGCGACTCTTCGGCTTCGTGTGTGCCGGACTGCTTTGCCGCTTCCTCAGTTTGTAGGGAGGACAATGCCAGCTGTCCGCATGCAGCATCGATATCCACTCCACTTGAACTACGAATCATCACGCGAACGTGCTCGTCCTGCAGTGCTTTGATGAACTCATGGAAGCGCTTCTTGGAAGCCGGTTTTAATGTCTGTCCAAGACCGCTTGGGTGCGCAAACTCAATAGAGTGGAAGGGGATTACATTGACCTTTGACGGCACACGTCGTGTCAACTTGGCTAATCTCTTAATGTCTTGATCGCTGTCGTTGAGTCCTTCAAAAATGATATACTCAAACGTCACCGGAATTCCGGTAGAGCGGTAATAAATCTCCAGAGCATTGCCCAATTCTTCAAGACTATGCTTGCGCGCAATTGGCATAAGCTTCGAGCGTGTGCCGTTTGTGGTAGCGTGCAGCGAGAGGGCGAGCTTTATTTGTCGTTTCTCATCAGCCATTTGCAAGATACCGGCGACCACTCCGGCGGTAGACAGCGTGATACGTTTTGGTCGAACAATGTTGATACGCTCGTGGGTGAGTATATCGACCGATTTCATAACGGCATCGTAATTCAGCATTGGCTCACCCATGCCCATGAAGACGATGTTTGTGATTTCAATACCGGTCAAACGACGCACTTCCAAGACCTGATCGATAATTTCTGCCGTAAGCAGATTGCGGATCAGACCTAAGGTAGCTGTTGCACAAAAAGCACATCCAAGAGGACATCCCGCTTGAGTAGAAATGCACAGCGTGCGACGCTTGGGGGCACCATCTTCGACCACCATTTCGCTTGGTATTAGTACCGATTCAATGGTCGCGCCATCTCGCAGGCGGAACAGAAACTTGATAGTACCATCAGCCGACTCCTGCTTGCTGTGAAGTTGAACGGAGGTACTCAGGAGCTGCTCGCTCAACTTGGTTCGGACATCGCGGGGAAGGGTTTTCATGCTGTCTAGACTATCATGTCCCAGCACGAAATACTCCTGAACCAATTGACGTGCTCTAAAGCGTGGAATAGACCACTCTTCGAACTTCTGTTCTAATTCTTCAGGTGTGAAGTCGGCAATGAACAGCTTGCCTTCATAGAACTCGTTTGCTAGTGATCTCATTTTTGCTTGTTAATTCTGGTCTCTTTCGTAACATCGTACGCACGTGTCTCCACTGTGCGCCGGGGCAAAATTACCAAATCACAGCACGCACATTCGAATCTCTACGACCCAAATGTCAAAAGCAGCAGAAACACTCTGGGACATAGCATGGAAGCGCCTTCGGAAGAACCGCGGTGCTGTCCTCGCAATGTGGTACATCATTTTCCTCGTCGTCGTCGCTGTCTTTGCTCCATTTATCGCACCAATGGATCCCAATACTCAGGTCTTGGAGTATCCTTCAAAACCCGCCGGTTTTCACGGATCGGTTCTGCTGAAGAAAAATCCTGTGCATGTTGAACAACCCTATCTCATCGCTGTAGAGTCTTTTGCTCGTCGAGGCGATAGCGTTGAATATACCGATCCAATGCAGCGAACCTTCGTGGTTCCTTCGAGCGCAATGTTTGGTCAGAGTGAATCAGAATGGTATCGCAAGCCGCTGTATGTTTTAGGCACCGATCAGTTTGGTCGAGATATCTTATCACGCATCATCTACGGTTCTCGCATTGCACTGCTCGTAGCGTTGATCAGCGAGACTATCTCGATCGCTATCGGTATTCTTCTTGGAGCACTTGCCGGCTACTTCCGTGGCTGGGTCGACGACCTCATTATGTGGATCACAAACGTGGTAGCATCGTTTCCAACGGTGCTGTTGGTTATTGCCTTCAGTGTAGTATTGGGAAGCGGTGTATGGCAAACCTTTGTAGCAATCGGTTTGACGGGATGGGTAGACTTAACTCGTGTGGTTCGCGGACAAATGTTTTCGCTGCGTGAGATGGAGTTTATCGAAGCAACCCGAGCTTTTGGCTTTGGTACTTTTCGAACGATCTTTCGTCACCTCTTGCCGAATGCCTTAGGTCCCATCACGGTTCTCGCTACAGCAGGTTTTGCCAGTGCAGTGACTCTGGAAGCGAGCCTGAGCTTTATTGGCCTCGGTGTCCAGCCTCCGACCGCTTCATGGGGTCGCATGATTTTCGATGGACGTGGCTTCTTGTATGTTGGCCAGTCTCTGGAACTCATCATGTACACCTGTATTGCACTTGGTTTAACCGTCTACGCTTTCAACCTCTTTGGTGATGGTCTCCGCGATGCCATCGATCCAAAGACATCCCAACGATAATCCGCTCCCGAGTAGCCCGCGCCATCAACTGCGGCACTCTCTTTGATACAATTCTAGACACAAAAATTCGTCCTCAGCATATTGTAGACCTCACTGTGGGTCTAGACTGACAGATTTTCAAAGGGCATGTCATGGACTTTCTATCTACTACCGTCCTTGTCGTAGACGATGATGAACGAGCTCGATCCCATTTTCGGGATATTATCGAGTCCGATCTCAAAGCGCGCTACCGCGAAGCCGCAGATCCAAGAGTTGTCATTGATATGATTAAGAAGATCGCACCGGCTCTTATCATTCTGGATACGCACTTGCCGTACATCGATGGACTCAGTCTTCTAAATATGATCCGTTCTGCACCTGAAACCAAAGATATTCCGGTTATGGCGACTTCAGACAATGCCGATGAAACCTTGGTCCACCTCATGGTAGAACGAGGAATTGCGGATTTCATCGTCAAGCCCTTTAATCGAGACAACGTACGCCAGCGAATTGTAAGTGTACTGCAAAACGCTCAGAAACAAAGCCAATCCTGAAAAAACACCGACGACAAAGCACTGCTCCCGGACGGTCAAACGCCCTGTACTTTGTAGCTTTGTGGTCTTAATTGAACGAGAATCACCATGGAAGACAAGCAAAAACCACTTCGTACTGCAGCCAGCAAGGTCAAGGACATATACAATACCTACTTGCGCTCCGACGAGAAAGCAGAAGCTCCTGTTGACGAGGAAGTCGTTGCAGCCACAACCAAGACCGACATCAATGCCGTTCACGTGCATCATGAACACGGCGATTCGTCAGGCGATGCATCGGCTGAAAACGCTTCAAACGAGTCAGCTCAAGCTCTGGAATCAATGCAACAAGCTTTGACCAAGGCAGAAAAAGAGCGCGATGACCTTAGAGATCAATTGCTTCGCAAGGTTGCGGAGTTTGAGAATTTCAGAAAGCGAACCGAACGTGAGCGCGATCAGTTGGCTTTGACGGTGAGTGAGCGCGTTTTTGCACGCATGGTAGAAGTATTGGATGATCTTCAGGCCGCAATTGAAGCTGGACGTAAGAGCGATGATTATGCTTCAATGCTCAACGGCATTGAAATGATCTACACGAAGGCTCAGCGTCTTTACGAAGAACATGGTGTTAAGCCACTTGTGGCAGAAGCAAACACACCGTTTAATGTTGATGTGCACGAGGCTCTGATGCACATACCGCATCCTGAGATTCCGGAAGGACAAATCGTGCAGCAAATTCAACGAGGATATACGCTTCACGATAAAGTGATTCGTCATGCAAAGGTGGTTACGTCGGCCGGTGGAGAGTCCACTAACTAAGCCGCAGATGTGTTCGACAATCATTTGACCAATTGACAAAGCAACGACAGAAATCTTATGAGTAAACGGGATTATTACGAAGTACTTGGAGTCTCTAAAACTGCTACAGTTGAGGAGATCAAATCGTCATATCGCAAGCTTGCTATGAAGTATCACCCTGATCGCAACGAGGGTGACAAAGAAGCGGAAGAGCGATTCAAGGAAGCCTCCGAGGCTTATGAAATTTTGAGCGATGAGACGAAGCGAGCTCGTTATGATCAGTATGGTCATCAAGGTTTGCGGGGCGGACAGGACTTCCATCAGTACAACAATATCAACGACATCTTCTCGCAATTCGGCGACATCTTCGGTGGAGGCGGTGCAGGTTCAATTTTTGAAGAATTTTTCGGCGGTGGTGGTGGACGTCGAGGCGGCGGGGCGCGTCGCAGTGCGGGTCAACCGGGCACAGATCTCAAAGTGCGACTCCCACTCACCTTGGAAGAAATTGCAACCGGAGTTGAAAAGACGATTAAAATCAAACGTCAACGCGAGTGCGACACGTGTAAAGGAAGCGGTGCTAAAGCCGGCTCCGGTCAAAGCGTGTGTCCAACCTGCCAAGGTCAGGGAGAGATTCGTCAAGTATCCCGATCTATGTTTGGTCAGTTCGTAAACATCAGCACTTGTAGCAATTGCGG
The DNA here is from genome assembly GCA_044228685.1 of Chlorobiota bacterium. Taxonomy (GTDB): domain Bacteria; phylum Bacteroidota; class Ignavibacteria; order Kapaibacteriales; family NICIL-2; genus JBBATK01. The sequence goes on from JBGAUL010000012.1 coordinate 11,680, forward strand.
TGGCTCCGGTCAGGTCATCAAGGATCACTGCGAAACCTGTAAGGGTGAAGGTCGCGTTAACGGCGAGACAACTATCAAAGTCAATGTGCCTGCCGGCGTAAGCGAAGGCAACTACATTCCGATTCGAGGCAAGGGAAATGCAGGACGTCGTGGAGGTCAAGCAGGTGACGTGATCGTTGTCATCCAAGAACTCTCGCACCAACATTTCCGTCGTGACGGCGATGATATCATTTACGATCTAACAATATCATTCCCAGACGCAGCGATGGGTGGGGAAGTCACAGTACCAACTCTGACCGGCACCTCAGCAATCTCGATCCAAGCAGGTACTCAACCAGGTACCGTATTGAAGATGCGCGACAAGGGTATTCCTCATCTCAATGCCCATGGCAAAGGTGATCAGCTTATACATGTGAACATCTACGTTCCTTCAAAGCTGTCCGCACGAGAGAAGGAACTTTTGAAAGAATTGTCTGCTTCTGAAAATGTTGCGCCGAAGAAGTCGAAGAAGAATTCAAAAGACGGTAGCTTCTTTGGCAAAGTCAAAGACGCGTTTTCATCCTAAGCAACGTCGCTTAGGTTTAAAAAATCAAATGGGTGTATCGCCGGCTTGCGATACACCCATTGTTGTTTATGCTGTCATCTAATAATCAGCTCTAGTTTCGTTGAGCTTGCAATTGCTCAATGAGTCCGTCAAAGTCTTCGTCGCTGAGTTGGTAGTGATTGTTGCAGTATTGACACACCAGTTCACGTTGTCCTTCGGAGCGCATCGCTTGCAATTCTCCAAGGCCAAGCGTGAGCAAGATCGACTTGAAGCGATCCAACGAGCATCGACAGAAGAAATCAACCGGCGTCTTGTTGATGATTTCTGTTTCCGATGGCATGATTTGTCGAAGAATCTCATCAGGCTGATAGCCTTTTGCTGCAAGCTCAGCCAGTGAGCCAAGTTCGATAATACTGTTTTGCACTTTCATTATCTCAGCTTCTCCGGCATCGGGCATGGCTTGAATGATGATTCCTGCCGAGTGGAATACTTCGCCACTTTCGCTCATGTCTACGTCTAAGCGGACGGCTGAAGGAATCTGTTCACTTTGGGTGAGGTAAGACGCAAGATCGGTCGTCACGTTTGCCTTTTGCAAAGCTACAACACCGGAGACCGGCTCGAACTTCCCGTAGAGCACGCGCGTTACTCGCAGCAAGCCAATGCCGAGCGGAGTATCGGTGTTTTCCGGCGTGGAATTGTGTTCGACATATCCGCGAACCTCGCCGAGTTGTAGCGCTTCGGCGAAAATCTTCTTCACAACACCGTTGCCCATGAGTTCTATAATGATGCGTTCTTCACCTTTGAGAAAGGAAGCCATGAGAGAAGCAGCAGCGAGAGTACGTGACAAGAGTAAGCCGCTCAAAGCATCGAGCTGATGACGGCGCATTGCTTCACGGGCAGTGTTGGTATTGATGATTGCAGCCGCTCGGAATTTTCCGTCCGTCGTGATCGCGCGAGCCGACCGGTCGCGCTGCATATACATCTTTTTAAGTTCGTTGGTATCCATTGGCGACATTCTTAAATATTTTGCAGAAAATACGCAGGCGGATTCACTTGCCCACGATTCACATGAAGACTTCCAGATTTAGCACTGTATTGCTGGCATGCAGCCTTGTGTTTTTTGGGCCAAGCCAATCACAGTCAGGAAAAGACGAAGAAAAGGTCTACACATTGGCTACTGCACTTGAAGGAAGCGCTGCCCCCAAAGAAGTCCGCGACAGCATGAGACTTGTTGAACTGCGCTACTGGGGCTTTGACAATCGTGAGCACCAGGGACAGCTCGTCGTAAATATGACTTTAGCCGATGACGTTCGACTCATATTCCATGACCTTGACAGCCTACATTTTCCAATACGCTCGATTGTGCCGATCGTCGCCTATGACTGGTCAGACGACGCCTCCATTGCCAAAAACAACACCTCGTGTTTCAACTACCGTCGCGTGAACGGCACTTCTCATTTGTCAATGCACGCTTTCGGTCGGGCTATAGATCTCAATCCCTATCTCAACCCTTGGATTGGAGAATCAAGAGCATCTCCAAGACCATACAATACCAAGGTGGCAGGGACGATTGCTGAGGGAAGCGAGGTTGTAAAAGCATTTACAAAACGCGGTTGGACCTGGGGCGGATCGTGGGCACGTTCCAAAGATTACCAGCATTTCGAAAAACGCTAATCTGGATATTAAAATCCCAAAACACTTCAGTAAAGAAGCGAGTCGGACGGTGGAAAATTTATTTGAAACAACTGTCAAATGAAATTGTTAATCAGGCGTCTTAGACACCAGAAGATTAGTCAAGCAAGGCAGTCCTAATCCGGCTTCTTGAATGTGTCTCGAGCACATGTCTTGACATCTCAATAAAGGAAATGATGCTGTCTACGACAGCCGGGGCAATCGGGGACGAACTTCACCAGGTATCACTATCAACGATTGCACTGTAGCTCTCTTCGGAGAGATTCTCGAGGGGTACTCCCGATCCGTCAGGATACTCACCTTTTACCACCACCACGACAAGCCATTCACTGTTGAATGGCTTTCGTTTTTTGTGCTGATGAGTAACGAAGTGAGCTGCTAGCGCGGTGCATAGTTTAAGTCTGAGGGACCCGAGCTTGCTGAACGTAGGAGTAGACTTGAAGCAGAAGCCAAGCAATAATAGTTCCTTCAATTGCACCTCCGACGACATCAAGCGGATAATGGACACCGACGTAGACACGGGAAAATGCAACAGCGCTTGCGCCGCTATACCATAACCAACGATAGCGTTTAAGGAATGCACTGAGTACGAATGCTGCTGCGAAATTATTGGTAGCATGAGTCGAGGGAAAAGAACGTCCGCCGCCATCAGGTGTAACAACCCTAGCATTGGCAAGTGCATGACTTGGTCGTTCTCGTCCAACCATTTCTTTAACAACTCGACTATTAAACACATCACTCAATCCGACAGTGAAGAGTGTGATAAGCACGCACCAGCGAAGAGCTGCCGGACCCTTCCACAACATCCATCCAAAGCCGAGGATGTAAACCGGCAACCACCACTTAACATTGCTCAAGACTGGCATTAACACATCGAAGATCACGTTCGCACAACTTTGATTAATGAAGTTGAAGACTGAGGTGTCGAGCTGAAGTAGAGTTTCGAGCATGAATACATATGATGAGTTTGCAGGACAAATGGCCTCGCACATAACAGAGTTCAGTGCTTGAGTTTGTCCTGTATTTTAGAGCAGACGAACATAGGTCTTGAACGAGTCTCATGCAATTCCTCATAACCAAAGCAACAGCCGAACAACCTTTGCGCATCGCAGGCTTGATGAGTGGTACATCGATGGACGCCATCGACTGCGCATTGGCTGAGTATTGGTGGGAAGGGGAGCAGTGTCGGATGAATATCCTCGGTGGTGCTTCGAGTCAAATTCGAAATGACGAGCGCGAGTTCTTCCTCCGTTGCATTGAGCAGCCTCAATCCATGTCAGTCTTCTCCGACCTTGGTGTGTACTGGGCCTTGCGCAATGCTGAGGCAGTAAAAGCTGCTTGCCTGCAGAGTGCGTTGTTGCTTGAGACAATTGATGCGGTCGGCGTGCATGGTCAGACCCTCTGGCATTCACCGAATTCGCATCCATTCTTAGACAGAGATTGCGCTTCCACATTACAGATCATGTCATTGCCAACACTGGCTGAACAAGTGCAGTGTGTTTGTGTCGGTGATTTTCGCATGGCTGATGTGGCAGCCGGCGGACAAGGGGCACCGCTTGTGGCACAGTTTGACTGGGAGTTTTTGCGCGACGCTGAACGAGATGTGGCAGCGTTAAATATCGGCGGGATGTCAAACCTCACTTTGATTCCGAAAGATGCAAATCACGATGACATTCGTGCATTCGATTGTGGACCGGGCAATGTGTGGATTGATGCTGCGATGAATCACTACTTCAACGCTCCGTACGACGATGGAGGTCGCAAAGCTGCAGAAGGTAAGCTTGTTGAGACATTGCTTAGTACGCTGCAGGCACTCGAATTTGTTCACCAAGCACCGCCGAAATCCACTGGACGAGAACAGTTTTCACTTAGCGCATTTCAAGAGTTGGTTGTTAAGTCTTTTGTTCAATGTCCGGCAGTTGATGTGCTGCACACGCTTACACGCTTCACTGCCTGGTGTATCGCCGAGCATGTCAGACGATACTTCAAATCCGATGCGCGGTTAGTAATTGCCGGTGGAGGAGTGAAAAACGGCCTGATGATGCGAATGCTTCAAGAAGAGCTTCCGGAGGCTGAGTTATGCAGTTCGGAACAGCTTGGAATTCCTTCGCAGTGGAAAGAAGCACTTTGTTTTGGATATTTAGCATTCCGGACTCTGAGTGGAAAAGCATCGAATATTCCATCAGTCAGTGGAGCTCGAAATCGTCGAATATTGGGTCAAATAGCGCCATTTTTCCCCTTTGAGACTTGAAGTTGCCCTTCCTATAGATCTTGAATTGGGCTGAAAATCATCAGCGGCTTCACTGACTGCCGCAAATATTTTCCTCCCAACATTATGATAAGTCCCTTCCGCTCCCTAAATTTGCAGTCCCCAAAAAAATTACTCATTTAAGACAGGCTTCGTGTGAAAACGTCAGGAGACTTTACAAAGTCAGCGCGCAAAGAGGATGTACAACAGAAGTGGTGGATCGTTGATGCCAACGGTCAGACGCTTGGTCGTATTGCCTCACAGGTAGCAGCATTGCTGCGTGGAAAGCACAAACCATCATTCACATCACATGTGGACTGTGGCGATTACGTTATTGTTTTGAACGCTGATAAAGTTGCTCTCAAGGGCAAGCGCGAAGAACAAAAGGAGTACTTCCACCACACAGGATATCCGGGTGGAGAACGTTATCGTTCCTTCAAGCAGCTTATTCAGACCAAGCCCGAAGAAGTTATCGAGCTGGCAGTGAAGGGTATGCTCCCGAAGAATTCCTTGGGTAAGAAAGTTGGAATGAAGCTAAAAGTTTTCCGAGGCGATGAGCATAATCATGCTGCACAGAAGCCCGAAGTCTATCAATTGAAGTACTAATAAGCTGACTATGAATAAAGCATTTCAGGGTACCGGTCGTCGTAAAACAGCAGTTGCGCGTATTCGCATTCTTCCTGGTAACGGAGCTGTTGTTGTCAACAAGCGTCCACTCGAAGAATATTTTCCGGTGATCACTACACGTCAGGAAGCACTACGTCCAATCGCCGAAACCAAATCAGAAGGCAAGTTTGACATTTTCGTCAACGTCCATGGTGGCGGCAAATCAGGTCAAGCCGGTGCGGTTAGCCTTGGTATTGCACGTGCACTTCTTGAATTTGATGAGACTTTGCGTCCGGTTCTCCGTCAAGCATCGCTCTTGACCCGTGACCCACGTATGGTTGAGCGTAAGAAGTACGGTCAGAAGAAGGCTCGTAAGCGTTTCCAATTCTCGAAGCGTTAATCCAAGTCGACAGTTTTATCTCAGCATGCTCCGGCTGCCTGCAGTGTGTCTCTTTATGAGATGGTCAGGAAGAACGGGCGGAGCAGATGTTTAACACATTTCATACTACTAGCATGCCATCAGTTTCTGTCGAGCAACTGCTCGAATCAGGTGCACACTTTGGTCACTTGACACGCCGTTGGAATCCGAAGATGCGGAACTTCATTTTTACAAACCGCAACGGAATCCACATCATTGATCTTCGTAAGACCCAAGCTCTCGTTGATATCGCTCGTGAAGCGATATTGGAGATTGCATCACAGGGCAAGATCGTTCTCTTCGTTGGAACAAAACCTCAAGCGAAAGCTCCTGTTGAAGCAGCTTCCAAGGCTTGTGGTACCAACTACGTTGTAGAGCGTTGGTTGGGTGGTATGCTCACCAACTTTGCAACAATTCGTAAGAGCATCAAGCAACTCGCGAGCATTGACAAGCGTGAAGCTGACGGAACTTTTGAGAAGATTACCAAGAAAGAGCGTTTGCTCTTGGGTCGCGAGCGCGATCGTCTTCGTCAAGTCTTCGGTGGTATCGAAGCAATGACACGCCTCCCAGGCGCTTTGTTTGTTGTTGATATCAAGAAGGAACACTTGGCAATTAAGGAAGCAAAGATTCTTGGTATTCCGGTTATTGGTATCGTTGACACCAACTCTGATCCGGAGGATGTTGATTTCCCAATCCCAGCAAACGACGATTCAGTAAAGACAATTGAATTGATTTGCCGTGTAATGGGTGATGCGATCATCGAAGGACGTGAAGTTGCCAAGACCCGTGCAGCGGAGATTGGCTCAACTGCTGATCGTGAAGCTAAGGAAGGCGAGAATCAAGATGAGAAGCCACAACGTCGTATGCGCGAACGCACCAAGCGTCCGGGCTCACGTGATGGCGGTTCAGATGCGCAAAAGTCCTAAGCAATAGCACAATCCAGTAGTGATCCTCTATCAATTGAAAAACAAGAAAGAATTATCATGATTACGGCACAAATGGTAAAAGAGCTCCGCGATAAGACCGGAGCAGGAATGGCAGACTGTAAGAAGGCACTTGACGAAACACAAGGCGACATGCAACTCGCGATTGAGTTTCTTCGCAAGAAAGGTGCAGCTTCTGCAACCAAGCGTTCAGATCGTTCAGCTAATGAAGGACTGGTTATTGCTGTGACATCAGACGATGGACACAAGGCAGCCTTGGTTGAAGTCAATTGCGAAACCGACTTCGTTGGTCGCAACAGTGAGTTCGTGGATTTTGCTCATGCAATCGCGAGTGCAGTGTTGAAGACAGGCGCAACCGACGGTGATGCATTGTGGAATGAGAACTTGGGTTCTAAGACTCTTGGCAATCTCCGCGATGAAATCCTTGCAAAGTTTAGCGAGCGTATTGAGCTGCGTCGTGCACAAGCCTATTCAGGTAACGGTGCGTTGGTAGCATACAATCACGCAGGTAATAAGCTTGCAGTAGTTCTTGAGATGAACCAAGCGGCTTCAAACGATGCAGCTGCAGCGATGATGCGTGACATCTCCATGCAGGTTGCAGCGATGAATCCACTCTATGTTGATCGCAGCCAAGTCAAGTCAGATGCACTTGATAAGGAAATTGAAATCTATCGTGAACAAGCGTTGAACGAAGGTAAGAAACCTGAAATCGCAGACCGCATCGCAACCGGTCGCGTTGAAAAGTACTACCAAGAAAACTGCTTGCTTGAGCAATCATTCGTCAAGGATCCGTCAAAGACGGTAGCCGATGTTGTCAAAGACATAGGCGCTGAGGTACGAGTAGTTGCCTTCCATCGTTTTTATCTCGGTGAATAAGATTAGAAAAGACCTCTTAATGAGGTCTTTTTTTTGTGAAGTTCTGAGCTAGTGGCATCGAAGTGCATAGTGATCCCACAGTATTTTTGTACACCAACATCAGGTCATAGAGCATGGATCTTCGATATAAGCGTATCCTTCTCAAACTCAGCGGTGAGTCGCTGATGGGATCTCAGCATTATGGTATCGACCCTGCAATTCTACGTCAGTTTGCCGAAGAAGTGCGGTCGGTGCACGAAATGGGTGTGCAAGTTGGATTGGTTATTGGTGGAGGAAATATCTTCCGCGGAGTTCAAGCTGTTCAAAATGGCATCGACAAGGTGTCGGGCGATTACATGGGTATGCTTGCGACGCTCATTAATGCGATTGGTTTGCAAAATGCCTTGGAAGCTCAAGGCGTACCGACTCGATTGCAGAGCGCTATTCAAGTTGCGCAGATTGCTGAGCAGTTTATCCGTCGTCGTGCCTTGCGACATCTTGAAAAAGGACGAGTCGTTCTCTTCGGCGCCGGAACAGGTAATCCCTACTTCACAACCGATACAGCAGCCGCACTACGCGCAATTGAAATTGAAGCAGAGTGTGTGATCAAGGGAACGCGAGTGGATGGGATCTATGATGCCGACCCTGAGAAGAATCCAAACGCTCGACGCTTTAGTAAGCTAAGCTACAAAGCAGTGATTGAGCGAGAGTTGGGAGTCATGGACATGACAGCGATTACTCTCTGTCAAGAAAATCGTCTTCCGATACTCGTGTTTGATATGAATACGCCCGGTAATCTCAAGCGATTGATTTGCGGTGAGGACGTGGCGACGATTGTTAGCGAAGAAAGTGAAATCATGTAAGACTGAATTTCGGAGTAACTATGCCAGTATCTGATATTGTAAGTGAAGCACGTGAATTGATGAGTATGGCTGTCGATCACCACGCTCAGGCTTTGTCCAAGGTTCGTACCGGACGTGCCTCAGGCGCCATGCTTGATTCTGTACGAGTGGATTATTATGGAACGCCAACACCAATCCCACAAGTGAGCAGCGTTTCTGTTCCCGAACCACGTATGATCGTCGTTCAACCCTGGGAACGCAATCTCCTTGGTGCAATTGAAAAGGCCATACTTGCGGCTAACCTCGGTCTAAATCCACAAAGCGACGGAACGATTATTCGTATTCCGATTCCTCCAATGACCGAAGAGCGTCGCAAAGAAATTGCAAAGAGCTGCTGGAAAATGGCAGAAGATTGCAAAGTTCAAATCCGTGGTGTGCGTCGTGACTCACTAGAAGCTCTCAAAAAAGCTGAGAAAGCGGAAGGATTTTCTGAAGATGATCGCAAACGTGGTGAAGAGGAAATTCAGAAGCTCACGGATAAGTTTGTGAAGTCAACAGACACGCTGACCGAGACCAAAGAAGCCGAAGTTATGGGCGACTAATACGTTGAAAAAAAAGCGGCGTGTGCAAAACACGCCGCACCTTTCTATTCCCTCCGCCAACTATTTTTACCCCATCGCTCCACCCAATGTTTTTGCTGTTTAGAGAGAACAGCAGCCTCATCGACATTTTCCAATTATGACACCCAAACGAGGTCGACTGCGCATCGCGTCCGAACTCTGGCAGCGCATCCAACCATATAAGAGCGCACTTTCGCTGGTTGTGGTTTTAAGTATGATTTACACCGCAACTGACTTGTTGTATCCCTTAGTGTATCGTCAGGTCGTCAACGACATTGCCGGTCTGTTTGTCAAGCAAGTGTATGACGAAGCGGTTGAAGAGAACACTGTGCTCAACGACATCATTGATGAGCTCGTTGGACTTGAAGAAAGCGACTCAACGGCAGCAGCTGAAATGCAGTCGCCTGCGGATAGCGTGGAAAGCGAAAACCTCGTTACCGAGCCCCCGGCTCCATCAACTCAAGTTCAGCAAGCTGATAGCATCGCAAAAGCAAATGCTCGCGAGCGACAACGACTACTGCTACGCTCTAAGAGAATCAAACACCGATTTCGTCATGCGAAGGGAGTTGTTGATAGCGCCAGCCACAAGACCTCTCCAACTCATGATTCTAGTTCGCTTGCAGTCAACCTAAAGCCAAAGGCTGATAGCATCGCACCAACAACAGAGAAGCACAGCAGCACCCATGTAGCACGTCGTACACCGGACCAAGTTGTGCAAACCATGGTCTGGGCCGTCTTCATCCTCTTCGTGCTCGGAATGGTCGGTTATGCGCTCTGGCTCGTAGGGGAAACAATCTCAGAGCGCGTTGCAACGCAGGTTGAGAAGAACTTTCTGCTCGACACCTTTCGGCATGTTTTGCGTTTGCCCTTGTCATTCTTTAGCAACCGATCAAGTGGCGTCTTAACGAAGCAGATAGATGAAGCAGATCACTTGTCGCCAATCATAACCGACCTTTCCAAGCACATCCTTCCCAATGTCGTACGCGTACTCGGAACCTTCGCCGTGATGCTGGCTTTGAATAGTCAGTTGACGCTCATTGTCCTCGCGACGATTCCACCGTACATCTGGTTGGCGCGTTACTCCGCTAAGAGATTAGAGACGGGACTGAGCGTGTACTATGAGTTGTGGGAGAATATTTCATCAAGACTGCAGAATGCCATTTATGCGGTAAAGACTGTGAAGCTAGCTGGCGCGGAACATAGGGAAGTTGAGGCTTTGGAGCAGATAACAGACAAAGCCTATGCTGAATACATGCAGCGCAATAAGGTCACGACGCGATTTGTGTTTTGGGATGCCTTTATCACACACTTTGGTTCGGCGGTCGTTCTCGTCGTTGGAGGAACTCTTGCTTTGAAACGTCAACTCACACCCGGTGACGTTGTCATGTTTGTTGTGTATGTGGAAGAACTCTACTCGCCGATAGATTCTCTTGCAACTATCTGGATTCAAATGCAACAGAACATAGCCTCATTTCATCGCACCTTTCGATTGCTGCAGAGTGGAGTAGAAGAGCGCAGTGGAAACGAACTAGCTGTTACTGAAGGCTTGATTGAATTCCGCGATGTACGATTTGCGTATTCGCCAAAACGTCAGATTCTCAAAGGCCTGACGCTTAGTGCACGACCGGGTGAAATAACGGCCATCGTGGGTAGTTCAGGGGCGGGCAAGACAACGAGCATGGATTTACTCCTCAAACTATACGAGCCTGAGAGTGGAAGCGTACTAATCGATGGACAAAACATCCGTGATGTTGATCCAGCCTCGTTGCGATCGCACGTGGGTTTGGTAGCTGCTGATGGGACAGTGTTTAGGGCGAGCTTGCGCGAAAATATCTCGTACAATAGACCTTCTGCTAGCGAAGAGGAGATACTGGAAGCTATACGTGATGCCGGACTCGAGTCGTTGCTCGCAAGACTACCGGGAGGTTTGGACGAAGAGATAGGCGAAGCTGGGATAGGCCTTAGCGTCGGCGAACGACAACGCGTACAGCTTGCGCGCATCCTTGTTGCTGAACCGGCAATACTGATCTTGGACGAGGCAACGGCGAATTTGGACTATGCCACAGAACGAGAGATTAGAACAACGATTGATCGCTTCCGCGTTGATAAGACGGTCATCATTATCGCACATCGCTTCTCGATGGTGCGAGATGCTAATCAGGTTTATGTGCTACAGGACGGGCGGGCGGTGGAGAGTGGCAGTCCGCAGCAACTGATTGAGAAGGGCGGTTGGTTTGCAAAGTTTGCGGCAAGCGCGAAGTCTTAGTACTGATGCGGGCGGAAAATCTGAGAGGGATGAATCTAGTGAGCTCGCAGGTCTACAATTTTCAAGTGGGCTTCGACGGTAGAAGACAAAAAAAAGCTGGACCGCTTACTTGCAGTCCAGCTTTACGATGTCAATCGGTAACAATAATTAGTACCGGTTGCCGCCTCCGCCGTGATAATCACCACGTGGACGATTGAAGTCACGACGTGGACGATCTTCTTGCGGGCGAGCTTCATTTACCGTGATATTACGGCCCATGAAGGACATGCCGTTGCATGCTTCAGTGGCAGCGCGACCTTCGTCGTCGTTAGCCATTTCCACAAAACCGAATCCACGGCTGCGGCCGGATTGGCGGTCCATAATGACCTGAGTGGATGTGACTTGACCATGAGCGCCAAAAAGGCCCTCAAGATCGCTTTCACGGGTTTGGTAACTAAGGTTACCGATATAGAGTTTCATCCGAATATACCTGAAAGTGGAACAAAAAAAATCCGCAGGGCGCTATGCCAGTGCTTGCTTTACTACCGCCGAAAAAACATTCGGATGATTCATGGCAAGGTCAGCTAGTACTTTGCGGTTGATAGAAATATTCTTCTTATGCAGCGCATCAATCAATCGTGAATAGGTCGTATCATTCAGTCGTGCAGCCGCGTTGATACGAACAATCCAGAGACGACGGAACATTCTCTTTTTTGCCCGACGATCACGATATGCATAGCCAAGACCTTTTTCAATGTGGGTCTTAGCAACTGTCCAAACTTTACTACGTGCACCCCAATATCCCTTTGCAAGTCGTATAAACTTGCGACGTCTGCGGTGCGCTGCTGCTTTATTATTTGCCCTAGGCATAATAACTCCTGATTATTTGATAAAAAAGAGGCGTAAGGAGAGTAGCGCTCTTACCCTTACAACCATGAACAGGTCGGAAAGCACCGAGGTGCTTCCGCACGAAATTATCCGATCAACAATTGACGACGAATGAGCTTCAAGTTAGCTGAATCTACAATTGCGTCTTGACGCAATTGACGTTTGCGCTTGCGGGTCTTCGATGTCAAAATGTGCGCACGAAAAGCCTTCTGACGCTTGATACGTCCGGATCCCGTGAGCTTGTAGCGCTTTTTAGCACTACCGAGTGATTTCATCTTTGGCATTGATGTGTTGTTAGCGTATGGTACAAATCACAATTTGGAGTTGCGTTTACATCCAATGATGTAGGCACAGCTTTAGTCTTTTTCTTCCTGTGGCAGGTCAACACTTACTGAATTTTCAGTTTCATTGACATTAGCGCCTTTTGAGTCTAGCTCATCGGAATCTGATTTCTTCGATCCCTTCGCGCCCGCCTGGAGTTTGCGTTGTTTTTCTTTGTCCGGAGCAAGCGTCACCGCCATTGTCCGACCTTCCGCTTTGAGTGGCTGATCAACTTTAGCAACGTCATCAAGTTGCTCGATGAAGCGTTTCAAAAGTTGCTCGCCGAATTCCATGTGCTGCATTTCGCGACCACGGAACATAACTGAAGCTTTGACCTTGTCACCATGCATGAGAAAATCTCGAGCGTGACGTGTTTTGAAGTCAAAGTCGTGCGTATCGGTCTGAGCTTTAAAGCGAATCTCTTTGAGTTGAGCAGTGTGAATTTTCTTCTTCTGCTCTTTGTCGCGCTTGTGTTGCTCGTACAAAAACTTTCCAAAGTCAATGATCTTGCAGACAGGTGGATTAGCCTGTGGTGCTATTTCAACGAGATCCTTATTCTCGCGAGCCGCTAAATCGCGGGCTTCACGAACCGTATAAATACCAAGCATGGAACCATCAGTGCTCAAGAGCCTAACAGTTGGCGCTTTGATGTCTTCATTGGTGCGAATGCCGCTATTGCTTTCTCGATCGTTGCGGCTGTCTCTACGGTCACGGTCGAACGGACGAAAGAAGGGTCTGCTATTCTTCAAATACTACCTGAAAAAACTGAAACAACGTGGTCATGGCTCCATGATCCACCATGGCCTGAATCGAGACTATGGTCAGCAAAGATAGGAAAAGCTGGACTAATAGCAGCCAAGTTGTTTCTTGTTATAATTTCTTGACCTGATTTGGCTTGAGACGCTTATCTCAGCGCTTTCGTACAAAAACCGGGTAAAACTCCTTCGAGCCATCTGAATACTCAATGACGACATAGTACATACCCATCGAAACCGTCTTGCCGTCGTCTGTGCTGCCATCCCAATGGTCGCAATAGACTTTGCCGGCCTCCCGCGACTCTCCCTTGACGATTTCTGCCAAAACATGCTCATTTTGGTCAAAAATGCGGATTGTTGCCGTCGAATTCACTGGCGGTACACTGAAAATATCGCATCGTTCGGTCGATGGATCGAAGGGATTGGGAGCGATCGACCGTATCAGCTTGGCCTTTGCATTATAAAAGGTAGTGTCGGTGCGCAAACAGGTTTGAGCACAGCAAATACGGAATATTATGGTGTCGGCCGACTGAACATCCGGGTGATAAATATATTCTCGCTGAGCTCTGGGCAGCTGGGCAACTTGACGAAATGTTTTCCCCTTGTTCTCTGAAATCAACAGAGACACGCTATCACAAATGCTCGTATCAGCCGGAAGGTTCCACAAAATGGTGCGCTCGGAACACATGACATCCGGCTCAGGATAGATCTTCGTGTAAAGGCTTTGAGGCACTACGCGAGCCGTGATGGTATCGGAATAAACACGTCGTCTCGTGCCGGTACCAAGTCCTTCAGCTCGAAGCCACAACAATGAGTCGCTATCAATTGTACAACCGAAGAAGTTTGGACAGGGTACTAGTAAGCTGAACCAAAACGATGTATCTGAAGAACGACGATACACAGCTTTCTGTGCAATCCATGTTTTTCCTGCGTCGACTGAACAGAAGAGTTGAGCACTATCCAGACAGTGTAATGTGCCGGTTACTGCTTGGTACTGCTGCGCTGTGTACACATTCGCTGCACTGATGGAATCGAACTTGATAAAAGGAGCATAAAAGTTCACCAGAGCGCTGGAGTCACGGATGTCAGGACGTGAATTCGAGATCACCACAAAACGTCCGGTCTTCGATGCATAGCTTGAATCCGGAATGAAAGAGTAGTGCACGGTATCTGAATTGTTACTCACCGAGCTGTTGATGATGCGTGCGGAGTCTGCCGGATTTCCGTTGCGATATTCTTGAAAACGAAGCGTGACCGCCGGTTGACCCTTGAATACGTTATACCACGAAACCGTCGCCGAGTCTCCTTCGCAAATGCTTGGTGAGCTCTTTAACGAACGAGCAGGATCGATGATAAAAAGCGAGTTCTTTGAGGGTAAACCGAATAAGTAGGTCTTGACGTTTGTTGTAACGATTACGTCGTTGTATCCATCCCCATCTACATCAGCCACAGCAACATGGTTGATGTTCTCGGTTGGAAATGAGGAGTGAAAGACGGTATCAAATGGAGCTGCCTCAGTGAATCGCGCGTCTGCGTAATCGCGCATGCGTAAAACATAAAGCTCCGAACCGTCGGCGATGAATATCTCCGACTTATAGTCACCGTTGTTGTCTAAATCCGAAACACATGCCACCCAGCCGGTCATTGGTGTGGTGACGATGGTGTCGAGAGGATAGAGATAAGCATTGCGCGGTGCAGGTTTTTGAATGCGAGTACCACTGCGGTAACGCAAAACCATCAATCGCGAAGCGGGGAAGGCAAACTCGTGCGTTGTCTGCGTTGCAATGATCTCATCACCCGGATTGTGCGGATAATAGGGCAGCAGCTCGTTCGTGTCGCGACCATCTACATCTCCGGTAGCAATGGCCCAAGAGTGATTGTGGCGACCCAAGAAGGATGGATTGACGGAGTCTGCCGGGAAAGTAATCGGATCACCAATGGTATTGTACAAATGAAGTCGAGCGTTTCCATCAGAAGAGTCGCGACCCATGTATTCTTCGGCAACCAGAACATATGAAGTTGGCGTTGCTGTTCCACCGGCATCACTTAGAGTCAAGTGAAAGGTCTCAATACGAGGACGAGACGAGGTCTGACCCGTTGTCGTGTATGGCGATAAGTCTACAGGAATAATTCCTTCCGAGGCAGTGGATCCAACCAGCGTCACACCAAAGAGGTATGGGCGGTTGGCGTAGGTGTTGATTGCCGGACGGAAGGAGTCAGGAACGTTCCAATCGAGTGACGTCGGTTGACATGGTAGAACACAATCGAACAAACCCGACCCAAGGTCGGTGATTGAAGGTTGAGTGAATGATACTGAAGGTCCAACAGTGAATCGAGCCGGTAAGGTGTCACTCACAGTCGACAAGAAGCCACGTCCAAACTGACCACAACTAAAGGAGGTTAAGCCTCGGAAGTAGGGCAAAGAAGACGGTGGACTAGGAATAGTCGGCGAACTCATGTTAACGATTGCGTGCACCACGAGTTGGTTCGACACTGAGCGACCAAAGATCGGCTTTATCGAAGCAAAGAGATTTGGTGCAAAAGGTCGAACGTCGATGGTGAGTCGCTTTAAAATCGAAATAGTATCTGCTGTTGTGTCGTATGCTGCGAGATAACCAAGAGCCAGTGAGTCCGTGGTGTCGCGACGCTCAATCGTCTCAAGACCAAGTATAGCAGGATACTTTTTGTAGAGCTCCAAAGGAATGCAGCTGCTGTCCAAGGCAACGGAAATCGAGCGAACAAATGATGGCAAGCGAGTAATGGTCTTGGTTCGTCCCGTGGCGTCAATCGTCACGAGCTGTCCTGCAATCACCGCACTGATCTCTAAAGGAGCAAATGGATATGTTGGTACCAGTTTTAGATTGTTGATGATGTTGGCAACAAGCGGATGCACATCACCGGCGATAGCATTACTCGACCACTTTAAAGACAGGGAGTCGGGAGATTGAGGTCCGCCTAGGTTTTTCTGTGATAGCGTAGCTTCGGCATTACCACGAGGATATAGCCATTGAGCAGGCGACGTTGAGAATGGCAGCTGCGCGAAAGAGCGGCTCGCTGAGAGCGCAAGAACGACGAATACAATCGTCCGACAAACACTTCTACACTTCGCTGTAATTGTCATCCTTGACTATCGATGCCGTTGTGAGTAAAAGGCCGTCGCAAATATACCAATTCACCGTAGCGCAGTCAGTTGAATTGTAAGCTATTAATTCTCGTCGTCTGTGTCGTTTTCCGTCAAGCTCTGCAAGCACTCTCGAGCCTGCTCATAATCCGCGACAGGAACATAGACTTTTGCAACCGCCAAGCCGCCAATGGTTAGTCCGCGAGTTGAATCGACTTGAGAAAGCACTTGCGCCGGGATGTCGTTGGATTGCAACAAGCCCTCGATCATGTGTGCATCGGCTTCAGAGTTCGTGGTATAGACAAGTACCCATGCCATCAGGAGTGTTCCTCTGCGTAATTGAAAAGTGCGTCGATGAAACGTACAACATCATCAAAGCGACAATAAAGAGGTGCCGGTGCAACGCGGATCACGTCCGGATTGCGCCAATCACTGACAATTCCATGTGCACTGAGATAATCAAATATCTTCCGACCGTCATGTTGCGCCGTGGTTGAAACCTGCGCTCCACGGTCGTGGGAGGCTGCGGGACTAATGACATTAAGTCGTAATTGCGGATGAGCATTGGCATAAATTTCCAATCCTTGCATCAAGAAACCGCTTAAGGCTTGGCTCTTCTCGCGCAGAGCTTTCATTCCTACCGAGTCAAAAATCTCCAAAGAAGCCCGGTGTATCGCCATCGAAAAGACCGGTGCGTTGCTGAGTTGCCATGAATCGGCGCTTGCTACAGGACTAAACCACTGAGGCATGGTAAATCGCGTGCTCGGATCGTTACCCCACCATCCGGCAAGACGAACGAGGTCCGGATTTGTGCAATGACCTTGGTGAACGTAGGCACCGCCAACTCCACCCGGACCGGAATTCAGATACTTATATGAGCACCAGGCGGCGTAATCCACATTCCAGTTGTGGAGTTCCAAGGGAACATTTCCTATGGCATGAGCCAAATCCCAACCGCAGTATGCACCGTTGTTGTGCGCGGCCTGTGTAATAGTAGGGATGTCGAAAAATTGTCCGGTGTAATAATGCACTGCACTGAAGTGAACCAAAGCCAGGCTATCTCCTAGGGAATTGATGAGATCTACGACATCCTGGGTATGAAGACAGAGTTCACCCGGACGTGGTTGTGCTTCTATGATAGTTGTCTGTGGGTCAAGACCATGCCAACGAACTTGACTTTCTACTGCGTAGCGATCTGAGGGAAACTCATTGCCGACGATGAGGATCTTTGTTCTGGAGCTCCTCGGCTGATAAAAGCTAGCTAAAAGTAAGTGTACATTCACCGTAAGTGAGTTCATGCACACGACTTCGGATTCTTTAGCGCCGACCAGTCGAGACAGTGGTGCGCGAAGCTCATTGTGGTAGCCAAACCAAGGATGCTTGGCTTCAAAGTGTCCTTCGACACCATAAGTCTTCCAATCCTCAAACTCCTGTTCCACTGCGCGACGGCTTCGTTTGGGTAGTAAACCCAGCGAGTTTCCGCATAAATACACGACGTCTCGTCCCTCATGCTGAGGAAACTCAAATTCGTCGCGAAGTGCCGATAAACTATCCTTCTGATCGTAGTTCTTTGCAAGATTTCTTAGCGCGTCAAGATTCATTGGCTTAGTGTTTGCTTTGTTTCGAATGTCAAATTACGCTTTGCACGAGTTTCCACGGGGCGAATAGCATTTGCTATGAAGGCAATAATTCTTCGCTTTACTGTTTTTTGCATCTGTGCTAAATTCTGCTCATTCTTCGGGTGCAAATCATTGGATTGATCTCGAACAGGATCGAGCAGGGGACATGGTAAGCAGCACAATTGTCCTGTAAGCACTGAATTGCTGAGCGTTTTTTGCGTACAAAGCTCGTTTCATCTATCGCCATACACTGTATCATTATGAATAACTCCCTGACTTTTTCGAGGACATTTCGTCAGTTGTTCCTTGGTCTTGCGATCATTTGCTCTCTCGTTCTCCTCAATTCATGCGGCTCAACCCGTATGTCTCGAGAATATTCTCAGGCTCGTGAGGCGATCAACAAGCAAGACTGGCCCACAGCACGTGAGTTGCTGGAGCAGGAAGTTGGCCGCAACTCTTCGAATTCAGAAGCATGGTACTATCTCGGTTTTGCTCGTCAAAAACTTGGCGATCTCAAGGGTATGAACGCAGCCTATACAATGGCTGAAAAGGGCGTAAATGATGCCTTCAAAATCACGATCTCTCAAGCTCGCTTTAGCGCTTGGGCGGAAATGTTCAATACTTCGGTTGAAATCTACAATCGATATGCGGAGACAGCCGATTCAAGCAGACTGGAGAAGGGTATCGAGACCATGAAGTCGGCGATCGAACTCAAGCCTGAGCTTCCGGAGAATTACTCGATGCTCGGCATGTTGTACGATGCACGTCGCGATACTGCATCAGCGATTGCCGCGTATGAAAAGTATGCTTCGATGCAAGAGCCTGCCTTGAACCTAGCGAAATCCAAAGGTCTATTTATTGCGATGCCACGTACTAAAGCTATTGAAACTCTAGGTGTGACCTCAAGTTCACAAACACTGTTGAGTGGAAGTGATTCTCTTGCGATTGACGTTGTAAAAGGACAAGACACGGTGTATTTGTATTCAGTTCTCAAAGACAAGACCGGATATACTGTCGAAGGTTGGAGAGTGAATCCGCCAGCAGGTTGGACGACACTCGAGCGCGAGCGTTACGCTCCTTTGAACGTG
Source organism: Chlorobiota bacterium (assembly GCA_044228685.1). Taxonomy (GTDB): domain Bacteria; phylum Bacteroidota; class Ignavibacteria; order Kapaibacteriales; family NICIL-2; genus JBBATK01. The sequence goes on from JBGAUL010000012.1 coordinate 30,486, forward strand.
CGTCCATTTGCTCAGCTGGCTTCGATATACTACAACCGTCATGACTTGGACAAAGCCCTGCGCTTTGTCGATATCATCGCAACCTTAAAACCATCCGACGAACTGGCTCAAAATCTCCGCGTTCAGATTTTTGCTGATCAAGGCAAGGTCAATCAGGCTCTGGATGGTCTGGCAGAACTCGTACGTCGTGATCCAACGAACAAATCCTACATCAGCAACTACGCACTTGCACTCCTTCGTCAAGAACGCTATGATGATGCCGTTGCTCAATACGAGAAAGCACTAGCTATCGATGCTGATTACGACGTCGCTTTGATCAATTGTGCAGCTGCTTTGAAGAACAGAGCGGTGCAAATTCAACGTGAAGAGCGCGAGCATCACGACAAGGATTCGAAGTATAAGGAAAACGATCAACGTTATTTTCCTTTGCTGACCAAGTCGGCTGAGTACTTCGATCGCTATCGTCGTTTGAGTTCACACCGCGACGACATGGCAGCGATGGAACACTTGGTGAATATCTATGAAACGGTTGGCGACAAGACGAAGCTCAAGCAAGTCGTGAGCGAGCTCGAAGCGATGGAGTATTCCAACGTGAACAATGCTCGCTATTGGGACATTCTCGGTGGCGTGTATTCGAGAGCAAAACAAGCTGATAGAGCTGATCGCGCCTTCAAGAAAGCAGACGAAGCACGTTCCAAGACGCGCTAAAGCTTTCTCTCGCGCCCAATAAAAATTGTATTTTGCCGTCACCGCAGGTACAGTCGGACACTGTGCCGGATGTCAACATCCGGCTTTTTTTTTGAGAATCTTTGAGAAACATATGGCTAACCCTGAACCACAACAACCGCAACAAATCAACATCGAACTCGGAGAAAAGGAAGCAGAAGGCATTTATTCTAACCTTGCTATCATTTCCCATTCACCCGCAGAATTTGTTATTGATTTTACGAGGATTCTTCCCGGCGTTCCAAAGGCGCGCGTCCTTGCTCGCATCGTCATGACACCCCAGCACGCTAAGCTTTTGCTTGGTGCACTCAACGATAACATCATGCGCTATGAGCAGCAGTATGGCGAGATCGCTGTCAACGACGGCAACATGATGCCTCCTATTGGCGAAGGTCAGAAGTACCACTAAAGTGGTCTTGACTCGATCTAGGAATTAATTTTTTGAACTTAGCTTATCAAAGGACTATGACTTCGTATCCTTCTATTACCAATCAACTCGTCCCCTATGTTATTGAACAGACAAGTCGTGGTGAGCGTTCATACGACATCTACTCACGTCTGCTCAAGGAGCGCATCATTTTCATCGGCACACCAATCGATGATTATGTAGCCTCGCTCAGTATCGCTCAGCTCCTGTTCCTCGCAAGTGAAGATCCAACCAAGGATATCTTCATGTACATCAATTCGCCGGGCGGTAGTGTAACAGCCGGTTTGGCGATCTATGACACCATGCAATTCATCAAGCCTGACATCTCAACCTACTGCGTTGGAATGGCAGCATCGATGGCTCAAGTACTTCTGTGTGCAGGAACAAAAGGCAAGCGCTTTGCATTACCACACTCAAGAATCATGCTTCACCAACCTCTTGGTGGAACACAGGGTCAAGCAACTGATATTGAGATCTACACCAAAGAAATGCTCCGCATTCGTGATACGCTCTACAACATCATCGAAAAGCATACCGGAAAGAGTTTCGAACAAATTCGTCACGATGCAGATCGTGACAACTACATGTCGCCACAGGAAGCACTCGACTATGGCTTGATCGATACCATTCTTGAGAGCAATAAGTAAGATCTTTTTTTGAATTCTAACGACGACTGAGCACGTATGAAAGACGAGGACATTCAGTGTACCTTCTGTGGACGGAAGCAGCATGAAGTAACAACGATTATCAGTTCACCCAACGGAGCCAATATCTGTGATCTCTGCTTGGTGAATTCGTTGATTCTCATGCAGCAAAATCAGCGCAAGACTGAACCCACGGAAAAGCGTCCGCTGAACTACAATCTTCCAAAACCTTCCGAAATGAAGTCGCGTTTGGATGAATACGTGATCGGTCAAGACGACGCCAAGCGAGCACTTTCTGTTGCCGTGTACAACCACTACAAGCGCATTCTTTCGCATGGAATGGTTGGCATGTACGAAGACGTTGAGATTGAGAAGAGCAACATTCTCATGCTAGGTCCGACGGGTACCGGTAAAACCTTGTTGGCTCAAACTCTTGCACGCATTCTCGATGTGCCATTTGCTATCGCTGATGCTACCACGGTTACAGAGTCAGGCTATGTCGGTGACGACGTTGAGAGCATCATTGTAAATCTCGTTCAGAACGCTGACTTCGATATTGCGCGTGCTGAAATGGGTATCATTTACATCGACGAAATCGATAAGATCACCCGCAAATCTGATAGTGCTAGCATCACTCGAGATGTAAGTGGCGAAGGTGTACAACAAGGCTTGCTCAAATTGCTTGAAGGCACCGTCGCCGGAGTTCCTCCGCGTGGTGGTCGTAAGCATCCTGAACAACCTCTGTTGCACATCAACACCAAGAACATCCTCTTCATCTGCGGTGGTGCATTTGATGGTTTGGAAAAGATCATCGCACGTCGCATGAAAGCTGCGACCATCGGTTTTCACTCTGCAGCTGAAGAACAGATTGAAGAAAACACAACGCTCTTCCGCTTTGCAGAGCCTGATGACATGCTCGCCTTTGGTTTCATTCCTGAGTTTATTGGTCGTCTACCAATTTTCGCTCCCTTGCATCCGCTTGATAATGAAGCGCTGCTGAGCATCCTGACCGAGCCAAAGAATGCTATTACAAAGCAGTACGAAAAGCTATTCTATATGGAAGGCGTCGAACTCGAGTTCGAGAAGGAAGCTTTGGAAGAAGTTGTGCTCATGGCTGTGGAACGTAAAACCGGTGCTCGTGGCTTGCGCTCAATCATGGAAGTAGCAATGCTGCCGATCATGTTCCACCTACCCAGTCAAGAGAATCTGCGTCGCGTTGTTATCACGCGCGATTGCATTCGCAAGACCGGTGAACCCGTCTATATCTACAACAAGACTCAACGCACCATCGCTGATGCAGCTTAAAAGAAATTAGAATCTCTGAAGTTTTATTAAGAGCATCTCCCCCAAAAAGAGATGCTCTTTTTTTGTGTGATTGAGGCCGAGAAGAAGTAGGCGACTTCAATTATGCATCGATACTAGTTCATCTATAAGCGGACGACTTGGCTTCACTGCTTTGTTGTCCAATCAATTGTGACTTCAATACTCGGGTGAAGACTTTCTTTAACGGGACAGGTCTCAGCCGCCAGCTTCAAAATTCTGAATTGCTCGTCTGAATACTGCGTTTCAAGACGAAGTTCCACCGGTAGACCTGCAATGCGACGGGTTGGACTACTCGTCATGATCTTCTTGACGCTGCCGGTACAAGCGCCTAACTCAAAGCCATTTTTCTTGGCAAATATTCCCATCGTCGTAATCATGCAGCTAAGTAGAGAAGCAGCTACCAGATCAGTTGGAGAAAATGACGATCCACGTCCCATGTTGTCAACGGGCGCATCGGTTAGCATCCGAGTTGATGAAGGACCGTGCGTCAAGCTGCACAGCAACTCGCCATTGTATTGGGCATCGATTTGTACCATAGGAATAAGTAAAGCGTGAAAGAGAATCGTCCTTGTTCTTCCCCGAAAATAATCATCACTTTCTGCCTGCACGAAAGTTGTCGATTGCTCTGCAAGGAAGTAGTTTGCAGCTGAACGCAAAAAAGATATGACTTCCTTTCTTCGAAACGCGCAGGCGTCAACTATAAAGACTTTCTATACAGCAGTTGCGCTGGTGCTCTTCGTAGCAGCCAGCTTCAACTTCGTAGAAATTTCTTTTATCAGAGCTTCAAGCAACGACCAGTGCAGTTGGGATCCGGTAAAAAACAACGATTCGCTAATCATCATCAATAAAATCGTTGTGGGAGGTGTGAGTGATCAAGCAGGACTCCGCAATGGCGACAGCTTGATCCGTATCAACGGTCTGGGTTTTCGCTATGAAGAATCGCAGTATAGAATCAACAAGATCCGCTCCGGAGACTATGCGCTGTACACGATTCGCAGAAACGGACAGGAACTAACGCTACCTGTAAAGATCATCAAGGTGTTCAGTTTGATGAACATCTCGTTCTTTCTGACGGGTATGGCTTTTCTTGGAGTGGGACTCCTTGCTCTTCGTGCGCGTCCTAAAGGCGAGCTGCAGCAACGCTTCATGCAATACTGCTTGTCGAGTGCATTTGTCTTCAGTTTCGGAACCGCCTTTAATCCGCGCTATCTTCAAATCGGCGACAAAGGCGTAATAATTCTACTCTTGCTGCACCTTGTGTTGCTTAGTGCCTTGTTGCCGCAACAGATCATTTTCTTTTTGCATTTCCCTCGTGAGATCAAGCTCAAGAGGGCGAAGTTGTTGACGGCGCTGATCTATGTGTGCTCCGCCCTCGTCGTGTGTGGAACTGCATTTTTCCGAGAAGGGAACCTTTCGCCATGGATATCAAATAGACTCCTCGTAGATTTTATCCGAAGCACGTCGGAGACTTTGTTGTTTTCCTTCTATCCAACCGGATTGGGAATATTGACGACGGTGTATTTCTCTGACCTACCGGCTGAACAGAAGAAGCCAATACGTCCTATCATCTGGGCTTTCTTCATGTCGGTGTTCTCATTGCTCTGGTTGACCGTGATGATACAAGGAGCGCCGATGGCATTGTATCTCAAGCCTGAGCTTTTCTTGCCAATGCTGCTTGTCATCACTACACCTCTTGCAATTGCTTACAGCATCTTTCGCTATGGTTTGATGGACGTTAGTATCATCATCGAACGAAGCTTGATTTTTGCCATTGCAACAGTAGTACTCGCGGTCATCTACTTCGCAACGGTGTCGATGTTGTCATCGGTAGTAAGCGGTTATGTAGCATCAGTATTTGACCTTCAGGGCGGTCCAGGAGAAAACCTTTGGATCACCATCCTAGCATTCGTACTCCTCGGTTTAGTGTTTGATCCTGTAAAGCGTCGCACAGAAAACTGGGTAGCTCGGGTCTTCTATCAGGAACGTATCAATTATCAAAAAGCACTGCTCGAGTTGAGTCGAGAATTGCCGGGCTTGATCAGTTTTAATCAGATTATCGCGGCACTAACCACGCGCTTGCAATCAACCATGCATTTGGAGCGTGTGACGATTATGCTGAACGATGAACGATTCTCAGATTTTGAGCGACGTCCTGAAGCTCAAGCAGATAGCTTCCCGCAGTTTGGATCAGAACGATTGACACTTTTCGAAGAGTTGCGTAAGCGTCGTCAGCCGGTGTATATCGAGAAACACCCAGTTGCAAAAACAGACAAAGAGATCGACGAGAATTTGCTCGCCCAACACGGCGTCGTACTTGCCGTGCCCTTGCTCGTAAACGAAGAACTTATTGGCGTGATTGCCGTCGGCAAGAAGCGATCCGGCAAAGGATTTTCGGATGAGGATTTGGATCTTCTCATGACGGTCGCGAGTCAAGCAGCTATTGCATTTGAAAATGCGCGACTGCATGAATCTGAAATTCAAAAGCAGAAAATGGAGGATTCACTCGCCATTGCACGTCGAATCCAACAAAGCTTGCTTCCGCAACATTGGCCATCGGTTCAGGGTTTGGATGTCTATGGCGCGTCGACTCCGGCTGAGATTGTTGGCGGTGACTTCTATGATTTGATTGAACTTTCGCCAACACGACTTGTGGTTGTTGTAGGTGACGTATCGGGCAAAGGCATTTCAGCGGCGCTGTATATGTCAAAGATTCAGGGCATGATGCAGCTGGCTGCCAATCGATATGATTCGCCTAAAGACATGCTCATTCACATCAATCGATACATCCATGGATCAATGGAGCGTAATTCCTTTGTAACGATGATCGTGGCTTTGTTTGATATGGATGAGAAGGTGCTGAGAATTTGTCGGGCTGGTCACACGAAAGCAATCATGCTTCGTGATGCTAAAGTGTCGACGGTTGAGTCACGTGGTCTGGGTATTGGTCTCTGTAAAACTGAACTCTTTGAGAAACACCTTGAAGAGTGCGTGATTCCACTCGATCAAGATTCCACATTTGTATTCTATTCCGACGGTATGAATGAGGCTGTTAACGAGAAGAACGAGCAGTTCGGTACCGAAGTCGTCAATAACCTCGTTAAAGTCTTTACTGCATTTCCTGCAAAGACAGTGCTCTCAAATATCGAACAAGCAGTTCACACCTTCCGTGGCAGTGCAGAGTTGTATGATGACTTGACATTGGTCGTTGTGAAGACTCACCTGAAGTGAGGTGCTGAATGAGACCTATTGCACTTTTCTCAGACTTTAGTCTCGATGACATCTACGTCGGTCAAATGCACGCGGCTGTCATTCGTATTAATCCTGAAATCCGCATCATTGATTGTTCGCACGGCATTGCGAAATACAATGTCCGTCAAGCCGCATTTCGTGTGCGTGCAACAGTCGATTATCTCCCTGACAACGTCATCGTGGTTGCAGTTGTGGATCCTGGAGTAGGTTCCAACCGACGTGGAATTGTGATTGAAAGAGGATCGCAATGTTTCATTGGACCGGACAACGGCATCTTCTCACCACTAGTTGACTCTTCATCTCTACAACGGTGTTGGCAGATCTTTCCTGCCAATATCAATGCACATACTTCTAATACCTTTCATGGGCGAGATATTTTCGCGCCTCTTGCAGCTAGATTAGCTACGGGGGAGAATCTGCACTCCTATGCTCAGGAAATCGACCCGTCCTCCATCATTCAATTGGGCACCTCAGTCATTCATCTCAGCACTTCTTCAGATACATTCTGTGAGTGTCACATCATCGATCAGGATTCATACGGCAATTGCATTTTGGATTTGCAGGCGAAAGATATCCCATCTTCCATCGACGCCAATTCTCTTCGTTTTGTACTTCCAAGCGGACAAGAGATTCGACAACACAATAACTACTCAGAGGTCGAGATAGGAGAGTTGTTGATACTCATCAATAGCTCGGGCTTCTTCGAAATCGCCCGACGTGAAGCTTCTGCTGCTGAATTGCTTCACCCCTTGACTTCGCTTCGAGTGCTCCTTCCTTTGTAAAAACCGACTCGAAAGTTAAATACGACAATTTTAGTCAGATTTTTTATCCGACTCTTTGCACCGTTGCTTGCGACTCACTATATTTGGACAAAGTCTAAATAAGAAAACCACAATGCATCGAATTTTCACAAGAAACGAACATTCTGTTCAAACAGGGCGCGGAAGTGCTGTCCAAAGTAGTGTTCTTTGGACTGTGGCAACGTGCCTTGTTGTCATGTTCTTCTCTTGTGGACCGCTGTTTACGGAACAGGTCGATGCTGATTCGACTTTGGACGGTCCACTTCAGGGATTGAACGATTCACAGCTGAAGTTGCATATCGATGGGGATGCAGAGTTCAACACGGTGCATACTGCTCAAGATGGTCTTGGACCAATTTTCAACGCTCAATCATGTGTAGCCTGTCACTTGTCGGACGGACGTGGTCATTCTTCTACAACTCTCCTGAGATTCGGCAGAAATTTGGGGACAGGTTTCGACGGACTCGTTGCCTATGGCGGACCACAACTTCAAGACAAAGCAATTCCTGGATACACACCGGAAACTGTTCCGGTTGAGGCCGGAGTTTTCTCTCGTTTTCTTCCTCCTGCTGTTACCGGTCTTGGTTTCTTGGATGCCGTTGATGATTCTACACTTCTGGCAAATGAAGATCCACTAGATCGAAATGGAGATGGTATCTCAGGTATCGCATCACGAGTTGAGGCACCGGCTTTTCTCGACTTTGCAAACAATCGTCGTTTGGATGCGGGCAAGGCGATTGGACGATTTGGACGTAAGGCCGCAGCCGTTGATTTGTTACACCAAACGGTCAATGCGTTCATCAACGACATGGGATTGAGTTCTGATTTCCATCCTGAGGACATTTACAACGTAGCGGTTGGAAGGCATAGTGGAGATCGCATTGCCGATCCTGAGGTTTCAGCAGGACGTGTTAGAGTAATTGTGTGGTATCTGCGGACCTTGAAAGCGCCGCCGAGACATAATCAAACGGATGCTACGGTGTTGGAAGGCGAGAGGACATTTACGACAATAGGTTGCGCTTCGTGTCATAGTCCAACGATGCGAACCGGAGTCTCCGACATAGGCTCACTCTCATCGGTTGAATTCCATCCCTACACTGATTTGCTTTTGCACGATATGGGTTCAGAGCTCAATGATGGATACACCGAAGGTTCCGCCTTGCCTACAGAGTGGCGAACCACGCCATTGTGGGGCTTGGGGTTGAGCGCTCAAGCGACCGGTTCTCATCCTACCTTCTTGCACGATGGTCGCGCTACCACTATCCAACAAGCGATTGAATTGCATGGTGGTGAGGCGGCAACAAGCAGAAGAAATTTTCTACAACTAGATGCAGTGCAGAAAGCTGCGCTCATGAAGTTTCTCGAATCATTATGACCAGAAAAGAATTCTTAGAGAGTTGTGCATGCACCGGTTTGTCGCTTGGAATACTCGCCGTCATACCGGCAGCGCTTAGTAGTTGTGCAACGGTAGAGAATCTTCATCTCCGCGCTGAAGGAGAACTCGTGCACGTTAGCGACGTCCATTTCGAGCAGGCGAATCAAGTTGTCGTGTATGTGGAAGGCAGGCATCGTGAGCCGATCGTCGTTACACGTCAAGATGCAGATCGCTTTATCGCAGTGAGTATGATTTGCACGCATAAGCAGTGCGAGTTACGACCGGAAGGTCGCATACTTACTTGTCCTTGTCATGGCAGCGAATTCACTGCAGATGGTCGCGTTCTAAGTCCACCGGCGCATGAAAATCTACGTCGCTACTACAATCAATACGTCAATCACACAATAATTATTCACCTCAACAAAGTCTAATCATGTCACGCATGAAAACTGCGCGTTCGTTTTTCGCGACAATACTTGTAGTTCTTTCCGTCAACGTGTTTGCTGCTGAGCAAACAGCTCCTGCAGATGCGAGTAGAGATTCCGTGCAGGCTGTTGGAGGAGCGGCTTCGCCATCGGGAACCTATCGTCCTACGACGCAAGAAGCGATGTTCCAACGTCCTTTTTTATCCTCACTCACTTCCTCAACATCGATCGGTGGTTACGCTGAAGCCAATGCGCACATGCAGCGCAATGACGGAATCAGCGAAGGTCTTTCAATGGAAATGCGTCGCTGGAACCTATTTGTATATTCATCGATCTCAACCCGCTTGAAGATGATGGCTGAAGTTGAGCTTGAACACGGAAGCGAAGAGATTTCGTTGGAGACCGCGCAGATTGACTACGTCTTTCACAGCGCTGCGGTTCTTCGTGCCGGCATTATGCTTGCGCCAATTGGATCGTTTAATCAACGTCATGACAGTCCTCTGTACGAGTTCGTCGAGCGACCACTCGTTGCAACACACATCATTCCTTCAACTCTTTCACTCGTTGGATTTGGTTTTAACGGCAAGTTCTTCCCAAGCGACAAGTTGGTGTTTACCTATGACGTCGATGTTTGCAACGGCTTGCATGATGGCATCGTATTGAACAAGCTCGGCCGCACCGCACTTCAAGCCGGAAAGTCAAATGAGTTGTTTGAGGAGAGCTCAAATGGGGTACCGGCGGTGATTTCACGTGTTGCCATGCGTCATCGTGATTACGGTGAAATTGGTTTGTCGACCTATCAAGGTGTGTACAATAGCTTTTCGGATGAAGGTGTGGCTATCGCACCAAAGCAGCACTTGACGCTCTATGCAGTTGACTATGTTCTTGATTTACCCTCAATTCAAGTTAGAGGAGAGAGCGCGTTGATGTCGCTCGACGTTCCGTCCAATCTTCAAACCACCTACGCAGCAAAGCAGTGGGGAAGCTACCTCGAGGCTGTTGTCCCGGTAGTTCGTTTCAAGTTTCTTGATGATGAATCTGCGCAACTCTTGGCCTCAGTTCGATTCGACTACATAGATCTTAACGACGGAAGTTTTTCTGACGGTTCAAAGATCTATGATGATGAGAAGGATGTCTGTGCCGCAATTTCGTTTCGTCCAACAACGAGCACCTGTTTTCGCTTGAATCTTCGTCGTGCATGGATACAGGATCCCATCGGCAATCCAACTAACAGCTCAACGCTGTCTTTTGGAGTAGCGACATACTTCTAAAAGTAATCTCTGATGTGCAAGCCTATTGAGCCTCAGTGCTCTCGGTCTCGACGTTTGTGAAGCGACTGCACAATTCGCTGAGTAAGCGTAAGTCACCTTCGCCCAGGCGTTCTGCGATGCGCGTATGTAGGGCTCGAAGTTGATTGTCGATGATTGCCAGTACTTCCTGACCACCTTTGGTGATAGTGTGAAGCGCAACTCGACGATCGGACTTATCTGTCTCACGCTGAACCAGTTTCAATTCGATGAGATGATTAATCGATCGCGTTAAGTCCACGCTCTTTTCAACCAGTGAATTCAAGACCTCGTTACGAGAAAAACCTCTCTGCGGTGCATGCATGAGGATTCGAAGAACGTGGTATTGTGGTCCGGTGAGACCCATTGGAGCGCATGCTTCATCCAGTTTAGTTCGAATAAAAGCGGATGCTAGAGATACGTTGACGATTGCATCAACGACAGGGTGAACTGTACGCGGTTGACTGCGCGCGCTGAGTGGTAGTGGTGACGGTCGCATGAGTCTTTCGTGTACTGTTTTTCAAAACAGTTGTTAAAACATATTCTGCCGTATTTTTGACAGTACATCAACCTAACAAAGGTTTTCCATATTTCAAACAGTACGGGTCACCATGAAGACAATCATCACCACGCTAAGTCTGTTGTTACTTATGTGTATGTCCATGACATCACAGGCATTACTTCCGGATTCCTCTTACGATTCACGCGAACGGCACCTCAAAAACATTCGTCAGCTCACCATGAGCGGTGAAAATGCGGAAGCCTATTTGAGTTTCGATGAGAAGCAATTGATCTACCAAACTCACAATGGCGATGATTCTTGCGATCAGATTTATACCATGAATCTGGATGGTTCCAACAAGAAGCTCGTAAGCACAGGAAAGGGGAGAACAACATGTTCGTACTTTCTGCCAAATGGTGAGATCATTTATGCAAGCACACACGAGCACGCTGCTCAGTGTCCGGACAAACCGGATATGTCAAAAGGATATGTATGGGCTCTGTATGCCGATTACGATGTCTACTGTAGCGGTGTTGACGGATCAAATTTGCGTAAGATTATCTCAAGCGATGGCTATGATGCTGAGGCAACGGTGAGTCCTAAAGGCGATCGCATCGTGTTTACTTCCACTCGTGACGGCGACATCGACTTGTATTCATGTGACCTTCAAGGAAAAGATATTAAGAAGTTGACTCATGAAATGGGCTACGATGGTGGCGCATTTTACAGTCTCGATGGTAGCATGATTGTCTTCCGCTCTTCACGTCCGCATGGCAAAGATTCCGTCGAGTACCAAGAGCTCCTTCGTCAGCACCTGATTCGTCCGCGTACCTTGGAAATTCAGGTTATGAACGCCGATGGATCAAACGTTAAGCAGTTGACAAATAACGGCAAAGCCAACTTTGGTCCCTTCTTTCATCCTGATGGCAAGCGCATCATTTTCAGCTCAAACATGGCTGATCCACAGGGTAGAAATTTTGATTTGTGGATGATTAATACCGACGGAACTGGACTAGAGCGCATCACATACTACGCTGAGTTTGATGGTTTTCCGATGTTCACTAGAGACGGTAAGCACTTGATTTTCTGTTCAAATCGTCACAACGCCAAGCGCGGTGACACCAATGTTTTTATCTGTGATTGGCAAGACTAGTTGAGTGGACACGAGTCGGGGTCGATAGTCGTCAATAGCGTTGCATGGGGTCTTTCACGGTTCACTTCGGACCAAATATCCCCGCTTTTCGCTAAATTGTAAATTCTAATGCAATTGAGGGATTCACAGCATGTACGGTAACATTAGCGTCACTGACGCACCAGCAAAAAACAAGCGTGTAGAAGAAGATCCGGTACTTCTGGCTCAATTCGAAGCACGAATTGCTGCAGGCGAAAAGATTGAACCGGGCGATTGGATGCCACGTGAATATCGTCGTCAGCTCATTCGCATGATCGAACAGCATGCGCATTCCGAGACTATCTGGCAGAAGCCGGGTTCTGGTGTTGCCTGAAGGTACATGGATTACTCGCGCTCCGGGATTCCGTCGTCGTATGGCCTTGATTGCCAAGGTACAAGACGAAATCGGACACGGTCACTTGCTCTACAGCGCGGCTGAAACTCTTGGTAAATCACGCGAAGAAATGATGAATGACTTGCTATCCGGCAAGTCGAAGTATTGCAATATTTTCAACTACCCGGCTGTGACTTGGGCTGATACAGCAGTGATTGCATGGTTGGTTGATGCGGCTGCGATTATCAATCAAGTCATCAATTCCAAAGGATCCTACGGACCATACTGTCGCGCCTTAGAACGCATCTGTACCGAGGAGTCCTTCCACTTGAAATACGGTTATGACAGCGTCGTAACACTGGCCACCGGTACTCCAAAACAGCGTGAAATGGTGCAAGCTGCACTCAACCGCTGGTGGCGTCCATTGATGCACTTCTTTGGTCCGCCGGATGTACTCTCCGAGCACACCCAAACCCTCATGCGCTGGAAAGTCAAAATGGCTACCAACGACGATATGCGTCAACAGTTCTTCGAAAGCTATGTTCCAAAGATCTGGGAATTAGGATTGACGGTTCCCGATCCAGAACTGCGCAAAAATCCTGAAACCGGCGTCTGGGAATTCGGTGATCCGGATTGGGACGAGTTCTTCCGCGTCATTAACGGTGACGGACCTTGTAATGCTGAGCGCCTCGCCGTCCGCAAATGGGTTGAAGAGAGTGGTGCTTGGGTTCGCAAAGCTCTGCTTAAGCCGGATGCACGCTATGTGACACCGCTTTCCTGAGAAAGAAAGCAGAAATGAAGTTTTTAAAAGGGAGCGTTTGTCTCCCTTTTTTTTTGTCCAATTCGGTCCATAGCCATGATGCCTAATACAGGTTAACTACCTGAAAAATCTGCCGATAAACTATAAGACATGTGTGTAGTCAAGTGATGTACGGGTCATACCAAATCGGGGATGAGAATCGACAACTTGGGCACACTTGAAACCGAGCTCTCAGTTCCTTGATGAACGATCGGAAACAACGGTGGATCAAACAGTTCTTAATAGCGAAGCAAGCGTTCTGCACGTCGATGCTCTGAATGAGCAGGCTATGAACTTGTTGAATTCCGACGTCAGCGCCACACTCGAAAAAGCTAAGCAAGCGTTGACTCTCAGTGAAAGTGCCCATGATGGTGAAGTCTATCTCAAGGGACGAGCCATTGCGCTCCTTGTGTTGGGTGCCGCGCACTATCGTCGAACCGAGCACGATCATGCACTCAATCTCAGCAAGCAAGCAATAACCATCTGTGAGCACCTTCAAGAATTGCGTTGGATGACCTTTGGCTTGAATACCATTGGTGCTACTTACATTACGATCGGTGAATACGATAAAGCGTTGGAAACTCATCTTAAGAGTTTAGGCATACGAGAGGATATACACGACGATCATGGCGTCGCGACCTCGCTCATGAACGTCGGCAACGTCTACTATCACCTCGGTGATTATGCCAAAGCCCTCGATTACTACCTACGCAGCCTTAGTCTTCGTGAACAGATTCAGGATGTAAGCGGAGTCGGGACTTCGTTGGCTAACATCGCAAGTGTGTACACGAGACTTGGCGATAACGATGCGGCACTAGATTATTTGTTGAAGAGTGCTTCAATCAAAGAACAAACCGACAATAAGCACGGTCTTGGTCAAACCCTCGTTGACGTCGCAGCTTCTTACCTCCTTCGCTCCAATACTCGTACAGCATCCGAATACGCTCATCGTAGTTACGACATCTCAGTAGAGATTGGCAACAAGGTTGGTCAAGCCGCAGCGCTACACATGATTGCCAGCATAGAAGAGCAAAACGGTCAGAACGAACACGCGCTCAATTTCTATCGTCGTGCCCTGGATCTCCGTCGAAGCATTGCCAATCATCAAGGCGAAGTCGAGAGTGCAGTTGCTTTGGGACGACTACTGTGTAAAGTGGGTGATGCACATGAAGCTGAGTCGCATCTTCGAGCAGCACTCGCGCTTGCCGAAGAAATGAAGTCAACGGCGCAACTCTACAGTGTTTATGCAGCACTTGCTCAATGTGCCGAGCTGCAATACAATCTCACTGATGCCATACGCTATCTCAAACTCTATCACGAGTTCAAAGAAAAGGTCTTCAATGAGGAATCAGATAAGAAAGCTAAAAATCTGCAGGCGCTACACCGTGTCGAACAAGCCAAGCACGAAGCTGAAATCTATCGATTGAGAAGCGTGGAATTGTCTGCGGCAAATCAGGAAATTCTCCGTCAGCAGGACATTCTCTCGAAGCAAGCGCAAGAGCTGCATCAACGAAATTCTGAGCTGCAGTTACTGGTTGATGAGAAGAACGAGCTTCTTGCAATCGTAGCCCACGATTTGAAGAATCCACTCACCGGTATAATCATCAATACCTCAAACGTTCAGCGCAATCATAGTCGTATGAGCACTGAAGATATCGTCCGACAAGTGATCAAGATCGAAGAAACGGCGAAGCGCATGAAGGAGATCACACTCAATCTTCTTGACCACCATGCTATCGAATCCAATTGCATGAATCTGAATATCAAGGTTGAGAATATTTGCGAGTGCATTCAGCAGGTTGTCGAACGTATGTTGGCTAGGGCTGATGCAAAGTCAATAGCTTTGCATCTCGATGTGGAGTCTGCAGTGATGAACGTTATGGCTGATCATAGCGCGCTGCTTCAAATCCTAGAGAACCTTGTTTCCAATGCCTTGAAGTTCTCACCACCGGTATCTGACGTGACAATTCGCTGTGTGCGTGAAAACGATGCGATGGTGCGAGTCGATGTCGAAGATCAGGGACCTGGTATCTCGTCTGAAGATCAGAAGCAACTGTTCAAGAAGTTTGCGCGACTAAGCGCGCGTCCTACGGCGGGAGAAGAGTCGACCGGACTCGGACTATCGATCGTTCATAAGCTCGTCGAAGCGCAGAAAGGATCGATAAAGTACAGTACATCCTCAGAAGGCGGATCTATCTTCCGTGTCTATCTCCCCAAAGAGAAATAAAAAAGCCCTCGCGAGGAGGGCTTCTAATAATACTCTCACCTTCAACAGACTACACAGCTTAGAGCGGTGATGCTGTCAATTGGAAGGTCAGTGTCGCAGTACCATTCATTGAAGTAATCGTTCCTGTTGCTCCACCGGAAAGTGTGTAGGTGGATTGGATTGAGAACTTCGGACGTGACTTCAAGTTGTCCAGGATACTGTTCAATGTTGGATTGTCAACGGTAACTGTTTGTCCTGCACCCATGAGGTCTGTCGGACGAACATTGTTGAAATCACCGATTGTGTACGGTGTGTTGTCACCATATGACGGATCAAACTTCAACACATAGTGAATGTTTGAATACAATGCTGTTGCAGCATCAGGAGTACCAGTGTAGTTCGTTAGAACGAGCTTAACACTTAACAAATCTGCACCTTTGATTCGGTCAGCATTGTCTTTGAAAGTTTGATTGGTTGAAACATCAACTGAGTTCAACTGTGTACTCGGAACTGTTGAGTTGTTGACGTTGATGTTGATGTCAATCGGCATGTTGACCTTGATCTCGGTTGCTTTTGTCAAGGCATCACAGCCATGAAACGTAAATGCGGATACTACTACTATCAGTGCCATGGCACCGAGACGAACCAGTGTTTTCATCGAAAATCCCCTCAGTTAGTGTGAATAATGTATTTATTAAGAAACTAAAATGGATCTAAGTCTAGCTAACAAGCGAAGATAAGAGGTCATACGTTCGACAGAAAATGATATTTGTCACTTATTCTCGTGTTTTACATGTTTTTAACACTATAATGCGAAAGTGTGACTCTTTCATAGCGCCGTATTCTCTGCAGTTCACATTACTTTAAATCGTCACTGATTCTACAATTCCGGAAAGTGCCGACCAGTGTACGCGATCGAGTGCCGGAAGCTCCAGCTTTAGCGACTGCACGATGCCGTTAACATAGCTTTCTCGACGCGCACCAATCAGCGTACAAGTTACACCTTCTGTAGCCCTCGGAGCACTAAATGCTAGCTGCGATACGCTAAGTGGCGCGAATTCCTCACCTAACAACTCAATCGCCTTTTCTTTGATTCGCAACAATCGAGGTTGGGATTGAACCGCGTAGTGATGAGTGATCAGCATGAATAGATGCTGTGCTCGCTTCTTGAACTCGGCAATCCATTCATCCAAGCCCGGTGTTGGGTGGTGTAGAATAGCTTCAATCGCCTCGTTCATCCTCGGACGTAGGTACTGCGCCTCTACTTCGTGCCAGTGTTCAATGCCCTCGAAATTCTCCCAGTGCGTAATCAAATGCGCGCCGGGCGTCAGGTAGTCGGCAAGAGTATCTCGACTGTGCTCTTCAAAGGGCAGGGTAGGGAGTACTGTTTCGATCATCACATTCTCGTGCGCAATCAAGTCTCCAAGTGCAGCAGCGATATCACTTTCACTCGGAGCCGGCGTACCGGCAAAAGCATGTTCAGCCAAACGAATGAGTGAGCTTTGCGTGATGGCATTGAGTACTCGGTTGACCATGACATTGATGCCATGCGCTTTCGCGAATTCTAGAACCGTAAGCGTTTCGTCCTGTTGATTGAGTTGTGCTGCCGCTCCACATTCCAAGAGATTCAGTGGAAGTTGGATGCAGCGAAAATGGTGTAGATCTCCTGCCACGGACTCGGCTTGATTCCAACACTCTTCAAGCGAAACAAAGTCAGGCTCGTCAGCCGGATGACCGAAGCAATTGGATGAGATACCATAACTATGTATGCGACCACTCTGTACTTCACTTTCCAGATACTCGAAAGCAAGTCGAATACGTTGGTAGAATTCCGTCCGCGCCTCTTCGAGCGCTACACCTTCGCGCTGAGCTTGAATCAAAAAGTACTCCGGATTGTGTAGCAGGAACACGTCGATATACGGTGTATTCATATGCCGTATAGACCGCGTCAATTGATCTTCTAAAAACTCCGGATGAATGCAGTGCCACAGTGCGTCGTCGAATTTGACAAGCTGCGGAAATGCATGACCCTGATGCTCACGTTTATGTGCGCGGTGATAATTTCGTCCCTGAATATATCCCGCCTTGGTTACTACAACGCACTCTTCGCGTCCAATGCCATCCTGCTCCTGCGCCAAAGCAAGCACAGAACCAACCAACTCCTCAGCAGCGCCATCGCCGTAGTTGGCTGCTGTATCAATACAATTAATCCCGGACTGCAAGGCTTTTCGTAAAGCGCGAGCATGCTCGGGATTGTGTGAGTTAACGCGGTAGCATCCAAAACCGGCTTGAGAAACCATTTCGCCGGTGGTCCAACGCGTATAAGCAAGTCCGGGAAAACGCTGTGAGTAGTCGTCTGAGGTACTCATGGTACACTCCCCTCTCTGGAAATTGGTAGGACTTCAGTGAAGCCGATGTACTGTAGAAGAAGGCGCACATCAACAGCCGAAACTTAGTCACCAGTACACCAGAAAATCAAACCTCAAAACCATAAAAAGACAAAAAGGTATTAAATACGTGGTCTAGGCTCAAAACCTCGATGTTTTCTAGCTAGTCAGTGGAAAAAAAAATCCCGCATTCAATGAGAAATGCGGGATGAGAAGGTGTCTATGATACGGTGATTGACGAGTAGGGTTCGTCTTACCAACCTAGCAGCCAACCAAACATGAGCGGAGCGACGATGGTTGCATCGCTTTCGACAATGAACTTTGGTGTATCGATTCCAAGTTTGCCCCATGTGATTTTCTCATTTGGAACGGCACCGGAATATGATCCGTAGCTTGTGGTTGAGTCGCTGATCTGACAGAAGTATGACCAAAACGGGATATCGTGCATTCCCATGTCTTGATACAACATCGGTACAACGCAGATGGGGAAGTCACCCGCAATACCACCACCAATTTGATAAAAGCCAACGCCCTTACCATCACAGTTCTGTGTGTACCAATTAGCCAACCATGCCATGTACTCGATACCGGATTTCATGGTTGAAGCTTTGATTTCGTTTTTGATCACATAGGATGCGAAGATGTTTCCCATGGTTGAATCTTCCCAACCCGGAACGATGATTGGCAAATTCTTTTGTGCTGCAGCCAGCATCCAGGAGTTTTTAGGATCAATTTCATAGTACTGCTCGAGTACGCCACTGAGGAGCATCTTGTACATGTACTCATGTGGGAAGTAACGTTCGCCATTAGTGTCTGCATTCTTCCAAATTTCATGGATGTGTTTCTGCAAACGACGAAAAGCTTCTTCCTCAGGAATGCAGGTATCAGTGACGCGATTGTAGTGATTCTCTAAGAGATCCCATTCGTCTTGAGGCGACAAGTCGCGATAGTGGGGAACGCGCTTGTAGTGTGAGTGAGCCACGAGATTCATGATATCCTCTTCGAGGTTTGCACCGGTGCAGGAGATGATCGAGACTTTGTCTTGACGAATCATTTCTGCCAGTGATTTACCCAACTCTGCCGTACTCATAGCACCGGCAAGAGTAATCATCATCTTTCCACCTTCATCCAAGTGAGTCTCATAAGCCTTCACAGCATCCATCATGGCTGCCGCGTTGAAGTGCAGGTAATGCTCTTCCATGAACTTTGAGATCGGTCCGCGTGTTTTCATATCAATTCAGTTGTTGTGTTCAGAATATGTGGTGTGGTTCAAAGCGACTTTAGAATACGCCGCCGGTTACGTTATACAATGGTTGTTGGATCCAATCAAATCCCATGGTCTTCACTGCTTCAATACCTTTCATCGGAGCTTGAAGTTTTTCAAAGAGCATGTCGTAATCAACCATGATGCGCAGTAGTTCGGTGTAGCCAACTTTTGGCTCCCAATTCAACTGACGCTTTGCCTTGGAGATGTCGGCTTGTAGCCAATCAACCTCGGTTGGACGGAAATACTTCGGCAAGATTTCGACCACACAATCACCCGGTTTGAGCACCGAAGAGAACTGTGGTGCAACGGATTTCACGAGTGCCTTTTCGCCTGCGCCTTCGCCCTTCCAATCTAGTTCGACTCCGGCATAGGCAAAGGTGTCGATGACGAATTGACGGACGGTGTGGGTGTCGCCGGTGCCTACGGTATAGTCATCAGCCGAATCCTGTTGCAACATCAGCCACATCATCTGTACATACTCTGCTGCAAAACCCCAGTCACGCTTGGCATCAAGATTACCCAAGTACAAAGTCTTTTGTTTTCCGCTCAGAATGTGCGCCAATGCACGTGTGATTTTACGCGTCACAAAAGTCTCGCCACGACGTGGTGACTCGTGATTGAAAAGAATACCGTTGCATGCAAACATGTTGTAGGCATCGCGATAGTTCTTAACGAGCCAGTATGAGTAGAGCTTGGCGATAGCGTATGGACTCTGAGGCTCAAACGGCGTTTGTTCGGATTGAGGAGCCGGCGCAGCACCGAATAGTTCTGACGAGGATGCTTGATAGAATTTAGCCGGAACACCAGAGCGACGAATCGCTTCGAGAATACGAATGGTTCCAAGACCAGTGGCGTTACCGGTGTACTCCGGCATGTCGAAGGACACACGCACGTGACTTTGAGCACCAAGATGGTAGACTTCTTCAGGACGAATGTTGTACACGATTTCCGTCAACAAACCCGGATCCGTCAAATCACCATAATGCAAATGCAGACGCGTGTCTTTTGCATTGGGATCTTGATAGATGTGGTCAATACGGTTGGTATTGAATACACTCGAACGACGGATGATACCGTGTACAGTGTAACCCATGTGGAGTAAGTACTCGGTTAGATAGGATCCGTCTTGTCCTGTGATCCCCGTAATCAGTGCTGTCTTCATGCTGAGGAGCTGAGATTGTTAATACTCGACAAATCTACGGATTGACGTGAAATAGAAGAGGTAGACTCTTTGTCTTGCCAGTGCAGGCATTTTCTCTTTTACACGTGCTTTGCTTACACTTTCTAATGCGCCTCATCCCAATTCGCACCAACACCAGTTTCAACAAGCACCGGCACCTCGCCGAGGGGCAGTGCTGATTCCATGGTGGATTTAACCAAGGCTTTTAACTCGTCGAGCTCGTCGGGTCTGACTTCGAACACCAATTCGTCATGCACCTGGAGCATCATGAGGGATTTAAACTTCTGCTTTTTCATTTCAGCATGAAGATTGATCATAGCAATCTTGATCATGTCTGCGGCCGTTCCTTGTATCGGTGTATTGATTGCGGTTCTCTCTGCTGCGGCTTTGATGGTGTTGTTCTTTGAGCGGATATCGGGAAGGTATCGACGACGTCCACACAGCGTTTCGACAAAGCCTTCTGTCTCGCACTTGTGAATTGTCTGCTCCATGTAATTCTTGATGCGCTCGTACTGACGGAAGTAATTGTCGATGATTTCCTTGCCTTCGGTACGACTGATGCCGAGTTGTCGCGCCAGACCAAATGCACCCTGACCATACATGATACCAAAATTCACAGTCTTTGCTTTGCGTCGCATTGACGAGTCAACCTCTGCGAGCGGTACGCCAAAAAGTTTTGCCGCAGTCGCAGTGTGAATATCCAGTCCATTTTGAAATGCATGCGTCAGCGTTTCATCTCCACATATGTGCGCCATGATGCGCAATTCGATTTGCGAATAGTCGGCTGAGAGAATCACAGAATCTTTCTGCTGCGCAATGAAGGCCGCGCGGATGCTCCGTCCAAGCTCAGTTTTAATTGGAATATTCTGAAGATTAGGATCAGTTGATGCTAGACGTCCGGTTGCAGCAACATGCTGCGCGTAGGTCGTGTGCACACGTCCGGTGCGACCATTTACCATCTTCGGAAGATTCTCGATGTAAGTGCTCTGCAGCTTTTGTAATTGACGGTACTCGAGCATCATTTCGGCAATCGGATATGATGGCGCTAGCTCGCTCAAGACCTGAACGTCAGTGCTGTAGCCGGTCTTGTTTTTCTTGATTACCGGCAACTGCATTCTCTCAAAAAGTACTTCGCCGAGCTGCTTGGGGGAGTCAGGATTGAAACTGACGCCGGCTTCGTTGATAATGCGCTCGCGCAAACCAACCGTTTCCTTGCGCACGAACGAACCGAGTGATGCGAGCTTTTCCGTATCAATGGCGATACCGTTGAACTCCATGTCGCGCAATACGGTGATGAGAGGGAACTCGATTTCGTTAGCGACTTTTTCCAAACGAGCGTCTGCATGCAGTGAATTATAAAGCAAAGAACAAAGTCTGTATGTCACATCTGCATCTTCAGCAGCGTACTCAGCCACTCGTTCTACGGGCACATCTCTCATCGAGAGTTGTGTTGCTTTCTTAGCGCCAATAAGTTCAGTAATGGATATCGGTGTGTAGTTCAACCACTTCTGCGCCAATGCATCCATACCGTGCGAAGAGTCAGGATTGAGGACGTAGCTGGCAATCATAGAATCGAAGCTGATGGGCGACACGTCAACACCATGACGCTTGAGTATCAGAGAATCGAACTTGATGTTCTGACCCCACTTGTCGATAGCTGAGTTCTCCAAGAGAGGTTTCAATTGCTCCAAGACGTATCGGGTCTCGAGCTGATCGCCGATTTCGTGCTGTGAATTTTCTTCAACCCCAAAGACCATTTCTTCCGTCATTGTCGGAGCACTGGCACCGCGCGCCATGTCCATGTCTGCCGGGTGCACCGGACGTACCGCCACATAGTACGCGACGCCTTCTTCAGCACATAGTGATAGGCCTACTATCTCGCAACTCATGGCATCAAGCGATGTGGTTTCAAGATCCACAGCAAGGTTTTTTGCTTTCTTGAGATTCTTGAGCATGTCTTTCAGACCCTTCTCATCGCGCACCAGCTTGTAATTGTGCTCGATTTCATGTAGGGTCTTTAGAACCGGTGCGGTTTCGTCAGAGCCGGACTCCGTAGAAGAAGATGAAGCACTATCCGTTGCTTTTGTTGCACTTGATTGCGATGTTGAGGCACTTGGCGTCGAACCATCTGCGGCAATTGCGTTGAGACGTGACATCCATTTTACCTTTAATGTCTTGAGTCCCATGAGATCAAAGAACTCAGCCAGCTTGGTGGCATCAGGTGTTTGTGGCAGACATTCTTCGTATCCATGCTCAATTGGCACATGACGATCAATTGTCACCAATACTTTCGACAACTCTGCCATTGCACGATGCTCTTCGAATTTCTTACGCACAGACTCCTTGCTGATTTCATCGAGGTGCGCGTAGATGTTCTCAAGAGTACCGTATTGTTGAACGAGAGGAATAGCCGTCTTTTCACCAACACCTTTGACACCGGGAACGTTATCGCTTGAGTCACCGATGATTGCCAAGACGTCTATTACTTGGTTTGGTGCAACACCAAACTTCTCACGACACTCTTCTTCGCCATGCACTTCATAGTCTGCGCTGCCACTTGAAGGTTTGAGCAATCTCACCTTCGAATCAACCAGCTGATAATAGTCTTTGTCAGAGGTCACACAGAACACCTCAATGTTCTTCCGTTCGCCTTCCAAAGCCAAAGTCCCAATAATATCGTCCGCCTCAAATCCCGGTTGTTCAATGCGCTTGATACCGAGCAAATCAATGAGTTGCTTGATGCGGGGGATTTGTGGGATGAGATCTTCAGGCATTGCCTGACGATTGGCTTTGTACTGATCGTAGAGAATGTGACGATGCGTTGGCTCTTTGGTATCGAAGACGCAGGCGATGTAGTCCGGCGACTCACGCTCTAACAGCGAGGTCAGAATCGTCGCAAAACCAAACAATGCACCGGTTGGTTCACCATTGGTGGCATTTAAAGGACGTCCGCGTTGAAGCGCATAAAAAGCACGGAAAATCAACGAAAAAGAATCGATAAGAAAGAGTTTGGGCATGACATAGGGAGTGTGTTGAAGGGTCAATTTACGAGTCTTCTGCTTTTACAGCATTGCAGAGTGTTGTAGAAAGCGGTGATTGGCGGTTCCGTGCGATCAAGCCCCCGAGTCTGTGCATATTCGCAGGTCTGAGCTCTGCAATACTGAGCTCTTCGCAGCGTATTCTCGAGTTTTTTTAGCGTCAAGCATGGCAGAAGCCTTAATTCCAAGCTCCTTTACCGCCGATCAGCGTCTGGCTCTGAATACGAGTCATCACGCGATCGTGCGCGCAGCTGCCGGATCAGGGAAGACTCGTGTCTTGGTCGAGCGTTATGTACAGCTCCTGGTCAGTGGAGCAGACATTCGACAAATCGTTGCAATCACTTTCACGCGCAAAGCCGCCGCCGAGATGATAGCGCGCATCGCGCATCGTTTGGAGGAGTATCTCGATCGACGAGATCTTAGCCCAGATCATAGAGCCCGACTCTTGCACGCGCAGAGTCGATTGTCTTCAGCTCGCGTTTCAACCATCCACGCATTCTGTGCTCAATTGCTTCGAGAATATCCGGTTGAAGCCGGTGTGTCGCCCGACTTTGTTGAGATTGGAAGCGGTGAATTGCAAGCAATGCGAGAACGCGCAATTCAGCACGTGCTGGAACGGCGTTTAGCTGATTGTGAGCAGCAAGAGCAGACCCGACAACTTCTGTTGCAAATGGGACAACGTGCTGTGCAGTCGTTTTTAGACTCCATGCTCAAAGACAGTGAGCAGCACGCAACACTTCAAGCGCTGTATCGAGAACATGGCGATGAAGAGCTGATTGAACGTGGAATGCAGTGGCTAAGCCTGGTAATTGCTGATACTGTATTTGCTGCGCGACCAATGTTCAGCCTGATGCTCGATTTCATACAAGAGTCGCAACCCAAACACGCGCCGAAAGTCTCTGATGCTCGCCAGACATTGGATCCATGGTTTCGCGCAAGCACTTCAGACTTGGCGCAGATGTCCGCTGATCAGTGCGCGGAGCTTCTCGACACTATTGCAAAAGGACTTCAACCCTTTCTGACCAAAGAAGGAAAGCTCTTGAAGACGATGCAGAAGGGTGAAGTTGATCCGCCTATCGATGCAGCTGTGCTCAAGAACTTTTGGTCAACGCTTAGCATATGTCAGACTGCTTTGACGAATCGCGACGCTGATCTGCGGATGCTGGAGCAGGTTCGAATTCTGCAGAGTATGGCAGAAGAAGCAATGACGGAAATTCAAGAGGAAAAAGACGCCATATCGGGTCTTGATTTTGATGACCTCCAGTTAAAAACCCTAGCAGTGCTCGAGAAACCCGAAGTACGTCGCCGCATTCGTCGCTCAATTCGCTACTTGATGGTTGATGAATTTCAGGATACCAACCAGTTGCAGTATCAAATCACGACTGCAATTGTGGGTGACGAGACTCAGTCAAAGCCAATTGCTGCGCCGGGAAATGGACCCAACATCTTCATCGTTGGAGATCCCAAGCAGTCGATTTACGGTTTCCGTAAAGCTGATGTGCGTGTGTTTAGTCAAGCCGGACGGGATATACTCGAAGCAAATGAAACTGAGAACAATCCTGCGCACGAGACGAACGAGAATAAACTTGGCGATGTGCGACTTGCAGTGTCCTTTCGCATGACTGCTGACTTGGTGGCGGTAGTGAACCGACTCTGCCGAGCGTTCATGAATGCAAAGACCGAAGGCTACGAAGTTGAGTTTGAGGAAATGATGTGCGGACGTCGTGTCGACACGATGCAGCCGGCGCGCGTTGAACTGATCATCGGACAACGTCCAGCCTCGGTGAAGACGGTCGTTGATTCGACACAGGAATTGCAGTCGGAAACTTCTCTCATTGCAGCTCGCATTCGGTCTATTATCAATCATCCCGACAAGTGGCCTGTGTGGGACGATAAGCTTCAAGGGTTCCGACCCGCAGCATTTAGTGATATCGCAATTCTATCGCGCACCTCAAAGAAGTTCACGGAGATTTCGGAAGAACTCCGTCGAAGTGCAATTCCCTTTCACCGTCATAGTGGTAAGGGATTCTACCAAACGCAGGAAGTGTTGGACGTGCAGTCGTTGCTGCATTTTCTGCATAGTCCTGACGACGATCTCGCCCTAGGTTCTGTCTTACGTTCACCCTTCTTTGCTCTAAACGATCTGCAATTACTCATACTGAGCAGTGGACGTCAGCAGGCGAGCATGTGGTCCAGCTTGGCTGCAACAGTACAAGCCATGCGTGCGCAAGAAGTGTCATCTGATCAAATGATCATTGATGCATATGAACGACTCCGGCACATTCTCAACAAGTCGCGATTGCAGACGGTAAGTGAGACTATCTCGTTGGCGCTTTCGAGTTGCGCGTGGTCGGCAACGGTCGACTACAGCGATCGAGCAGACCAAATGCGCGCCAACATGGATAAGCTACTCGCGGCAATTCGTTCGACCGAGGAGCGCGGATTTCGAAGTGTGTACGACATCATCACGGAGCTCGAGCAGTGGCAAAAGGCAGCCGACAATGAAGCAGAAGCTTCAGTGCTGTTGGATGAGAATGCGGTGAATATCATGACCATCCACGCAGCAAAAGGACTTGAGTTTCCCATCGTCATTATCGTCAATTGCATCACTGAAAATGCTCGCTCGAAATCGCACATCATGAGCGATCAACTTGGTATGTGTTTTCGCACAACGACAGACACTACCAAGAAAGCAGACGGGGTTCTTATGCATGCCGCTCGGCATGCACAAGCCGAGAAGAATGATGCAGAAGAAAAGCGAGTCTTGTACGTGGCTTTGACGCGTGCTCGAGATCACTTAATCATGAGTGGGGAGCTCAAGGTTACAGATGCCAAGGGAGAACGCTCGGCACAGTCTGCACGCGGTTTCTGGCCTTTAATCATGCAAGGCATCAATCGTCCAATAAGTCTCTTCGAAAACAGTTGCTTTAGTTACAACGAAGTTCTCAAAACCCTTCAACCGAATGGCGAAAAGGTTTTGAACGAGCATCCGATCTCGATTGAGACCACAGTTGAAGTAAAAGACGACAGAGCGATTGTTGCTGACAATCAGGAAGATCAGCAAGTGCAGCAACTGCTGACGCAATCGGTGCAGAGTTCAATGCACTCCGAGGTTTTTAGTGCCAGTCAGCTTATGACTTATTCCAAAAGTCCGGAAGAATATTTCCGCACCTACATTCTCGGTCTGCCGGCTTCTGATGATGCGGGTGCGAGCACGAGAACGACGATTGAAAATGAAGACAGAGATTCATACATCGCCAGTGAAGCCGGGACAATCATACATAGCGTCTTGGCGCGATTTTCTGAATGGGAGAGTGCGTCCGATGCCGAGCGACAGAATCAACTGCAAAAGGTTGTTGACGACGAAGTCCGAGCTCTTAGTCAAGTGAGTGTGTCAGTACTTCGTCAGCGCATGATGAATGAACTCACAGCTCTCAGTCAATCTTCATTGCTACGTCGCTATTCACACTCCTTGATGCAAGCACAATGCGAGCACTCTTTGACGATTCCTCTTGCTGAGGATTTCTTGCACGGTATTGTTGACTGTATTCTCGTGGCTGACGACGGTGTCGTTGAGATTTGGGATTGGAAGACAAACCGACTGGATCGCTATGATGAAAACGCGTGGTTTGAAGTCTATCGATTGCAGCTACGCGTGTACTGCTATCTCGTCGCTTGTTCGATGAAAGAGGTCACGCGATTCCGAGCACGACTCGTCTTCACTCGCAGCACTAAAGATCGAGTGCTTGAGCTTAACCGTGATGAAGCACTTGCAGTTGAGAAGGAGATACTGGAATTAGTTCGAGGAATAAAATTCTTGATGGGTGATCAATCTGCTAGAACGCGTGTCCAAGACTGATCTGCAGCGCTAGCGCGTCGTAGAATTTCCGGTTGTTGATAGTCTTGTAGCGAGGATCTTGAGATGGATCGTAGCTGTTGATGCCCAAATCTAATCGTGCAGGTCCTACCGGAGTTGAGTATCGAAAACCGGCACCGAGAGCGACTGCCCAACGAGTTGGATCGACGATGTCACTGAGTTGAGCATGACCGTAAGCAGACGGCGTCAGACGATTGAAAGCATTACCCATATCGCAGAAGAAGGTAAATCCGATGCGATGCACTTGCTCCGAAAGAAAGCTTCCCAACTCTACGTATTTTGGAAAGGTGAATCGCATTTCCGCACTTAACTCGATTATCGTAGCCCAGCCAACATAGTTCGCGAGGTCACCAACATTTGATGGAAGATTGCGGTCGTCGGAATATCGATCTCCAAGACCACGGCTCGCAAAAGAACGAATAGACGATGCGCCACCGGCGTAGTAATGTCGGTCCGAAGGAACAATCACTGTTGAATCACTGCGCCACCAGAAGACGTGTCCGACGCGGGCGCGCCAGGCAAAGACCCAATCGTCACTCAAGCCGAAATAAGCGCTGTACGATGACTGTGCTCGAACGTAGCGTGTAAGCAAACCCGGAAGCGGAGCGACTTCTAACAGTTCCGTTAGAAAGCTTCCTTTGGATGGAAAGAAAATGTCGTTACGTGTATCCAGTGTAAACGTCCCGCTCAAATACACCGAGGTCAGATCAAATCGACCTTGGGTAAACTCATCGAGCTTTTGGTATGGATCTAAACGTTCTTTGAGATTCTGTTTGAGCACAGTCGTATCCGCACCGGGGAAACGCTTGCGTGCCTGGGAGTACGAATATTCAAAGGCGCCTTGATAGTTCACCGGTCTCTGACAATCCAATCCTAGATCGAATTGAAACCGCCCGGCACCCTCGAGTACACTGAAATATGGACTCACGTGTGCCGACAAAGTGTGGAGCGTAAAGGGATCGACAATTGCTAAATACGAATAGCTCAAAGACGCAGTTCCATCGACGCGTTTGTCGCCCAGGCGCATGATATCGGGTTGTGAGTATTGCGTTCCAACTTCAGCTTCAAAGCTGGGATTTAACTGAATGACTTTTGTATTGAACAGATTGTGTATCCAATCAGGGATAGTCTTGTCAGCGTTGCGAAGTGTGAATCGACCCCAGGTATTCAAGACTTGAGCATCATGGAACAAGTTGCGATTGAGGTACACCAACTCAATACCGGCGTTGTTCAGGTTGTCAGGGAGGGTGTTGTTTACAAACAGACTCGGCGTCAATTCCGAGACCTTCTTGTAGCTGGTGAATACCGTCGTGTTGATGGTATCACCGACTGCAGAAGTATCGATCGAAGCACGATCAAACGGACCAAGAGCACGTATCGTGTTTTCGCTGCGTCGTATTGCTGACAGATTATACCACTGTCCCGTTTTAAACTCTAGTTGATTTCTCTTCAACGAATTCACGACGAAGGGATTTCCGTGCGTGCTATCGATGAAGCCTACCTTACCGAAAACATAGCGTCGTTGCGGTTCAATAAAGATGGTGATGCTATCGACCTTGCGCACAGTATCAAGCAATGCCAAGGGTTCGCGGGGAACCATGTTGCGATTGGCGCTGTCTTTTTCAACTGCTTCCCGTATCAAAGGCAAACGAGCAAATGCATATCCGCTATCGTGGAGCAAGCCGAGCATGGTGTTCACCGTCGCCTGCGCCTCAGGTTCACTAAATGGCTTTTTGATCAGTGGCTGAGGTACCAATCGTAGTTTCTGTTGAACGCTTTCAGGAAGTAGTTCGATACCATGCACAACCACTGTATCAACCGTGTACTGTTTGCCGGTGTGTATGATGAAATTGAGAACGTTGTTTCTGCGATCCGGACTAACCGCGAAACGATAACGGGCGCTAACGTCGTGAAATCCAAGTTGATTGAAAAAATCAATGATCAACATGACATCGGTACCGGCAACTGAGCGGTTGAAGTAGCGTAGTTCGGATTGAGAAGACAAGACATAAAATTCTTGCAGAGTTTCGACTATTGGTCCAGGAACTTCGCTGTGCGACATGGACTCATAGGTCAATCCACGGAGCAAACGACTCGTCATTGAAAAGTCGCAAGCCCGAGAATTTATCACGGCTGCCAGCTCAGTTGCAGACGGCACATTGTTCTTTGCCAACTCGGCGTGGATTTCGAATCGAATCTCGTGAATAGCCAGCGGACGGATGATTTGCTGAACGGGTGGATTACCTTTGGTCGGTTCGTTGTCAATCTTCTTCGCCGTCGCAGACGCAGCCGCAAAGCACGTCATGAGAACACAGACAGCTACGGAAAGTGATAGGAAGCGGGAAGACCGAACATTCATCCCGCAATTTACGTCAGGCAGGCTCAAGCTGGGCGTATTGCCTCGGCTCCGGACAGCACTCAGCATTTTAAAACAATAATCCAAACAAGACATAAGCTAGAACAAGGCCTTGGAGTATGCGATGTGTGCGACGGAAACGGTGGCTCAATTCATTCTCGAACCAGACCACCAGCAGCGTTGAACTCACAACCATCACACTAAGCATGATCCCGGCACCAAGAGAAAGCTGCTTGAAAAAGATTCTTCCAAAGCTCGAATACCATGGTGTTCCGAAGAGAATAACGAGGTGAATGAGGTAAATAACGAGCGATTGTTTGCCAAAGAGCTCCAAAGGACGACGGAAACGACGTATCGTGTTTTGAGCCAATGCGATGAAGGAGATCAAGACCAAGACGACACCCTCACGCAGAAACACCGTTGATGGCATCGACTGTAGCACATCAAGTTGTGGCATCCAGCTAAAGAGTGGATCAACCAGATACAGGACGACTCCGACAAGGAGCATCGTCGCGCCAATCTTCCACGCCGTGTCGCGCAAGTAATCGTGGTGAATATCTCGCGGTACAGATCGAAGGCTCGTTCCCAACGCCGCACCAAACATCATGTAGGAAGCAAAAGGTGCAATGGGGAAATACGAACCATGACGGTAACTCAGAAAGGCCGCAACTCCCTCGGGGAGCATATTGAACCAATCGACAGCATTGACAAATGGCGTAGCAAAAACAAGAATAGCACTTATTGAATAGCACACTACCCTGAACGACTTTTCAGAAGTAGTGACTAAGGCTATGCATGTTGTAAGAATCAATGCAAGGGCATTGAGTTGAAGGATGTTTGCTTGAAAGAAGAGGGTCCAACCGGCAGGACTCACAAAAGACAAGTGAAAAATGTTCGACGCCGGAAACACCAACACATATGCCGTAGCCATCAAGACCAGTGCCCAGCGAATGCGTAGCCAGGCTTGTTGCATGCGCATGCGACCGCTTGGCGATCGCTGCATGGTCAGAGCAAACAACATTCCCGATACACTCAAGAATATCGGAGCTGTGAAACCACGAAGATGCTGCCAAATAAGTCCGGGGAACTCGGTGAGATTCATTTCGTCCGGACGTACCAATGCATCGATAGTGTGACCTTGCATCATCATGATCATGGCCGCAACTTTAACTGCATCAAGCAGCGTCAAACGAGATTTCGTTGACGGAGAAAATGGTGTCGAATGAGCGTGTGGTGTGGACGACATGCAGAACAATCAGAATGCTGCAAAATACACTCTTGCTGCAGCATCGGTGAGCCTTGATTTTATTCAGCCTTGCGTTAATGATTCGAAACGCGACTCGTAGAGTGAAATCGCATTCACCAGTGTAGGCAGTCTTTAGCTATTGAGCAGTGCGTTCGACATCATGCCGCCGCCGAGAGCGCGCTCAGTACCCATGCTGACGATCACGTCGATATCAGTATCCGGCGGAAGCTCGGTGTAGGATATAACGTTCACGATTGGATAAGTAGCGTGAATCATGCGATAGACATAGGGTCGAATTGGCGCGCTACATATAACCACCGGCGAGTAACCTGCAAGGGTGATTTCGTCGATAGCCTGAGCAAGACTTTCCTGAACTCCTCGCACTGCTTCCGGAGACAAGCCAAGAGTAGCGCTTGAGGTTGCGTTTGCATTGTTCTGCAGAACATTGGTCAGAAGATTTTCGAGATTCTGATCGACGCTAATCGCGTGAATGACACCGTTGTTGTCTTGATACAAGCGCTTAATTGTCTCCGACAAGTTGTGCCGTACGTATTCCGTCAGTACATCAACGTTCTTCGTAATCTTTGAATACTCGAGCAGACCTTCAACGATGATTGGCAGATCGCGCACCGGTATGCTTTCGCGCAAGAGATTTTGAATGACCTTTTGTAGCGTACCAACCGGCAGAGTTTCCGGAGTGATTTCATCAACGAGGGCAGCGTAGTCCTTCTTGAGATTTTCGATAAGCTGACGCACGTCTTGACGAGTTACCAGCTTATCAGCACTGCGTTTGAGCAATTCAGTAAGGTGCGTAGCCAATACTGTTGGTGACTCAACAACCGTGAAGCCTGCGATTTCCGCGTTCTCACGTTCGGCGTTGGCAATCCACGTTGCAGGTAAACCAAAGACCGGCTCAGTGACGTTGATACCGTTGACTTCGCCTTCTGCTGTTCCAGGGTTCATTGCGAGTAGCATTCCCGGGTAGAGTCGATTGCGTGCAATGATGTTGCCGCGCAACTTGACCACATATTCTTCAGCGTCGAGGTTGAGATTGTCGCGCACGCGCACCGGTGGCAACACAATTCCAAGCTCTGTCGCCAATTGCTTACGAATATTGGTAATGCGCTTGAAGACATCGCCACCTTGGGTTTCGTCGACTAATTGAATAAGACCATATCCAAGCTCAACTTCAACCGGATCAATCTTGAGTAAGTCTTCAACCGGTACCTCGTCTTTTTCTTTCTTAGCATCGTCAGCGCTTGACAGTTCTTCGCGCAATTTATCAGCAGCCTCTACGCCTTCGGCCTTGTATCGGAAGTAACCAATTGTTCCTGCGGATGCAGCCAATAGTGCAAAGGGAAGGAAAGGGAAGCCCGGGAGCAATCCCATCAGACCCATGACGGCAGAAACGATGAGCAAAGGCCGAGCCTTTGAACCGAACTGCTTGGTAAGTTCATTTTCAAGTTTGTCGCCGGAGCTAGTTCTGGTAATCAACAAACCGGCAGCAACAGAGATGAGAAGCGCAGGGATTTGTGACACCAGACCGTCACCCACCGTCAAGATCGTATAAGTCTTGATCGCTGTTCCAATATCCTGTCCGCGCTGCAACACACCAATGGCAAAACCACCGAGAATGTTCACTGCGGTAATGATCAACGCAGCAACAGCATCACCTCGAACGAATTTCGCAGCACCGTCCATTGCACCGTGAAACTCAGCTTCGTGTTGGAGTTTTTCACGACGACGACGCGCTTCTTTTTCATCGATGAATCCGCTGTTCAAGTCAGCATCAATACTCATTTGCTTACCCGGCAACGCATCCAAAGTAAAACGAGCAGCCACTTCGGCGATACGCGTCGAACCTTTGATAATCACGATAAAGTTGATTACCAACAGGATGATAAAGACAATAATTCCCACGACGAAATTGCCGCCAACAACGAAGGTTCCGAAAGCGTGAATAAGATTGCCTGCAAGTCCTTCACCGAGGATGAGACGAGTTGTCGCAATATTCAAACCCAGGCGAAAGAGGGTCGTGAGAAGCAAGACTGTCGGAAAAGAGCTGAGTTCAAGCGGAGAGCGTAAATAGACGGACACCATCAACACGAGGACGGAAATCGTCAGACTTAAGCCGAGACAGATATCAAGGAGAAAAGGATTAAGCGGCAATACCAGCAAGCCTAGTACCGCCAGAATGCCAATGGCCAGCGCAACGTCTTTGTGTTCAGACAATCGCGATAAAAAGCCCACTATGCCGGAAAGCGGTTCCGAAGCGGGTGCACTTCCTGTGCCCTGTGCCATGAAAAATCCCGGAGATACAACAACAGTTGGGATTATAGCAAGCATTGTGCCATTCTGCGAAGCGCTTGTCGACTGTTTCGCTCAATACTTTAGAGCCAAGACTGAAATTTTGAGATGTACCAACGCTTCACGAGGCTAACTAGGAGTCCGTAACCCAACAGAATTCCTGTCAGATACACGAAGTACGTAGCAGGCAACGGAACCATTCCCATGCTTTGCGCAAATGGGGAGAAGGGTAGCGCCAACCCTAGGAGCATGACACCACTGCTTACCAGCACCACCGGAGTCGATGCACGACTTTGAATGAAAGGGATTTTCCGTGTACGAATGAGATGCACGATCAGGGTTTGCGATAGGAGACTTTCGACGAACCAGCCGGATTGAAACAGTGATTGGGTCGCAGGAGTGGATGCAGAGAGCAAGAAATACAAGACGGCAAAAGTAGCGTAGTCGAAGACTGAGCTCAGGGGACCAATCCAAAGCATGAATCGTACGAGTCCACCGGTATCCCATTTACGAGGCTCCTGCAGATACTCCTCATCCATGTTATCCCAAGGAATTCCTGTCTGAGAAAAATCATAGAGTAGGTTCTGAACAAGAATCTGCACCGGTTGCATGGGCAAGAAGGGAAGTAAGGCGCTAGCGCCGACGACGCTGAACATATTCCCGAAGTTTGAGCTGGCAGCCATCTTGATGTATTTCATGATGTTGCCAAATGTCTGACGACCGCTTAATACCGCATTCCGCAAGACCATAAGATCTTTATCGAGCAAAATCAACTCTGCGCTTTCGCGGGCAACGTCGACGGCTGAGTCAACGGAGATGCCAACGTCTGCTTGCGACAACGCGGCAGCATCATTAATACCATCACCAAGGAAGCCAACGCAGTGTCCGCGCGACTGCAGGAGTTTGATTATACGCGCTTTCTGCAACGGACTCAGTTTCGCGAAGATGTTCACGTTGTCGATTCGTGCTGCCAGATCCTCATCGCTCATGCTTTCGAGGTTAGAGCCGAGAAGAAATTCCGTTCCTGAAATGCCGACTTGACCGCAGATGGTTTGAGTAACGATCTCGTTATCACCCGTCAAGACTTTTACACTCACCCCAAGTTTTTGCAGTGCCGCAATTGATTCAGCTGCGCTTGGTTTGGGAGGATCAAGAAAGCCGATGAATCCAGTAAGAACTAACTCTTTTTCATCCTGTACGCTGTAATTGAGCGCGCGCTCTTCGAATTCTCTGACGGCAATGATCAAGACCCGCAGACCTTGTTTGTTTAGCTCTTCGGAGGTCTTTAAAATCTTCTGCCTGAGCTCTGCGTTGAGCTCCAGCATCTGATCATTTTCAATTTGCAGACGATGATCTTCTCCGGGATCAAATGCGCGTGTGCAGACGCCGAGCATTTCCTCGACGGCGCCTTTGCAGATCAAGAGCTGCTTGCCGTTTGGACGACGGAGAATGACGGATAGTCGACGACGATTGAAATCAAAGGGTATCTCATCCACTTTTTCAAAGGCCTTGTCGAGACCAAGGACACGAAACTGATCTTGGTGTTCGAGCACGGCTTTGTCCAACAGGTTTCGCAATCCGGTCTGATGTAGACTATTGAGATATGCCCACTGCAGCACCTCATCATCCTCTTCACCATACACGTTGAGGTGGCGCTTTAGCACGATCTTGTCTAAAGTCAAAGTTCCCGTTTTATCCGTGCAGAGAATGTCCATTGCGCCGATGTTCTGCAATGCGGCGAGTCGCTTGACAATGACGCGCTGTTTGCTCATGACTACAGCGCCTCGGGCTAGGTTCGTCGTGACAATCATCGGCAACATTTCGGGTGTCAAGCCAACTGCAACGCTCATGGCAAAGAGTAGAGCTTCAAGCCATTCGTGCTTTGTAAGTCCGTTGATGATAAAGACCAGTGGGACCATCACAAGCATGAAACGCATGAGTACAAAGGAGACGTTGTTTACGCCCTTGTCAAAGGCACTGGGTTCAGGTGTTTTTGCCAGACTCGCACCCAGCGCTGCCAAGAGAGTTTGGTTGCCGGTATTGACGATCAGTGCATGAGCGGTTCCGCTGGCGACGGTTGTGCCCATGAAGCACATGGTATCAAGCTCCAATTCAGAACTGAGTTCAGCTGGGTTTTGCCTGCGAGTTTCAGCGTGCTTCTCGACTGGCATTGATTCACCGGTCAAGAGCGATTGACTAACGAACAAGTCTTTAGAACTGAGGATGCGACAGTCTGCTGGGATTAGGTCACCGGCTGCAAGCAGGACGATGTCACCCGGAACGAGTTCCGACAGCGCAATCTCAGTATCGCCGACGCTCTGACGTCGTACCAGACTCGTCGTCTTAATCATCGATCCCAACTTCTGCACAGCACTATTCGACCTATACTCTTGCCAAAAGCGAATGAGTGAGCTCAAGAGAATCATCGTACCAAGCATCACGAGCGTTGCGCTGCGATGCTGAGAAACATCTGGACCGTCCGCAGCATGAATTGCAGAAGCAAGAAAGACGTCGCTGAGAACGGAAATGAGAGCTATTGCAACAAGGACGGCATTGAAAGGGAAGAGAAATGAGCGAAGTAGTTGGAGCCACCAAGGAGCGGCGGCGGTGGTAGCAATGACATTTCGACCATAGACTTTCTGACGTTCCTGAACTTCATCGAGTCGTAGGCCTTCATCTCTACTCTTCAGAGTGACCAGTACATCTGCTACCGAGCTTGACGCTATCGTGTGGAGATCATGTTGTTTCACTTCAGCCATAAGAAAAGGCCTCAATCACACCTGAGGCATCGTCGGATAAAACTCAGACCGCGCATTGCGGTACTCATCGCGACGAACTGTCAAGTATTTCGCAACAAAATTACGGATAATAAGATCGTGTTTGCCGTCCAACACAGACGCTCGATAATTATGTAACTCATCCGAATTGTACACAACACTAAACAGTCGCAACCCAATCCATAAATGAGCGTAGATTGAAGACAGTGTTTAACCAACCCGGGATATACATGCGGCAACTCGAGATCGTCGGACTCAACAAAACCTACTCAAACGGAGTACATGCATTACGTGACGTGAATCTGACGATTCCCACGGGGATGTTTGGATTACTTGGACCAAACGGTGCCGGCAAATCATCGCTGATGCGAACAATTGCCACACTACAAGAAGCAGACAGCGGCAGCATACATTTTGGTGAACTGGATGTGCTCAAAGACAAAGACGCCGTTCGTCGTATACTTGGGTACTTACCGCAAGAGTTTGGATTGTATCCCAATCTCTCAGCCGAGACAACCCTCGATCACTTTGCTGCGCTCAAGGGAATTTCGTCTTCATCTCAGCGACGTGACGTGGTGCAGTCTTTGCTGCAACAAACCAACCTTTACGAATCAAGAAACAAAAACGTCGGTGGCTTCTCCGGAGGGATGAAGCAACGTCTTGGTATTGCCATCGCGCTTATCTGTGAACCGCAGTTAGTGATCGTCGATGAACCCACAGCAGGACTAGATCCAACGGAGCGCAGACGCTTCCTTAATCTGCTCGCAGAGATTTCAGAAAACGTCGTCGTCATTCTCTCGACTCACATCGTTGAAGACGTAACAGAACTCTGCAGTTCAATGGCAATGATTGCATCCGGACAAGTCGTAGCACACGGCGTTCCTGCAACCTTCATACAAGAGCTACAAGGTCGAGTTTGGAAGAAGACATTTGAAAAGGATCAGCTTGCACAAGCGACAGAGCGCCATACCGTTATCTCTTCGCGACTCGTTGGAGGCAAGCCACTTGTGCATGTGTATTCAGAACAACAGCCGGACGATGGTTTTAGTCTCGTTGAAGCCTCGCTCGAAGACGTGTACTTTCACCGCATGAATTTGGCTCATGTAGCCGCATAGGAGAACAATATGTACACAACTATTCTTCGCTTTGAATTACTCTATCTCCTGCGCCGGCCCGCAACGTGGGTCTACTTTACCTTGCTCTTCACACTGGCTTTCTTTTTCATGAGTTCTGATGCGGTGACTCTTGGTGGAGGCATCGGAAAAGTGTTGAAGAACTCACCTTACGTAATTGGTCAGGCAATCGTCATCTTAACCTTTGTCGGTTCGATTATTACAACGGCTCTAGCCGGCACAGCCATTCTTCGTGACGTCGAAATGGGGGCGCATGAGCTCTTCTATACGCGACCATTAAGCAAAACAGCATACCTCTTCGGTCGATTCAGCGGCGCATTGTTAGTGATGATTTTTGTCTACACTGCAATTCCACTTGGTCTCTTCGTTGGGGCGCACATGCCGTGGCTTGATGCCACGAAGCTCGGTCCAGAGAACATCATGGCCTACGTCTTGCCATTTATTCAATTCAGTGTCCCGACAGTCTTCTTTATCTCAGCTCTCTTCTTCACGGTTGGTACACTTACGCGGTCAATGTTTGCTGTGTATGTGCAAGGCATTTGTCTTTTCGTGTTATATGCCATCTCAGGTCAGATCATCCAAGGACTCGAGAACACGCACCTCAGCTCGGCCATGGATCCCTTTGGTATTCGCTCATTCTTCTTTGAAACTCGGTACTGGACGGTGGTCGAGAAGAATGAAATGCTCGTTCCTTTTGGTCAGTACGTTCTAATCAACAGAGCAATATGGGTTAGCGTTTCAATTGTGGTTCTTGGCCTATGCACGTCACTATTTCGCTTTCGTGCCCAACAGTCGCAGCGTAAAAAGAAGGTGGCTCAAGCTGATACAGCTGAACAAACTCAGCATAAGCGTGGAGCTGCAATTCGGGGTGTAGCAGATCATGGTGGATCATATGCATGGCGTTCGCTGAGGAGTTTAACGGCATTGTATGTGCAGACAGTCACCAAAGACAAACTCTTTCTGGCGCTGGCTGTAATTGGCATGATCAATACCTTGTTCGCCGTGTACAATGCTGATAGGACCTTCGGTACGAGCGTTTATCCTGTGACGTACAGAATGATCGAGACCTTGAGCAACTTCACCTTGTTTATTCTGTTGATTTCCACCTTTTATGGTGGTGAGCTGGTTTGGCGTGAGCGACGATTTAGAGCAAACCAAATAGTCGATACCTTGGCAATGCCGGCTTGGACGCTCTTCGTATCTAAAGGTATTGCTTTGGTTACAGCGCAAATGCTCGTCATCGCGGCTTTGGATGTTGCAGCGATGCTCGTGCAAGTATCGAAAGGATTTTATGCAATTGACGTGAAGCTCTATCTCTACGACTTCATCTTTAGTGCTTTGCCTAGAGTGAGCTTTTTCACTCTGCTTGCATTAAGTGTGCACACTATTGTCAACAACAAATACGTTGGTCACATCAGTGTAGTCGTTGTTTGGATTGCGTCCATCGTTCTCCAAAGTCTAAAAATTGAACACATTCTCTTTCAGTTTCTCAGTGTCCCGGATGGCGTTTATTCTGAGATGAATGGCTTTGGTCCGTATTTGCCTCGGGCATATGCCATGACCATCTACTGGTTTTTTGTGACGCTATTCATTGCATGGATATCCTATCACTTCATGCTGCGGGGTACTGAAAACAGTTTCGCACAGCGTTGGAAAGCAGGACTAGTTCGAAGCACAAGAACGTCGATGATGCTTGGTCTGTTCCTTTTTGTTGGAGGATGCGGGACCGCCGGCTTCGTGTATTACAACACCAACGTCGTCAACCGTTACACCAACTCTACCAGCCAACGTCACGAAAGTGCATTGTTCGAACAGCGTTATCGTCGTTTGTACAACACTGCACAACCTCACATCGTATCAACTGACATTCATTTGGATTTGGTGCCGGAAGAATTGCGCTACAGTGCTCATGGCGAATATGTTTTACGCAACGACTACGAGCAAGCAATTGATACGCTGATGGTCAATCTTGTCGACGATATTACCTACAGCGATTTTCGCTGTTCGCATACTATAAAAGAAGTGGTGAATGATGTTGAGTGCAAAGTTCACCTCTACGTCTTCGATCCGCCGTTAGCGCCACATGATAGTTGTGTGTTCTGTTTCCGTCAAGAGTTTGCATCGAAGGGTTTCAGAAGTAGTGGAATTCCGACCTCGATTACCTACAACGGAACCTTTTTAAACAACGATATATTCCCGTCCATCGGCTACAATCCGGATGTCGAGGTCAGTGACGAAGATGAGCGCAAGAAGGAACAACTTCCGCCGCGCTCACGCATGGCTTCCATCGACGATGCACATGCTCACATGCGCAACTACATCTCGTCGAGCAGCGATTGGATGCGTTATCACATCGTCGTTTCAACAGCGCCGGATCAAATCGCAGTGTCGCCGGGCTATCTCCAGAAAGATTGGATGGAGAACGGACGGCATTACTTCGAATACCGCATGGACGCTCCGATTCTCGGATTCTTTTCAATTCTATCGGCGCGCTATGCTGTGAAGGAGGAAATGGTTGATAGTGTGAAGGTGCAGATATTTTATCATCCCGGACACGAGTATAATCTCGACCGTATGATGAGCTCTGTTCGTAAATCTCTGCACTATTACAACGCGAATTTTTCTCCCTATCAATTCCGTCAGATGCGTATTCTGGAATTCCCTCGATACGCTGACTTCGCTCAATCATTCCCGAACACCGTTCCATATTCTGAAGGCATTGGTTTCATTGCACGCATTGTTGCGGCAGATGATATTGACTATCCCTTCTATGTGACGGCGCATGAAGTCGGTCACCAATGGTGGGGACACCAAGTCGTTGGCTCAGCAGTCCAAGGTGCCACCATGCTTTCCGAAACCTTTGCTGAATACTCTGCCTTGATGGTCATGAAACACGAGTATGGTGAGCAGACAATGAAGAAGTTCCTTCGCTTTGCCTTGAACTCATACTTGCGTGGTCGCAGCTCTGAGCGTATTGAAGAACAGCCTTTGTATTTAAACGAAAACCAACAGTATCTGCACTACAACAAAGGATCGTTGGTCATGTATGCATTGGCTGACTATGTCGGCGAGGATGCTGTCAACTCAGCGTTGTCGCGATTCTGTCAGAAGTATCGTTTCTGCATGCCGCCATATCCCACAACCCGTGACTTCATGGTTGAACTCAACAAGGTTGTACCTGATTCACTCAAGTACATCGTTCATGATTGGTTCGAGTCAATTACACTCTACGACAATCGAGTAACAAAGGCAGAATACACTCGTCGATCGGATGGAAAGTTTGATGTCG
Organism: Chlorobiota bacterium; assembly: GCA_044228685.1. Classification (GTDB taxonomy): domain Bacteria; phylum Bacteroidota; class Ignavibacteria; order Kapaibacteriales; family NICIL-2; genus JBBATK01. The sequence continues at coordinate 70,610 of JBGAUL010000012.1, forward strand.
CTCTTACGATCGAAGCGCACAAACTAACGGCAGACTCTCTTGGCAAAGAGCGAGTTTCGGATGTGAAAATGAGTGACTACGTTGACATTGGCGTCTTCGACGCAAAAGAAGATCCCATGTCCAAGCTCGGCAAAGTCATGTACATGAAAAAGGTGAAGCTAACAGAAGGTCAACACATCATTCACTGCGTTGTTGATCAGCAACCTGCCAAAGCCGGAGTTGATCCGTATAACAAACTAATTGACAGAGATGCGGAAGACAACGTAATGACTGTTGACAAAGGATCGTAAACGCGATTTTTACAATCATGCTTTTTCCTGCGAGCCGGAGAGATTCTCCGGCTCGCGGCGTTTTTGACTAGGCAGAGCCTCATGTTTAGAGGTGTTGGAGTTATCTCGGCACGAGTGCTTTAGAGCTTTGCTTGCACGCCGAGTTAACTGGCGATGCACAACTGTTCAAGCCCATACGCATTGTCTAATAATTTCTTTATAAATTGATCCGCGTTCACGGGGAAGACTAGAACGCCGAATTAGAACGGTACATCTCATCATAGTAGAACAATTCACAGAGAAGGACGAGTTGCGTTTTTCTCGATTGACCATCATTTCTGAACTCTGGGAGGATCTAATGCAGGTACACCGAAGATACTATTGGTACATCGTCGGCTTTGTATGCTGTTCACTTGGCCTATTCGCGCAAAGCGGAAATATCACAGGCCGAGTTATCGATGCAAAGACCAAGACAGTACTGCCTTCTGCAACGGTGTTGCTCGTGGAAGCTGACAAAGCGGGGAGTGCGGCACAAAAAGCGGGCAAAATTTCTATGGGCCGTGTCGCTGACAAAACAGGACATTTCAACTTCAACGACGTGCCGGTCGGAACTTATGTCTTAAGAGCCAGTTACTTATCGTATGCTACTCTTGAACGTAAGGTCACCGTCTTGAAGGGCGAAACCGCAACCGTTGAAATGGCCCTGCAGCTCGACGTTAAGGGTTTGAACGAAGTTGTCGTAACAGGCGTTGCTTCTCGTACTGAGAAGGCTGTATCCGAAGTGGCTGTGTCGCGCGTGGACGCAGGTGCGCTTACTGAGTCAAATTCCTTCCAAGACTTGAATCAGCTTCTCGCCGGAAAAGTCTCGGGTGTGCGCATGTCGACAGGTTCCGGAGCTGCCGGTACTGGTTTCCGTTTTGACGTTCGCTCGGGAGCAGGTCTTAACGGTGCCGGCCAACCAATTGTTTATGTCGACGGTGTACGCGTTAACCAAGATTACTTCGACGCCGGAGTGGGAGGTCAAGAACAATCCGCATTGTCTGTACTCGATCCTGAATCCATTGAGAGCATTGAAATCCTCAAAGGACCTGCAGCAGCAGCTCTTTACGGAACAGTGGGTGCGAATGGTGTTGTTCTCATTAAGACCAAACACGGTTCACGCAATGCTGCACCGGGTTCATATACACTTCAAGTAAAGAAGACAATTGGTTCAAATGAACAAGCTCGTCCGTACACACGTGACATGATTCTCTCATACCAAGATGCAAACAGAGTGTTTCCTGATCACGTCTTAGGCAATGGTTCGCGTGAAACAGAGCGCGGCTTGAGTTCATCAGCTCCAACGCGCATTGCAGGGATTAGCGAGACGAGCATTTCATTTGGCGGAAGCAATTCACTGTGTAACTACTTCATTGGATATTCTAGTCGCGATGAAAACGGTCTGTTGGTTACCAACAACTACAATCGCGAATCAATACACGCCAACTTCTCAGTATTTCCTTCAGAAAAATTAGCTCTGAGCTTAAGCACGAATTACACCTTTAACAACACAACTCTTCCTATCAGCGATAACTCTGTGTTGGGTTTGCTTGGTGCGACAACTATCTCTGCACCAAAGAGTGCAGGTGGTCTTGGTTCGTACTTGCAAATTGACAGCATGGCAATCGTCAGCATCGCCAACAAACAACGCGAGCGTCGTTTCATCGCATCAATTGAAGCCAACTACGCTTTGATGACAGATGTGAATGTTCGCGCGGTATTGGGATATGATGGTTCGCAGTTCCGTTATGATCAGTATTTCCCATACGATCAAGATTACAGCGGAGTTGGTATCAAGAACGGATCACGCTTTGCTCAACAAAACGGAAGCGATCGCGTGAATTTTGATTTGTCCGGTGCATACACCTGGAAAATCGACGACGAGATGCGATTGGTGAGCACAATAGGTGTGCAGGGTAATACAGTGACTTCTCGTTCGCTGTCATTCCAAAAAGACAGTTTGCCAAGCACGCTTATCACTGACGCCGGCAGTGGATCCAAGTTTGTTTCCGCCGGTGAAGGATTTGTTGATTCACGACAAGCAGGGGTATTTCTTCAAGAGGAGTTCTCGTACGACAACACCTACTTTGCATCTGCGGGTTTGAGAAATGACTACGCCAGTGCAATCGGTATCGATGCTCCGAGCATATTCTATCCTCGCATTAGCGCCGCAGCTCGCTTGGACAAGGTATTCAGTCTGCCGGCAACAATGAATCTCGCGAAGTTCCGCGTGGCTTACGGCGAATCGGGATCTCTTCCTGGTTTGCTTGATGGATCGTTGTTGCGCTGGAAGGCACAGAATAGCGGTGAGGGACCGGGTGCCGTCATTGACTTCCTCGGCAACCCTGCAATCAAGCCTGAGCGTATCAAAGAAATGGAAATTGGTTTTGAAGTTGAGTTGGATCACTCCTACGGTATTGACTTCACCTACTACATGCAGACAGCTAATAATTCTATTTTCAATGTTGTGCTTCCGCCATCGGTTGGTATTCCAAACGTTCGTAGAAACGTTGGTGCAATTGATGGATCAGGTATCGAGTCAAATATTTACGCGCGCTTATACCGCAGTGAAGACTATCAGTTGGAAGTGAATTTCATCTGGAACTACTCGACCAATCAGGTTACCGATTTGGGTACCGCACCGCCGATCATTTCTGAGCCGAACGTTGCTTTCGTCGGACAACCACGTGGAGCGTTCTATACGAATGCTATCATTGGTGCCTTGTACGATTCTACCGGACACTATCTCAAAGCAAATGTTGATACATCAAAACGTACCTATCTCGGCAATCCGGTGCCACCAACGAATGGTTCGTTTAACCTCAACTTCCGTTTCCTCCACGACTTCACTTTCTATGCACTTGCAGACTGGGCGCTCGGCGGAACGATTTACAATTTCTCGAAGCAGTTCGCTAGCAGCTTTGGTAATAATGCAGAGTACAATCACCTTCATGCTTTGTTAGGCATTCCTGTAAAAGCAGGTGATTTTATTCCGCGTGATACAATTACAGTTCCGCTAACACCCGGTACAGCAGAGTACAAGGCGGCAGCTGACGAGTTTGCGAAGATGGATCCAACATTGCCTGGTGCGACGAAGTACTTTGAGTCTTCTGACTTCCTGCGCATCCGCGAAATCAGCATTCGTTGGGATGCTACATCGCTGATTCAAAGCGTTATTCAGGACTACGTCAAGAGCTTGTCGATCACCGTCGGCGGAAGAAATCTGGCAATGTGGACCAAGTACTCATTCCCGGATCCAGAGGTTAGCACAAACGGTGCACGTGTTACGATATCGCGTGGAAATGATTTCATCACACTGCAAAACCCGCGCGTGTTGTACGCAACGGTGAGCGTAGGATTCTAAGGAGACAATCATGAACAAATACATCATTCTTATGCGTAGCCTGGTTCTGACAACACTGTTTGTCGTCCTTCCGCTCTTCTCCTGCACGAACTTCGTTCAAAACGTTGATGCTCCTATTGACAGCGTCAATGACGATCAGTTAAACGCTGAATCCGAAGTACGTTTTCTGATCAATGGTTGCAAGGTTCAGTACATGACTTGTCTAGGGGAACTAGGAGTTCTCAGCGGTGGTCTTTCTGATGAACTGTACTTCAGCCTTGATATCCGTGGTGCGACCTATCCTCAGTACGAGGAAATCGAAAACGGTATCATCAGCATCAACAACAATTCGGTCCAGAATGCTCTTGACCATGTTGGTTACTTACGTATTACAGCAGACACGCTTCTTGCGCGTGTTGATAGAATCCAATTCAAAGATTCTACACTTCGTTCACAAACTCGCTGGGCTAGCTACTTCTACGGCGGTATCGCTCGCTATCTCTTTGCATCATATTTCGCATTGGAACCAACTCGCGGTGGTATGGCAATTGGTGGTGGACCGTTCATTCCAAGCGACAGTATGTATCAACTTGCCGTTGATTGCTTCAAGAAGGCAATGGGAGCTAGCTCAAACACTGAGTATCGTTTGGCAGCTTCCTACTTGGCTCGCACACTGCTGATGGCAGGACGCTATGCAGAAGCTGAAGAAGCAATTGGTAACGCAATGCTACTGCAAGAGCCCCCATTTGTTCTCAAGTATTCAAATGAGCTGGACAATTTCTGGTACAACAATGCCGGTGATGGCCGTATGCAATGGGCTTTGGACAACCGCTTCAAGAAATACGTCGATGCTGAAATCCTTGATACAACTCGCATTAAGTTCCAATCGGTTCAAGGCACAAGCGGAAGCAAGTATTACCTGATGCAGTGGCTTTATCCTTCTGCCTCAGCTCCGATAACAGCCATGTCATGGCAAGAGTGCTTTCTCATGCAAGCTGAGGTGCTCCTTCGCCTCCATCCTTTGAAAATTCAAGATGCAATGGATGCATTCAACTTTGTGAGAGATTCGCATGGTTTGCCAAATATTGATGCCATCACACTCGACAGCATCTATACCGAGCGCGATAAAGAACTCAACTGTACTGGCAATCGTTTGCTCGATGAACGTCGCTTTAAGAAGTGGCACTTGCCGGCCGGAACATGGCAGTATTTGCCAATCACGGTCAACGAGCGCAGCCGCAATCCTAATTTGAAATAGCGATTGCTGTCAATTGTAATCATTCAACGGCTTGTCATTGTGACAAGCCGTTGTGCTTTTCAGTAGATCTGGTGCTGTGTTGTTAAGTCCGAAGCCCGAGGCAGGACAGAAGGCGCTCCTTGGCTATATTAGACACGGGACATCGTCAAGACCCATACCCTTCTTGGCGATGCTGAATCTCCTCACATTTGTTTCACGCACTTTATCACCGTGCCTCATGGATCAACGAGTTCTTGATGTAGAAGAGTTTTGCTCGCGAGGTCAATACGCTGAAGCTGAGGGCAGAGCTCTGGAGGTTCTTGCTGCTCTCAGTGAAGACCAAAGCTCTCTCCGAGCTCGATGTGAGAATGTGCTGTCAGAGTGTGGATGGCGTACCTCGCAGCTTCCTGAATCAGCTCTGCACGCTGACCGCGCACTTGCGTATGCCGAGGTTGCTGATGACTTGCAGCAACTCGGCTGTGCTTTGCTTAACAAAGCCACAGTGTTTCGCGAGAGATCTCTGTACGCAGAAGCTCTTGATCTATACCACGAAGCATTCCACTGTTTTGAGAAAGCAGAGGCAGAGTCAGACAAGGCACGGGCACAAATGAACATTGCCAATGTCTTGCGACAATTGTATCAATATGACGAGGCGGCCGGCTATTTGCAACAAGCTTTTGAGCTCTTTAGTCGATTGGGTGATCAGATAGGTTGCGGTCGAACCTTAAATCTTATTGGCTTGGTCTGTGACGAACAATCGCAAACACAAGCAGCATTACAGTATTATCAGCAAGCGTTGGAACGATTCTCAATCGGAGAATCAACACCAGCCAAAGACTTAAGCAGAGCTTGGCTTTTTAAGAATATTGGCTCCATGCATGAGGCGCTGCAACAGTTCGATGAAAGCAGTGAGTATTATCAGCGTGCCTTTCAATCATTTACTGCTACCGGTAACCGTTTCGGTGCGGCCGTTGTGCAGGCGAGTCTCGGTGTGCTCTGTGCGGAAACATCTTGGAAGTACTTTGACGCTTTTCGCGCCGAGGAGCTTCTTCTTGGTGCTATTGCTGTGTTGACGGAGCTAGGCGACAAACATGAGCGCGCTAAGTGTCATCGCTCACTGGCCAAACTCTATGAAGCTCAACAGCGCTGGCATGAAAGTCTCGTACACTTCAAGCACTTCTATGATCTTATGCAAGAAGTGCAAAGCGAAGCAGCTCGAAAACGCGCTGCCGCGGAAGCTTACGAACGACGTATTGCCGAGATGCGCACCGAGCAAGAAGTTGCCGCGCGCTATACTGATACAATTCGAAAGCAATTGGAGATTATTCAACGCGATTTGCGGACGGCAGAACGTATTCAACATTCCATCCTTCCCGATGTCGACGCGGAAGTAGCCTCGCACCGCGATCGTTGGGATGTAGCGGCGAGCATGGTAGCCGCACGAAGCGTTGGAGGAGACTTCTACGATGTGTTTCCTTTGGACGAGCATCATCTCGGTCTTGTAATCGCCGATGTCTCCGGAAAGGGAATGCCCGCGGCCTTGTTCATGGTTGTGAGCAGAACCATGCTCAAACTCCTGGCTCGCGCTGATGCAGATCCGGGGGAAGTGCTGCAGCAGGTAAATCGTATGCTGTGCAGCGAGAACGTCCTATCGATGTTTGTAACCGTGCTTTACGCAGTGCTTGATACACGCGATGGAAGCTTGAGGTATGCAAATGCCGGACACAATCCACCACTAATTCGACGCAAAGACGGTCGACTCGAGCGCGCAGACGCAGAGGGTGGGATCATTCTTGCTATTCAAGATTCAGCACAGTATTCCAGTGCCGAGATTAAACTGGAAGATGGTGATACTATGTTCCTCTACACCGATGGTGTCAGTGAGGCAATGAATCCGGCGCGAGAACTCTTTGGCGAGGATCGCATCGACGAATGGTTCACGAGTGTCGATCCAAACGCGAGCCTCAATGACTACATGAAGCATCTTCACGGATTGCTTGAAGGCTTCAGCGCTGAAGCGGGTCAGACGGATGATATTACGATGGTGTTGGTGCGACGACGCGCTTAAAAAACCGGTTGCAATCCGCCTCTCGATCTCAGTTGAGAATTGCCCTTTGGTCCGAGTTATCCAACACTTACAATGTCGGTCGTGATCTTGCGGATAAAAGCCTTATTTTTCCGTTGATGAGCAGCACATCAGAGGCATTGAATATCGCGGACGTCAATTTCGTTGTCATTGACGTTGAAACCACGGGCATGAGCGGGAGCGCTAATCGCGTTACTGAAATCGCTTGTGTCGTTGTGCGCGACATGGAGATTCGTCAGACCTTCCATTCACTCGTCAATCCCAGACAGTTCATACCCACGTTTATCGAGCAACTCACGGGTATCACCAATGCAATGGTGTACAACGCTCCGGAAGAAGCAGAGGTCTTTGCAAAAGTTGGCGAGCTGCTGTCTCTTCCCAATGCCGTCTTTGTCGCGCACAATGTTTCCTTCGATTGGAACTTCGTCACGAACTCACTGCAGCGTTCTGCCCTTGATGTGCCCGACATCCCTCAGCTCTGCACATGTCGATTAGCCAATCGTTTACTACCTAAAAAGCAAAAGAAAAATCTTGGTGCAGTCGCGGCACATTTTGACATCAGAATAGAAGGTCGTCACCGTGCCGGCGGCGACGCTGAAGCCACCGCTCGAGTCTTGATTGAGTTCTTAGAACAACTCGATTCCGACCACGATATCCAAGACTTAAACGAACTCTTGCAATTCCAACATCGAAGACTTCGCAACTTCCATGCGCCATCCAAGGCAATGAAGAAACTTCAGCCTTTGCTAGATGCATTACCTGAAGCTCCCGGAGTGTATTACATGTTGGATTCTGATGGATTCATCATGTACGTTGGAAAGGCAAAGTCGCTAGCCGACCGCGTTCGCTCGTACTTCCAAATGAGTGCTCAGCATCCTGAGAAGATCGCCAAGATGGTGAAGAAGGTTGACTCGATTCGCTGGGAAGAAACGGGAAGCGAGCTTGGTGCCTTGCTGTTGGAATCTCGCGAGATTAAGAAACACAAGCCTCCGTTCAATACGGTTAGCAAAAAGATTCGCCGCTATCCCTTCCTGAAGCTGACGACCAACAACGCCTTTCCCACGGTAGAGTTTTGCGATCAGATTCAAAACGACGGGGCAGAGTACTATGGTCCTTTTTTGTACCGCGGCATGGTCAATGAAGTGCTCGAGACAATCACGCGTAACTTCAAGTTGCGTTTGTGTCTTGATGAATTGAAACCTTCAGAATCAGTACGACCCTGCTTCTACCATCATATCCATCGCTGCGGCGCGCCCTGTGCGCTGGTGCAAAGTGCAGATGATTATGAGAGGGAAGTACAGGCAGTTCGGCGTTTCCTAAGCGGCTATTCTGAAGGTGTCATTGCAATGATTGATCTCGAAATGCAAGCCTGTGCCGAACGTTTAGAGTTTGAGCAGGCGGCGATGCTACGCAATCGGGCTCGTGAGCTACGACGATTGTTTGAGCGCAAGCACCAAGGGTCAACCGCGGTGAACAAGACGAATCTAATCGTTGTGGTACCGGCATCCGGCGGACCCCAGAGCGTCGAGCTCTTTTTCCTCCGTCAGGGTTTTCTTGCCAAGCAGCTCATCGTCGGACGTCGTGCCTCGCTCGAACATCTGTATCAACTCGTCAATCAATTGTATTACAGCGAAAGCTTGTTTGAGCCCGAGCTCAACGCGGTTGAAGTCGACCAGCTGCGCATCGTATCGCAATGGGTCTATCGTAAACGCGATGAATCGATTTCGCTGTACGTCGATCATGCAAGTGCTGACGAATTGTACGCGGAATTACGAGAACTCGTTCAGCAGGCATTTATTCCTCAGACGACAGTTGTCAAAGAGCCGCATCAAGTTCAGTTAGAATTCAACGAACATTATCAATCATCTTACAGTGAGAATTACTCTCAATGAATTTTATCCAAGCCATCATCATTGGAATAGTACAGGGATTGACAGAGTTTATTCCGGTGAGTAGCACCGCGCACATGACGATTTGTGCACAGCTGATGAAGCTGCAAAACCCAGAGCATCCGGAACAATGGACTGCCTTTATGGCAATTGTTCAACTCGGAACATTGGCTGCCGTGCTGCTCTATTTTGCTGCAGATATTAAATCGATAGCGATGAGCTGGATCAAGGAAAATGTAGGAGAGCGTCGTAGTTTTTCCCAGCAGTCGGATGATGCAAAGATGGGCTGGCTCGTAATTCTGGGATCGGTGCCGATTGTGGTGATTGGCTTTGCACTGAAGAAGATCATTGAAGGTAAGTTGACAAAAGATCTAACACTAATCGCAACCATGCTGATTGTCGTTTCGCTTGTGCTCATCGTTGCCGAGCGCGCCGCAAAACAGAAGCGCATGCTTGCTGATTTGTCGTGGAAAGATGCGATTGTGATTGGACTAGCTCAGTGTTTTGCATTGGTTCCGGGTACGTCTCGTTCAGGCTCGACCATTGCAGCCGGACTATTCCTCGGCATTGAGCGTGAAGCCGCGGCACGCTTTTCGTTTCTGCTGAGCATACCTGCTGTTTTCGCCAGTGGTGTTTACGAGTGTTACAAAGCACTTCCGACCATCTCAAGTGCAGATCTCACGAGTCTTGTTGTTGCAACTCTTGTCGCATGGATCGTCGGTTATCTCTCCATTGCTTTTCTGCTTCGCTACTTGCGCACGCACTCATTGATGCTGTTCATTGTCTACCGTGTCGTGCTGGCAATTGTAGTTTTTGCTCTGCTGAGCAACGGTACTTTAAGTGCTCTATAATCCATCGCAAAGCCTATGATCGTTTCAGCACTCGTGGCCATGGATCGCAATCGTGGCATTGGAAACAAGAAACAACTTCCTTGGAAACTGTCGGATGATTTGAAGCTGTTTAAGCAACGGACGCTGGGTCATCACATAGTGATGGGCAGAACGACGGCAGAAGGCATTGGCAAAGCACTTCCAGGACGTAGCACAATCATCGTTAGCCGTAGCTCGAATTCCAGCGTGGAAGGTTGTGATCTTGTTCACTCAGTCGAAGAGGCTCTTCAGCTTGCTGCATCCCGTGGCGAAGAGGAGTGTTTTATTTGCGGTGGGGAAGAGTTGTATCGCGCAGCCATGCCATTTGTAAAGCGAATTTATCTCAGCAAAGTTGAGGCGGAGATTGAGGCTGATCGTCATTTCCCGCCGGTAGACCTCAGCGATTGGCACTGCACTGATCGCGTCGAGTACGAACAAAGCGAACGCAATCAATATGCCTTCGTTGTTGAAGTGTGGGATGCGCCGGAGATTGGCTAGTACTGGCCCAGCAATTAATTAGCTGAGAGCTGCGACTTTTCTTGGGCACGCGCTTGCTCACGTTCAATTTCTTGGAAGACTTTTGTCATGAGTTGCTCGACGGAAACTTTCAGCTCGCGCACTTCATCTGAGGCCGGAACGAACTCACCGATGAATTTTTCGAGAGAGCGTCTGTTCTGCATTACCGTCTTATCTATCCCGCCAAAGGTCTCTTTAAACCATTCAACAAAAGTTCGCCGTGCCGGTGTTTGGGTCATTTCACCTAGCGACATGTTAATCAACGAATGATCCTCGCGAATATGCATGAGCAAGGTTTCGAAGGCTAGCAGAGTTGAGATTTGATCAAAGCCGTTGGAAGAGAGCAGAGAATTCTGCACTGTTTGAAAGGCTTTCTTGTACAGACTAATTTCTTCGGGAACACCAACCGTTGCAAACACAAAATAGAGTTTGCTGATATCCTCGTGCGTCACGTGGGTACGTGCGCGCAGCAAGGCCAGAGCGCGTAAGAGATCGATTGACTTGGCTTGTGTACGCGGTGAAATGTAGAAGTCGTTGTAGTGTGCTGAGGATTGTCCTTTGTGTGATTCACGCAAGGCTCTATTACGCAGAAACTCAAAGTGACGAACCACTAGATTCATGAAGTACAGATCTTCAGGTTTAATGCTGATGCGATACTGATCATCGTAACCGGTGATGATATGGTGCATCTTCATCAGTTCAGCGAAGGGAATATGCGCCGGCGGTGAGACCGTCTTACCACCATGTTGCAAATACTTCTGCGCAATCTTAAACTGATTGTACGGTTCTTTGTCGGGAAGAATCAAAGCTTTGAACATGAAGCGGTCAAGTAGCGCTTCTGTCACCTCGGTCACTCGCAAGTAATTCGTCGAAGCAATCACGGTATGAATTGCGGCCGGAGCATTCTGAACACCGCGAATCAAGCGACGTTCATTGAGCAATGAGAGAAGTGCGCGAAGGGTAAAATCGTTGGCGTCGAAAATTTCATCGATGAAGCCAAACTCAGACTCAACCAGTGAGCCGGTTGTGTTGTGCTTGATGATACCGGTCTTCAGCAATTCGATGTCCAGACCACCGAAGAATGTATCCGGTTGCTGCTCCTTACTGGCTTGTACGCGGAAGATTCGAGCGCCGTCGAACATCCCAAAAATTTGTTCGGCGAGTAGGGTTTTACCGACACCGGTACGACTTTGAAGCAACATGTGCTCTCCGGTGAGGAGGGCGCAAAAGGCTTGTTCGATGACTTCCTCGCGGTTCACGACCCGCTGACCGATGAATTGAGCTGCCGCCTTGAGTTTGAGGGAGATTTCCTCGATTGACAGTTGCATGCGTCCCCTTGTCCCTTTGTTCAGGACTAAATATACACAGCAACGAGCAATGCACCCACCTAGTCGCTCGTATTGCACAGGTTGGAGTCAAAATTTTAGGAAAATTGCTCGTTTGACAATCTTTTTCAAAGATCAGAGGATATTTTCAGGCCAGGGAACGGGATCAATTCGAGCATTAAAAACAAATCAATCACGCACTATTTTTTGGTCAATTCAATCCTGCATTCTATTTTTGCTGTCCGATCAAATCAGCGCAGGAAATATCATGAAAGCAATTGTCGAAATAGCCGGTAAACAATTTCAGGTCAAGGCACAAGATCGTGTCGTCGTGCCATTTCTGGCCGGAAACCCGGAAGACACAGTCGAGTTCACGACGATTTTTGCGTCGATCGATGGTGACAAGACCACAATCGGTACGCCTACATTGAGCGGAACGGTAAGTGCGAAGATTCTTGAGCACGGTCGTGGCGATAAGATTCTTGTATTCAAGAAGCGTCGTCGTAAGGGCTACCAGAAGATGAACGGTCACCGTCAAGATTTTACAAAAATTGAAATAACGAACGTCAGCGTAGGCTGAGTATAAAGCTATGGCACATAAAAAAGGAGCCGGTTCAACGAAGAATGGTCGCGATTCAAATGCACAGCGACTGGGAATCAAGCGTTTCGGTGGACAGTCAGTTACTGCCGGAAACATCATTGCACGTCAAAACGGTACGCACTGGCATCCAGGCGTAAATGTTGGCGTTGGCAAAGATTATACGATTTTTGCATTGGTTGACGGCGTCGTAAAATTCGAACGCAAGGACCGTAAGAGATTGAAAATTTCCGTTTATCCGGAAGCTGTCTAAAACTTCGTCATGTGTACTTGTTGATTGAATACCCTGTTCTGAATTTCTGAGTAGGGTATTTTTTTTTCGTGCTGATTCAGCCGCCGCAGTTCACCATCTATCCACTCATTGACCACATCTGGAGACGTCCATGAAAGTTACTGTAATCGGTGCCGGAAACGTCGGCGCCACCGCAGCCCAACATCTCGCATACTACGAGATGGCAGAAGAAGTTGTAATTGTAGACATTGCAGAAGGTATTCCACAAGGTAAGGGTTTGGACATGTACGAGTCGATGCCGGTATTGGCATCAGACACACGTATTGTTGGAACCAATGGTTATGATGAAACCGCAGGATCAGATTTTGTTATCATGACTGCCGGACTTGCACGCAAGCCAGGTATGAGCCGTGACGACTTGCTTTCAGCAAACGCGAAGATCGTTTCGTCGTGCGTTGAGCAAGCATATGCAAAATCACCAAACGCATTCTTCATCGTGGTATCGAATCCACTTGATATCATGACCTATCTCACGCTGCGTCGTACCGGTGCTGCGAAGAACAAGGTTATTGGTATGGCTGGTGTGTTGGATACAGCTCGTTACCGTACCTTCATCTCAATGGAACTCAACTGTTCAGTTGAAGATGTTCAAGCATTGTTGCTTGGAGGTCACGGTGATTCAATGGTGCCACTGCCAAGTTATACAACTGTAGCTGGTATTCCGTTGACACAGTTGTTGTCTGAAGAGCGCATCAATGCTATCGTTGATCGCACCAAAGCTGGCGGTATCGAAATCGTGAACTACCTCAAGACCGGTTCTGCGTACTACGCACCATCAGCTTCAGCTGTTCAAATGGTTGAGAGTATTGCAAAGAACAAGCGTCGCATTCTTCCTTGCGCAGTTATGCTCGACGGTGAATACGGCTTGAGCGGCGTCTGTGTAGGCGTTCCGGTGAAGCTTGGTTCAAACGGTGTTGAACAAATTCTTGAAATCAAGTTGAGCGATTCAGAACAAGCATTACTCAACAAGTCAGCAGAAGATGTTCGCGTCAATATTGCGAAGCTCCAAGAGATGGGATTCTAAATAGACCGACACTGTGCGAAGATTATTATCAAGCGAGCTACTCATTGCGAGTAGCTCGCTTTTTTTGTGTGCGGTAGTGAGTGTGAAGGTCACGACGTAGTGAATGCGTTAGTCACACTCGACGAAGACTATGAAACAAGATTCATTTCTTGCGATTATTATCTACGAAGCATTTGCAAACCACTCTGGGATATCCAAGCGTATTGCTACTCGTGTTATGAATGATGCCAAAACTGTCAGCGCGCCGTTCTTCTTCGTCCGGACGCTGCGGAACGTCAGATGACAGCGTGACGGGGAACGGAGCCGGACGCGACTCCACTCCCGTTACTCATGATCAAAACACGGTAACAACATGTATCACATTGATTGAGGATATTCTATGAAACGCCTTTTCATTCTCTGCTTGAGTTTAGTGCTGGCTTGGTCACTCTCGCTCAGCGCCTCTGCCGGTCCCCCCGGACTATTTCCCGCACTCATCGATCTCGTAAAACCCGACGTGAGTTTTCACATGGACTGTGCAGGTGTCTTTAGTGGCACTGCAACAGACAAACCGGACGTTGCAACGCAGCGCGCCAACCTGGCTATCATGTTGCTGGATGCATCGTCGACAAATTTCGCGTTGACGCATTCAGCGATTACGCCAGGTACAACGGTCTCTGCGACTTGGCAATTGAAACCAATAGACTACTCGAAACCCGGTATCGCGATTGTGCACTTTCGCGACATGGCATCCAACGATTCAACCGTAACATTTACATACACACCCCGGCAACTCACTGTGAGTCCGGTCACGGTTGCTGCATTGTATCCCGGGAAGGATACAACGCTGTTGGTACCACTTATTAACCGCTCTGGAGATAGTCTTCGCTTGCGCTCAGTAAGTCTCGCAAAAAACAACGGTAGCTTCACACTCGACGCTTCAACGCCAACAGACATTCTGATGCGCAAAGGTGATACGGTGTGGGTAACAATGCATTTCAAAGCAACACAATCAGGTCAGTACTCGGATACGCTCCGCATCGGACTTGGATGTGACGTCTTGAATGTTCAACTCAGTTCATTGTCCGCCAGTGTTGGAACGCTTGAGCTGGTCGTCAACGATGTCGACTTTCTCTTACGCAAAGCCAAGACTGTTTGGAACCAAGATCTCACTGCGAAGAACAACGGCAACCTGGCTGCCACGATAAGTTCTATTCAACTCAAGAGTGGCAACCAGAGTTTTCAACTCAAAAACCTCATTAGTCTGCCGGTAACCGTTGCACCCGGTGCGCAGATTAAACTCGCCGATGTGGAGTTCGCTCCGCTCGTTGCGGGAAAGTGGTTGGACAATGTTAGCTATGATGTGGTTGAAGATCTTGTTGGACCAATCTCAACACCGGTTATCAAGGCTGAGTCTGAAGATAATGTATCGGTGGTCGAGGAGAACGTAGCACCGGCTGTGAGTCTGTATCCAATGCCGGTCAACGATGTTCTCATCGTTAATAATACCCGCGGCGAAAGTGCTTCGCTGCTTGTGGAGTTGTTTGATGTACACGGACAACGTGTTGCGTCGGAAGCAAGCTCCGGAGGAGGTCAAGTTCAATTGTCGCTTCGACAGTTTGATAGCGGTTTGTACATCTGTCGCGTCAATAGCGGCGGGATGGAGTCAGTTCATCGGGTTTACATTGTTCGGTAGGATTGTCCCGTTGATAAGGCGCTGTCTTCACCCGGACGGCGCCTTTTTTATTTTAATATCGCATCGCCGCCGACACATCTACAATAGTGTGCGTCGTCAAGAAGCATGATGACTCATCGCACACTTGAATCTCCGGACTTGGAGCTGAGCTCAGATCTTCAGTCTGTGTATCCGACCAATCTACAGTGCAATAGGGATGATGTGCGAGCACCAAAGACCGCGCTGCATCGAAGCTCTTTGGTCCACGAATTTGACAGTTATAGGAGTGAGTCGAATGCGCGAGTGCGCTTCGTAACCACAAAGCGGACGATGAAGGTGCGCGTAGAACTTGCGTGATGTTCTGACTCAGCATCAACTTGCTTTGTTGAAGTAATGCAGGATCTTGTCTGCGACTGCCCATGTCCCAAAGTACATGACACATCATGGCATTTGATGAAGGAACTACAGTATCATAGCGTTCAATTGTCGGAATAAACAGCGCAGCGTCCCTTGTCGACTTGTATGAGAACAGAGCTGTTTGCTCCAATCGAAAATCAGATTGAACAATACTCAACAACTCATCTGCACGATCGCGCCAACGACTATCTGAACTTACTGCTGACAGATGAACAAAAGCCTGGATGAGGCAGGCGTAGTCATCGAGAAATGCAGGAACGGCAATGGAATCTCTTGCATCATATTGATTCGGAACCAAGTGCATGAGTTTTCCATCTGGCAATCGAGCGTGAGTGTTGATCTGCTCTGCACATGTAATAGCTCTTTGGAGATACACGCGATCACCGAGAGTCCAGTAGCATTGAACCCATGCGTTTATCATGAGAGCGTTCCAGCTGACGATGAGTTTGTCATCGCGAACCGGTTTCGGACGTTGCTCTCTTACGTGAAGAAGCTTCTGTCGTAGTTGCTCACGAAGCTCAAGAAGTTGATTTGGTGTAGTGTTGTGCTTCTCTGCAACGACATCGAGATCGTGAGCTTGCATGAGCACGAATCGTCCATCATCCAAAATCTCGTCATCACCAACGCAGAAGAGATCTTTTGCAAGCTCGAAGTCGTCGCCAAGAACTTTTCGAAGCTCCTCATGCGACCACAGATAGTATCGACCTTCTTCACCTTCCGAATCCGCATCAATCGAAGCTGAGCAACAGTAATTATCGCGGAGCATGTGCGAATCAATCCATGATAAAGTGTCAACGAGACTTGTGCGGATCTCTGCGTTGTCTTCGATTCGCAGCAATTCAGCAAGGAGCGTTATCAATTGCGCGTTATCGTACAGCATCTTTTCGAAGTGAGGCAGCTTCCAACGAACATCGGTTGAATAGCGAGCAAATCCGCCGGCTAATTGGTCGTAGATACCTCCGCGACACATAGCGAGTGCGGTTCGCATGACGTGCTCACGTAACTGCTTTGACAGCAAAAGATTTCGCTCGTGCATAGGTGCATCGTCACGTCGCTCAAGAAAGACTGAAGTCTCTAAGAGCGTGCTGAGGTTTATCGGCACCGGGAACTTTGGAGCGCGACATTCGCCACCATACCGAGTATCAAACTGCGTAGTCCAAGATTGAATTGCATCAATGAGTAGCTTAAGATCGGGAAGTGCGGTGCTGTCGTCTGATACTGCGATCGAATCTCGTAAGTAGTTGTGTGTTTCGGTAGCAGAGACGAGAATACGCTCTTGTTCGGTCTGCCAGACTTTGTTGATTGCCTCTAAGGCAGCCATCCATCGTTGTCTTGGGAGATAGGTGCAGCCGTAAAAAGGACGTCCGTTAGGTAGACAAAAACAATTCATTGGCCAGCCACCGCCACCGGTCATCAGCTGCAGAGCGTCCATGTAGACGTGGTCGACATCAGGCCTCTCCTCGCGATCGACTTTGATGCAGATAAAATGCTCATTCATCAACGCTGCAACTTCCGGATCCTCAAAGCACTCGTGTTCCATGACATGACACCAGTGACAAGAGGAATAGCCAATGCTCACGATGACGGCTTTGTTTTCTGCGCGAGCACTCTCCCAAACCGTATCTGACCATGCTTGCCAGTGAACCGGGTTCTGAGCGTGTTGTTGCAGATACAAACTAGACTCACTGCCAAGCTCGTTTTTTCTCGACATGGTTGAAGGCAATAGGGGTGAATATTGGGTCACACAATGGTGACCCAATCACGAATCAATTCTTCATGAACGTGTGGAATACGGTCTGCAGTGTCTGCGCGACTATTGCTGAGCCAAATGAGCCTTAAGCTTCATGATCACCGGAACCGGTGTGGGATCAACTCCATTAAGTAAAGCCATGTAATAGCTTACCCAGTCACCTAGGTAAATCAGCGAGAACATGCGTGCAAGCAAACTGTTGCCTTGCGAATGCAGCTCGTGAATAGCTTTGACGCGTGGCTTGAGAATGTCCTTCAAAGCCCCAAAGCGAATGCCCACGCGCGCGTGATCGTCGCCATCGCGCAAGAGTACGATGGAGAAGTTCTTCTTGGTATCGCGTGGAAATGACCAACCGTTGATCTCGTTGTGATTCATTTCGGGCAAGACATGACCGAAAGCAACGTTCTTTGCATTCTCTTGTATCTGACCTCTCCAACGAAGATTTACAGCATCAGTGCGTTCAGATGCCGAGTACACGACCGGAGCAGTACCATGCAGCTTCTTGGCCAACGCAAGCGCCGGATTCTTTGAGTTAACGGTTGCGTAGATGCCTGACAAATGGTCGAGTAAATCGACAACCTCAGACATTCCTTTCTTAGTTGCATTACGTGCTGCGGAGCTCACTGATGGATGCTTCATCACGCTCATGAGTACAGGGAAGAAAGAGTAGCCTAGTGCACAACGTGGTTGAAAGCCTTTTGGAATGGTGATCAGCGGCAGACCATGACGTGTGGCACGCTGGGCTATTTGTCCGCCGGTTGAGATACACAACATGTTAGCTTTTCTCTTACGAGCAATGTCATAGGCTGAAAGAGTTTCTTCTGTGTCGCCGCTATACGAGCTCACTATTACACAGCTTTTTTCGTTTACGTAACCGGGAACTGTGTAGCCGCGTGAGACGGAGAGATTCAATTGATCAGCACCTTTGGTTGCGGCGCAGTAGGAACGAACGAGGTCGCCACCTATAGCTGAGCCGCCCAATCCCAAGACGGTGATATCGTTGGATTGCGGTTTTCTCGAGAAGAATGCTGCATCCTCGCCGATACTGATGGCGTGGCGAACTTGCTCTGGGAAGGTCAGCAGCACATTAAACATGTTTGAAGTGTCAACTGTGAATAAACTATCGTTCGTCGTCATACAGTACCTTTGAAAACAGTTGGGTGTATCTTTGCGCAATCGATGCAATGATACGTAAGATTGAGGAACAATGAATTTATCAGCCCGCTTTTTTTACACGCTTTTTGCGTTCACACTGTCAGCGACTACGCTTTCGCTTGCTCAACCATTGGTGTCGCATTTGGAAGTTGACTCAGTACTCAGCTCCTACATCAAGGAATGGAACAGGGACAACTCGGTGCGCCTTGTTGTAGAGAATCGCAGCGACAGCACGCAGGTCTTCTTTACGGAATCTAGTATTCTGTACGAAGGAAAGGCTCTTGCATCAGCGCCAATCGTTATTGGCAAAGCGCATTCAATTGCTCCACGTAAATCACTGACCATAGCATCCGAAGAGATTTTCCCGGTTTTAAAAATGCGTTATGCTGACAAGCAGCACTTGGACAAACGAGAGGGGATGATTACGCGTAGCGGAGATGTCACTATCTGCGTTAATCTCTTCGACTCGACCGGTCTTAAAGGAATGAGTGCTGCTAATTGCGTTCATCGCTACGTGGAACAGTATTACCAATCTGCTCTGAAAGAACCTGTCAAAGGCGATACTCTGCGAAACGCTTCAACGGTGCACTTCCGTTGGACAGCTGTTCGACCGAGTCCGAAGGTCTGCTTTTACCGTCTGAAGATTTTCGATATGGGGAACGAGACCTATCTCAATCAAGTAGTGCGAACCAGTGAAGCTCTTCTTGATACATCGCTTCGCGAGCAACTCAGCTTCGACTGGAAAGTGGCTGACTCGCTGAGACACCGACATATCGTTTGGCAGATTCGTAGTTCCGACGGCGATGTGACGACCTACGGAGGTACAGATGGATATAGCGAGATTTATGACTTTATTCTGGGCGACGAGATAAAAGCAACTGCACCATCAAAGAAGAGTGCAGCTGAGTCGAAGAAAAGCTCGACTCCTGCAGCTAAAAAAACAAACAGTGCTCCGAAAAAATCGAAGCACTGAGCTGTTCACTAAAGCGAATATCTACTTCCTTCCGAAGCTCAAGAGCGAAATCTTAGGCTACCACAAAGCGATGAGCTTGCTCCATAAATCGACGGGTAAGCTCGATGGAGGATTCTACATCATCTTTATGCACTGACTCTACGACAGTGTGGGTATAGCGACAGGGGATTGAAATCGTCGCGACAGGAATACCACCACGACTGAGCTGCATACCACCGGCATCTGTTCCACCTCGAGGCAAAACTTCCATTTGATGTGTAATGGAATATTCTTCCGCCAAGTCGCGAAGGAAATTGACCAAACCGAAGTGAGAGATTGAATAGGAATCCATGATTTTGACTCCTGTGCCGGCACCAA
The DNA here is from genome assembly GCA_044228685.1 of Chlorobiota bacterium. Classification (GTDB taxonomy): domain Bacteria; phylum Bacteroidota; class Ignavibacteria; order Kapaibacteriales; family NICIL-2; genus JBBATK01. The sequence continues at coordinate 90,403 of JBGAUL010000012.1, forward strand.
CCTTGACGCAGTAATTACGTTCCTTCACGCCGGGTATGTCTGCGGCGATTGTGATATCCAAAGCCAAGCCGATATCCGGATCCAAACCAAAAGCAGCTGCCTTGGCGCCACGAACGCCAACTTCTTCTTGTACAGTTGCGACGGCGTAGATGTCGTCGACAGGGGAAGTACAACGACGAAATGCCTCGATCATCGTATAAACACCGACACGGTCATCAAGCGTTTTGCCGCAATAGCAGTCGCCGAGACGAATCAACTCGCGCTCCATGCAAATGCTGTCACCGACTCTGACGAGTTCATTGACACGCTCACCGGCTAAGCCAAGGTCGATGAAGAGATCTTCCAAGGGCGTGACCTTGTTTCGTTCTTCCGGAGTGGTAAAGTGTGTTGGTTTAATTCCAATCACGCCATCCAGAACCTCGCGACCAAAGACTTTGACCCTCTGCGCAATCAGAACACGTGGATCGAAACCACCCAAGGGTTGGAAATAAAGAAAACCCTCTTTAGAAACGTATCGAACAACGAAACTGATTTCATCCATGTGAGCTGCGATCATAACCTTGCGAGGCTTTGCGGCTGAACCTTTCTTCAAGAAGAAGGCATTGCCCATTGCGTCTACGTAGTGTTCATCGCAAAGGGGAAGGAGTTCTTGTTCCACAACGCGACGAAAATCGTGCTCACGTCCGGGAATTGCAGGAGTGGAGCAAAGAGTTTTCAGAAGTTCAAATGACATGGGATAGGGATCTTAATAATTGTAAATCGTTGATTTTCAAATGCCGAATTCGTCATTCTTCGATACAATAGGGCACAAAAAAAGCGCCTGCACATTCGGGGAAAGACAGGCGCCTTGCTTTTTCATCTGCAGAGTCCGGAACCATTGTTGGTCCCCCGAAGGCTCAGTGGACTCGCCGACAGTGGGATTCAATCCCGATACGAAGAGAAAGATGCTTGAACCTTATTTAAGGGTTGCAGGTGCATGATCCTCGTAATCGTACCAAATGTATTGCCATCCACCACGCACAGATTCCATTTCTTCCGTGCTCATGGTTTCAAGACCTAATACGGAAAGGTTCATACCTTCCTCCATGAAAAATGTAGAAAATCCATTTCAGTTGCTACGATGTGTGGTTTCGTAAGACAACCTCCTACAAACTTAGTCGCAAGTCAGATGAAAAGCAACAGAAAAATTTGTTAAGACCAATAGTGTGGATGGGACTGCAGGCTATGCCTCTGAGCTGATTTTCCTTGTATATTGGAACAATGACGGGCCAAGTCGGGTCTGTAGGGGAATCTGGGGCAGCTTTTCTACGAAAATCTTCGTTATTTATCAAAAATTACAGTATTTAACCACTTACCATCTATTGGAGGATTTATGTCTATGGTGTCCGAATTCAAGACTTTTGTGTCTCAAGGTAATGTAGTCGACCTGGCGGTCGGTGTACTGCTCGGTGGTGCTTTCGGCAAAGTGGTCGAAGGTTTTTCAAAAGGTATTGTTGAGCCTATTATTGGTCTCATGGGTCAACCTGGAGTCGGTTTCAAAGTCGGTGTTATGGACATTGGAATGGTGATAACTGCCGCAATCAACTTCATTATCACGGCGGGAATACTCTTTTTTGTGTTCGTAAAACCCATGAATGCCATGAAAGAACGCGCTGCACGCCGCAAGGAAGCTTCAGATGCAGCAATCAAGTAAGTCAGTGGAAGTATCGAATATGTTTAACAATGACACGAAGAGTATGGTATCGAGGAATCAGTTTCGAACAGTATTTATAGTTGTGTTTGCGTTTGTGCTTGGTCAAGTGCCCTCGTTGGCGGGTGCTGATTCGCTGGGTTGGAAGAAGAGTGGGGTTGTAGGAATAAATCTGACACAGGTGAGTCTTCAGAACTGGGCGGGTGGCGGTCAAAACAACATTGCTGCCAATGGCATTTTCAGTTACGCGGTAAATCTGCTGGATTCCAACACAAGCTGGCAGAATAACCTGGACATTGGGTATGGTCAAACAAAACTCGGGAAGCAGACCTTCCGAAAGAGCGATGATAAGCTCATTATCACCTCAAAATTTGGCTACAAGGCAACGTCAACATTGAACTATGCCGCACTCTTGGATTTACGCACTCAGTTTACAGAAGGTCTTGCGTACAACGATTCCGGCAATGTCACGGCTCGCATTTCGAACCTCTTTGCCCCGGCGAATCTGGTGCTTGGTGTGGGTATGACCTGGACGCCTGAAGCGTGGTTCAGCATAACGGTAGCGCCTGTTTCCAACAAGCTGCTCATCGTCGCTGACGATTCCTTGAATAAGCACCGAGCATTCGGTGTGGATTCCGGTAAGACCATTAAGAGTGATTTGGGTGCAATGCTGAGCGTGAATTTCAAGAAGGATTTGATGAAGAATGTTACTCTTGAATCTCATCTCAATTCCTTTGCTCCGTACTCTGATATCACCAGTCATCAGGTTAACTGGAACACGCTCTTAACCATGAAAGTGAACGACTATCTCAACGCCAACATTGCGCTGGATGTGATTTACGATCCGAGAACCGACATCACCCGTGAAGACGGCACGCGAGGTCCTTCAACACAGATACGCGATGTGATTGGAATTGGCTTTGGCTACAAGTTCTAAGTCTTGACTTCAGAGCGCCGCACGGGTTATCTGTGCGGCGCTCCGAAGCTCTGAAACTATTTTGACGCCTATTTGTTTCTGCTTTATAGATTGTCTCTCTCCCTATTGTTTTTTCTGAGGAATTACCATGAAGAAAACTCTTCTTCTTTGTGCCTTGACGGTTGCGGTTGTTTGCTGTTTGCAAACCAGTGTGGTAGCGCATCGCGCGCAACAACAAAAGACTGTTCGGGTCGACGATGGCGATCGCGATAATGAGGGATCACGTCAGTCACTCGAACAAAAAGAAAACGATCACGACGAGGATCCCTATCGACGCGACGTTGAGTTCTGGAAACAACGCATGTTTCCCTACGACAAGCTTCCGGATGGTGCCTTAGAGAGAGCAATCGCAGTGCAAAAGCAAATGCAGAATCGCAAGGGTGCAGGAGCACTTATGGCTGCTTCACCAACATGGCGCGCACTTGGTCCAGGCAACATCGGCGGTCGCACCCGCTCAATCGTCTGCGATCCCAAGAAAGATGGATGGGTCTATGCTGCAGCTGCCGGTGGAGGAGTGTGGCGTTCTACAGATCATGGTACGACTTGGAAACCTTTGTTCGATAACCAGAATTCGCTGTGCATGGGAGCGCTGGCAATTGATCCAAACAATAGCGATATCATTTATTGTGCAACAGGTGAAATTGCTCCGGCTTCATACTTGCAGGACGGCTGGGGAACCGGCGTCTACAAGAGCACCGATGCAGGCGCTTCGTGGAAGTTGATTGGTCTAACAACTGTTGGCGCCTTCTCAAAGATTGCTGTGCATCCAAAGAACTCGAAGATTGTGTATGCCGGAGGAATTCGTTCGGGACAAGGACTGTACCGCTCAGATGACGGAGGTATTACCTGGTCACGGAAGAACAGATTGTCGATCAGTGATATCTGTATCAATCCCGACGACGAGAACGACGTTCTTCTCGGTGTTGCCGGAGACGGAGTGTATCGCACAAAGAATGGCGGAGATAGTACCTATCGCTCCTCAACGGGTTTTCCTGCCAAAGTGGGTAGAGTATCAGTCCAGTGGTGTCCATCAAAGATCAGCCGTGTATACTGTCTAATTGAAGGCCCTAATCCTGCCGACACGACAAAAAATGATTTAGGCTATGTTTTAGTATCGACTAATGAAGGTGTCACGTGGCAGACGAAGATCAGTGCAGATGGGGGCATCTTCGGCTCAAACTCACAAGGTTATTACGACAACTTTGTCATTGTGCATCCAACGAATCCAGATTTAGCCTATTACGCCGGTATCGATTTCTATCTGACTGACAATGGTGGTAATAGTTGGACGAATATTTCGAACAGCTACGCAGGCGGCGGAGTTCACCCGGATCAACAAGCCGGTTGTTTTAATCCGCTCAACCCAAATGAAGTTTACATGGCCAATGACGGAGGAATATTCCGTTCGGCTAGCCTCAGCGATCCATTCGAATCCGTAAACAATGGTTATGAAGTGACAGCATACTACGCGCTTGATATTGATCATTCGGCTGATGCGAAGACCTATGGCGGTTCACAGGATAATGGAACCAGTGGAAGCACAAGCACATCAACAGACTGGAGAGGTGTTCTCGGCGGCGACGGATTCTTTGTAGCCGTGAATTCGCTGAACCCAAATGTTATCTATTGTGAGAATTACAACGGTAGTGTAAAGAGCGTCAATTTGTCAACCGGAAGAATTAGTCTTGACACTGTAGGTATTCCAGCTAAAGATGGTACCGGTGCGTGGAGTTCTCCCATTGTCTTAGAGCGTAACTCAGCAACATTGTACCACGGTCGCAAGGCAGTATATCAGCAGAGTCTTGGTCAAAACACGTGGCAAACATTCTCTCCAATGCTCGACACTTCAACCTATGTAAGTGCAATCGGTCCGTCACCAGTCGATGACAACTATTGCTATGCCGGCCTGGAAAATGGAGGTCTCTGGCGCACCACCGATGCCGGAACAAAATGGGCGAATGTTTCCTTAAACGGACTTCCAAAAAGATTTGTACGAGATGTAGTTCCCTCAGCTGTAGAAGCAAAAACAGCATGGGTTTGTTACTCAGGATACGGAACAGGCCACGTGTACCAAACATTGGATGCCGGTGCAACCTGGAAAGATGTAAGCACAACATTGCCCGACATTCCTGTCAATGCATTGTGTGTCAATCCTGAGAACGAGAAGGTAATGTTTGCCGGAACCGACATCGGCGTGTTTGCCACTTTTAACGGTGGTCAAAGTTGGTTTCCTTACGGCAAAGGTTTGCCACGGGCACCGGTTCTCGACATGAAGATATATGAAGAGAAAAACGTGCTTCGTATTGCAACGCACGGTCGCTCCATGTGGGAAGTTGACATCGCTAGCGCAGAAATCGATGAGCCGGAAATCACATCTCCTGCCGGCGGCGACGTGGCAATGGCAACCTCAACATTTGTATTCTCATGGCATGGATTTAAAGGTACTAAGGGTGTAAATGTTGATATCAACTTTGGGGCTCAAGGCGAGTATTGGACGCGCATCGCTTCCAATGTTGTTGGTAACTCAATGCGCTGGGTGGTTGAAAACAGACCAACCTCTTGGGCACACATTCGCGTTACGGATGCAGAGAATCCAAACCTCTCAGTTGTATCAAACACTTTCAGCATTCTTGAGTTTACACGTGGATCTGTGAAGAGCACGCAGTCGTTCTCGCACGTGGCTTATGGTTTGAGCTTTGATGGTGAGAATGGCTTGTACACAACCAGCTTCTATACGAACGAATTGTTCAAGCTCGATGCTACGACACTGCAGGAGATCAAGTCGATTAAGATGCCAAAGGGCTACGACAACAACTTCACTGACATGTGCATGGATCGCTCAAAAGGTCAGTTGTACATTCATAGACTTACGTCACAAACAGCAGGATCTTCGGCTAGAATTCTAGTTATGGATACGGCAGGTAACGTTGTTCGTTCAATGATCTCTCCGGCCAGCTACGGTATTGGTCTTGAGTTCATCAACAACCAATTGATTGTTGGTGAGCGCGATGGTCAGCAGCAGTTGTATGTGTGCAACCCAACAACTGCCGAAGTGATATCTCAAGTAAACAACCCATTCCGCAAGTTCTACGGTCCACGCTGTTTGTCGACAGACGGCAAAGGAAATCTCTTCCAAGTCGGCACAGACTTCGGCTCCGGAGCAGGTTTGCTCGGCGCGTATTTGTCCAAGATTCCTGTGGCGAACATGACCAAAGAAATCGATCGCATGGAACTTTTGAACAGCACCGGTACGGAAATCAACGCACGTGGTGTTGAGTATGATCCTCGTGATGGTAATTACTGGATCACCGACTTGTCCGGAAACATCTTCAAGATTGCAAACTTCGATACGCCTTCAAATCCATTGTCGGATGTGTCTGAAAACAATCCGAGCACGGCAAGTGGTCTGACGATTAGCCCTAACCCTGCTCGCGACAAAGCGGTTATCAGCTTCATGACGGGTCGTATCAATTCGGTCGTTCGCCTCGAAGTGTTCAATATGGTTGGCGAGCGCGTCGCGACTCTGGTTGATGGACCAATTTCAGCAGATGATTTTTCAGCAGCTGTCTTGGATTGTTCAACTTTGGCTGATGGCATGTACACCGTGTCGCTCAACGTCGATGGTGTTCAACGTCCGGCGGCAAAGATGATTATTGCTCGCTAAGAAATCCGAGCTTTTAGCTCCAATCCGCGTGAACCGAGTTTCACGCGGATTTTTTTTGTCGTATTCTGAACACAAAAGCGGGAACTTTGTCGTCGTGTGTTCTTTATCACCACACCTTGCTCCGACATTTTCAGCCATGGCTTTAGCCTCACGTACACTTCTCGTCTTGGTATTCAGCCTGGTCGCTGCTCCAATACTCCTCGCTCAGTCTTCCTCTATCTCCGGCATAGTGCGCGATGAATCAAATCAACCTATGGCCGGTGTCGCTGTGCAAATACGCAGCTTGAAAAAGGGTGCGTACTCAAAGAGCGATGGTTCGTACCTCATCGACAAGCTACCGGCAGGCAGCTATAGCGTCGAAGCAAGCATGATTGGTTATCAAACATACTCGCAAAAAGTGAACTTGAAGGATGATGAACAGCTACAGTTAAATATCAAAATGACCCAAATGCGGGTAAAGCTTGGTGAAGTGCAGGTAACGGCATCCAGGCGTAAACAAGAGCAAAGTGATACCAGAACTTCAGTCATTACGGTTGATCCTCAAGAGGCAAAGTTCAAAGCCGGGGCAGGGGAAGACGTGTTGCGGACATTGCAAACGATGCCGGGCGTAGTGGCACCGAATGATTTTTCTTCGCAACTCGTTGTTCGCGGCTCGGGTCCGGACCAGAACCTCATACTCATGGACAACATCGAGCTCTTCAATCCATACCGTCTCTACGGCTTCGTATCCATGTTCAATCCTGAGACAGTGAGCGGAATTACACTTCTCACCGGAGGTTTCGGAGCTCGCTATTCGGATCGTCTATCGGCTGTGCTGGACGTGACAAATCGAGATGGCAATCGTGACAAAGGATGGATAGGCGCTAAGCTCAACATGAGTATTACCAATGCAAATCTTGTGTTGGAAGGTGCATTGCCCTTTATGAATGGAAGTTGGCTGGTGTCGTCGCGACGAACCTACTACGACCTCATTGCAGGACCCATTGCTCGTTCCAGCGGTGCTGTCGATGGCGATGTAGCCTTCCCAAATTTTCAAGACTTCCAAGCAAAACTCAGTTTCATTCCTGCTACGAATCACAAAATCAGTCTTAACTACATTCGCAGTCGAGATAACACTGAGTTCCGCAGCGGTGCTTCTCGGAACCAGGCAGATAGTATCAGTATTGTTGACAATACCTACGACGACGTAGTTGGGACTCAATGGCTGTGGTCACCGACCAAGAACTACGTCATGACAACCGGCATTTCATACTACTCCAACACCGGCACCACAAGTTTTGGAGGCTCGGGCGGATCACAGTTTATCATTGGTTCAAGCGACGTTGTTTCGAAGACAGATTTTGCCAAACTCCAAGATTCATTGCGTGCTGCGGGATTAGATATCCCGACCCTCTTCAGCGTCAGTGGCAACACCGGATTTGCCTTTAAGAAAACCAGTATTCGCAATGAACACAGCTGGCGCATCGATTCAATGCACACGGTGGATGCCGGACTACTTCACGACTGGATCCATACTGCAGTCATCGCCAATTTCGATTTCGATCCACGTCTCAAAGCTCTTCAACAGTCCAATCCTCGTATTCCGGCTTTGCCCGAGAGCTTTGAAAATGGTGTTGATTACATTCGAAGCAGCGCTTATGTGCAGGATAATATTCGCGTGAGTCCGCAGCTCAACATTCAAGCCGGACTCCGCTTTGACTTCTTTGCGCTGCTTTCGAAAGCATATGTGGCACCACGCATTTCCGCCTCCTATGCATTGACGAAGAACGCAACACTTCGCGCGGCTTGGGGACAATACTATCAATCTCCCGGCTATGAAAAGCTCTTTGATGCCCAAGTCTTTCTCGATTTCAGTGCCGACAATGTGTCGAGACTCAAAGCTGAAAAAGCAACGCATTATGTAATTGGCTACGACCAGATGCTAAGCGACGAATGGCAGTTCAAGACAGAAGCCTATTACAAGGATTTTCAGGATTTGATACTTCCGAAGAGAGCAAAAGGTACTGTGTGGCAAGTAGAGAAAATCCCGGGACTTGCCGATTCAGTGTACCGCACTCGAGCAGGGTGGACCACACCGGTGGGAGTAGTTGGAGACTCTTTGACGACCATTCCGGTGAATTCAGCTCGTGGAGCATCTTATGGAATTGAATTCATGCTGCAGAAGGTCGCATCGGTTGGTGAAAACACCATTTACGGTTGGGTTTCCTATGCACTTGCCATTGCAAATCGATATCAAGACGGACTTACCATCCCGTTCAACTACGATCGTCGACACAATTTCAACATCGTGGGTGGTGCTAAGCTTAGTGATTGGTTAGAAGTGAATCTGACCTTTAGCTACGGAACCGGTTTTCCTTGGACAAAAGCAAAGGGTATTAAGCCGAGAATTGTGATTGTCAAAGACACTGTTAGCGGCGTGTCGAGTCCGCGTATTGACACAGACTGGCGCGGCGTCGTTTTCGACGTCGATCGTGGCGGACTGGAGAATATCAACCAAGGTCGCTTACCTGATTATTACCGCGCCGACATTCGTTTCACCACGCCGGCACACTGGTTCGGTTGGAAATGGAGTTGGTATCTTGACGTGATCAACGTCACCAATCACAGCAATATCATTGCTGAGCAACAACGAGTCGATCGAAGTAATTTGCAATTGACGGTGAAATATCAATCGATGCTTCCCATTCTGCCGACACTGGGATTTAGTGTTCAGTGGTAAGTCGACACAGTAGTTCAAAGAGAAACGGACAAAGCTAAATCATGGCTAAGGCTTTGATAATCAATGAAGATGTGAAGATACCGGGCGACGAGCTTCGGTATCGCTTTTCGCGGTCGTCAGGACCCGGAGGTCAGAACGTCAACAAAGTTGAATCCAAAGTCGAGCTCCTTTTTGACATCGATTCCAGCGTCGCGCTCGACGAGGTGCAGAAGCGTCGTTTGCATGTGGTAGCCTCTTCGAAAATTGACGCAGAGGGAACATTGGTGCTTCGCTCCCAAGCTTCGAGATCACGTCAGGAAAACATTGAACTTGTTAGGAATCAACTACTTGAACTCATCAAGCGCTCGCTCCGAGAACCAAAAAAGCGCGTGAAAACTTCGATTTCCGCGGGTGCTAAACATGGACGTCGCACTGCAAAGAAAAAGTCATCCCAGAAAAAGCAAACCAGATCTGCCTCTCGCTCTGCCCTCCAAGAATATTATGATGCCGAGGAATAAGTACTTAGCGCATAGATCACAGAACAGGATTCTGTCCCTTCCTCAGCTAAAAATTACGTACTAGTACAGAGTGCCTGGCGCAAATCAGGCTAATAACTTTACGTGTCATCAAGAACTAAGCCTGCAACGCCGATGAATTGCACAAAACGACAGGCTTAATCTTGAGACCTGTTCTTTCGGTATTGGTGGTGGTTTTCGTGACCCGTATTTCGCTGAAAAACGGTCGTTTATACCCGCAACTCGTCGACCGAAGTATTCCACATTCAGGAACTTCGCCGAACGATTCGAGGTATAAAAAGTCGAAAAAACCGCCTCAGTTAACCTCAGAACAGTTTTTCAGGACCATTGTATCTCTATCTACTGCCCGATGAAACGTTTCGCACAGTTCTGTTTCCGTAGTCTCTTCATAGTCAGCCTTTTTCTGCCACTTTCAAGTCGATTGCAAGCCGCCCAATGGTTTGTTTCGCCTTCAGGTAGCAACACGAATACCGGGCTTAGCACGGCCAGTCCGTGGCGTACGTTGCAGTTTGCAAACGACACCAACGCGGTTGGAAATGGAGATACCATCAACGTGATGAGCGGGAATTTTGTGGAGAATTTGACGCTTAGCAAGGCTCTGCTTGTTCGCAATTATAACGGGGCAAGCGTCAGTCTGACTGCGCCGTCGTCGGCTTCAAATTCCGCGTTGATTATCGTGAATTCAGCGAATGTTACGATATCCGGACTCAATCTTGCTGTGAATTGTCCTAACGCGACAGCCGGTATCATTGCCATCAACCGCAATGCACTCAGCATCCTCAATTGTTCAATACAACGCAGTGGAAGTGGCGGATCGTACACAGTAACGAGTTCGAATTTTTCAGAGAGCTTCTCCAGCATCGGTGTTGCCTTCGTCGGTGACAACGCTTCACCTTGGGAAAGCATGAGCATGAGCGGTTGCACTGTGGGTTCAGCGTCCAACCCATTTCAACGCGCTATGTGGATGCGGGCAACCTCCGGAACAATCGGTGGTAGTTCGACATCTGAAGCAAATAGTTTCTATGGCAGCAGCTACGATTTCGTTTCACAGTACGCCGGTTCAACGAACCTCAACATTGCATCTAACACATTTGGTGCAAGTGGCGTGTTGCTTGATGAGCCGAATATCTATTCAGCTGCATCTTCCTTCAATTTGAATTGCACTTCAAACACATTTTCAACTTCAAGTTCAGCCAGCCAAGCGTTGTTTATTCGCCATAACTATCAGGCTTCAACGAATATCAGCGTTAGTTCCAACAGCTTCAGCGGACACAGTCTTGGTATTCTCTGCACCGGCTCGCGCTCAGTCAGTATTAGCTCGAACAACTTCACAGCAGGCGCAAACGGAGCTTGTCACATTCGCGTTAACAGCGCGACCAGCGGCGTCAGTTCTAACTTCGTCCAGAACAGCCTCACTCTTCTCGGGAATAGCTTCAGTAACGGATCATTCAGTGCAGTGAAAGCCGTTGAACTCCTCGACGACAATGCAGGAGTTTCGGGTCAGCCAACTCCGGATTTTTCGTCACTAGTGATTGGTCAGAGTTCAGCACGCAACACTTTTGCAGCAGGACTTGGATCGTGCATCACTCTTGGATCCGGTTTCAGTTTGAATCTCAATGCTGCCGAGAACTTTTTCGGATTGAGCAGTTCGAGTCCAATTCTTCCTTCAGCTATGAGCACGAACCAACTCTTTGAGTTGGAAGACAAAATCAATGATCACATCGACAATCCCACATTGGGATTTGTTCGTTTGGTGAGTGGACACTTGTACGTGACCACCAACTCCTTCCAAAGCGGTGTGACCAGTGCTCCGAGTATTCAACGTGCCATTGATGTGTCTGCAAGTGGCGACTCCATTATGGTGCAAGCCGGAACATATACTGAAACATTGAGTCTTACGAATAGCGTACACATCGTTGGCGATGCATTGTCATCGAATCTGCCGACGAGCATCCTTGATGCAGGCAATGGAACGGCCATTACTTCAACAGGTTCAGCACCAAAGTCATTCAATCGCTTCGAAATTCACATTGGCTCTTCAACAGCAGCGCGCTTCGGCATGATTCCGAACAGCGTTACGAACAGTGGAAACGTCAATTTGAACTTCGCTCTCTTCCGTCGTGGTACACAACCTGTTGGCGGTCTCGTTAATCCGGGAACTCAGGGAGTTGATATTCCTGCGAACATTGATGACGGTAATGATTTCGGACCGAACATCGGTGTGTTTACGATTAGCAACTTGCTTGGCTGTCCGCAGACCTTTAACGTGAGCGCAGCTTCGGCAACGGTTTGCGAGACTGACAGTTTGATTCTTCTTCTCAGCGGCAATCAAAGCGGTGTTAGCTATACAGCGGTGATCAACGGCGTTGATGTAAACTCATCACAAACAGTCCTCAATACTGGCGTTCGTCGCTTTGCAATTCCTTCGCAGGGAAGTGGAAGCTTCCAATCGGGCATCAGAGCTAGTCTCGGACAGTGTGCAGTCATGATGAATGGCTCACCAAGCATCGAAGCATATTCACAGCAGACTCCGGCATTATCGCTCAATTCGATTAATCAGATTCTGTGTGCCGGAACCGCAGGACAAATCACCGTCATCAACTCCGAACCGCAAGCCAGCTACGCGGTCTACGATGGATCATCGATCGTTGGTTCGCCTAAAACCGGTAATAACGGTTCTCTGGTATTCCCGCTTGCAGCAAGCTTGTTTCCTCCTAGTGGTCAAAAGACGTTCTCTGTTCGCGCTTCTGCGTCAGCTAATGCAAACTGCTTTAGTGAGACAGCAAATGGAAGTCCGGATGGCGCAACCTTTACGGTTTACCCTCTGCCGGCAGCACCGGTCATTACGACCAACAATCCAACGGCATGTTCGCCGGGCGGAAATGCAATCGTGATTGTGACCAACGCTCAAGCGGGATACACCTATCAGGTTGTTGATGGAAATACTGCAGTGTATAGTGTAACATCACCGGTAACCGGTGTCTTTACGATCAGCAATATCCCTGTTACACCGGCAGTTCCGGGTCTGGGACTTGGAGCGCGTACCGTTCGCGTGTACGCAATCAATCCGAACAACAACAACTGTCGCGTCTTGTCGCAGAACTCTCTAACCATTACCGTAAGTCAACGTCCAACAAAACCGTTGATGGCTACCGGAACAACTGTTCAATCATACTGCGAGACCGGCAACGGTGTAACAGCACAATTGGTAGTTGCGAATGGCGATGCTTCGCTGATCTATCGTGTTATCGATAGTACAACCTCACAGCAACTCGTAAGTGTCAATGGTCAAAGCGGCATGTTTATGATCGACGTTCCGGGTCTTACAAGTGCCGGTTCGGTGTACAAACTCCGCGTCGTTTCAGCTAGTTCATCATCAGGTTGCGAGAGCGAAGCAGGTTCGACGAATTACATCACCGTTAGTCCGCAACCGCTGCCGGTTATCAGTTTGACAGGATCATCACAGAGCGGTGCCATCTCAGTTACTGCTTGTCTAGGTTACACAACACCATTCGTTTTGACCTCAAGCACAAACATGAGCTCGGCGTCGTACCAATGGTTGTTGAATGGTAATGTGATCAATGGAGCGACAACAAGCAGCTATACCGTTGCTACCGGACTCAATCTTGGAAACTACGTTTACACTTTGCGTCAAGTCTCAGCAAGCGGTTGTGTTGGATTCTCGAATAGCTTCAACCTCACAGTCGCTCAACCAATCGATATCAACCTCAGCCTCAACGGTGGCGGCACAAGCACATCGTTCTTTAGTGGAACGCAAAACAGCATCGTGATCAATTCAACAGTAACTCCGGCTGGATATTCTCCGAGCTACTCTTGGTTGCGTAACAATAGTGTCATCTCCGGTGTAAACGCTGCATCGTATCAAATTCCATCCAGCACTGCTCCAGGCAGCTATAGCTTCACGGCTATTGCCAGCACGAGCTCAGGATGTTCAGACTCATCGAACGTGATTAGCGTCACAGTATGGCCGCTTCCGCAGCTTGATATTTTTGTTCAAGCGAATAATCGCAACGACAGTGCGTATGCAGCTGGTTTGAATCCACCGGTGTTGGCGTCGACGATTAGCGGAGCACAGGGACAGACAGTTAGCTACCAATGGTACGGACCAAACTCTTCGACAAATGCGATTAGCGGTGCAACGGCTTCGACCTTTACTCCTCCGAGCAATTTGAGTCCTGGCGTTTATCGCTACATCCTTAAAGCAAGCTTGGGTGGAGTAAGTGTTAACTCTGACACTGTGACGATTACTGTATTGGTTCCGGCGAGCGTCCACATCTACGTTCAGGCAAACAATCGCAACGACTCAACCTACTTTGCCGGTATAGCTACTCCGGTGCTTGCTTCGCAGATCACGAATTCTAACAACATCACATTTAGCTACCAGTGGTTCGGACCAAACTCAGGTGGAGCAATTAGTGGAGCGACAAACTCAACATTTGCAGCAGGTGTGTTGAATACGCCGGGTACCTATCGTTATCGTCTTGTTATCAGCGGTGGAGGACAGGTAGTATCTTCCGACACTGTTGTCCTGACCGTGTTGCCGGCTCCTCAGGCAAGCGCATATGTGCAGCCAAATCACAACCAAAAAGACAGCACAACATTCCGTTCGGTTCAAGCACCAAGTCTTGGTGTAGATATAAGTGGATCTAACGGATATGCAATTAGCTACCAATGGTACGGTCCAAACAGCAATTCGCCAATCAGCGGAGCTACGACCAATTCGTACCAAACCCCGTCGAACCTGAGTCCGGGCACCTACCGCTACACGGTTCGCGCAACATTAGGCGGATTGACCGTATCGTCAGATACCGTTACCATTATCGTTCTTGCAGATCCAAGTATCACTGCATTCGTTCAACCGAATACAGCGAAGAAAGACACGACATATTTCCAAGGACAGAATGCTCCTACAATGGGCTCTGCGCTACAGAATGCAGCCGGTAGAACTCCTACATATCAATGGTTCAGTGCTGAGAATGCACAGGCAATCTCAGGTGCAACTGCGTCCTCATACCAATTGCCAAACAGCTTGAGCATCGGTACTCACAGATACATCGTCAAGGCAATCTTTGCTGGATTGAGTGTTTGGTCTGATACGGTAAGTGCGACGATTCTTCCGGCCTTTAGCGTCGATGTTTATGTGCAGCCTGGAACAAAGAACGATAGTTCGTACTTCCAAGGCGTGAATCCACCGACCTTCGGCTCAACGGTTTTGAATGGCAATGGCTTGCAATTGAGTTATCAGTGGTATGGTCCGAATGCGCCAACAGCAATAAGCGGCGCAACAAATTCAAGCTATACACCACCGTCAAATCTCAGTCCGGGTACATACGATTACATTTTGCGTGTAACAGGTGGCGGCATCACAGTTGCTTCAGACACAATCCATATCGTTGTACTCAATCCTCCAACTGCACACATTTTCGTGCAGCCAAATCAGTCTAAGACTGATAGCACCTACTTCCGTAGTGTTAATGCGCCTACGCTGTCATCGACGATTACCGGAAACGTTGGATATCCCGTCACATATCAGTGGTACGGACCTAACAACAATTCACCTATCTCCGGTGCAACAAACTCGAGCTTTGGTGTTCCGAACGCTTTGAGTCCGGGAGTTTATCGTTATACGATGAAGGCTAGCTTAGGCGGATTGACAGTTGGATCCGACACAGTTACAATTACAATCCTCGCAGATCCACAGCTCGACGCCTATGTCGTTCCTCACACTTCGCAAAACGACACGACCTACTACCAAGGTCAGCAAGTGCCAAGTTTGGCTTCAATACTTACAAACAACAATTCAATTACGCCGCAGTATCAATGGTACAGAACTGCACCGTTTAGTGCTTTGAGTGGTGCAACATCAAGCAGCGTTTTCGTTCCGTCGAATTTGACACCGGGCGTCTATCACTTCGTTCTGCGCGCAAGTTTCCCTGGCTTAACAGTTAGCTCAGATACAATTACCGTTACAGTGCTTGCGCAACCGGTCATCCATAGCTGGGTTGCAGGAAGCGCGAATGTGACTAACGCGACGATGTGTTCAGCACAAAGCTCTGTTTCGCTCGTGTCGAGTGTTGATGGCGGACAAGATCCAATCAACTATCAATGGTACCGTAATGGCGGCGCGATTAGTGGCGCAACGAATTCATCCTACGCGATTCCTTCTTCGTTGACGACCGGTACCTATTACTTCCTGGTACAGGCAACGACCGGCGGCATGACGATATTCTCAAATCTGGATACCGTCACGGTGTTTGCAGCACCAAATCCAACAATGCAATTGCTAAGCGGTACGCTTAACATGTGTCAGAATGGCGCGTCTCAGACTGTGCTTCGTTGCACGATGAACGGTGTTCAATATCAATGGCGTCAGAATGGTCTGACGATTAACGGTGCAACCAATCAGACATATACAGTTCCTAATAGTCTTAGTCCGGACAGCTACGTGTACAGCGTACGCGTTGTTGACGCAAATGGTTGTGTTGGTATAACCGCTGACTCATGTGTCTACACCGTTGTAATGCACGCGCAACCGAATCCATCTGTTGGAATTCAAAATGGACAGAGTACTTACTGCGCTGCGGCAACGATCAACACCGTGATGACTACGCAGTCTGGCTACGCAGCTTATCAGTGGAAAGTCAATGGAAGTGTTATCGCAGGTGCAACACAAAGTAGCTACACACTAAGTGGAACACTTGTTAGTGGCACATATCAATACTCAGTAAGCGTTGTGGATGCCTATGGATGCAGTGGATCGTCTTCAAACTCGGTTCAGATAAACGTGGTTGAGCCTCCGACGATTAGTTGGTCAATGAGTTCACAAGACTTGTGTTACAACTACACCAGCAGCACAACCATGAGCGTATCAGTTAGTGGATGTTCTTCAACACCGACACTGCAGTGGTTTGTTGACGGAGAGCAGCAAATTGGTGCGACGAGTTCGAGCTTCAGCATTCCAACAGGACTTTCAGTTGGTTCACACACACTTATGGTGCAGGTGAACTGCGGCGGTTGCGTGAGCAATTCAACCCCGGCGGTAATAAATGTATTTGCTCCGCCGCAAATCAATCTGTCGAGCTACTCACAATCCCTGTGCTATGGATATTCAAGCTCAACACCGATCGTAGCGAGCCTGAATAATTGTAACGGCAATGTGAGCTATCAGTGGTACAAGAACGGCATTGCGCTGAACGGTGCAACGAGCAATACATTGACAATTCCGTCTGGATTAGCGGTTGGTACGACGAACTTTTACCTTATGGCGCAGTGCGGACCATGTCTTGCACAGTCAGCCACAGTTAGCGTCGAGGTAAGCAATGCTGCCGTTGCCATCATCACCAATGCAGAGCAAAGTGCATGTGTAGGCTATTCTGAGCCGGTGACATTTAATGTGTCGATTGGCAACTGCAATGGATCACCGGCATTCCAGTGGACCTTGAACGGTTCGGTGATTGACGGTGCCACCTCATCACAATACACAGTTCCATTTGGTCTCAATGCAGGCGTTTACAACTATGCATTGATTCTGAACTGCGGTCAGTGTAGTGTCAGCAGCAATGTCGCTCACTTCACCGTCAATGCAGCTCCGCAAATCAGCTTGAGCAGTGACGTCGATGCTCTGTGTCTTGGTTACACAAGCTCAACAACAATTCACTCAAACGTCGTTGGCTGCAATGCGGCTACATATCAGTGGTTGCTTAATGGTTCCGCAATTTCCGGTGCAACAAACTCCAGCTATACACTTCCGATGAACCTCAATGTTGGCTCATATAGCTACTCATTGAACGTTTCCTGTGGTGGATGCAGCTTTACTTCATCATGTCAGCTCGTATTTGTCGTTCCGCAGCCGAGTATTAGCCTAAGTCCGGCATCACAGACTGTGTGCAGCTCCTACGCGAGTGGCGTAACAGTGACCGCATCAGTGAGCTCATGTAGCGCACCAAGCTATCAGTGGTTTATTGATGGTGTTGCAGTCAGTGGTGCAACAACGTCAGTGTTGATCGTGCCGACAGGGTTGTCGATTGGTAATCACAACATCGTTGTTCAAGTGCACTCAGGTCCGTGTACGACTGTTTCATCGACACACATTTTGCAAGTCATTGCGCCTCCAACGGTCACAGTTTCTTCAACGAGTAATTCTCTCTGTGTTGGGTATTCCACTCAGCCTATTATGAATGTAAGTGTCACAGGCTGCAGCTGCGGCAGCAGTTATCAATGGCTTGTAAACGGTTCGCCGATTAGCGGTGCCACAGGCTCGAGTTATACTCTGCCTCTTGGTCTTGGAAATGGAAGTTACAGTTATCAGGTTATTGTTACTTGTGGTTTGTGCAGCGTGACAAGTGCAGAGCAAGTTGTCGTTGTGAATGCACCTCCGAGTCTCACGATGTCAACAACTCAAGTGTCGTTGTGTGCTAACTACTCCAGTACCGTAACGGTGTCTGTCAGCTCTTCGTCATGCAATTCAACACCAAGCTATCAATGGTATCTTAACAACTCACTCCTGAGCGGTGCGACTTCTTCCAGCTATGCTATTCCAACCGGACTGGCAGTTGGTACATACACACTCAGCGTCGGTGTTAAGTGCGGTGCTTGTTCAGCAGTAATGGCAACGACATCGGTGCTTGTGCGTCCGAATCCAACAGTATCAATTACGACGGCTTCAAGCTCAGTTTGTGCAGGATACTCCAATAGCCTGAACCTTTCAACGACACTCGTTAACTGTAGTGGCACACCGTTTTATCAGTGGTACCGCAATGGTTCTGCGATTAGCGGTGCAACAGCGTCGCAGTACTCTATCCCAAGCGGACTCAGCGTCGGACAATATGCATTCAGCGTCATGGTTTCGTGCAATGGTTGCACATCGCAATCAAACACTATGACCTTTACCGTAGCTCAGCCACCGAGCGTGAGTCTCAGCCAGAGCGCGACAAGCATGTGCTCATCATATACGGGCAGTCTTGTGTTGAGCTCAAATCTCAGTGGATGCTCGCAAACTCCGACGTACCAATGGTTCAAGAACGGTTCGGCAATCAGTGGTGCTACTGCTGCAAACTATACTGTTCCTAACGGAATGGCGGCGGGTACATACACCTATGCGCTTAGTGTTCAGTGCGGACCATGTACAGTGCAGTCGTCAAATCTGACAGTAACCGTCAATGCCGATCCAACTGTTTCTATCTCAACAACAACGATATCAGTCTGTAGCTCCTCATCTACAACTGCTACTTTGAGCTCAAGCTTGAGTTCGTGCAGTGGCATCGCGAGCTACCAGTGGTATTTGAATTCAAGTGCGATTAGCGGTGCGACCAATTCGAGCTACACTTTGCCTCAGGGTCTGAGTGCAGGAACTTACAGCTATAGCCTTGGTGTTAATTGCTCGGGATGTAGTGCAAGTTCTAATACTCTCGTTATCAGTGTGAATTCTGCGCCATCAGTTAGCGTATCCACAAGCGCATCTGCATGGTGTACGTCTTCGACAACGAGTCCGGTTCTGAGTGCAACTGTTACAAACTGCAGTTGCAATCCGGCCTTCCAATGGTATGTAAACAACAATCCAATTAGTGGTGCAACGGCTAGTAGCTACACCCTGCCATTGAGCACAGCGCCAGGTGTGTATTCGTACTCGGTGTCAGTTCAGTGTGCTGCGTGTACAATCAACTCTTCAACTAGCGTCATTACGGTTGCTACACCTCCGACAGTCAGTATCAATCAGGCATCGCAGACCGCATGTCTTGGATACTCCAATGCTCCATTACTCAGTGCAAACGTGATCGGATGTTCGTCGAATGCTCAGTACCAGTGGTACTTGAATTCAACGGCAATTGCAGGCGCAACAAATTCCAGCTATCAAATTCCGCTTGGTCTATCAGTTGGCAGCTACAATTACAGTGTGAATGTTGTCTGTGGTCCGTGTAGCGCGTCGTCTTCAGCAATGAGCTACCTTGTCAATCCACAACCAAGCATCAGCATCAGTGCAACACAGCAGCAGTTGTGTCTCGGTTACAGCAATGGTCCTGTTCTCAGTGCAAACCTTAGCTCATGCGCAGGTAGCCCGAGTTATCAGTGGTATAAGAACTCTGTGGCGATCAGCGGTGCGAGCTCAGCTAGCTACACCGTACCAACCGGCCTGACAGCAGGTACATACAACTACACAGTGACCGTCAACTGTGGTGGTTGCTCTAGCACCTCTTCAAATCTGAGCGTACAAATCAGTAATCCGCCAAGTGTCAGCATTAGCGGCACAACACAAGCGCTATGTGCTAATAGCAGTGCCTTTGTTGTTATGAATGCAAACCTCAGTGGCTGCGCGCAATCTGCGAGCTACCAGTGGAGATTGAATGGCAACATTATCAGCGGTGCAACTTCAAGTAGCTATACGACGCCATCGAATCTCGGTGCAGGTAGCTATTCATTTACGGTCGATGTCAATTGTGGCGCTTGCAGTGCGCAATCTGCAGCATTCGTTGTTGTTGCAAGTGCTGCACCAACCCTGACAATCAGCTCTGCTCAAACATCAGTGTGTTCAGGTTACAGCGCTTTCACTCTGACATCGAGCATGAACTGCGGTTCAAGCTCTAGCTACCAATGGTATCGCAATGCGTCTCCAATCAGCGGAGCGACATCCTCGATCTATACGGTAGGCACGGGTCTTGCTCCTGGCAGCTATAGCTATAGTTTAGTAGCCAACTGTGGGGTTTGTACATCGACATCAAATACAATCGTTGTCGTCGTCAATGCGCCGCCACAACTCAGCATTAGCAGCTCAACGAACGCGTTGTGTGTTGGCTATTCAAGTGGTGCGAGCCTGACAGCTTCAATGAGCGGATGTAATACAAATGCCGGCTATCAATGGACGTTGAATGGTAGTACGATCAGCGGTGCAACAAATTCGACTTACCAGATGCCGAGCGGGTGGTCGGCTGGTAATTATACATTTGGACTCAACGTCGTGTGCGGCAGCTGCACGGTCCAGGCCGCTACTCAGACCGTATCAGTAAGCAATGCTCCGGGAATTTCACTCAGTGCATCTGTGTCGTCAGTGTGTAGTGGTTACTCGACAGCACCGGTACTTAGCGCGACGGTTAGCGGCTGCTCATCGAATCCAAGTTATCAGTGGCGTTTGAACAATGCTCCAATCAGTGGTGCAACGAATGCTAGTTACACGCTTCCGACTTCGTTAGCAGCTGGTGTGTATTCTTACACACTAAGTGTTGTTTGTGGTTGCTGTAGCGCGACATCTTCAGCGCTCTCCATCACTGTTCAGGCGACTCCGACGCTGACAATTAGTTCTACTCAATCTGCATTGTGCAGTGGCTACTCTAACGGTCCAACTTTGAGCTCGAATCTGAGCGGTTGTGCATCTGCTAGCTATCAGTGGCAGAAAAATGGTGTTGATATTGCAGGTGCCACCAACGCAACGTACACTGTTCCTACCGGACTCAGCATTGGAAACACAACATTTGCATTGCGAATTGTCTGCGGCTCGTGTACAACAAGTTCGAACAGCGTTGTGATCAGCGTTACTGCGCCTCCGACAGTTAGCATTCAAGCTTCAGCATCGTCTGTATGTGCCGGCTCTTCGACCATGCCGACAGTCAGTGCGAGTGTGAATGGTTGCTCGACCGCAGCATCCTATCAGTGGTACGTCAACTCATCACCAATCAGTGGTGCAACTTCATCAAGCTATCAGTTCCCGAGTTACACAAGCGCGGGTAATTACTCGCTTACATGTACAGTTCAGTGTGGTGTTTGTAGCGTGCAGTCAGCATCGACAAACGTTACTGTAACAAGCGCTCCGACAGTGATTTTGAATGCTAGCTCAACAAGTCTGTGCGCCGGAAGCGGAAATACAATCACGATTAGTTCAAGTGTGAGCGGCTGTACATGCAATCCAGCATATCAATGGTATCAAAACGGTTCTGCAATAAGTGGTGCAACAGGCGCGAGCTATGTTGTTCCATCGAGCTTGGCCATTGGTAACTACCAATACACCGTGACAGTCAGCTGCTCACCGTGTTCGGCTAGCTCTTCTGCATTGACCATCAACGTGAACGCTCCGCCTTCAGTTAGCGTCAGTCCTTCCTCACAGCAGCTCTGCGCAGGATATACGAACGCACAAACACTGACGGCTAATGTGACGGGTTGTGCCTCAACATTGAGTTATCAATGGTACAAAGGTGCCACTGCAATCAGCGGTGCTACTAATCAAACCTATACCCCGGCAAGCGGCATGGCTGTTGGAAACTACTCGTACTCTGTACTTGTTCAGTGCGGATCCTGCAGTGCAGCTTCATCATCAGTAAGCGTTAATGTACAAGCTTCGCCGACGGTTACACTGAGTCTGGTCAATGGATCCCTCAGTCAGTGTGTTGGCTATGCAAATGCCTGCGCGAGTATCTCAGCGACAGCAAGCGGTTGCACGGGAACACCGAGCTACCAGTGGACAGTAAATGGCTATGATATCTCAGGTGCTACCAATGCTCAGTATCCGATTCCGTCCGGTTTAGGTGTGGGTAGTTATGTATATGCAGTGCGTATCGCGTGTGGTCCTTGTACTTCGCAATCTGCGTCAACTTTGACCTTTAACGTAGTCGCTAGCCCTAATCCATCG
>JBGAUL010000013.1:0-109043 GCA_044228685.1 Chlorobiota bacterium
TACCATTTTGGCCTTAGCAGCCATATGCTGAGCGTAAAAATTTGTGCGTTTCACGTTGGTTATTGACGAGTGAATAATGTCCGCAAATATAGGTCTGAGGCTGAGTTTGGAGATTGAGAATAGAGGCAAGGGGGAAGGGAAGTTGTCCACGAAGGGAAAAATGAGCGTCTCTTGTCACGCAGACCAGTCCTTCGTGTCTTAGTCCTGCCGGTCAATTGCGCTTTACTAGATTGGACCTGCAGATAGTCCACCGTCCGGACTCCGCAGCCACGACACAGCTAATTCATGAAGAGAGAACTTGACGATAGCGAGTTATGCGATGACATTCTCCGGGGCGGTGAACGCGCCGAGGATGCTTTTCGCATGCTGTATCGCCGCTATTCGCCGCGAGTGTATAGCTATTGTCGACGAATGCTTCCGAAGAGTGGACGGCACTTTCCTGATGACGTCTTGCAACAGACCTTTATAGGACTCTTCAACGCACTAAAAGACGGTGCGGAGATTTCCAATATCGGCGCTTATGCAATGACCTCGGCTCGTAACCTCTGCTTTAACGAGCTAGCTAGAACCCGCGTACCGGATTCAGATATCATCGACGACTCCTTTGCATCTGCTGCACCAATCTCCTATGAGAATGCCGAGCTATTGCAAATCACTATGGATGCCATCGATCGATTGCCGGAAGATTATAAAGAGCTAGTGCTCTTACGAGAGCAAATGGGATTCTCCTATGATGAGATTAGCGCTATCACTGGTCTGTCGGCTGCCGCTGCTCGTCAGCGCACCTGCAGAGCCCGAACCATGTTGCGAAACATGCTTGCCCCTTATATCAATGACATTGAAAATCAATCGCGAGGCGGTGAATAATGAACGCCAATAATTCTCCATATCAAGACTTTATCCAACTGTACTTGGATAATGAACTCAGTGACGCTGAACAGGTTCAACTCTTTTCTGAGATGTCTGTCAATGAATCATTGCGTAAAGATTTTGTAGTACACTTCGCAATGCGTGATCAACTGCGTCGCTCACTCATTACGCCTCCGGTTCATCTTGAGTCGGCAATCGTCAATGCGGTTCAAGCTCCTGTAACTCTTGCTCCGACATCATCGCTTCTACGAGTTGGACTGCCGGCTGCAACTTTAGGTGCAGTTCTCATGCTTGCATTTTTCTGGTATGGATGGAAGGAACCTCTGGACAGAGCACAAACAGAGTTAGAATCGAGTTTGCATCAGACGGCAGTGCTTCAGTCACAGCTAATCAACAAAGACAACGACATTCAAAGTCTACGTCATCAGCTCGACGAATCTTCGTCAATTGCTGAGCAGGCTATTGGCGAAGCAAAGTCAAATCGCAATGAGATTGATAATCTGCGCGCTTCGAATCGATACAATGCTGACATGGCGCAACGACGATTATTGAGCTTGAATTCGTCTCAAACTGAAGTACAACAGCTCACACAACAGTTGAAGGATAAGTCTGAGCAAGAGCTCCGTGCGCAACAACTGTTGCGTGCAGCTCAGATGTCAAATGAAAAAAATATACGAGATGATCAGCAGCAACTGGCGATGTCCAAAGTCGCTAGTACTGTGACTACATCTACTATCGCAGCCTCGCCCTCGCAGTCGAGTCTTGGTTCGGGCACGGAGGCTCAGAGTGTATTCAACGACGGAAATCACGGCGATGGCTTCGCTCTTCACGATCGAAGCAGTGCAAATGCGCTTGTGAGCTCTGCAGAACGTCCATGGAACTTTGAGATTCGTGCACTTTCACTGCGCTCCACGCTCGCGATTTCATTACCGGGCATAGTCAATCCGCCTTTGAATAACTATGTCTTTGGAATCAATCGCCGTATTAGCGATGATTGGAGAGTAGGATTGGAATGCGGACAAGAGAATGTGCTGCAGCAGTACACAACAATTAAAAATGGAATCACCTTTTCCGTTGATCAAAACTATCTCGCTTTTTGGGTTGGTGCCATGGCTGATTGGTCACCATCCTGGTTGCACACATCTGACTTCCAAGGTTTTGGAACAATGGTTCTGGGCGGCACACAGGTTGGTCCTACCGGTCGCTTGGTTCTCGGAGCACGCTACGAACTTGCCTCCGTTCTAAGTCTTCAATGTGGCGTCGAGAGCATGGCCCTGTACGCGCGCCAAGAATCGCAACCAGTGTGGTCATTGAAATATGGTTTGAGCGGTGGTATCAATATCCACTTCTAATGTTTGTTGCCCTGATGCACGCGAGAATCTTCTGCCTTTGTCTTCTATGCTCTCTCTTGACGATCGAGTCCTGCACTTCGCCGTCGGATGTGACTGCGAACCGCGTCTTTCACGCGATGTTGACGCGAGACATAGCGAGTCTTGCGATTTCAAACAACGGAGACTTTGGAACAGTAGCTCGAAGTGACAAGCCGAAAGTCACAGTTCGCTTGACGAATACATCAAGTGACAAAGCAATCGTCCTTGAGAACATCACACTTGCCTTAAAGAACCAAGGATTTGCACTTAGCAGTTTTCGTTCGCCTGATACTCTCGACATTTCCGGCAACGCCTTGGCGTCCGCAAATGTGCTGATAAGTTTCGAGGCACCTGGCTTGGGAGATTATTATGATACCTTGCTGGTTCAGTCATTGCAAACCAAGCGACTCCTTCTTCACGCCTTTGTTAATGCAACCGGTCCGGACACGTTGAGCGTGAGCTCGCTTCCTTCAGATACACTACTCTCAACTCCTGAAGCATTGGATTCTGCAGGCACACGAACGCTATCAATCAATTGTCAACGCTTCAAGACTCTTGACACGACCATCAATATTCAGAACCTCAGTCTTGAACATCGTGTGCGTATTGAGTCGTTTACGATAACTAATCCGAGCGGACAATTCAGCGTGTTGTCACAGCCAAGCACTCCATTGGTCCTCGGTACGATGGGTAGCACAGACAGTCGAACACAACTGCGAATTCGTTATCAACCAACGCAAATCGCCGCAGGACAGAGACTCTCAATCAAATTGGGCAGCGCTGCGAAACCTGAAATAGCGGTTATCGCGAACTCGTGGGATTACGACACTGTATCAGTTGATGCAGTGCCATCGATTTGCAGTATTAAGCAGCCTCGTCTTTCTTTTGATACGGTCAGGGTCAATTCATCCAAGACCTTAAGTGCTCAAATCCAGAACACCTCGCCTAAGCCCACGTTTGGCGGAACCTTTTTAAGAATTCCGAGTTTGACTGTTGATGACACCGTCAATTTCCAAGTAATCACCGCTGCACCAATCGTGATCGCACCTCAAGCGACCATTCCTTGTTCCATTCGTTTCAAACCTCTTTCTATTGGGCGATTCACAACGCTCTTCTATGTCGGAAGTAGTGGCGCTCAGCTGAGTCTTGACGGCATTGGAATGCGACCCGATACTGTGAGCATTGATAGCTTAATTGAAAATGGTGGGAAATTGATTTCCGATTCTCTTGATTTGGGTCTGTTTAGCTTTAAAGCGGATTCGGCTTTGCAAAAGACCATTTTCAACAACAATTCATTCTGCATTCGCATAGACACCATTACCACCATTGCTAATGGTCAGAATACCGATGAGATATTCTTCACTAGTCAATTCACATACCCCATCTACGTCCAAGCTGGAGCTGCGCTCAATTTAAAGTTCCAGCTCAAAGCCCTTCGCAGTGGCTTTGCCTCGCTCACACTTCGACTTGGTAGAAGATCAATGAGCACCGTAACTGTGTCAGCTACGGTTCAATAACTTTCTAGCCTCAGTAATGCTCTCACGTCGATGCATTAACCAAATATCTGCGTATTTATACGTATTTCAGCGTTTTTGCAGAATCAGGAGCGCTAAAAGTCCTGTAAATTCCTCTTGTGGTGGGAACGATCCCGTCTATATTTGTCGTTACAACATTGATTGAACACGGCAAGCGTGTTATAAGCTGACTGAAGGATGAGGGGAGAAGTGGGAGGAGCTTATAAGGTCACGCATTTCACTTCGCACAAGGGCTCATGAAACTGCGCATCATGCAGATATATGTGCTGTTCATACTGGCATCGATTTCGATGTGCAGTACTCTTCGCGCCCAAGATTACGATGACTTGAATTACAGCAAAGGCACCTTCTTTGGAGGTGCAGGAAACGATAGTTATTTGCTGCACGTGGCTGTTGACAAAGCAGGCAACGTTTATGGTACCGGATTTGGTCGAGATATTCCAACCACTGCAAATGCGTATAAAAGAATTTGTAGTGGACCCTATGACATTATCGTCTTTAAACTCGATCCCACATTGACTCGGCTCATCTGGGCAACCTACCTCGGTGGCTCGCACTATGAAGGCGCCGGTTCGATATCGGTCAACGATGCAGGTGAAGTGTTCATCAGCGGTTATACCTTATCAGGCGATTTTCCGGTTACCAATAGTGCAGACAATAGCTACCTCTCCGGTGGCACAGTTAACTACTTCGCTGCAAAAATTAGCGCGGATGGTTCGCAGTTGCTTTACTCTCGTATCCTTGGTCACGGTTCAGGCATACAACAACAATCAGAACGTGCTTCGAAGGGTGCTCAAGTAGCCATTGATCCTCAAGACAACGCCTATGTCTTGGCCAACACAAACTCTTCGGTGTACACCATTACTGCAAATGCGTATCAACCAACAATGAACTCGACTCGCGATCTGGTTCTGACGAAGCTGGATCCAAATGGCAACATTGTAAACTCGACGTATATCGGAGGCAATGGTGATGATAACGCGGCCGAGATCATTTATGCACAGGGCAAACTGTATTGTACAGGATCAACTTCGTCAACTGACTTCCCGGCTCTCAGCGGACGTGTACCGGATGTGCAAGATGCCTTTGTCATGTGCATTGATGCCGGAGCTGTGATGGCACCGATCAAGTCAGTCATAGTCGGCGGTAGCGGTAGTGATGTCGGCATCTCCTTGTGTTATGACTCACATGCAGATCGCTTATGCATTACCGGTACAACAAGCTCAAACAATTTTCCGTACACTGCTACTCTTCAAAACGGACAGAGTTCGGGCGGATTTATTTGTGCTATTGATCGGGCTTTGACGCAGATTCAGTACTGCACGATTTTTGGCAACGGCATCGTGCCGACCTCCGTGGTTGCGCGTAAGAACAGTTCGGTCTTTGTTTCAGGTTATGCCAGCGGACAGATACCACTGAGTCCGAATGCCTATTCCTCGAGCTTACACGGTCAGCTTGACGGTGTCATGTTCGCCATTGATTCTGCCGGTTCAGGTTTACGCTACGGCACCTACATCGGTGGTACGCGCAACGACTATTCAACTGCCAAGGTGTTGATCTTTGAGCAAGGCTGTACTATCCGTGTCATTTTTGGGATCACAACACACTCACCGGATTTTCCCACCTCGGCTGATGCATATCAACCGGATAAGAAAAACGGAACGGAAGATCAGGCAGCGTTGGTATTGTTCTCGCGTTTGCAGGTTGATCCGGGTGTGACAACGCAGTCAACGCCGTGTAACGCAACGACGAAGTTCATCTTGCAAGCGCCGTGTCCACCTTTAGGTGTGATTTGGAATTTCGGTGATGGTGGCGAGACGGTCGGCTTTGGTCCGGTTAATCACAGCTACACTCACAACGGACAATTCACAGCACGAATCACGCTCATTTATCCTGAGCCCGATACAGTCGTGTTGCAGAGAATTATCACGGTCAATAATGTTCCCGATAGTGTTCATGCACAACACGTTATTTATCCGTGTGTCAACGACTCAGTCGTGCGACTTAGCTGTTATGGTGCGAAGATTTATCGTTGGTCGCCGGGTTCAAACCTCGTCGACAGCACCGTCGCAAATCCCATTATGAAAAAAGTCAGCAATGGCAAATACCAAGTTTTTGCTGTTGATGCCAATGGATGCCCATCGATGGATTCAGTTCAGGTTTATGTCATCAAAACCACAGCACAGATAAGCAAAGACACAACTATTTGTCGCGGCGGAAAGGCTGAGCTTCGCGTCATTGGTGGTAGCTCTGCTCAATGGTATCCACCGATCGCTCTTGATCGCAGTGATAAACTTGTTGTGCATGCATCGCCGGAACAAACGACGACCTACACAGCTGTTGTTAGAGACGCGAATTGTCCGGATACTGTGCGTGTTACCGTTCACGTTGATACTGCTCGCGCACTTCGAATTGGACCGGACATCAGTCTTTGTCCGCAAAGTTCAACCCAGCTTCATCCTAGAATCGATGCTGATACAAGTGGATACAAATTTTACTGGCAGCCTGCCGTAGGACTAAGTGACGCGTCCGTATTCGAACCATTTGCACAGCCCGCTACAACTACTCGCTACACCTTGATCGCCGTCTCACCACTTGGTTGTGTGAGTCGAGATTCAGTATTGGTGAAAGTTGAGAAGACCTTCAAAGCCAGTATTGGACCTGATCAACGGTTCTGTAGCGGCGGTGCAGCATATTTAGAAGCCGGTGGAGGAGCGAGCTACGATTGGTCTCCTGTGGATGATCTTGATGATCCGCACTCAGCCCATCCTTTGTGTACATCAACCCAATCACGACAGTACACGGTGGTTGTGACAAATGGAGTGTGCATTGACACGCAACATGTTCGTGTAACAGTTGACCAAGTTCCGACTTTAGATATTCAATGCGATAGCGTCAGTTGTTCCGGTGACCTTGTACGAGGGAGAGTCTTGAATGCTGATGCGAGTTTACACTACTTATGGAAGAATGCTGCAGGTCAAGTCTTGTCGACTGCCGATACACTCGTCGATCATCCGGCTCAAGACGATGAATACACCTGCACGGTAAGTAATGATGCCGGTTGTAGCATGAGTCTCAAGCGCGGTCATCGCGTGATCAATCATCTTCAACTTCAAGCCAGTGGAGATACAACCTTCTGCCTTGGGGGCGTTGCTACGCTGCAATACAGTGGTGATGCGGATCAGGTTGTGTGGGAACCATCTGACGGAGTGCTTGATGTGCAACGACATCAATATCGCGTGCAACCAACGCAGAACACAGTCTATATCGTTCATGGAATGCGAGGAGGCTGTAACGGAACTGATACTGTTACAGTGCTGGTCAATTATGCGCCAAGTATTCAATTACAAGCATCATCGTCGGTCTGTGTCGGAAGTGGTGCGCAACTGAAGTGTACTAGTGGACAAAGCGGAGTACGAGCGCATTGGGAACCTGCCGCCTTATGTAGCTCAGCGGATAGTATGGTGACGGAAACTCTGCCTTTGTTTGGTTCTCAGACCTTCCACTGTACACTTCGCATCAATGGGTGCGAGACGGTTGATTCGGTCAGTGTTCAGATCAATCTGCCTCCGTCAATTCAGCTTAGTAGGGATACTGCGCTGTGTCCCGGACAAGCGGTTTCGCTGAGTGCTATGTGTCCAGGCTTACGTGCGGTCGTGTGGTCGCCCAAAGAGGGACTGGATAACACGAGCTTCTCAACAGTCACTGCCAAGCCACTAGTTAGCACCAACTACAAGGCAATCGTTGCTGACTCGAATGGCTGCGTTGATTCTATGCAAGTTCGTGTGTCAGTTCGTGAGCAGCGTCGAATCAACATTCAAACAAGTTCAATTACAGCGCGACCCGGCAATCAAGTTGAATTGATTCTTCGCGCGTCGGCAGACACAAGTCTCGTTACTGATCTGGACTTTGATCTGCATGTCGATGGCAACATGTTTGCACCTGAGTTGCCTAGCACGGTTGATGTTAAAGGAGATCGCACGCTGTCATTTCACCGCAGCGCGCAACTGTTAGATACGGTGCCCGAAGTTATTGCACGAGTGCGCGGTCTGCTTCTTAATTCAGCCTCACAGTTCAGCATCGTGTCAATTGACAATATGAGCAGCGTAGACAGTCTGTGTCCGCTACTTCACTCCTCACCAGGCAGTATCTCAACAACCCGTTGCGGTGGAGCTTTGAACGCCATTGAACTCGTGGATGCCCTTAGTGTGGCAGTGCATCCCGTACCGGTATCATCAATGTTATTTGTGACGGTCGACGGTGGCTCGGAGGATCTGATTGAAGTGCAGATATGGACGATGGAAGGCGAGCAGCTCATTCGCAAACAAGAAATGCAGAAACAAGATTTCGCTGATCTGCAAATCGACTGTTCAAGCTTGGCGAGTGGAGCCTATGTGCTCAGTGTACGTTGTGGATCAGCGCTGCAGCGAGTGCCTTTTGTCAAGATTGACTAGCGGGCTGAAGAGAAGGTGGCTTTAGGCACGGAAGCGATATCCAACGCCTTTGACTGTTTCGAGGAAGTCGGCATAGCGACCGATTTTGTCGCGGATTTTTGAGATATGGACGTCAACAGTACGGTCAATCACATACACACTCTCACCCCAGATTCGACTCAACAAAGTTTCGCGACTAAATACACGGCCACGATTAGAAGCCAAAAATGCCAGCAGTTCAAACTCCTTCTTCGGCATGAACGATTCCTTGCCGTCGATTTTCAGAGTGTAGTTCTGTCGGTTGATTTCAAGAGTATCGATGCGAAGAACTTCCGGTGCGCTAATAGTCTCGGTTCGAACGCGCTCGTTGTTGCGACGAATCAGAGATTTTACTCGAGCAGCCAACACGCGAGGTGATACCGGTTTCATGACGAAATCGTCAGCACCTAATTCAAGTCCTACGATATGATCTATCTCACCTGACTTTGCAGTGAGGAACATGATAGGCGAGTGGGTCTGACGGGATTGGCGGATCTGGCGACATAACTCAAAACCATCAATACCCGGCATCATCACGTCGAGGATGATAAGATCGGGATTGGTTTTTTCAGCGAGTTCAAGCGCCTTGGTACTATCGGTGGTGGAGCTGACCTCGTATCCCTCTTTTTGGAGGTTATAAGAAACCAGGTCTACAATGTCCTGCTCGTCATCAACGACCAGAATCTTTTTTGCGCTCATGAACAGTTGTGTGGTCTAAACGATGTACAAAAATACACCGCCTTCGGCCTGTTTGGCTGCAATGAATACGTTATGAATTCGTAACAACTAGGCAGGTCGGTCAGTGAATTAGCTGCCGCCTTTCACACACGGCAACTCATCTAAGCGCTTCTCCTTTCGTAATTTGGCGACTTCCACGAACACAACCGATAGAACTATGCATAATTCTCGTATTGCGCGCGTTTTTAGCCTGATTTTTTCTCTTGCTCTCTTTGTACTGACGGCTAGCTCGGCCCAAGCACAAAAGACTATTTACTTGTATTCCGATGCAAATGCAGAGAGCATTGGTTTTGTAAAAAAACTAGATGCAGCACTTCAGAAGAGTGCCATTGCGACTCGCTATCGTTCAGCGACGATTCCAAGCTTGGATGGTATTAATGCATCGAAGGTAGGCGATCTCGTCGCACAAGTTCAATTCTCCGAAATGCGCTGCGAAGGCAAAACGCTTTTGGCAGTTTCTCTCGTGTTCTTTGAGTTGCAGCGCGACAAAGTCGGTTCCGTCATCAAAGTCTGTATCGGCAGTACAACGGGTTTCATCCGCGAGGCAACGCTTGATTCGGATGCAGATCAATATGCAGGCATCATTGTTTCAGCGCTAAGCACCCGATGAGTCCAACGGCACCCGAAGGCAAGACTTCAACAATCCTCAGCATCCGTCGGATGAATGAGGAAGCGTCGTTGCGCAAGCGTTATCTCAAGATTCCGCTTCGGGTTCGTCTAACCATGTGGTACACGCTGATCCTCGCATCGGCGCTTATTGCATTTAGCATTTTTGCCTACATAACAGTCTCCAACAGTCTTAACTCAAATCTCGACAACGTTCTTAGCGAAGTAGCGAATTCCATTGATGTGATGATTTTCCGTAAAGTGGCGATCACCCGTTCGCCAACGAGAATCATGGATGGATTCCGAAGCGACACGACATCGCGAGCCAAGGCTTATCCACGTGTAACACAGGGTAATCTTGACAGTCTTCATGTTGATGTCCGCGATCTGTCTTCGGAAGATGTGTTGGATGAATTGGATAAAAGCGCTCTGCTTCGAACGCGGAACTACTACATCCAAATCGCTGACACGAGTGGTCATGTGCTCTGGAGATCGCAGAACCTTGGTTCCTACATGTTGCCGACGTACGAGTACCTCACGTCAGGTCAAGACACAGGAAAGATCTTTCTCAACGGACGCTTTGCCAAAACCAATCTGCGCATCCATACGATGCAGACACCGCGAGCTGAAATAAGTATCGCCTACAGTCAGCAGGAAATTGATGAAGTACTTTCCCAACTCTCCGGATCATTCCAATTCGGTTTTCCAATTGCTTTGATTCTCGCAGTTGCAGTTGGATACGTACTTGCCTTGTACTCGCTGCGTCAGGTGGATATCATCACCAACTCAGCCAAGCGTATTACGGCGGAGAACTTGAGTAAACGTCTGCCACTGCCGGCAACCAATGATGAGATTGCGCGTCTGACGACGACCTTGAATGAGATGATTGCGCGTCTGGAGACGTCGTTTACGCAGGTTCGACAATTCACAAGCGACGTATCGCACGAGCTGCGAACTCCACTTGCAATCCTCATGGGTGAACTCGAGCTCGCTCTGCGCAATGAGATGGATGAAGGCGAATACCAGGCTATCGTCGCCAGCGCTCTCGAAGAAGTTGTTCGACTATCGAAAATGGTTAGTAGTCTTTTGGAAATTTCTCGTGCAGAAACCGGTCAGGTTAAGCTGCAGAAGACGCTGTTCGACATTTCCAAAATGACGAGTGAAATTTGCGAGGACATGGAAATTCTCGCAGAAGACAAACGCATTTCGGTGGAGCAGAATATTCAACCCTTTGTGACGATTATCGGAGATCAATCTCGTTTGCACCAGATGCTGCTCAATGTCATTGATAACGCTGTCAAGTACACGAGCTTTGGTGGCAAAGTCACAGTGAGCTTAAGTACCAAGTCCTCACAGACGAAGATTGAGATATCCGACACCGGCGTCGGTATATCAGAAGAGGATTTGCCGCAGATATTCAATCGATTTTTCCGTGTTGACAAAGCACGTTCCGGTGACGTGGTTGGTAACGGACTTGGATTGTCGATCGTGCGATGGATTATCGAAGCACACCGCGGCACCATCAGAGTAAAAAGCGAATTGGGTCAAGGCACAACCTTCACGATCATTCTTCCTTACGAAGGAAACTAATTCTTTGGTTGCGCAATTCACTTTCATAGCTAACTCTGTCAATACATCAATTACTCACACTTAGTTCCTAT
Source organism: Chlorobiota bacterium (assembly GCA_044228685.1). Classification (GTDB taxonomy): domain Bacteria; phylum Bacteroidota; class Ignavibacteria; order Kapaibacteriales; family NICIL-2; genus JBBATK01. Next base: position 11,253 of record JBGAUL010000013.1, read on the forward strand.
TGCGTTCATGGTTTCGAGAAGATTTGGTCATTCGCTGAACTTAGTTTTCATCATCGCTTTCTGTCTGGCTCTTACCATTCAGCTCAATTCGTGCACACAGCACAAAGAAGAACCGGTGGTGCAGAAGGTAGATACAAGCTCAACTGTAACCAAGACATCGAGTCCAAAGACGACGATGGATACAATTCAAAATCTCTTCAAGGCTTCTGCAAATGTTCCCGTGTTTCACGGTCGCTGCGTGAGTATCTCGATTTGTGGCGTCGATACACGTCTGAACGAAGGTATTCGTCATGCCGACGCGAATCACGTTATAAAGTTTTGGCTTGACAGCGGGGCAGTTGAGATCGTGGATATTCCGCGTGATACTCCGGTTGACGCAGGACTTGATTCGAACCTGAATATCCTTGCCAACCTACGCGCACACCGTGGACGAAAAGTGTACATGGATTCCGTCGCCAAGATGGTTGGGTTGAAGAAGATCGATTATTACTGTGAGTTGGGATTTTCTCAAGCTATGGGAATGCTTGAGCTCTTAGGACACAAAGACGATGCAGCTCAAACGCTGCGTGTGTTGCGCTCACGTCAAGGCTTCGACGCAGGTGACTTCCAGCGCTGCTACAACCAAGGTACCTTCATGAGTCAGTTGCTTACGCGACACTTTGGAAAAGCGACGGGATGGTTTCGTGATCCGCTTCTACGCGCGGGGCTTATGTTGGTTGAAACTGACATCCCTCTTGACACTATCAAGACTCTCGTTGATAAGCTGGAGGAAAAGGGTTTTCCCTCAAACAAGAAGTGTTACGTTCACATCATGCCCGATCTTCACTATCGTCTTCCAAGCTATGAGTTCTGCGATGCTGACAGCATCAAAGCTCTGAACTCAAAGATCGATCAGCGTCTGGAACGAGCAGGTGTAGCGATTGGTGTTCCGACACCTGACGAATATTACCACAAACTCGACAGTGTAGTGCAAAGAGCTGCAATCGACACGGTGAAGCATCCGCGCTCTTCGATAGCAATTCTCAATAGAGCCTACTCACAGCGTTCGTGGATGCAGATTCGTGACAAGAGCAAGCGCTCTGACATGGTAAAGCGCATTTGCAATGTGCTTATTAGCGCTAACAATCATGCCGGTAAGCATGATGAGGCTCGTCGTGTTCAAGAGTTTTATGCTGAACACAAGAAGGCTTTTGAGTTGTTGGATTAGCGAAGCTTCTGCATTAGTTGATCAACATATTGCTTGATCACGTTTCGGTACTTTAGGCAAGTACTTCCTGTTGCAATTGCACTTCTTCCTTACGTTGCTGTTCAATTTCTCTGTGACGATTCATCAGTGAACTGAGGGCATGAAAGATCTGTGCTTGAGGCCAACGAATGTAGGCAGTTGTGTTGGTCCAAAGTCCGAAGTGTTCGCGAGTGGCAAAGTGACCATCGCGACACTGATAACGAGACAGAAGTACCGAAGCCAAATGATTGGCATTGTCGAGGGCGCGTTGTCGGAGATTCGATGAATCCAGACGAAGTGGGAAATGGCGATTAATCAGCAGTCCAAGAACAATACCTTCCGCATAGTCGTAAATCTCACGTGATACCATTGCATGTCTGCCGGAATCGCTGCGCGGTTTTGGTTCTGCATTCTCATCCAAGAGTCTCTCGCAGTAATACTGATATCCTCGCTCAATACTCGACCATAGTTCATCGAATCCAAGGACGCGATTCACTTTGACGAGATTCTTGAGCACAAGACAGCTATGAAAATTGTCAACGTAGCGATCTGTTGGATGCGACATAGAATACCACCACGATCCATCAGCATGCTGCGATTGCAGGATAAAATTCAGGCTACGTTTCGCTGAGTCAATTAATCGACGAGAGCCAAATCGACGCCAGGCTTCGGTGAGCATCATTGCTCTGTAGGCATTGGCATTGATGACTTGTGTGCAATCGCGAGGAGAGTAGCTAAATGCAGTAGCATGTTCTGCTGTTATAGTCGATTGCAAGTCGCTCATTGCAAACTCTACCGTACTCAACGCAACGTCTCGGTACGCGCTTTTCGATGTGCGATCGTAGAGAGCAAGAAAAGCTTCGAAGACGTAGGGAGTTGTGGTTATCAATGGTGTAGACTTTGACCACAAGCCATTCTTACTCATCCAATCAAAAGGATAGCCCCAGCAGTGTCCGCTGAAGTTGGCTCCCAGCGACTGCTCAAGCAAGGCATCTGCATACGATTCTGCCTCACTCAGATAGCGAGTGTCGCCATGCACATCAGCCAGATGACAGTATCCCAAAGCAATGTGAGCATCTGAAATAGGGAAGCGATGACGAGGTGAGTTGCGACGAGAAAGAAGAGGCATGAATAGGTCTGCAGCTACAACCGGTGCCACCAAAGCAGCACCCACTAATCGATTGCGTTGATAAAGCTCTTTTGCGCGGATGCCGAATAGACTACTCCACAGCGAGTATAAATCGCTAGAGTAAGGTCCGTGCTGACTCAGCCAACTCAAGAACAAATCAACCGATTGCTGAAGCTGATGAGAATTCACGATCGCAGTCTCGCGCGATTTCATAGCAGCACCTCAGCAAGACTGAGATCTTTCTTTGCGTTCATTGGTCTACCGAGAATTTTGTGATACAACTCGATAAACTCTTGAGCTACAGCTTCAGCACCGAAGCGCTGAGCGAGTTCGCGATTGGCAGCTGACATCGTTGTTCGGAGTTCGGGATCTCGAATCAACTTCAACACTTGTTCCGCAATGTGATGTGCATCGCCGTGTTGAGTGTACAGACAATGACGTCCCTCTTTCATGTACGAAGCACTGAAGCGCGTCTTGGTTGTGACAATCGGAACGCCTGCAGCCATCGCCTCAGCCACAACCATGGGCATGCCCTCCGGAAAGTGCGTAGGGAAGACCAACATTTGAGCACGACTGTAGTACGAGCGGGTTTGGTGATTCGAGCAGTGACTGTGTCGTTCCACGCAGAAGTCCAAATGTGAATTGCGAATCAGACGATCCACTTCCTCTGCATCTTCGCCATCTCCAACCAAGACGAAGCGTGCGTTCGGTTGTTCATGCAGAATCAATGGAACAGCACTCAGCAAATCGAAGATGCCCTTACGTCGAATGCAGCGCGAGATGAAGAGAATTGTTGGCTGATTGGATTCTTGTCGTTCCACACTGAAGAAATCCGGTTTCAATATGTTCTTCACCACAAACACTTTTGAGCGAGTCTCGGGAAACTCCGCTTCGAATTCTTCCTTTTCAGCATTCGAGAGTACACCAAGTGCCGTTACATCGCGCAATAGTTGAGTACGCAGTCTGCGAATCAGTCGTGATTGCGTCGTAAAAGCTTCAGGTAATGAGCCATGAATCTTGATAAATAACGGAACTCCCATGCGACGTGCCATAGAAGCCAGCGGCGCATCGCGTAGTATGGCGCGCGGATCGAATGCGGAATTGTGATGGATGATCGATGGTTTCTCGCGACCTATGAGCTTGCGTAGGGAAATCAGATCGGAGAAACGTCCGACGAGCTTTTGTGAAAGAGACTCTACATCACTTCGCCGACCATATTGAAATGGCACGAGATCGAGTTGAGTGCGAAGTTCTGCTTCGAGCCATGGCAAGTGCGTCGGAGGACCGCCATGCAGCGCAGGGTTCGGACTATTGAAGAGTACTTTCATGATCGTATGATTCCTTTCGTTTCTTGTACTGCATCCTTGCTAACAACTACACTCGAGCCAGCCAGAGCTTATTGCAATGCGCTGAGAAATGCCGGTTTGTATGGCATGTCGGAGTGCAAGAATGACTCTACCGTCATACGCAATCCGTCTTCGAAGGGCACCAAAGCCTCAAACCCAAGTCGTTCGATAATCTTTGTGTTGTCAGCACGTGAGTGCTTCACATCACCAATTCGATCTTCAGTGTAAATCACTCTAGTGCTTCGTCCGCAGAGCTCAAACAACAAAGCCAACATTTCATTCAAAGAAATCTGGTTGTTGAGTCCCACGTTGAATACTTCGCCGCCGGCCTTTTCTGACTCAATGGCGAGGAAGTTTGCGTGCACAACGTTTTGTACATAAGTGAAGTCACGAGACTGACGGCCATCACCATGAATCGTTATTGGCTCGCCGTTCTTAATTGCCTGGATGAACTTCGGAATGACGGCACTGTATTGAGAGTTCGGATCTTGTCGCGGACCAAAGACATTGAAGTAGCGAAGCGATACTACATTGATGCCGTACAACTGATGAAACACCGACGCGTAATGCTCGGCAGTCAACTTTGAAACAGCATAGGGCGATTTTGGTTGAGGCAGCATGGTCTCAACTTTTGGTAGCGCGGGATTTGCACCATACACCGATGACGACGATGCTTGCACAATGCGTCGTACGCCGCAGTCGCGGGCTGCATTGAGAATATTCAAGGTGCCGTTTACATTGACGTCATTGGTTGTGATTGGATCACGCACAGAGCGAGGCACAGAAGGCAAAGCACCGACGTGAATGATTGCGTCACATCCTCGCACCGCTTCATGAACGGTATGGTAGGATCGTAAATCACCTTCAATGAGGTTGATTCGGTCATGAACGTGTTGAAGGTTCTGACGACGACCTGTTGAGAAATTATCGAGTACGTTGACTTCGTAGTCACGACTCACTGCTTCATCGACGATATGTGATCCGATAAAGCCGCCACCACCTGTGATGAGTACTTTCATACCAAGCTCTCCTGAGAATGAATTGAATGTTCGTTTATTGCTGTAGATACCATGCCCAACGTCCATAGCGCTTGAGCACTGTTGCGATCGCCTCGTTGATGACTTGCGATCAAACCCGGGATAGCGCTTGATCGAACGAGTCCTGATGAGGCAACAGTTTGAATTCTTCTTCGCAGTTCGGCGTCTTGTCCGTTGCGATACCAATTGCGTATCGGTAACACAAAGCCTCGCTTCGGCGCCCGGAATAGCTCTGCAGGTAAACGCGATTCCATTGCCTTGCGGAGTATATACTTGCGAGTAAAACCTTTGAGACGTGTGTTCATGCTAACCGACCACATCAGTTCAACGATTCGGTGGTCAAGAAAGGGTAAACGCGCTTCGAGCGATTGCGACATTGTGGCGCGATCGACTTTGGTAAGCATGTCGTCGACGAGTGACACTTTGGTCAGCCAGTAATTCAACTGACTGAATGTATCCATGTGCTGAACCGGAGCCAATGCATCTGCGATAAAATCTTCCGCACGAACTCGTTGAGCTCCCGTGAGCAATTCATGTCGCTCATCGTCGCGAAAACCGATCTGCTTTGAGAGTAAACGCGCGCGGAAAGTCTGCGCTGACGAACGCAACACATCTTCGATACGTAAGAATTTGTTTTTCATCGATGCCGGTGCCACGCGACGAGCAAGTCGAGCGGATGCTGGAAGAAGATGTTGAGCCACGAGTGAGGGAACATGACGATAGTGGTGCGCAAACTTTTCACCTTGGTGAATTGTGTAGCCACCAAGCACCTCGTCTCCACCGTCACCGGTGAGAACCACCGTCACATGCTTACGTGCATGAGCTGCAACCAACATCGATGGCAGTGCCGATGAATCTCCAAAAGGTTCGTCATACACCGCGTCCAGTGCCTGCATACCCAGCTCGGATTCTTCAACACCGATACTGAAACTTGTGTGATCGGTGTGATAGCGCTCAGCTACCAATGCAGCGAGCGAACGTTCGTCGAATTCTGCGTCGTCGAAGCCTGCAGTGAAGGTGCGTATTGTTTCGTTTGAACTAAGACTCATCGCAGCCACAACAGAGGCAGAGTCGAGTCCGCCACTGAGAAATGCTCCGAAGGGCACGTCACTTCTCATGCGCAGTCTTACTGAATCATTAAATAGTTCGTTGAATTCTTCAATGATAGCGTCTTCGTCATGACGTTGATCTTTCAACTCAATCAGCGGCACATCCCAATACTGAACGATCTTCAACGATCCGTTTTGTATGATAAGGTTGTGTCCGGCTTTGAGCTTGAGAATGTCTTGATAGAAACTGTGCGGGGCTGGAACGTAGCTAAAACACAAGTACGCATCAAGCACATCGCTGTTAATGCGCTTCGGAACACCGTAGGCAAAGAGTGCTTTTATCTCGCTCGCGAATACAAAGCTGTCGTCGTAGATGCTGTAGAAGAAGGGCTTTTCACCCATTCGATCACGTGAGCAGAAGAGAAGATCTTGGCGCGAATCGTAGATGGCAAAAGCCCAGACGCCATTGAAGTGTTGAACACAGTCTTGACCCCAATGCTCGTAAGCAGCGAGTATTACTTCTGTGTCGGAATCTGAATGGAAGTTGTAGCCACAGGCGCGAAGCTCTTGACGGACTTCGATGTAGTTATAGATTTCACCATTGAACACAATGTGATTACCACATCGTGATGACTTCATTGGTTGTGCGCCGCCGGAGCTCGTGTCGATGATGGAGAGACGACGATGAGCAAGCGCAAGGTTTGCGTGCTGCCATTCGCCATGTGCATCCGGACCACGATGAAGCATCGTATCAGCCATGTGCTGCACGAGGTCCAGCGAGGCTGGTCGCGATGAGTCAAAGTGTATATATCCTGCGATTCCGCACATAGAACGAGATAGTTTTATCCGACGGAACTAATACAACTATTGTGCCACCAAATTGAATTGTGTGCTTTCGTCGTGACTTTCTGTAATACGTCGCTTTTTGAGAGATTTGAGCGGGAAAGTATCAAGCACGCGCCTGCCTGGCTGAGTTGCACGGCTGTGGGATGAGCTAGAGAAGGAGCTAAACAAAAACCGATTGGACACTATGATTGCCTGGCGGCTTCTTTCGCGAGATAGACTTTAGGAGACGGAATTTGAACGTGACCAACCGATTCACAGCGACGTGCACTATGCGTCGCAGCATTGACGCTAAGCACTGTCCGTTGACGCTGTGGTCTTAGCGTACGGCGCAGGTGCGTGGCTAGGGAAGTGCATACGATGAAAATCCCTAAGCAGAAATACAGCAACAGTAGGCGCGGATGATCATAAATGCGCGGCGTCTCAAAGTTGTCGATGAACGACTCGCCGGCGATGTTTTGAATAACGCTTCTGATTCCTTGCGGTACTTTGGTCTAGTTGAAATGCTTTGGATTATCAAACAAGTATGGATAATTGGCTTGATAGGCATAAATCTGACTGAAAACTGCAGGATCATGCTGAATCTCAGCAACAGATGCGATCTGACCTTCGGCGTTACGCCACACGAAGGAACTGTCCGATACGGCAACTACTTTCCACTTGCCTTCATCGAAATACTCAACCAAAGTGTGTCCGCCACCTTTACCGTTTGAATTGTTGAGTAATTGGAGCTTTCGGGCCGGAATATTCAAATCCCAAAGGGTGTTAAGCAGGAGTCTTGACATTGTTCCGCACGGTCCGAAGACATAGTGACCATGTACGCCGAAGCTGCGGTACTTCAAAGCAACCGTTGAGGACATGTTAAAGAAGAAGGTCGACTCAAATCGGTCGTACCAGTCCATCGACGCAGGATCCGTTCCGTACTTGTTATTGGTTAGAGCGTATATCGTTCGGGAAATTGCAAGCACTGTATCATCGCGATTACTCAGTTTCTTTGAATCCAAAGAACTATGCATAAACGATTTTACGTATGCATTACGCTCGGTCGTCTTCCAAATCATATAGGCGCTTGCTGTCGCAGACAGAAAGCACATTACAATCGTAAAGCGGTATAACCAGGGACGAATATGAGAGCGAATTTTCACTCAGGGCACTTTAGTGGTGAACTGGGTAGAGTATCGGCTGTTTAGTGGTATGTCTTTAAGCCGAGTTTGCGGACAAAGCGTCTCGTACACCGCTCGAAGTGCACGTACATGGGCATGAATGGAGAAATTCTCCTCAGCGAATTTCTTTGCACGGGCTGCCAGTTCATGACGTTTTTCAGCTTTTGACAAGAGATCTGTCACGACATTTGCCAGATTATGTGCGTCTTGCGAGCGGAAAAGTGCAGCGCTCTTGCCTTTGCCTGTGACTTCCTGCATCACCTCAATGTCGCTGACGGCACATGCTACTCCGGACAATTGCGCTTCAACCAAAGCCATTCCAAAGGTGTCAGCAAGCGTCGAAAAGACGAAGAGGTCAAGATCGGTAAGTATTGCAGCAACGTCAGTTCTTCCACCCAAAAAGTGAACTCGATTGGCGCATCCATTCTCAAGTACCGTCTCTCGACATGCGTCATAGAGATGGATGTTGTCAGCACGTCCGGCAAAAACGCAATGGACATTTGGTATGCGCTGCACAATTGACTCCATGGCGCGACAGATCGTCAATTGATCTTTAACACCATAGAAGTTGCCGACCATTCCAATCACGAGATCATCAGCCTTGAGTCCAAGCTCCGCTCGCAGTAATCCACGTTGAGAGTGTAAGCGATCCGTGCTTACGCCATTGTAAACCACATGACAACGTGGAATAGATGAGATCCATTCACGTTGTAGCAGCATCTTCTGCATTGATTCGCTTACGACAATGTTTGCATCGGCATGAGTTAACACGCGCCGCAAACTGAGTTTGTTCTTAATGTCTTCGGTAAAACCATGAATGGAGTGCACAACCGGTACTCTTGTAGTACGACGCACAGCCAGGGCGTGTAAGGTACTTACAGGCTGATGACTATGAATGACGTCTATTGATTGCTCGCGACAAAGCTCTGTGATTTTGTTGAGCAAGACAGGATCGATTGGCCAGCGACGCTGTTGAATGCTTAGCGAAGCACCGATTGATCTGAGATCAGCTTCTAAAGGACCGCCACCGCTGGCAAGGACACTGAGGTCCAGCGCAGCCTCGCCGGCATGACGACAGACATCAACCAACAACATCTCTGCACCACCACGTCCAAGAGTGTCTATGAGATGTAGAACACGAAGAGGTGTTTCAGACATCATGACTAAAGCGGAGTTGTGGGTTGAACTGATCTGTCAATGTCACGTCCGGCGGGCGACGATGGATCTTTAACGAGGGAAAGAATTTGTGTTTGAGAAGTCTCAGCACATTGATCGGCAATCTAAAAATCGACGCAATCAACATTGGAAAACGAATGAAACGAAAGCTGTAATAGTCTGTGAAGTAAGAGCTCAGCGAGTGTTGACTTTCTGACCACTTGAGCTTTGAGTTGTTGTATTTCAAAGCACGGCTCAGATACAGCAGATTGATTTTGTCAAATGAGGCGTAGCGCCATTCACAGACCGTGCGTTCGATGTTGTTGATGTCGCCGGACTTCGAAATACCACTCTCCGGTGCCTCGAGATAGAGTCCACAGACCTCTTTACAGCGAACGAAATTGCCAAAGCGCGCTGCACGAATCTGAAAGTCGTAGTCGCCGGCAGATCGAAATGACTCGTCAAAGTATCCAATCGCGTCATGCACGCTCTTCTTCCACATTGGAAATGGCGTCAGGTAGCACGAACGCATAAACTCGCGTTGATTGTAATCAGGGAATTCATACAAGGTACCTTGCATGTCGCCATAATTTTGAACGCCAATGTAGGAGCCATAGCAGAGCACAGAACTTGGATCTGCTGATAAACAGGCTGCCTGCAATTCGAGGGAGTGTGGACTACGCACGTCATCAACATTCCAAATGGCCAGATACTTTCCGCTCGATTCTACAATCCCGCGATTCCAGGTTCTGTACAATCCTTCACGTTCAGGAACAATGATGTGTCGTACAGTTGCTGCGATGCTTGGAATCCACTTTTTAATGATTGCACTTTCAGCTGGAGTCGGTTCGTTGTGAAGCAGGAGAATCTCAACCTCATCCGGATTTGATATCTGCGCGAGTGCAGCACAAAATCCTTCGAGGTACTTTTCGCAACGGAAGAGTGAGCTAATGAGCGATATGCGTGGTCGTGTTGTTTTCACAGTATTAGCGTCCGTATGAAAGAGGTAAACGCACAACCGATTGCAAGTAGATCTCATCAAGTTCCGCTTCGTATTCCTCGTTGCGCTTTTCTTGGGCACTGACGACGCAAGCCGAGAGCAGGCATATCGCAGTGAAAGTTGTTGCTTCGATGAATACGGAACTCGTAAACGAAATCAAAAAGTACATCAGCAAGTAAGCAAAGGACGAGATCGAGAATGAATGCGCCCGATCCTTCCATAGCAGTCTCATAGTTCTGAAGTAGAAGAACACGTAGAGTAGTGTACCTAAGAATCCAAGCCACAAGAACATGATTGACCAAGCAATATCACCTGTGTCAATTTGCTTCGTGCCGTCTTTGTCGTGCCAACCAACCGAGAAGTTCAAGTATTGAGACTGACCCGAGTCTTCGGTTAGAAAGCCCAATCCAAAAACCCATCGCTTCGGCTCAGCCGCAACGTGATCAAAACGTTCTAACGCATGAGCAATTCGAAACGAAAACGAGTCTTCGAATTTGTTGGAGCGAGTGTTGTATCCACCATTGATAGCATTGTTGAAGTCTTCGATTCCAGAGTCCATTCTCTCTCCCAATGCCGGAAAGATCGCCGGCACCAGTGCGAATGCAATAACTGCAAAGGACATCCCGATTCTCTTCCACATGTTCGAGGTTCGAAAGAGACCAACGAAGCACAAGACGATGATGAAGGAGCTCAGCCAAGAACGGTGCAGAGTTGAGACGAGAGCAGCACCCATGATAAGTGTGCAGATGATACGGTAGCGCGATTTCATCTTGTCATCGAAGAGCACCATGAACAAGAAGAGTACGGTGTATTCAGGAATGTTGTAAAGTCGCTTCCAATCGCCTACCGCACCACGCTCAGACAATTCTGTGATTTCCTCTGACTGGCGGTTGAGGAGATTAACGCCGATGACGAGCTGGAGCAAGAAGACGACGCACTGTGCGACGGTAATAATTAGTAAGACTCGCACTGTCTTCTGTACTTCCTCAACTTCGAGATCACGATAGACAAAGTAGCCTACGAGAAAGAAAAATCGCCGGGCTGCTCGAAAGACGAAGTTGATGTCGTAGGAGTAGAAGAACTTGCTGAAGAAGATGCCTGCAAAGACGAAGGCTATGAAGACCGCAATGGCTCGAGCGACTTTATCCTTACGCAGCAATGCTATGTGCGAAGGAACAGCTGTCATGAAAAAGAACACAAGAAGGAGCAACGCGAAGTCTGCACCTTTTTGAATTCCCATGCCTGTGTCAAACCATACTGACGGAATTACTTGAAATCCGCCGGTAAGGAAGAAGAAGAAAATCATGAGTGCAGCCGTGCGGAAGCGAAGCATCCACAGTGCGCAACCAATAGCTATGAGAGTAAACCAAATCATATTATCATAGGATTCTCGCTGACAAAGAGGTCAACGAATCATCTACTGCTTTGCCAAATGCGTGCCAAGCTGTCGTCGGAGCTGGCTGACCAGGTCCATTCGCAGCAACAGAATTGCAGTAGGAAGAAGAAAGGTCAAGGCAATCAGCAGAGTCATGACAATTCCTGACAGCTGCTGATGAAAGCTGTAATACTCGAAGCGTACGGCAACACTGAGACAGGCAGAGGCTATCATGAGCGCAATTGTAGGTCGGTCGACCAATGACCGCAGTTGAATTGCATTCTCATGATGAAAACGGTAGAGAAGCAGTGCCGAGCCAATACAGAGTGCGATGGACCAAGCTAGGACGGCACCGAGCGGACCAATTGCACGGATCAAGACGTAACCCAGCACGGTGTTTACAAGGCCGATAACTATGTGACTCCACGTATTCCAGCGCAAGACACCCATTCCTAGGTTCATCATGTACGCGGGAACGATAATCGTATTGATACACCAACCAACGGACAAAATGATGCTGCTGTAGACGAAAGCCGGTTCATCATGACCAATCCACAAAACGCTCACAAGTGGCGCAAAACCTGCGATGGCGGCAAATAGTGGTACAGCGACCATCGTCATGGCGTTAGCTGCTCGACGATAGAGTGGAATAAGTTCAGATGATTGACGTTCATGTAAATCACTGACCATCGGCACCAGCGCTTGATAAGCTGAGAGAATAACGCTTCGTAATTGCGTAATCATGCGAGTCGCCATATCGTAGTAGGCTACGAAGCCTAAGCCACCGGCTGAACTGATGAATGCTTTTGTTATCGGCTCACTCATCAAAGTGATACTTACACTTGCCAACTGAGCATTGACGCCGTAAGCGAGGAGTTCACGAAAGTGTTGACGACTCCATCCCCAGAATTTCCAGCGAAGTTCAGGAAGGGTTCGTTGAAGCAGTACTTGATTGATGACGAGCGTTGCGAGCGATTGAATGACTTGAGAAATGCCCAATCCTTGAAGACCCATCGAAGGCGTGAGCAGAAGACAAAGTGCAAAGTGTAGTAGGGTTGTTGCAATGGTTATTGCTGATCGCTGGTCCATGCGATGACAGCCGTCCAATGCAGATTGGAACACGCTTGCAACACTACCGAGCCAAAAGGACAGCAGAGCAAGACCTAGCACTGATGCTGCCAAGGCGCTGTGTTCTTGTCCGACAAAGAGTGGTAAGATCCAAGGAGAAACTAGGTATCCAATTCCCAGACAGAGTCCGATGCCAATGGTCGTTGCACTTGCAGCAGTGCGTATGCATCGCGCAGCTTCTTCCTTTTCATTTCGAGCGAGCCAAGAAGCAACGAATTTGACGACCCCTGCACTGATACCCATTTCGGCGAGTTTTCCGACGCTGGCGGCCGCGAAAATCACGGACCAGAGACCGATATGCTCGACGGGAATTGTGCGAAGCAGAAATCGATAGAGGAAAAACAACGTCACGGCCACCACAACCGCCTGCAACGACGAGCTGATGGCATTAACGAGGAATCGTCGGCGTGACTGTAGTGTACTCATGTGTGTAGCTGATGGCGACGTCCATGTCGCCCATAGTTGATCCATCAATGATCGCCATAATGTGTCCTGCATCTACTGTGCCAGAACAAGGCGTGGGTTACACTTATGAGCCGGAAAAGCGGAAATTCTGGCTTTCAGGGCGCGAAAGCCATTCTTCGAGAGTTTGAGCGACGGTGTCTTTATCGGAAACGACGGGTGAGTCTACCTTCCAATCGCATCCAAAGCTGTTCCAGCGTATACCTGATTCAGCTTTGGGATTGTACAGAGTGCTGCATTTGTAGCTAACGTCAGCTTCGTCTGAAAGAACGAGGAAGCCGTTGGCAAATCCCGGTGGAATCCAAACCATGTGGTTGTTCGTGTCATTAATATCAAGCACAACATGTTCTCCCAGAGTCGGCGAACCATGTCGAATATCCACTTCAACCAAACGAATTGCACCACGAATCACGCGAAGCAGTTTGCCCATCGGTGCATCCCATTGAAAGTGCATTCCGCGTAACACATCCTTGCGTGAGCGCGAATGGTTGTCTTGAGGGAAGCTGACATTGATACCCAACTGCGACATCGCAAGCTCATGATAGCTTTCCAAGAAATAACCACGGTTGTCGTGAAAAACCGGTGGTTGCAGGACCTTAAGACCATTTAAATGTTCAGAAACGAGTGTCAGTGGCATTGCTACTTTAATGAAGTGGTTCTAAAATTTCTTTGCGACCCTTGTAGGATGTGCGCAGTCGACGGAAGTGCTGTTGTCGTCCAATGATTGTGTCTTCTTGAGGATGTCGAAGCATATCCGTATACAGCTCCAAACCAAGCGACAAATGCAACGATTCTCTCAGTTCCTCTAAGCCTGAAAAATCGCTGATGCTTCTCTTGAGCAAATTTCTATTCTTTCGAATTGGTTCCAGATCCAAGTCTTGCTTGCTGTACTGAGCGAAGCGCTCAGCTAGTTGTTCAGCGGCATTTAGTATTCCGTCTTCGCTGTGTCCGCTGATGTGCGGTGTGGCGATAGTGGCTTTGCGACCAAGCTCGAGCGAGTACTCAGGTTCACCTTCCCAAACATCGATAGTGCAAACCAGATCTTTGACGTTTGCTGCATGAAGCAATGCTCCATCGCGGACCACGCCTCCACGTGATGCATGGATAAAATGGGCTCCTTGTTGAAGAAGTGCAAGTCGCTCATCGTGTAGCATTCCTGCAGTAGGACTCGGACCATCAAAACTCAATGGAACGTGATTAGTGACGATGGTACTCATGCTTAACAATTCTTCCAATTCACGATACTGAATGCCTTGGGGAGGTCGCCATCCTGTCGCAAACAACGGTGGATCATTCGTCACAACTCTACATCCCAGAGCTTTAGCGTATGCACCGACTTTAGATCCGATGTGACCAAATCCAATGATGCCCACGGTGCATTGATCCGCCGAGAGGGAACGTTCTTGCATATATCGGAGCATGCTGTATAGCGCGTATTCAGCTACTGCATTGGAGTTCGAACCGGGAGCATTTCGCAGTTCAATGTTGTGAAGCTGAAGAAAGTGTTCGTCGACATGATCGGTGCCAGCTGTTGCAGTTCCAACAAACTTCACGTGCGTATCGCGAAGCAACGAAGAGCTCACCTTCACGGTGGTGCGCACAAATAGGGCTGTACACTGGTTGTCTTTTAGAAAGTCCCGCGTGATCTCTTCTGCGGATGCCGTCACGACCTCATTGCGTTGTCGCAAGACATCGGCGAGAAAAGGAATTGTATTAAGACAAACAATCATGGTTTGCGTTTTGGAATGATCAGGCGCAGGTCGTCAACCGTCCAGCGAGCTTTAAGCGCCACTGGACTAGCACTCTCAACGATTCGTTCTGCGAACATAAAGGGAACAGCACGTCCACTAGTATATCGGCCGTTGTGGTCTTCATCACAATACGCCTCTATGGTGTATTCACCTTCAGCTAAAAGAGAAAAAGTGAAAGCACCTGGTTTATCGAGCTTCAAGGTGCGGGTTTGAGTCGACTTCGATTTGAGCGTAATGAAATACGGCGTACCATCCTTTGCTGACGAATCAATGAGTACACCGCGAATGCTGCCGAAATTCTTCGTGTCAAATGTTTTCATGCGAATTCTCATAGTCGAATCACGGATGAATCGTCGAGTTGCGCTTTGTAATCCGTTCGTACGAAATCTCAATTCATACCAAGCATCAGACTCAAGAGAATCGCGAGGATAGACTCGAACAATGTTATCAGCTAGCCACTCACAGACCGTGCTCAATCTCTGGTTCTGTTTGATGAATGACATGTGGTTCTCCAGTGAGTCGCGTTGCATTGCGCGTGAGAACACGACCTTAATCATCGGCTGCAAGCCAACGCTTTGGCTGCTGTCACGCATACTGATACTCAACACTTGCGGATTGGTCGTATCAATTTCCGTCGAACTTTGGAAGAATAACGTTGAATTGGAATCGACCAGATGGTTGGAGTTTAAGTCTGTCGGTCCATCTTTAGAAGCCGTAACGCGCAATCGCATCAGTGAAGCTGTTGTACGGTTCTCGGTTTCCAGAGAGATGACTGATGGGCTCACCGTACTCACATAAGCTGCCAACACTTTTGTAGTTGTTCTACCTGATGAATCGCTCAAGATGAAACTTGCGGCGTGCACGGAAGCAGTGTCAACGGCTTCTGAGCAGAGGAGGTCGATGCGATTTTGCGACTTCGAGCGTGCTTCGCTGAGCTGCAGAGGACTGAGATCTGGAGTCGGATCAAGTCGCAGTACAACTTTTTGCGCTTGCGATGAATTCAACTGCAGTGCATCAATGCTCGTTCCAAAAGCATCTGTTCCGATTGTGTATAATCCGTCTTTGGTCACGTCACGTAGCGCAATGATGCGATAGGATCCGTAGGGCAGTGCACGAAACGCAAACGCGCCGCTCGATCCCACTTGAGTTCTATAACGCGCTTTGGTCGTAGAAGGATTGAGAGTATCGGCATTGATTCCACTCAGCGGATATAATTCAACGAAAACACCGGCCGGATTCGCATCGTGAACTTCACCAATGATTGCAGCGCTATCGAGATGGTTACCCGTGCTAAAGACAAGAGTGTAGGCTTCGCGCGGTTTGTTGCCGTGCAAATCGGTATAGTCGGTTCCAACCGTCAACGCGTAGGTCGTGTTTGTATCCAAGCCCTGCGGAAAGCTAATCTCCAAATCACGTCCACTCCAGCTGTACTCCATTGGTCGTTCAGGCGACAGAATGAGATTCTCAAGAACCTTAGATTTCTCGACGTATTCGCTGAAATGAATGCCGATAGTTTTGGCGTGAAAATTTGTGATGCCATTGACTATTCCGGTGGTGTCGATTTCCGGAGGCGTTTTGTCTTCGGGGCCGCCATTGGGAGGTTGCACCGTCGCGCAACCGGCAAGCACGACAATCAACAACACACTAGCACCAAGCAAACGCACAAAGAGGCGCGTTGAGTTTGATAGGAAAGGTGTTGTACACTTCATCTTCTTCATGCCACACTCTCCGCAATCTGTTGCTTTGCAGCGCGACGAGAATCTCGCACGAATACAGCAAAGAAGATCAAGAATAGACTCATCTCGGCAGTGCAAACGATGCGGGCAACATCAAGTGCTGAACGTTGAGCGGCCCATGCATAGGCGATGACGCTTAAGAGACAAACGATGCCAAGAATGCGATGGACGATTTGCTCACGCTTACGGGCAAGCAGAAAAGCCTCGAGTGTTGTCTTCATAAACAGTGCACCAAAGGCTAGGGCAAGTGTCTGTAGAATAACCACCGATTCGTCGTAGCGAAAACTCCATGCAATAATCGTTGGTGCGAAGAGTGCAACGATTGCGCTGACCACGGTAGCGCAGATCAGTGCGGCGACGAAGACTACGCGTATTCTCGGCGACCGGGCATCGCTTCGAGCGTATTCCGGAATGATGACGTTAAGAAGCGCGCCGGGGATAATTCGCAAAGCGGTAAAGAAACGTGACGCTGCAGCATAGATACCGTGGTGAGCGTCTGTGGCAAACCAACCGAGCATGACGCTAGGCATGCGGACCAGTGCGGCACTATACAGTGCTGTCAGAGTGACGCCGCGCTGTTCGTTCCACGATTTACGCAATAAGCTCTTCTCAAAAATGAGCGCAGGTTCTTTGAGTATAGAGCGAAGATGTAGTTCATAGGATCCAAATCGATTGTACACTCGTTCAATGTGTATGAGTTTGATACAATCGCCGATGAAAATCAACAGAGCAAAGACGCTGATTGGAGGTGAAAACCATACCAACCCAATGCAACACAGAATCGGCAAGACGTTGTAGAGCGCATTAATGCGAGCCGCGAGTGCACTTTGGTTCATTCCGCGAAGTGCTGCTAAATAGGCAAAGGCTAGTGTTGAGGGCAGAACATCGGCAAGCATGACTGCAGTCGTTATAATCGTTTGAGAGTCCTTCATGAAGGACGCTGCAAATGCCAGGGGCAAGGTGCAGAGGCAAAGAAAGATCTTTGTGCGAAGGGCATCTGCGACGTTGCTTGAAGATGATTCAGGCGATTGCGAGACAGATCGAGGGAGACTTATATCAAAGCCTGCATCGGCTATGGTTTGAGCCATTGAACTCAAGGCGACGGCGAAAGAGAATTTGCCAAGAGTTGCTGAGCCATAGAGTCGACCCATGATGATGATAAAAACAGCAATAGAAACTAAGGCTGCGCCATCGGCAAAAGCTAAGTTCCAAGCATTGTGTACGAGTCGGATCAGGCCCTGACCAGCACGAGAATTGATTCTGTTGTTTCTATCTTGCATGAGCACGAGCAAGTTACGATTGAATGTCAACAGTCACCAAAATCAAGACCTACCATCCAGCCTCAGCACTTCGTCCGGAGTGGTTTCAACGAGACACGCAGACGGTGGCCCAAGATTTAATCGGCTGTCTCATGTTTCTCCAGTACCCGGAGTTACCGTTGCTCGCCGTGCGCATCGTGGAAACCGAAGCATACTTGCCGGAAAACGACCTTGCGTGTCATGCGGCGCGCTCAAAAACCAAGCGTAATGCAGTAATGTTTAACTCAGGAGGCTGTCTCTATGTGTACCGCATTTACGGCATACACATGTGCGCCAACGTAGTCACTGAGACTCAGGATCGCGGATGCGCGGTACTTCTGAGAGCAGCTGAGATGGTTGAAGGAGAGGAATTCATGCTGCTACAACGTGGAGATGTCGACAGGTCTCAGCTCATGCGAGGACCCGGGAATTTCTGCCAAGCGCTTGCAATTGATCTGCAACTCAATGGGCAATCCTGTTCATCGCCGACTCTCTGGTTCCAAGCTCGAGATTCTCACCCGCGAGTTCATTGCTCAACTCGTATCGGTATCACGCAAAGCGCTGATTTGTTATTGAGATTCTACGACGCCGATTCCAAAGCCGTGAGTGCGCATCGCAAGGGAAGTGCAGTTCCATCCCAAAAATAAAAAAGCCCCAAACCGAAGGTCAGGGGCTTTGATTAACTAATCTAAAAAACTCTTAGCGGTGAGCGATTGGATCTGGAGTTCCGTCCGGATCACTTGTCGCTGTACCATTAGCACTAACTGCGCCTAACATGAGGATACCTGCAACGTGAGGTGAAGCCATCGATGTACCGCTCATGGTAGCTGTTCCGCCATTTTTATACAGCGAATAAATGCTCACACCAGGTGCGGCGTAGTCTACCGGCGGATTTCCATAGTTCGAGAAATACGCGAAAACATCATTGGTGCCAACCGCTGAAATGGTGTAGATGTTTGTTCCATTGGCACGTGCCGGAGAACTGGTATTTGCATTAGCTGATGAATTTCCAGCAGCGAGACAGAACTTGATACCTGCATTAGCTGCATTGATGACAGCGTTGTCGAGCGTTGTTGATACACCGCCACCCAAGCTCATGTTTGCAACGTCACCGGCGCTGGCATGTGTACGAACCCAATCAACTCCGGCAATAACGCCTGAATTGGTTCCGCTGCCCGAGCCGTTAAGAACTTTAATAGCAACAACGGTTGCTCCGGCTGCGACGCCAACTACACCAATGGTGTTGTTCTTTGCAGCAACAATTCCGGAAACGTGTGAGCCGTGACCGTTGCGATCATTTGCGCTAGTCGCATCAGCACCGGATGTAATGAAAGTCTTCGAACGACTAACATCAACGTTCAAATCACTATTAGTCAAATCAATACCCGTGTCAATAATCCATGCGCGACGTCCTGTTACCGAAAAGCTACCATTTCCTGCTCCGCCAACGCGTGTAATACCCCAAGGTGTTGTCTGCGCTTGCTGCAGGTTGCCGGCTTTTTCATTGACCACGATGCATGGATCGAGCTTAACAACTTGGTCTTGCTCGACGTAGCGAACGCGAGGATCCTTTTCAAGACGTGCCGCTTGTTCACTTGTCATATGAGCTGCAAAACCCTTCACTGCCTCGTAGTACTTAAACATCACTTTTGAAGGCTCAATACCAATTGATGTGCAGAGGTTTTGAGTCATTGCATCAATATTCATGTTGGCTGCTTGTAGGCCGACACCGGAGAACACGACGATATACTGATTGGCAATCTGTTCGCCAGCTTTCATGTTGTCGAGCGCAGAGCTTTCGTCGCTGACAGGCTCAACAGAATAAGTTGGTTTGGAACCACAAGCACTGAAGACCAACGAAACGATGGTGCACAATGCAAGCGATGACCACAGACTTGAACGTGAAAACGTCATAGCTGAATCCTTAAAAGTGAATGAAGAGAAGTTGTTTCTATTGAGTAGAGTGCCGAATGGTGTGAGAACAAATAAGGTCTTGAAAAATGAACCCCTTGGCATGTCCTTATGCACTGCGTTCCACTTTGATGATTCGTCAAAAATATCTTGGCAAGAGTATGAACGCAAGATAATTTTTTGAGAGTTCTTTGGGTTATCGGTCATTTCGGACCAAACTGAAGGATGTGTACAACTTTTTTCTGTCTGAGGCTCTGAATTGGGCTTATTCACAAGATTTCCCCAAATGTTTCACGCAGGTTTCACGCATAAGACCGCTCCTTATCTTTGGTTTGTTCCGATCCATTTGCAGCTATGATTGAAAAGTGGCAGACTGTCCACAAGAAGCACCTTGGCGATTTTCGCGTTTTTAACGCGTTCTCGGTTGATCGTATCCATCCGATCCATCACCATACGAGTTCGTTTATCGTGCTGGACGCTCCGGTCTGGGTTAATATTCTTCCAATAAACACCAAAGGCGAGGTCGTTCTGGTGCGACAGTATCGTCATGGTCTTGACGATATCACGCTCGAATTCCCGGGCGGCGTGGTTGAACCGGGTGAAGATCCCTGCGAAGCGGCAATGCGAGAGTGTTTGGAAGAGACCGGATTTATGTCGCCAAAGCGTGCAGAGTTACTGGGTATGCAAAGACCTAACCCGGCATGGTTAAGCAATCACTGTATGTCTTACGTATGGTTTGACTGTGAAAACGCGGCTGAGCAAGAATTGGATCGAAACGAAGACATAGAAGTAGTACGTATTCCGCTGGACGAGATGGCGCATGCAATTCGTCGGGGCGAAATCCAACATTCATTGGTTCTGAGTGCGTGGACCTTGTATCAATTGCACTTTGGACATTTTTCTTTGGCTGACCACGGAGGGTCTGTTCGATGACAAAAATTATTGCTGTTGCGAACCAAAAGGGTGGTGTTGGTAAAACCACCACCGCCGTGAACCTCGCAGCGTCACTTGCGGCTGCTGAAATGCCAACACTGCTCATCGACATTGATCCTCAAGCCAATGCTTCTAACGGCGTTGGTATCAATAGTCGGGAAATGACAGAGACGATCTATGAAGTGCTCATCAATGGATTGTCAGCCGAACAAGCAACAATCAAATCTGAGATGCCATTCTTGGATGTTATTCCTTCACACATCAATCTTGTAGGTGCCGAAATCGAATTAGTTGAACTGGAAGAGCGCGAAAAGATCTTGAAGAAGGCGCTCGAGAAGGTGCAAGACAAATACACTTTTGTGATTATTGATTGTCCGCCATCGCTTGGACTCCTGACACTCAACGCTCTCACCGCCGCCAATTCAGTGCTGATTCCTGTGCAGTGCGAGTACTACGCTCTTGAAGGTTTGGGACAACTCTTAAACACCATTTCAATTGTGCGACAGCATCTCAATCCCGGTCTTGAGTTGGAAGGAGTTCTTCTCACCATGTTTGATTCTCGTCTTCGCTTGTCGAATCAAGTCGTGGAAGAAGTACGCGCTCATTTTCAAGAGCGTGCCTGCGAAACTGTTATTAATCGAAATGTTCGATTGGCTGAAGCGCCAAGTCACGGCAAGCCTGTCATTTTATACGATGCCTTAAGCCAAGGCTCTCGTAATTACTTGGAGTTAGCATCGGAGATCTTGCGTCGTAATGGTATGGAGCAAGTGATTGCCTGACACACTAAAGAAAGAAACACGATAGCTGTATGAAGACACACGGATTAGGAAAAGGACTTAGCGCACTGATACCAAAGGAGCCAGCAGTACAGGCTTCAGGGATGGCGAGTGGGGAGACGAGTAATGGGGACTCAACCTCGATGATCGAACTCATCAAGGTTCGTCCCAATCGTTTTCAACCGCGACATGATTTTGACCCAACAGCTCTGCGAGAGTTGGTTGATTCCATCAAAGAGAAAGGTGTCATTCAGCCAATCAGTGTTCGTCGCGTTAATGGCGCCTATGAACTCATTGCCGGAGAACGTCGCGTACGCGCGTCGATTGAAGCCGGACTCGAACGCATCCCGGCTTATATCCTGGATGTTGACAGCGATGCAGAAATGCTCGAGCTGGCAATCATCGAAAACGTTCAGCGCGAGAATCTTAATCCCATTGAAGTTGCGCGAGGCTATCAGCGTCTGATCGAAGAGTGCCAATTGACCCAAGAGGAAGTGGCACAAAAGGTGGGTAAGGATCGCTCAACTGTGACGAACTTTCTGCGCTTGCTCAAGCTTCGTCCGGCTGTGCAAGAAGCTCTGCGTGAGCGACGTATCAGCATGGGACACGCTCGAGCAGTTCTTGGTCTTGAGAATACAGATCTGCAGGAACAACTCCTTCACGACATCGAGCACCGCGAAATGTCAGTGCGTGCTACAGAAGTTCTGGTAAAAGAAGTCAATAGCGGTAAAGTCCGCTACGAGGGCGAAAACCGCATCACCGAAGAAG
This sequence comes from Chlorobiota bacterium, assembly GCA_044228685.1. Classification (GTDB taxonomy): domain Bacteria; phylum Bacteroidota; class Ignavibacteria; order Kapaibacteriales; family NICIL-2; genus JBBATK01. Next base: position 33,338 of record JBGAUL010000013.1, read on the forward strand.
TCCGAAGCTCAAAGAGTCGAACACGAAAAGAAAGTAAAGTTCAAGCCACACTTAGCGATATCGAGTCGCACTTACGCACTGTTTTCGGCACACAAGTGCGCGTTCGCACCAAAAATGAGCAGGGAGCAGGGGCAATTGAGATTGATTTCTACTCCATCGAAGATCTCGAACGTCTGCTCGAATTACTCGCAGCGGTTGAACAATCCATGCAATCCTAAGATGAGTGCAGCCGGCATCACGCATGCATATCCCTATCGAGTTCGCTATGCGGATACCGATACCATGCATTACATGTATAACGGACAGTATTTAACACTGTTTGAGATCGGTCGGACGGAACTTCTGCGAAGCATTGGCTTGCCCTATGTTGAAATAGAACGCTCAGGATACCTGCTTCCGGTGCTGGAAGCGCATGTCTTTTACCGTCAGCCCGCATTTTATGACGACGACCTGACGATTGTGGCCCGAATGGAGCCTCTATCTCGCGCTACTATTATTTTGAGCTATCGTATATTGCGCGGCGACACTTTGATAGCGGAAGGCAGTACTTCGCACTGTTTTGTCCTTGCGGACTCACGTGCAGTGAGCCGTCCACCGGCCTTCTTTTTAGAAGCCCTTCGCAAAGCAGAGTCTAAGAGTAACTAATAATATCCCCTGTCAGTCGTCGTTTTGAATAAACTTGACCGCATGCACCATAGATACTGTCTGACATTACATACAATCGGAGTTCTACGATGACACGTACAGGTGCAAGGTTATTCGTCCTTAGTTGCTGCGCATTGATTGCCTTCAGCTTCTCGCTCAAAGCACAAACCATTTCTCCTTTTCAGTTTCTGCGAACAAACATCAACGCGCGAACTGCTGCGTTAGGTGAAGCGACTGTTGCTGCAATGGATGATTCATCTGCAACTAGTCTGAACCCAGCAGCCTTGCACAATTCGCCTGCCGGAAAGGTTTCTCTGACCTTTATCAAGCACGTATTGGATATCAATTCAGGTCTAGCCAGTTATGTGTTTGCCGGAGCCAATCGTTCGAAGTGGGGCATGTTCGTGAGTTTTCAGAGTCATGGTACCTTCGACGGAATGGATGCTCTTGGTAATCCTACCGGTCAAACCTACAGTCCTTCTGGTGTGGCCGTTGGCGCCACCTATTCAAACGAAATAGATACCGGCTTCTACTACGGCGTTGGACTCAACCTCATCAATTCACACCTCTCAAATTCATCGAGCACGGCCTTTGGTATCAATGCGGGATTACTGTACCATATCCCAAACTCACGCTGGAATGTAGGACTTGCTGCTACCAACATTGGTGCTCAGTTGAGTTCCTTCAATGGTGCTTCGGATCCAATGCCTGCCGACGTCCGTATCGGAGTTAATCACCGTCTCCGTGGTTTGCCATTGCTCGTGAATTTCTCCTTCAATCACTTGGTTGATCAGAATCAAGCACTATTCGATCATTTCAAGAATTTCTCTTTGGGTGGTGAACTCTACTTGGGTAAAATCATCCAAGTGCGATTGGGCTACAATAACACCATTCACAACGCGGCTTCACTGCCTGTAAGTTCAAACTTTGCGGGCATAAGCGCTGGCGTAGGTATTGCTCTGAAGAGCTTGTCCATTGATTATGGCATGAATTCTCTCATTAGCGGCATCATGATCCACCGTTTTTCGGTGCAGACTGTACTATAGTCTTTAGGCTGTACCGTCGCCGTCCACTCGCAGTCCCGGCATCCATAAGTTTCAGATTTTCAAGCTCATAGCATTGTTAAGATTCTCGCGTGAAGCGTTGAATCGCTTTGACCCAGTGCAATTTTTTTATAAATTGACCTCGGATTAGGACTCGCCAGAGTTGCAAACAATCGTCAACAAGCAGCGGTTGACACCATTGAATGGTTTTAAAGAGGAAGTTTCACAATTTCAAGGATGATCCATGAAGTCTTGGTTTTTCGTGCTCAGCGCGCTCTTCATTTGCGCTCTCGTGCTCAGCTCACCTGTTTACTCGCAGAATTCCACGCAGAAGGCGACCGAACAAACGGCAACGACGCCGGCGCCCCTCAAGCCACAATTGAGTGTAGGGGACTTAGTGTTTACGCTCAACACCTTGGCTACCGTCAGTATCAATGGCAGTGAAGTTGAAGCCTATCTCGACGTTAAGAACACTTTTGTGAAAGCCTATGAGCAAGCACAAAAGGAGAAGAAAGCGGAAACCGACGTGGTATCCGTTGAAATGTCTGTTCTGACCGCTAACAATTTCCTCCAACTCTTTCAGCGCGCTTCATTTCAAGGTGCCGCAGCTGAACGTTTTATGGAAGTGAAAAACGCTCTGTATGCTTCAGCTCCGAAATCGCAAGTTCCGGTCGTGCCTGTGGGTGCAAGTCCAACGCCAGTATCAACCGGTCAGAAGTAAGATCTAAATATTCTCCGAATAACAGCGTAGAACAAACAGAAAGAGCACGTCAATCGACGTGCTCTTTCTGTTTATATACTATGTGATACGATCCGATGCTAGCGAATCGGCATACTGCGTCTTGACAGTATCAAGACGAGCAGGGTCACGAATACTGCAGCAAGTACGGGCACCTGAAAAGTGTGCATCGTGATACTCAATAGTTTCTGCGCGTTCAGAGATTGAATTGCTACGATACTAAGAGCATATCCAAGGATTGCTCCCGGAATTGCGAGTACCGCAATTCTCCAAGTCACGCTGCGTTTGAGAAAGCCTGGACGTCCACCAAGCAGCTCTACAACAGATACATCATCTGACGAATAGATATTCTCGGCACGAAGAGCGAAGTAGAGTAAAGAAATGATGAGTAGCGCCGTGAGAATTGCCGCAGTGATTAAAGCAATCGTCGTCGCACGCGTTTCTGCAAGTACAGCGCGAACGTAGTCGGCGTCATAGTTCACATCTTCCACTAACTCCGTCAAGCCACGATACTGTTGAACTTCAGCGACAAATACATCTGCACTGAGCAGAATCGGTTGAAGGTGAAGACGTATCTGCGTGCGAAATGGATTGATTGGGAGAACTTCCGAGACATTGACGCCATAACGATCGTTGAAGTAATTACGAACGCTGTCAGGACTCAGCACATCAAAGGACGCAATGCTCGCGTCTTTGCGAATGTCTGAGCACAATGCCGAGATAGTAGCCGTATCAACGGTCGGTCGCATGAACAAGGAAATACTCACTCGCTCTGCATGTGAGCGTGCACGACTTAAAAACTCATCACCTACAAGAACGACACCAGAGCATACAATCGTGCAAAGGAGGCATAGTAGCACAAGGCGTACTGCTGACAATTTGCGCAGTGAAATGTGGTGACGAGCAATGGACCAATGATAGGAACGCGGCATAGCGAAAGGAAGATTCTAAGAACTGTGACTGAGAATAATCAACAAAAAAAACTACTGTGCAGATGAGTTTGCATTTTTCTTGAAAGATCTCAACAATGCAAGCGCATCGGGAATAGTGCGAAAGAGCTGAGAAATTTTGAAGTGCAAATCTGCTCTGACTGAAATGACGAGTAGTGCGGCAAAAGTAACTGAGTACGTGACAACGCCTAGCGAAATCAACGACTCGGAATGCATAGTACCTGTAATGAGAAATGTAACAATGCCAACACCGGCGCTAGCACAGACGATTCCAAGAAGCTTCCAGACCTTATGCAGCGCCAAGTCCACAGATTGAAGAATGAAGAGCGGAAGAACGAGTGCCGCAAACATCATGACGTTGAATTGGGAAGCAGCCGCGACGTACTTGGGTCCTAGGATCTTGACAATTATCTGCGTACCACCCAACTCCAGCACCAAGAAAGCCACCACACTAAACATGACTAAAAATGATATGGCTTTGGAAAAAACCACGATAATCTGATCGCGTTTGTCTGCTGCCAATAACTTCACAGCTGTTGGATACATCAATGCAATGCCGGCGTCGGTTGCTGTTTCGAACATGCGATAGAGCATCTTCGCAGAATTATAGACGCCTGCCGTGGCAGTACCGAAGAAGGGTTGAATGAGAAAGACATCCAACTGACGAATGGAGTTGTTGAATGCCATCATTAATGCTTGGGGAAGACCGAAGTGAAGGAATTCGGAGATGCGAATTGATCCTGCGCGACGAAACTCGATCATGTCAAAGGAGAGTATCACAGCAACCAAGGAGCTTATAGCCACGCCACTAATTGAAATGAGCTTCATGTCCTCGTAGCTGCCAAAGGTCTTGAACTTGATCAAATACACCGTAATCAACGCCATGCTACCAAACCACGCCAGATCGGTGAAGAAGATGTCGCGCATGCGTAATTCGCGAAGCATCAATTTCAAACCAAAAGCACGAGGCAGTGTCAAGAGTACAAACAGCGGAAGGGTTGATGCGATATCCGCAAAACGCGGTTCATGAAACACGTCGGCAAGTGGCTGCTGGAAGAACATGACGGCAAGGGAAAGTCCCATTGCAATTACAAACAGCAAAATCAACGAGAACAGATTGACTCGTCCGCGTTCTTCTTCGCGAACGCCGAACTGTATGATCGACTGTAATGCTGAGCCGTCACAGACGATGAAGATCCAGGTTTGCAAAGTCACGAGCTGCGATGCCAGACCCCATTCTTCCGGTTTGAGTAACGAAATCTGAATGAGAGTAACTGCACCATAGAACACAAACAGCATCTTGTCGAATGCAGTCCAGGATAACTTGGCTAAGTGTTCACGAAATCTCACGATGTGGCTTGTTGGTGATGCTTTGCAATTTACACGCTCACGATGGTTTGACAATTGTAAGCAGAGTTGTGGTCTCGGCAGAAGCCTTGATTACAATTCTCTGCGTCGGCATTGTCCAACCATACATCGGCGCGTAGTGCGACGAAACAACCTGCAGCTGCGTGCCCGATGTCTCGAGGCGTATGCAGCGGGTATTTCGAAGTATATCGACACTTGTAGCACTATTCTGCACAACTCTACATTCCGGATGGAGTTGGAAGCATACGGCGGCGCTCTTTGTTCCGAGATAGTGGTCAGTAATCTCAATAGCACTATCGCTAATCACGCACGCACGTCGATGCGGTGAATCGTAACCCTTGTGCTCAGCTAGCCAATCAGTATCGCTTGCTTGAAGCACGCTAGCCTGAGCTCTGTCTCCCAGCATCCAAAACAACTTCTCGGCACTGCCGCGTGGAAGATCGTTTTGTTCAAGTGAGTCGACTGTGAGAGTCGAATGAAGCGCGCTTGAACGAAAAAGATTGCGCTTCTCGGAGCTTGCAGTGTAAACGTAAGTGCCCGCATCGCAGATTAATTCGACGCCATCGACGGCGACGCAGATGGAAAGTTGGTCGTTGTGGGCGTGTCCACCTCGACCACGCTGACCTATAGATCCGGCACGAAGCACGACGTCATAAACATCTCGATGATAAACGCTGATCCCGCTTTCAGACGCGTGAAACGCCGAACCAGCTTTCCGAGTACTACTTGTGGCTGCGCTGTCTCTTGATGCTGAGCTTTTAGCAAGCAAGCTCTTAACGACATTGTATTCAAGCGATGAGTATCGCGGTAGTTCTTGCTTCGAATAGAAAGCAGATTGGACTTGAAGCAGCGATCTGAAATCATGCTGACGATCCGGCTCAGATTTGTCGGGGAAGAAGGGGATTAAGGGCAAAAAGCGTCCGCTATCGTTATCGCCGATTTGCGCTGCGAGACCGGATGAATACACAATCTCAGACGACCACTGCGCAATCGCGCGCAGTCGGCTATCACACTCCGCTGAGTGTCCCAGAATTTTGATGCCGGCATGCTCACAGAAGGCGATGGCCCAAAAGAGCATCTCAGCTGACAAACGATGGTAGTTCGTAGATGCTTCAAAATTTCCGCCGTCAGTATAAAACTGTAGCAGCGTCTCTTCGGGCAGAGAAGTGCTGAGCAGTTCCTTCATGCCGCGTGGATACTCGTCCTCGTGTAAGTATGCTGCGCATACGGCCAGTCCGGCAAGATTTGCCAGAAAGTGATTTGCGCGCATGCCATCGGAGAACTCAAGATTCTCCATAACGAAGCTGGCATGCTCTCGCACCGAACGATGGAAGATGACGGAAAAGGCAGTATCAAATACAACTGATGCTGATCGAAGAATATCGTGAGCTACAAGCATGTTGGCAACTCTAATGGCAACATCCATCGGAGAGCGCCATTGAATGCCGGAAGCCGGAGGATTGAGTGCGATAAAGTCAAGGAGATGTGATCTAAACTCGCGCAGCAAGACTTGGCGTCGAGCGGCGTCATCTGATTGAGTATAGTCCAGAGCCAACCACAGCAATTGATGCATGCGACCAAAATCCCAAGGAACTTTGGGATCTCCACCGCGATCATAGGGCATGGGTAAATCGTGTATCCATTGTCCTTCGCTCCAGGCATATCCACTTCGCAAATCACGCTGCCAATCAACCGGAGTATAGGGTTGTTCAATTTGTCGCCAGACGAGGGTGCTTTCTTCTGCGTGAGGTGATTCTATCAATAGACCTATCCAATCGCCTTCGGGATCAAGTTCGACCGGCAAAGGTTCTTGACGAAAAATCTTGCCTTCAAAGCCGCGAACCTCGCAAGCGTGGACATTGCGCGTCCATCCAAGTCCGGCGATGTAGTATTCATGAGCTAAAGCGTGGTCGGCAGCTTCGCGGATGATTCGACGATGGTCTTCACTAAGCACGATGTCCTTGGCACTTAGAATTTGTGCTAAAGGATGAGCCGGAGATTCACCAAGATTGCTCAAGACTCTCGCGCGACGGAATCGACGACGTCGTAATGACTCGCTGAGTGTCTGCTGAAGCTTTCGTTTCAGCTTTGCTAAAGCGATACGTAGTCCAGTACTTCGAATTTGATGCAGGCGAAATTGTAAGTCCATAAGCAGGCGTCAGAAGTAACAATTTAGGGGATGGGGCACAGCGCGACAAACCCTAGCTATCTTTGTATGAATTCTCTTTCGAGAAATCACGTCTTTTATTCACTGACTCTCAGCTTATGGCTCGTTTTGGCTACGTAGCAATCATTGGGAAACCAAATGCCGGTAAATCAACTCTTTTGAACGCGATTTTGGGAGAGCAGTTGTCTATTGTGACCGCAAAGCCCGAGACCACTCGTCGCAGCGTCGTCGGTATTTACACCAACGAAGAAATGCAGGCGATTTTTCTCGACACACCCGGAATCGTCCCGCGTCCAAAATTTGAACTACACCGTCAAATGCTTGGCTACATTCACCAAGCCATCGAAGAGGCGCAAGCCATACTTGTGATCGTAGATATTACTGAGAGCACCACATCATTGCTTAATCTCCTCAGCGAAGATTTTCGTCGGGATGTGCAGGAGAGCGGAAAACCTTGTATTCTGATTCTCAACAAGATGGATGTGCTTGAAGACAAGACCACTGCATTGCCGAAGATCATTGAGCTCATGAAGACGGGTCTCTTCGTTGATAACGTCGCAATCTCCGCCAAGTCGCAGAAGTTTATCGCTGAGCTACTCCACGTTCTTGCACAGCACCTGCCGGAAGGAGAATACCTCTATGATCCGGATCAAATCTCGACCCAACCGCAATTCTTCTTTGTATCTGAATTTATTCGCGAGCAGTGTTTTAGACTATTCCGTGATGAGATCCCATACTCGACCGAAGTTCGCATCCGCAACTTTGATGAGAAGGATAAACGCACTACGAAAATCAGTGCAGAGATCATCGTTGATCGCGATGCTCAGAAGGGTATAATGATCGGTTCGAAGGGACAAGCACTCAAGGAATTGGGAACAAGAGCTCGTGCACGTATTGAAGAGCACTTGGGTACTCCGGTCTTCTTGGAATTGCACGTCCTTGTTCGTTCAGAATGGCGTGATTCTGAACGCGAGTTGCGCGACTTAGGATATGACGTTTAAGCGGTCGCAGCTTCAGGATAGAGATCGCGTTTAATGACTATTAAGGTCTTGTCGTCTGTGTAGACGCCGTGTGCACTGAACTTCTGAACTTCTTCGAGAAGATTATAGGCAAAGACTTTAGCACTCTCATGACGATGTTCACGCAAGAAAGCGCGGAGTCGTTCTTCGCCAAATTGTTCTTCGTCCTCGTTCTGCGCCTCCAACACACCATCAGTAAACAACAAAAGAATATCTCCCCGCTTGAGATTCACACCTTCTACGCGGAATCGCTGATGCGTTGAAATGCCGAGAATTGAACCGGTGGGCTCAAGAGCCACGCATTCGTCACGCTCTGCTCGGTAGTGCAGCGGTGAGCAGTGTCCGGCATTGCAATAGAGCATCAGACCATTATTCGACTGCGTCAATTCGCAGTAGCACAAGGTCACAAAACGCTCATAAGGAAAAGTGTCATAGATCAAGTTATTCAGACGTGAGATCAATGATGTGATCTTGGTTTGAAAACCAATGCCCATGCGTATCGCGCCTGACACGAACAGCGCTTGAATTGCAGCGGGTAGTCCTTTGCTCGCAGCATCACTGATAACTATTCCAGTTCTCTCTTCATCATCTTCGCTTGTGGAGCTGAGATAATCAAAGTAGTCACCACCTACCACGCTGTCCGGAACCGAAATTCCGAACACGCTGTATTCGAAAAACTCGAGAGTATGATCCGGTAGCAGCGATCGTTGAATCTGCGACGCTTGGTCAAGATCTTTTTTCATTTGCGCCTGCTGACGTCCAATTGCCAGATTGCGAAGTGCCGTGGTTGTCGCGCTGGAGATAACCGTCATGGTAGAACCAATATCCTGCAAGAACTCAGCAGCATTAAAGGCAAGGACGTAGCGATAGTAGCGCATAGACTCGCGACGGATGATATCACCAACGCCGGTTGCGGCGAATTGAGTGATGCCTTTCTCGCGCAATAGACTGTCAGTCTCTGTGCCACTCACAACGCGCTTTTCAACCAGAGAATTAAAAACCGGTTGTTCGGATATGCGTACGATGTAGTCGTCTGGAATATGGGCCACACTTCCATATTGAAAGAGCAAGTTGTAGCGATCTTCGTTAGCATCTATCTCCCAGATACGAGCGCCGGACAACTTGAATTCAGGACGTTCACATAAGTCGCGGACTAATGTCTTCAAAAGTGACTCATCGTCTTCAAAGCGACCCGCCAGAAGTTTGTCAATAAGCTTATAGGTCTCGCGCTGCGTGAGTGAAGGATTTCCGCCTTTTGCCTCTGCCATAGTATAAAAGCTTTACACTGTTTGTGGTGATAAATGTACTTCGTTGGCACACAGCATCCTGTCGCGTGCTTCATTGGTGGCGATGATCATCATGATCTTATTCTTGAGTCCTTCTCGCAGGAACTCATACACACGCTCTATACCGCTCTCATCAAGGTTAGTTGTTGGCTCGTCGAGTATGAGAAGCTTTGGTCTGTGTATCGCAGCCAAGCAATAACGGAATCTCTGTTTCATACCCGATGAAAAGGAGCTTAAAGGATCCGATGCTCGATGTGCGATACCAAAGGTTTTGAGAAGATGCTGAGCATATTCTGCATCAAGTTTCTTTGCGCGTAGGGATGCGTCAAGTTCTAAGTGTTCAAGCGGACTGAACTCTTCGTAAAGCTGGAGATATGGAGCCACGAAGCCGCACGAGTCTTTTATTGAAGCATTGTTCTTTCCATCCTCATCAACAAGCTCAACAGTTCCGCTGCTCGGTTGGGTGAGGCCAACAATCATTTTTACCAAGGTTGACTTGCCGGCTCCATTCGGACCGCAGATAGCCGTCGCGACACCTTCGTTAATCTCAAAACTCAAGGGTGCGAAGGGAGTTCTTCCCAATGCATATCGTTTTGATAGATCGTTGACACGCAGCAGCATATCAGGGCTTCACCATGAATTTTCCGACTTGATCGCTTCCCTTGTAGCTAACGCTGTACAAATACACACCGGGACTTAGATGCGCAGGAATCGTCGACCACCGGACATAACGAAGCTTGAGTTCGGGATCTGCGACAACCGGTCGAGTTTCACTCATGACAATCGTTCCCTCTGTCGTCGTGACGCTAAGATTAACGTCCACGTCCGTTGGAATCGTCTCACTTACCGGAAAGTTCATGTAGGTGTCTGTTTGCAACGAAAAGGGCTGAGGGAAAGCAGACTTTGCTTGTGACACAGCCAAGCCTCCATTGAGGAAAAGGGTGTCGTAGAAAACACCGGAATTACTGCTCGACAAGCTATAGTAGTATTCAGTTGTACCGAGTCTTTGAAAGCCTGAAGACGCGGTCTTTGAGACTGTGAAAACACAATCGTTAAACTCACGATCACCCCGAGCAGCAGCAGCAGTATTTACACTCGTGCACATAATATCAACCGTGTCCGATGCATGTTGCGAATCATGCGGCATCGTGCATCGAATAAGTTTGAACTGATAGGGATACAATGAGAAGTTCAACATAAAGGATGGATCGCTGTACACAAAGTAGTCTTGGTTTTCCGCTTGGAGCAGTGGCATCGAAGATGCGTTGGACAGACAAACCTTGGGATCGGTTGCGCGAGAATTGGTTCTGTAGACGCAGGTCATAAATCGCGACCAAGTCGCAGGAAGATTGGAGCCTTGAAGAGCAAGCGCACTGTCTAAAGCTGAGTATGGATTCTTAACGCAGCTCGCAAGCAATTCCCACATTCGACGTACTACAATTTCATCAACGTGTTCTTGCAGATATTGAAAGAAGAATGCATGCGCATAGCCTGCATTACGGCCGTTCTCTATGTCGGTAAGATATCGCACTTCAGTATTGGCCATCAGCGGACGCAGGTACTGAAGGTAGTCAGTGCTTTCAGGAAATACTCTATGCTCCATCCAAACACTGGTCATCTCGTAGAAATTGATACTCTGATAATCCAACTCATAAGCATACTGAACCATGTGGTGAAACTCGTGTGCGAGTGTGATCTTCAGAGCGCTGATTCCGGTTTCACGATACACACGTCGCATGGTCGTGTCGACTCGAATAGAGTCTGTAGGACTGAAGTCATTGTCAATAACGAGGTAGGCACTGGAAATATTCTTGTTAATGTCGCATGGTTGAGGCATGGCATTTACAGACATAGTAAAGCCATAGTAGCCCATGTACAAGGTGCCGTCAACTTTGAAGCCAGGGGCTGCGCCAATTTGCGCGATGTAAATATCCCATGCAGTTGCCTGACCACTTAGCAATGGTGCGCGATAGCCCATTGAAGAAACCTCAACTTGGTAAACCTGCTCGGCATAGAAAGCAACTGAATCAATGTAGTCTGGAATTCCATTTGCGTTGATGTCGACAGGGCTTACTGCTTGAGGACCGGTACGATCAAAGTGTAGCAGAAAATGTCCGCCTGCTGTTCGCAAGGTATCCTGCATCTGCAGTCCATTCCCGTTTGTACTGTCGTATTGAAGACGATTGGCTTTCTGAGCGGTCTGATGCGGTCGTATCAGACATGAAGGACGAGGAGCATAGTTGTCGTCGAGATCCTCGTGTGCACTTAGGCTAGCAGCGCAAAGTCCTACGACACAGCATATCAAGCACCAACGTATCAAATGAGATACCATACGGATCTATCAAAGGGGATGGATGGAGAACACTCTAGAGATCGGGGACGAATGCAGCGAAGTACAGTTGCCGTATGTTTTAACGGAACATTTCCTTGATCATACCCCACGTGCGACGCACACTGCTAAGGTTATGCACCACACTGGAAATGGAGGAGTAACTAACGGAATTGTCGCTGCCAACAATTTTCAGGCGATAATAGTAGCTGCTGCTGCTTACACGCTGATTGTCGCCAGATTTCATAAGTACGTCTGTGTCGACAAAACTGTACGAAAGAGAAGCGCCGTGAGCTTCGATACTCTTTATGCTTCTAAAGTTCTGTCCGTCTGTCGAACGCTCAATTTCATAGCGCTGAACACTCTTCTCGGTTGAACACCGCCACTCAATACTGACGTTGTTACCATCAGCTTTTGTGCTAAAGAAATCGATCGAAACTTCGGCTGCAAACATGGTTGCGCTGAAGAGAAGAGCGATAAGTATGAGACGGAGTGAATTCACAAGACAAATTTAGTGTTGAAGGGTGGTTCGGACAAGAAGAAAATGCGGTAAAAATTGCTGATTTTGCACACTGTGAAGCACAAAACATTCGATTATTTGATCATCGGAGGCGGTCTTGCCGGCTGTTTCCTCTCCAGAAATCTGCGATCTCGTGGACGTAGCGTTTGCTGCGTCGATTCAGCCGAACAAAGTGCCTCACTTGTGGCCGGTGCCCTTATCAATCCAATAACCGGAAAACGCTTCGGACAAATTGTCAATTACGACGAGTATTATGCCGTTGCACGTGAAGCTTACACCGATATCGGATCAATTTTTCGAGCACTCCCTATACTAAGAATACTTAGTGCTTCTGATGAACAACAACACTGGTCCAAAAAATCTGTTTCACTTAGCGCCGGTGGAAGTGTGCGTGAAATAGACGAAGCAACAGCATTGAAATTGCTTCCAGCGGAGTTTCGTCGTCGTGAATCTGATCCAGTATTGTATATCAACGATGCCGCCATCGTTGACACGAATGTAGCCGTAACGACAATGCGATCAAGCTTAGAGCGAGAAGGAGCTTATTTCAAATCCAATGTTAGTGCGGAAGATCTAGAAATACATAATCTTGAGTTCAATGGATTTCATTTTGATCGTGTTGTGTTTTGTGATGGATGGAAAATGAGTGCTAACAAGCACTTTGCATTTGTACCGCCGATGCAAGCCAAAGGTCATGTGCTAACTCTGAAGTTCAAACGTGATCCCAAGCTTCAGTCAATCGTCATCTCCCACGGGAAGTTCCTTGCACCTCTCGCCGATGGTTGGTATCGTTTCGGCTCGAGCTACGATTGGAATTTTACTCACAACGAACTCGAAACAAACGCAGTTGATTTTCTTTTAAGTGCGCTCGCAGAAGTCATTGACGCTGATGTTGAGAGCTGGCGTGCTGACTGTGGAGTGCGCCCAATTGTCGCAGACCTGAAAGCAGTCTTAGGTGTTCATCCGCTGCATCCAAAGCTTTTCATCTTCAATGGACTCGGCTCGCGCGGTGCCTTGCTTGCGCCTAGTTATGCTCGTCTCATGACTGATTACCTGGAGGACTGCGTCGCTCTTCCAGATGAGATCAATGTCTCACGCTTTTACAAGCACTACCATGCCTGAGTTATGGTCGGCCGTCGAATTCGTTCATCATCTTCTGCGTGAGCACCTTCAAGCAGGTGATTGCGCTTTTGATGCTACTATGGGACGAGGTACGGATACTGCATTTCTGCTTGATTGCGTCGGCAAAACCGGTCGCGTACTGGCCACGGATATCCAAAGCGAAGCACTCGAAGCAACTCGTCAACGATTAGCTGATCATCCCAATCGTAATCGTGTTGAGCTTGTTCAACAATCACACGCCAGTATCAAAGACATCGCCATCACATATGCGTTCACTGCCTTTGATGCAGTTGTTTTTAACTGCGGCTATCTTCCGGGATCAGACAAAGTAGTGCGCACGAGTGCTGATGAAACACTAGCGGCGTTGCAAGGACTTGAGACTCTGCTGAGTGAGAGGGCAATAGTATGCCTAGTGTGTTATGTCGGACATGAAGGAGGCGAGGAAGAACGACTTGCTGTTGAACGCTATCTCGAGTCCTTAGCGACACAGAAATACAGCGTTCGTCGCTTCGAAGCAATCGGACGACGCAATGCACCCGTATGTTATAGCTACGCACGAAACGCGGCTGTTAGCAGAGGAATAAGTGGAGACTGATGGAATTGATTGACAAGTAGGCGAGTAAAGATTTTAGTCGACCAAGATCTCGTAAGGACTCAACAACTCGTCGATAACGATGGGTACCGGACCAAGGCGTGTCGCGAAGTTGAGCACAGGTTCCGGTGCTTCGAGATGGTGCGTGACAGCTTCTTTCTTCATCTCAAGCAACCATCGAAAAAGCGTCGTTGAGACGTTGACGTGATTAGGACGCACAGCGTGCTCATCGATGTAACGTTCGATGGCTGCGTACACTTCTTCGTATGCGTCAAAATATTCCATGTATGCCTAGTTGTGAAGCTGTCGATTGACTCTCTCGCAAATAAATTTATTTGCGGGTGATACACAACAATTTATTTTATCACTGCAAACGAAACCACACGTTTGGATTCTCACCAAAAGAAACGATTTAGACTATGATTTCATGTATTGTACAGCAGATTTTCACAAAGGACGATCCTGAAGGATTGTTGCCAATTTCAATCACGTCCTCATTCCGTGTGCTTTGCATCGTTCTGGTTGTGAGCCTCTGTACCGGATTTCTGAATGCTCAGGATCGCACAGAGTTTGTAGATGAGTTTAACACTAATGGCAATGGCTGGATGGTTGAATCAAACGAGTCACACGTGTTTGAGATCGTCAATGGACAATACTCGTTGGATAAGACCAAAGGCGAAAGTGCCTACTTGGTGTGGACTAAAGTCCCCTTGGATGAAAAACGCGATTGGGTCATTGAAGCCAAGATCAAACACATTAGCGGCTCACAAGAGCACGGATACGGTTTGATATTTAACGCTGACGATGCTTCGCATTATTCTTCGCTACTCATTTCGGCGAATGGTTACGCTGAGGCTATTGACTACTACGGCTCAGACTTCTCGAAAATTTTCGATTGGAGAAAATCGCCAAACGTAAAGCCAAGTGGAGAATGGAATGTTCTGTCGATCAAGCACATTGGCGATCTAACCTCATTTTATGTAAATGATGTTTGCGTGGGCTCTATGACGAGTTCAGATTTTCACGTTCACGGCAATCGAATTGGTTTCATTGTGTACAACACCATGAAAATTGTGGTGGATCGAATTGTCGTGCGATCGAGTCCAGGCAACCATCCCGTCAAATCGGTTCAGGGATCGAATGTGACTGCACAGCGTGTCAATCTTGGACCGCACGTGAATTCAACGAGTACTGAGTTGACGCCGATTGTGTCTGCTGACGGCAAGACTTTGTATTTCTGTCGTCGTGGCTACTCAGGCAACATTGGTGTCGAGCACCGTGATGATGTGTGGTTCTGTCAAAAAGATTCTAACAATGTTTGGGAAGAGGCCAAGAACCTAGGTCGACCAATCAATAACGAAGGATACAACTCGGTTATTTCCGTAACGCCGGACAACAACACGCTCATTCTTCAGAATACATACAACAGTGATGGTTCACTCAAAGGTGCCGGCTTGTCGATTAGTCACCGAACCGATAAGGGATGGGAGCTGCCGAAGGAGATTATGATTGACAGTAGCTACAATCTGAATGAATATCAAGAGCAGTGTTTGTCGCCGGATGCAAAAGTCTTGGTTATGTCGATTGAACAGTATGACACGCGAGGATCAAAGGATCTCTATGTGAGTTTTCGTACCTCCGACACCAGCTTTAGTCAGCCCAAACGAATTGCTGAACTGGCTACACCCGGACAAGACATGGCGCCATTTATCGCAAGTGATGGTTTGACGATGTACTACAGCACTAATGGTCTGCCGGGATATGGTAGCCAAGATATCTTCATGGCGCGTCGACTAGATTCAACATGGATGCATTGGACAGATCCGGTTAATCTTGGAACTGCTGTCAACACAAATTCCTTTGATGCCTATTTCCGCACCACAGCAAAGGGTGACTCGGCATACATGATCACTTATTCTGATACCTACGGTGGTGGTGATATTGTTCGTATCGCTGTTCCCCCTGCAGCTCAGCCACTCAAAGTCTGTTTGATTTCTGGTCATGTCTACGACTCAAAAACCAAGAAGCCACTTGCTGCCGGTGTTGTCTATGAGATGTTGGCTAATTCTACGGAAGCGGGCATCGCGCGATCCAGTCCGACCGACGGCGCGTACTCGATCGTTCTTCCGGTTGGCAATCTCTACGGCTTTAGAGCAGAAGCACCTGGCTATTACTCCGTAAGTGAGCAGCTCGATACGAGGTCATTAGAGAGCTACAAGGAAATCACACGCGATTTGTATTTGGTTCCAATCGAGAAGGATGCGACTATTCGCTTGAATAATCTCTTCTTTGATTTTGCGAAGTACGAACTACGACCTGAATCATCCTCGGAGCTGGATCGTCTGATTCAATTTCTACGTAGCAATCCAAACATTAAAATCAGCATTCTCGGGCACACTGATAACGTTGGTGACGAAAAGCGAAATGTAAGTCTGTCCATGAATCGCGCCCAAGCAGTTATGCAATATCTCGCCACGCATGGTATTGAAGCGGGTCGTATGACGTCCAAGGGTTTTGGAAAATCAAAACCAATTGAAAGCAATGAGACGGAAGATGGTCGTCAAAAGAATCGTCGTGTGGAGTTTATGATCACTGCGAAATAGCATGTTGCGCAACACACTATTGACGCTGAGTTTGCGGCAAGTATGATTAGGAACGCATGATATTGATAGGCGTTCCGTTCCAACCAGGGAACAAGTTCTGGGGATGAGCTATAGATAAGTGCTGTGCGGCTACTGCGCTGAACAGTGCGCGGAAGTCTGTAGTGACAGGGACGTCTCGTCCGTCCGCAAGATTCTCAGGTGCAAGACGCGGTAAGTTCCCATGCACATGACCGCCGTTGACGGCATTGGAAAGAACGAACATGCAACTACCGCGACCGTGATCCCTGCCGCCACTGCCATTCTCTTTGACAGTACGCCCAAACTCAGTCATGGTCATGATGCACACATCATCCTGCTTTGATCCAAGATCATTCCACAGTGCGCTTATCGATTGAGCGAAGTCAGAAGCAACGCGTTGAAATTGTCCGTTGACAGTGCCTTGCTGTACGTGTGTATCCCAGCCGGTTGATTCTAGGAAGACGATTTCGAGTCCGATGTCAGCACGAATCATGCGAGCTACTTGTTGACAATGCTTGCCAAAACTTGTCTTAGGGTATCGCGCGGCGCTCGAGCTATCGTCACGATCCAATCCAAGTCGCTTGATGGTGTGCAAGGCATCGACGCTTTCACTTCCGGATTGAGCCATGAGACCCTGATTGGACTGCGAGTAGAGTGCCTCGAAACTCTGTGCAACGCCCGGTGAATTCTGCGCTCGCGAATCGTCGACACGAAACTGCTTCAAGTCATCAATCACAAGTGGCACGCTCGCTCCATTCATGCTCAGCGGCAATGCAGTACAACAAGCCACAGAACGAAAAGGCGTTGCTTCAGTCTTGAGCTGTTGAGCAGCCCGATGTAACCATCCTTCGGATGCTTTTTGTCCTGGGGTACCACTTTCCATGTAGTCTTGTGCATCGAAATGCGAGCGAGTAGAGTTGGGCGAACCAATAGCATGAACGACTGCCAATCGACCTTCACGAAACATGGGAACAAATGATTGAAATGCCGGATGAAGAGCAAAGTTCTCATCGAGTTTGATCAGTCCCTTGTCATCACCCAAGCGCATCGCCAATCGAATGCGAGCTTTGTTGAAGTCCGGATCATTAAGCGGTGGCACAGCCATCAAGCCATCCACAGCACCGCGTTGAAAGATGCAGATCAGTGTCTTTTTACGTAGTGAAGTTGAAGGACGTAGAGCTGTAGCAGCTCTCACGACGAAAGATGGAACTCCGCCAAGGGTCAGACTGAGCATTGCGACACCTGAAGCTCCCAGAAAAGCACGTCGACTAAGATTTGATGAGTTTTTCATGACGTATTCCTCTTAGTATCGTTGAAACTCAGGTGAGCCGATGAGTATTCCGACCAGACGTGCTGTTAGGTTTTGACTGTTCGCATGACTTGTTACAACCGAGCCGTGGTTGTTCACGCTACTGCTCGTTTTGGATCCCATGACCTGATCGAAATCTGTATCACTTATCAGCTCATCATCATTCATGAAGTCTGTTGATGATTGAGTGGGCGAGTGCATGCTGTCATGAGTTCGTCCCTCATCACTTGCTCGTAGTTGATTCTGCAACAATCGCAGAGTCGGTGCCGGATCTCGTTCGGGCATGAGCATGAGAAACAGACGCCGTGCTGCTTCCGTTGTCGAACCATCTTCTACCGACGATTCCCACCGTTGTGGCTGCACACTAAATGCTTTGATTTTGTTGAGACTAGCATCAATGCCGAAATTCATGCGAGCAACGAGAGACGCTGCATTAACCCATCGCGTAGCTCGGTCGTCGAAACCTGTTGGCGCCGGTGCGGCATAGAGAGCTTGGCCCATACGTCCCAACCAATCATACAAGGGTTTTGAAACACCGAGGTCAGCGTTCATCGCGCGTGCTGCTGAGATGAGCAGATGAAAAGGTGATTTGATTTTTGCGCGACGAACGTCTGCAGACCAAAACTCAGGCGACTGTACAATTGCACGAAGCATGGATTTAATGTCGCCGTGATTGTCTTTAAACACTTTTGCAGTGCGATCAACAAGGGCAGTAGACGGTGTATCGCACACAAAGCGACGGCACAGTTTTTCAGCAATGTGGTGCGCGGTTGAGGGATGTTCACATACCACTTTCATGAGTCGAAGACCTTCGTCCATGCCATGTCCGGCAGGAAATTCGTGACCCAGAAAAGTCTTCGGCGTTACATCATGACCATCGGCTCGAAACAAGAAATCACCCTGCACAACGGTACCTGCTGCTTTTGTTTTCTCAATCATTTCAAACACGCGTTCACGGTTTTTTCCGAGTCCATAAGGCATCATTGACCAACCGCTGAGAATTCGCGCGCAATCTGTCACGTCGTGTTGCGTGTAGCCACCATCAACGCCCATGGTGTGTAACTCAAGTAATTCACGGGCATAATTCTCATTGATGCCTCGTCGCGGTTTGAATTCTTCCGGCAATCCGGCAAGGGCTTGCTCTTTGTATTCCTTTGTTCGCTTCTCGCTCGCTGCGATTTTTCTGCGTGCAATCCAGCCTCGCAGACCGGGCATGTCTTTGAGTGAGTCGAGATAGGTACTGAGCAGAGTTGGAGTGCCCTCCGGTGCCGTTGACTGAGCATTGTCTAAGTACTGCAGCATAGCAGGGTGCTGTGCGGTTGCCAAGACCAGTTGCGAGAAGTTGCCCAGAGCGTTTGGTCGAATTGCGTCGCGCTCATAGCACATGATAGCATTGCGAGCCGGCGTCTTCACCGCCGAAACGCAGAAATGATTGAACCAAAAATCACTCATCACATCCGCCACTTGCTGCTCGCTGTAGCGAGCTCGGATGAGCTTCTGCGCAAAGAGTTCTGCCAGGAGTTCTTTTTGTGGATGGTAGCCATTCTCGTAGGCGTATTTCAACACTGCGCGCCGCGTTTCTTTTGAGGCTGTATCGCCAGTCGCGGGAATGTTTTTCAAGATTCCCTCACGCATGAGTTCGACGATAACTTTTCCGGGAGGAGGATATAGACGCGCTATCTCTTCCATGTTCATGTGAAGAGTTTTTAAACTTGATAGCCGATTCTCTACATCTGCTTCGTTGTCTTTTGCGTTAAGCTGTGATTCGAACCATGCGTCAAGACCCATGCGCTCAACTCGATCGATATCCTCGGGTCTTGCGCCCCAGGTAAACCTGCTGAGCAAATGCTCAGCTGCCTGACGAGTACTGAGACCGGCTTCACGATAGGGCATGGTTGAGGGCGTCGCGTAATCCCTAACCAATGAAGCGGCACTCGTCAGACTTAGCAAGAGAATTGAGGCACATAGAATGCGAAGTACCATAGCTCTGGAGCGACTATTCGCTCAGTGTTGAATGTATTGTTTGAATGCAGTCCCTGTTCTGCAGCTTCAACTATGACAAGCCCAAGCAAGCAGAGGTTTAACACACGAGATGTTGTGAAACGATGATCTCTGTACCTCATGCAGAACAGGACATTCGGTAATTTGCTTCTCTTCACATGAACTATCATCCTCAATGAATATCAAGACCGTCTTTTTTGATTTAGACAATACTCTTATTGACCACTCGGCTGCCGAAGAAACGGCGTTGATTGATACCATCGAGCGATTTCTGCCTGATTACCATAAAAACGTTGAGGCTGTTCTTGCGAGATATCAAGTCATCAATGAAGAAGAGTGGGAAGAGTACAGAGCCGGTCGAAGCACAACGGCTTTGGTGCGTGTTCGACGGTGGCATCGATTATTGACAGAACTTGATCCCAAACGCGGTTGGACAACCGAGCATTCATCTGAAGTCGCTCAGTTCTACCTCGATGAATATGATCTCGCCACACATCTTATCGATGGTGCGGAAGAACTTCTCGAACTGGTCGAAAGCCGTGTTGATTATGTGGGATTGATCACGAACAGCTTTCCGGATCAAGTCAGACGAAAGCTTGAGAATCGACAATGGACAACGCGCTTCGACGCAGTTCTCGTCAGCGAAGAAGTAAACATTCGCAAGCCTGATGCACGCATTTTTCGGTTGGCTGAAGAGCAGGCTGGTGTTGGTGCCGAGTCGTGTTTGTACGTCGGCGACAATTACGAAGTCGACATGGTGGGCGCTAAATCTGCCGGCTGGAATACACTGTGGTATTGTCAGGCAGAGCACGAAAGACCTCAAACAACAGATGCAGATTATGAAGTACGTTCTCTTCATGCCGGACGTGAACTTCTCGCCACTATGTTGACTTAAGAGTTCAGACTAACCGGTGACTGTGCGTTGATTTTATCGAAGTCGAGGTCAATGCGACCATCTTCACGCGCGTGATATGCCATCTCAAACTTCGATCCCCATCGAATGTCTTCGCATGAGTATGAGTAGCGCGAATGCACAACCTGACCAAACATGTCGTCAAAGCCTTTAATCATGATCAAGAATTGCGTGTCTGCTTTCTTGAGATCTTGATCAGTCAATCCGAACAATGGGCTCTCTTCATCAATGGGATGAACCAAGGTCCATGTCAAAGGCAAAAACACAATCTTCTTTCGTTCCAAATTCAGCAAGCGATAGCTTCGTTCGGTCTTTCCGTTTGTGGTGTTCGTGAACATGATCATGAGCTCAGCCTCCAACTCCATCATGACACTTCGGCGAAGATTTGCAACGCGAAACATGAGTGCGTTGGTGCTGTTAAACGGTGCAATAACCATGTTATCGCTATAAACAAGCTTTGCCGACGGACGCGAAAAACGTCCGTATAACAAGCCGGTCATGAGTGCAATACACAGCACACCGCATATAATTTCCAGAATTGACACTACGTTCATCGCTGTGCCGTCTGGCGACATATTGCCATAACCAACAGTGGTGAAGGTATGCACCGAAAAGTAGTAAGCACTAAGGAAGCATTCGAGCTGATCGGCGGCGTTAGCGCCTTTGAGATGCTCAATGCCGACGAGACAGTACACGAGAGCAAAGAGTGCGTTGATACCGAGAAAGCCTGCGACGATGACTGTAAAGAAGCGCGTCCAGGTCATCGAAATAAGACTGATGTAAGGATTGAAAGACGAAAAAGGCACGTTGGAGCGTACGACGGAAAAAGAACCGTCCTGGTCGATCACCCGTTGTAACTTGCCCTCGAGTTTCTGACCCAACCCCGGGTCAAAGCTTGGTTTTTTCATAGCGTCGTTGTTTGCTCTCAATTTAGCTGAGATTGTGCATCCAATCTCGTAAAGAACAAGGTTGATGACCGAGAAGATTATCCACATACTGACAACCGACATTATGCCATACGTGGAGTCGCACGGCGGACGTCTACGCTTTCATGGTTTTGAAAACGGTGTTGTTCGTGTCAGTCTCAGTGGTGCTTGCAAGCATTGCTCAGCACAAATCATAACTTTGAAGGCAGCGGTGGAACGACGACTGCGTCTAGCCTGCGACGAAGTTGACTCTGTGTTGCTCGTTCAAGAGAATAGCCCTGTGGTACTAAACGATTGAGTTTATCACAAGGGATCTGCATTATACTTTAAGGGTTCTTTACCGGGTTGATTGGTCGGACTACACTGACACCAATGTGAGTCGTAACAGTTGCCAAGTAGCCTGACAAGGTCGTGTCGTGGGTCACCTTCTTATTTGCCAGTGATGCATGCAAGAAGCGTGCTTGCCCGTCGTCAGAACGTGCAATCATTCCTGTGTGAGCGTAATCCAGTCCCTTCTTCGACGTCGCAATCGCAATGATATCACCTGACTGCAACCTCGATTCAATTCCCGCAACTTGTGCTTTAGGTATATAGAAATGCTGCATGCCGTTGATCGACTGCTCCGTCGTTGCAATTCGCATGACAAGTGAAGGGTCCGAAGCCAATTGCTTGTATGAGTTTGGATGCGTCGACATGAAGTCAACGTGAAGCGGAAAGGGAACTGCGCCTAAGCTTCGACTAATATTTTCAACTACGCCTTTACGAACGTTGTCGCTGATCCATTCTGCTGTGTAGTGCAGGCGTGAAGCGTAGCCATCAACTCGCCCATCGCGATAACGCGTGCGTTGAACTTCTGTACGCATCGCTTCAATTCCTTCGCTTCCTTTCTTGATGCAGCGAGCAAATGCAAGGCAGTTCTCGAAGAATGTTACGCAATCCAAGCCATCAAGTCGTATAACGCATTGCTCAGGTCCGTCAGTCTCAAGCGTTCCGCCAACATAGGGCGTTCCAACTACGCTGAGTCCCATCTTGACCATGATTTCGCCAATGGGAAGATTCTTCCAACGTTCCTTCTGAGCTCGCTTAAAGAGCTCTGTTGCAGTAAGGGATGTAGCTTTTGATCCCTGAACGTCGCCATTATCGTTTGTACTGAATAAACTTCTGGATGCGGCGCTAGCAATAACCGGCGTAAGCAGCAAATGACGGAGGACCGAACGACGTGTGAAATTCATGCTATTGAAAGTTGATGTCCTAAAGTTGATGAGCTCATAAAACGCTTGCCTAAGAAAGACAGTTTACTGGTAACTGAAGCTCAGCTGATTGCAAAATACAATTGTCAATCAGTAGACAAGGTCAAGCAGTGGAAAGTTGCCGTCGAGCACTTGAGTTCTGCTTAGTGCAGTAAAATTTCATAGCTCTGAGATTTGGCTCGATTTCGTCGGAGGAACCGTCTTTGATTGGAGATACAGTCAGTCGAGTTCCTCCGACTTAAGACGCGAGCAGGGAGGCTCGGGTTTTGTCGCAAGAGCTATCTTCGCATTCTTGGTTCGTCTTTAACTCGGACGACATTTTAATCCCAATGTGAAATAGCCTGGATACAAAATCATGTTTTCAAAAATTCTCATAGCAAACAGAGGTGAAATCGCTCTCCGCGTTATTCGCACGTGTCGGAGCATGGGCATTCGAACCGTAGCGGTGTATTCTGACGCTGATGCTCATTCCTTGCACGTACAACAAGCCGACGAGGCTATCGCAATTGGAGGATTTACGCCACGTGAGAGTTATCTGGTCATAGACAAAATCTTGGATGCCATACGCAAAAGTGGTGCTGATGCTGTGCATCCGGGATATGGATTTTTATCTGAGAATGAGGAATTCGCGCAACGCGTTGCGGATATTGGTTGCGTGTTTATCGGACCAGGTCCACAGGCAATCGACATGCTTGGCGACAAAACAGCTGCGCGAGAATTGGCAATTGCCCACAAAGTTCCTGTTGCACCCGGTTCTCCTGGTGCGATAAGCTCGTATGAGGAAGTGCGAGAATTAGCAACAAAGATTGGCTATCCCGTCCTTGTCAAGGCTGCCGCCGGTGGCGGTGGTAAAGGTATGAGAGCTGTATTCAGCGAAGAAGAATTGCGCGATGGATTGGCAGCGGCTCAAGGTGAAGCGCTCACATCGTTCAACGACGATCGTGTGTTCGTCGAAAAGTATGTGCTCAATCCTCGTCACATCGAGATTCAAATTTTAGCTGACCACCACGGCAACGTACTCTTCTTTCCAGAGCGTGAATGTTCAATACAGCGTCGTCATCAAAAGGTGGTCGAAGAGTCACCATCAACTGCCGTTACCCCCGAACTCCGTCGTGCAATGGGTGAGGCAGCTGCGCGACTTATCAAAGCTTCAGGCTACACCAATGCCGGTACAGTGGAGTTTCTCTTAGATGAAGATTCATCCTTTTACTTCATGGAAGTCAATACTCGTCTTCAGGTGGAACATCCAGTGACAGAGATGATCAGCGGCGTTGATTTTGTTGAGCAGCAGATTCGCATTGCCTCGGGAGAAAAACTCATTATGAGTCAAGCCGATATTGCGGATCCAAAGGGACATGCTATTGAGTGTCGAATTTGCGCTGAGGATGTTTTCAACGGTTTTCTGCCTGACACCGGCGTGGTAGAGTACTTGCGTTTGCCTGAGGGAGATGGCGTCAGAAACGATTCCGGACTTTATCCAGGCTACGAAGTATCAGTACATTACGATCCAATGGTGGCAAAACTGATTTGCCATGATAGCACCCGCGACAAAGCCATCACGAAGTCTTTGGAGGCGCTGCGATCCTATTCCTTAGCAGGTTTTCGAACCACAATTCCTTTCTGTTTGCGCGTTATTGAGTCAGAACCATTCCGTAGCGGCAACTACTCCACACGCTATGTAGAGCGTTATTGGCACGATTCTTTATTGGAAGATGATGAGGAACTTCTCTCAGCCATTGCTGCTCTGAGTTTTGATGATTATCTGCAACGCCGTGTACCATCAAGCCAGACTGAATCGCTATGAGATAAGTTCTCGTGATGATCAGTTTACTGTGCTTTGGGTAAAATATGGCAGACAATAGTTCAAACAGACGCTGTCCTTCGTGTGGAACAGTAGGACGCATGTACCGCTCACACACCCGTTCCGCATGGGAACGATTCATGCATCGCATGTCATTCGCGATCCTGATGTACCGCTGTCATCAATGCAATTGGCGCGGATATATGTTTAGGAAATTTCCGACACAGAATCGCGTGATCTTCTGGACCTCCATATTCGTCAGTTGCGCAGCCTCAGTTGGAGTTTTCATCTTCCTATACCAGTTCTTCAAAGGCTAACATTTCGGCGGATTGGGTGAAAGCCTAGGTATAGCACCAACTGGGTTGGGTGCAATGAGCCTCGTCTTTTCCTTTAACCAAGTATGTACTTGGATAGCCTTGTTTTATTTGCTGGTCACTTTTACTATCCTGACTATTTTGACAGCCGAGTCAGTCGCAAGACTGACGCTCACGGTTGCCATTCCACTCTCAGGAGATTTTGCATGAAGTTTGTGTACCAGTGTGCCTTAATTCTATTCTGCGCTTCAGTCCTAAACGCGCAAGAATTAGTCTCGACAAAACCCTACCGTCGAGTTGTCGTTCTCGAAGAATTTACCGGAATTCACTGCGGCTACTGTCCGGATGGACATGCTCGAGCAAATGCTCTGCGAGCCAAGTACAATGGAGAACCGGTACTGATCAATATTCACAGCGGCGGTTACGCGGTTCCCGGCACTGGTGAACCGGATTATCGCACGGTCTTCGGCGACTCATTGGACCGTCAATCAAATCTTACAGGATATCCTGCCGGAACAGTCAACCGTCATGTCTATGCTGCATTGGGTTCTACAACAGCTCTGAGTCGCAATCAATGGGATTTAGCAGCAACGCAGATCATGGCTGAGACGAGTCCTGTAAATGTTGGACTCCACAGTCAATTCGATGCTACAAGCAGAAAACTCACTGTTGATGTTGAGGCATACTATACATCTGATGCTCCGACTTCACCAAACTATTTGAACGTCGTGTTGGTTGAGAACAACGTGATTGGACCGCAGTCAGATTATTCCAATGGAAATCATACCAACTATCATCACATGCACATGCTTCGTTGGATGTTGACGGGGCAGTGGGGTGAGGAAATAACGACGACAACAAAAGGTACTCTGGTCAAAAGAACCTACACTTATGTCGTTCCACAACAATTTGATATCAGTCAGTGCGATGTCGCAGCATACATGAGCCAGAGTCGTCAAGAGATTTATACCGGCGCTCAAGTGGTAGCTGAAGGCGGAACCACGCGACAAGTTGCAAGTCTCGCCTTGAGCGCACAGCAAGCTGTTACAGTTGCGAGCGCCGCAAAGACGAGCTTCCCAATGAGTATCACAAACCTTCTTGGACAAGATGAAAAGTTCACTTTAGAAATGAACTCATCGATGCCAGCTGATTGGAGTGTTCAGGTGATGATCAACGGAACTGCCTATGACTCAAAGGAGTTTAGCATTGCAAAGGATGCGGTTCAACAAATCTCCGTCGACATTACACCGGGTGCAAGTTCCGGTGTTGCCCGTGTTGAGGTTTCTGTTCACTCGAGCACATTCCCGATGTCTCCGGTCATCAAACGTCAGGTCTATCTGATGTCCGGTGTAAAGAATCTTCTCATGTCACATCCCGATGCCGTCAAATACGACTCTGCCTACACCCGAGCAATGAAGAATGCCGGTCTTGCACAAAGCGGTGCTATGGATCGCAATGTGTTTGAGATATTTTCAAGTGCAAATGCAATCGAGGGTATAAGCAACGTGTTTTACAACGTAAGCTGGGCATTCCCTGGAGTTACTCCTGAGACGATGAGTACACTCACGTCGTTGATGGATAAGGGAACTAATGTCTTTGTGGCAGGGCAGGACTTTGGTTGGGATCTCGCTTCAAATGATACAAATGCCAATCGCACGGATGAAACGCTGAAGTGGTATAACAACTATATCCACGCGGACTTTGTTACCGATGGTGGTACCGGCAATAATCGTTTAACGGCTGTTAGCAACGAACCTTTGTTTAAGTCTGTGGCAGCTTCGGCAATTATCACTCCTTACGGAGATGGATTCTTGTATCCGGATGAATTCAAACCTCGCGATGGCGCGGTTGCAATTTTCAAGTACAACAGCAGCGTACGTATCGGCGGACTTCGCTATGAAGGCAAATACAAACTCGTCTACTTGGGTGTTGGATTAGAGCAATTGACACCAACCACCGGTGATCAGATTGTTACACAGACGAAGAAGTGGTTCAGCAATGAAATCAGCAGTGTAGAATTTGACGATCTCATCGCAAGCGGCTGCTCAATTCAGCCAAACCCGGCGTCGGATGAAGTTAGCATCCACCTTAGTGAAGCGCTCACGAATGGTCGTCTGACTGTTTACGACATGCAAGGTCGTAGCGTCTACGAACAGTCGGTCGCGCCTGGAACCGAGACCTTTAGTTTCCCGGTTCACATGCTGGCTTCCGGTGCCTACCGCGTAGCTCTCGTCGATCTTTCGTCGAACAAAGCGCATTCAAGCTTGCTCACAATTGTTCACTAGTTTTTGATGAATTCAATCATGGCGTGATCGGGTCTATCCGGTCACGCCATTTTTTTATACTAAACTCAGCCCTCTGTCTCGCTATTGAGCATTAAATGACTTGCTGTCCAAAGTCCTTAATTCGCTCAATTCTCACAATTTCGCCACAATTCCACCCCCGTTCTTAGCCGCGCTCCGTATCTTTGCAGCTGAACGACACCTCGCATTTAGCGGGGATTTTCATCGCTCGAACTCACCGGCTCACACTCAGGTTCAATCTGCGCTTCGCGAAATCCGTTTTTGTGCTCGCCGCTCGAGGGCTTTAGCTATTTGACTATGTCTACAACAACCGTATTACAACCGCATCCGCAGCAAGCAGATCTGTTTACAGAATTTGAAACTACCGCACAGACAGCCCAAGAACTGGGTTTGACGGCTGCCGAATTCACCCGCATTTGCGAGGTCTTGGGTCGAACCCCGACCTACACCGAACTCGGCGTGTACAGCGTGATGTGGAGCGAGCACTGCTCGTATAAAAATTCAATTCTGCAACTCAAGACACTGCCGCGATCCGGTGGAAGAATGTTGGTTGAAGCCGGCGAAGAAAATGCCGGTCTCATCGACATCGGAAATGGCTACGCCATTGCCTTCAAGATTGAATCACACAATCACCCGTCAGCTATCGAGCCGGTAGAAGGTGCTGCAACAGGTGTTGGTGGGATTCTTCGTGACATCTTTACCATGGGCGCACGTCCGGTTGCTGCTCTGAATTCTCTTCGTTTTGGTGAACTCGACAGCGCACGTACTCGCTATTTGGTTAAGGGCGTAGTAAAGGGCATCGGGCATTACGGTAATGCCTTTGGCGTACCGACTGTTGGAGGTGAGATTTACTTCGATCGCTGCTACACCGACAACCCGCTCGTCAATGCCATGGCAGTTGGAATCGTAAAGACAAATGCCACTGCTTCTGCCATTGCAGAAGGAGTTGGCAACGCGGTGATGATCATGGGTAGCGGTACCGGTCGCGACGGAATTCACGGTGCCTCAATGGCATCCAAAGAGTTCAGCGGCGATCCGCAAAACATGCGTCCAACTGTTCAAGTAGGCGATCCCTTTGCTGAGAAACTTTTGCTTGAAGCAACTCTTGAGCTGATTCAGTCAGGTGTTGTTGTTGGTATGCAAGACATGGGTGCTGCCGGAATTTGCTGCTCCACCAGCGAAATGAGCGCGAAGGGCAAAGTTGGGATGAATATCAATCTCGATGCGGTACCTCTTCGTGAGCAAGGTATGAGCGCCTATGAGATCATGCTCAGCGAATCACAAGAGCGCATGCTCGTGGTTGTGCAAAAGGGCATGGAGCAACGTGCGATTGAGATTTGTGAAAAGTGGGATGTGCCTATCGTCACGATCGGCGAAGTCACAGACGACGGTATCATCCGCGTCCACCGTTTTGGCAAATGCGTTCAACAAATTCCTGCACAGTCATTAGTACTTGGCGGTGGCGCACCTGTCTATGAGCGTGAATGGCGCGAAGCATCCTATCTGAGCGAAGTGCGTTCATACGATGCTGCTGCCGTGCACGATTCGATGACAAAGCTTGGCAAGACAGAAGTGTTGCGCATGCTCTTGCAGAGTCCGACCATTGCTTCAAAACGCTGGGTCTACGAACAATATGATTCTCAAGTCGGCACCAACACCATGCAAAAGAGTGGCGGTGACGCGGCGGTGATGAGAATCAAGGAATTGCAAGGAAAGGGATTCGCTGTTTCAACGGATTGCAATTCTCGCTATGTGTTCCTCAATCCCTATCGTGGAGGCTTGATTGCCGTTGCCGAGGCTGCGCGCAATTGTGTGTGCGTTGGTGCTGAGCCGGTGGCGATCACCAACTGTTTGAATTTTGGAAATCCATACGATCCTGAAGTCTACTGGCAATTCCGTGAAGCAATTCGTGGAATGGGCGATGCATGTCGCGCACTCAACACACCGGTCACCGGTGGTAATGTGAGCTTCCACAATGAATCACAAAATCACGCAGTCTATCCAACACCGACCATTGGTATGCTCGGCTTGATTGACGACGTACAGTTCACTGCCGGAAGTGGCTTTACACGCGAAGGCGATGTTGTGATGCTCCTTGGTTGGCAAGGTGCCGAGCTTGGTGGATCTGAAGTTCTGAAGCTCATGCTTGGTCATACCAGAGGCGACGCGCCACAACTCGACATCAACAACGAGGTTGCCCTGCAGCGCACTACGCTGCAAGCCATTCGTAACGGATGGGTGAGTGCAGCACACGATTGTGCTGAAGGAGGATTGGGTGTAGCGCTCGCAGAAATGTGTATCAAATCTCCTGTTGCAAAGGGAGCAATGATTGAGTTGCCATTTGAGTGCAGTCCGGAAGCATTGTTTGGCGAATCACAGTCGAGAATCATTATCAGTTGCGCATCGGCAAACCGTGACGCAATCATTGCATTGTGCGAGAAGAACGCTGTGCCGTGTCATGTCATCGGAGCCGTTTACGGAGACTCTTTGAACATCGATGATATCAATGTGTCGGTGGCTCAGTTGCATGATTGGTATGATCACGCACTCACAGAACGTATGGGCGAAGTTGAGTTGACGAAGGCCTAGTGGTCCGGTTGAGTAGATGTTCCGCTTTCTTTTGCTGTTTATTATTCCATTCCAAGAATTGTAGGATTTGTTGTGACTTCACGCGAAATACGATCATCGTTTCTGTCATTTTTTGAACAACGCGGACACCGTCTTGTTCAAAGCGCGCCGGTAATTCCTCACGGTGATCCAACCTTGCTGTTTACAAACGCGGGGATGAATCAATTCAAGGACGTGTTCCTTGGTCAAGGACAGCGCGAGTACAGTCGAGCCGTTGACACCCAAAAGTGTATACGCGTAAGCGGCAAGCACAACGACTTGGAGGAAGTAGGTCACGACACCTATCACCACACATTTTTCGAAATGCTCGGAAACTGGAGCTTTGGTGATTACTACAAGAACGAAGCAATCGCATGGAGTTGGGAACTGCTTACAGACGTGTGGAAGCTTGATGTTGAGCGTTTGTATGCGACTGTCTATCGCACCGACGATGAGTCCTATGAAATCTGGAAGAAATTCCTACCTGAATCGCGAATACTGCGATTTGATGAGAAGGATAATTTTTGGGAGATGGGTGAGACAGGACCTTGTGGACCCTGCACCGAAATTCACTTCGACAGAACACCCGATAAAAGTGGTCGCAGTCTCGTCAATGCCGGAGTGCAAGAAGTCATCGAAATCTGGAACAACGTTTTTATCCAGAACAATCGCTTAGCAGACGGCTCCCTGGAAAACCTCAGCTCACGTCACGTCGACACCGGCATGGGCTTCGAACGCGCTTGTGCCGTCATCCAAGGCAAGCAATCCAATTACGATACCGATGTCTTCCAGCCTATCATTCGTTCCATCGAAGAGATATGCGGTCGTGCCTACAATCCAAATTTGGATGATGCTAATGGCATCGCGATGCGGGTTATTGCAGATCACGTTCGCACGCTTTCATTTGCTATCGCTGACGGTGCATCACCGGGTAACGAAGGACGTGGCTATGTGCTTCGCCGCATACTCCGTCGTGCCTCGCGCTATGCACGCAACCTCGAATTGCGCGATCCGGTGATTTATCGTCTGGTGCAAGTATTGGTTGATACCATGGGCGATGTCTTTCCGGAGATTGTTTCCATGCAGTCAGCTGTAGAGCGTATCATTCGCGCAGAAGAGGAGTCGTTCTTACAGACTCTTGAACGCGGTCTTGAGCGTGTTCAAGTCATCGTGCAAAAGTCTACCCAAGAAGATTCGCACAAAGTCAGTGCTGACGACGCCTTCCAGTTATACGACACATTTGGATTTCCCTTGGATCTCACACAGCTCTTGACAAAAGAGCACAACTTGACGGTTGATGTGGATGGATTCGAACGACTGATGACTGAGCAACGTGAGCGCTCTCGTCAAGCTCGCAAGGCAGGAGCAAAGGGAGCAACTGAAGAAGCGCTTCCGGCACTTGACATTGCCACACGTTTTGTTGGCTATGAGCAATTGACTGCAGATGAAGAATTGGTCTATGTTTCAGATAATATGGTAGCGCTGCGATCCACTCCATTCTATGCAGAGTCCGGTGGACAGCAGTCTGACAACGGCCGTCTGATTCTCGGCGGCGAGGAATATCTCGTCCAAGATGTTCGAAAAGCCGGATCTGCCATCATTCACATCTGCGATCGTGAAGTTGAACGATTGATTGGCGACAAGGTTCGTGCTGAGGTCGATGTAAAGCGTCGTTGGAATATTCAACGCAATCACTCTGTGACGCACCTTCTGCACGAAGCACTTCGTCGTGTGCTTGGTACACACGTCAAGCAAAGCGGTTCGCTTGTAGCTCCAAATCACTTGCGTTTCGATTTCTCGCACTTCGAAAAACTCCATCCTTCGGAAATCCGTGACATAGAGGCAATTGTCAACGAGAAGATCATGGAGCGTGTACCGGTCTACACTTTGGAATTGGCAATTGAAGAGGCACGCAAGGTGCCGAACGTGAAGATGTTCTTCGGCGACAAGTACGGCGACTTCGTTCGCGTTGTGGTAATGGACGAAAAGTTCTCGGCAGAATTCTGTGGTGGTACGCACGTGACAAACACGAGCGAGATCGGCATGTTCAAGATTATTCAAGAGACTGCCATCGCATCCGGTATGCGCCGAATTGAGGCTATCAGTGGTCCCGCGATTGCAGAGTACATCGCGGGGTTGCATCACGAAATCGAACAATCAAAAATTCAATACGATTTCCAGCTCGACAAAGTCAAGCAACTCGAGAAAGAGCTCTCGAAGTTTCAAGGAGCAGAGCTTGCTTTGGGCGTGCCTGAAATGGTATCACGCTCGATTGAAGTCTCGAACATTCACCTTGTTGCAGAGAAAGTGAACGTGACTGATAGCGATCAACTCAAAGACCTTGGTGATGCATTGCGTAACGAATTGCGTCACAAAGGCATCGGAATTCTGGCGGCTGTAATTGACGAAAAGGTACAGCTTGTCTGTGTGGTTACTGACGATCTCTGCGCAACTCATCCGGCAGGTAAACTCGTTGGTTCAGTTGCTAAACTCCTTGGTGGAGGCGGGGGAGGCAAAGCACACATGGCCACAGCAGGTGGACGTGATGTGGAAAAATTAGATGAAGTGCTCAGCGAAATACCTCTTATTGTGCAGGGCTGGTCATTGTAGACCAAAATTTGCGCATTCAAGGCATGTGGAAGGAGTGCTTCATTGGCATGTCCATTAAGCCAGAATATGAGTTCTCCACTACAGATTCTGCAGGTTGCTTAAATGCACCTCAGGTTGTAACTTGCTCAATGCGAGGGATGGATGAGCAAATCACCCTTTTTTGAATTTGTTTTTTGGAGAATGTATGTCATTTGAAGTCGTTGGAAAACTGCACGAGATCTATAACGAGCAGCAAGTCACTGAAAAATTTCGCAAGCGTGAATTTGTGTTGGAAACACAGGATGGAATGTATCAACAGTACGTCAAGTTTCAACTGACCCAAGATCGTTGTTCAGCGCTGGACAACTTTTCGAAAGGTGAGGATGTGAAGGTATCGTTCAACCTTAGTGGACGTCCATCGCAGAATAGAAATGGTGAGACCGTTTACTACACAAATCTCGTCGCATGGCGATTGGAAAGAGCCGATGCAAAACCGCGTAGCGTTCCTGACATGCGTTCAGCTCCATCAAGTGAGATTGACGAAGTTCCATTTTAGGAAGCAGGCGGGTCAGGCTGCACTCGTGCATCTTTGACCTTGTCATAGACATCTGTTGCGCATTCGTTCACCATGAATGCGCAATTTTTATTTCATGTGGAAGCAAAGATCAACTGAGAAAATTATCATGAGTGCATTGAAGATACTACTCATTGGTTCCGGCGGACGTGAACACGCCTTAGCGCGAGCTCTGGCTGAGTCTGCCTCATGCGAAGCTCTATGGGCAGCGCCGGGCAATCCAGGAATATTCCAACATGCAAAGCGCGCTGAGATTGATGCAAACAACTTTGCGCAGATTGGCGATTTCTGTGTGGCGCAGAACATTGATTTTGTGCTCATCGGTCCTGATCAAGCTCTGGCTGACGGAATGACGGATGCTTTGCTCGAGCGTGGTATCAAAGTCTTTGGTCCGACCAAAGCCGCAGCCCGCATCGAATGGTCCAAAGCTTTCTCCAAAGAACTCATGCAAAAAGCAGGTATCCCAACTGCAGCCTATGCATCGTTTTCCAAGAATCAATTGAGTGAGGCTCTTGAATATCTGAAAACGCAAACAACACCGATTGTTGTCAAAGCTGATGGCTTGGCTCTGGGTAAAGGCGTCATTATTGCCGAAACGCACGAAGCTGCGCAACAAGCAGTGCGTGAGATGTTTGACGGAGCTTTTTCATCTGCCGGTGATAGTGTTGTTATCGAAGAATTTCTTAGCGGGGAAGAAGCATCGGTTTTTGCCTTGTGTGACGGACAGAACTACGTTCTTCTTGCACCTGCCCAAGACCACAAACGTGCACTGGACGGTGATCGCGGAAAGAACACCGGAGGCATGGGCACCTACGCACCTGCCGGACTGGTGAACGCACAACGTCTTGGACAAATTGAAGAAACAATTATTCGACCATTGCTTTCAGCACTTGCCTCTGCCTCCACTCCATTTGTTGGATGCTTGTTCGTTGGCTTGATGATCAAAGACAATCGCTGCGATGTCGTTGAGTTTAACGCACGATTTGGAGATCCTGAGACACAATCAGTGCTCTCTGTATTTCGCGGCGATTTTGCGAAGCTGTGCTACTCAGCAGCTTGTGGTGCAATCGATCCAAGCTGCGTTGAATCGGTTGCAGAGGGCGTCGCGTGCACAGTCATACTGGCAAGTGGAGGATATCCTGATGCCTATGAAAAAGGATTCGAGATTCGGGGTCTTGAAGAAGCTTCACGCATGGCGCGAATCTATCATGCTGGGACTGTGGAGCGTGACGGCACAATATTGACGTCCGGCGGTCGTGTACTTGGTATTACAGCCGTCGAAGACTCGCTCTCCAAAGCAATTGAGAAAGCGTACGCGGCTGCAGAATGTGTTCAGTTTGAGAAGAAATTGATGCGCCGAGACATTGGACAAAAAGGCTTGCGTTACGATACAGTTCGACAATCCGAGGAGAATGCACGATGAAGATCGCATTAACCGGAGGAGCAGGATTTATAGCCTCGCACATTGCCGATGCGTACCTGAAGGCTGGTCACGAAGTCGTGGTTATTGACGATCTCTCGAGTGGTCGACGCGAGAACCTGAATTCTGCCGCGCGATTCGTTCACATGGATATCACCCACGATGATATACATGCTGTCTTTGAAGAAGAGCGATTCGATGTTGTTAATCACCACGCTGCACAGATCGAAGTTCGCGTGAGCGTACGCGAGCCTAAGCGCGACGCAATGGTCAATGTCATTGGAAGTTTGAACCTCATGGAAGCTGCGGTAAAGACCGGCGTCTCTAAGTTCATCTTTGCTTCAAGCGCGGGAACTGTGTATGGTCATCAATACGTGGAGCAGTGTGACGAATCGCAACCCATGTATCCACTCTCGCCCTATGGCGTCGCGAAACTGAGTATCGAACGATATCTTCAGGCGTTCAAAACCTGTTATGGACTGTCATGGACGGCTCTTCGCTATGCGAATGTGTTTGGTCCGCGACAAAACCCTCATGGTGAAGCAGGTGTCATTGCAATTTTTCTCGAAAAGCTGTTGCAGGGTCATGAACCAATCATTTTTGGCGATGGTTTGCAGACCCGAGATTATGTCTTTGTCGAAGACGTTGTAAGAGCGAATCTTCGCGCATTAGATGCGGAAGTTGTTGGAGCCTATAATATTGCTTCCGGACGTGAGACAAATGTGCTGCAGATACTTGAGCAGTTAAATCAGGAATGCGGCACGCATGTACAGGCGCGATTTGAAGAAGCAAAGCCGGGAGAACCTCGGCGAGGATGTTATAGCTATGCCTTAGCGGAGCAGGAAATGCAGTGGCGACCCGAGATCAGTTTTGAAGAGGGCATTCGCCGATTTGTCCATTATCGCAAACACAGCAATGGATGAGCCTAGTGTTGCGGACAGCAACCAAGCTAAAGATGCACCGAAGGATAAAATCTGGACGGTGTCGAATGTTTTGAGCATGAGTCGCATCGTGATTGCCGTTCCTCTTGCAAGTGCATTGTATCACAGCCAGGTCGTTCAGATCATTTCTCTGACCTTGCTGGCAAGCCTGACTGATTTTTTAGATGGATTGGTAGCTAGACGGCGCAATGAAGTGACGGAATTTGGTAAGATTATCGATCCTTTGGCCGATAAAATCCTCGTCGGAAGCGCGGCTTGTGCCATCATGCTCAGCGGGAAGATCGAGTTGTGGTTTTTTGTGCTGGTAATTGCCCGTGACGTGTTGATTCTCGCAGGAGGTATTTTTGTACGACGTCGACTTGGCATCACGTTAATGTCCAATACAGTCGGAAAATATGCAGTGGCCATAGTAGCGCTGGCCCTCATGCTGATAGCTGTTGATATACCAGGACCAGACTATCGCAACGAGCTAATAGCCGCAGCCGCCGGAGCGCTTGTACTTTCATTTTTAAACTACCTTGGCTCGTTTTTACGAGTGATTGGTGTTAGAGGATAACTCATGGGATTTTTTGACTCGATTAAGAAAAAACTGACGAATGCCGCGTCGACGGTAGCCGAGACTTTTAGTCTGGATCGTTTACGTGATGGATTGGAAAAGACACGTTCTGCCATTTCAACAAAGCTCAACGTTCTTTTGCGTGGACGTCAGATTGACGCTAAGCTTCTCGAAGAAGTCGAAGAAATTCTGCTATCCGCTGACGTTGGTTTCAATACCACGGAACGCATTATCGAAGGTGTGCGAGCTGCAGCTAAGCGTGACAAGATCGTCGATGCTGAAAAAGTCGTTGAACTCTTGCAAGAGCAAGTAGCTGAGATTCTCGTTGACTCTCCAAGCGCAAGCGCAGATGCTGCCTTCGAAGTTGTTGAAGGAAGAAAACCACATGTGATCATGATCGTCGGTGTCAATGGCGTTGGTAAAACGACCACCATTGGCAAGCTGGCTCACAACTACAAGAAAGCCGGCAAGAGCGTTATCATTGGTGCGGCCGATACATTTCGCGCTGCAGCAAATGAGCAGTTGGAAGTTTGGGCTGAGCGCGCCGGCGTGGAACTTGTTCAACAGAAGCAAGGTGCGGATCCAGCAGCTGTGGCTTTTGATACTCTGCAAGCAGCTCTGGCTCGTCAATGTGACATTTGCATTATTGATACTGCCGGTCGTCTACACAACAAACAGGGCTTGATGCAGGAGTTAGAAAAGATCAGTCGCGTGATGAAGAAACTCATCCCGGAAGCACCGCATGATGTGTTCTTGGTATTGGATGCCACAACCGGACAGAACGCTATCCTCCAAGCACAGGAATTTTCGAAAGTTTCGAAAGTCAGCGGAATCGTTCTCACCAAACTTGATGGAACGGCCAAGGGTGGGGTCGTTATTGCAATCGCCAATGAACTACAACTGCCGGTACGATACATCGGCGTTGGAGAACGTATCGACGATTTGCAACCATTTGATACTCTGCGTTTTGTTGAGGCGTTGTTCGAACGTCGCGAGCAGAGCGTGAATGCTGAAGTAGCGGCGTCTTAGGCGAGCCGAACGACTGACCGCAACTTGTCTCATCACGGACCTATCGACTATGCGCTGGGGAGTAGGAAAAGGAAAATTTAGAAATCTAACCGCCACTATCCTGAGCGTCTTTCTCGTTGCGGTCTTCCTTGCCGTTTGGACATTTTTCCAGCACATAAAACCTCTCACAATCGACACGACGCCACAATCACAGACCGCTGGCATTCGCGATCGATTGATCAATGAAGACACCTCAGCGCCGCAGCACCTCATTCCCGCGAACCTCTTGCTGTTCAACACGGTACTCGATTCAGTGAATCAAATATTCCAACGCGAATTCCCGAGTTCACGGTCAATCACTCGTGAGACAAAGATTGACTCTGTGGGAATGCGCCTGCACAGCGCACAAGTATCAGTCCGCAAGACAATTGCCGCTTTACTCAATCAACAATACGTGAATATCGATGAGTACCGTCGATGCGAAGCGACCGTGATGGCCGTCATTCGCGATTCTGAGTCGAAGTCGATTGTTGCTCGTGACCTGCGCAAACGAAGCGACGTGCAGTCTGCTGAGAAAACAATCGCTGAGCGCGTCGACTCCACGCATTTTTCTGCACAAGATCGCTTGCTCATTGAAGATTGGGAACATCGATTTCGCGATCGTCTGTTTCCTTTACGAATTGGCCTAAGCGCAGATGACATCCAATATGCGCCACTAGCGAAACCGACGGCGACATCTACTGAGCCGAAAGGGAAGCGCAAGTGAAGCTTTCACGCATTGTAATCCTCACAGGCCTTCTGCTTGCGTTTAGCGCACAGCTTCGTGCAGACAACTATGCGGTTCAATCAGTCGGACAAAGGCCTAGCTCAGATAGACTTTCAGAACTCAGTGGTTTAAGCCGTGGATCAAGAGTCGATTTCGGTGCAGATAGCACAAAGCGCGATAATTCGAGTTCAAGCACTAAAGATTCGCTCTTGCTAAACGACGTTGAGACCAGACCTCGCATTGATACAAGCATACATCTGCACCAGCCACTTGCCGAGCATGGTTCCTTGCTCCTTGACAGCAATGAGCATTTCGCCCGACTCTCTCGTCGCGACATTCAAAATGAGTACTACACAGGCTTTGACGAGCTCATGCAGTCGCACTTTCCGTTCTACGCTCAATCTCTGGGCTATCACGGCTTGCCAAATTCTTGGCGAGTTGCAGGTGCATCAGTACGAGATAATGCGCTGAGCTTTGACGGACGTCCGGTAAATGATCCTGGACTCGGTCAGATGTGGCTCAATTCCTATGCAACTGAGTTCATGCAATCGATCAGTGTATTGCTTGGTTCGGATGCGGTGATTTTCTCAGACAACTCCTCGGGCATGTTGCTCAATATTCAAGAGCCCATCTATAACACCAAATCACCGTACACTCGCTTATGGTATGCCGACGGCGCGAATGGTTTTCTCTCGTCTGATGGGATTTACTCGCAGAACATTGCTCCGAACTGGAACATGACGCTCGGCTTCCGACGTCAAGCCGGTGACGGACGCTACGCAAACCAAGCAATGGACTCGTGGAACGTGCGAGCACTTGTGCGATGGAATCTCTCTGAACGAACAAACATTTCTCTGACTGAGAACTTCGTTAATCAAGGCTTCGGCGCTAATGGCGGTGTTGACACAAGTGGTACGAGTGATATCAATGACGAGATCAGCGCAGTAGTGCGTTACCCTAGTCTTAACGAACGCTTGTTTCGGCATGATCTTACACTGAGCGGCACGAGTCGATTTACGAGTGATTCTTCAAGCGTTATACAATACAGCGCCTATTATTCACACGGACTCTGGAATGTAGGACGAGACAGTGCATTGATTTTCAGTCGTGACTCCGCGCTTGGACTTAACTGGAGTTGGATTCGTAGTGGACTCAGTGCTCGCTATAAGCAAAGCTTGTTTTCAGGGGCACGCATAATTGCCGGTGCTGAGCTCGAGTATCAAAAGGGAACACAGTCAGATTATAGTCCGGAGTATGCACGACAGCGTGTCGCCGCCTACGGTCAGCTTCACTTGGATCTCAGTCATGACCTCATGATCAGTGGAGGACTCCGTCTGCAAAATCTTGACAATCGCGTCAGCATTTCAATCGGTGCTGCTGCGGTGCTTCGAGTAGGACAAAGCTGGACACTGCGTGCAGATTTGTCACAGAGTGCTCGCCTGCCCTCAGTGGTAGAAGGATGGGGTCTCGAACAAGAACGATCGACCTTTGCCTATGCGGATCTAGGCTTCAACACCGCGCAGACAAACGCTTCCATTCTCGCGTACACCAGAATCGTAACCAATCCGATCGTTGCTTCAGCAGCATTGGTTGATACCAATAAGCGTACTCTCACGTTGAGTTACAGGAATGCAGACAAGCGCATCGTAAGTGGATTATTACTGCGCGCTTCACATCGTTTTTCGAACTTCCGTGCCGAGGGAAATGCGCAACTAAGTTCTGCTACTTTGGATGGTCAAGCAGATAAAAGTCTGCCGGCGGCTTATGTTCAGGCATCATTTCGTTACGAGGCAACAATCGCCAAAAACGTCGTCTATCTAGGACTGGCGGTTCATGCACAGAGCTCAATGCAGCCCAACACTTTTGTTCCTATGGACTGGGCACAAGTCCCGGGCACTATTGCGCAAAGCGCACAATTTGGTGGAATTGACGTTTTGGCGGGTGCTGATCTGGGGGATGCCACGATCAAGCTGCGCTATCAGAATATTTTGTCGAATTCCTTCTCTTCGCTCTCAATTTTTCCCAATCCCGTCCGAAACTTATCTATAAGCGTCGCCTGGACATTCTTCGATTAAGACAAAGTCCACGGAATATTCCTCACTCGACGCAATCTCACCGGACGAGCCAGACTTAACCCTTGCAGAGGTGCATATGGATATGTAGCTGCTAACCAGGCTTTAGTTGCCAGGATATGTGATATTGATTGAAGCACGCTTATGCAGACTCACCACCAGACAAACGCGCTGCGCCAGGCAACGGAGTACTACGAGCAAGCCTACAAACTCCAAATGGATGGTAGGGTAGCCGAGGCTATCAAGTACTACAGGTTGTCGCTGGATACTTACGAAACGTCAGAAGCACATACCTTCTTGGGTTGGGCTTATTCGTTCCTTGGTGACTATGAAGGAGCAATTCAGGAGTGTCATTACGCAATTGAGCTCGATCCTGAGTATGGCAATCCTTACAACGATATCGCTGCCTATCTCATCTACCTTAACAAGATCTCTGAAGCAGAATTCTGGCTTCGCAAGGCTATTCTTGCACCACGCTATTCGTCACGACACTACGCCTACTACAATCTTGGTCGTGTGTATGAACGACAAGGACGCTGGTTTGAAGCCATCGCACAGTACCAACAAGCGATAGGAATTGAACCTCGTTATCACCTTGCGGCTCTTTCACTCTTGAATCTTCAAGCAAAGCTGAACTAAGAGCGCATTGAAAAAAAATACCACTGGGTCTCAAGCATTCGTTTGATTGACCGATAAATTCTGTGGAGTAAACAGTACAACAACAGGTCAAAGGAGCGAACAACAATCGCTCCTTTTTCTTTTTGCATAAAAAAAGAGAACCGTTAGTGAACGATTCTCTTTGCTTAGTTAACTAGCTCTCTTGTCGATGAGCCGGATAAAGTGAGCGGCTAAAAATGCCAGCTCATTTTCAATCTACTTCTTCACTGCCTTCTTCATTTCATCGCCCACGTCAGACAAAACCTGACCAACGCTTCCGACGAGATTCTTGACAGCGCTTTCAACTTTTACCTTTACGTCGTTGACGTTTGAATCGTATTCAGCGTAGAGTGGGAAGGTGCGACAGAAATCTCTCACATCGCGCTTCACTGCATTGATTGTATTCTCATCTGCATGATTGGAAATGACTCTATCGATGAAAGATGCAATCTGACGCATTTCCGGTTCGCGCATTCCGCGAGTTGTCATGGCTGCTGAGCCAAGGCGAATACCGCTTGTTACTAGCGGAGATTCAGTGTCGTAGGGAACGGCGTTCTTGTTACAGGTGATACCACTCGCATCAAGAGCAATTTCTGCTTGCTTTCCGGTGAGTTTCTTGTTGCGAACATCGACGAGCATCAAGTGATTATCAGTGCCGCCGCTGACGATATCGAATCCCTTCTCTATCAACGCTTCAGCCAACGCTCGAGCATTGCGAATGACTTGCTTTGTGTACTCGTCGTAGGAGTTGCCAAGACATTCGCCGAATGAGACTGCTTTGGCAGCGATCACGTGCATGAGTGGACCGCCTTGAATGCCGGGCATTACCCATGAATCGATGATCTCACCCATGAGTTTAGTGCGACCGGATTTTGGTGCAACCTGACCAAAGGGATTCTCACGATTCTTACCAAGCATGATAATGCCGCCACGAGGTCCGCGAAGAGTCTTGTGTGTCGTCGAGGTCACAACATCGCACCATGGCAGTGGCGACTGCAAGCGACCTTTCGCAATCAATCCTGCAGGGTGTGCGATATCAGCCATCAAGAATGCTCCAACGCTGTCGGCGATTTCACGGAAACTTTGAAAATCAATCTCACGTGAATAGGCAGAAGCGCCCACAGTAATCATCTTTGGTTGGTGCTCACGAGCCAGTTCAGCGACGCGGTTGTAGTCGATTCTGCC
The DNA here is from genome assembly GCA_044228685.1 of Chlorobiota bacterium. Taxonomy (GTDB): domain Bacteria; phylum Bacteroidota; class Ignavibacteria; order Kapaibacteriales; family NICIL-2; genus JBBATK01. Next base: position 74,931 of record JBGAUL010000013.1, read on the forward strand.
GGTTGCTTTGTCAAGACCGTAGGGAACAAAGCGATACATACGTCCGGAGAAGTTTACCGGTGAACCGTGTGTAAGGTGACCGCCATGCGACAAATCCATACCCAAGACTGTATCGCCGGCTTTCAAGTAACTGAAATACACGGCCATGTTTGCTGAGCTTCCACTGTGCGGTTGAACATTTGCGTATTCAGCACCAAAGAGTTTCTTGGCGCGATCAATTGCGAGAGTTTCCGCAACGTCCACCCATTCACATCCACCATAGTAGCGCTTTCCGGGATAGCCTTCGGCGTACTTGTTAGTGAGTATGCTGCCTTGTGCCTCCATGACTGCCAGCGACGTGAAATTTTCGCTTGCAATGAGTTCCAATTTGTCACGCTGACGCTGATATTCTTTCTCGACTGCAGAGAAGAGCTCCGGGTCGGCCGCACTGAGATGCTGATACATAAGAGATTAATCTGTGAATGGTGAAAAATTACTCAACGATGAGAGGAAGATTGTAGTGTGCCGCACTTCCACGAAGACGCATTATGTACATGCCTGCTTGCACGCCTTGTAAGTCACAAAGCACTTTAGTGTCACCTGCGACCTCTTGAGTCGGATAACTCTTTACAACTCTACCGTGAAGATCCACGATGTCCAGATCAAATCGAGGCATGTAGCACGAAAGTGGAATCGTAAGTGTTACAGAGTTGTTCGTTGCAGGAAGCGGACTTAGTGCAGGACGTTCTGCAGTTGGACTATCATTAACATCAGAAGCAGGAACGACAATGCACTCTGCGGTACCGGTAGAGTCCTTTGCTTCAACAAAGCAAGCAAGTGAGACATCTGTGATTTTGTCACCGACGTAACAGATCCACAGCGGACCCTCAGGATAAAAGCCTCCGGTTGACATGCCCAATGCAGCTGCTTGATAGCGCGCATTTGGATAGGATGCCATATACTGTTTGTACGAACCATTGGCAGCGATCTTCTTGGTCATGATATCGCTATCCATAAATGTTGCCGGCAAAGCAGAATCCATTTGAATGGGCAAACCCGGTAGCGCCGGAATCGGAGCTTGAACCGCTTGATAGACGATAGCCAGTTTCAACACGATGAAAGCCAAGGACGTGTCCTTGCCGCCGAGAATGTCGTGAAAACGATATCCCCAAAAAGCAGAAGTGCCTTTTGAAGCATCAAACTTGATCAGAGATTTGACCAGGGATGGAACATAACTGCCAAAAAAGGTCGTATCGCCGAGAGTAGCGATAGCGGTCAGTTTGGCATTAGCCAATCCACTACCTTTTGCTTGATCTCGAGCCGTGGGTAGTCCTTGACTCGCTTTATACTGCGTTTGAGCATATGCGGAACCGCAAAGCACACATAGCACTGCAAGAATGCTAACAACATTACGCATGTGAATTCCTTGTGAGTGGGCTGTCAATCTAGCAAAAAGGCATCGTGCAAAAAAGCTCTATTTGAGTATGATACGCTGCATGTATCTTGCAAATCAAAGCACAATAGCTCAACCTAGACTCTCCTTACACACACAGTTTATGATGGAATTACAAGCACAAGATTGGCGATCAATTGCAAAAACAGTTTTGGCCTCGCGTCGTATCGACGAGATCGAAGAGACGGAGTTGGCTCCTTCCGGAAAAGTCACCTATCAATTCTCAGCCCGCGGTCATGAATTGAGTCAAGTAATCATGGCTCATCTTCTTAACGAGAAGCATGATGCTGCGTCGGTGTATTATCGCTCAAGACCCTTCGTACTGCATGCCGGAATGAGTTATCAGGAAGCATTCAGTGGTCCCTTGGCGCGTGCAGGGAGTCGGAATGGCGGACGCGATATCGGCGTCGTGCATAACCTCAGTCCGCGCAGTGTCGAAGGTCGTCACATCACCGTCATGCCAGCTTCCGGTGACGTAGGTGCTCAGTTTACACCGGCTGCCGGTTGGGCTCAAGCAATTCAGTATCGTGCGTCACAGTTGAAGAATGAAGATTGGAAGGACTCAATCGCCGTTTGTATGTCCGGTGATGCTGCTGTTGCAACCAATGGTTTTTGGTCAGCAGTAACGATGGCGACGACGCTCATGCTACCCATCATCTTCCTCGTCGAAGACAATCAGTTTGGTATCTCTGTTCGCGGCAACTTTCAAACCCCGGGCGGCAACATCGCAAAGAACATGGGTGCGATGAAGAATCTCATCATCCTTGATGGTGATGGTGCAGATCCGGAAAACGCTTCGGCACTAATTGCCAAGGCAGTTGAGTATTGTCGCAAGAAATCTAAGCCCGTCCTTTTGCACCTCAGTGTACCACGCATCTGCGGTCATAGCGGTGCCGATAGTCAAGCATACAAAACCAAAGAAGAACGCGAAGAAGAACTTCAACGCGATCCACTGCCTCGTTTGAAGAAGTATTGCATCGCAAAGAAGTACATCTCCAAAGACGAATGGGAAGCCCTCGTTCAAGAAGTTGAAGGGGAAGTTCGAGCTGCCTGCGAAGCTGCATTGGCCGAACCGGAACCAGAGACTGCCGGCGTGCGCAAGTATGCTCTTTACGATGGAGAAACGGTACAAACAGTTGGCGGTCCACTTGCTGAAGGATTGCATCCTGAGACCGGTGGCACCGCAGAAGAGCAAGGTGCTCGCATCAATCTCATCGAAAGCGTCAAGAGAACGCTTGATTCGGAAATGTCGAGAAATCCGCGCATCCTTGTGTTTGGTGAGGATGTGGGATTAAAGGGTGGTGTACACGGTGCAACCATGGACTTGCAGCATCGCTTTGGCGAGGAACGTGTGTTTGACACTTCGCTTTCTGAAGAGGGAATTATTGGTCGCTCAATCGGAATGGCTTATGCCGGTCTGATGCCAGTACCGGAAATTCAATTCCGCAAGTATCTCGATCCGGCGACAGAACACATCAACGATATCGGAACTATTCGTTGGCGAACGAACAATGAGTTCGCTGCTCCAATGGTAGTACGAATTCCGGTTGGATATAGCAAAAGAACCGGAGATCCTTGGCACAGCGTAAGTGGTGAAGCAATCTTTGCTCACACTATTGGCTGGAGAGTCGCCATTCCGTCAAACGCTAAAGATGCTTCCGGTTTGTTGCGCGCGGCTTTGCGTGGTAATGATCCGACATTCTTTCTGGAGCACAGAAATCTTCTCGATACTTCGGCTGGACGCTCTGTGTACCCGGGAGATAATTACGTTTTGCCTTTCGGTCAAGCAGCGCGAGTGCGCGAAGGAAACGAAGCGACGATCGTCAGCTGGGGAGACATGTTGCATCGTTCCGTTGAAGCAGTTGATCAAGTGAAAAGATCAATTGATGTACTGGATTTGAGAACGATTGCGCCCTGGGATAGAGAAGCAGTTGTTGCTTCAGTGCGTCGCACCGGACGCTGTCTCATCGTCCATGAAGATGGTCTAACCAACGGTTTCGGCGCCGAGATTAGCGCTGTGCTTATGCAAGAGTGTTTCGCTTACCTCGACGCTCCGGTACAGCGACTCGCTGTGGCTGATGTGCCAGTGCCTTACAACAAAACGCTTATGGCTGCTGTGGTTCCAAGCACAGATGATGTCGTCAAGGCACTCAATGAACTGCTCGCTTGGTAAATCTCTGAATCGCGTACACTGAAACCCACTTGTGTACCTGAAATTGTCCTTTGTGTTTAAGGATGATTTACTTCGTCTTCTGTGCGTCAACGTTGAGATTGAGGCGACGCAAGTAATTGCGGAAATATCGCTTGTACTCTTCAGAGCTCGAAGTATAGACGGCGCTGGTGTAACACTTCAGAGCGGTAACATGCAGACCGTGATCTTCCGCGAATTGAGCTTGCACTACGTCTGCAAAGGCAGAACCTTTTCCTACCTCATCGGCAATCATGGTGAGTGTGTCTTGCATGCGCTTTGACTGATCCTCAGGACTCCACTGCAGACAGTATTCTGATGAACGAACACTTTCTTTATCGCTTCGTCGAACAGACCAATAGTAGTTCTTCGCACGCTCAAGATGAGCAGCGTCGAATGACAGCTGCAGCGTTGTATCGGTTGTCTTCGTGCTGTAGCGCACTGCATCCGACGCATCACGGATTTCGATCGTGTACTCTTTTGCAGCAGGTAACTTGTACCAGAGAAGGCGGACGCTTGGCTCAAGAATGAAAGAAGAACGAGGGAAGATGATAGTGATAAAGTCCTCGCTGATCACAGATTCAACGCTGTTCTTAATTCCGGAGTTTAGACTGGAACTCGTGCCGGAGGTCGCGCCGGATGAATGAAGAATATCCTCAATCGCATCTACGCTATTCTGACGATCACCTTGCGCTCGCTCGACGGATCCGGTCACGCTCATGTTCTTCTTGTGCGAGTCCGAGAGAGGTGAGTCATCAGTATCCGTGAGTTCGTTGTACACATACGAAGCAAACTTCTTCGCAACGCCATTACCCTTTGATGCGGCTTGCGCCATAAGGTCGCTTACTTTGTACTGTCCGGCCGAACGCACATCAATCGAACGACCATTCGTGTGTAACAAGGTCACAGCACCTTTTTCCGGAACGGAGATTTTGTCACTGCTTTGCAGACGTTGACCGGTCTTAACACTAGCGCTTCCCTTTGAAGTGCTGGCGGTGATTTTGCCTTTGACTGAAAGGACTTTCATGTCGTCGGCTTGCATGACAACACTCAGCAATACAAGCACCAGACCAAGGTGGAAAACACTGGATTTCATGGGTTTTTCTTCCTAAAAAAGTTTAGAGCTTTCCAAAAAAGTGGTTTGACCGAGTTATGATAGAGTTCGTGTACAGTGGGCGTAAGCGCCAGAATGGCGAGTGTCACTGTAATGTTCATTTTATAGTGCAGGCTATTAAAACACAATACGTGCAGAAAGGTGATGCCGACTGACTGAATCAAGAATGTGAGAATTGTCAGTGCGTCGTACCAATTCGGCGCTTTCTCTTCGAAAATATTGAACATGCCTACAGTCAAGACGCAGAGAACAAAGCTGATGGACAATCCCAACCACAAAGGCATGACGTTGATATACTCTTCATGAAGGAGTTGCGAGACGACATTTGCATGCACAACCACGCCGTACATATCCGGAAAAGTTCGACCGGCATAGTTAGTGTTTAAGGGCGTGAAGAAAGAATCCTCGAGAGTACGTGGCATGGTGTCAATTTCGTTATCCATGAAGCCCATCAAGACGATCTTATCACGTACAATGGAGATGTCTTCTTCATCGTCTAAGACTTGTGAGGCATCCAAGCAGAAGAACGATGAGATGTTGCCGCGAAATCGAATTGACTCCGTGCTGTTGCTTCGACGCATAAGCGTGGTCAATGATCGAGGATTATGCACTCCAGCAACTGCAGTCGCGAAGTTGTACACGGTATCCTTGTTGACAAGCTCAAAAGGTGAAAACTCTCGCACGGTTCGAAAAGACTTCTCTTGATCACTGATCATGTTGAAGAAGCAATTGACTTTCGAGTATTTATTGAACATCGAATTAGATTGATCTTCAGAGTCAAACACTTTTAACGAGTCATTGAAATTGATCTTTGAACCAAGAACCAGTCGTGGTATCTCGCTCATTGCTTGAACGAGCATTGAGTCGGTCGTTGGGTCCTTAGGTTTCGAGAATTTCGCATCGATGCCAAGCACCGACGGCTTTTGCTCCGCCAAACGATGGAGCATGTGCGCGATACCGGCTCGAGATTGAGTTGATAGATTGACGAGGACGATGTTAGTGTCGATGGCGCTGGCGTTATCATCGCGCATTCTTGACTGAGCTATATCAGTAACGTCAAAATCTCCCAATGCCTGCTTCAGTGGATTGAGAAAATCCAAGTTCTGCGGGATGTAGAATAGACCGGTTGTTGCTGCGAAAATCAGCAGACAAGTGAAGAATGAATCCCACGTAATAAAGAACTTCATGTGGCCTTGTGTGCGGATGGAAAGCGCCTCGACCAAAAATAGTCAGTGGCGCTATACCACAAGCGTGATTTGAATGAATAAGACTTCGACCTGGAATCCATTCTCCTTTTTTCGTGTTAATACTATCGAAGTCAACTCCAAAAGATCCCTGTCAGGCTCGTTGACATGGAAAAGAATACTTAAATTTCTGGCTACACAATGCTAATCCGATTCATGACCAAGGTTTTTTACTCAGTATGCGCCATTCTTGTTGTTTTTGGCGCGGTTCAAATTCACGCTCAAGACTATGTGCAGCAGGCGATGGAAGGTGCCACGCTTCAGCAAATTCAAGAGCGATGGAACGCGGCGCACGCAAAAAAACAGAATGCAGTACAATCGGTTGAAAAAGATGACGACGCGCCGGAATCGGAAGAGAACGATGCAGAAGAATTGCGCTTTCGTCGCTGGGAAGAATACTGGTCGCATCGAGTATTGCCGGATGGGACATTTCCCAATCCAAGCATTGTCTGGACCGAATTGCAAAAACTGAGAAATGCAGCGCATACCAAGAACAGCTCCAAGGCAAATCAATTGATGTCGACGGCTAAGTGGAAGTTCATGGGTCCGACGACGAAGATTCCAACCGGTGGAGGTGGCGGACGTGTTGCATGCGTGCGTTTCAATCCCGACAACATGGACGAGATATGGATCGGCACACCGGGTGGTGGATTGTGGAAGTCAACCGACCTTGGTGTTCATTGGTCTACGACGACCGATAGTCTACCTGCACTCGGTGTTTCAGACATCGCTATCAACCCGCAAAACACCAATCAAATGTTCCTGGCAACCGGTGATATGGATGGTGGCAATACTCCATCTTATGGTGTGTTACGATCCGACGACGGTGGTCATGTTTGGAAGCAAACATCGCTTAACTTTAGCATCACCTTGACTCGTCAAATGAGTCGCATTATCATCAATCCAAAGAATCCAAACATCATTCTCTGTGCGACATCGAATGGTATCTTTCGAAGCACAGACAATGGCACGACGTGGGGGCTTGTGCAAGCCGGCTATTTCCGTGACATGGAGTTCAAACCAAGTGATCCGAACTACATTTACGCTAGCTCAGGTGCAACCATTTACCGATCGACAAATGGAGGCTCAAGCTTTAGTCGACTGACGAATGGCTTGACAAGCATGAACGGAAATCGCGTTGCACTCGGTGTTACTCTTGCAGATCCGAACTATTTGTATGCTCTGGTGTCGAATAACGCTAGTGGTTTTGGCGGACTCTACCGCTCAACAAATAGCGGTGACTCTTGGACGCAAATGTCTGTCGGTGGAACAAGCCTCAATATTCTCAACTGGAGATCCGACGGCAGCTATAGCGCCAGCGACGAATCCCAAGGTCAGGGTAGTTATGATTTAGCCATCGCTGTATCGCAAAGTGATCCTGAAACAATCTTCTGTGGTGGTGTCAACATCTGGACATCAGAAGATGGTGGTTCACATTGGAAGATTGTTGCGCAGTGGCAAGGCGAAGGAGCACCATATGTCCATGCCGATGTACATGATCTTCAATTTGTTCCGGATCCGTCCTCTGACTTACTCATTGCGTGTACTGACGGTGGGGTCTTTGCGACTCAAGACGGAGGTGCTCACTGGAGTGATCGTACAAACGGCTTAGGACTGCTTCAGTTCTATCGCATAGGCACAAATCCGGTCGATCCAACTGTCGTAGTGGGCGGATGTCAAGATAACGGCACAAATCTGTGTCGAGCAGGTGACTGGAAGAATGTCAAAGGTGCAGATGGAATGGAAGCATTTTTCGACAATACCGGCGTCTATGCTTATTGCACGATTTACTACGGCCAGATGTGGAGGTCGCAAGACGGTGGCAACACATTCAAAACCAATGTTAGTCCTCTCGGTCAACGAACCGGTGGCTGGATAACTCCATACATCGTCAATCCAAAACGTCCTGCAACCTTGTATGGCGGGACAGGCTCAGGCATTTATCGTACAGACGAACGTGGTGACTACTGGTATTTATTCTCAAAGTCGCCGGTAGGGAACACCTCGGCCTTGGCTATGTCTGAAGCTGATACCGCTTCTCTGCTCGCAACAACCGGTTCACGTATGTGGCTCACAACAAACTCAGGTTCTTCTTGGAAGGACGCCACGAGCGGTCTGAGTTCAGGCTCCTATTCAAACATTGCAGCGGATCCAACTCGGGCAGGAGTATTTGCAGTTTGCTACAATAGCTATGACGAGAACAACAAAGTTTGGATCACCCACAACATGTGTCAGAAGTGGGAGAACTACACCAAGAAAGGCTTACCAAATGTTCCGGTGAATTGCGCTGTTTTCTACAAAACTGCGTGTCAGAATATCCTCTTCGTAGGAACTGATCTTGGTGTGTTTTATACCAGCGAAGATGGCGATTCATGGCAAGAGCTGAACAACGGCTTGCCAAATACGGTTATTCGTGATATGGACATTTACAAGAATATTCTGCATGTGGGAACGTACGGTCGTGGTTTGTGGCAGTTGACGCTGCCCACTGAGAATACTCACGCCGAGATACGCATTGCCACCAACACGGTATGTCGTGGTGTTCCGGTTCAGTACTTCAACGAGTCGTCCGGTGCAATTGGAACGCTGCAGTGGAGCTTTGAAGGTGGAAATCCCTCTCAGTCAGGACTCAGTGCTCCTTTAGTTACATATGACACTGCAGGAAGCTACAGTGCTACACTGCGAGTACGTAATGATTGTGGCGTTGACTCTGTGGTCATGAAGAATATCGTGACGGTATTACCATCTCCTGTTGTACCTGCAATTAGCCGTAACATCAATACCCTCACAGTTGCCATGAGCGGTGCCAAGCAGTGGTATTTAAATGGTTCGCCAATTCCGGGTGCTACGAATGATTCATATAAATTCAGTACCAATGGTGGTTATACTGTTGCGGTGACTGACGAGCATGGATGTCCGGGTATGTCGCCGATCTTTGACGCCATAGTATCTGTCTCAGCTGATGACGCTGATGGATTACAGCTCTTTCCGAACCCAGCCAACGATGCAGTGCATTTGACACTGCGAAGAAGCGGCATGTCGGGTATTCGCCTCCTTATCTCCGATCTTCAAGGAAAAAGCGTGTATCAATACGAGGATGCACAGGTAGGAAACGAGTGGTCGAAGACAATTTCCGTTCGTGAACTCGCTCCGGGAGAATACACAATCGAGATTCGCACAGGCGATCTCGTCATACGCCGTCGCTTTGTCCGTTCAAATTAAGTCCCTTCAAACACCAGACGATCCGCACCTGATGCATGACCTAGGTCATATTCATGTGCGTTTCATTATAGTCTGATGACGTATTTTAAGCACAACTGCTGTCTGCCGTCAGCAATCAGTCTCGCTAACACTATTTAGAAAGGTCAATCATGCGAAATCTAATCGTCGTGATGACGCTCGTTTTTGCCTCTGCAATGCTAAGTGCCCAACAATGGAATTCGCTGGGGCCGATTTCACCTCCCTCGGGAATGGTGGCAAACGGTCAAATAAACTGTATTGCCTTCAATCCTCAGAATCCTAATAAAATCTACGCCGGAGCTCCGGCGGGTGGTTTATGGGTTAGTTCAGATGCAGGACAAAACTGGCTAAACGCGCAGATTGATACCTTAAGCGTGATCGGCATCTCTGATATTTGGATCAACCCTGCAGACTCGCTCAACATGATCATCGCTCTGGGTGATCGTGATGAAAACTCATCGTACGTGTATCAAGGCGGTGCATTGTACAGCACAGTTGATGGCGGAACGTCATGGCAAAGAAGTGGCGAATTGGACACAACCGGATCGGCTGTTCCTCTTTTCAATTTTGCCTCAAGCAAGATTATCAAGAATACTGCTAGTGGTGTGCATTTGCTAGCCACAAGTATTGGTCTCTTCAGCTCTACCAATTATGGCTCCAATTGGAACACACGTCCCTACAAGGAAAAAGTATGGGATATCAAAACCCGTCCCAATGATGCAACCATCGTCTATGCAGTTATAGGCGGCAAGATTTATCGATCATTAAATGGTGGTTCAAGCTTTACTCAAGCTACAACCGGCTTGCCATCAACTGTTGCAACGAGAATTCAACTTGCGGTTACTCCGGCAAATGCTGCAGTGGTCTATGCAATGTATTGTGCTTTAGATGGAAGCTTTGGCGGACTCTATAAATCATCGGATTATGGTGCAACATGGGTTCAGAAATCAAGCTCACCGAATATCTTGGCGGCTAATTCTGATGGCAGTGGCTCGAAAGGGCAAAACAATCTTGCACTTGCCGTCTCGCAAACGAATGAGAATATCGTTTTTGCCGGCGGCGTTAACGTGTGGAAATCAGTTGATGGTGGAACGACATGGTCACAGACCTCACACTATCAAGGCACGGGATTGCCACTTGTGAGTGCCGACATTCACGAATTGAAGTTCGCACCTGCACCGCGTTCACAATATCTCTATGCCTGTACAGGAAATGGAATTTTCATGAGTCCGGATACCGGACGTACATGGTTGAATTACTCGTCAGGTTTGCAAGTATCACAAACAACACGCACAGCACATCACCCGACTATCGACTCCTTGTATCTGGCTGCAACGCCGGTCGGTGTACTCCGCTATAACAAAGGCGCGTGGGCAAAGGTGAGTGACAGCGCAACAGTTGACGTCTATTTCCATCCAACGAAATCAAACGTCGCGTACATGGCAACTGTCAATGGACGATTGATTCAATCAAATGATAGCGGTCAGACATTTAGCCAAGACATAAGCCCAACTGGCGGTCTTAACGGAGTTGCCTTTACACCCTATGTCTTCAACCCGAAGAACTTCAATACGATTTACGCACTGCTGCGCGATATCTGGAAAACAACCAATGGCGGTCAAACCTGGACTCGCACGCAGAACACCTTTAACTCAAACATGAATTCATTGGCGATTTCGCCAAAGGATACGAGTGTTTTGTACTTAGTGACGGCTGATACTTCGATGTATCAAACCGTCAATGCCGGTATTACCTGGACTCGTACGAGTAAAGTGCAATTGCAGAATCCGATGGCTCCGCGAGCGGTGTATTGTCACCCGTCTGATCCTGCTCGAGTCTGTTGTATCGGTGGTCGCAGCGTGTCGATGTCGACGGATGCCGGTGTGAGCTGGAATAAATACGTCATCCTTCCCAACGCGTACATCAATTGTATGTACTGGAAGGCGGATAACTGCGGCGAAGAATTGATTTTCGGAACGAGCTACGGTGTGTGGAAGCTGTCAGCGCAGTTTCAATTTGGGGTTTCCGAAGTGTTTGGATCGCAGATGCCATACTCACCGGTCAATGATCTCAAAGTTGTTGGTAAATCTATTCGCGCTGCAACAGCCGGACGTGGCGTCTATGTTTCGTTGGTGGATGATATTGGCGTGAAGGCAGAGTTTAGTCAGGACAAGTCTCAGGTATGTCCTGGGGAGTTCATTCAGTTCTATGACCAAACTCAATTCGGCGGTTTAACGACAAAGTGGGAATTCCAAGGTGGTATTCCTTCTACTTCGACGGAAACTGCTCCTCTGGTTCGATTTGATTCTCCCGGCGACCACCAAGTCAAGCTTGTTTCGGCAAGCGGATGCGGTAAAGACTCGATCTCAAGAATTTCTGTCAACGTCATTCCAAAGCTCAAAGCTGCTATCGGGCTCGCTAAAGCCGCAGCATGTGTTGGTGACACGGTGCAGCTCAACGATGTATCGGTTGGTACTGGTGGCACACGCGACTGGTCATTCACCAACTGTACTCTTGTGAAGAAGTTGGCTACGTCTGCATTAGTTGAATGCACCCAAACGGGTCAAGCTTCAGCGACACTAACATTGTCAAACACCTGCGGCACGAATTCGATTACAAAGGTTTTTGAAGTTTATGCACCACCGTCAAAACCGGTGGTTACGGTTTCGAAGGATACCATGTCGGTACCGGATTCAGCCGGACTGAGCTTCCAATGGTTTGCGAATGGTTCGTTGCTGAGTTCTGGAACCGGACATATTTGGCTTGGTCGATTTTCCGGCGACTATGTCGTTCGCGTTACGAACCAAGGTGGATGTCGCGTGACTTCCGATACAGTTCACTTTGTGAAGGATACTTCGGGTACGGGCGGTCCTGGAGACGCTGTTGTGGATGTGCAAAGCGATTTCTCGATCCATCCAAATCCGGCAAGTAACGTCTTGTATGTGCGTCCTGAACTCTCATGGGTTGGTCTCACCACAGTTCTCATCCACGATGTTGTTGGTCGAACAATGATATCAATGAATGTCGATGCCGATGGTAGTGGTGCTGAGATTCCAATCTCAATCCAAGGATGGCATTCAGGAATGTATACGGTTGAGATTCGTCGTGCGACGTCGCGGACGGTGCGAAGCTTTGTGATCGCGAATTGAGATTTGTGTTGAGGTCTCTTCGCAGGATAGTTCGCTTTTATCGACTGCGAGAAAGTGAAGATCGTGAAAAGGTCGAATGTGACTTTATAGTACCACGCTTTTCGCCTTGCGGTGTTTGAATCGTGGCTTTGATTTCAGCATGAGCTTCTGTCTGCAAAGGCAGGAGCTCTTTTTTTGAGATGATAATGATGCCGTGTCCATTGATGACAGAGCGCATGTAGACACCCATGTCTTTCGTGACCGCCTTCAGAGCACCTTGACCGGTTTCAGCGTAGATGATTTTATAACAGGAATCCGAGCCGAACACTGTATCGCGAATAGCGCATGAATAGAGGTGGCGCACGAGTGGATAGGGGAACCCGTTTTCGGATAATGTGTCCGTGTGTTCAACCATCCAGGTTGAGTTGTAAGCGGGTTTGTGACAGAGGCTGTCGAGAACATCCATCAATAACACAGTTGCAAAGGCACCGCCAGGACTCAAAGCAGCACGGGAGCTGTCAAGCTGACGTGCAATGAGGCGGTGGCCCAGGCTATCGAGAATGATATAACTGCTTCGTCCTAACCACGGCGAGGTCGAACGGTAACTGCGATTCGTATCGGCAACGTGATGCTCTTTTGAAACGAAGTTTAGCAGTGTTTCTCGCAACAGAAAATGACCATCAGTGTTCACGAAATCGCACACCAAAGACAATTCTTCCTTACGTTCTCGAACGAGCGTCTGTTGGTCTTCGAAATCAATTGTGTCAATCGTCGTAACGGCGAACTGCAGCGAGTCGCCTTGTCTAAAGCGATATGAGAAGCAGGGATCCTGCGATGCTGCTTGTAGGTGGCTCGCAGAAAAGACGAGACAAACCACCATACAACTCGAAGCGAATATCAAACGCGTGAATGCAGTCATAGCAGCGACAGTTATTTAGACGTAATCAGGTCGGCCAACAGAGTAGTATTCAAAACCCTCTGCAACAACCGACGACGGATCGAAGGTATTGCGACCGTCAAAGATGATGCGTCGACTCATCACAGAGGCGAGTCGTGGAAAGTCAGGACGACGGAACTCATTCCACTCAGTAGCGATCACCAGTACATCTGCACCTTCCGCGCAGTGGTACATGTTTGAAGCATACTCAATTTTATCGCCGAACTTTTTACGAGTATTTTCAATAGCTTCGGGATCGTAAGCGCGGATCACTGCGTTGTTAGCGAGCAAAGAGTCAATCAAACGGAAAGCCGGTGCCTCGCGAACGTCGTCCGTGTTTGGTTTAAACGCCAATCCCCACAAAGCCACTCGCTTGCCACTCATTTGATCGTCGAAGCGACGAAGTAAACGTCCGACGAATCGTTCTATCTGCGCTGCATTTACTTCTTCAACTGCTTCCACAATACGCATTGGCGTACCGGCTTCGCGGGTCGAGTGGATCAAGGCTTTCACGTCCTTAGGGAAGCAACTGCCACCATAACCAATGCCAGGATAGATGAAACGCTTTCCGATACGTGTATCAGAACCAATGCCGAGACGGATATTCTCAATGTCGACACCCACGCGTTCGCAATAGGCTGAGAGGTCGTTCATGAAGGAGATCTTGGTTGCAAGGAACGAGTTCGCTGCATACTTGGTCACTTCTGCACTTTTCTCGTCCATCACAAAAATTGGATTGCCGTTGGTCACAAAGGATTCGTACACATCGAGCAGAAGCGCGCGCACTTCATCGTCTTGTGTTCCAATCACAACACGCTCTGGCTTCATCGTGTCTTCGACGGCAAATCCTTCGCGGAGGAATTCAGGATTGGACGCAACTTTAATCGGTGCATTTGGTGCGACTGAATGAACCGCGTCACGAACCTTGCGTGATGTGCCGACAGGAACTGTACTGCGAGTTATGACAATGCGCAGATCGTTGATAGATTCTTCCTTGATGATTTCAGCGATGTGCTGAGCAACCTCAAGAACATAGTGCAGGTCTGCTGAGCCATCCTCGTTTGGTGGCGTCGGAAGACACAAAAAGAGCATCGTGCATTTGCGAACAGCGTCGCGTAGGTCAGTCGTGATGATCAAACGCTTTTCACGGACGTTGCGCTCAAGGAGAATCTCGAGACCCGGTTCGTAGATAGGGGACTTGCCGGCTCGAATGGTCTCGACCTTTTGCTCGTCAACTTCGACACAGTACACGGTGTTCCCAACTTCAGCGAAGCATGTACCGGAAACGAGTCCTACATAACCGGTTCCAATAATTCCAATGGTGTGTGGCACGGTAGATGGTGTAAATGAAACATGTTTGGTTGAGGACGAATCAACCCTTTTGCGACTCTATTGCAGCAGTCGCGTAATGACGATGATGAGTATGATTAACGCGGCAAGCATGAGAGAAAACTTGACGAGTTTCTTCAGCAGCGTCATGACGATGCCGAGGATGAGAATGGCTCCAATAACCAGTACAGCAGTCGGCAATGTTGTTATAAACTCAATCATCGGTCAGAATGTGTAGTCTGAATAATGCGATCTTCTACTTATTGCTCAATGGTGATGCCAGAATTGGCGGTTTTGGGAAATCGCCGTCCAAAGGACGAATTTCTACATCTTCAAAGAGTAGGTCAGGAACAATCACAGTTGCCGGCAAATACTGAGGTCCGCCAGTTACATACGGCGATGTGACAGCCGGTGCCAAATAATTGTACACTGTCGATTTAGTACCGGTAGCCAAGACGTCTTTGAACTGACTCGGTGCCATTCCTGCAGCCTGCGTTCCGCGAACGAGTTCTTCATGACCGTCAGGATACACTCTACTCACTTCTACGAGACCGACTGTTGTCTCGCCCATGCTGATAGGATAATCACCTTGAGTCAATGCATACAGCGTAGTGAACAACAGATTCTGGTTCATCGCTTTGCGTACGACATAGCCATAGGGTAAGTCACGATCCTTGAGAAGCTTCATCATCTTCTTGAGCATCGCTGCACGATCAAGTTGGTGTTTCTTGTCTGAGCTCAATTCTAAAACATCGAACATCGGAGCACCGCCGCGTTGACGTGCATTGTTGACTTTGATACGACGTGTTGGAACACGTGAACTGAGTAAGGTTTTGAGGGTGCCCGATTCGACAAGTGTGAGATTCTCGGGACGAAATCCATCATCATCAATCGAATAATGTCCGAACACCGGAGTGTTGGCCATAGTCGTCAGACTCGGCAGTGAGCGAACACTCAAGAAATCTGCAGCCACTCGAGCGCCAACCTTGTTTTGGAATGCCATTGAACGCTCGTTCTCTTGCATGCCACGATCGGTGAGTTGTTGTCGTTGTGCGCAGAGATTTGGAGCATAGCACTGAGCAAAGACTTCAGCTGCTGCTTGAGATTCAAACAATACAGGACCTGAGTAGGGCTCGATTGTTGGTGCATTCTTGAGCGCCTTGAGTCTATCAACCATCAATCGCGCTGCACGAATAAGCGAGTCACGATTTGGCAACTCATCAGGATGACCCGCGTAGACAGAGTAAATCTGGGCGAGCGGCATTCCATCGGCGGCTTGTGTCGAGGCAACCATTTCAAGACCGCACTGACGTTCAGTCTTGACATACTCGCGACCTTCGCTATTGACGTAAATCACCGTCTGAGGCAAATACTCAATACTCACACTCGATGCTTGAATCTCAGGTGTTTCGCCAAACACGGCGGATACTACCATGATCAATTCTTCATAGCGCTTGCGATTGACGTCGGGCAGGGGAGTTGTGTCGATTTCAATTGATGGAGGAAGAAGTACGAAATCATGTGTCGTGTCGAGACGAGCACGATTACGAACCGCTGATTCCTTCTTCGCGAACAATTCGACTGATTGCTTGTAACACGCATCGCTTGCTAACCACAACTCGCGACGCAGCGATCTGTAGTCCTCTTCCATGGGAATTCTTCTGTTGCGGAAGCTCTCTTCATCGTCGCTCGAACCGAAAAAGCTCAATCCAACATCGAAGAAGTTCGTGTTGTCGAATTGCGGTTTGCCGACACGTATGCCAACGCTGAGTCGAGGCGTTGTTGTCGAATTCTTCGATAGTAGAGTTCCAACGGTAGCCTTTGCGCTATACGAATGACGAATCGTGAGCATGTATTCCATGTAGTATGGATTCTGCAATGACTCCAGGCGAAGCTCTGACATGGACCGCTTTAACTCGTCACGCATGGCGCGTCGAATCATCTCGGAGTTGGGTAGCTCGAAGGCATGTACCTGAGCACTAGTTACAACAAGGATGCAGCTTAGCAACATCACCGAACCCCATGTCGGACCTGTCTTCTTGCTTCTCAGAACGAGACTCTGAATTGTTTGCCTTCTTCTGAACTTCGATTGTCGAAACCAAAAGACTGGGTGAGGATGCGCTCACCGGAACGCCTCCGGATTCAGCACCGCATACACCGTTGAAAATACCGATGTCACTACCGGCTGCTACAATGTTGTTGAAGGTCGCGAGTGGTGTACCAATAAGATCGACGCCGCGAACAAGTTCGTTAGGACGACCATCCGCATACACCTTATACACGACCAATGGCTGCACGTTAAAAGCATTGGGAACGGTACGACCGGTAAAGGTGAATCCGCCGGAGATATCCTCGAAGATCAAACCGTATTCTTTCTTTTGTTTACGACACTCCTCGCGCAGTGCGTTGAGCAGAGAATCAGGACTAACGGTTTTGTGTGCCTCAACCATCAGGTTTGATTGACGGGATACGACGCGATAACCAGCTTGACGTCTGCCGTGTCCGTTCGAGACTGTGAATCCATCAATTGGTGAGCGCGACATGAGAAAAGAACGGAAGATTCCGTCTTTCACACTCACGACCTTTTGTGCCGGAACGCCTTCGTCGTCAAATCGGAAGAAGCCGACGAGGTCTGTACTATCACGCTGTTTCTTCGTTGGATCAAACACCACATCAATGAAATCGGGTAGTATTTTCTTGTTGATGAAGGTCTTGAATGTCTGGGAAGAGTTTGGATCTTTTTGACGGTGTCCTTCGACACGGTGACCAAAGATCTCATGGAAAAAGACGCCCGAAGAACGTCCGGAGAGAATGGCCGGTCCGGTATATGTTTCTGCCAACGGAGCTTCTCTCAACTTTAACAGCAAAGCTATCATCGCATCGGCATCAGCAGTGAGTTGTTCTTCAGTGGGCAAGTGATCATCACTAAAGGCTGTGTAACTGCGATACAAGGGCAATGTCATACCATCATCCGCCTTCGTATTCGCAGTAATAAACAGCTTTACAATTGGCTCTGCGCTAATGATATCGCTGCCTTCACTATTGACGTAGTATTTGACGTTTAGCTCGGATTGGAAGAACATCCGCGCTTGATAGATTTTGGGATCGCGTTCAAAACGAGCGCACACACGTCGTAGAATACCTGCCCAACGCACGGTATCTACGCTGAAGTTCAAGGATTCTCCGCGATAGGTAACAGCCTTCTCGTGTGAAAAATCTGCCGAGCTATCTTCTTCCTTTACCTTCACTGCCTTGTTGGTGAGTGCCTTGCCGTAGCGTTCAGCAGCGGATTTATAGGCACGATCGGTAGCTGCCCAGAGACACTGACGGATGGCATTCTCGTCGTCCATCAAGGGAATGTCCTTGGAGCCCCGTCCACCACCTCCGCTAAAGTCAAAACTCTGACCGCGGATGATGTGCGTATTGTCGAAAGAATAGCTGCCAACTCTCACGTCAATATCAAGCACGCGTTGCTTTGTGCGAAGCGCTGACTCCAGTTTGCCAAATGAGGCTGAAAGATTCTGGGCTTGGGTTTCGGTGATGCAGTAGGACAGGAAGTAGGGAGGACGTTCCTGAGTTTTCAATTGCGTCATGGACCGATTCAACTCTGCCTTCATGGCGCGCATGAGTGCGGACTCTTCTTCGGCATGAAGGATGGAGCCAAAGCAGATTAGACTGATAAGAATGGTGCGGATCATAGTTTCAATTCAAATGAAGTCCACAAAATAGCGATTTGAGCGCGTTTAGCGCGGTATCGGAGGTTGTGGCGAAAAACAAAAAACCCCGTTGTCAGTGACAACGAGGTTTATACGATTGAGGCTAGGGCTTAGTGTGCAACGATAAAACGGGTCGTGCTCATCATACCATTTGCATTGCTCAGCAAGGCAGCATAGCTACCGTTCGGAAGATTCGAAGTTGAGATACTGATTGCATCTGAATTAACGCTAGCAGTTCCAACTGTGCGACCATTGATGTCAACGATTGTCAATTGGCGCAATTCCTGTGATGGATTGTCGCAGCGGAAGCTTACGAGTTCGTTCACCGGATTTGGGCTTGCGCTAAAAGCATGCGCGTTTAACTCATCTTGGACATCGCTCACACCAACATAAAACTCTAGAGTGTACTCAGCCTTGTCCGTCGGATTTGCATCATTGAAAAAGATGAAGGTGATTGGAGAAACACCATCGGTGCTATCTGCACGAAAATCACCTAAGAATGAATCCAGGTCAGACTTACCGGCTTTGATTACGCTTGTACCATCACCACCGGTTGATTCGATGGTTGATTCTTCGTAACAAGCTGAAGCAAAGCAGAATTTCACGCGGTGACCCGGCATGGCTTTGGTTTTGTCGACTCTCAAGCGAACATTGACAGTTTCATCGCTGACGTTCTTTACACCGAGGTGGAAATCATGCCACGAACCGTCCTTAACACCAACCATTTTGTTGGTCTGGGAAACTACCGTCAATGACTGTGCAAAGAGAGCTGTACCAACAAGAAACACACCGACACAGGTACGAAAGAAATTCATAGGTACTCCTAAACGTTTTAGTAAGTTGGATTGTCTGATGGAGGTCGCAAACTACGATTTGCGCTTACACCCAACAACCCTGAATTTGTTGAATTGTTTCATTAACAGTTTGATTGACCATGAAGCTCAAATCTTTCAGTATCGCCACATTTCTATGTTTAGTATGCATTGCTGCCTTTAGTGCATGGCGTCCGGCAAGTTCAGCACTTCCGGCAGTAAACGTCAAAACCACCGATGGTAAGGTCGTTAGCACATCCACCTTTGACAACGGTGGCAAACCCATTATCATCGACTTTTGGGCTACCTGGTGCAGTCCGTGCAAACAGGAACTCAACGCCATCGCAAACGTCTACGAAGACTGGCAAAAGGAGACCGGTGTAAAGGTCATAGCCATCTCAATCGACGATGCACGGAACAGTCCGAAAGTTGCTCCATTCGTCAAAGGTCGTGAATGGCCGTTCGAAGTGTATATCGACGAAAATTCTGATCTCAAGCGTGCAATGAACGTGAATGAAATCCCACACACCTTCGTGTTGAACGGAAAGGGTGAAATCGTAGCTCAGCACAAGTCATTTGCTCCTGGCGACGAAGTAAAGCTCTATGAAGAAGTAAAGAAAGCTGCTGAATCGACGCCGTCGAAGTAAGATCGAACTCTCACAGTTCTCGTATAAATTTTTCCCTGAGACGCCTATTCGGCGTCTCTTTTTTTTTGCCCAATCCAAAGCACCCTTCAATTGCTCTGAACTCAGCGCCTTTGTATTTTGTCACTCCATTTCTTCTTCTTCTAGGGGCTTATGATTCGTCATTCCATTTTTATCCTCTGCGTCGTGCTTTGTGCCTTTTTGACTCAACTTTCAGCCCAAAGCGATGTCGGAGTTATACGAGCCGATTTTGAGCTTCAAGTTCAAAGCTACACTGCAGACTCATTGATCAATGCGCCAAAGGTACCGGAAAAAATTCTGAGCGAAGGCTTCTTGAACCTGAGCTATTCCAGAGGAAATTTTGGCGTTGGATTGCGCTATGAAGGCTATTTCAATCCGCTGCAAGGAATTGATCCTCGCTATTCAGGAAATGGAATTCCGTATCGCTATGCTCGCTATTCGAATTCTGACGTCGATGTGACCCTGGGTAATTTCTATGAGCAGTTCGGTACGGGAATGCTTTTGCGTACATATGAAGACCGAGCGCTGGGCTTTGATAACTCGCTCGATGGAATTCGCGTGAAATCAACGCCGCTCAATGGTATTCAGTTGACTGGCTTGGTTGGACGTCAGAGATCGTTTTTCGCTCTGGGACCTGGTATGATTCGCGGGTTTGATGCTGACCTTAGCCTGAATGACATGGACTTCCTAGGATCCAACTGGCTGTCAAATGATCTTCTCGTTCGACTCGGTGGTTCATTTATTAGTCGCTATCAAGTTGCTGCTGACCCTCTGCTCAATCTTCCGGAAAACGTAGGCGCATATGCTTTGCGCGCATCACTCAATTCCGGTGGATTTGTTTTGAGTGGAGAGCTAGCTCACAAGATCAACGATCCTTCAACAACAAACGAGAACAGCTTCAATCCTGGAAATGGTTTGTTCATTACTTCTACCTATTCCGCTAAGGGGCTTGGCATAACATTCAATTTCAAGCGCATCGACAACATGGACTTTCGTTCTGATAGAAGCGCTACGGGTAATAACCTGAATCTGAGCTTTCTTCCGGCCCTCTCAAAGCAACACACCTATCGTTTGGTAACGATGTATCCCTATGCAACCCAACCAAACGGCGAGATCGGAATTCAAGGAGAATTGGTCTATACCTTTAGTCGCAATTCTTTTTTAGGAGGGAAGTACGGTACAACCGTGACGGTGAATTACTCAAACATTCATGACCTCGATACGACTCGTTCGACAGACAGCAGCTTGGCAAAGTATCGCTATACATCTAAGTACTTTGCCACCGGGCCGCATCTCTTGTTCGAGGATTTGAACATTGAAATCAGTCATGCATGGTCGAGATCTTTCAAGTCAATCCTTACTGTTGTACGTCAGAGCTACAACAAGAATCTGGTTCAAGGTAAAGAAGGCTACGACAGTCTCTTGCATCCTCTCATAGTAGTCTTCGAAGGCACTTGGCAGATCAATCCTTCAAACGCACTCCGATTTGAATTACAGCATCTCAGTGTAAAAGAAATCAACTACACTGATTCGATCAAAACCGACCACGGCAATTGGGCTTATGCACTGATGGAGTACACCTTGAATTCGCACTGGTACTTCTCTGTATTTGATGAGTGGAATTACGGCAATGATGTTGTAGACCATCGATTGCACTATCCGAATGCAAGTATGAGTTATGTGCATGAGGGTACTCGCTTTTCATTTGGATACGGAAAGCAAAGAGCCGGTATTCTTTGTGTAGGTGGGGTTTGTCGA
Organism: Chlorobiota bacterium; assembly: GCA_044228685.1. Taxonomy (GTDB): domain Bacteria; phylum Bacteroidota; class Ignavibacteria; order Kapaibacteriales; family NICIL-2; genus JBBATK01. The sequence goes on from JBGAUL010000013.1 coordinate 96,494, forward strand.
TTGGTGCCGGCAGCCAATGGCTTTACGCTATCACTGACGAGCACTTTGTAGAGTTTATTTAGCGCATTATTCCGAAGCTCAAACAAAGCGGAGAGGTCTCCGCTTTTATTTTTTATGGTAGAGACAATAAACATAGACGCCTTGCTGGATTCACCCGGTGTCGACTGCGTACTTGATGTGCGTTCACCGTCGGAGTACAAGCATGCGTGCCTTCCCGGAGCACTTAGTATGCCGCTGCTTGATGATGAGGGACGTCATCAAGTGGGCTTGTGTTATAAGACAGAGGGAAGGGAAGCGGCTATAAAGTTAGGACTAGATCTAGTCGGACCTCGCATGCGTTCCTTCATCGAGTTTGCTGAACAAGCGGCTCCGAATAAACGCGTGGCAGTGTACTGTTGGCGCGGAGGTATGCGCAGTTCATCGGTGGCTTGGCTGCTGTCGACCTATGGTTTTGAAGTACGCGTGCTCCGCGGCGGCTACAAATCGTTTCGACGACGAATGATCAGCGAATTGGAGAAGCCACGGAAATTGGTGGTGCTGGGAGGAACAACAGGAAGTGCAAAGACTGCGATGCTTATGGAATTCGCTCGTCAGTCTGAGGCGGTCATCGATCTCGAAGGACTTGCCAATCATCGCGGATCTGCTTTTGGTTGGATAGGACAAGCGGATCAGCCTTCGCAGGAGCACTTTGAGAATACACTTGGCCTTTGCTTGAGGTCATTTCCGCAGGATGCAACGATTTGGGTAGAAGACGAGTCTCGTAAGATCGGAAAGCTGACCTTGCCCATGGTCTTTTGGCAGAGTATGTGTGAGGCAGATGTGTACGTGCTCGATATCCCGGCGGAAATCAGACTCGACAATTTGATGCATGATTACGGTAGCGCCGATGTGCAAGACTTGCGCGAAGCTCTGCTCCGCATTCAGCAACGATTGGGTCCTGAACGATTGTCTCGTGCTCTTGACGCACTCGATCGATCAGCCATTCGCGATTGTGCGCGAGAGTGTCTTGAATATTATGATCGATACTATCACCGATCGATTCAAGCAAGAAAAGCGGAGCAATGCGTTTTTTGTCCTTCAACAACTGCGTCATTACAAGAAAATGCTCAAATAGTGCTTGATCTGTATCGTCAGAAGAAAAGACCTCTGTCAAACTGAGTCTTTGCTACTGTCGATGCAAACCATTGTTCAACTGATGCGCTGCGTATATTTGTCAGATATGAATGCTTGGAGACGGATACTCACAATCACAGTGTTTCTATTCCTCGGCTTTGTGCAACACTGTGTTGCACAGGATCGTGTGGAATTTCATGATAGCACCCTCCATCGTGGGCTGCATGTGATCCCCTTATATGCAACATTTTCGGTTGCAGATGGCGATTCGGTGTCTTTGACGGTGAGTTTCGATCCCAATCTTGTTGACATTTCCGAAGTAAGTAGTCCGATTCTTGGCATAAGAATCTCCAACTTTAGCAGCAACATCAACGGTGTGCATGATGGCACATTTCAAGTTTCGTTTCATGCACCGACGCTGAGACTTAACAATCAAGTGCTGCTAAATTTCTCAGTGAACTTGTTGGCTGGTTCTGATTCGGTCACATCGCTAAAAGCAACCTCGATCAGTCGCAACTCGCAAGCTTGGACGCAAGTTCAAAGCATTGCAGGCATCATGCATATGGTAGATGCACCACCGACGACGGAAACAGTTATTGAGTACCTCTTCATCGGACCTCCGCATCCAAGCGATGCACCACTTATGAAGTTTTATGTCATACAAAAAGATGATGTGCACTTCACCTTGTTCGATGTGATAGGACGTGAGATACTTACGGAGACGCTCCGTGGTGTTGAAAAGGGACCATATCAGTTCAGATTTCAGTCAGCAGACTATTATCGTCTCTGCGATGCTTGTTACTTCGTGCGCATGGTCACGAGTAATGGCGTGTATATTCAGCAAATGATTGTGGAGCATTGATGCAGGGTCGAAACTTCTGGTTGCTGATAATGCTTAGCTTAGGATGGTTGACGATTCGTCCTGTGCAGGCGCAAGACGACGATGACTACACGAACGTCGTTCACATGAAGAACTCCGAAGGAACTGACTTCTGGGTATGCTTCATGAAGAACTATCACGAAACTTCCGATGCCTCGTCTGACCAGTTAACTCTTCAACTGTTCTTTACTGCAAACGAAACAGCAAACGTTACAGTTCAGATCCCGGGTCTGAACTACAAGCGTACGCTCATCGTTAACGGCAACAGCGTCGCTTCACTTGTCATTGACGAGCACGCTCAACTCAGCTCAGTTGCCAGTCCACAGAAACTTGCAATTCATATTCAAAGTGACTTTCCGATATCGGTTTATGGCTTGAATCGTCGTTTCCAAACTACTGACACTTATCTAGCTCTACCTGTAAGTGTTCTTGGTAAAGAGTATCGTGCTATCTGCTACAACAAGCTGAATCAGGATTTGATTTCTCAAGTAGCAATCGTTGCGACAGAAGACAATACTGAACTCACGATCATTCCGCGCTGTCAAGTTCTTGGTGGCTATGCTGCTGAGAAGCCCTACACCATGAAGCTTAGTCGCGGAGAAGCCTATCAAATGGTCGCCGACTTCTCGGCGGTTGGATCGGGAGATTTGACGGGATCGTATATCAAAGGAAACAAACCAATCTCAGTTTTCAGCGGACACAGTTGCGGCTATGTACCGAGCGGAATTCAGGCATGTAATCACCTTGTCGAGCAGTTGCCGCCAATCAACGCTTGGGGTAAGCACTTCTATGTGGGAATGCTCAAAGGTCGCTCGCGTTACACCCTGCGTGTTGTAGCTCATGAAGACCGCACCAAAGTGTTTGAAGATTCGCGATTGGTTGCAGTGTTGAGTGCCGGTGATTTTTATGAGAATCTCAACGTGCGCAAACACTTGCAGATAACTGCTGACAAACCAATCATGGTTGCACAGTATTCGCAGGGATTCAAGAATGGCGACTCGATTGGTGACCCGATGATGATCCTCATTTCACCGACCCAACAGTTTGTAGATCGTTATCGTATCGCAACTCCGGTGAATGGATATTGGGATCACTTCCTCAATATTGTTGTACCCACAGAGAAGATTTCGACCTTGCGTTTGGATGGGAAGCCTATTCCGCTTTCCAATTTTGAAACCCTCGGGTTGTCACGCTATTCGCTGGCTCAAATCAAAGTTGACTTTGGTACACACGTGATCCACGGTGCTGTGCCGTTTGGATTGTATCTCTACGGATTCGGTTATAAAGACGATGGATTTGATGCCTATGGGAACATGGGTGGACAGAGTTTTTATGATTTGGACTATTCAAAAGATACCCTTGCACCGATAGGTGAAACGCAGATGCTGAAGTCATCGACGACCTTGATTATTCGCGATGATCGTAACAACGATCGCGGTATCAAGTCCGTATCCGTGGTTTTCGCTCAAGGTCTGACAACAACCATTCCAAGCATCGAAGAGGGAGCACCTCAGGTCATACTTCAACTCAAAACTCTTGTCGATGAGTTTGAAGGGAAGATGGTGGTGCGCGCAACCGACGTTGCCGGCAACGTGAGCACCTTCACCGTGTGCTATCAACGTGATTCACGGGGTCCTGCATATTCGTACAAACTCTGTCCCGATGGTCAAGATTGCGAGATCATCTCAACTTGGTATGTCGGCGCGTACATTTATGCCAACAATACTTTTCACAGCGCAGACTTTTCAGCCGCCGGTAATGTAGTCGCCAATGGACCATTTGGCGCAGCCTCGGGCACCGGTGGGTACTTTGGTCTACTCGGCTCTCGTCGCCTCAACGAAAAACTTGCTCTCACCGGAAAGTTGAATATTGAATCTGTTGGAGGCACCATACACGCGCCCGACTCTGTCGTTATTCAACGACGAGATTCAACAACCGGAAAGTTGGAGAATTTTCAAGAAGAGAGAACCTTGTCGATCAGCGCTCCGGTTATTGCATTCTCCTTCGTCGCAGAGTACAACGTCGTTCGATCGTTTTACGTACTTGGTGGTGCAAAGGCATCGCTGCTTACATCGTCGGCAGTTGAATACAAGCGACGAATACTTCAACCACCGAATACGGTGTACAAAGACGTTAATAGTTCAGAGCGTGACATGGCCATTTCCGGTATGGATGCTCTGACAACCCTTCGCTTTGCTTTTGTTGGCGGAGCAGGATTCTCTGTCCCCATCAACTCCCGTCTCAGCGCCTTTCTTCAGGCTGAGTTTGAGCTTCCGCTCAACGGCTTTATCAGCACAGGCAACGGCTCCTGGAGTAGCTCAGCACTCAGTGCTTCCTTGGGTCTGCGGTATAGATTGTAAGTGATCGAAGCAGATCTATACTCTTTCATAAAAGTGCGATTTTTCACTGAATAGGCACTGTTCCGCCGAGTTGAACCTTTGCGCGCCTTCACTGAATTTTAGAAAAGCCGATCTCGTCCGATGCTTTGCTCAGTAATCCGTCCATGTGGTACGGACACCTAATCATTGCATCCTATGGCTCGAAGTGGCTACACAAGTGTTTGTCGATTGATTCTCTGCGGTCTAGCAGTGATAGCATGCTGTTGTGTGCCGCTGCGATCACAAGTACAACAAGGTCGCTTCTCAGGTGGCATTCAAGCTTCGACTTACAAATATTGGGGAGAGTTCACCGGTGATCTCTTTGGCTACGGTGCTGAAGGATTTGTTCGCTATGATTTAGCACCGTGGGTCGGAATGCAGGCCAGTAGCGGTGTAGGAACGACGTCGTTCCGGGTGACATCCTATGAGCTCCGCAATTACTCGGATTATTATCAGAACAGAGGATTCGGTCAACGATATGTTGGCTCGCTGACTACTATCGATCGTATCAACAACATTCGACTTTTTCATACCGAAGTTAGTGCAGTATTTCACTTGCTCCCATCAAGCGAATTCGTGCCTCAACTGTATCTCGGTATGGGTGCATTGAATCACTACGCTACCAACTCCTCCGAACACGTTCCGCTTCCACGAATACTCGATTATCGCTATAGCAGATGGTCGCTGCAGTTCCCAGTTGGACTCGGCTTCGAGTATTTCTGCAGCGATGATTTGAGTTTGCGCGCATCGGCGATAGTGCGATTATCAACAAGCGACAATCTCGACGACGTGAGCAGGGAAGCCTCAGCAAACGATTACTTCGCGACTCTAGGTGCCGGAGTCAATTTCTATGTATCCGGTAGTCTTGATAGTGATGGTGATGGCATTTCAAATCGTGATGAACGACGTCTTGGTCTAGACCCATATAATCCCGACAGTGACGGCGATGGCTTAACCGACTACGAAGAAGTTCACAAATATCACAGTGATCCACGTCGCGCTGATACTGACAACGACGGTCTCCTTGACGGCGAAGAAATTAGCTTTGCATCTTCACCACTAAAAGCCGATACCGATCTCGATGGTCTCAGTGATGCTGAGGAATTCGCTCGCGGAACAAATCCTAAGAATGCGGATAGTGATGCGGATGGGTTGAGCGACGGAGATGAAGTGCATCGCTATGATTCAAATGCAATGCTGGCTGATACTGACGCCGACGGATTGACTGATGCAGAGGAAGTACGTGCAGGAACGAATCTTCGTAATCCCGATACTGACGGCGACAACCTCAAGGATGGTGCTGAAGTGCATGAATACGGCACGAACCCTCTTAAGGCTGATACTGATGGCGATGGATTAAGTGACGCCGAAGAAGTATTGAATGCCGGTACTGATCCTCACAATCCTGACACAGATAACGATGGATTGTTGGATGGTGAAGAAATTCTACGCTACAAGACAAATCCCAAAGCTCCTGACACTGATTTGGATGGCTGGTCGGATGGCGAAGAAGTTCTTCGTCGTTGTACAAACCCGGCAAATCCTGACACCGATGGAGATGGCATCATCGACCCCAAAGATCCCGAGCCCTGCGGTACATCATGCTGCTGTTGTTCAAAGGCTCCGGCGCTTCCAAAAGAAGAACCAATCAAGCAAGCAAAACCACGACGTAATTTCTCAATCAAGTTCCTCAAGAATTCGGACGTTATCGATTCTTCGGATCCTGAAACCCAACGATCGTTGCGTGAATTGAAAGACTACTTGGCAAGTGCCTGCGAACGCGCTCGCGTTACCTTCGAAGGTCACACCTCATCTGAAGGAAATCCCGATCGTAACCGATTGCTGAGCGAACGTCGTGCCCGCGCCGTGCAGCAGCTCATGGTTCAACAAGGCGTGGCAGCTCAGAAAATTCAGGGAACAGTGGGCTATGGTTCTGCTCAACCTCTTGTACCGGAACCGGATGCACGATTAGCTCGTCGCATGTCGCGCAGTGAAGTAGAGTCAATTCGCAAACAAAATCGTCGCATCTCCGTGCGCGAAGATGTGAGTTGTGACTAGTAGAATTCTTCGCCAGTAATATCCGGTGCTCTTGCCGCTCGTCTCTGTCTATCCAATCATCATCCCGGCCTTAAACTCTCAAGCTCGAGTTTGTCAAGCGTAGGCACGCGGCTCCACGACTAGGTTTCGAATCCGAATAGCATAGCACACTCAGGTTCGCTGGGAATGTCTCGGCTATATAAGGATTGCCGAAGAGCACGGCAATACTCGGTCTGGTGCCGGCAATTCGCTTTGCTGCTTCAATCAGCCGAGGATCGATCCCGACAGTACCGGCATAAGCTCTCGCTCGCGCAAAAACAGCAAAGACCACGCACTCAGCCTCTTGAACACTGTCAATGGTTGCTTGTAATTCTTCATCGCTGATGTCAGCATTCAGATAGGCAATGTCTGTATCGTGTTCATACACTTGTGCCAAGTAGTGAAAGAACTCCGATGCGGGATCAAGATCTTCGTTGTTAAGAAAAGCGAAGCATGCGATGTGCTTGTATTGCTCAAGCGGTAGAACAGATTCATCTCCTTGAACTCGGACGGCTTCTGTGGCAACTTTTAGTGCGAGCATGCCGTGTTCTTCGAGTGAGATAGCGTCAGGACGATGAGTACTGCGTTCAAAGAGTCCCACCCATGCTTTTTCTCTCCACACACGTTGTAAGCTGTCGTGAATTCGTTGACGAATCTCTGGTTGTTGTTCTGCAGCTGCCGCCAAAGCATCAATTGCTTCGATTGGGTTTTCAGGAATCAGGACAACGTCGCAGCCCGCGCTAACCGCCATGACGCTAGCCTCAGCTGAGCTGTAGCTGTCCGCGACGGATTTCATGTCCAGTGCATCAGTCACGACGAGCCCGTCGTACGAGAGTTGCGTGCGCAGTAGTCGTTGAACGACAATTGGCGAGAGCGATGCCGGACGATTCGTTGGATCCAAGGCAGGAACAGCCAAGTGAGCTACCATGACTGAACGAACGCCGCTGCGAATGGCAGCGTAAAATGGCACAAGCTCGAGGGTGCTCAGTCGCTGCATGTCGTGGTCGAGCTGAGGCAGACTGATGTGTGAATCAACCGAAGTATCACCATGACCCGGGAAATGCTTCGCGCAAGCCATCACGCGTTGTTCTTGCGAGGCGTCGATCCAATTCAACACCTGAGGTACTACTTCACCAATACTTTCGCCAAAGGAACGAACATTGATAATGGGATTGTTCTTGTTTGAATTGATATCGCAAACCGGCGCAAAATTCCAGTGAATGCCCAAGGCCTTGCACTCACGGGCAATCGCGGTTGAAACTGAGCGAGTCAACTGTGGATCGTGTGCAATGCCGAGAGCCATAGCGTGAGGAAAATCGGTTCCTCCTTCGAGTCGCATTGGCAGACCGTGCTCGTAATCAGCGCTGAAGAGCAGGGGAATATCCGCTCGTGCCTGAAGTTCTGCGATACACTGTGCAGCTTCCTCCATGCTGCCTTGAAACACGCAAAATCCTCCCACACCACGATCAACGAGATCGAGTATAGAGTTTCGATACTCTTCGTCATTTGCATAGCGATGAGGATGAAGCGAAGGCATTACCAATTGCGCTGCTTGAAGCGCAATGTCGGATGGTTGTTCTACGATAAGTGTGGAGCTCACAGGATTAGCTTTTGTTCAAACATTGGTGAAAAGCGTCGACGTACTGCTGAAGGTATTCTTCGAGCCGAGAGCGACGGTACTGCATTATAAAGCGTGGATGATCAAGTACAACAATGCGCTCAAAAAAATTATGCTCGGAATTGATTGCGATGAAGTACTTAGCGAGCGAACCTCTGCCCAGACATATCGCATAATCACGTCGCAGCGGAAACTCACATTGCTGCTTCATAGTTCTGATGATGAAATCATGAACTGCCTTTCGAAGCGACGGTGTGTCGTAGAAATTGATGTTCACGTCAGCGCGAACAAAACCCAAAGGACAAACAGCACTGAGGAAAAATGATTGAAAGAAGGACTCAACTCCTCCAAATGCTTGAATTGCCCGGAAGACGAAGTCAGATGAAAGTTCCTTTCGGAATCCGAGATCATTATCAATTCCACACTCGTCACGAAGTGCAACGGGATCGGTAAAACTCAGTCCTGTGAGTCCTGCACCAAAACGTCCGGGATTGATACCAAACACACCAACTCGTGCATGCGAGTCGTTGTAGTAGCGCTCACAAAACTGATGAATACACGTCATCACCGTCGATGAGGTGTATGGATTGAGTGTTTCAATACCTTCAGTTGGCTCGTGTGGTAGCGATAGAGAAGCATACCATGATTGAAGTTTTTCACCGAATACCGGAGTTTTCATGAGGACAATTTAGCGAGCACATCAACCAACGACTGCAATATTGGAAGCTGAATTTCGGTCTGATTAGTGGGGTGAACATTGCATTTCCTCTTAGTTGGCTCAGCTTCGACTATATTTGAGCACTTGTTTTTGCCCATCTCATGACCTTCGACCTACTACTGACGGTAGCTTTAGTGATCCTAAACGGCTTTTTCGTGGCTGCCGAATTCGCCATGGTAAAAGTGAGAGCGTCGCAACTGGAACTCAGGGTTCGTGCAGGAAGCTTCTTCGCACGTATGGCCCAAAGCGTCACGGAGAACATCAATGCATATTTGTCTGCAACGCAACTCGGTATCACACTGGCCAGTCTTGGATTGGGTTGGTTTGGTGAGCGTATCGCAGCATCGGTAACCGAGGTACTAATTCCGGTGTTGGGCTTGAGTCCGAGCAATACACTGGTCCATGCAATTGCCTTACCTCTGACATTCGCTTTCATTACCATCATGCACATCGTGTTTGGTGAGCTCGTTCCTAAAGCACTTGCCATTCGTAAATCTGAGTCTATGGCATTAGGTGTGGCTATTCCGCTTCGTGCCTTTGCCTTTACTTTTCGTCCATTCATTTGGGGACTCTCCCGCATTGCCAACGTCATTCTGAAAATTCTCGGCGCCGATCCCAGCGCTGAGCATGAGCTTCATACCCCGGAAGAAATTCGATACCTGCTCGAGGAAAGTAAAGAGAGTGGCGCGTTGGAGGAAGAAGAACATGAGCTCATTGAGAACGTGTTTGAATTTAAAGAGACCGAAGTTCGACAGATCATGGTGCCGCGTCCGAACATTGCTGCGCTCGATGCCGCAATGACGAGTGCCGAGATCGTGGATACTGTTATCGATGAAGGTTACTCACGTTTGCCAGTTTACTCCGGCACTATCGACAACATCATTGGTATTGTCTTTTCCAAGGATCTTCTGTCCCTGGTATCATACAGCACCATCGTCATTCTCCAGGATTTGATGCATCCTGCTGTTTTTGTTCATGAGAACGATAAGATTTCATCGGTGCTTCGACGAATGAAGAAGGAACGATTTCACTTAGCCGTGGTTGTCGATGAATTTGGTGGTACAGCCGGCATCGTTAGTCTTGAAGATGTGATCGAAGAGATCGTTGGTGAAATCCAAGACGAACACGATGAAGAACAACAACCTGTTGAAGAACGTTCGAGCGAGTTCTTTGTCAAAGCTGCAACTTCAATTGCAGACCTAAATGAGTACTTACCATTCCCGCTTGAAGAGAGTGAAGATTACGACACGCTTGGTGGATTGATAAACAGCATTGCCGGACGAGTACCGCAAGCACAAGAAGTGTTTCGCATACCCGGTTATGTCGTGACAATTATCTCTGCCACAAAACGCATGATCGAAGAAGTTCGTCTTGTGAGAAACGACGAAACAATTGCTGAGTGATACTCGTTCGAACCCTCCGTTGTATTAATCCCAAGAACTTCGGTCTTTGCGACGAGCTGTTAATTCTCGTCAAACTTATTCTGCCCTTGCCTACTTCAGACAAGGCGCCTTTAGAGCGTCCAACAAGTTCTGACTCGTTATTGTTCTGCTCGAATCATGCGTTGAGCCTCGCATACAGTGCGCATCACCTCAACACTTCTCTGACGAAAACTCGCTCAATTCTGAAGCGGTTAAGGCTTTGTTAAAGCAACGGTGCACTATGCAACCCATATAGCGTGCCTCCGTTAGCTTGGTTTAGACTTCATCGTAGCTCTCAATAGTTCAGAAATGCTGCATCGCATAGTCACGAGAAGTCCTGACCATTATTCACCAAAGCCATGAAGATTTTTCATCCGTCGATTGTACTGCTAACATTTCTCAGCTTTTGCGCCTTGACCATTGCACAGCAAAAGTCAGAACACGATACATTCAATACAGCAGACAGCGGTGTAAAAGCTAGTGGTGTGAAAGCTGCACTTGTTGTTGGACAAGAGCGCATGCTTATTGCACAAGCAAAGGGCATAGTACTGCATCAGTTGCACAGTGCAGCTGAACAGGTTGTCCTACGCGATGTCGACGTGAAGTCCTTTGCAAAAGGACCCGCAGGTATGGTCTATGCAGCATGTGCAGATGCGTCGGTGCTTCAGAGCAATGACAGCTTCGACAAATGGACAGTGGTAAAGAGAGCTGAAACAGGTTTTGATTCAAAATCAGATGTAAATCTGCACGTAGCTGAAGACAACGTAATCTATTTGATAGCCGGCAGTGTTGGATTATACCGCAGCATCGACGATGGCAAAACATGGATGAGTATGAACGATGAGGATATCGCAGGTTCAGAGATACGTTGCATGACCTTAGCAGGCGACGGAACCGTTTTTATTGGCACTGAGCATCACGGAGTGATGCGCTTCAATGAATCAACCAGACACTGGGAAGGATATGGTGCAAACGCGCTCGAAGTTCCGCAAGTAGAATCTTTGTGCGTTGGAATGAATGGGGAAGTATTTGCCGGTGCTGCAAATGATGTTTACATACTGACATCAGAACGTGCTCATTGGAAACGCACGACTCTTTTCGAAGCAAAGTCTTCACAAACTGGGTCACGTGTATTTGCTCTAACTGTTGATGAAGCAAAGCGTGTTCTAGCCGCATCGACGGCAGGCTTGTTTGTTTCGAACGATCAGGGTCAGACGTGGAAGTACGTAGAATCTGAAAAAGATCAACCGCATTGCATGAGTGGTAGCGGTAGTGATATCATGATTATAGATCAACACGGCATAAAGACATTCAATCAACTACAAAGGGGGCAACATGGATCGAATTGATAGAGGCGAACGTTCGAGAAACACGCCTGATTCAGTACAGCATTTTGATGAGCGGATCGTAAGCGATCATCAGCATCGACAAAGGGGAGAGCATCAAGGGGAAGAGGACATGAAGAGCATACGCAAGTACGAAATTCGGATGAGTGATGAAGAACGTCGACGTTTGGTTGAATTGACCCGTCGAGGACGTGCTCCGGCACGAATGATCGCTCGCGCCAATATTCTCTTGCTCGCTGACAAAGGATGGTCGGATGAAAACATTGTTGATGTGCTGCATATCAGTCTGCCGACGGTTGGTCGCGTGCGTAAACGCTATCGTCTGGAAGGACTAGAGTCAGCTCTCTCGGAAAAACCTCGTCCAGGCGCGCGACAGAAAATCACATCGAATGATATCGCAATCGTCCAAGCAGTGCTCCGTACACCGCCGCCTTATGGTCTCAAGAAGTGGTCTTTACGATTGCTTGCCGATCGTCTAGTTGAACTCCAAGTCGTGCGTTCGATTTCACACGAGACGATTCGCTCACTTCTCAAGCGTTTTGGTGGAGACGGCGTCGGTTCCGATAAGAGCTAATATCATAAAATCTTCAGGTCGCATTTGATTCTTAGGTTGCAGCATGTCTCGAGCTGTAGAATCAATCGACCTCACAGGTCTGCTTGCACTGGAAATTGAACGTGCCAAACAGATCCAATCCCACTATGGCGGAGCCATCGATGCGGCATTGATCGCCGGTTCCGGAGTAATGTCCGCATTTGAGGATCTGGACGGTCAAGTACTTCCGGACGATATTTTTCCACGTCCAACGCCGAGCACTTTTACTGCCGGAGTGCAGGGACACGCACTCACTCTTTCCATTCGTCAAGTCGGATCCTACCGTCTCCTCATCTTTGGTGGCAGACGCCATCTATACGAGGGCTACAGCATTTCACAGGTCATTCGCCCGGTATTGCTAAGCCATGCCCTCAATATCCCGAAATTAATCTGCACAAATGCCGCAGG
>JBGAUL010000014.1:0-105677 GCA_044228685.1 Chlorobiota bacterium
ATCAACATCAATAACTCAGACTGTCACCGTCGTGGCAGCTCCTGCTCCTGAGATCAGTGCTAACGGTCCGCTTGCAATCTGCATCGGATCCAGCGTCACACTCGATGCAGGCGCCGGCTACTCATTCTATCAATGGTCAAACGGTGCTACAACTCGCAAGATCGTTGTTAGCCAAAGTGGCAGTTACAGTGTTCAAACAACAAACGCAAACGGTTGCGTTCGCAGCTCGAATCCGGTAACGGTTAGCGTCAGCGCTGTTCCATCACCACAGATCAGCAGCAGCGGAGATCTTCACTTCTGCGAGGGATCCACTGTTACGTTGGATGCAGGTGCCGGTTATAGCTCATACTTGTGGTCCAATGGTTCAACAAGCCAGAGCATCACGGTTGGCGCGAGCGGTAGCTATACGGTAACGGTAACATCAACCGGCGGTTGTCGTGGAACTTCTTCACCGATTGAAGTTGTGGCAAGTCCGCTTCCTGCAACAACGATTGCAGCTGACGGTCCGACGACCTTCTGTGATGGCGAAACAGTCGTTCTCGCCGCTCCTGCTGGCTTCGCTTCGTACCTCTGGTCAAACGGAACAAGCACACGATCATTATCACTAAGCGTCGGTGGAAGCTACACATGTACGATCACCAATGCCGAAGGATGTTCAGCCACATCCGAAGCAGTTGTCGTCACTGTCAATCCGCTACCTTCGAAGCCAATCATCAGCTTCATCAACAATCGTTTGGCAACATCGGTCGGTTCGTCGATTACATCAATTCAATGGATGTTGAATAACAATCCAATCACAGGTGCAACATCGACGAGCTACAATCCAACACAAGAAGGACGTTATCGCGTCCGTGTGATGGACGATAAGAAGTGTGCAAACATCTCAGATGAGTACGTGGTAACACAACTCGCAGTTGTTGACGCAGGTGCCTATCGATTGGAAGCATATCCAAATCCATCGTCAGATGAGATTCATATCAGCTTCTCATATGAGCGTGGCATCGAGCATGTGCACTATGTGCTCAACGATGCTGCAGGACGTGAAGTTCGCGTCATAGATGGCGGCATGGTTGGTGGAAATGTGCGTCAAGCAATTGACGTCCACGATGTACCAAGCGGTTCGTACACCTTGCGCATCGTGCTCGGTCATGACACCATGGTACTCAACATCGTCGTTCAACATTAATGGGTCCACACAACCCGGAAAAGAAAACAGGGATCTTCGGATCCCTGTTTTCGTTTTAGGCGATATCAGTTTACAGCTGCCACTCAACTCCAAGGATGGGGAGCATGCCGATGTGATGTGTCTCGGTCACGGTTTTGGAATAGGGATTCCACTCGATATTCTTTATGTTCTGAATATCAAAGGCATTCAGTGCGGTCAAGTACACGATGATATTCGACTGCGCGAAATGGAATCGTTTGTCGACGCGCAAATTGATGATGCGATAAACTGGCAAGTGGGCACTCATTGTAGGACCGGACTGAACAGCTTCGCCTTTGACAGCTGATGCCGCTGCATCAAGCGGCGTGTAGGCATTGCCACCGACCACACTGGCTTGACCGCTCAATTCCCAGGAGTCATCGATATTCCAGCCTGCCGTCGCATTGAATAAGAATCGATTATCAAACACTCTACTTCGTTCTACTCCATTGCCATCCGTAAACAAGCTGCGTGAATAGGATGCGCCGATCATGGTATAAATCCTAGAAGTCATTTTCTTTTGCAAAGACAACTCTACCCCATAAGAATGAGCTTTGCCGTCGAATCGAAACATCCTGGTCTGGTCAAAATCAAAGTCGCCAATTGCTGCATCGAGAGGAGAATGTTCAGGTGCGTTCACATCGATTGGCATGTGAGAATACCGTTTGTCGTATGCCTCAAGCTGAATGCGCATATCCTCGCGTGCTAACCACGAGATTGAGGCCGCCATATGTCGAGCAAACATTGGCGAATCGGGGAAGCTGTTTTGCAGGGAGTATTGCAACAATCCCATAGGAATGACTTGCGATGAAATTCCTCCGAAGACCGATGCGCTCAACTGCTCAGAGAATTTGTATTGCAGAGAAACGCGTGGTAGTAAGGTCGTTTGAAGGCTACCGTAGCTTCCATAGCTGCTTCGTTCCACGCGAAGACCTGTGCTCAAGTTGCATGAGGAGTTCATTCGATAGAGCAAGCTGAAATATGCATCAGCATGAAAGGCATCGACGAGGTGATGTTGAGTTTCGGCAGGAAGCAGAGTCGAGTTTGCAATCGACGCCGGTATAAATGCCCGAAGGTCATGCGATTCAATTCTTGCGTCAGCGCCGAGATCAGCTTCAAGTGATGACACGATAAGAAGGTGCGTTTGATTGCGAATGTGCATAGCGCGAAGACTCGTTTCGTTGTCGAAGAAGAGCGAGTCGTTTTGCGGTACGTGAGAATACTCGAAAGAGTGGATGGAGTTATAGCTCAACGATGTATTAGTGTAGCCCACAGAGCCAAACAAGTGCTGCCAATTCGCACCGGCCATGTTCTGCCACTGCTGATTGTGATTTGCCGATGTGTTGGTTTCTAGGCCTTCTGTTTTGTCCCGAGTAAAATCACTCAAGGCGCTGAAGAAGAGGACGTTGATTTTGTCGTCAGGACCAAGCTTGAGATTCAGCTTCGACTGACCATTAGCCCATTGAGGAGTGCCAGTTTGATCGAGTAATCCTTTGAGCAGATCCAAGTATCCTCGCGAGACAGATGCATAGTAGGAGCTGCCTCCACCGAATGGTCCTTCGACTGAAGCACCCACACCAATCATGTTCAAATCAACTTGAGCCGCGAATTGTTCGGTGTTTGGATCGCGCAGCGATACGTCGATTCCTGCTGATAGTCCATTGTGTGAGGCATCGAAGCTACCTGCGGAAAAGTTCAGATTGCGGACTTGTGAGATATTGAGAAAGCTAATCGGACCGCCTGTTGCGCCTTGCTTGGGGAAGTAATTGATATTGATGATGGGCATGTTGTCGATGCTAAACACGTTTTCTGCAGGACTGCCACCGCGCACGGTTAAGTCGGCGCGTGAGTCGTCAACACGACCTACAGAGGCAGACGAACTCAGCACTCGATTGACGTCACCGGCTGAACCGGGAGCTCGACGAATCTCCTCAGCCGAAAACTGCACAGCACTCGTATTCGTTGCATCGCTCGTGGCAAAGTAATCTGCTTGTACGGTCACATCCGCCGATTGGGCAGAGCTCTGTTGAAGGCTGACATCGAGAAAGGTGCAGCGACCGGAGCGGATAACAACATCGGATCGACTTGCCGGCGTGTAGCCTACAGAACTAAACTGCAAGCGATACTGTCCGGGCTCAATTGAACGAATACTATACACTCCATTCTTATTCGAGATCGCCCCATGCGTAGTTCCGACAACTCGCACCGTCACGCCGCTCAAGGGCTGCAATGTCGATGCGTCCACAACTGTCCCTTGCAGACTCGGAACAGTAGCGCTCGAAGATGATGAAGATGATTGCGAAAAAAGCAGGGTCCCAATCGTTGAGTGAAAAAGAAGAAGTACTGCGAAGATGATTCGGCGTTGCATATAAGTCCCCATTGTGTTCTAAAGCACTTCGTTATTGATGTGCTTCGGATGCGAATCTCGTGTTTTGTTTCTAACCATTGATCTTAAGCCTATCAAAATATTGTCAAAAGCAGGTCAAAAGCACGAACTCAGACTCGTGTAAATCAACTAGATTCAGTCCTGAGCGCAACAGGAAGTGCAGTTGTTTTTAAGGTGAGACACAACGGTGACAGGGCAATTCAATGTTTGGAGCAAAGCGATTTCTCAGTGGCTTAGTCGACTAGGCCTCGCGCCGCTTTGTGCTCTTGTGTTTGTGCTGTTGATTTGTCCACGGCTTTTATCAGCTGCCTTCCCTGGACTCTGGAACTGGACCGCATCGAACGCCGATATCGGAATGTACTTCGCGAATGCGCAGTTCGTTCTGGACGGCAAGATTCCATATCGCGACTTCATCTTTGAGTATCCGCCATTAGCTTTTGCAGCCGAGCTAATTCCGTCTTTGATCACTAAACTCGTTTCGACAAATCCACGCTGGTACGTAGCTGTGTTTATCGCGATGAACGCAATTGCAGCAAGTCTGCTTATCCGTGATTGTGAACAGCTAAGTGGTATTGATAGCAATGAGCAGCGAGGCGCTGTGAGATTGAAGGCAATGCTTGCGTTTGCATTGATGGCTCCATTTATTGCTGCACGATTAGATATCATCCTCGTCTTTTTGATTCTATCATCCGCGAAGTATCTTATGCGAGGGAGCTTTACTCGAGCTCAAGTTCTACTCGCATCCTCGGTTCTCTTCAAGATTGTACCCATTATTCTAAGTCCGCTGTATCTGTTGATGATCGCGCGCCGTTCATCGTGGGGGCAGAGCGTGAAGTCCTCAGCGTACTTTGGAATCACCTTAGTGCTCTGTCTTGGACTTGGAATGTGGATCATCGGACCCGAGTTCTGGTCATTCTTGCGTTTTCACTCAGCACGCTCGCTCCAAGTCGAAAGCGTGCCGGGAGCTTTCTTGCTGTTGATCTCGCCCGAGGCGCGTACAAGCCTGAGCTACAATTACGGTGCGGATCATATCATGAGCGCATCAGCGCTGAGCATTGCCCAGATGTTGCCTATTCTAAGTATAGTAGTGCTTGGAAGTGTTATTGTGTGGATGCACCGTTACCTCTGGAGAGCAGCGCCGTCAGGTATCTCATCGCGTCTGCTCATAGAGTTCTCGCTCATTCTGTTCTGCGTTTTCATACTCTGCTCAAAAGTCTTCTCTCCTCAATACTGCATGTGGTTGTTTCCCGGGATCATCTTGCTGCACGACAGGCGACTATTATGGTTGTCGTTTGTGATCTTGTTTGTGACGAGCTTCACTTTCATGTTTCTTTATGCTCAATTGCTTGACGGAGAGCTCTGGGTGATTGCGCTTGTGAATATTCGCAATCTATTACTGGTAGTTTTTAGTGCTTTTCTGGTACGGACGGTGGCGGCAAGATTGAGAAGTGGGGACGATGATTTGAGGCTAAACGCTCATCAAGCACCGTCGACATGAAAGACATATCGAGCAGGTGCTTGATGAGTGATTGCATTTGGAAGGATTGTATCCCCGAGAGGATTTGAACCTCCGACTCCAAGTTTAGGAAACCTGTGTTCTATCCAGCTGAACTACGGGGACAAGATGATTTTAGTGAATCGAGGAGTTTGGCCTTGCCATAATCCTATTGCCGCGTTGCCTGGGTCGATCGCGAAAGAGTATTTCGGAAACGATGCTGTGCAGAGTGTCGGTGGTCATTGACGTTTCTGCGGCGAGAACCGAGCGCTCAATGACTTGTTCGATTTGGAATGCATTGATAATGCCAAGGGTCTGCATTTGAACCAGCTCGCCGTGTGCTTCCTTACTGAAGAGGATGCGTTCTGCCGGATGCAGTGTGCGGAAGTTTGAACTTGGACGTTCAAGCATTTCGCTTCGGCTCGGGCTGCGAAGCGAGTGCTCCATTTGATCGACCAACCAACCGACCGCAACCGAGATCTCGTCCTCTGTGTAACCACCGTTACGAAGGGCGTCGATATCAATATCGTTGACAGTTTCAGCATCTCGAAGCTGTGCGATGACGTGCATCACAATCTTCATGATACGGGCAGGATTCTGTTCAACTAATGCCATGTTCTTTGTTTAAAATGATGTTCTCTTGACGATGCATCTCCTGACGTTGTTTGTCGGTGGCATCATCGAATCCGCAGAGATGGAGAATGCCGTGAATGACAAGACGCTGGAGTTCATTGGTCAATGAGACCGAATATTCCTTTGCCTGACGTGTCGCTGTTTCAACACTGATGTAAATCTCTCCGTCAACACCTTTGTCCTCTAAGGCAAAAGTGATAACGTCCGTTGCGTAGTCGTGCTCGAGAAACTGCTTGTTGAGACGCCGAATGACGCGGTCGTTGAGAAATACCAGCGAGATCTGTGCTTCCGTAACTCGGTGCTGACGAAGAGTCAATTCAACAACTCGTTTCAGAGCTTGGCGCGGTACGCGTTTCAGTGATGAATCGTTTGAGATTTCTAGCTGAAGCTGCAGGGGAGAACGACGAGGACTTTTGGCTGCCACGTGATGAGAACCTCTTAGGCAAATACTTGCTCGGTGAGGGACAACTGCATCGCGGCCATCAGAATGCTGGCGTCAAGCTGGGCGAAATCAGCATTGATGATGCTCTTGCGAATGTTGGCAAAGAGGGAACAAGTGCAACTTGCGCCAACTACCAAACTCGAGAGAGTGTCTCCATTGCTGCTGACGAAGATGATCTCGTCAGGCTCCACCACGACAAAGCCGCTGCAGTCGTGAATTTCGAAGTACCCATGCTGCGTTTGCGCCGTGATCAATGAACCAGTAGTGTCCTGATCCAATCGCACGTCGTTGTGAATAGTTATCGCAAGAGATTGACCCGTTTCGGCGTTCGCCAGACGGAAATACCAGGAACGCTCCAAGGCTTGAACATCGGCTTGGAGTGTTTGACTGATTGATCGAATGTCTTGATCGCTAAAGCTAAATGCCATCGTGCGTTACTATTCTGGACAACGAGGTGCCAAATTACAAAAGAGAGTATTCTAAAGCACGCAATTATTCGCCTATGATCTTGATTAGGACCCGCTTATCACGCTTTCCGTCGAATTCGCCGTAAAATATCTGTTCCCATGGACCAAAATCAAGGCCTCCTTTGGTGATTGCCACGACCACCTCACGTCCCATAATCTGCCGTTTTAAGTGCGCATCGGCGTTGTCTTCGTAGCCATTGTGTTTGTAGCGAGAGTGCGGTTTCTCCGGCGCAAGTGTTTCGAGCCAGACTTCGAAGTCGTGGTGCAGACCAGATTCATCATCGTTGATGAACACACTGGATGAGATGTGCATTGAATTGCATAGGAGTAGTCCCTCTTGAACCCCACTTTGTTTCAAGAATTCTTCAACTCGTGGAGTGATATTGACAAATGCCCTACGGGTAGGACAATGCAGAACTAGTTCATGACGAAAGCTCTTCATGGTTTAGCCTAGGCTAGTATTGCTTTGAGTTGTAAAGCGGATTTATTCCGCTGCGTCATCAGTCTTCTTTGCGCTCTTCTTAGCAGCACTCTTCTTTGCGACTGCCTTCTTCGCCACGGTCTTCTTAGCTGCAGTTTTCGTGGCAGCTTTGGTCGCAGCTTTTTTCGCCGGTGCCTTCTTTGCTGCAGCTTTCTTTGCAGACGGACTGGTCTTGTTGATTGATGCGTCTTGCGAAGCAATCTGCAAACAATCTTCAAGCGTCATGGTTGCCGGATCGCTGCCCTTTGGTAAACGGTAATTGTTCTTACCAACCGCCAAGAATGGTCCCCAACGTCCTTTGAGAATCTTCACTTCATCATTCTCTTCAAAGCTGCGAATGGTACGATCGCGGTCTTTTTGACGTTTGATTTCAACCAATTCAATAGCGCGATCTTGCTCGATGGAGTATGGGTCATCTTCTTTAGTGAGCGATGCGAAGAGAGAACCGTGTTGTACATACGGTCCAAAGCGACCGATAGCTACCTTCAAAGGCAAGCTTTCGTACTCACCAACAATGCGTGGCATCTTGAAACAATCAAGAGCTTCGCTGAGAGAGATTGTGTCAAGTGACAAACCTGCGCGGATGTTTGCGTACTTCTTGTCCTCGTCGGTGTTCTCGCCAATCTGCACATAGGCACCGTAACGTCCCATGCGTGCATAGATGTTGCGCTGGGTTGTAGGATCAACGCCAATGAGACGTTCGCCGGTCTGACGATTGGCGCCTTCCATGGTCTTCTCAACGACTTCGTTGAATGGACCATAGAAATCAGCAAGCATTGCATTCCACTGCATTTCGCCGCGGGCGATCTCGTCGAATTTCTCTTCAACGTTGGCAGTGAACTTGTAGTCCATGATCTGGTCAAAGTGCTGCATAAGAAAATCCGTTACGATCATTCCTATGTCCGTAGGGAAGAGCTTTGACTTCTCGCTTCCGTAATTCTCAAAGCGAACCTCGCGAGCGAGCTGGTTGTTCTGAAGGCTGAGCACAATGACTTCGCGCTGCTTGCCTTCGCGATCTTCTTTAACCACGTAGCCACGACGTTGAATAGTGGAGATCGTTGGAGCGTATGTCGAAGGACGACCAATGCCCAATTCTTCAAGACGACGTACAAGAGTCGCTTCTGTGTATCGTGCCGGTGGACGTGTGTATTTCTGCGTGGCGAGCATGCTCTTCAGCGGCAGATCTTGTCCTACGACCAATGGCGGAAGCATCTTTGAATCTTCCGACTCGCTGTCCTCGTCGGTCGACTCCATATAGACTTTGAGGAATCCATCGAACTTCAAGACTTCACCGGTTGCAACGAGCTTTTCCGGTGTTGTGGAGATGGCGATAGTTGCCGTGGTTTTCTCGAGCTGAGCATCAGACATTTGCGATGCTATAGCGCGCTTCCAGATCAAATCATACAAACGCTTTGCGCCATAGTCTCCTTCAATTTCGGTTGTGCCGAAGTCGGTTGGACGAATGGCTTCGTGCGCTTCTTGAGCGTTGAAGGATTTAGTCGTGTATTGCTTAGAGTTAGAGTACTGCGGACCAAACATCGATGAGATGTTGCTTGCGGCGCCTGCGATGGCTTCTTGACTGAGATTGACGGAGTCGGTACGCATGTAGGTGATGTAACCGGCTTCGTATAGCTTCTGTGCGATAGTCATCGTCTGCACAATTGAGAAGCTCAGCTTGCGTGAAGCTTCCTGCTGTAAGGTCGATGTTGTAAACGGAGCGCTTGGCGACTTCTTCATCGGCTTGGTCTCAAGTCCGGCGATGCTGAAATCGGCTCCTACGCAGCGATCCAGAAAAGCTTGTGCTAATTCTTCCGTGTCAAATCTCTTTGAGAGTTCAGCCTGAAGAGTCTTCGATGAGCCTGCGTCAAAATCAGCGCTGATTTTGAATGAGGACTGTGAGTCAAAAACTCGGATTTCTTTCTCGCGCTCAACAATGAGTCGCACTGACACTGATTGCACACGACCGGCTGAGAGCGAAGGCTTGATTTTGCGCCAGAGGATGGGCGATACCTTGTATCCTACCAGACGATCAAGAACGCGACGGGCTTGTTGTGCATCTACGAGGTGCTCGTCGATGGAGCGGGGATTGTCGATTGCTTTGAGTATTGCCGACTTCGTGATTTCATTGAACACGATACGTCGTGTGTTCTCACGCTTCAGGTGCAGCGCTTCAAAAAGGTGCCATGCAATTGCTTCTCCTTCACGGTCTTCGTCGCTTGCCAACCAAACCGTGTCGGCATCCTTTGAGAGTTTTCGAAGATCGGCAACAATGCGTTCCTTTTCGGGGGCGACTTCATAATGAGGTAAGAATCCATTGGCAATATCAATAGCTCCGTCACCTTTGATAAGGTCACGAATGTGTCCCTGACAGGAGCGAACGATGAAGTCCTTGCCGAGATATTTCTCAATGGTTTTAGCTTTTGCCGGCGACTCTACAATAACAAGATTCTTCAAGACAATTCCCGTAATTCAATGACGATTGTGCGGTGAAAGTGACAAGCACATGCCGCGTGGTGACTCATTTTGGCAAGAGAATTCCAAATACTCAGAATTCTCTTAGGATACTAATTCCGCAAGAAGCGCTCCAGTTTTCTGACCCACGTTGTGTTCGCAGTTGGCTGCGTTTTGACAGCGGGCAAAAATCTGCAAGGAGTGTTCTTCCGAAGCAAAACCAAACTTGGCTGCTATTTGCTTCTGTATGTCTTCGATTTCAGCTGCATTGAACTCAATGATATGTCCGCAGTCGCGGCAAATCAAGTGATCGTGATGCGGCATTCTGCTGGCTAACTCATAAGTCGCACTTTCACCTTGAAAACGGTGCTTGACGAGAATCGAGCAACGAGTAAGCAAGTCGAGAGTGGAGTAGATGGTCGCCCGCGAGACCTTATCGCCATGCGAGTTCATGTGCAGATAGAGCTCGTCTGCGCTAAAATGACGATCCAGAACCGCTATTCGTTCAAGCACGCGATAGCGCTCTTGGGTGTTGCGGTACATCTTTTTCTTCAAGAAATCGGCGAATTGCTGACGTAGAACGTCATAATTGACCGCTTGCGATTGCGCTTTTGTGAGTTTCATTGCACGACCTGATCGCGAAAACATGAGATACGAATATACACAAAGGAGTCTGCCGACATTGGGATGGTGTAAAAAGCGTTTTTGCAATTACTGGACATCGTCATCGTCAAATCTTTGCAGTGTAAATTTGTTTTTTACACGAATTCATCACCTACGAAGACACAACCATGGATCCAGTTCAACTTGTCAACGACCAAATCAAAGCAGCAATGCTCAGCGGAAACAAACTACGTCTCGAGACCCTTCGCGCTCTACGCGCCGGCATCATCGAATTCGAGAAGAGTGGCACCGACGCAGCAATGAACGAAGAGAGCTTCTTGAAAATTGTTTCATCGAATGTGAAGAAACGCAAGGACTCCATTGAACAGTTCCGTGCAGCCGGTCGTACTGACTTGGTCGATAAAGAGCAAAGCGAGCTTGACATCCTCATGGAATTCATGCCTGCTCAATTGTCAGAATCTGAAGTCACCGATGTAGTCAAACGCATCGCCGCCGAAGTTGCCGCAGCCGGTACATTAGAATTCAAAACCCTCATGCCAGCCGTCATGAAAGAGCTTAAAGGCAAAGCTGACGGTGCATTGATTCAAGCAGCGGTGAAGCAAGCAGTTTCATAGTCGTTGATCGCAAACACAAAGTCCCGGTTTATCATTGTTCCATCACCACTGAATCGACATGTACAGTCTAGCACATTCTGCACTTTTTTTTATCCGAGAATGTTTGCCTTTTATGCTGTGGAACAGCTTTTTGGCACTCGTTCCTGCGATAGCGATTCTGTTCGTGCAGGGACGTCATCGTAGAACTCTGGTAGCATTGAGCGCACTGGCTGCCTTGTGCTTATATCCTTTCGTTTCCCGAATTGTGAGCATTCTCAGTCATTCAGCGATGCTCTTGCCGCCATCAAGTCTAATAGCAATCACCGCATTGGGTCTTGTGCTTACAGCCGCACTTCTCATTCCATCGGCATTTCGTCAGAGAATACGAGTGGCTGCTGCGATGGTTCTTTTCTTGACCTTTCTTCCAAACGCGCCCTATGTGTTGACTGATATCATTCATCTCTTTGAAGCGATTCGAGCAAATGCACCTGAGACAGTGGTTATTGTTGCATTGATACCGTTATATGTCTTGTTCATGCTCGTAGGTTTTGGCGCTTACGTGGTTTCGTTGCACAGCGTTGATTCTCTTCTTAAGCAAGCAGGTTGGAAGCGCTATTCGCGTTTAGTTGAGTGGAGTTTGCACTTCGCATCAGCTTTTGGTGTGTATTTGGGTCGATTTATTCGATTCAATTCTTGGGATCTTGCCACGAATCCGGAATCTGTTTTGCAAACGAGTCTTTCACTAAGTTCATCGCGCGCTGCGTTGAGCATCATTTTGATTTCGGCATTGATTATCGCTCTGCTGTACAAAATCTATCGTCGCGTTGGCATTGCGCTCATTCGCGATATCCGTACCACGTCATGGATGACGGGTCTAAGTAGTTTCGTCAATCGATTGCAGGGCACCGGAGTATGAAGCAGCAAGCAGTGAGTGTTGAGCAGGCATTTCGGGATCTGCAACTCGTATCGCTCGAAGAAATTGAATTCCCCAAGTTGTTGGATATCGTCGCGTCATACGCTCTAACCAGTCGAGGTCAAGAGCAAATTCTCAGTCTTGAACCGTCCTTGGATGTTGAAAGCTTGCAATCTGAGCACGAGCTCATTGACGAGATGTTGCGTGTGCTGTTCAAGAACGAAGATCTTCCCCTGGAGCACATCGAAGATGTATCCGCTTTGTTGAGTAAATCTCAAATCAGTGGTGCAGCGCTGAGCGCGCCACAGATTTTGGAAATTACTGATGTGTTGTCCGCGGCACGACGATTACGACTCTTCATCAATCAACGTAGCGAAGAGCTACCACATTTGAGCAGTCTTGCTCAGCGTCTGGTTGAGAATAGAATGCTTGAGAAGCATATCAATGAAGCGATTGACCGTGGTGGGGTGGTTCGTGACAATGCTTCGCGTGAATTGCAGACGATTCGTCATGAAATTCAAGCAACAGCTGCTCGCTTGCGTTCGCGTTTGAATAAAATAGCCTCACGTCTTGGCGAAGAGGATATGCTTCAAGACGAGTACATTACACAACGCGATGGTCGTTTTGTTATCCCGCTCAAAACCAACAACAAACGCATTCTTCCCGGTATCATTCATGGCGTTTCAGCATCCGGTTCAACAGTGTTTATGGAACCGGCTGAAGTTTTCGAAATGAATAACGAACTCTCGCTCCTGCACAACGATGAGCAGCGGGAAGTGCTGAGGATTCTGACGATGCTCACTGCGGAGATTGGCAGTGTTGCATCGGAGCTGATGTCAAGTTTGGAGACCCTGACCCGCTTCGACAGCATCCACGCGCGCGCCCGCTATGCCCTTGCGGTTGGCGGCAGAAAACCGCGCATTCTTGAGGAAGGTGAATGTGAGTTGGTTAAAGTTTATCATCCTTTGCTCAAACATGGTGCTGATTCGCGGACGATTATTCCTTTGAGTATACGTTTTGATAAGGAGCAGCGAGGTCACTTGATCTCCGGACCAAACGCCGGCGGAAAGTCCGTCGCGCTCAAAAGCATTGGTCTAAACCTGGCAATGGCCCTGGCGGGAATTTTTCCTCTCGGCGATTGCGTCACAAGTCCACGAAAAATTCTGGTTGCAATTGGCGATCATCAGAGCATCGAATCCAACCTTTCGACCTTTTCCTCACTGATTCTGCGACTCAAGGAGATTCTGTCATTTTGCGCAGCTGACAGCCTGGTACTCGTTGATGAAATTTGCTCCGGTACAGATCCCACAGAAGGAAGCGCATTGGCAGCAGGAATCTTGGATTCATTGCGGGAACGTCATGCATACTTCGTTGTGACTACCCACCAGTCCTCTCTCAAGAGCTATGCATTAAGTCATCCACACATCACCAACGATTCATTGGAGTTTGATGCTGAGAAACTTGCTCCCACATACAACTTCCTGCAAGGTGTACCGGGTAATTCTTACGCCTTTGAGTTGGCTCGATGACGCAGATCTTCCGGACATCGTCCTCGATCGCGCCCGCGCATACCTCGGGGATCGTCATGATGAGCTCGAGCAGAGTATTAGTGCACTGCAAAAGTTCCGTCTTGAAGCGGAGAAGCTGAATCGCGAGGCTCGTCATACACTGCAGGAAGCTGATAAAAAGAAAGAAGAATATCAAAAACGCTTCAACGATTTCAAGGCAAAGTATCAGCAGCTCATGCTTGCGGCACAGCGTGAGGCGGCGGAAACCGTCAAGAATGCCAAAGCCGAACTCGAGCGACTCATGCGTGAAGTACGCGAGCAACAACGTTCGCCCAAAGAGATTCATGCAGATCTCGATAAGCTTCGTCATGAAATCACAGAGAATATTCGTCAACTCGAACCCGGTGGCACTTCATCCGACGATCAATTCGCGGTTGGTGATTTCGTTAAGCTCAAAGACTCTGAGCAAAGTGGAGTCATTAGCGCAATTGACGACAACAAAGCAGTCGTTGATTTCAACGGTATTCACTTCCGCGTCGAACTTCGAGAACTTCGAAAGACCGCTCAGAAGCCCAAAGTCGCGCCGCGGTCAGGTTCACCCGGACTCTTCAAACTCGATGCAGCTGTTACCTCAGATTTACGCGGTATGCGCGTCGGAGAAGCTATCGCCAAACTGGACATTCAACTCAGCGACGCCATCGTTGGAAATGTTCCGTTTTTGAGCATCATTCACGGTAAGGGAACCGGTGCGTTGCGACAGGCAGTGCATGACTATCTACGTGACCATCCCTCGGTTGCCTCGTTCCGCATTGGTGCGATCGGAGAAGGCGATTCCGGAGTAACGCAGGTTGAATTGCGTTAATCGCTTTGCGAGCATCTCCGCATTCTTCAAGTGACTATGTCTTGAGGAATAGTTTGCCTGCTAGTTGTCGTACGTAGCCACGAAACTCAAGCATCAGAAGAGCCACGAGTAACTCATTCGATGGCACGTTTAGTCGTGCAGATAACTCGTCAACGTGCTTAGCTTCCGCATCGAGAAGACCATAGACTCGACGTTCAAGTTCTGAATCAAATGTGACTTTGTTTTCGACGGCTTGATCTGCGACACTGAGACCAAGGTCTTGCATGATTTGCCGCGGAGAAAGTGCCACGCTTGCCTGCTGTTTTGCAATAAGCATGTTGGTGCCTTCACTGCGCTCGCTGGTTATCATCCCGGGAACGGCATAGACTTCGCGACCCTGATCGAAGGCAAATCCGGCGGTGATAAGCGAGCCTCCTCGAAGTCCACTTTCAACAACAAGAACCGCACGGGAAAGTCCGCTGATAATACGATTACGCTGCGGAAAGTACACCGGCAAAGCCCTCGTTCCATTTGCATACTCTGAAATGATTGCTCCTCCGGCATCGACGATTCGCGATGCTAAGTGTGCTGCGTGGGAGGGTCCGATACAATCAACGCCCGACGCAATCACCGCTATCGTACGTCCCTTCACCTTGAGCGTCGCTTCATGCGCGAACGTGTCAATACCATTGGCCAAACCGCTCACGATTTCAATACCGGCTTCAGCGCATTCAGAGCTAAAGCGCTCGCAAACATGTCGTCCATATTGTGTGCAGCGACGTGTACCCACAACACCCAGCGCAAGCGCGTCTGCAGGAGCTATCTGTCCACGCACAAATATCAATGCAGGCGGATAGGCTATTTCCTTCAGCAGCTTTGGATATGCATCTTGGACGATGCTAATAATTGAGGTCCCTTTCATTTGACAATGATGGATGAGCGTCGAGGCTTCGCCGCGCATGTCGTCGACTGACAGCTTACTAAACAAATCTCCTGAGAGAATTTTACTGATCTGTGCGCCTGGTGGTGATTCCAAGCAATGCTCAAGACTGCGTCGTTTACTCACGATATAGCGGATATTGACGCTGCTCATTCCACGAACTAAACTGAGCGCCACGATATCAATGAGCGGCCAGATGCTTTCTTTGTTCATTTGACTCCACGAGAGGTTATTCAAGACACGGCACGACCTCATGACTTCGCGTAGCTGCCAGTCATGCGATGTGTGTTGGAGCGGAGTTGAGTTGTTGAGAGCGGCGGGCTGAGGCTACGACATCGTTGAAAATTGAGCGAGACGTCGCGCAGCTTCTTGCAGGGTCTCATCTGTTTTACAAAAAGTAAATCGCAAGAAGGGCAGTCCGCGATCCTCGTTCACATAAAATTTCTGTGAGGGGATTGCGGCAACACCGATCTCACGTATCATGCGTTTGCTGAAACTCACGCCATCTTCATCGGTGAGCGGACGAATATCGGCGGTGATAAAGTATGATCCTTGGGGTTCTGAAATGCGAAGCGGAGTCTGCAACAGAGCTTCCATGAGCATGGAACGACGTCTGGTATAGGCACTTCGTAATTCGTCGTAGTACTCTTGAGCCGAATCCAAAGCCTCAGCAATAGCATACTGAAAAGGCGTCGCACTAGCAAAGACGGTGAATTGATGCACTCGACGAATCGCTTGAATATTCTGTGCCGAAGCAATGGCCCATCCGCACTTCCATCCTGTTGAGGAAAAGGTTTTGCCGCCGCTGGAAATCGTAATGCATCGCTCCTCCATCCCTTCGAGCATTGCAATACGCTTGTGAACCCAAGGTTCGAAAACAATGTGCTCGTACACTTCATCGCTAATGACCATGAGATTGTGTTCAATAGCCAGATCGCGGATGAGTGTCAGCTCTTCATCGTTGAACACCGTTCCGCAGGGATTGTGTGGTGTGTTAATCATGATGAGCTTTGTTCTAGGACTAATTGCAGCGCGCAATTCATCAGGATTGAAGCGGAAATCCGGAGCGTGCAGGGTCACTGCTACCGCCTTCGCACCCGCCATCGAAATGTTTGGTCCATAGACATCGAATGCCGGCTCAAAGACAATTACTTCATCACCGGCTTCTACCAAAGCAAAGATTGCGCACCATAGAGCCTCGCTGGCACCGCTGGTAACGCAGACTTGAGTTTCGGGATCAATCGTGTGACCGTAAAATCGTTCTGCATGACGGCTAATGGCGCTACGAAGTGCCTTTTCACCGTGAGACATTGCATATTGATTATGACCATCTGCAATAGCTCTCTTGGCTGCTTCCTTGACGTGTTCGGGCGTGTCGAAATCAGGGAAACCCTGACCTAAGTTCACAGCGCCGTGTTCACGAGCGAGTGCCGTCATTTCCGAGAAGATCGAATTACCAAAGGAAGCTATACGTGCGATCATAGTGCGTTATTCAAAGTCTGCTCGCTAATTTAAACAGGCTCTACACCAAAGAATAATAAATGTGATGTCCAGGCGGCAATGTTGAAAAGCTCTTCACGACGGAGTTTGGACATGCTGCTTAGAATCCGATGACCGGAGACAGAGTGCAACAGCCGGAGACGTCCTCAACCATGCCGTGTCGCAGCGAATGCGGCGCATGTTGTATCGCACCCTCAATAACAACTCCCTTTTCAGGCATGCCCCAGGGCAAGGCCGCGGGGGAATGGTGTGTGCATTTGAGTTTGGACAAAAAGTGTGCTCTGTTTGGATTAGCCGAGCGACCACCTTTCTGCATAAGTCTTCAACCTCAGGCTTCAATGTGTGGGAATTCTGCTGAGGAGGCAATGCAAATACTCACGCAGCTCGAGTTATTGACGTCACCTGAGCGGTCTACGCACCACTGAATGAACTGAGCCATGTTACGACACCTCTTTGTTGATTTCAATTCCTACTTCGCTTCGGTTGAGCAGCAGCTTCATCCTGAGTTGCGCAACAAGCCTATTGCTGTGGTGCCGATGGAGGTTGACACCACCTTTGTGATAGCGGCAAGTTATGAGGCTAAGAAATTTGGCGTGAAAACAGGTACGCGTGTTGGAGATGCCAAGCGTATGTGTCCCGGATTGATACTCGTTCGCGGAAAACACAACAGTTACATCGAATACCACAATAAGCTCGTGAACTGCGTGGAGCAGTGTATACACGTCGACAAGGTCATGTCAATTGACGAGATGGTTTGTCAACTATCAAAATCACAGCGTCCGGTCGAAAAAGCCATTGCCTTAGCCAGCGAAATCAAGCAGAGGATTTACAAAGAAGTGGGAACAGAGCTTCGCTGTTCTATCGGGCTGGCACCAAACGTGTTCCTTGCAAAGACCGCATCAGACATGCAAAAGCCTGATGGCTTAGTGGTGTTGGACAATGAAGACATTCCCGGCAAGCTCTTCGAGAGAGGCATGGAGTTGCGAGATCTTTGCGGTATTGGCGCTAAGATGCATCAGCGATTACTCAAGCACGGCATTTTCAGTTTACGTGATTTGTATGACGCACCGGCAGAGAAGCTGCGCAAGGTTTGGGGTGGAATCGAAGGCGAGCGCATGTATGGTCGTTTGCGTGGTGAAGAAGTGCACATGGGCGATACGCACAAGAGTGTGGTTGGACACAGTCATGTGTTGCCACCTGATCTCCGAAATGATGACGGCGCTTATTCTGTTTTACAAAAGCTGATTCAAAAAGCAGCGACGCGACTTCGCTCATACGGCTACATGGCTGGAGCTATGTTCGTGAAGGTGCGTTATGTTGGTGGAGAGACATGGACGGCGTTGATTGGGGTGCAACCAACGAGTGACAGCCATCTTTTTGTAACAGCATTTGCCAAGCAATGGAAACAACAAACACGCAACAAAGGCGTCCCATTTAAAGTGTCGATGTCCTTGATGAATCTGGTAGAAGAAAAAGCCGCAACGCTACCTCTCTTCGACGAGTTTGTCGAGCACAAGGCACTCAACGAGGCGATGGACAAAATCAACTCGAAGTACGGCAGAAGCTCGGTGTACTTTGCAGGAGCGCATCAGGCTGTTAGTCGCGGAGCTGCACCAATGCGAATTGCGTTTCATCACATTCCGGATTCGGAGTTGGAGGAAGACAAGCCACGCAAAGGTTCTCGATCGCGATAAAGATTTTTTCGCAACGGAAAATTTCGTAATTACGCGGACTGCTGCCGGACGCAGCGATTATACTTCATGAGATTCAGGATAGGAGACATGAATCAGTACCTGGTAGAATTTGAATTACCCGCAACCTTCGATCAGCACTTTGTTGCATTGATCCCGGAGCAGCGTGCCCAAGTAAACAGTCTCATGCGTTCGGGACGCTTGACCAACTACGCATTAGCGCTTGATCGTTCAAAGCTATGGGTGTTCTTTGTAGCCGGTAGCGAACGAGAAGTGAATGAAATCATTTCAACCTTCCCGCTCATCGATTACATGAAGCCAAGTATACACCAACTCATGTTCCACGAGAACATTGGTTTCCAGTTTCCGGTCATGTCGTTGAACTAATCGTTGGCGAGTTTTGCGCTATGGATGCCGTGAATTTGATCAAGTATCTGCACAAAAGCAACCATAGCACAGTACAACTTTCAGTTTCAGAACAACCATTGTTCAATTTTCGCGACAGCACCGTTAGCTCGGCGGGGGAAAGCCTACTCCACACTTAATCGAGCCTCAACTCGTCCTTCATTTGCAGCAGTACTATCCGATCCTCATTCTCCAACAGTCGTAACGGAATCGGTCGATACTTAAGACTTATATACAACCACAACTATTCGAAGAAGCATATACTATGAACTCAACATTTGAAGAAAAACCGGAAGGCGAACGTGAAGGTCGTGAGGACAAAGGCGCACCAATGATGATTGGACGCAAGCTCCTTGAACAACGTAAGATTTTTCTGTGGGGTCAGGTAGATGACACGAGCGCGCGCCACGTCATCGACCGTTTGATGTACTTGGATCTCGCAGAACCGGGTAAAGAGATTACTTTTTACATCAATTCTCCGGGTGGTTATGTGACCTCCGGAATGGCCATGTATGACGTCATGAAGAGCCTGCGTTCACCGGTTTCAACCGTCTGTATGGGTTTGGCTGCAAGCATGGGCTCAATTCTGCTCAGTGCAGGAACCAAAGGACGTCGATTTATCTTCCGTCACGGCAAAGTGATGATTCACCAACCAAGCGGTGGAGCTCAGGGCAGCAGCACGGATATTGAAATCCAAATGAAGGAGATTCTCAAGACCAAGGAGATTGGAGCCAGAATTCTCGCCGAGAATTGCGGTCAACCTCTTGAGCGCATTCTCAAGGACTTCGAACGCGATTACTGGATGGACGCTGCAGAATCCGTGGAATATGGCATCGTGGATGGTATTGTGGAGAATTTCCAAGCCTAAGAGTAGCAGGGAAGCGTGAAATCTCCTTGCTGGGTTTGAACGGCATCGGAAAGTCATCAAGTACCGCACATAGAGCGAATTTTGAGTAAAAAGGGCTAAGGGTGAAGCCTTGGATTTCGATCCAAAGCGGAGCTTCCCTGTGGGAAATTTTCCTAAACCCCTCAAATTTTCGGTTGTTGAATCAAAAATCCCGCACTATCTTTGTAATCCTATTTGTAAGTAACTCAGGTTAAAAGCGCTCATGGCAAAGCAGCAAACATTCCAAGACAAGCTGAAAAAGCTGAAAACAGACACCCGTGTCAATGTTCGCGTTATCAAGGCATATCGCGGTGATAAGGGAACAATCAAATTCATGGAGCGTTTCGTGAAGGTTGACGACGTCAACCAAATTGAAAAGATTGACATTTCTCGATAAAACACTGATATGAAAAAAGGTATTCATCCATCGTACAAAGATGTAAACGTCGTTATGACCGACGGTTCAACTTTTGTCACTCGTTCTTGTTACAAAGGTGACAAGATGGTATTAGAAATTGACTCCAAGTCGCACCCCTTCTTTACCGGCAAGCAGATGCTTGTTGATACTGCGGGACGCGTTGACCGCTTCAAGAAGCGTGCTGAGCGTAGCAAGGCGATGAAAGAGAAAGGAGAATCACAATAATGGCAATGCAAAAAAATCCCAATGACATTCTCCAGCCACCTATGGCTGCAGCTTCGTCACCTTTCCGTAATCGCCAGCAGGTTGTTCGTCGTAAGACGAGCCCGATGAAGGAATCTCGCATCGTTGACTATTTGGACCACAAGTTCTTGTCACGATTCATCAATGACCAAGGCAAGATTCTTCCTCGTCGTATTACCGGTTTGACAGCCTTCCAACAACGCGAGATTTCCCGCGCTGTAAAGTATGCTCGTCACTTGGCTTTGATCCCATTCGTGGCTCAAGACACCAAGTAAGACCTACGGTTTGGACCTGGGTCCATCAATCGAAACATTAAAAAGCCGCTTTCTTCTGAGAGTGGCTTTTTTTTATGGCTAAGGTGAGAGATGACATGATATGAATGACAGCATTGAGGGCCGTTGGATAGCTCAGGACATACTTATGCCATATTCGAGCCTTCCGTGTTGCTTCGAGGCTTCTCAGAGCTCTATGCGTGCTTAAAAAGACGTGTCGCTTAGAGTGTCTCGGTGTTATCTATCAGAGCAAACCAGATGCGCTGACTTAAACTCATGGAATTAAGGCCTTGATGTTCTTCGGCTTCGAACTAATCGAGAGTGAGCAATAAATGAAGTTGAAGCATTGTGTGACGATGTATTACAGTCGCGTCTACATCGCTCTTGTGCAGCGGAGTACTAATTGATAAGAACAATCATCAGTTGAGACATTGAGCTACGGTACTATACCGATAAGCATGATCGGAATGACGAAGCGAAGAGCTTCAAGTTTGGTAGCAAGCGCAACGTGTTTGTTGTGCCCTCGACCAGCTGGTCAGTTGAGGATGCCTTCGCAAAGTTTGGAGACCGATCGACTACAGTTGAACACCGTGTGAGTTGTGTGCAATGTCACGTTGCGAGCAGTCATTGAATTGCTTGTTTAGATCGCAAAAAAAAATACTTCCAAAAAGATTCAAGTTTTATTGCGCTGCGTGTTGAAGTGAACGAAGAGCAACTTTATTCTCTGTTGAAGCGAGGAGAGTAGTCTGCAAGACGAGCATTGATGCGGCCTACAGCCTAGTGTTGAATATGTCAATCGAGACGCCGTACAAAACAAAAAGTGTCGTGTTCTGATGTTCGCTTTCATCCCTGAATTGTGCAAGTACATTTTTTCACAAAATGAAAATTTTCTTCTTTGCGACTGAGCTTGTGTGAATCATTTTTGTGCGCATTCAAATGCAACCTACATGGAGTGAGGTTCTTCGATGGGACGAAACACCGGTTGTTTATCAGGGGATAATCGGACGTACCAACAGCAAGGAGGCTTCATTCATTCCACGATACATTTTACTAACGAGGTGAACATTGGCTAAGAAGGCTGATGCGTTGAATTTGTTCCCACAAACAGCGCAGCATAACATCGCAGCTACGAAAAAGTCATCAGGACGTAAAGAGTCAACGTCGGAATTGACAGAACTAGAGTTGATGTGGCGTCGTTGTCTCGATATCATTCGTGACAACATTTCACTACAGGTATACAGAACGTGGTTTGAACCAATCCGCGTTTGTGATTTTAATGATGATGAAATCACTCTGCAAGTTCCGAGTCAGTTCTATTATGAGTGGTTAGAAGAACACTACAACACATTGATTCAACGAAGTGTAGCCCAGGTCTTCGGAGCTGAGGTGAATTTGAAGTATCAGGTTGTCGTTGATAACACCAAGGAGTCGTTAGAGCAGCGTACCATTACGCTACCCGCAATGCGTCACTCAGGTCAAACGCCAACCATTCAATCGAAGCTTCCTTTCGTTCCGTCGTCGCCGCAGTCAGGTAGTTTTAGCAGCTACCTCAACCCACGCTACACATTTGATAACTTCATCCATGGCGAAAGCAATCAGCTTGCATTTTCGGCTTCTTTGGCGGTAACAGAGAACCCGGGCAAGACCAGATTCAATCCCTTGGTTATTTACGGTAATACCGGTCTCGGTAAGACCCACTTAGTTCAAGCTATCGGAAATCGCATCCTGGAAAAGAACAAGCGCGCCCGCGTTTTGTACACCACCAGCGAACGATTCACGATGGAATATGTCAGCGCACTTCAAACACACAAGTTCAGTGAGTTCACGGCATACTATCGTAGTATGGATGTGCTGATCGTCGATGACATTCAGTTCTTTGCCGGTAAGGAAAAGACCCAAGACAACTTCTTCCATACTTTTAACGCGTTGCACCAAGCTGGAAAGCAGATCATTCTGACCAGTGATGTGTCGCCAAAGGAGTTGAAAGATGTTGATGCGCGATTGATTTCCCGTTTCCAATGGGGATTGACGGCAGACATTCAAGCTCCGGACTTTGAGATGCGTCTTGCGATTGTGAACAAGAAGAGTGCAGACGAAGGTTTACAACTTCCTATGGACGTCGCAGAGTACATTGCACGTCACGTAAGCTCCAGCATCCGCCACATCGAAGGTTGTCTAATCAGTCTCTTTGCAAAGGTTTCTTTGGACCGCCGCGAGATCAGCATCGATTTGGTCAAGGAAGTGGTGCACTCTGTGATTGGAGAATCCCGTCAACGTCCGTTGTCGATGGAGGATATCAAGACCTTAGTCGCATCCTATTACAACCTTCCAATCGAGCTGTTAGCCGGCAAGACCCGCAAGCACGAAATCGTATTGGCTCGTCAGGTTGCTATGTATTTGGCAAAGCAACTCACGAACCTGTCGTTGAAGTCAATTGGCTCGCACTTCGGTGGACGCGACCATACAACAGTCTTGCACTCAATTCAAATGATTGAGAATTACTTTGATACAGACAAGACCGTCACCGAATCAGTCGAACACCTACAACGCAAGCTTGCTCGGGATTGGTGAGATTGAGTAGGTGTTGTAAAGACTATGCCGTGTCACAGCGGGAGGCTTTGCGACAGTCTATGTGAAGTGTAGAAAAGAAAAAAGCGGACATCTTAAGGATGATCCGCTTTTTTATTGTCGTCTGTTGTTGTTGTGTCGCCTAAGAAGCAGTTTACGTAATGGAGCTCAGAGATTTCCGAGCTCCAACTCAAAGTAGTTCTAATCGCGAGGCGGTGCGATGCCTGCGCGCGAGATCTCAGACTCAAAGCTTGTTGGCGGAGGAATCTGAGGTGCGGTTGGATCCAGTGGACTCAACTCGTCGCCACGAATCAGTGTGTCGAGCTGATCGGCGTCGAGCGTTTCGCGCTCGAGAAGTTTAAGTGACAGTTTGTGCAGCAGGCTCAAGTGATCGCGAAGCAGCTGTTCGGTTTCATCGGACAGAGTTTGCAGTGTATTGGAAACTTCTGAATCGATGATTTGCGCGACTTGTTCGCTGTATTCGCGAGTATGACCGTAATCGCGACCCAAGAATACTTCCTGTCCGCCGTTACCGCCGTAGTTCACAGGACCAATGCGATCATTCATACCCCATTCCTTCACCATTTTACGAGTGAGAGCAGTGGCACGTTCAAGATCGTTCGAGGCACCGGTGGTGTACTGGTTAAAGACGAGCTTTTCAGCAGCTCGACCAGCGAGCAGACACTTGATACGACTTTCGATGTATTCCTTGGACATGGTGTGTACGTCTTCTTTGGGTAGATAAGACGTAACGCCGAGTGCCGGACCGCGAGGAATGATAGTCACTTTATGAACCGGATCGCTATGCGGCAGCAATTTGCCTGCAAGAGCGTGACCCATTTCGTGATAGGCTGTTGTTTTCTTTTCGGCTTCTGTCAGTACCATGCTCTTGCGTTCCATACCCATGAGCATTTTGTCCTTTGCTTGTTCAAAGTCGTACATCGTGATTTGGTTAGAATCGCGACGAGCAGCAAAGAGCGCAGCTTCATTGACGATGTTCGCCAGATCAGCTCCTGAGGCTCCAGGGGTGCCGCGAGCGACGACGTTGAGGTCGACATCAGTTCCCAGAGGTTTGTTGCGTGTATGGACCTTAAGGATGCCTTCGCGGCCACGTACGTCCGGACGATCCACCACGATGTGGCGATCGAAGCGACCCGGACGCAAGAGAGCGGGATCAAGAACATCTGCGCGATTGGTTGCAGCTATTATAATGACACCGTTATTGGTCTCAAAACCATCCATTTCAACCAGCAACTGATTCAATGTTTGTTCGCGTTCATCGTGTCCGCCGCCGAGGCCGGCACCGCGATGACGTCCTACAGCATCAATTTCATCGATAAATACGATACACGGCGCGCTACGCTTTGCTTGATCAAAGAGATCGCGGACGCGGCTTGCACCAACGCCAACGAACATTTCAACGAAGTCCGCACCGGAGATGGAGAAGAAGGGAACATTAGCTTCACCGGAAACGGCGCGAGCAAGAAGAGTCTTACCGGTACCTGGAGGTCCGAGAAGCAAAACGCCTTTTGGAATCTTTCCACCCAGACGTTGGTACTTCGCCGGTTCTTTCAAAAAGTCGACGACTTCCTGAAGTTCAAACTTAGCCTCTTCGGCTCCGGCAACGTCCATGAAGGTGGTGCGCTTTGTATTCTCATTCGACATACGCGTACGCGCTTTTCCGAATGAGAAGATATTGCGGGGACCGCCTCCGCCTTGCATTCGGCGCATCATGACAAAGAAGACGACGAATAGTCCGACCCACATAAGCACGGTAAGAGCCGTACCCAACCATGGGTTATCACTTTGTTCGTAGTGCCAGGTAATGCCGTGGGCAGCCCAGATCTCTTCCGTTTTTGAATCGACGACGCCGAGTTTGGTGACGAAGTTCTGAACTCGATGCTCTTTGTTATCGATCATGATGCTGCGTACTTCTTTCAGCTCACCATGAAACTCAAAGTCATTGAGATTGCTTTTGGTAATAGTTGCAGCACGGATAGCGTCTTCGTTCAAGAAGCGCACGTAGTCCGTGTACAGAATAGGGAACTCCTGGCGGGAACCGCCTCGGATAAACATATACACCAGCATAACGCCGACGATAATGACCACCCAGATGAGAACAGACCTGATGACCTTGCCGACTTGGGTATCGTCATCATTGTTCATCGGGGGGCGAGAAGGAGAGTTTTTCGGGCTCATGAATGTGAGGTGAAGAGTACAATGGCAAATAGCTACGCCACAGTTGACGCACAAAACACGAATATGGTGTAAAAACGCCAAAGAACGTGCAGAATGCTTCTGTTAAGTTGACAAATTTTCATGGCTTCTAAGGTCTTTTCTCAGTATTTTTCCGGACAGAGGGGACCGTTTTAAACATACTTGAATATCATACTCCGTGGTCCTAATGCGGAGTATTAAGGACGAAACAGAGTTACTTACATCTTCACTTCAAAAGGATTCGTTATGAAGCGTACATCCGTAGTGTTCATTCTATTGTTGTTGAGCATGACCTTTACGCAGGTCTTGCGCGCTCAGTTCAATAATTACATTTATGCTCCGACGACGGGAGCATGGAATTCAATCATAGGACAAGGTGGCACAACTTTGCTCTTTGACCCCGCGATCGACGCGACAAACGATGACGATTATTATACAGGTGTGCCAATCGGATTTACTTTTAGCTATCTCGGATCGAATTACACCGACCTATCATGTTGCGCCAATGGATTTGCGCTGCTTGGTGGTACAAGTGTTTCCGGTAATTCATGGACACCTGATTTGGATGGTGGTTCGGGATCGAGTGGACGACCGCTGTTGGCTCCATTCTGGAGTGATATGGAGTTGCTCGAAGGTACAGGTGGTTCAAGCCTGGGTTATCGAACAGATGGCAGCTCTCCGAACCGTGTCTTCACTCTTGAGTGGAACAAAGTTGAGTGGACATACACTACTGGTGTTCAGTCAATTTCTTTTCAAATCAAATTATACGAAGCAAGCGGCGCCGTTGAGTTTCTCTACAATCAAGAAGCTGACCAATCATCGACACAAAATCTAGCTATTGGTATTACAGCAGCAGGAACAGGGGCTGGAAGTTTCTTGAATTGTACAGATGCTACCTTGGCTTCTGTTAGCTCGACCACAGAGGTACTTCTAACTACGAGACCAGCTTCAAATACTCGACTCCTGTTTACACCTGTTACTGGAACCATTTCCGCACCAACAAGCTTTAGCACATCCAATGTTCAAAGTTCGAGTATGACAATTGGTTGGACTAACAACGCAGCAACAGCGTATGCAGCTGTTGTGTACATCTCTGTTGATGCGACCAATTACAGTCCTAAAGGTATAGTCAGTATGACGGGTACTGGAAACTACTCCCTTAATGTCACGGGCTTAAGTGGTAACACGACATACTATTATAGAATCTATGCCGCTGGAAATAGCGGCACAAGCAACCCCTTATCCGGGTCTCAAGCCACAGCTGCAGGAAGCTTGTTCGGAACGCGTCAGATTCCGACATCCAGCTATCCTACGATTAAGTCCGCGATTGACAGTCTCAATACTTTTGGTTTAGCTGGGCCTATAGTTTTCGAATTGTTGTCCTCTTATACGAGTAGCTCAGAGACCTATCCTTTGACTTTTAGTGGTATTTCTGGATCATCGGCCACCAACACGGTAACGTTCAGACCGTCGGCAAGCGCTACGGGACTAAGTATCTCAGGTTCGAACGCAACAACCCTCATCGATTTTAACGGTGTGAAGAATGTAAAATTTGACGGACGCCCAGGAGGCACCGGTTCAACTAGCCAGCTCACAATTTCCAATACGAACACATCTGCTACCGCAGGCACTATACGTTTTATTAACGACGCAACAGCTGATGTCATTCGTTATTGCACAATACTAGGTTCTTCAACAAGTACTTCTGCCGGGACGGTCACGTTTAGCACGCCGGCATCAGTTGGATGTAGTAATGACACTCTTGCTAATTGCGTGATCGGACCAACATCAACATCATTGCTGCCGGCACGTGCGGTCTATGCATCCGGTTCCACGACAGTTATTGGTGTCAATAATACCATCGACAACTGTTCCATTTATGACTACTTCATAGCGTCTACAACTAACTATGGTATTGGCTCGATACAAGGTTATACCAAGTGGACAATTAGTAACAACAGCTTTTACCAGACTGCGACTCGCTCGCACACCGCCGCCAACACGATTTACAATATCTACATAAGCGCAAGCTATAATCCTACAGGTAACAGGATTATTGGTAACAGCATTGGGGGTACTTCAGCTGGTGCGGGTGGTTCAGCCATGACGCACGCCTTATCAACTTCTACTTTGAGTCCCATCTTCTATGGTATCTATTGTTCAAACAATAGTTCGACAACTGATACAACCACGATAAGTGGAAACGTGATCGCAAACATCAATTTCACATCAGCTTCGACGGGCGTTGCTTTCTACGGAATCAACGCGTTGTACGGAAACATGTTTGTTAGCAATAATGTGATTGGTGCAGGAACAGGAACGGGTAGTATCAGTATCACGAACAACGCAACTGCCACAGGTTTTACTGTTAACGGTATCGTAGCACAACCAAGTTCGGTGGGCGCTTTGATCTCCATGACAGGTAATACGGTTGGTAGTATCAACATGACTACGACCACACCGGCTTCTTCCGGATGCTCGTTCCTTGGAATTTCATTGAGCGGAGCAATTGGCGCTAATTCGACGGTTTCTAACAACACGGTTGGAAGTTCATCGACAGCTAATAGTATCAATGCGCAAACTGCCGTTACTGGTACAGCGACTCAAGGAATGACCGGGATTCAGGTTGCATCTTCATCCGGCAATTACTCAACGACTGTTTCAAGTAATATTGTTGCGAACATTATCAATAACGGAACATCGGCTACTTCCGCTGCAAACTATGTGCGCGGTATTTATGCGAGTTCCGGTGTAGTGGCGATCACTGGAAATACGGTTCGTAATCTTTATAATGCTGCCGGAAATGCAAGCGGAACAACAACTACAATGTCTGTGGTTGGTATCGTACAGGGTTCATCTACAACTCCTCTGTACCCTTTGACAGGTCAACTCGTATCTGGCAACACAATTCATACATTGTCAAACACAAACACGTCTGCCGCTTCAATGTTCATCACAGGTATCACGATGACATCGTCGAGCGCAGGTGGCATTAGTATCGTTGAGAAGAACTTCATTCACAGCATTTTCAACGCATCAAGTTCGAATACGAACGTACTTGCGTTTGCAGCAGCCGGTGGACAGACCGTATACAGAAATAATATGATCCGTCTAGGATTTGATAATACCGGAAGCGCTGTTACGAATCCGAATGGTTTCCAAGGTTTTCAAAAAATCACAACTACCAAGGGATTCTTTGATAACAATACGGTGTACATCGGCGGCACGAACGTAACCGGTACATCAAACACCTTCTGCTTCTGGCGCAATAGTGCGGCTTCGGCAGGCGTAGATGAAATCAGAAACAACATCTTCCAAAATGCACGTTCAAATAGTAGTGGTACCGGAGCGCATATCTGCATTCTTCTAGGTAGCTCAACATCCGCTAGTGCAGCGGTAGCTTGTTCTGCCTTGTCACTGAATAACAACCTCTACTACCATGCCGG
Organism: Chlorobiota bacterium; assembly: GCA_044228685.1. Lineage (GTDB taxonomy): Bacteria > Bacteroidota > Ignavibacteria > Kapaibacteriales > NICIL-2 > JBBATK01. The sequence continues at coordinate 28,625 of JBGAUL010000014.1, forward strand.
CACCGGTGGGTACATTGGTGGAATTCTCTACACACCAGGTTCAACGATTTATATCTACTCTACGATTCCATCGTGGTCTGGTGCGTGCTCACAAGACAATGCATCCGGATATTCTTCACCTGGTTTGGTATTCCCAACGGGAACCAGCGCTAACGTAAATGTTCACATTACAGGTAATACAGCAGCACGCGGTGGTGGAGTAGGGCTAGCTGCTGTATCTGACGATTTTGATGGAGATTCTCGTCCAGGTGCGAATACGGATATCGGAGCTGATCAGTGCAGTAGCTGTAGCGCAAACGATATCTTCCCACCGACAATTAGCTATACATCTCTTTCAAATGGAATCGTTGAATCAGCTCGCACTATTAATAACATTACGATTACTGATTATTCCGGTGTCAACACAACGAGTGGTACTCGTCCTCGTATCTACTATAAGAAGTCAACCGACGCAGATCAATATTCCGGTAACACTAGCACGGACAACGGTTGGAAGTGGGTCGAGTCTTCAAGCACAAGTAGTCCGTACACTTTTGTTATGAACTATGGCCTACTTCAGTCTGCAGTTGCTCTTGGTGATGTAATTCAGTATTTCGTGATTGCGCAAGATGTTGTCGCTACACCAAATGTTGGTGTAAATACAAACACATTTACCTCATTCCCAACTTCTGTAAACATTGCTAACGGCTCTTTCCCTTCAGCTAATTACAGATCGTTCACGATCATGAACGGTGTCTCTGGTACCGTCAATGTCGGTACTTCTGAGACAATCACCTCGCTGACTAATACCGGTGGTTTGTTTGAGTATATTAATAACCGGGTGGTAACAGGAAACATTACTGCACTTATCACGAGTGACCTTACATCTGAAGGCGGTACAGTTGCGTTAAATGAAACCATCGAGTATGGTAATGGAGGCTATACGATAACGATCAGACCAGCGGCCAGTTTAACGCCAACGGTAAGCGGCTCGTTTGCAGGTGGCTTGATCAGATTAAATGGTGCTGACCGTGTGATTATTGACGGTCGTCGACCAGGAGATGCAACCGGAAACAATCTGAACATCACCAATACTGCAACTAGCGGTACGATCGCTACCATTCAAGTTTCCAGTCTAGGTACCGGTCTTGGTGCAGTCAATGATACTATCCGGTATTGCAACATCAGAACTGGATTAAACACGAATACGACTGCACATGCAATCTATGTTGGTTCTCAAACGATCGCTACGGCCGGTGATGACAATGACAACTTGGCAATCACCAACAATCGAATTTTAGCGACGTACTATGGTATTCGAATCGCGGCATCGGGAAGTGCCCACGATAACACACTCATTCAAAACAACATTTTTGGTCTAGATCCGGGCTCATCTGTTACGACGGATACAGTGCGCTTCAACTGTATTGATGTGACATTTGCTAATAACTTGACAGTAGATGGAAATCTCTTGCAGAACATTTCCAATTCGACTTCAACCGCGATATCTGCGATGAACTTCACAAATTGTTCTATCGGTACGGTTAGCGCAAATGTATTGTCGAGAATTATTAATGTAGCTTCTACTGCAACTGCTCCTCCGGTGCGCGCGATCGGTATCAACAGCGGTGTCAATAACTTTAGAATTACAAGAAATCAGATTGATTCGATTAAAAACAATCAGACGGGTAGTGGCTATGGTTGTGTAGGTATTGACATTACAACGGGCTTAGCAACGAGTGTTGTGACTGTAGACAACAACATGATTTCGAATATCATTTCCGATGGTGATGCTTCTATTCAGTACGGTATCTACGGTATTCGTGTTGGTTATAACACCGCCACTGGTGGCGTTCGAATACTCAATAATTCGGTTTTGATGCGCGGAACGACATTGCAAATTCCTACTACATCATCTTGGTCTCCTACTTCGGCTGCACTTTGTATAGCTTCGGGATCAACCACTATTGACGTTCGTAATAACATCTTTGTAAACAATCTTATACATAATCCTGCTAACAATAATCGTGGAAATGGTTGGACCGTATACTCAGTAGTAGGTTCTAGCGCATTTACAAACTTCGATTACAACATTTTGCGTAACGGTACGAATACAACCGGTGGCTTTGCATTATTTAACAATACTGCTCAAGCTAGCTTTGCTGCGTTCCAAGCCGCTACTGCCGCCAACACTAATTCCTTCTTGGCAAGCCCGAACTTTGTAGACAGCGCAAATACAGATCTTCACTTGAATGCTATCTATACGAATTTCCTTGGAACTCCAAGTGTCTCGTCGATCATTACTAATGATTTCGACAATAAGACGCGAACCAATTACTATATCGGCGCTGACGAAGTAACTCCAGTGTTAAGCTTTACACAGAATCCATCTACGTCGACACTGTGTGTTGGTCAGGCGATGAATCTCACGGTTACGGTCAACTCACCAATTCCTTTTGATGATGCTGTAACGAGAAACAATCCGAACATTACGTATCAGTGGTATAAAGGTACGAGTCCTATTGCTGGTGCTACAACTTCGAGTTACTCGATATCAAGTGTGACTACTGGTGATGCCGGTTCCTATTTCTGTCGTATTTGGGTGTCAAATTTGGATTCAGCAACATCCTCGACAGGTGTCATTACGGTTAATACTCTTCCAGCAATTACCGCAGATCCTCAAAGTGTCAATCGTTGTCTTGGTACAGCTCTTGTGCTCGGTGGAAGTGCAACCGGTACGGCTATAACTTATCAATGGCAGAAGTTGGTTGGCAGCACATGGACCAATATTGCCGGTGCAACTAATTCGACTTTCACAATTGCGAGTTTGACGGCATCAGATTTTGCCTCATATCGCTTTGTTGCGAGTGGTGCATGTTCTCCAGCGGCTACTTCGGCAGTGGCAGTTGTTACCCAATTGAATCCTACTGTTATTAATTCACAACCGACTGCAACGCCGTCTTCACTTTGTCTTGGTCAGAATTTTACACTTTCTGTAAGTGCTGCAGCTTCCAACATCGGTTATCAATGGAAACGCAATGGTGGTTCGATCGCAGGTGCAACGAATGCTACTTTGACAATCACAAACGCTCAAGCGGCCGATTTTGCAACCTACTCTGTGGTTATTAGCGGTGATTGCGGTATTCTGACATCCAACAACGTTATTGTTACTCAGATAGCACCAACAGTCATCAGTGCTCAACCCAGCACAAGTACACCGCAAATTTGTTTAGGCCAGCCCTTTACAATTACGATGTCCGCTAGTGGTGCTTCATTGACATATCAATGGCGCAAGAACGGAACCAATATCAGTGGCGCTACCACAAATACCTATTCTGTACTGGCTGCAGTGGCTAGTGATTTCGGCAATTACGATGTGGTGGTAAACGGTACTTGTGGTTCGTTGACCTCATCGATCCAAAGCATAGTTCAAATTCCTGCTACACAAATCACTACTCAGCCGATTGCAAGCACAGTTCTCTGTGCAGGCGCAACATTCAATCCAAGTGTTGTTGCGAATGGTGCAAATGTGACCTATCAGTGGCAGAAGCTAAGCGGCTCAACTTGGAATAACATTATTGGCGCAGTCAATCCTGCTCTCATCATCAGCAATGTCGCAGTCTCTGACTCCGGATCATATCGAGTTATTGTCACCGGAACTTGCGGTGCGTTGACTTCAACGACTTCGGTATTGAGCGTCAACTCACCAATCTCAATTACTGCACAACCGGCTTGGACCTCATCAAATGCATGTACGGGTGAAACAACGACATTGTCCATGACTGCTACGGGCACTATTACAACTTATCAATGGCAAAAGTTTGATGGAAGTGTTTGGCAAAACATTGTCGGAGCAACGTCCAATAGCTATACAATCGCATCTGTCGTTCTATCTGATGCAGGATCGTATAGAATCCAGATTAGCGGACCATGTAGTGCAACTCTAACATCAAACCAGGCAGTACTAAGCGTTCAACAAAACGTTCAAGTTTCTGCTCAACCGCAGCCACAAACTGCATGCGTAGGTGCGTCGATCTCGTTTAGCGTCTCTACAGTAGGTACCGTCGTTGGCTACCAATGGGAACAGGATAGACTGCAGAATGGCTCATGGGCGCCAATCTCAGGTGCTACTAATGCTACATATTCTAAATCGAATGTTAGTCTTCTCGACTCGGGTCTTTACAGAGTCAAAGTGACAGGTAACTGCAGTGCCATTCCGGTCATTTCAGGTACTGCATTGGCTACCATCCAAAGCATATTCAATATCACTACACAGCCAACATGGCCAAGTACTCCGGTTAACGTTGGTCAAACTGTGACATTAAATGTTGGATTCACCGGTACGGCGAACTTCCAATGGCAGCGTGATCAGCAACGCAATGGATCGTGGGTAAATGTTGGTGCAAATTCACCGCAGTACTCATTCGTCGTCAATACGGTTGCTGATTCAGGTAACTATCGTTGTGTGGTGTCCGGACCTTGCGGCGCTGTAACACAAAACACCAACGTGGTTGCTGTATTTACATGTCAGCCTCCGGTTGTTACACAACAACCTCAAACACCAACCCCGGTATGTATTGGTGGTTCGCTCACACTAGGAGTTGCAGTAAATACTCAAGGTCAAACGGTTAGCTATCAATGGCAGATTGATCAAGCTCGCAATGGTACCTGGGTAGCAATTGGCGGTGCTACATCAGCTGTTTACACGAAGAACAATGTTCAGATTTCCGACGACGGTAACTACCGCGTTCAAGTAATCAGTGCTTGTTCAAGTGTACCAGTATTCAGCAACGCCGTTTCATTCGTGGTATTGTCGTCAAACAACATCTTGAGCAATCCAGTTTCTCAAACTGTATGCGCAGGTGTGAATGTTACTATGAGTGTTACGGTTGGTGGTACTAGTCCATCCTACCAATGGTACTACAACGGTGCTCCTATCCAGATCGGTCAGAATTCAACTGCTCAGACTGCTAACCTCGTCCTGACAAATGTCACGCCAGGCTCTGCAGGAAACTACAGTTGCTTTGTCACTGGTCCTTGTACGCCGAACGGTGTATTCTCAAATAGTGCAACTCTGACAGTGAACTCACCGGTGATCCTTCTTCAACCTCAATCTCAAACAGGTTGTGTTGGTTCATCATTGAGCTTCACATCACAGGCTTCTGGAACTGGCATCAGCTATCAATGGCAGAAGAATCAATCCAATATTAGTGGTGCTACGAATGCTACCTACACCATTGCAAGTCCGGTGGTAGGAGATGCAGGTCAGTATCGCGTTGTAGCTACCAATACTTGCGGTTCAGTGACATCAAACTCGGCAACGCTTACGATGACGGTTCCTGCAAGTGTCGCAGTTCAACCGCAATCACAAGCGATCTGTCGTGGTACAAATCTGACAGTAAGCGTGGGTATCAATGTTGATGCAACATCACCGAGCTATCAGTGGCAGCGCAACGGTGTTAATCTGTCGACTTCAACATATTCAACGGCGAAGAGCGCAACACTTGTAGTTCCAAACATTCAACCGTCTGAGGCTGGCGCATACACTTGTCTTATCGTAACGCCTTGTCAACCGCTCGGTGTTACGACTAACGTGGCACAAATCACTGTTAATCCAAGTACAGCTATCAACACGCAACCAACTGGCGCAACCATTTGCGAAGGTGTTCCTTACACCTTTAGTGTTGGAGCGGTCGGTACAACGTTGAGCTACCAATGGCTCAAGGACGGAACGCCGATCGTCGGTGCGACGAATGCGAACCTGGTGCTTAACTCACCTGTTGCATCGGATGCAGGTAGTTACACAGTCGTGGTTAACGGATCATGCACTCCGACGTCATTGACCTCAACAAGTGCGACTCTGGTCGTTAATACTAACCCGCGCATCACCTCTGGAACACTTGCTCCGCTTAATGTTTGTCAAGGAAATCTCGCGATCTTCAGCATAACTGCTACCGGAACCGGATTGAGCTATCAGTGGAGATTCAACGGAGTGCCAATTGTTGGAAATGCTAGCGCTCTCACGGCAACATTGCAGATTCCAAACATCACGACAGCGAATGCAGGCAACTATGATTGTGTCGTCAGTGGCACATGCGTTCCAGGTGGTGTTGCAACCAATCAGGCAACCTTGGTTGTCAATACGCCAATTGTTATTACACAAAATCCAGTATTTCAAGTTGCTTGTACATTGAATAAGGTGAGCTTCAGCGTTGCTAATACAGGTACTGGAGCGAGTTATCAATGGCGACGCAATGGCTTTAATATTACGAATAACGCAACAGCAACTTCATCTACACTCGTGCTGCCTTCAGTAGGAGCAGCAGATGCAGGCTTATATGATTGTGTAGTGTCGGGTACATGTAACACAGCATTTAGCTCAATTGCGCAATTAGTTGTTCAAACCGGCTTGTCCATTACAACACAACCGGATGCTCAGCGAGTTTGTGCAGGAACAACATTGTCTGCAACAGTAGCAGCAAGTGGAACAGTTATTGGTTATCAATGGCAAAAAGACGGTGTGAATATCGCTGGTCAAACCAACGCGACACTAGTCATTGCTAATGCTCAAGTTGCTCAAAGCGGTGGTTACCGTTGCGTGATCACCGGTAGTACAGCGTGCGGAACAGCTCAACAGGTCAGCAATACCGTTGAAATGTTGGTTGGTACTTCTCCAATCGTCACGAAGCAACCGGCTAATACTCCGGTCTCTGTAGGCTCAACTGTTAGCGTGCAAGTTGACGCAAGCGGCTTGGGTTATGGTGTAAACAACGTGATGCAATACGCTTGGTTCAAGGGCTCGACCAGACTCACCGATGGTGCACACTACAGTGGTACCAATACAAATGTTCTTACCATTCGCGGAGTTATTCCGTCGGATGTTGGAACAGACTACTTTGTAAGCGTTACCGGCGTGTGCGGAACGGCGATTTCGAATCAGTTCTCACTCTACGTTCCAACGGTTAATATCACGGGTCAACCACAAGCAGCAACATTGTGTACCGGCGAACAAACTATCTTCACCGTAGTGGCAGTTCCTTCTCAACCGTCAAGTACGTTGAATTATCAGTGGTTCAAGGGCACGACGCCTTTGGTTGATGGTGCAAACATCAGTGGAGCTACAACATCGACGCTTACGCTGACCGGCGCGACATCAGGTGATGCAGGTGACTACAGTTGTGAAGTGACCGTGCAACCAGGTGGTTCGCGAGTTACCTCTAGTGTAGCTACACTTACGGTTAACTCGAAACCTGCTATCAGCAGTCAACCGGCAGATACAACAGTGTGTGTCGGCTCAGCATTGCGCTTGAGTGTTGCTTCAACTGGCGGTAGTCTTAGCTATCAGTGGAGTCATAATGGCACTGTCGTCAACGGAGCAACTTCTGCTCAGTTGACAATTCCGTCCATTAGTGCAAACGATGCAGGTGCTTATGTTGTCGTCGTTCGCAATGCTTGCGGTACCGCTACTTCATCGGCTGCAAGCGTCACTCTTACCAATCCACCAACAATCACAACTCAACCGGTTTCTCAAACGGTTGGCGTCAATGCTGTCTTTACCGTCAGCACCGTCGCAACCGGTTCCGGAACGCTTAGCTATCAATGGACGATCAACGGAATTCCAATTCCGGGTGCGACCCAAGCAAGTTATACGCGCACTGGAACGACAAAGAGCGATGAAGGTTCATACGCATGCGTTGTAAGCAACCCATGTGGTAACGTAACAACAGGCGTCGCAGTCATCAGCATCAGTACAGTTGGTGTTAGCGATGCTGAGATTTATGGCTACTCGATTTCAAATCCACAACCAAACCCAACCGCAGATGTTGCGAGCATCCACATTGTATTGCCAGAAGCAAATACAGTGCTGGTCGATGTAAGTGATGCCGGTGGACGCGTTGTGGCTACACTGGTTAATGCCGAACTCGAAGCAGGTGAGCACGTGCTTGTCTTGAACGCGGTTGGCAATAATCTGGCTTCAGGTACATACTATATCAGACTCTTGACTGCAGACGGTTTGTCGACAACTCGTCGCATCGTCATCGTTCGATAAGTCTGAACTAGTTCGTAGTAAAAAAGGAATGCCGATTCGTCGGCATTCCTATTTTTATGGTGTATTCTACGGTCGGATTACTTAAAACAATTCTGCAATCATACAGCGAACGCCGCCGCCACCGACATTTTCGATAGTAGAGATATCGGAGTGTATGATGTGTCCGTGTTCTTCAATGAGGGCTAGTTGATCTGCATCAAAAGAATTGTATGCTCGCGTTGACATAGCCCAAAGTGCTTGACCTGTAACTGATTTTAGCTCAAGAATGTTAGCACAAAAATTGAGCATTTGATCATAGTTGATGGCAAGGAACCTGTGACCGCTTCGCGCCAAGCTCTCTTCAACTCTTCCACGTTCTGCAGTCGAGCTGATTACGTCTAAGCAGATTACCGCTAGGCTACTACCTACTGACATGACAACATTCGTGTGGTACACCGGTTGATTCAAGTTGTCGGATGTATGAAAGAGAATGGCTTGGTAATCCATATGCTGACACCAACGAAGGACGAGATCTGATGACGTCCGTTGTGATAGGGAAGCATAAGCAATTCGATTTACTCTATCTAAAACAAGACTTCCGGTTCCTTCGAGATAAAGTCCGTTTGACTCTTCGGCACTCAAGTCCCAGATTGAACGCGGTTGTGAAGTTTGCGACGAAGAGTCATTATAACTATCAAGTGCTTTGGTTACCAGACTTAGTTGTCTTTCGTTGCGACGAATATCATGACATAGGGGATAGAGGACAATCTGATCTCCTCCGTGTGTAGAGAACCAATTGTTTGGAAATAGCGCGTCTGGACTCTCACTGCTGTCATTTTCATGACTGAACACTTCAACACCTGCTTCGCACAAACGCTGAACTAAGCTATCATATTCATCAATTGATAGAGCAGCAACGTCAACTATGTCGACGCTTTGATGTTGAAGAGCGTTAGTTCGTGCGGTTTGTTCATTAAAACGAAAGTACTTCGGACGAACCATCAGCAATCTGTTGGTTGTTTGATCCGTATCTTGCATGAATTCTAGTTGTGTATTGACATCTTTATGGAAGATAAGAACTGCGTTCTTATTCATCGGATTTCACAATCCTCAAGTGAAACCAAATCCCTTCCGGTGGTTTCTTCTGTCATTCTTTTCAACATAACAATTGATTATGCGCTCATTAATGTACATGATAGTGTTCGTGGCTATTGTCGTTTGCTGTTTTCATGACGTAGCAGCGCAATCAACTGCTGTTCCTTCATTGACGCCACAGCAACGTGTAGAAGCACGGCAACAAGCTCTATTGAATATGAGCCAACGCAGTGCTCAAGAGCGTATAGCATGGAATCTGCGCGTCAATTCGCGAGTTCCTAAAGCAAAATTCCGGAATATTCAAGCAGGGGAAACGCCGAGTCAAACTCTCGCAAATCCTGGTTCACAAGCGCTAACATCGAATACGATTCCAACACCTTTTCGTGTTCCCGGAGAATTTGAAGAGTGTCAGGGTGCGTTGTTGTCATGGCCGTATTACGCCTATGATTCCAAGGGACGTCAGATAGATCCGCTTACCAAAGATTATGGATATCATTATCTCAACCAATCCGGGTCAAAGTATGAAATCGAAGCGATTGCCGGTTATGAGATAGATACATCGATAACCACAGAAGGAGCACTTGCTCCAACCTGGGCTGAGTTAGCCGATGCTATTCAAAAAGAACTCCCGTTGTGGATGGTATTGTATAATGACGCGGATAGCAGCGTACTCAAAGAATTCATGGTTCGTATGGGACGTCCGCTTACAAACGTCCGCTTCTTCAACGTCGGAGGAGGAAATGCATTTTGGATCCGTGACTTCGGTCCTGTTGCATGTTACTACGGTCCACAAGACTCCATCGGCTTCATTGATCCTGCCTATTACGTAGGTCGTGCTGCTGATGATTCTATTCCAAATGTACTTGCCTCGATTCTCGGCTATCCAAACTTTGGAACGCAATTGAAATATGAAGGCGGGAATTTTATGTGTGATGGACAAGGGATTGCATTTGGGTCTTCCATGGTTGATAGCATTAACGGTGAACCCTATGGTCAAGCCTATGTGAAGTATGATTCAAGCTCAAAGACCTTCAAAGACATCTACCCAAGTCGTCAGAGCTGGACAGCCAAGAAAACACTTGACACTCTCAAGGGCATTTTCAACTGTCCGAAGTTCACCGTTTTGCAAACATTCGTGAATGATGGTGGTACGGGTCACATCGACATGTACACTAAGATCTTCGATCCCGAAACCATCATCAGCACTGTGTATCCGGAAGAGTTCAACAACAGCGACTTTGATGATTATAGGATAGGCAAGAAGACTGTTGCGCAAGAACGTGCGACAACGACCTATTTCGGCAAGCCTTTCCATCTCTTCACCTTGCCTGTGCCTACGAGCGATAGCGGTCAATACGATTCGACCACTGCCGATACCTACGGCGCAGATTCACGTGGATTCTTGAACGGATTAACGATCAACAAGACATTCATCTTTCCGTCCTTTTCAAGCAAAGGAAGTGGCAATGAAGCACAGTTGGCCCAGGTTATGGAATTGTACAAGCAGTACTTACCGGGTTACAAACTCGTTCCAATGGATTCACGAATTCTCACACCAATGGCTGGTGCTATTCACTGTATCACGATGCAGATTCCTGCTGAGAATCCACTCACGATTCTCAGTGAATCATGGAAAGGAAACGTCGAGAACCTGGCTTCATATCCTGTCAAAGCAAAGATTAGTAACCGCTCTGGAATCCGTTCGGCAGTGCTGCACTGGAGACGTAAAGGAGCAAGTGCGTGGAACGATATTAGCCTACAATTGACCGACTCTCTCTACAAAGCCAGCATTCCGGGTAATAGTTCAGCTTCGTTTGAGACAACAGAATACTATATCGAAGCTGAATCAAACAACGGCAAGAAAGCAGTTCTTCCTATAACCGCACCTGAAGGGTTTTATTCATTCAGCTATGGAACAACCGTCGATGTGCGTGAAGATCAGTTGAGCGTTCGCAATCTCAGCATCTTTCCAAATCCGGTTCAAGAAAACGCAACAGTATTGGTTGACCTGAATCAAGCTGCATCTGTCAAGGCCGTTGTGAGTTCGGTTGAGGGACGCGTGCTACAGACTATCGATCTGGGAATGTGTACCATGGGACCAACCATGCATCGCGTAAATCTTGCAAATATTCCGGCGGGAGTGTACATCATGCAACTCCTTAGCAACGGTGTACAGTTTCACGCAGCGAAGCTTGTCAAGAACTAATTTATTTTTTTTCGCTGAGCCTCGACTGCTTGAATATCAGATATTGGAAAACTAAATTGACGTTGTAACATCAATTGAGATTCCGGGTCATTGCAGTATTGCAAACAGTCCCGGACAGTGAACCGGGCCTTTGTCGGTTGAATGCGGCAATAGTCTCAAGTACCGCAAACGCGTCGATTGGAAACACGAATGAACATGAAAAAGCTCATGAATAGTGAAGAGGGAAGAGTGTCGGTAGTGCCGGGTTTAGTCTTAGGACTTTTTGTCGTCCTGGTCTTGAGTATGCTTAGTTCCTGCGAGAATTTTCAACTTCCGCAGACTTATCAGCGCAGTCCCTGTAGCGACACAACTGACACGACCTCGAAGTTTGCTTTAGTTTTTACATCACCTCATGAAGTCGAAGTTTTCGCTGGTACGAAGCAGCAATTCTGGCCGGAAGTTGATGAGATAAGCTGCAAAGAAGTTTCGTATCGTTTGAGCAAGAGTGTTGGGAGTGTGGACGCAAACGGATTGTACACTGCTCCTTCGTCCGTTGGACCAGCCGGTGACACTGTCTTCCTCTATGTTCAATCCTGGGCAAAACGATCTCTCATAGATACTGTAAGCATATTTCTGCATCCCACTGATACTTCGCCCTGCGATGTTTCGTCGGTGAAGTACTCTGCTGACATTTTCCCGATTCTTGATGCGAGTTGTTTGAGTTGTCATTCAACTGCGCGTTACCTGCGTTCCGGTGGAGGAGTGAACCTCGATAGCGTTAGCAACCTCAAGCCTTACGTACTCAACGGACTATTACTTCGATCGATTGACTATAGCGGAAACTTCAAAATGCCTCGTCAAGCGGCCCGACTCGACACTTGTTCGATATTGAAAATCAAGAAGTGGATCAATGACGGAGCGCAAGACAACTAATGAAATCAAGTATGTCATTTGATCTGCAAAGCACGATTCCACAAGCACGTCGCACCTTTGTTCAATTGTTATTAGCACCACTTTGCCTGTGTGCTGTCGTGATGTCAATCTTCGTACTGCTAAGCACGACGTGCAGCGCAATTCCGGAGTACTCGCTGCTTACCGGAAATCGTTGTATCAATTGTCATATCAACGCTGCCGGTGGAGGATTGAGAAACGATCTTGGCTTCTACTCAACAGAAGGCGTATCGTTGATCAAGCCTGAGTGGGTGGGCATGGGCTCTGTGATTTCCGACGTGTTTGGAAGCAATTGTGCTATTGACAGAAAGCTCTTTTACGGTTTGGATTTCCGCTTGATGAGTGCTCGCTCGTCGGTCAAGCCAATCACTGCAGAGCCTGCTGAGCGAAAGCTCTTTCCAATGCAGGCATCGGCTCAAGCGTCCTACCATCCAACGAGTTGGTTATTTGCTGAAGCACAGTACAACTTTGGAAGAGCAGTTTATGCCGGACAGCAGACATGGTCTGCTTCTATCAACGTACAACCATCTCTTGCCAGTCCCTCACTTCGCGTCGGTTTCTTTCAGCCTTCCATCGGATTCAATTACGATGATCATACTGAGTTGGTTCGTCAGCAGTCCGGAACCTATCCTCTACCGATCATTGCTCCGTACTATTCTGAGTGGGGAGCTGAGCTTCGTTACGCTGCGCCATTATGGCTAGATGTTTCGGCGGGTGCTTTTATGTCGAAGAATTTGTCGGACGTTTCCACACTTGATTCGACAGGCGCGTTTCGATCGCTCATACAAGACAACACAAAGCCACTGCTCAATGCACGAGTTGCATTGACGCCTCGCTTGTTTGATGAGCAGTTGAATCTTACAATTGGTTCTTCGATTCTCAGCAGCGGCGACTTTACCATGATCAACAGTTTTGGTGGAGTAGGTTGGGAAGACAAAATCGCTGTGATGTTCGAGCATATGATCCAGGGTAACAAAGACTCGCGACAATTGCGAGCGATCTCGGCGGAGATAGTGGGTAAGGTGATAGACCCTATCTACTGCTACATACGTGCTGAGCGTGGCACTAGCGACAACGTCGCCAGTGGTACAGCATCGAACGAGTACTTGAAGCAGTATGTATTCGGATCAAAGATCATCGTGTTCCCGTTTATTGAATTGCGTCCGGAGTATAGAATTGTTGACACCAAAGAGTTTTACCGTACGCGTTGGACGGTTCAGCTTCATGTTTTCTATTGATATTAACGGAGACTTATCATGGGTAAAGTATTAATGATTGCGGCCTTCCTCTTGATTGTCTTGACTCTAGGCAAGTGGGGAATGGACTCAAAAGATTATGGTGAAATAGTGTATTACACTAAAACGTCGAAGCTTGCGGTAGAGAAGAGCGTCGATCCTTTGTTTGGCACCTCGATCGAGAAGACAGTTACGACCCCGGGTCATTGGCTAGGACTCCTCGACGTCGAGTTTCCATTTGGCGCGCTTCCAATTTGTGGAGCCTGCTTTGCGATGGGCGTTGTCGGATTTTTTGTAAACCGGGCCGGTCAAAAAAAGCGAGCAGCGCTATAAACGTTTGAAGCCGGTGTCACGTCTATTAGAAGAGACCATAGTGCATCACCGAATCATCACATGTGTCCCTTTGTATCATCACTTTCATCAGTATCATCACTTTCATCAGTATCAATACTATCATCACTTTTATGAAAACCACTCGATTTAGTGCCCTGGTCCTATCAGTATTAATGCTATCGGAAGTTGTTTTTGCCGGCGGAAAGACTATTACGCTGACCAATACCGATAAGTACAAAAATGAAATTCGCTTTGTCAGTGAAGCACCACTTGAGAAGATCAGCGGAACGGCTGAGAACATCAGTGGTTCTTTTGTCATCGATCTTCAAAATCTTGGTGCAACGCACGGCAGGCTAGAGGTTCCGGTGAATTCAATGGTGACCGGTAGTTCGTCTCGCGATAAGCATATGTACGACACCGAGTGGCTCGACGAAGCAAAGTTCAAAACCATTAGCTATAACTTGAAGTCGTTGTCTGTAGACAATGTTGAAGCTTCAACAGCTCGCACTGTTGTAACCGGAACCGCCAAAGGTGAATTCACTTTACACGGTGTCACAAAGGCACTTGATGCAAAGGTTAAGATTACCTATCTCAATGAGTCCGCACAAACTCGTCAAACTGCCCAAGGCGATCTCGTATTGGTGCAAGTAGAGTTTTCAGTTCCACTCAAGGCTCATGGCGTCTTTGGTAAGGGTGGAATGGTTGGATCCAAAGTTGGTGAGAACATCGCGATCTCAGCAACATTGTTCGGTACTTCGGCAGCACATTAATTCACGAGCACGTCTGGATATGGAATCGAGTATTGAAGAGCGTCGTCAGTTTCTGCTAAAGGCAGGTTCACTCCTAGGAATTAGTGTCTGCGCATCGTCCTTGGCTGTATTGCTCAACTCGTGTGAAGTCGACGAGAGTAAGATCATCGCTACACACGGCACAGTAGTTGTCGATATCGCAACTGAATCGGATCTGCAATCTGTTGGTGGATCGGCAAAGAAGGTATTTCGCAATTACAATCAAGGTCATCCGGTTATCATTCTGCGAACCAAAGCAGACAGTTTCCTAGTTGTCTCTGCCGTGTGTAATCATGCGGGATGTATAGTCTCTATTCCTGTATCAAAAGGTGCAAACATTGTGTGCAATCCGCTTGACAACAAGTGTGGCCATAATGCTGAGTTTGATCCTATTACCGGAACGCAAGTGGTAGGAGCAAGTGGCGCCTCGCCCTCGGGTGGATTGACGGTAATACCTTCGACCTATGATGCAACCAACAACAAGCTGTCGATTGTATTCTGATCGGCACATTCGAAGCTCGCTAACGCTAAGGTTCTTGTAGTATTAAGACAATACGGTATGCAATCTTACGGTCAGGCTCTTATGCTTGACCGTTGTTTGTTTACTGTTGTTTCTTTTTTCAAGGAACAATGAAAAAATGTTTACATAGTTGCTCGTCATCAAAAAAATTTGTGCTATAATCGAATCGATGTTGCAACAGTGATGGAAAAGACGGCTTCCTCCTGATGCATCGCAGCAAAGAAAACAACATCCGTCGATGATGGTCATCGCTAGAGTTCCGCGAGGTGTTTGTTTTTTCAAAGTACCCTCAATCAATCATGCCATGAGTTTGCACGAGCTCTGAAGGCGTTATTGTTTGCACTGAATACTTGACTTTATTTGTTACACTTTTTTCTAAATTCTATGAGAGCATTGAGACTCTTTTTATTGCTAAGCCTGATGATCGCGAGTGGTATTCATGCCAATGCGTATCAAAATGGTATTACCGGTCAGACGACCGCAGGTTGTGGTGGTGGAGGCTGCCATTCAGGTACTCCTTCGAATACTTCATTGAGCATCAGTGGGACAACCACCCTTAGCGCTGGGCAGCAAACCACGCTTACACTGACAATTCAAAACTCCAGCCGACCGAGATCTGGCTGCGATATTGATTTTATTAACTCAAGCAATACTAAAATCAGTGGATTGGCATTAGTCAGTGGTCAAGGAATGTCGTTGAGTAACAACGAACTCACGCACAGCACCCCAAAGACCATCAGCAGTGGACAGTCTACTTGGCAATTCAATCTTACCGCACCGTCAACACCTGGTGCCTACACACTGAGAATTGCAGGTAATGCAACAACGAGCCAAAGCTCCAGTGATTACACTACCACAACGCAATCTATTATCGTCAAGGGCTTGACATTGACTGCTCCGACAGGTGGTCAAACCTATTGCGGCGGATCAGCAATCAGCATCCAATGGACATCCTATGGAGTTTCGAACATCAACTTACAGATGTCTTCAGATGGCGGTGCCAATTATTCAACAGTATCAAGCACAGCTTCGTCAAACGGCTCGAACAGTTATAATTATACCTTGCCGATCAGCACACCTTCAGGTACAAACTATCGCTTCCGTATCGTCGACGCAGCAGACGCGACCTTGCTTTCTGCAATGTCCGCGAACTTCTCGGTCGGTTCAGGTGTTTCAATTACTACCCAACCGACGCCGGCATCTCAAACAGTTTGTCAGGGCTCAAATGTTATTTACTCTGTTAATGTGAGCGGACCAAATCCAACATATCAATGGCGTAAAGACGGACAAAACCTCAATGGTGCTACTGCAGCAGCATTGAATTTGACAAATGTGACGCCAACTCAAGCAGGTTCTTACGACTGCGTTGTATCGAGCTCCTGCGGTGCACCGGTTACATCTACTCCGGTTAATCTATCAGTTGATCCGGCAGCAGCGATTACAACTCAGCCGCAGTCGCAAACAATCTGCGAAGGTGGAACTGCAATTTTCACTGTCGTCGGTACCGGCAACTCGTTGACCTATAAGTGGCAGAAGAACGGCACTGATATTCCTGGTGCAACAACGGCGAGCTACACAGTTCGTACTGCCCAAACTTCAGACGCAGGACAATACACCTGCATCGTAACCGGCTCCTGTGGCGCACCTGCGACAAGTAGTCCGGCAAATCTTGGAATCGTTTCTCCGCCGGTCTTCTCTACCAATCCTGCAAGTGCAGTAAAGTGTGAAGGTGCCAATGTTACATTTAGCGCAGCGGTTGCGAATACCAATGGTGTGACCTATGAGTGGGTCAAAGACGGCGTGACTTTGTCTGCGAATGCACGCATCACGGGCGTCAATACTCCAAACCTGACAATCAACACACTTCAAGCAAGTGATGGCGGTTCATATCAACTTCGTGCTGTTGCAACGGCATGTCAAGCAGTCGTGCTTTCAGGAAGTGCTTTGCTCGGTGTAAATGCAGCTCCTCCGATTACCAGCCAACCGCAATCGAAAGTTGTTTCCGTTGGTGCTAGTGTGACATTCACCGTCAGCGCTGTTGGTGCAACTTTGACATACCAATGGAAGAAGAATGGCACCGCAATCAACGGTGAAACAAACGCTTCGTACACAATAGCTTCAGCTGCAAAGAGCAACGAAGGATCGTACACATGTGTTGTTTCAAATGCTTGCGCAAGCACAACATCGGCTGCTGCAAATCTCACCGTATCGGATCTTCCACAGCCAGTCCTTAGTCTCAGTGTTTCAACAATCACTTGTGGCACATTGAAAGTTGGAGCTCAAAAAACTGTGACATTTGAAGTTTCAAACACAGGTACAGCTAAGCTCGACGTTTCGGCAACAAGTTTGAGCGGTGACCAAAGCGGAAGCTATTCAGTTGACGCAGCAGCATTCTCACTTGATCCAGCAGCTAAGAAGACGGTTACTGTAACCTTTAGTCCAAAAAGCGTTGGTGCCAATGTTGCAAAGGTTGCATTCACGAGCAATTCTTCAGGAACTTCGGAAGTGTCATTGAGTGGCAACGGTGTACTGCGTGCCTTGACTCCGGATGCATTCAGCTTTGGTTCAGCGATCGAAGTTGGTAAGACAAAGGATTCAACAGTGCAGATTTGCAATAACACATCAGAAGATCTCGTTATCCAAGCGGTTGTCCCAAGTGGAGACATCACGTCGTTCAGCTTCACCGGCACACCAATCATCACACAACTTCCTTTGACATTGAAGAAGGATTCATGTGTGACAATTGCACTTCGTTTCAATCCAACTAAGGAAGGTAACCTGAGCCTGAATGTTGATTTCACAACTTCACAAGGCAAAGATGCTGTTGTTATCAGCGGCTCAGCGACACCTTCTTCTTCAGTTGAGTTCGATGATGCAACTGCAATTCAGTTGATTCCAAATCCGGCTTCCGATCGTATTCGTATCTCAATGCCGGGATCAGAGACCATTACCGGTGTCAGCATCGTTGATATGCTCGGTAATCGTCAATTGAGTCTTGAGCTTTCAAACTCTAACTCTGTCATTCCTGTTCAATCTCTGAACTCCGGTATGTACCGCGTCGTGATTGAGACAGCAGCTCACCGCTATTCGCTACCGCTGAGCATCGTACGATAGACTAAGGCTTTATAGAAGAAATAGGCCATTTCATTAGGCGAACAAAAACCCCGATTTCGACAAGAAATCGGGGTTTTTTGTTGTGTAGAATGAATATTGAACGCTTGGCACGTGGCTTGCATGCTTAGCTCAATCATCAAGGAGTGATGCATGCGAAACCTGATAATCGTCAGCGCAGGAAAATTCGGTCGTGAAGTCTATGCATGGGCTAAGCAAATGCAGGGCTTTGGGACGGATTTTCAAATTAAAGGATTTCTCGATTCTCGACCGGATCGTCTGGAAGGCTTTGGCTATGCTGAGCCTATTCTGGGATCCGTGGAGTCATACCAACCTCAACCAGACGATGTGTTCTGCATCGCCATTGGAAACGCTGCAGCGAAAGAAGAACTCTCAAACATCCTCCTCAGCAAAGGCGCGTCCTTCATGAGCGTGATTCACCGAAGCGTTGTGCTTGGAGAACACGTGCGCATGGGAAAAGGCTGCGTGCTTTGTCCGAATGTAGTCATTACCAGCGATGTCACTCTGGGCGACTTCGTCAGCATCAATCTGTTTGTGTCAGTGGGCCATGATGTGGTTATGGGTGACTTCGTGCACATCAATCCTCACGTGTGCATCAGCGGTGGCGCACAGATTGGTCGAGCATCAGAGCTGCATTCGAACAGCACAGTGTTGCCGGACATCAAGATCGGTGAGAATTGTGTTGTGGGTGCCGGAGCGGTCGTTATACGACCGGTCGACAACGGACTTACCGTCGTCGGCGTTCCCGCAAAGCCACTTACAAAATCCAGCTGATCGGCACGCCTCTTGCAAGAGAAGCAAAACTGATCGATACATGACGCGAAAAACTTGACAACAACACGATAAACTAAAACACTACTAGGTAGATACGAGATGGAAACACTTGGTGCATTGATTGACAAAATGTCGATCATCAATCTGAAGCTCTGGCACTGTCAAGAAGCTCTGTTTTCAACTGAGAACGCGGATATGAGTGCGGAAATGAAGGCAAGCATGCAAGCAAAGAATGACTCATTGCTTGGTCAGCGTGCCTCGATGATTTCTGAACTCAATGCATGGATTGCGCAGGCAGTGCATGATCCTTCATCACTCCAGATTCTCAATCCACAAAACAAGATGTACGGACGATTCCGCAAGGATGGTTGATATGGAACAAGGAACTAACATACTCGTCGATGAATTGCATCCAAACTCCTTTGGTGAGTTCGTGGATGCGCTCATCATTACCAACCTGCGGATGTGGCATGCGCAGGAATTTTTCTATGAACTGGATTTGCTGCGACAACTCGACAAAGAGCAAATGTTCGACAAGCTGAAATACGGTTCATGGCTAAATCTGCAACGAAACTTTCAGATGGACGGATTGGATGCAACCGTGGCAGCATTGCTCGAGCAACAGCATCCCGGCGCGTTAAAAGCAGCAACACAGAAAACAGAACACGAATTGATTTGGGAGAAGTTATGAGCTACGAGATTCCGGTTTACGAACCATCACTCACCGGCAACGAACTGAAGTATGTCAGCGATTGCGTCACCTCCGGTTGGATCTCCGGTCGCGGTACCTATGTATCCGACTTCGAGAAGCAGTTTGGAGAATACATTGGCGTCAAACGCGCGACCTCTGTTTCAAACGGAACAGTTGCATTGCACCTTGCACTCATGGCTTTGGGTATTGGCCCCGGTGACGAAGTCATCGTTCCAACCTTCACCTACATCGCACCGGTCAACGCCGCAGTCTACTGTGGTGCTACGCCGATTTTCGTCGATGCCGTTCGTGGTACATGGCAAGCTGATCCGGCCGATGT
The DNA here is from genome assembly GCA_044228685.1 of Chlorobiota bacterium. Lineage (GTDB taxonomy): Bacteria > Bacteroidota > Ignavibacteria > Kapaibacteriales > NICIL-2 > JBBATK01. The sequence goes on from JBGAUL010000014.1 coordinate 48,677, forward strand.
ACGTCGTCGTATTACGCCTCGCACAAAAGCAATCATTGCCGTGCATCTCTATGGTCATCCGGCAGATATGGACGAGCTGAGCGCAATTGCTCGTGAGAACAGATTGTTCTTGCTTGAGGATTGTGCGGAAGCTTTCGGCACTTATTACAAAGGACGTCACGTCGGTGGATTTGGTGACATTTCCATTTTCTCCTTCTACGGCAACAAGACAATTACCACTGGTGAAGGTGGCATGGTTGTCACGAATGATGAAACACTCTTCCAACGCGCAGTGCACTTGAAAGGACAAGGTCTTGCGAAGTACCGCGAGTACTGGCACGATATCGTCGGCTACAACTATCGCATGACGAATATCTGCGCTGCCATTGGTCTTGCACAGTTGGAACAAGCCGACACTTTCATCCAACGCAAGCGAGAGATCGCGACGATCTATTCCGACATGTTGCGTAGTTCAGTTTATGAGCCTCAGTACGAAGCACCGAACTGCGTGCACTCGTATTGGATGTACAGCGTGCTCTGCGAAGAATTGTCGCACCGTGACTTCGTGCGCGACCATTTGAAAGAACGTTCAATTGAAACACGACCAACCTTCTATCCTGTTCATACCATGCCGATGTACTCGCAGAAGTATGAAAAGCATGCGGTATCAGAAGACATCGCTTTGCGCGGCATCAACCTTCCAAGCTATCCAGGCTTGACTGATGATCAAGTGATTAAGGTTGTGGATGCGCTCAAAGAAGCAGCTGAACTCTGTCATAGTAACGCAAGCGCTTCACGCAGTGGTGCTTATGCATCCATGAGAGCTCACGACACTCAGAAGAAGTATGTGGTCGCCGGAAAAGACAGAGTCGCAACCACCGCCTAGATCCAAATCAACGACAAGAAAACACCACAAACAATGAACTCACGCGCACTCTTTCATAAACTCAATGTTGAAACTGCTCAAGAGCAGGAAGCAACGATAGACGAGTCCGACATCATTCCTTTGCTGGACGATGAGGAGGCCCTGATGGAATTGTTTGGTGATGTCATGGCTGAAGCTGAACCTGAGCCGGAACCAGAAGCAGAAATAGAGCCGGAACCAGAACCAGTACTAGGTGCATCACCAGTACAAGTGCGAGAACACGAACAGACTATGCATGGAGAGCATATGAGCAATACCGAAAACACTAACCAGCCTACAGTTGTCGCAACGATAACAGCAAGCGACAATTCACTCTTGCCTGTTGGTAGGATAGTAAGCGATAGAAATCCTAACAGTTGTACGGGTGGTCAGTACGGTATCTATGTGCTCCAAGCTTTAGGCGACTTGGTCGTTACCTCGCAAATCGCGAAGCAGCTCAAAGCGGATGATCCTAATGGTTGGGTTGTGTGGTTCGTGCTCAAGAAAAATGCCTTCGTGCTCAAAGGCAATCCGTACATCGATGAAATCGTTGAGCTTGAAGGAAACAATCGTGACTGGGACGAGAAGATCCAGTTGATCAAGGACTCGCGCGCGTGGACGAAGTTTCTGATTCCTCAACCGCACTTGGCATATGCTGATTGTCCGGGTGGAGACTTGGTGGAACTCGTTAAAGCAGCGATCAAGCTCGATTGGACAGTGCCCTATGTGCCGGTTCTTCGTTTGGACGAAGCCGAGGTCAGCCGTGCACGTGATTACGTCGCAACTCTCGGTCAAGGCTTGAAAATCATGGTGGAGACCGAGTTCCAATCCGAGCAATCTCCTTGGAATGTCAATTATGCCAAAGTCATGATTGAGCGTCTTCGTCACCTCAATCCAATATTCATCTTTAGCGCAAAGAACGAGCCGTCGTATTTGCCCGAGCTTCGTCAAATCTATTCGCGCATCGAATGGTGTCAGTTGCCATTTCGCGAGAACGCAGAGCTCTTCAATCACATGGATGCCTTCGTTGGCGTTTCGTCCGGAATTAGTTGCGTCTCCTACAGCGACTGGTGCAAGATTGATATCCCACGCGTTGAAGTCGTGAACAACACACACTGGAGTTCTTATCACTTCACTCATCAAACAAAGCGTCGTCTGTGTTTCGAAGAGCAGAGCTATGATGTTGCATTGACTTGGTTGGTGAAGGTTCTGGAAGGACGCATTAGTGGAACTGAAAATCCTCAAACCCGTCGCATGGATTTGTACACCATGGGCAAAGAAGGGAAGTACACCTACTTCTGCAAGACAATTCTGCCAAGCACCTTTGCGTTGAAAGAGGACTTGAGTACGATGGCGGTAACGCTGTTGGACTTCCCGGAATTCTATTTGATCTGCGGCGACTTAGATGATGCGATGATCACCTTGTCAAAAGCTTTGGACGAGAATAAGTTGATCAATGTTATTGTCTGTAGTCAACACTTCGAACAATTGCGCGCATTCTTCGATGAGCACTCACTCATCAGAAACGTGTTTGTCATACCATATCCGGCTTACAGACCTGAGTCACAAACACACCTCATGATTCAGATGGCGTACCAGCCTAATTGTCTTGGGGTGGGTATGAAGTGTTCTGAGCCGGCTTTCCGCGGACTCTTTACTGCGCAGAGAATCAAAGAACTTAGTGTTGTCAAGGCAAACCCACAATGGGCGAGTCGTTACCAAGCCAAGCGCGCTTCAATGAAAGTTGTGATTGAAGCGCATGGTCCCGCAGAAAAGGCATATCGCTCCGAACGCGCGATTATCAATCCGCGCTGGTGGCAACCAATGCTGCATCTCCTGCAGTCATATGGCATTCGTCCGGTGATAATTGGTGATCCACAATTCAATGTGGTCTATGCAGTCGACGAACATTGCGATGATCATCGTCGAGACACGAAGCGCCAGCAGTTGCAACTTATGCGCGAGGCTGATTTGTATATCGGTAGCGACAGTATGCTCATGACAATTGCATCGATGTCATCAGTACGCTGCATTCGTTGTGCTCCAATGCATGGACACGACTTGCATTTCTACAAAGATGCGCTCATGCAGACATTCCGTTCTCAATGGACAAATGTTAGTACCGTTGCAACGATTGACGAATTGGTTCGCGAGATTCGAGCGTATGCTGAAGAACGAGGAAAAGCACTACAGCCGGGACAGGTCGCACGTGAGATCGCTAAGGTAAGCGCTCAGCCACATCGCACGGATCCGAAAGATGAACTCACAAGTTTCCACCGCGTGTTCTGGGATCGCAATTATGCGGAAGCCAACTCTGTTCTCTTGCGCGGTTCGACGGCAGTAGGCGATAGTCTGATGCTTACAAATGTTGTACGTGCATTGAAAACACAACATCCGCATCTGCATATCTATATGTCAGGCTCGCCGGCTAGCCTGGAGATTTTCCGTCACAATCCGGATATCGACAAACTTGTACTAAGAAACTCGGCTGAAGAATTGATGATTGAAGCAACGGCTGACGAAGTCGTCGAATACAACTTCATCATCGATCAGTTCCCTGAGTACTACAACGGTATTCACTTGAGTGACATTCTAGCAAACATTACCGGAGTGCATGTCGACAATCATGCGATTCACTACAATGTGACGCAGCAAGAAAGAGCGTTTGCCGATGCGTGTTTGAATCAGTATTTCAAAGGACAACAAGTTGGGATGCTCATTGGGCTGCACCTGTTTACGGAGAAAGATCCACAACGTAGCTACCGTCATGCAAGTGGCTTGATCGAATATCTCAACCACATGTTCCCAGGTGTTGGAATTGTGAACTTTGGTCAGACCTCTTTTAGAAAAGACTACGCAAACGTATTGGACTGTCCGAAGTACAACGACATTGGCCTACGTCATCAAATTGCTTTAGCTGAACGCTGTTCAGTCTTCATTACCATCGACAGCGCCTTCTTCCACGTTGCGCACAACTTGATGCGCAAGCCAACCATGGCAATTCAAAGCGTAGTGAATGAGTTCTTGACCGGAGATCCGAGCTTGGGTCTAGTAAAGACTGTTCGCAATACAGAAAAAGGCTGCAAGGGATGCTATTGGGTTCCGGGAGTGTGCAAGACAGAATGTTTGCCAACCTTGCACCCACACAATATCGCATCTGAGTTCTTGCAATTTGTTCGCGACATTCAGGCTAAAGTGTTGCCGTATCCAGCACCTGTTGCAGAATTGGAAGTGCCAATTCGATACGATCAACGCTCCAAGAACTTGGCAGCGACATTCCGTAACAACAGTTATGCGCAGAAGAACATTCGTCCGATGGTTTTTGCGGCAGACGAAGCTTTGCCTCCATATGCACGTCAATGGAACGGGGTTGAGATTGTTGATCCAACACAAGTGCCGGACTTGAATCAGGAGCCTAAGGCAGAACGTGTAAAGGAATATGAAGCAGAACTCAGTTGGAGTTGAAACACAAACTGCGATGCATCAAGCGAATTGAAGCGCTAGGTGAGTTGCTAAAGACAACACAAGCTCTTATCGAAAGATGAGAGCTTGTTCTGTATTGGGGCTATTCTGAGCTCTTCAGCTCAGGGCAAACGATTCCCGAGTGCCAAAACCCAAATTCCCCGTAAATTTCGCCTATGATTAGCTATCAAGTTCTGTGCAGCGTACCTCATGAACTGGAAGACGAGTGGATCCAGTGGATGCTAGGTGAGCATATACGTGATGTCATGAACACTGAAATGTTCTATGATTACACGATACACAAGGTGCTCAAACCGGAACAAGAAGGACTAACGGATTACTGCATTCGATACGACGCAGAGTCATTTGCTCGATTCGAGCAGTATCGACAAGATTTCGCTCCCGTTCTTCAAGCGGCAAGCAAAGCAAAATTTGGTGAGCGCATTGCGATTAGTCGCATTGTCATGGAGAAACTCTAGATAGACAAGAGAACTCGGGTCTGGTTCTCGAAGCACAGACCACTAAGCACGAAACAATCTTCAAACGAACACACGATGTCAGATAACCATCTTCAATCATTAGATCCGCGAGTGACTCGATTGAATATTCCTGCGGATTTAACTCAGCAGCAGTATTCACCAACTCAGGCATTGGAACACTTAGAAACCTACGAGGTTTTTCATCAGGCCAAAACAGGAGCTCGCCATATTCATGTAGGATCGGTGCACGCTTCGTCGCCGGAATTGGCAATTGTCTTTGCAAAGGAGCAATTCGGACGTCGCTCACTCACGGTAAATATGTGGGTAGTCAAGACAGAAGACATCATGAGCCTGGCTCCTGATGATGCAGAGCTATTTACAACAACACCTGAGAAGGACTTTCGCGAAGCAAGTGGATACAAGGTGATGCAGAAGCTCAACGCATATAAGAAACTCCGTCAAGAATCTGCAAAGGAGACCCAATGAGTCAGGAAGCACTGAAAGACTTGTTGTTTAGAATGGCTGACGATGCCTTGATCTACGGTCATCGTAATGCTGAATGGACGGGATTGGCTCCAACGCTTGAAGAGGACATTTCATTCTCCTCAATTGCGCAGGACAAATTCGGTCATGCGCAGGCTTTGTACACAATCCTTCACGGCATGGGTGAAGCTGATCCGGATAGTCTTGGTTTCATGCGTTCTGCTTCCGAGCTGCGTTGTTGTCAGTTTGTGGAGTTCGAAACCATGGACTACGCTCTTGGTCTCGTGCGACACGCATTCTTCGACCTAGCAGAGCGAAATCGCTATCACATGCTCGAAACTTCATCGCACACTGCACTTTCTGAGTTGGCTCGTAAAATTCGTGGAGAAATCAAGTATCACGTCTTTCATGCGCAGATATGGCTCAAACTTTTAGGGGTTGATGGCTCGGACGATAGTCGTGTGCGCATGCAACAAGCGATTGACTATTGCTATCCACGAGCCTACAGCATGTTTGAACATGGCGTCGACGAACAATCGCTTATTGACTCAGGCGTCTTTGCAGGAGAAGAAGCCCTCAAGCAAAAATGGGAAGCAGAAGTTGCCGAGTTGCTGAACACAACCGGCTTTGCTATTCCGATCGTTGCCGACAAGCATGCTTACGACGGTGGACGAAAAGGAAAGCACACTGCAGAACTCGAAGCATTGGTTTCCGAAATGACCGAAGTCTATCGAATTGATCCAAGCGCCTCATGGTAGAAAGTACCCAAACAGAACACGAGAAGATCTACAGCGAAGTAATGACTTTGCTTTCGAATGTCAAGGATCCGGAGATTCCGACGATCTCTATCGTGGATTTGGGCATGGTAACTAAAGTTATTGTGGATGAGGAGACTCGTCGCATCGATATCACGATGACACCAACTTTTGTTGGCTGTCCGGCATTGGATTATATCCGAAGAGACGTTGAACACAATCTGGCAGAGCTCGAGGGTTATACAAGTCATCTCGTCGTTGATTTCAGTATTCCGTGGTCGAGCAATCGCATTAGTGATGCTGGACGTGAAGCCTTACGCAAACACGGCTTGGGTCTGCCGCCTCGTTTCGAGGGTGAATTCGAACCAGAGATCATGCTGAATGCAAACTGTCCTCATTGCGGCAGCACTAATACCAAGCTACGTTCAGCCTTTGGTCCGACGCTCTGTCGTGCGTTCTACGACTGTCAAACCTGTCATCAAGCATTTGAGCAGTTTAAGCCTGCATAGCTAAAAGGGAGTCGTGAGGAACGCTGCAACAATGCAACTTCACCCTAGCTTCGTCGTATCACTGCTTTTGAATTTTATAGGACAAGTATGAAATACTCAATCGTTTGTTTGTTACTCGTCACATCCGCAGTGCTTAGCTCATGCAACATTAGTGGAATCATTGATGGCGTTCGTGGCAACGGTACTGTTGTTGATCAACCACGCACTACCGGCGCATTCAATAGAGTTGTTATCGAAGGCTCTATCGACGTTATCGCACATGTTAGTAATGATCCTCAAACTGTAATAGTGCATGCTGATGAGAACTTACTTAGTCTCATTCGCACTGAGGTTAGGGACAGCACCTTGCACATTTATAGCGACAAAGGCTATTCCTCAAGCAAGCGCATCTATGTTAGTGTTAATGTAAACGCATTGCGCGGTGTGGCAATTGAGGGATCAGCAGATCTGACGGCAGACGGTCTAAATTCAGTGCCCTTTGAGCTGCACATTGACGGAAGCGGAGACGCACGGTTGAGTGGATCAGTCAGCTCATTTTATGCAGAAATCAATGGATCCGGCGATATCAGTGCTGAGAACTTACACGCAAACAATGTTGAGCTTTCCATTAATGGCTCCGGCGATGCAGATGTCTATGCAAGTCAAAAGCTCATCGTGCGCATCAATGGATCTGGCGACGTTCGATATAGTGGCAATCCTGCGATGGTTGAGCCGCATATAGACGGAAGCGGAGATCTCATCAAGAAGTAGTCGACGATAACAATTTTCATTCGGGGATATGAATACGACAGGGCAGGCAAAAGAATTTGAATTCGTCGATGGGCGACGTCTACCGGTTGGCACCATGTATTGCATTGGTCGCAACTACGCTGCACATGCCCGTGAGATGAACGCGGAGCTTCCGCCTTCACCTCTTGTATTCCTAAAACCATCTCATGCTTATGTTGCTCCGGGGCAGGCTGTTCAGCTGCCCCGTTTTTCTTCCAACGTTCATCACGAAGTTGAGCTCGTGATTGTAATTGGCGCAGATGCGGACGGAAGCGAGAGCGATCCGATGCAATGCGTAGCAGGTTATGCTGTGGGAATAGATCTTACAGCGCGCGACGTGCAAAGTCTGGCAAAGCAAAAAGGAGAGCCTTGGACCCTGAGCAAAGCCTTTAAAGGATCCGCTCCGATTTCACGTGTGGTCGCGCGAACAGATTTTCCTGATCCTGATAGTGTTGAGTTAGCTCTTTCTGTTAATGGGGAAACGAGACAAAGAGCTTCGACAAGTTTGATGGAGCGACCGGTTGCGGAGCTCATCCGCTACATTGCCACGACCTTCGGTTTGGCTCCGGGCGACTGCATCTTCAGCGGCACACCGGAAGGAGTTGCCCAGCTGAAGTCAGGCGACCAAGTTTCTATAAGTATCAGTAAAATAATAGACTTAAATATTGATATCCTCTAAAGACCTTCCTCCTGGTTGGCAGGCGTTTCACCCTCATGCACCTGGGGACGGTGCAAAACTTCGTTGTCCATGTCCCTTTTTTTTCGCAATTTGCACCGCTATCGAAGAGGAATAAGTGTCAGGAATTGCTCACACATGCATTCACAGGTCACGTTCCACCGGTTCTTTGACAATTCATACGTTGGTGATCATTCTCATCTCTGCGTTGTTGTGTAACTCATGTCATCATGAGCAACGCTTCGACGCGAGTACATTTCGGTTTAACGATGCCAGTGGGATACAATCATTGGATCCGGCTTTGGCGAGTTACCAATCGGCGATATGGGCAGGCACGCAGTTGTACAACGGACTTGTTGAACTCGATTCAGCATTACAAGTACAGCCGGCACTTGCACGATCATGGTCAGTTGACACGAGTGGTTGTGAGTGGATATTCCACTTGCGCACAGATGTTTACTTTCATGAAGACAGTTGTTTTGGTGATATGCGCACGAGGCGACTCCGTTCATCTGATGTTCAATTCAGTTTTGAGCGAGTCATAGATGCTGCAACAGCATCTCCGGGTTTGTGGGTATTTCGCAAGCGCGTTGTTGGAGCAGAGGACTACTACCAGTCGACGAGACGTCGAGTGGCTAGTCACTGTCAAGGTATAGAGTGTATAGATGATAGTACAATCCGCGTACGATTAGTTCGGCCATTTGCGCCATTTCTTAAACTACTCAGTATGCCTTATGGATGGGTAATTCCTCCGGAGGCGGTTTCTTGGTATAAAAAAGATTTTGGTAGACATCCGGTTGGAACTGGTCCTTTTCGTTTCCGGCATTGGAATCAAGACGTTGCAATGGACTTTGTCCGCAACGACCGCTATTTCAAGCGCGATGAAAAGGGGATACAGCTCCCGTACTTAGATGCCGTGCACATTAGTTTTTCGCACGACACGAAAACCGAGTTCCTTGAATTTCGTTCAGGCGAACTCGATGTCATGACATCCATCGATCCAACAATTGCATCTGCAGTTGTGACATCCGATGGAAAGTTGCGAGACGGATTTCAGCACTATCAGCTACAACAATGCTGCGCACAGTTGGTTGAGTATTATGGAATTCTCCTTGATACCAATCGCGGTGCCGGACAGCACTCTGTATTGTCGCGTTCGCCGCTCTTACGTCAAGCATTGAATTATGCAATCGACCGAGAGCGAATAGTACGCTATGTTTTGAATGGCAAAGGTAGTGCCACACTTCATGGAATTCTGCCACCGGGAACGCCTGGTTATAGTTTGGAAACGAAGGGTTATTCCTACGATCCGGACAAGGCAAGGCAGTTGTTGGCAAAGGCGGGATATCCGGGTGGAAAAAATCTACCACCATTCATCCTTCAAATGGGCACAAGTGCCCGAACCGTATCGGTTGGTGAGGCTGTCCAGCAAATGTGGAAGGAAATAGGCGTGTCTGTTGACATTCGCCAGGTTGACTTCCCGACGCACTTGGACATGATTAGCTCATCACAACTACAGCTATGGAGAACAAGTTGGATTGGGGATTATCCTGATCCTGAAAATTTCCTAGCCTTATTCTACTCGGGGTTCCATTCACCGAATGGACCAAATACCACTCACTATCGCGACCCAAGAGTTGATTCATTATATGAGTTAGCACTTCAATCACGATGGACTGAGAACGAGCGATATACGATGTATCACGAGATAGAGAACATTGTTGTAGAGGATTGTCCGTGGATTTTCCTTTATGACAATATCATTCAGCGACTCGTACAACCAGGAATCGATGGTTTGCCTCTAGACGGGGCGGATCGATTGGTTCTTGAACGCGTACGGAAGTCGCGCCCAGGAGACGTGGTTCGTGGGAAATGAACTCCTAGTTCTTATAGGTATTCAATGCTCACGCCCCATGGCGCCTCCACCTAACCTGTTGTTATGGTTGCCGTAGAGAAGTCGCGGTGAACCGATAACACGGGATCTAAGAGAATCTCTCATGTATTGCGGCACGTGTCCGCACCCAAGGATCAGATTCTACGCCGATCCCGACCAAGAACGGGAACTGTTGTTTTATACATTTACTCAGGAGGAATGATGGTTAAACGGATTTGTTTGTATCCGGTATTAAGCGTATTCGTTCTGTTGTTTTTCTGTGCTAGTACGACTTTGGTCGAAGCCGCAAAGGCAAAAAAAGGACGAGTACATGTATCAAGTAAAAAGTCAAAGAAGAGAAAAGGTCATCATACAGCTTGTAATACAGTAGTAGGAAAGAAGCAAGCATTGGAGTTTCTCCGCAGCGGTTCTCCGGAACTGCAAATGCTCGCAGGTGTTAGTGAAGGAACAGAAGCTGAAATCAACCCTCAGGATATCGACCTGAGTGTTCAAAAGCAACTGCTCCAAGAAGTTGAAGATATCAGTGATCTTCAGAACGAAGACGACGGCAGCATCGATGCTGAGTCCTTCAAAATGTTGTGGCTGTCATACATCGACCCGGTTGGTGATGAAGAGTCACAACGCAAGCTGTCTTGCGGAATCTCTAAACAGCAGCTCATGAATTCAATCATGGACTGGCTCGGAACCCGCTACCACTTCGGTGGTTCTAGTCGCTCAGGAATCGATTGCTCAGCTTTTGTTCGCTCAGTTTTTGCAGCATCAGCAAACATCGTTCTTCCACGTACGGCACAGAGTCAGATTGAAGTTGGACAACGCGTCCGCAATGTCGAAGATCTTCAGTTCGGTGATTTGGTGTTCTTCCATACTCGTCGCCATGCTTATGTTTCACACGTTGGCATTTACCTCGGTAACAAATTGTTTGCTCACTCGAGCACACGTTTTGGTGTGACAGTGTCATCTCTTGAATCAGACTACTACAGCGCACACCTTATTGGTGCTCGCCGTTTGTCTGAAAGCGATGTGGCTCAGTTGACAGCCAATGATGCTCTTGCCGCAACCGGCACCCGATAAGAAAGAACTCAACGTATGAATTGTGCTAAAGCTCTTCACGTCATTGACACGTGAAGAGCTTTTTTTTCGTCTATGTGTACCTATGATTCACTTCGAACACTGGGGTCTGATCGATTACCAAGAAGCCTGGGATCGTCAACGCGACTACGTAAAAGAAATCCAGCAGGGAAATCGCTCCCACACCCTGGTCTTTTGTCAGCATCCCACAGTGGTGACTGCCGGCCGAGCAACCGAGGCTAAAAACCTATTGGTTGATCCCAAAAGCCTCGGCGTCTTTGGCGTTCAGTATGTGGAGAATAATCGCGGTGGTGACCTCACGGTTCACAATCCCGGACAGCTCGTTGGATACCCGATTTTTGACCTATCCAAGATGAATCCGGATCTCCATTGGTTCCTTCGAAATATTGAAGAAGCAATCATTCAAACAATTGCAAACTATGGGCTTAAGGGTCATAGAGTGGAAGGTCAAACCGGTGTCTGGATTGATAACACCCGAAAAGTCTGCGCCATCGGTATCAACTGTTCACGCTGGGTCTGTTCACATGGTTTCGCCCTCAATGTGGCTAACGATTTGAACGATTTTCAGTACATTGTTCCGTGTGGTATTAGTGACAAAGAAGTGACTTCAATCTCCAAAGAAGTGGGTAATACCATAGCAATCGAGGATGTGGAAAACATCTGCAAAACTGTTTTTTTCAATCTCTTTTGAGCTTTTGCGTAAAAAAAATTTGTCGGACAGTTGACGACACATTAGTTTAGTGCGTTAGTAAAAACAAGCGGGAGTAGCTCAGTGGTAGAGCGTCACCTTGCCAAGGTGAATGTCGCGAGTTCGACCCTCGTCTCCCGCTCGATGGCGCAAGCCATCACTTCCTCTTTATGCTGCATGCCTTGCTATCAATTCCCCCCGATGGCACTTTATGCTGCATGCCTTGCTATCAATTCCCCCCGATGGCAGGGCATTTTTTTTATAGCGGACGGACCTTCATTAGGTCATAGTTTTGCGTTAGAATAAAGCACCTCATATAGCGAGCGCTAAAGTCTTGGTACTCAACCAGCTCGGTCATTTCATTGAGCGAGCAAATACTCACCACTCACAATCCTCATTAGCACAGTGGGAACCGTTTTAATAATTGATGATGAACTGAAGCTCCGAAGTTTATTAGCACGATTGCTCAAATCCGAAGGATTCGATGTTGTTGGCGTGGGAGATTGTGCATCTGCAGTTCGCAAGTTGGAGCACCAGGATATTGATGTAATTCTGTGTGATGTAAAGTTGCCGGACGGTGATGGAGTTGAGTTGACGAAGAGAATCAAAGCACAATTCAATCACAAAGAAGTGATCGTCTTTACCGCATTTGGAAATGTTGCCGACGGTATTCGTGCGATGAAGAATGGTGCTTTTGATTATGTCGTCAAAGGCGACGACAACGACAAGATTGTGCCGTTGCTATACCGAGCATTTGAAAAAGTTCAATTGCATAAGCGAGTCCACCAACTTGAACAGCGTAGGAGCAGCTTAATGTCCTTTGGCTCGATCATCGGAAAGTCAAAGGCAATTCTACGTGCACTGGACCTTGCTCGAAAGGTTGCACCTACAGATACAACGGTTTTGTTGCTTGGCGAGACAGGCAGTGGAAAGGAAGTATTCGCGCAGGCAATACACGAGGCAAGTACCCACTCTTGTAAGTCATTCGTTGCACTCAATTGCAGCGCATTCTCAAAAGATCTTTTAGAGAGCGAACTGTTCGGTCATAAAGCCGGAGCCTTTACCGGTGCTATAGCCGACAAGCGTGGATTACTACAAGAAGCTGATGGCGGAACCTTATTCCTCGACGAGATTTCAGAGATGCCACTGGAGTTGCAGGCAAAATTGTTACGTGTGTTGGAAACAAGTGAGTTCTATCGTGTGGGGGAAAGCCAAACGACAAAAGTGAAGTTTAGATGTATAGCTGCCTCTAATCGTGACTTGAAATCTGAAAGCGAAGAACATCGATTTCGTGCAGACCTATACTATCGATTGAACGTCTTTGAAATTCGCCTGCCTTCATTGTGCGAACGAGTCGATGACATCGATGCACTTGCAACTAATTTCATTGCTGTTTCTTGTGCGAAGACGAACAAACGCATTATGACTCCCGACGTCGAGTACCTGGCTTGTCTGCGAGCCTATAGCTGGCCCGGGAATATTCGAGAACTTAAAAACGTTATTGAAAGAAGCGTGATCTTGAGCGATGGACAGAACTTACGCGTCGAGAGCTTACCAGCTGAGCTCAGAAATACAAGCGAAGGTGGAGATTTGCCGACATCGCCAATGGAGCTTTCTCATGTTGAGCGCCAACACATACAGCGGGTGCTTGAGTTATGTGAGGGCAACAAGAGTGAAGCGGCGCGGATATTGAACATTGGCCTAACAACTCTTTACCGCAAGCTTGACGAATACAAAGTGAAATAGTACCCCATTTTGAAAAAGTACCATTCCAATTTAGTACAACTCTTGCCCGTCCTTTTTGCCCGCCTTTATTGTGCATAGCTCATCTAGTCACTGAAATATAAGCACTTGACTCTTCGATGTGTGCTGTCATCAAACGACATGGCATGCATTCGGTGCAATCAACTTCGACGCAGGCAAATCGGTCTTCTGCCTGGTAGTGTGACATGATCCATGTCTGCGCCAACTCAACATCTAACACACGACAATGATAACGACCTTGTGCCTCGTTTTACTTACAGCAGCATGTTTCGCTCTGTTTGCATGGCTGGTAACATCTTTTGAAAGGATATAGACTATGTCAATGCTCTTTGTTTTAGCGGTAGCGGTTTTCTTCTTCCTCATCTATGTGCTTATCAAACCGGAGAAATTCTAAACTGTCATGAATACTGAATATCTCGGCATAGCTGCCATTTTTCTCCTTACTATCCTAATGGCAATTCCGTTAGGAGCTTATATCGGCAAAGTCTTTGGATCTGAACGGACCTTCAGTGATACGATCTTCGGTCGATTTGAAGCTTTGATTTTTCGCCTATGCTCCATCAATGTCAGTCAAGCAATGGATTGGAAGCAGAGCTTGCTCGCATTACTCGGTCTGAACTTTCTCTGGTTCGTGCTTTCGATGCTGGTGCTCATGAACATGTCGTGGTTGCCGCTCAATCCCGATGTTGTTCCCTCGATGTCGCCTGACTTGGCATTCAACACCTCTATCAGTTTTATCTCGAACACGAACCTACAGCATTACAGCGGTGAAGGCTCGATGTCGTACCTGGGACAACTCACCTTGATGTTGTTCCAATTCATCAGCGCCGCCGCCGGAATGGCAATATGCGGTGTTGTGTTTATGTCAATGCGCGAACGTGTCGAGCAGAGAGCTGCAAATTTCTACGTCCTCTTCGTAAAGTCTTGTACTCGCATTCTGCTACCAGGCGCAATTGTTATAGCGACGCTACTTGTACTGAGCGGTGTACCAATGACTTTTCAAGCGAAGGATGTCGTGAAGACACTTGCTGGCGATACCGTTTCCGTCAGTCGCGGACCGGTTGCTGCCTTCGTCGCAATTAAACAGCTCGGAACAAACGGTGGCGGTTTCTTCGGAGCCAACTCTGCGCATCCATTGGAGAACCCAAGCTACTTCACAAACATTATTGAGTGTGCAAGTATTGCGCTGATTCCAATTGCGATGATTCTTGCACTGGGCAGCATCACCGGTCGTAAACGTTTTGCGTGGATGATTCTAGCAGTTATGACAATTGGTTTTGTGACACTCGCGATCCCTACCATCCAATCAGAATGTGCCGGAAATGCTGAGCTGAATGCCTACGGTATTCATCAGCTTCAGGGAAACATGGAAGGTAAAGAAAGCAGGTTCGGATCAGCGGCTTCCGCCTATTGGGCAATTATCACAACCTGTACCTCAAACGGTTCAGTAAATGCAATGCACGACAGCTTGACTCCGCTCGGTGGCATGAATGCCATGCTTGGCATGATGGTGAATTGTCTTTACGGTGGCGTCGGCGTTGGCTTTCTCAACTTCTACATCTTTATCATTCTGGCAGTCTTCATTAGCGGATTGATGGTAGGTCGTACGCCGGAGTTTTTCGGAAAGAAGATTGAGGCGCGCGAAATGAAAATCGCGATGATCGTTGCGTTACTGCATCCATTCTTGATTCTCGTAAGCACAGCCATTGCCAGTCATCTCTATACCATCGATCCTCAATCACGTGCAGCATGGTTGAATAATCCAGGCTTCCATGGGTTCAGCGAGATGTTGTATGAATTCACGTCATCGTCAGCTAATAACGGAAGTGGTTTTGAAGGATTGGGTGACAACGTACCCTTCTGGAACATTGCATGTGGTATTGTGATGCTCTTGGCTCGCTTCATTCCAATCATTGGTCCCGTGGCGATTGCGGGAATATTGGCAGAGAAAAAGTACATACCCGAAGGACCCGGAACTCTGAAAGTAGATAGCTCTGTCTTTGCCGTGGTCGTCATCGCCGTGATTGTCATCATCGCAGCCTTGTCATTTTTTCCTGCTCTGGCACTTGGTCCAATTGCAGAGCACTTTAGTCAGCATCGTTTTTAAAAAACAACTCCAATGAAAAGCTCAAAAAATGTTGGTCTCTTTGACCGCAGCCTAATACTAGAAGCCTTAAAGCAATCTGTGGTGAAGCTCCAACCGCAGACTATGCTTCGCAATCCTGTGATGTTCACGGTTGAGATCGGTACAGTAGTCATGCTGATAGTATGCATTGCTGTTATGATGGGAGCTCAAGCACAAGGCAGTTTGGCTTATAACGTGACCATCTTCTTCATACTATTTGTCACTTTGTTGTTTGCAAATTTTGCTGAAGCTCTGGCAGAAGCACGAGGCAAAGCGCAGGCGGAATCGTTGCGTAAGACGCGCGAGGAGACGCCTGCTCGCTTAGTAGCCAGTGCCAAAGGCGAACAACACAATCCACCTATTGTGGTCAGTTCCTCGAGCCTTCGCCGAGGTGATGTATTCGTCTGTGAAGCAGGTGAGTTGATTGCAACAGATGGCGAGATCATTGAAGGACTCGCTTCGATTGACGAGTCAGCTATCACGGGTGAATCTGCACCGGTAATCCGCGAATCGGGTGGCGACAAGTCCAGTGTTACCGGTGGAACTAAAGTTCTATCGGACAAGATCAAGGTCATGGTCACTGCTGAACCCGGAGAATCATTTCTCGATCGCATGATCGCCCTCGTAGAAGGTGCATCACGTCAGAAAACTCCAAATGAGATAGCCCTTACTATTCTCTTGGCCGCGTTCACTATTGTCTTTCTTATCGTGTGCGTCACTCTCAAACCATTTGCAGACTACGCACAAACACCAATCACCATCGCTGCCTTTATTTCTCTGTTCGTGTGTTTGATTCCAACCACAATAGGCGGTTTGCTTTCTGCAATTGGTATTGCAGGAATGGATAGAGCGTTGCGTGCAAATGTGATGACGAAATCCGGAAAGGCCGTGGAGACCGCAGGCGATATTGACGTGCTGCTCTTGGATAAAACAGGCACGATCACGATTGGTAATAGAAAAGCAACGCGTTTCTATGCTGCAAGCGCGGTGGAGGAGACGCGTTTCGTCGAATGTGCAGTACTCAGTTCGCTTGCTGATGAAACGCCTGAAGGAAAGAGTATTGTTGAGCTTGCAGCACTCGATGTACGAAGTTTTGCAAATGATGCAGCGCACTTCATCAAGTTCACAGCGGAAACAAGGACCTCAGGCGTGGATTTAGTGGACGGTAGACGTATTCGCAAAGGCGCATATGACGCAATTCGTCGTCAGTGTCTGCAAGCCGGTCTTGAGTTTCCTGAGGATGTGCGACAAGCCGTCGAAAATATTTCCGCCCTTGGAGGTACACCACTGGTCGTGAGCGAGAATGATAGTGTGCTTGGCGTTGTTGAGCTCCAGGACATTATCAAACCCGGTATTCAAGAGCGCTTTGAACGACTGAGAAAGATGGGAGTTAAAACCGTCATGGTGACAGGCGACAATCCTCTCACAGCGCGCTTCATTGCTGAGAAAGCCGGCGTAGATGACTTCATTGCGGAAGCAAAACCTGAAGATAAGCTAGAGTATATCCGTCGTGAGCAACAGAGCGGTAAGCTGGTAGCAATGATGGGAGACGGAACAAACGATGCACCTGCTCTTGCGCAAGCCGACGTTGGCGTTGCCATGAATAGCGGTACACAGGCGGCAAAAGAAGCGGGGAATATGGTTGATTTGGATAACGATCCCACAAAGCTGATTGAAATCGTTGAGATTGGTAAGCAGTTGTTGATGACGCGTGGCACCTTGACCACATTCAGCATCGCCAATGATGTTGCAAAGTACTTCGCGATTGTTCCGGCTTTGTTTATCGCTTCTATTCCCGGACTTCAATACCTTAACATTATGCAGCTGCATAGTCCGGAGAGTGCCATTCTCTCAGCTGTGATTTTCAATGCGATCATCATTCCTTTGCTTATTCCCTTGGCACTGAAAGGTGTTTCGTACAAGCCCATCGGTGCATCTGCCATACTTCGTCAAAATCTCCTTGTCTACGGTCTCGGTGGAATTGCTGTGCCCTTCGTCGGAATAAAACTGATCGATCTCGCAGTCTCACTATTTGTATAAAATGTCATCATGAAAACTCAAGTATTACAATGGATAAAACTGACGCTTGTGTGTATTGTGCTTTGCTGTGTTCTCTACCCCTTGTCGATTTGGCTTATCGCGCAAACAACGTCCTCACATGGTAATGGTGAGACCGTAACACACAAAAACTCTGTAGTCGGTTTCAAGCTAGTGGGTCAAAAGGTGCGCGATGTTGCGTACTGGTGTTCTAGACCTTCAGCTGTGGACTACAATGGCGCAGGTTCGGGTGGCTCAAACAAATCAAATACAAACCCGGTCTACCTTGCCCAAGTGCATGCTAATCTCGACAGTATCGTGGCGCACAATCCCGGTGTTCAAAGAGCTGAGATTCCTTCTGAGCTTGTGTGTGCTTCCGGTAGTGGATTGGATCCGCACATCAATCGAATCGGCCATGGTGCAGATAGCCCGGAATAGCCGACAAGCGCCATTGTCCGTCTGACGCCTTGCGCGAACTAGTCAACAAGCACATTCAACAACCATTCTTGGGAATCTTTGGACCGAGTGTCGTAAACGTACTTGAAATCAACTGCGCGCTCGACGATCAATTCCCAATGCCAAGTGCTCACTAAGTGTAGCTAGTCTATTTGTGTCAGTGAATAATACAACTCTCATTATTAAGCAAAACCCAGTGCTAACATTATGAAAACGAATTCTGCAAAAAATCTGTTGAGTCTAGTAATCATCGCCGTTCAGACTATTAGTCTCGCGGCTCAGTCTACTGAGTCGAATGTGCCATTTGATGATATTGAAACCGGCTGGCAAACGGTTCTGATAGACGCGATTCAAGTCTTCAAGGACATGAAGTTCTTTAGTCCTTCGATACCATGGATATCAACTTCACGCACTCATTCAATCCAATCGACAACACAGTTGTCGGCTCTACAGCCTTGGCGCGCAACAACGAAGTGCAATTGAGTGCGCTCCACGTGGGCGGTGACTTCGTCTATGAAAATGCTCATGCTCGGGTCATGACGCAGTTTGGGACACGATCTATTGTGGTGCCGCGCAACGACTACAGTCCCTATCGCGGACAATATCAACTTGCAAATGTCTATCGCTATCTC
The DNA here is from genome assembly GCA_044228685.1 of Chlorobiota bacterium. GTDB lineage: Bacteria > Bacteroidota > Ignavibacteria > Kapaibacteriales > NICIL-2 > JBBATK01. The sequence goes on from JBGAUL010000014.1 coordinate 67,377, forward strand.
AGTGAAGCATATGCCGGACTGCATTTTGATACATGGTACGGCATCAACGTTGATGCCGGTATGTTCATGTCGTACATTGGTCTCAACTCCTACTATCAGCCGGAGAACTGGGAATACCAAGCTTCCTTTACATCAGATAACACTCCTTGGTTTTTCAATGGACTTAGAGTTCAGATCTACCCGACAAAGCACTTGAAAATTGAGCCGTGGATCATCAATGGTTGGCAGAGCTATGGTTCGTTTAACAGCATGCCGGGTGTTGGAACGAATGTGACCTGGATGCCATCGAGTAACCTGAAGCTACTGACCAATGATTACTATGGATCGGATGCAGCCGGTATTCCGGATCGCAAGCGCTTTCACTCTGACAACAGTCTGCTGCTTCGCTATTACAACAATTCGCAATCGGAGGGTATTAGTCGTTGTGCTTTTAGTTTGACAGGGGACATCGGCTTTGAAAGCGGTGGAGGAGTAAATGGTTTTAGCAACGGAGACTCAACTCAGGGTCCGGCGCAGTACTTTGTAAGTGCAATGTTCTACAACCGTGTGTGGTTCTACCGCAATCAGTTTGCGTGGACATTTGGCGGAGGTTTTATGAAGAATCCAGGACGCTACTTGGTCTTGTATCCTACGGGTCAAGCAAGTCCTTTGCCAAATCCCAACAATCCCACTCAGACTGAAGGGCAATTCCCATTCAGTGCAAACCCGGGAGATCAGTTTAGTGGTTGGGATGTTTCAAGCAACATCGATTGGATGCCGAATCAAAGTACGACTGTACGCTTGGAGTATGTGTATCGTCATTCTAGCGTGCCGTATTTCGCAGGACACGGAGGAGTGACATCGCAAACAGGCTATTCAACTTCAGTTTTGGATCCGAGCTGGCGTCCGGATTTGGTCCAATCGGAGAGTCGTTTCATCATCGCGCTTCTCTTTCGTCTCTAGTGCGCTTTCTTCTTTACTAATCCATGAACGAAATGGATGACAAACAGCAAACGGTACAGCACTTTCTTGACTTGATTCAAAAATCTCGTCGTGGGAAGTTTAAGGTTTACATCGGCATGAGCGCCGGAGTTGGCAAGAGCTATCGCATGTTACAAGAAGCGCACACCTTGCTTCGCAATGGAATCGATGTAAAGATTGGCTTCATTGAAACGCATAATAGAGCTGAAACGGTACAGCTACTTGAGGGATTACCGATCATTCCGCGACGACATATCTTTTATCGCGGAAAGGATCTCGAGGAGATGGACACTGCTGCCATTATTCAGCAGCATCCTGAGGTCGTTATTGTTGATGAGTTGGCACACACAAACGTTGATGGATCCAAGAATGAAAAGCGTTGGCAGGATGTTTTTGATATTCTTGATGCAGGCATCAACGTTGTGAGTGCCGTTAATATCCAGCACATCGAAAGTCTAAACGACGAGATACGTGAAATCACCGGCGTCGATGTCAAGGAGCGGATTCCCGATCGCGTGCTTCGTGAAGCAGATGAAGTGGTCAACATCGACCTGACAGCCGACGAGCTCATTACTCGTCTGCGCGAGGGAAAGATCTATTCGAGTGACAAAATCGCACGAGCACTTCAGAACTTCTTCAAGGCTGAACATATTCTGCAGCTTCGGGAATTGGCGCTCAAAGAAGTGGCTTCGCAGGTGGAACGTAAGGTTGATACTGAGGTCGCTCGAAACACCGGACTTCGTCACGAGAGGTTTCTCGCGTGCATTAGTAGCAACGAAAAAAATGCAAAGAGTATCATCAGAAAAACAGCTCGCTTAGCTAGCTATTACAATAGCAAGTGGTATTTGCTCTATGTACAAGTTCCGCAGGAAGCGCCTGAAAAGATTGCTCTAGACAAGCAGCGTTTCTTGATCAATAATTTCAAATTGGCTACTGAGCTCGGTGCCGAGATTTTGCGAGTGCAACATACTTCAGTGCCTCGAGCAATAATGGAAGAGGCGGAGAAGAGAGATATCACAACGATTTGCATCGGACGGCCTCACTTCAGTTTGTTCAGTCTGCTCTTCAGCTCGAGCATTTTCTTAGGTCTGCTCAAGAAACTCTATAGTTACGATTGTGATTTGATTATCCTTTCACCATGAAAATTCATCAAAAACTTCGATTGGGTTTGGGCTTGCTCTTTGCCCTAATCATCCTTCTGGCCGCCGTCAGTTTGGTCTACTTGCGCAGTCTATCTGATGCATCGCACAGTATCCTCGAAGCCAACTACAACTCGCTCGAGTATGTGCGCACGATGTATGCCGCTTTGGATCAAGAAGACTTGAACGATCTAGACACTGTTCGTTTTCAAGGCGCGTTGGAAGCCCAAAAACAAAACATCACAGAATTTGGTGAACGAGAGCTAACGCAACAGTTGGAGCGCAATTTTGATTTGCTCATTGCAGCGCGTGATAGAGCGGTGTATTTCCAACGCGTGCGACATGATCTGCACCTCATCATGACACTGAATTTGCAGGCACTGGAGCGCAAGAGCATTCTTGCCGGTAAGAGCAGTGAAATAGCGACGCGCTGGGTAAGCGGAACTGCAAGTCTCTGCGCTATCATCTCGCTCATGATGCTTCTGAACCTTCCGCGCACAATCACAAAACCAATTCGTGAATTGCTTGAGGGTATACGTGAGATCAGCGCCAAGAACTACAGATCACGTCTGCATATTGATCGTCGCGATGAATTCAAAGAACTCGGTGATTCCTTCAACCTCCTTGCTATTCAGCTTGGGGAGTATTACTCGAGCAGTATCTCTCGTATCATGATTGAGAAGAAGCGTGTTGAGACCCTGGTTAATAACATGCACGATCCCGTCATCATTCTTGATGAAGACAGGAAAGTGATCTTCGTTAACGATGTTGCATCAAAGATTCTTGGATTGAGTCGCGAGGACTTGATCGGAAAGTCTGCAGTCGATATCGCTGTTTCGAATGATCTCATGAGATCGCTTATTCAAACCGATTCCCATGCATCAGATGATAGCTCGCATTCAAAGGAGAGCTTAAAGATCTTCACAGATAACAAAGAGAGCTACTTCGAGAAAGAGCGACAGGCCATGTACTTCGCCGCCGGCGCAGATAATCTGCCTCAGTACATGGGTGATGTGATTATTCTTCGCAATATCACTTCGTTTAAAGAACATGATTTTGCGAAGAGCTCATTTATCGCGACGGTATCGCATGAGCTGAAGACGCCAATTTCATCTATTAAGCTGAGTCTGCAATTGCTGGAAAAGAAGGAGACAGGTCTCCTGACGGAAGAACAACGTCAACTTGTAGATAGCATGGAAGATGATTGTACGCGCTTACTCAAAATATCCTCTGAATTGCTCAACATGAGTCAGGCTGAAACGGGAAACATTAGCCTGACCCTGCAGCCAACAGATCCGGCAGGAATTGTTCAGTATGCTTTGGATGCCACCAAGACACTGGCGGATCAACGTGGAATACGATTCGTACCAACGCTCTCAGAATCATTACCGAAGGTGATTGCAGATGCAGAGAAGGTTACTTGGGTCATGATCAATTTCCTCACTAATGCTATTCGCTATAGTCCGGAGCACAGTCAGGTACGCGTGGTGGTTGAACCAAAAGACAGCGGCGTCGAGTTCTCTGTCATTGATGTCGGCAAAGGCATCGAAGAGCGCTATCGCGAGAAAATCTTTGATCGCTATTTCCAAGTGCCGGGATCAGCAAAGAGTGGATCAGGATTGGGACTCGCTATTTCCAAAGAATTTATCGAAAGTCAGGGTGGACGAATTGGAGTAGAAAGTGAGATCGGCTACGGTAGTCGTTTCTGGTTCCGTCTGCAGCAAGCATCTTAGTCGCCTGAAAGTGGAATAGTCTTTGCACCTTAATTTGTACCGAAGTTTCACTCAATCAAATAAAGGCAATGATGGATTTTCAGGATATCAAGCTTCTTGCGAAAAAGATCGTCGACGAAATGGATAAGCAGCATTCGTCAACTATGGCACCAAAGTGGGAGAGCGCCACAATAATGGTCGTTCCAAGAGACTCCAGCATGAAGTCGCATGAAATTCCCATCGATAAATTCATGCACAAAATCGTCATGATGCGTGACAACCTTCGCGTACTCGAGCAACAGATAAACGGCAACGACAAGTTATCAGACGGCGATAAGGTCAAGTTGCAAGGCTACATCACCAAGATCTACGGCTCTATGACCTCGTTCAATTTTCTCTTTCAAGAGCCGGAAGACAAGTTCTAAGAATTCGGGATCGATCAGCGCAGTCCCTGCTGCTTTTGTTTAATTACGAGCTTCGACTTGAAGCTTCCGGATGCGCTCGCGCATTGATGCGACGGCTTGTTTGGCAGTCGTGTGCGCATATACGCTCTGGGTGAGCTCTTCCTCGATGATTCTCTCGGCTTCGAGATAGTATTCCGGACTAACCAGTGGGATAGAATTCCGTGTTTGTCGAAGAAAAGCAAGACGGTTTCGAAGGGCTTTGCTATCGTGCTTCTTTAATTCGCTAAGAAGTCGAGTTTCTTCACTGTTTAGCTCCGAACTACGAGCACTAAAACCTGCATCCGGAATCTTGTTGCAAAAGCGTGTAGCATGACCACGAGCCAAATCTGAAAGAACCATCTTGGCGGCGCTTTTGTTTTTCGATGCAGCATTAATCGCATAGCAATCGGCGCTAAGAATGCTCTTGCCTGCAGATGGCGCACTTTCTTGAACCGAATGCGTCATGAATCGAGGCATGACTGCATAGAGTTCATTCACGGATGAGTCTGCCAGATTCCACATTCCTGAAACGCTGCATGAGAGCGATCCAAAGTGGAGTTTTTCATCAAGGTTTCGTGATGTACCGCTAAGTCCTTTTTGTGTGATGTCGGTATAGAATTGCAAGGCTTCAATCGTTGCGTTATTCACACTTTGATCAACCGGAGATGCTTGAAGCAGAGTGCTGCCGCCACTCCAGAGGAAGGGCAGGACTTTCTTCACAACGTTGTGCGGTTCGTATGATGGTATGGCGAAGGGTAGAGGCGGATTTTGCTGCATCCCTAGGTTGACGATTCGTTGGAGATCGATCCAAGTGGAATCGCCTGACTGTAGCAAATCACGACGGACGAACAGCGCGCGACAATTCATAACCCAAGGCAATGCATATGTCGATGCTTGTCGTTGAACTGAAGGTAGTAACGCAGGGCTAAGGTCTTTTGTCAGTGAATCTTCTAGAGCTTCCAACACTCCATCTTTTGCAAACTGTGAAACCCACTCCAGTCCGATATGTACAATATCCGGCGCAGTACCACTCGAAAATGCCGTCATGAGCTTTGCCTTACCATCTGACCACTGCAGCTCAGTGCACTCGATCGTTAGACCGGGATGAGCGGCTTCAATGCTCTTGATGATGGCATTGAACTCAGTGCGCTGAGAAGGCTCTGACCAGAAGTGCCAGATACGTACGACTGATGATGAGTTGGACTTTGAACATGAGAGAGCGCACAGCACTAGCATGCTGAGCGATATGACGAAAGACAGTCGCTTAATGATGTGCGCCACTGCTGTCCCGCACAGTCGTTGAATCAGTGCCGGTCGAATCGGCTTTGGTCTTGGCTAGTGCTCGCTCAGGATGGAAATATCCATTAAGAATGTCCCGCGCAATTGGCGCAGCTCGTTCTGCACCAAAGCCCGCATTCTCAGCAAGCACGCACATTGCGATGGTCGGATTTTCTGCCGGGGCATAACACACAAACCAAGAGTGGTCTTTGCCATGTGGATTCTGCGCTGTTCCCGTCTTGCCACACACAGCTATGCCGTCAATTTTTACCGCAGTAGCTGTACCACCGGGTGTATTACACACGTCGTACATTCCACGTTGAACTAGCTCCAGATACTTCTGATCTATTGGCAATTTCAATGAGTCGTGTGCGTTGGCTTCCATCTTGGAGCGATCTTTATAGTAAATCGATCGAACGACGTGAGGTTGGTAGTATGTGCCTTTGTTTGCAAGAGCACAGGTGTATGCAGCCATTTGAAGAGGAGTAACGCCGATCTCGCCTTGACCAATTCCAAGGTTGACCATGCGTCCGTCGATTAGGTGACCGGTAACGCCACGTTTTGCAAACTTCTCGCGATCCATAAGAAGACCGCCGGATTCCTCTCCAATGTCAATACCGGTGCGCAATCCAAAACGAAACATCGAACCGTACTTGTTGTACACCTCAATTGGCATACGACGTCCGAGTTCGTAGAAGAACACGTTGCAGGAAACGTGAATAGCACGTTGGACAGTGACGGCACCATGACGACCGTGACACTTGTAGGAGCGACCGCCGTATGTATAACTTCCCGGACAATTGATTGTCGTGTGTTCGTCAATCATATGTTCTTGGAGGCCTGCTAAGGCCATCAGCATCTTGAAAGTTGAACCCGGCGGATACTGCGCTTGGGTCGCACGATTGAAGAGCGGCTTTTCAGGATCACGCACGAGATCCATGTATTCCTGCGATAACTTTCCGCTTGTAAACTTCGAAAGGTCGTAGTCAGGCTTGCTAACGAGTGCCATGATTTCACCATTGCGTGGATCCATCACAACGATTCCACCATTGTCATTGCGCATCTCTCGTTCTGCAATCATTTGCAGATTAGGATCTATTCCCAAATACAAGTCTGCGCCTTCAGTGGCTTCAATGTCGCTCCTGCCCTTGTTAAAGTTCTCGATTGGTTGTCCGGCAGAGTTTACTGCGACAAACTGAACACCTTTATTACCACTAATCTGACGCTCATATGAACGTTCCAGACCGGCCTTGCCAAACAAATCGCCCGAGCGATAGTAGCTTCCATTCGACTTCAATTCATCTTCACTGATTTCCGCACGGTAACCAAACAGGTGAGAAGCACGAGCTTTGAGTTCGTAAGTACGCTTGGTTTCGATGCTCAAATCGACGCCTGGAAGAAGGTCGCGATTCTCTTCGATCTCAGCTCGTGTCTTGTCATCCAAGTCACGCATGATCTTAACCTGCGCAAAACGGTTCGTGCGGTTGTTGTCGTAGAAACTCTTGATTTCTTCCGCACTAAGACCGGTGATACTGGACAAGAGAGGAATACACGCGACTTGAAAATCATTCGGCGTAATGGTCAACGTATAGGACGCCGAATTCTGTATGATCACCTTTCCATTGCGATCATACATGCAACCACGATATGGTTCTTTCGTGAGCTGTTTGATAGCCTGCGCTTCACTTCGCTGCAAGAGCTCCGATCCGCGGATCATCTGGAGATAGCCGAGGCGAGCGGTAAAGAATATTGCCACGACGATGAGTATAACGCGGAAGATTTTCTCGCGCGTTGGGTGTGCGAAATTCGGAATGTTCGAGATAGGCATGTTGTTTACTATAAAACAGTGTAACGCTGCAGTTCACCGTCGAAGGGGGCTGTCTTAACGCATGCGCTGTGAATAGTCTTCAAGAAAAGACTTTTCTTCAGGCGTCAATGAATCTTGACCATGTTCAAAAATTTTGTCGAGCAATTGGTTCATAAGCTCTTCCTCGTCACGATGTGCCTCAGGATAATACAGCTTAGAAACTCCACGATCGCTCTTACCAAAAGTACTAACCAATTCTTCTTCTTGTTCAACAAAGCGTTCGTCAATGCGCTCGGGGGCGATGCGACCATTCAAGCGACGAACTCGCTTTAAACGTTGGTGTAAAACCGACGTCAATAAAACTGCAAAAACTACTCCGTAAGCACTCGAAACTGCTCCGTAGTAAAACAGATCCGAGGTGTCGTGGTATGCTCTGTACGCAGAGAAGAAGAAGGAAGTCAGCGCTAATACCATCACGACATACAAACCGCGAATCTCAATACGACGCCAGACGTGTATCGAACGGTTCGGCATGACAAAGGTGTACATCGCCATGAGGAAAAAGGAAATTCCATCACCACCACTTAAGACTACGCCTTTCGACACGCCGCCGAATGCCACGACGTACAATAGTCCCTGACTGATTACCAAGCCAAGTATGCTGAGAATGAAGCGACGGGTCGAGAAACTCAGCTCCAACAACGAGGAAAACAGTCCGACGCTAATCGTCAATAACAGAAAGCTCTCAGTGCTTGTTGTTGCGAGCGGGTAAGTGAGGAGTCGCCAAAACTCAAAGTTCTGCGTAATAGCTGCAGGAGTGAGGGCGAAGAGATTGTACGCAATCGAATGACCAAAGATGTTAAGGATAAAACACATCCCCGCAGCTACTAAAAATAGCTGTGAAAAAACAGGGACATTTGTGTACATACCCTTCATCATACTAGTGTATAACACTCAAAGTGCGAGTTGTGACAAATCCGTGAGCGGTCGTCAAACGATAGGTGTACGATCCACTCGGTAAATGACGTACAGAGAATAGGATTTGGTGTTCACCGGCCTGACGAAATTCATCAACAATGGTAGCAACCTTTGTACCACGTTCGTCGAACAATTCCAGCTTCACATCTGAGTCGTTCTGCAAACCAAACTCAAAGGTCGTGTCGGTAAATGCCGGATTTGGATAACAGTGCACCAAATACTCATTCGGTACAAAGTCCTCGACATCGGCAATACGATTCAAGATCAAACGATTGTTTGCCTTGTCGTAGGTTACCGGATAAGTAGTAAGCTTTGGAAGAGTTGCTGATCCTCCATTTGCACCTCTCGTACACTCTCCATTGAGGTCGAATTGTGCACTGTGTAGTGAACAGGTAAAGCGCATTGTCGACGATGAGAACGATCCAAAGCGACCACCTTCATGCGAGCATGAATTCTCCAACGCAACAAAGAGATCATTCGGAATACGCATGACAATGATTGGAGCACTTGAAATGCCAGTATTAGAGATTGACACCGAACTGTATTCCTTAGACAATGCTGAGAACTTTGTCAAGTCTACAATGTATTCAGCCTGCACTTGATTCGGATTGTCAGTCTCTGTAATGCGTGGAATAATCTGACCCAGAACCTTAGTTCCGGTCCCTGCTACTACTACGCCTGTAAATAAACGTGTTAGAAAATTTCTGCGTTGCTCGTTCATGGTGTTTGTCTTGCGCTTTCAGGTTTTACTAATCATCCGGACACTAACCGACCGGCTCTATCTATTTGATTTCACTACAGAGTTTCGATCCAGACTACTTAGCACGATGTCTATCAAAGGGAAGAACTCTGCCAAATTGCTTGCCGGCTCTTGGTTCAATCACTGACTCTTGATTGAAGCTAGTACTCCGGCGTTTAATGACAATAAACCGCTCGTTGAGATTTGGTTTCCGAGAATTCCGGACGATGTGTCGAATCAATTCAACTTTTCCAGCATAGATTCAACTTGGGGCCACGAAACGTTCTCGAAGAAGTCCTCATTGACCGCGATCATTGGCGCTCCGCCGCATGCACCCATGCATTCAACTTCTTCAACCGAAATCTTGCCATCACTCGTTGTTTGATTGTGCTTGATACCGTACTTCGAGCAGACGTGGTCATACAAATGGTCACCGCCTCTAAGCATGCACGCAACATTCGTGCAAACCTGGACGTGATATTTGCCCATCGGCTTTTTGAAGTACATAGTGTAGAAGGTTGCCACACCAAGAACATGTGACAAAGGGAGTTGCATGACGTCGGCCACGCACTTCATGACTCCTTCAGATAACCAGCCCCATTTGTTTTGAGCCATCCACAAAACAGGCATCAATGCCGCTTTGGGATGAGGATACAAGGCCTTGAGATCGGCGATCTTTTTGAGTTCTTCTGCACTGAATTGGAAGCTTTCGGCGTTCTGCATAAGACTGAGAAAGTAGGTGTCAGCAAATTTAATAACTACGGACTACCAAGCAGGGGAAAAAGCGGGGTTTTTGAGGGGAATTTTAACTTTTTACGCGCTGAACCATGATTCGCGTGTAAACATAGAGTTTCAGGGCTATCCAAACTTTGTGAATAGTTGAAACTGAGATTCTCTTGCCAAAGACGTTGTAACTCTTTAACTCGATTTTTTCAAGGATACGGTAGTAGATCGCATCCATGATTTCTGCGGCAAACATGGTAATACGCTCGTCAGAACGTAGAGCAGAACGTGCCTTGTTGTAATACTCGCGCGCACGACGAGCCTCGAACTCCATGAGGGCTACGAAGCGTTCGTCATAGACCTCGTTCATGAGGTCTTGTTCGGTGTACTGGAATCGCTCAAGATCCTCCAATGGCAAGTAGATCGTGCCACGGTCTTTGTCTTGCTTGATGTCGCGAAGAATATTGGTGAGCTGCAAAGCATAGCCAAGATTGACGGCGTACTCTTTGGTCTCGTCGTATTTGTACCCGAAAATCTCTATGCTGATCAAACCGACGATACTTGCCACTCCGTAGCAGTAGTCTTTGAGATCATCAAAGGTCTCGTAGCGACGACGCATCAGATCCCGCTCGCATCCATCGATGAGCGTATGGAAGTACTGCTTGGGAATTGCAAAGCTCTTAATGACTGTGCTCAAAGGCAGTAGGTATGCGGGCGAGGCTTCGCTTGTGTACAATTTGTCGATCTCATTGCGCCACCATTGGAGTCGCTCTCGCTTCTTCAAAATCACTGAGCTTTCACGCGAGGGATTGTCATCAACGATGTCGTCTATCTGTCGACAAAATGCATACACTGTATGCATAGCCTCTCGCTCCTGCCTTGGGAGGAAGGAAAAGGAGTAGTAGAAGTTCGTGTTTATGCGTTGTGAAAACACGTACTGCTCAGAATCCGCGATGGCCAGATGGCTCATGAATGAAAATCCAGAAAACGACTGATTGTTCGAAAGAGTAGACGAATGACAGATGACTTTCTGATTCGCGGACGTTCGGTGAATATCCTAGAACCTAAAGCTTCCGTCGCATTGAGAACAAAGCTGCCTCCTTCTACCGTCGCGCAGAGCTCAAGAGCCAGTCTTCGATTCCTGACTTTTGATGTCAACGAAGCACCTACGCTAAGCATGGTCCGAGCTCGTTGCATCAAATCGCCGAGCATTTCTGCGGTTTGGGAGGGAAATTTATGGTAAAAATGTTCTGTAGCCAAATGAGTGGCGCTGAGTCCATAGTTCTGCAGAATATCTCGCGGTACGTAACAGCGTCCGTTAGGCAAATCAACGCTGAAGTCCTGCCAAAAATTGATCAATTGTAGCGCGCTGCAGATATCATCCGAAAGTCGGATATTCTGCTCTCCGGCGTCTCGGAAAATCCGTAAAACCAGCTCTCCGACCGGATTAGCGCTGAAACGGCAATAATCCAGTAATTCTTCCCAATTCTCTGCCTGACGAAAGGTCGAGTCGCGACGAAAAGCCTCAAGTAGGCGCAGTGGCAGCTCAATTGGAATATTAAATGTCCTGCAGGTTGAGGCAAGCGCAACAACAATTGGATTACTGCTACCCTCTGACTCGCGAAAATTCTGCTCTATGGTGTCCAGCAGCCGAAGCTTGTCGGATGTGGTTCTATGTGCGTCGTCCGCCACGTCGTCCGCTACACGAGCGAAGCAATAGACTGCTGAAATGTGCGGTCGCTCGGTCTTTGGAATGAGTAGGGAAGCGACGGGAAAATTCTCATAGTGAGATTTAGCAAGACCAACACATCGCGCATAGGCAGCCTCCACACTATCGACAGCATAGCTGCCTCCGGAGCTCAAGCACAGTTCGTCAATTAGATGTGAAGGCCATGCCATGGAGTATTCAACGCTTGTTCAAGAGTGAAAAAAGGACGCAGAGCTTGGCTGCATAATGATGCTTGCGGTGTTAACTCGAGCTGATTTGAATTGGACCTTATAGCTTGAGTGTCTTAAAGAGACTTTCCGGAATTATGCGGACGATGAACATGATGTATCGCCAGAACCAGGGAATGTAGACAACGTCTTTGCCGGACTCCATTGCTTTGTAGATCGCAACACCAACTCTATGCGACGAAGCAAAGAGTGCGTTCTTCGGCGTCGCAGCAGTCATCGGTGTATCAACAAAACCAGGTTTGATAGTCAACACCCGAATACCTTGATCGTGTAGTCGATTGCGCAAGCCTTGTAAGAAGACGTTGAGCGCAGCCTTCGCAGTACCGTAATAGAAATTGCTCTGACGTCCACGATCGCCGGCAACGGAACTGATAACCGCAATACATGCCGGCGACGAAGCTGTTGGTCGCTTCCGCATGTACTCAGCAGCCATCGTGCACAAGCCAATGATTGAGGTGGCGTTGTTATCAATTTCTTGCATGGCGTGCTGCGCATCATTCATGCACTCGACTGTGTCGCTCAGACTGCCATAGGCAACAAGAACGGCATCGATGTCAAGTAAAAGTGATGCGGCAGTTGTTATCGGATTTGATGTGCGAATATCCGACGATGAAAAACAGAAGCCTTCAACTCGCTTTGCGCCGTGACTGATGAGGTCTTGCTTGATTGTCTCAAGACGTTCAGCGGTACGTGCCGTGACCACCAGCGCTGCTCCTTTGCGAGCATAGGTTCGGGCTGTCTCAAGAGCGATGGCTGAAGTTGCTCCAACAATAAGGACGTTGCGATGCATTAGTGTGCGCTTACTCGTCGCCAAAAGGAAGATGAAAAACGAGGATCAATATAGCGCCTAAACTCCTCCCACCGAGGATACATGCGCTGAAAATCTGATGCACTCATGCGTGCATCCTTGGCAGGATAGAGCACGCCACCACTTGACGAGATGATCCCGTCAAGTGCATTCATAAGTTCAAGCGTCTTCTTTCCTTCGTTCTTGAAGTCCATGCTGAGAGTGACGCCTGGTCTCGGGAACGAAAGCAATCCAGGTGATTTCACATCTCCAAAATTCTTCAACACCGACAAGAAAGATGCTTTGCCGGATCGAGCGCTGAATTTGAGCACATCGCGAATCACATCGCGTGCACTATCAAAAGGAACAACAAATTGGTACTGAAAGAATCCTCGAGCTCCATACATGCGATTCCAATGATGGATGGCATCGAGTGGATAGAAAAACGGATCGAAGTGTACGAGTGCGTCTTGTTGATCCTTCCAATGTTTTGCGTAAAACAGTTCGTTGAAAGCGCGAACACTGAGTTTATTCAAAGCCCACGGAGGGAAGTTGAAGGGCAACGCAATCTCACGTTCTTTAGGTAAAACTGGAAGTGTATGCTGTGCCGGGTGAGCGAAGTTTCCTCCCATAAAAATGCCGCGACCAAGCGAAGACCCTTCGCTGGTGCAATCGACCCATGACACGACGTAGTCGTATAAACTATCAGCATCACGACTTTTGTCCATGTATTCATCCAGACTCTTGAAGCGAAACGAATGCTGGTAGATGAAGGGCGACGCAATGCGCGTCAACTTGAACTCAGCCCAGAGTATAACTCCCGTCAACCCAAGTCCACCAATCGTTGCTGAAAACAGCTCCGGATTTGAATCAGCAGAACATATGGTTCGTGTTCCGTCAGAACGCAGGAGTTCAAACTGCGTGACATGACACCCAAAGGTTCCTGCACGATGATGGTTCTTGCCATGGACGTCATTGGCGATAGCACCGCCAACAGTGATAAGCTTGGTTCCGGGTGTAACCGGCAGGAAGAAACCATGAGGAACAATAAGACGAAGTATTTCGTCAAATCGAACGCCGGCTTCGCAACGGAAGATTGCGTTTTCTTTGTCGAACAAAAGCACCTTGTTAAGTCCGGCGCAGAGTAGTAGGGCGTTGTCGTCATTCAGACATGAATCACCATAACTCTTGCCCATTCCAAAAGGAAGTATGCTGCCTTCTACCTGACTAAAATCCGGCAGCGCGTCTCTCCACAGTAGTTGCAGCAAGGTACGATGCTTCACCTTTGGATTTCTTCCCCAGGATTCAACGTCAGCTTTCATTAAAACAGGTCAATGGGAAGAGTGGCAAGGACGACCACGATGGCCATACATCCGACAACTAAGTAGGATGTGCGATCCTCTAGCGCAAACACAACAGGATCATCTCGCATTTCGCCACGATGTGCGATGTACCAAACACGCGTGATCCAATAGAGAAGTAATGGTTCAATTAACCAAAGGCGAACAGGATGTTGATACAAACGAACGACATCTGAACTATTGATGTACAGCGCCATCACGAGTACAGCCATGTATCCACTCGCTGTACCGACAGAACGTAGCAAGTCTGCGTCGTCTACGCGATAACCACGTCCGCGAACCTTATCGCGCATCTCATCGCGCAACACAATAAGTTCTGAATAGCGCTTGACAAAAGCCAAGCTCAAGAACATGAACATCGAGAATGCTAACATCCAGGTTGAAATGTACACTTGAACGGCGATGGCTCCGCACAGGACGCGGTACACATACAAGCCGGCAAGAACCAGAACATCAACGATTGCGATTCTCTTGAGATAGAACGAGTATGCCGTGGTTAACGCTGCATAAGCAACAAGGGCGAGCGAAAATTGCCACGACAAATTCAAAGCGCAGATTGCTGATCCAATGAGCAAAAGAGGAATCAACGCCGCACCTTTGTGAAGAGGGATTGTTCCTGCTGCAAAGGGTCGTCTGCGTTTGGTCGGATGCGCTCGATCCGCTTCCAAATCCATCAAATCGTTGAAAACATAAACCGCAGATGCGCAGAGACTGAAGGCAGCGAAGGCGAGAACGCAGCGAAATATCAAATCAATGTCGCCGACTTTGTGTGCTAAGAGTAAGGGCAGAAACAAAAGTAAATTCTTGAGCCATTGATGTACGCGAATTGCGCGGAGCCAACGACCAAAACCGGTCGGACGTTCGCTAAAACTGAGGTCAAATTCTCGACCAAGCTTCTTTGCGAGTGAAGCGGAAGGATTGACCGCAATGCAGCGCGCACTTGCTTTCCAAATTGGAATGTCTGCCGATCGGTCACCTACATAGTCGAAGGCTTGGGTACCTATGAGCGCGCGTATCGCCTCAACTTTTTGAATGCCACCGAGATTGGGTCCGTTGGAAGTAGCAATGACATCATCAAAAGCTTGCACGCGTTCGGCAACTGCTGTTGCGACCTTGATGTGACTGGCCGTAGCCAAAATTGTTCGTCGACCCTTGGCACGCTCCTCGCGCACGAAACTCAACACAGACTCGTTGATCGGTACATGTTCGACATCCGGCATCACACGATCCATCAGCTTCTGCTTGAAAAACACTTTGCCTTTCAAGTACCAAAACGGCATGAGCAATGCTGAGAAGGGATTCTGTTTAATGCACAGAAGAATAGACTCGTATGTAAGATCGGTAGCAAGCAGACTAAAATCCAGATCCACAACCAACGCATGTTGAGTGTCCTTTATAGTCGGCTTCGATGCGTTTGTGATTGTCTGCTGAGTCAATTCGGACATAATGTAATTGCTGTGCCTTGGTGTCGTAGAGCTATCTCAGGTCGCGACAGAAATCAAGACTCGAGCCGCAGTGATCGTTATTATCTAGTGTTGGATGATCATCGGAACAACAAAAGACTTGTTCTCGCACACGACACGAAGCAGATAGGTTCCCGATGCACATTGTGTCGTTGAAACAAGCGCTAGGTCTTGCGATACCCAATTGAACTTGAATTGCGAAGCGACGTTGACGCCGTCGAGTGTAACGACCTGCACTTCTTGAACGCGATTTGTAGCCGCGCCAGGAACATTCAGTATGGCAAGTTGGTCGGCTGGATTCGGTCCTATCGTCGGTTGAAGCATTCCAGCATCATCATTACCATCTACAGACGTCAGAACATTCTGACAAACTGAGTTCGAACGATTGGTCATGTCATACACGCAGAATAGACGTCCACCACTGTAAGAGAACGAACTGATCCACAGATTGGCGTCAGGCGGAAAAGTATTGGAGTCATCTGCGTTTGATGAAATCAGAGCCAAAGTATCGCCGGACATTGCCGGGTATTGAGCGAGGATAGACAAGAACGTGTTATTGCGTGCCAACGCCATCATGAGTGAATCACTTTGGAGTCGAGATTCATCCATATAGAAGTGCGAGACTTTAGCGCTATCAACCGGGATTTCCAAGGCAACACACTGTCCGGTGGACTTTGATTGATACGCAACCACCACAGCCGTTGCATCCGTAATCTTTGATCGAAACGAGTAGATCCATGCAGTTGCCTTAGCTGTATGCAGATCAAACTTACTAGAACCAAAAAACAAGGCATTGTTGATAGGAAAGGTACCAACTCCCGTCAAGCCGGCATTACTCAATGTATCGCCCGCTTTAGACTTTGCTGCTTCAAAACAGTGTTGTGAGTAGGACGGAACGCCATCGTCCTGAGCGCGAAGCTGGAACGAAGCAATACACAACAAACATGCAAAGGCGACGAAGAGTTGTTTCATAGGGCAATTCTGATCAGTTCTTGATTGCGAAAGTACAAAGAAAGGGGAGCATTTCTTCTGTTTTAAGAGCCTGTAACGCCGCGAGAAGACTCATAATGGCTCATTCACTCCGTATGTTCGCATCACAATTTTCTAATTGCGAATCAATCTACGCGTATGAGAAATAGAATTTCAGTCTTAAAGGCCCTGATTGTGAAAACAATGGGCTGTTTATTGATTCTTGCTGCTTCTTCAGATCAACTCTGTGCTCAAGCGCAGGTTTTTGACAGTGTGATGCAGTGGAGGAGTATTGGTCCCTTTCGTGGAGGCCGCTCACTGGCGGTCGCCGGACACAGCTCCCAGCCAAATACATGGTATTTCGGTGCCACCGGTGGTGGCGTCTGGAAATCATACGATGCCGGTGAGCACTGGCAAAACGTTTCCGATGGCTATTTCAAATACAGCTCAGTTGGTTCACTTGCAGTAGCTCCCTCGGATCCAAATGTGGTTGTCGCGGGAATGGGTGAAGCTGAGATTCGCGGTAATTGTGCTACAGGAGACGGCGTGTATCGCTCGACTGATGGCGGTCTCAGTTGGAAGCACTGCGGACTTGAAGGAACGCAGACAATCGGAGCCATTGCGATACATCCGCTAGACGCTAATGTCATGCTAGTTGCAGCGCTAGGACATACTTTCGACGCCCATCCCGATCGTGGCGTGTATCGTAGCACAAACGGCGGACAAAGCTGGGAACATGTGATTGCACTCGACGATACGACCGGAGCGATCGACGTGCAATACGATCCACTCAATCCTCGCATTGTCTATGCCGGTACCTATTCAGCACGCAGAACGCCGTATTCAATGTCAAGCGGAGGCAAACGCTCCGGTCTGTGGAAGTCAACCGATGGCGGTGAACACTGGGAGAACATCAGCACCAAAGCGGGTTTACCAAAAGGTATCAGCGGCAAAGTTTGCATCGCTCCATCGCGCGCGCAAAGCGGATTGATTTGGGCGATGATTGAGAATGAGAATGGTGGGTTGTTTAAGTCTGTTGATGCCGGACAAAACTGGTCGCGCGTCAATCAAGATAAAAACATCCGTCAGCGTCCATGGTATTTCTCACGCGTCTACGCTCATCCTTCCAACCCCGACGTAGTCTACGTCCTCAATGTCGGTTGGTGGCGTTCCATTGACGGCGGAAAGTCCTTCCAAGGAATGCCCAGTATGCACGGCGATCATCACGCTTTGTGGATTGATCCAAACAATGCGCAGCGCATGATTCTCGGAGATGATGGGGGAGCAGTAGTGACCTATAACGGCGGACAAACATGGTCTAAGCAAGATATCCCAACCGGACAGTTTTACCACGTCAATCTCGATCAACAATTCCCGTATCGTATTTACGGTGATCAGCAAGACAACTCGTCGGTGTGTATTGCGAGTCGTACAATTGGCTATACAATTGGCGAACGCGATTGGTTCCCGGCTGCCGGAGGCGAAAGCGGTTACATTGTTCCGCATCCGCAAAAACCCTGGATCATTTTTGGTGGTAATTACGGTGGATACTTGGATCGTTTAGACACCAAGACCAACCAGAGTCAGGACGTATCGGTCAGTCCTGAGAATTGCATTGGATCCGGCGCCAAAGACTTGCAAGAAAGATTTCAATGGACATTCCCAATCATGTTCTCAAATCACGACAGCAGCATGCTCTACGCCTGCTCTCAACACGTGTGGCGCTCATCGAATGAGGGGATGAGCTGGGAGAGAATTAGTGAGGATTTAACGCGCAACGATTCGACAAAGCTGCAGCCTTCAGGCGGTCCAATTACCCGCGACAACACCGGCGTTGAAGTGTACTGCACCATCTTCGCTCTCGCAGAATCGCCGCGGACACGAGGCATACTCTGGGCTGGCAGTGATGACGGACTGATTCATCTGAGTCGTGATAATGGTAAGAGCTGGACAAACGTGACGCCGCCAAAACTTCCTGAGTGGTCTTTGATTTCAATCATCGAGCCTTCGCACTTTGATGACGCGGAAGTCTTTGTGGCTGCAACACGCTACAAGTCAGGTGATACACATCCATATCTTCTGCACTCAACCGACTACGGTCAGCACTGGACGTTTATCAACGAAGGAATTCCGGAGAACGCCTTCACACGAGTAGTACGCGAAGATCCGCTTCGCAGAGGTTTGTTGTATTGCGGCACAGAAACCGGTATCTATTGTTCCTTCGACAATGGATCTCATTGGCAGAGTCTGCAATACAACCTTCCCCGAACTCCAATTCATGACTTGGCGGTACATAGCAGAGAGCATGATTTGGTTGCTGCTACGCACGGACGAGGCTTCTGGATATTGGATGATCTCAGTCCATTGCGACAACTCAACGACAGCGTTCTGCGTAGCACGATGCATCTCTTTGCACCTCGTCACACATACAACATCTCCGGTGGTTCCTACAGTTCGCCCACAATGGAGTCTGGTACAAACGCACCATCCGGCGTCCAACTCAACTACATGTTACGTGACACATCATCGGAAGAATTGATACTGGAGATTCTCGATGCGCGCGATTCCGTTGTGCGACGATTCAGCAGTATCAAAGATGAAAAAGGTGAGCCACGCAAAACGCAGAAGGACTTCTATGAAGAAAGCGCACGTCGTGTCTCGCGTTCTCAGTTGCCTGCTCGTCAAGGGATGAATCATTTCGTGTGGGATATGCGACGTCGATCAATCACCGAAGTGCCGGAAGCCGTGTACTGGGGCGGTGGACCAGGCGGTGTATCGGTGCCACCGGGCACATATCGCGCACGATTGAAGCAGGGAAAGAACGTCTCGGAACAAGTGTTCTCAATCGTCAAGGATCCAAGAATAAACACAACGCAAGCTGACTTCGAGGAGCAGTACACATTATGTCTTGCAATCGCATCAACAGCTGACTCGGTGAACAAAGCAATCAATAGCATCACAGAGATGAACAAGCACATTTCCTCATGGATTGGTGCTGCTTCTTCGATGAAAGATACGACGATTGCTTCGCGACTGAAGAAGGCGGCAAAGCCGATCCAAGACAGTCTGTCGAGCATTGAAACAATGCTGATTCAACGCAAGGCTAAGGCGGGTCAAGACGCGCTCAATCATCCCTTGCAATTGAATAACAAGATTCTCGCTCTGAAGAGCACAGTGGAGTCGGCGGATGCAGCTCCGACTCGTCAAGCTCGCGAGACTTATCGCTCTTTGCAGCAGCGTATTGACCTGCAATTGGAGCGTCTCAAGCGGGTCAAAGACTCTGACATACCGTCTTTGAACACTCTCATTCGCGAGTTAAACATTCCGGCGATACCGCTTGAGAATAATTGATGTTGAGTTTGAGTAGACTAAAAAGAAAGGGACGATGTCGCGTGACATCGTCCCTTTTAATTTTTAGCTTCGATCAAGTTTGCACTCGATCATCAACTATCACTTATGCTTTCTTCATCGCGCTGCGAACTGATTCTTCAACAGCATCGGCAAACTGCGCGAAGTTGTTTTGGAAGAGATCGACGAGGTGATTAGCCTTAGCATCATAAGCAGCTTTATCCGACCACGTATTGCGTGGATTCAGGATTTCCGAAGGAACACCTTCGCAAGCGGTTGGGATGTCGAGGTTGAAGAAGTCATCCTTCACGAATGTTGCATTACTCAACGAGCCGGTAAGTGCTGCACGAAGAAGAGCGCGTGTGTAGGCGATTTTCATACGTGAGCCAACGCCGTATCCTCCGCCGCTCCAACCTGTGTTTACAAGCCACACTTGAGCATTGTGCTCATTGATGCGCTTGCGAAGCAGATTAGCATAGACTGACGGATGGTGAACCATGAACGGAGCACCAAAGCACGTTGAGAAGGTTGCTGATGGTTCCTTTACTCCAGCTTCTGTACCGGCAACCTTAGCGGTATAGCCGCTGAGGAAGTGGAACATTGCTTGCTCAGGAGTGAGACGGGAGATTGGAGGCATGACGCCAAAAGCATCGCATGTAAGGAAGATCACATTCTTTGGGTGACCGCCCTTGTTGTCCGGAACGATATTCGGAATGACGTCGCGTGAATATGATGCACGAGTGTTCTCGGTAATTGTCTGACTGTTTAAGTCAATGACACGCGTGTTTTGATCGTACACAACATTCTCGAGAACGGTACCGAAGATCTTTGTCGTTTGATAGATGATTGGTTCAGCTTCAGCTGAAAGATTGATAACCTTAGCGTAGCATCCACCTTCAAAATTGAAGACGCCGTCGCTGCTCCAACCGTGTTCATCATCACCAATCAATGCGCGCTCAGGGTCTGTTGACAAGGTGGTTTTACCGGTTCCCGACAAACCAAAGAACAACGCAACGTCGCCATCCTTGCCAATGTTAGCAGAGCAGTGCATTGGGAATACATCGCGCAATGGCAAGAGATAATTGAGAACGGTGAAGATTGATTTCTTCATTTCACCGGCATAGGCTGTACCGCCGATGATAACGAGCTTTTGATCAAAGCTCAGGAGGATGAACTTGTGTGACGAGGTTCCATCGATTTCCGGATCTGCGTGGAAATCAGGTGCATGGAGAATGGTAAAGCCAGGCGCAAAATTATCGAGCTCAGCTTCCGATGCATCGATGAACATGTTCTTGCAAAACAGGTTATGCCAAGCATGTTCGTTGATAACGCGTACCGGAAGTTTGTAGTTGCTGTCAGCACCTGCAATGCAATCAAGTACGTAGAGGTTTCTGCCTTGCATATATGCAAGTACACGATTCTTTAGTGCGTTAAACTTCTCGGTTGAGAAAGGTTTGTTCACCTTGCCCCACCAAACATTCTTTGTGCTGCTGTCTTCGTCAACGAGGAACTTGTCGTTAGCGCTTCTTCCGGTATCCGGTGCAGTATTGCACAGAAGAGCGCCTGATTCTGAAATCTCGGCTTCGCCCAGAATTACGGCGTGCTCATAAAGTTCAGCTGTGGTGAGATTATAGAAAATGTCGCCCGGTTGCGTCAAACCTTGACTGCGCAACGACGAGCTGATTGATTCCGCAGAACTCATGGTGTCACTTTGTATTGTGAAACAATAAATAAGAGTCAAGGCGCAAATATCGGCTTTTTTTTGCTGGTCTTCGGGTGTTTTTTGAAGAATAGACCTAACTTGGTGGGCAATAGCATGACAACTGAGGCGTCCTCACTCGTCTAAGCCCATCGCGACCATGGAATCAAACAAAAGTATCGTTAGTCGTAAGAAAGAACACGTCGATCTATGCGTCGAATCCGACGTGTCCTTCCGAGCCAAAACAAGTGGTTTTGAACGCATCGAAATTGAGTACAATGCATTGCCTGAACTTGATTTAGATGAGGTTCATACTTCAACAACTTTCTGTTCGCATGAGCTGCAAATGCCACTGATTGTCAGTGGTATGACCGGTGGTTATGCTGAAGCAGAAAGCATCAACGCGTCTCTGGCTGAAATGTGTTCAAGTCTTGGTCTGGCTATGGGGGTCGGCTCTCAAAAACAAAGTCTTCGATCCACAGATTTTCACCGCTCCTTCCAAACCGTTCGCGAACACGCTCCGCAGTCCTGCTTGATTGCCAATATGGGAGCCGCTGACCTCGTGCATGAGGATGCTATTGATGACGTCCGCAGAGTGATTGAACTCATCGATGCAAACGTCCTTGCGCTGCACCTAAACCCTTTACAAGAGTTATTACAACCGGAAGGCAATCCTCGTTTTCGAGGAGTTGCACGTGTCATCGAGACCTTGTGTCGCGATCTCGAGATACCTGTAATGGTAAAAGAAGTAGGAGCTGGACTATCGGCCTCTGTCATTGAACGTCTGCTCGGACTCGGCGTAGATGTTATTGACGTAGCCGGTGCGGGTGGAACCTCTTGGGCTGGCGTTGAACTCCTTCGCGCCGGTGAGAATGAGTTGAGTGAGCTCTGGGATTACGGAATACCAACTGTTGACTGCTTGCGTGCGGCGCGTCCGCTCAAAGCTCAACACGAGTTCACTCTTGTTGCATCCGGCGGAATTAGCAACGGCTTTGAGTGTGCAAAAGCTATAGCGCATGGAGCAGATGTCTGCGCTTCAGCCCGACCTATCCTGCGATGCTTACGTGAGCACGGAGAAGTAGCTTTGTCTGACATGCTAAATCAGTGGAAGCGTCAACTACGGAGCTCGATGTTTCTTGCAGGAGTAGCCACACTTGCTGAACTTCAACAGTGTAAAGTTATTTCTCATTGATAAGCAACAAACAACAAGACTGCCAAGCGCGATTGAAACTGAGAATCGAAAAGGTTATATGAGCACAGAATTACGATTTGAATCCTATCAAAAGTCAATACAAAGCGCCTTAGATGAAGTGCTGAAAGATCTCAATCAACCTGATGCGTTGTACGAGCCGATTCGCTATACCATGGCGGCAAAGGGTAAGCGCTTTCGTCCGCTTATGACGGTGCTGTCAGCTGCTGTGTGGGGAAAGAATTTCGATGCTGCATTGTATGCAGGGATCGCAATTGAGATCATGCACAATTTCACCTTGGTTCACGACGACATCATGGATCGTGCGCATCTGCGTCGCGGAAATCCAACGGTGCATAAGAAGTGGAATGAATCAACGGCGATTTTAAGCGGTGATGCGATGATGGGAATTGCGTATCGCATTATTGTGCGTCACACTCCGATCGAATATCTGGCGGAAGTAATGGAGTTGTTCACAGCAGGTTTTATCGAAGTCTGTGAAGGACAAGCAATGGATATTCAATTCAGTCAAGACGCGAGTGTTTCTCTCGACGACTACATGCTGATGATCGAAAAGAAGACTGCACGTCTTCCTGAAATCGCAGCCGTTATCGGCGCTCGTCTCGGTGGTGCAAGTGCTGAGGAGGCATTGTTGATCAGAGAATTCGCATTGAAGGCTGGTATTGCCTTTCAAATTCAGGACGACTTGTTGGACTTGACGGCTGATCAAGCGGAGCTTGGAAAGACCATTGGACAGGACCTGGTTGAGGGCAAAAAGACGTTCATGATTCTGCGTATGAAAGAGGCTGTCCAAACAGAAGCGGATAAAGATCTTATGAATCGTTTCTTTGCCAACAGGGGAGTGATGATTGAAGAGGTTGATGCAATGCGCGAGGCGATGCAGCGCTGCGGAGTACTTGACGAAACGCGTGAGTTTATTCGTCGTCAGTTTGATGCATCCTTATCCGCACTGGAACAAGTTCGTTGCAACGACGCAAGCGACGATCTCAGAAGTCTTGTTGCGATGCTGTTAGCTAGAAAAAAATAGCGTCGACAACTCTTTAGTCGCCGACGCTATTGATGATGCGTTGTGCTGATTGTGAGTCAATCAAGCAACATTTGTGCAGTGATTTACATTTCCAAGGGAAGACCGTCTTTCTTCCATCCCTCGAGTCCGGTTTTTAAGTAAAAAGCCCAGCCAAATTTGTTTGCTGTTAGAATTCCCGCAGCTTGCATCGCTCGCTGACCGTTATCGCACACAGCAATAATAGTTTGTTCGGTCCACTTCTTCAGCTCGCCCAATCTGCGTTCAAGCTGGTCAATAGGAATGTTGATTGCACCTTTGATATGCCCGGTGGCAAATTCCTTCTTAGTGCGAACATCAAGAATAACCGGATTGGTTCCTTCATGTTCGATGACTTGCATGGCTTCTCGAGGACGGAAGCCGTGAACATGAATGGTATCCAGCTTAACGCCTTTTGGCACCTTGGGCGGCTTCATAGAACTCGACTGTGCGAGTGTAGTGCCTGAGGCTGTAAGAGCCAGAAAAACGAGGAGAATGTAAAATCTCATTGACATACTTTATTCGCTATAGTTATTACTTAGCCGGAATATCCAGCAGCTCAACTTGGAAAATCAAGGTTGAACCTCCTGGAAGATCCGGTCCCATGGAACGATCACCATAGGCCAGTTCAGCCGGGATGTAGAATTCATAGGTTGAACCAACGGACATGAGTTGGACACCTTCAGTCCATCCGCGGATAACACCGCTCAATGGAAATTCAATTGGTTCACCACGCTTATACGAGCTGTCAAACTCCTTACCGTTAATCAGCGTGCCTTTATAGTGTACCTTAACTTTATCCATGGCAGATGGTTTAGCGCCGCTGCCTTCTTTTACGACCTTGTACTGCAAGCCACTAGCAGTAGTTACGACACCAGGCTTCTTTGCGTTCTCGGCAAGAAATGCCTTGCCTTTTGCTTTGTTTTCTTCCACGTTTACTCCGTTTTCTTTTGGTTGAGGTGAATTAGCTTGACGTTGTTGATCGAATTGACGGAAACAAGAAGCGATTTGCTCATCTGTTAGCATGAAGTTCTTTTGTCCGAAGCCGTCCATAAGTGCGCGCAAAAGAGCAGTAGAATTAATGTCCAGATTCTGTGCACGAATAGTCTTGATGACGTTCATACCAAGAGCGTAACTGAGTGTATCACGGAAGTCCTTCATAACGAAAGGAGCTGCATTGACACTGTCTTGAGTTACCTTAACATCGCCGGTAGCCTTGGGAGCAGTTTTTGGTTTGGACTTGGCTTTGTCGTTGATGGCACTTGTTGCCGTCACACATAAGCATAAGCCAAGTGCTACTAGAAGTTTAGCTTTCATAAAAGTGGTTGTGTTAAACATAGAATCGACAAAGATACGATGTGAAAATTGATTCACTCGAAGGACACATCGTCGTATTGTTAAGAACAAATGAGCAGAGCTCGTCTGTGTATTAGAATCCCGAGTCCTAGTGCATCACAATAAAGCGAAGCGTTGACAAGCCCCGTTGCGTTTTGAATTGCAAGAGATACGATCCACTCATCAATGATGAGCATTGGATCGGAATTGTTTCATGATCAGATAAAAGAATGCCATGAGATTGAACAAGTTCTTCGCCATTCAGGCTGAGTATACGATACTCATAGGACGTGCCTGCGTCTTGTCCATGAACGTGAAGCATAGCGACATCTTGCGTCGGCGTCGGAAGAAGATCGAGTCCTTGGTTGTTGCTTGACTCATGGGCGTCACTCGTGCCGGCGGTTGTAAATGACCAAACCTCCGACCACGCAGCAGTAGAGCTAGCGTTCTTTGCCTGTACTCGCCAGAAGTAGGTTGTTGCTGATTGTAGTGCTGAGAAGCGAACAGGACTTGCCGGACAATCACCCGATTGTGCATCGCTGAAATCAGATTTTGTAGCGATCTGCACCGTGTACTTCGTCGCACCCATCGGATGGGTCCAACTCACTTCAACCGGTATCGCTTGATTCTTTGAGCCATCAGGCGGCGAGACTAGCATCGCCGCAGCAAGTACAGACTGGTGTTTGGAAGTGGAAAATGTCCAGAGCTCGCTCATTGCACTATCAGGTCCGGCCAACATTGCCGTTACTTTCCAGAAATACGTAGTCGAATCAACGATGCCTTTCAACATGTATTGAGTCTGTGTGAGTTGGCTATAGACGAGTGGGGAACTCAGATCCGGTTTCGTCGACACTTGTAAAACATACGAACTAGCCCCAGTCACGGTCTTCCACTTCAATTGCACAGAATCCAGTATACCGGTGCTTTTATTAAGAGGAAGAGACAATTCAACAACAGACGGGATCGTAGTGCCGGTTGCAAAGCGCCAGGTGCTGCTCGCCAAAGCGTCACCCCAAGTACCATTGGCAATAACATTCCATGTAAAGCCTTTCGCACCGACAGGTACATCAGTGCTTTGCAATGACAAAGTTGTGGTCGGAGCGGCTACTGTTCTGCTAATGTTCTGCGGCGTGCCATTGATGACTGTTGTTATCACAACAGTGTACTGCGTAGCGAGTGCCACACTTTGCCATTTCAGGTTAATAGGGAAGGTCAGCGAAGTTGAACCATCATCCGGTTTTTGAAGTTGCACTTGAGCAGGGAGATTGTTCAAACGCCAATTCTGAAGCAGACCACGAAGTGCTTCCGGTTTGTTGGTTGGAACGCTGTCTTGAGGTATAGCGCTTTCGGAATTAGTGCCATGACACATTGCGCAGCTTCGGATTTCACCTGATTTGAAAGTGACCCAGTAACGCTCGCGAACGATTGGCTTAGCATCCGTACCGAGAAGCTGCCATGTCATTGCTCGTTGAGCCGGAACATAAGCAGCATAGGAGCCGTCGCTAGCAATGCGAACACTTCCTGTGGGAACACTAGCATCAGTTGAATTTTGAACATCGTGCAATGGTTGTGCAATAACGCGACGTCCTGGCTTTGGAATCGATGTAGAAGTTGTCATACCGTAACCGCGTATATGGTCACTCTGCAGCATCTGCATGAAAGCAACGTCATAGACCTTTCCGCTTCCACCGTTGTTGTGTGCGTGAGTAGTACCGGCCACACGAAGGTTATATGGTTGCTGTTTATCAAAGCGGTCACGAACTGTGACATCGCGCGATACTATAACCGCAAGGTTCTTTGAGCGAAGGTACTGACGGAATTTCGCAGTGTCGATCTTCTCTTCGTTGAAGACATTGAGCTCGGGGTCGGCAAGAGTATAGCTGCGCTTAGTCGGACGCTGACGAGCCACGACTTCGACCGGATCCAATTCCCAAAGTTGACCGTTATATGAAATCAAGGTGTCCGGATTCCAATAACTGACTTGCTTTGTGATCGCAGCACTAAGAAGGGGAGTACCCGCAATCATCACACTGCCACTTTGCGTGAGGAACTTGATGCGGAAGTCATAGCGGGATAATGGACTGGTTGCTGAACCGATATTCTTATCCGCATGAGTGTCCGTGCTGTGTGAGCTCAAGAGTTTGCCATCAGTTGTTGGCAGTGGAGTGCGATAGAATCCACTATGATTAGTGTTGGGTGTGTTGCCTTCTAGTGTATAGAAAGATGTGCTTCGGTGAGTGATGTAATTGACAACCGTTTGATTCGGATCGAGGTTTGGCGCGGCATTGAATCGAATGACTTGTCCACCGCCGTGCGTTTGATTTTGGTTTGCATCCACAGCGAAGTACATGCCGCGATTATTAGGATCCTCACGCAACTGCATGATATTGCCAATTGGATTTTGATTCGTCCGGGCAGGCGAGGTCATGTTGAATTGAGTTACTTGCGGATCATCTTTAATCGAAGGACCGAAGATTTGTCTGAAGTCATGACGCCCCAAGTGATTCATCACTTCGGCATTTGATCCATCCTCGTTGATCTGCCAAGGAAGAAAAGTATTGAACTCAAAACCGTTCATGTTCGTTCCGGCAAGAATGTCGGTGCGAATTCCTTGCGGTTCAGGGAATACTTCGTCACGAACTTGAAAGCGTGGCGTGCCGCTCAGCGATTCATCAGTGTAATTAAACGAGCCATAGCTTCCGCTTTGCATGATGTCGACATCTGCATTATGATCACGCTGCAAGTGATCCCAACGAATGAATAACAATCGTCCGTAAGAATCCATAAAGGGACTAAAATCACCGCTCACCGCGTCATCCAGTTGCATTAGATCTGAACTCTGTGTATCCAATGACCAGAGGCCGGTATTGGTCGGTGCAGTTTTGTATTCGTCGAGTCGGGGATACAAATGGCTCATGCCGCCACGCGGTTTGTCGCTCGTGAAAATGATGCGATCGTCCGTGCCATAGATCGGGCTTAGGTTGTTGTACTGGGTGGGTTGTGCGTTGACCTTTGTAATCACAGGTGTCTCTGTTTTACCCAGAGCACTTATCTCGTAAAGCTGCCATACGAATCGCGTAGTATCGCCTTTTACGGTCGGGGCTCCAACGACCATGCTGAACACGGCCTTTGTTCCGCTCCAGTGCATTGAAGGTTCGCGGACGGCAATCGAGGTGACGCCTTGTTGTCCGCTTTGACCGTAGCCGCACAATTGTGTGAGGTTTTTTGTAGTACCATCCGGATAACGAATCCAGAGATCTCCACCTCGCGGTGCATATCGCGTTGAGCCTTGATGCGATCCAAATGCAGCCGTCTGTGTGAGTGAATCATAGGGCGTTGGCACAGCAGTAACGAATAGAACGGGGTTCTGAAGCGTTTGGGCAAAAGCTGCGGAGAAGCAAATCAACAGACAGAAGAAATACTTCATGGGCTCTCTCTATAAAATGAGTTGGTACAAAATAAAAAGCACCGGTCTCATAACTGAAACCGGTGCCTTGCAATGTTCTATAGTAATCAAATGTCTTTTGAAGGCGTCAGCGAGGTCATTTTTTCCTCGATTGCATCTGAACTTGGGTGACGCAGCGTTGTCATCATATATGGAGAAACATCTTCAAGAAGCCCAATCATTGATTCCTTGTTGATATACTCAACAACTTTTTCGATGCTGTTTGTTTCTTGGAAGACTTTTAATTGTCGATCAGCGCCACTGCCCATTTCGAGAATTTGATAGATATACTCCAAGTGTTGACGAGATCCGAGATCATCCACAACATCATCGACAAAATCAAGGAGTTCGCGGATGAGGTCCTTTGCAGGATACTCTTGTTGGCGACCAAAGTCAATCAAGTTGCCTTCCAAACCATAGCGCACCGCACGCCATTTGTTTTCCATGAGAAGCATGCGAGGATAGACGCGGAAGCTCAGGTTCTTTTCGTACAAGGAAAAGAGCTTAGCAACAATAGCCTGTACTAATGCAACGATGGCAATCGTTTCGTCAACGCGCATTGGCAAATCGCAGATACGAACTTCCAGTGTTGGGAAGGTCGGGTGCGGACGTACATCCCACCAAATCTTCTTGGGATTGTCGATACAGTTGGTACGAAGTAGCAGGTCGACATAGCTCTCATACTCGCCCCAGCTCGCGAAGTAGTCAGGGATATTCGTTCTTGGGAATCGTTCAAACACTTTGGAACGGTAGGATTTCAATCCCGTGTCCATTCCCATCCAAAATGGAGAATTGGTGCTGATTGCAAGAATGTGTGGTAGAAAATAGCGCAGCACATTCATGATTTGAATTTGCGTTTCGCGATTCTCAATACCAATGTGAATGTGCATTCCAAAAATCAAAAGCGAACGAGCGAGCATTTGCATGTCGCGAACGACGTTTTGGTAATGCTCATCAGGATAGATTTCTTGCTCTTGCCATTTCGCAAATGGGTGAGTGGATGCAGCACCGATGAGTAGATCGTTTGATCGCGCCAAGTGGGCAATCATAGATCGAATTTTTGTGAGCTCAAAGTGAGCTTCTTTGGTATTGCGACAGACGCCGGTTCCGATCTCCAACATTGATCCGTGCATCTCAGGCTTGACGTGTTCATGCAAGATCAAACGACCCTTCGAAATCAGCTCGAGATTGATGTGAGATTTTAGATCAAATGACTTTGGATCAATGACCATGTACTCTTCTTCAATACCGATGGTAAACGAAGGACGCTCGTATGGATTCGTGGCTTTGAGGCTATTTGAAAACTGATCTGCGAACTTCATGGTGGTTCCCTTTCATGCTAGTGCTCAGCTGCATGCTGAACGATGACAATATATACCAAAAAGCTTCTCATGGCGCATTCTTTGTGGTTTTTTATCAGAATTTCAACGATTTCATGAAAAAGTGACTATGTGGAAAAATCTTGAAACTTTTTTGTAACGAAGTTTTGAAGCCTTTGTTACTGTCTTTGAAGGCGCAAGACACGAAACGAAACGGAAAACAAAGGACGGCGGGAGAGTCAAGAAGGGAAGAAAGGACTTACGAAAGATTCGATGTTTTGCTTTCACAATTCTCTCGAGAACGGAATTGAAAAACCAGATAAGAACGGAGATAGTCAGTGACAGAAATGAAATCAGTAAACAAATCAATTATTAACCACACACAACACTTCGGAGGATTTATGAAACGCAATGAAAGTCGCCTCTTTGTAGGCGCATTAATCGGACTCTTCTTGTTGGGATTCTTTATGCAAAGTTGCAGCTCAACAACGTCCAGCCCTCTGTCATCGAACGATGGCACACCATTAGTAAGTGCATCAGCAAACAACAATGGCTTGGTCGTACCTGACTTCTCTATCTCAGGTCTCAACAACACGGATGAAGTTGCACTGGATCCAACACCTCCGGGTGGTGGCAAAGACACAACAGTTAAAGGCGGCGGTCGTGATACATCAGTAAAGGGCGGCGGACCAGGTCAAGGCGGTTCAGGCGGACCTGGCAAAGGTGGCCCACGTATTCGTCCTCTTCCACTTCCATGCTTGAATCTCGATTCAGTCCAAATGTCACAAGTTCGTCAGTTCATGGCTGACGCAGCAGCAGCAAGCAAGGCAGCAAACGAAGCATATCGCCAGGCAATGGAACCGATTCGCGTTCAAGACAGCATCGCTATGGCAGCTTACCGTGCAGCAACCGCTGACATCCAAAAGCAACTGCGTGAAATGCAAGCGAGATTCCGCGCAGCAGCAGGTGACATCCTGAAGCAAGTTAAAGATGGCACAATGACCAGAGAAGATGCAAAGGCTGCACTTCAAGCACTGAGAATTCAGTTCGAAACAGACACAAAGGATCTGCGTAGTCAATTGGACAAGGCACGTACTGACCTCAGAGCTGCACTCAGCGCAAATGATGCTGCACGCAAGGCTGCAAACGACGCTTTCCAAGCTGCACTCAAGCAAATTCAAAATGACTTGAATACCAAGATTGCCGGTATCCTTAATCCGGATCAACTGCTTCTTTGGAATACATACTTGGCCGGTGGCGATCCTTGCAAAGGCAAAGGTCCACGCAAGTAAGACTCTTCAGTCACTTAGGTTAAATAAAAAGGCGTCTCAACCCTATGAGACGCCTTTTTAGTTTTTGGTGCCACACTGACCTTCAATGAATGGGGGATCACAGAAAGCAGTTTGTTTCACTACCAACCTTGAAGCTGATAGACTTACAGAAGTGTGTGTATTGCCTGAACCACACTTGTTGCTTGGTTCATTGCACAGAGAAGGTGTGAGCATTGATCGAATTCTCCGAGGTCAGAAGCGACAATGTCTACAATCTCACGCGAGTTCTTCGTTGCTGAATTCATGTATTGACGAATAGCTTCATCTGCGTTAAACGCGGTAATCAGTGCTAGTCCGTCGCTGATGCCCATCGTACAGTCATCCGGGATATCTCCTTGCAGACGATCTGCCATTCCCGCTGCTAAAACAATGCTCAACGATGACGCGCTTTGTGTACGAAGAAGAACTCCCTCATGAGCTTCAAATGTCTTTTCCAGATGCGTCGTCAATTGTTCAGCTGCTTTAAAGCTTCTCATGCTGTAACGAACGAGACTTACCTGCTGCGCACAGATAATTGTCTTGAGAACATGTAGTGGAGAATTGGCGGACACAACCGTATGTTCAGAGTCCGGACGTCGAACGTCACGAATTGTAAGCGGAATGCCTGCTGAGCGCAAAGGCTCTATCATAGTCGGATAGAGTAGCTTAACACCATTAACCGCTAGTATATGAGCTTGAGTATAATTGAGCTGAGGAATAAGCCGGGAGCCGGGAACCAGTGTGGGATCTGCGCTTCGGATACCGGCAACATCGGTATAGACAAGCAGTTCGTCGGCATGCAGCATTTGCGCCATGAGTGCGGCACTTAGGTTAGAACTCTCGCGCCCCATTGTTGTTGTCCAGCCATCTTGGCTACGCGCAACAAAGCCCTGCATAATCACAAGACCTCCACCTTCTAAGCGTGGCAGTAGTTCACTCGCCACCTTGTGATATGTCTCACGTCGCAAAGGATGTGCAGCGCCAAAATGTGAATCGCTCACAATCACGTCCCTAGCATCGCAACGCTGTGGCAGCATTGCCTTTTGTTGTAAGTACAACACACAAAGATCTAATGTCAATTCTTCGCCAATAGCCAGTACGCTATCGAGTATTCGAGGGGTCAATTGCTGAGTAATTGCAATACCTCGAAGGTAATTGTGCAATTGTTGTCGAAGCGTATCGACGATGCCGCGCATGGCATCCAGACTAGATTCGGTAATCAACAAGCTCTTATACAGGAGCTCGAAGGTGTCAAAAAAGTCGTTGGCATTCTGCGGTGCCTCGTCCGGTACAGACAGTCGAGCTTGCGCACAGCTTCGTTGAAGGTCGCGAGTCATGCTCCCAATTGCCGACACCACAACCAGCGTCGGTTCATTGCGTCGATTCCAGATGATCTCGGCCATGCGCTCAAAGTCGCTGTCGTTGCGGAGCACACTTCCGCCAAATTTTAGAACTTTCATAGTTAATCCTCGTCAGTCTTTAGCTGTGATTGACCAAAGGGAAACCAATCGCGAGATCGCGCAGTGACGATGTACACTGCCAATCCCAAACAAAGAAACATGAGACTGCGCTCAATTGCTATCGTCGGTCGGGAGGCGTAAAGCCATATCCACATTGCCACGGAGATCACCAGCGGAAGTGGATACAATAACATGCGGAAGGGTAGCGATGCAGCACCGTTGCGACGTCGATACACGATCAGTCCAATTGACTGTCCGACAAATTGAACCAGGATACGCATCGTCAAGATCATTGCCACAACATCTTTCACGTTCCTCGTGAGCATGATGATGACGATTGATGCGCCTCCGATGAAGAGCAATGAGACATAGGGCACAGAATTGGACGGAGTTTGTCGTGCGAAAACGGACAAGAACTGTCCTGACTTCGCAGCCGCAAAGGGGATTCGAGAATAGCCAAGTACGACGGCAAACAGCGAAGACAAAGCAATGATGAGCACCAGAGCAGTTGCGACCAGCGCAGCGTCATGACCATAACATCGTTCAATAAAGCTGCTCACAAAAAACTCGTTTGCATGCACGTCCGACAGCGGCACAACACTGAGTAAACTCAGTTGCATGGCCAAATACAGCACAGTAATAACCGCGACTGAGATGAACATACTTCGTGGAATGTTCCGTTGGGGTTTTTCAATCTCGCTTCCCAAGTGACAAACATTGTAGTAACCAAGGAAAGCGTATACAGTGGATTGCATGGAATCGCCGAGACGCTGCATACCCTCCGAATCCGGATGCCAAGGGTTTGATGATGGAGCGAATAGGAGACTTGATTGACCGTGCATCAATCCACCAAGCACAATCCAGAGCAGTACGGCAACCACGCAAAAGGCTAAGATCATTGATAGGGTACCAATCGACTCGATGCGACGAAAGAGCATGATGACGATGAGAGCGATCGCTGCTGCGCTGACGAGTTGGTGATTGAAATCAGATCCGAGCGGTGTTATGAAATCAACATAGTTGGCAAAACCAATGGCGCCCGAGGCTACCACAAAACTGGATTGAAAGAGCGTCTGCCAGATAAACAGAAAGGCGAGTACTTGACCGTAGCTGCGCGAACCAAAGGTCTCGCGGAGAAAGACATAGGAACCACCGGCTTCCGGCATTGCTGCTCCAAGTTCGCTCCACACGAATGCGTCGAGGAAAGCGAGTATCGCGCCACCTATCCAAGCCAGTATTGCCTGGGGTCCGGCCATGATACTGATCACCGACGAGCTCACGATGAATGGTCCGATACCAACCATATCAATGAGATTAATCGCCGTCGCTTGAAGCAACGATACCTTGCCACGTTCAGCCATCAGTCCTTCCACACAAATGGGAAAAGCCAGAAACACACAATCAACAACACAATGCTATAACTCAGCATGAGTACGAGATCGCTTGCGATAAAACGAAACGCAGAACCAACGATACTCTTGGTTGTCGCTTCGATTCCAATAAAAAGAATGGGAAGCAAAAGGGGAAAGCTGATCACCGGAAGTATAGCTCCTTTTGCTTGAGAGCGGGCAATCAATGCTGCACTAAAACTCATGGCAGTTGAAACGCCGAAGCTCCCCAAGAGCATGGTAAGTGCAAACGAGGAGATATCCTGGATGACCGCTAAGTCAAATATGACGGTAAAGAGTATTGTTCCTACTACGCAAATGCCGAGTAGCAACAGAAAATTGTAGCACAGCTTACCAACGAAAACGTGGTCGTCGCTTGCCGCCAAACGAAGGTACATCCCGGTACCACGCTCTTCTTCGCTCACAAAACTCTTCGACATTCCGATTGAGGCTGCAAATACTAAGATGAGCCAGAATGCTGAGCTGAAAAATTCTGCGTTGAGGCGAGTGCCGTTGAGCGAGAAGAGGACGAGAATAACGGCATTCGTAATGAAAAGCAGCACCGAGTAGATGGATTGCCGGGTGCGCAGCTCACTTCGAAGGTCCTTTACGAAAACCGAAAACAGTGCTGTTTTCATCACTCTCGCTGTCATGAAGTGGTAAAAAAAAAGCGCCTTCGTAGTCGAAGACGCTTTCAATAGAATATCTGCGAAGCTTACTTCGGTGCCTTCTTCATGTCTTTCTTAGCTTCCTTCATGTCCTTCTTAGCTTCCTTAGCTTCTTTCTTAGCTTCTTTCATTTCTTTCTTAGCTTCTTTCATTTCTTTCTTTGCTTCCTTCTTGTCGCCAGCCTTAGCATCCTTCTTGGCTTCCTTCATGTCAGCCTTTGCAGCCTTAGCATCCTTCTTAGCTTCCTTCATTTCGCCCTTGGCAGCTTTCATATCCTTCTTGGCATCCTTTGCGCCATCTGCAAATGCCAATGACGTGATCAGTGCAAAAGCAGCAAACAATGAAATCAACTTACGCATCGAGTAACTCCGATAAAGTTTTGAAAAATAATTGTGTCCAAAAATACTAAAAATGTATACGCAATAGTAGGTTTTCAAACTTGAATCAAGGTAGGTGGAAAAAAAGTTTAGGCTGATTTTTTGTCCACGATTGACTTACTTTTCCTTGACTCAATAGTATCTTCTTCCAACCTACATGCAATGCATCATTGTTCAATGAATCCTGTGTCATTGATGAATACGACCTCATCGAGTTCCGTCGGCAAATCTTTATCGAGCTTTTCCGGTTTGGTGGTGGTTGAATTTGCCTCAGTGTTAGCCGGACCTCTGGTAGGGATGTTCTTTGCTGAGTTGGGAGCTCGAGTTATAAAAATTGAAAATCCTGGAACAGGTGGTGATGGAACCAGACGTTGGCGAACGGCTCAAGAGGAGACCCAGTCGGATATCTCAGCATACTTTGCTTCGGCAAATGTTGGCAAAGAATCGCTCGCCCTTAATCTTGAGGATAGTGCTGATAGACAAGTGGCAATGCAGCTGATCGCCAAAGCCGATATCCTCATACACAATTTCAAGACAGGCGATGCCACGCGTTACGGCTTAGCATACAACGATTGTATTGTCCTCAATCCACGCTTGATCTATGCTTCTATATCAGGTTACGGAGCCAGTGACGCACGCACCGGTTACGACGCTGTCATCCAAGCCGAAAGTGGCTTCATGTCAATGAACGGTGAGGCTGATGGATTTGCCACAAAGATGCCATTGGCGCTCATGGACATTCTAGCAGCACATCAACTAAAAGAAGGAATTTTGACGGCACTCTATGAGAGACAAATCACAGGCTTTGGTGCTGAGATTCATGTGTCGCTTTACGATGCGGCCGTTTCAAGTTTGGCCAACCAATCTTCCAACTATCTGAAAACCGGCGTCAACCCCGGACGTATGGGATCCGATCACCCAAACATCGTACCCTATGGACGTGTCTTTGTGACTGCTGACAAGAAAGAGTGCATTCTAGCAGTTGGAACTGACGCTCAGTATCGTCGATTGTGCGCCATCCTTGGACTTGACATTTCTGATGTGTACCAAACAAATGCCCAACGCGTTGCTCATCGCGAACAAGTCTATTCACAGATAGCATCCGCAATCAGCTCGTGGAACTGTGGTGAATTGTTAGAACAGCTGGCGAAAGAGGAAATTCCGAGTGGTCGTGTCCGAACGGTGGCTGAGGTGTGCGAAGAACTCAGAGCCACTGGACATTTACTGTTCTCCGAAGAGTCAATAAGTCTTCGCAGCATCGCGTTTACGAGCTCAAACTTCGAAGCTATCTCTATTGCTCGGGCTCCGCACTTTGATGAGCATGGAATTGAATTACGCCGCGAGTTTAGCCCTTCCAACTCTAATGATTGATCATCACACGCTGTAGAGTTACCCGACTACTCAGCCTTTTTCATGAGCGCTTCTATCTGGTCCGGATGACGTGGCAGGCGATCACTGAGATTGATTGGGTCAGACTCTGTTACGAGAATATCATCTTCAATGCGCACTCCGATTTGCCACCAACGTTTGTCGCAGGGACTACCTTCGGGGATATAGATTCCCGGTTCTACGGTCATGACAACACCGGGCTTCAGTGGACCAAAGGTTCCGGCGTCATGTACGTCGAGACCTAAGTAATGCGATGTGCCGTGCATGAAGTAGTACTTTGCATCCGAAGAGTCTTTGATAATTCCCAGTTGCAGCAAGCCGCGTTGGACTACTCGATAGGCTACACGATGAGATTCACGGAAATCATTACCGGCTCGACAGGCTGCAATACCTGAATCTTGCGCTTCTAAGACGATGGAATAGATTGTACGCTGATCGGCAGTGAATTGACCGTTGATGGGGAAACTTCTGGTGATGTCAGACGCATATCCATGATACTCAGCACCACAATCTGCCAGAATAATGTCACCGTTTTTCGTCAGCTTTCGATTGGATTCATAGTGCAGAATACATGAATTATAACCACTGCCCACGATACTTGGATAAGCCAGGTCTTCTGCTCCTGCTTTGTGAAAGTGATATTCCATTTCAGCCTCAAGCTCGTACTCATTCATTCCCGGTCGCGCAGCCTTTATGGTCGCCAAATGAGCGTCAATGCTAATGTCTATTGCGCGCTTCATCAAACGAATCTCTTCTGCATCTTTGATTTCACGCATGCGTGGCAAATCAGCCAAAGCAGTTTTGATATAGAGATCCGGATGCGTAGCGTGCAACGAATCTTTTACGATTTGTTCGATGGATACGCGCTTTGAGGTCAATGAACTCTCGACAGAACCGGTTGGGAGTCCAGAGGCGATGAAGAGTGTGTCGCAATTCCGTAGCAGCGTATCTAGTATCGATGTCAGTCTTTTGTAATCAACGGCTTTCTCTACTCCGAGAAATTCTTCTGCTTCATCGATACCCATTGTCACACCCGTCCAGGTTTCTTTTTTCGTGTCGCGCTCGCGAACAAAAAACACTTCTCGAACAGACTTCCCGTCCAGCTCAATTGCCTTCGGAAGCAGTATCAATGCGGTCTTGGGCTCAGTGCAGCCGCTGAGATAGAGAAAGTTCGAGTTCTGACGGAACTCGTAGTCAACATCATTCTGACGATTCCTGACGTCGGCGCTGAGTAGGAGAATCACGCTTCGTTCGCTATGCATTGAGCGGATTTTCTCGCGTCGTTGATGGTAGACTTGTGCCGGAATGAAATCGGATTCTTCACGACGATAGCTGAGTTTTACTCCCGGTGCTTGTGCATACAATTCAGCGCAACACAGAACAAGGATCAAGAAACGTGTTATCATAGCCTAATAGGGAATTGGAGTGCTAATCTAGGAAGAATCGGAACGTTGGGATAATGAGATTTGAGCTTTGGGAGTTCTACATTGCGTCAAGCTCAGATTGCTCGAACAACCGTTGCTGCATCTACTCTTCGTGCTCCTTCTTCCACTAACATCGTTGCGATTGAATTGAGAGTGGAGCCCGTTGTGAGTACGTCGTCGATGAGGAGAACACGCGCATCGTGTACAAGGGCTTCAGATTCCGGAGCCAATGCAAAGGCACGAGCAACGTTGCGTTGTCGCTGAGTACGCGACAGTCGTGTCTGAGTTCCTGTATAGCGTGTGCGGCGTAGCAGATCGTGTTTGCACGGAACCTGCAACAACTGCGCAACGTGTTCAGCGATGAAGGAAGCCTGATTATAACCTCGCTCTCGCTGTCTTGCTGGATGGATAGGTACCGGAAGGATCAAATCATAATCTCGCAATGAGAAGAATTGCATGAGTTCACCAAGTTCTCGACCAAACTCAGCGCCGAGATTTGAAAAGCCTTCATACTTGAGGGCGTAGACGGCGTCCAGCAGACTAGTACTGGTTTTATGTGAGGCAGCATAGCG
>JBGAUL010000015.1:0-92634 GCA_044228685.1 Chlorobiota bacterium
CACACACACGAACGCACACACACACGAACCATCGCGGATGTAGGGGAGGCGCCAGCCTCCCGCACAAACGAACGGTCCACCACCACCGTAGGGGAGGCGCTAGCCTCCCGCCACACGCACGACAATGTAGGGGAGGCGCCAGCCTCCCGCCACACACGAACGTCCCACACACGCGAACGCCCACACACACGAACGCCCACACACACGAACGCCCACACAAACGAACGTCCCACACACACGAACGCCCACCACCACCTACACATCACCATAGGTTAGATGCCCACCCACCGCATGCAACCACCCTCACAATCTCCCTTCCGCATGTTTTCTACTCCATCGTCTCGGATTATTGATGATGTACTTTCTGATCCTCTCAAGCTCCCCATTATCCCGAACGATGTGATCATGGAATGATCGTTGCCATATAAATCGATGCCACCCGGCTTCTCGAATTCTCTTCGAGCTATTTGCTTTTAGCGAGCCAATGAGTGAAGACAAAGATTTCGGAGCATGATCAATTGGGTATTGAGTAGGCAGATGGAGAATGCCATGTATGTGATCCGGCATAATGATGAACTCATCCATCGGTTTTAGATAGGAATAGGTGTCGTGAAGCCACTGCCAGTTGTCCTGCACAATGTTTCCGTACTGCGTCAAATTCACTTCATCGCCTACGATGATAGAGAGCTGATGCGTCTTGTCTTGGATACGACTCGTAAAGAAGTAATAGGCTGATCTTGAGTAATCATGGTTACTCAAACGAAGATTGACTCGCTGTTTCATGGTGGTGGTTACGAAAGGTTGGTTGAAGGTTAATGATGCGAGCGGACAGCAAAACTGCTGACCATTTTGAGCAGTAAAACAGGTGTGGAATAGTTTCGATTATTGGTGTTTTGGACATCGTCGTGACGTGATTTTTTCAACGTGTGATTGGGCTAAGGAGATTGGTGATGGGGTGGTGCGAATGAATTACGGGGATGTGCGTGGGTGTGGGATCTGGCGCCGACCGTACGTGCGTGGTGGGACGTGCGGGTGGCGGGAGGCTGGCGCATCCCCTACATTCGTGGTGGGACGTGCGGGTGTGCGGGAGGCTCGCGCCTCCCCTACATTCGTGGTGGGACGTGCGCGTGGCGGGAGGCTCGCGCCTCCCCTACATTGCCGTGCGTGTGGCGGGAGGCTCGCGCCTCCCCTACATTGGTGGTGGGACGTGCGTGGGTGCGGGAGGCGTGCGCCTCCCCTACATTGTCGTGCGTGGATGCGAGAGGCGTTCGCCTCCCCTACAATACGATTGGTTGTTCCTATCTGTTGGTCTTATTCAAATACCCGGATACAATTCCACCTCGATTCCTATTTTCGTAGTGGCTACTTATGGGAACGCCGCGGCGCAGCATCAGCCCTTGATTGCGGGGCTGCGGCAGTAGTCTACGAGAGCAGCATCTCGGACCCGATCACTTCGATTGTCTTCACTTAACATATACCGGGAGCACTATGCTCTACGTTCTGGCATTGTGGCTTGAAAAAAACTTTCAGCCACCGGGTATGGGCGTGTTTAAGTATGTGACTTTTCGTTCGGCAGCCGCGGCGATTACAGCTTTGCTGATATCGTTTGTGGTGGGACCGCGCATCATTCGGGCTCTGCAGCGACGTCAGATGGGCGAGCAGCAGAAGCGTGAATTGACGGGCGTTGGGAATCACAACTTGAAAGCAGGAACGCCTACAATGGGTGGTTTGATTGTGCTTACGGCATTGCTCGTTCCGACGATGTTGTGGGCTAACATGACAAACGCCTATGTCATTCTCATCGTGTTGGTGACAGCGTGGATGGGCTGTGTGGGTTTCCTCGACGACTATCTCAAAGTCGTGAAGAAGTTGCCAAAGGGTTTGATTGGTCGCTACAAAATCGTTGGTCAAGTAAGCATTGGTTTGATCCTCGGTGGCGCCATCTACTTCTTTCCCGAAGCCTTCGATGATAGTTTGAGAGCGCTTAATACCTACACGACGGTGCCTTTCGCAAAGCATATCAATTTCAATTTTGATTGGTTTTATATACCGATGGTGGTCATTGTTCTGACCGCCACTTCAAACGCCGTCAATCTTACCGATGGTCTCGACGGCTTGGCTATTGGAACGGTTGGTATATCCACGTTGACTCTTGCGCTTATCGCCTACTTCAGCGGTAATGCAGTCTTTGCCAATTATCTCAACATCATGCACCTGCGTGGTGCTGATGAACTGACTGTATTCTGCGCTGCCTTGGTAGGAGCGGCCATGGGCTTTCTATGGTTTAATTCATATCCGGCTCAAGTGTTCATGGGCGATACAGGTTCGCTGGCATTGGGCGGTGCGATTGGTGCGCTGTGCATTTTGATCAAGAAGGAATTTCTGCTGCCAATCGTTGGTGGAATTTTCTTCGCAGAAACATTGTCGGTTATTATCCAAGTGAGTTATTTCAAATACACGAAAAAGAAGTACGGTGAAGGACGGCGCATTTTCAAGATAGCACCGCTGCATCACCACTTTGAAAAATCAGGTTGGCATGAGTCGAAGATTGTGACGCGATTCTACATCGTTGGTATCATGCTGGCTATTGTAACAATGGCAACATTCAAGGTTCGATGATATGAAACACCTCATCCCTTCATATGTCAAGATACTGCTGATCTGCGTGAGTTGCGTGTTGCTCAGTCTGAGCCTGCACAACTGCGCTTCCGCTGTCAAAGAATTTCCGCCGGATGCTTTTGTTGTCACAGGAAAGATGAATCCGGTGTCGGGCTCGAAGGCGATGAAAAACGACGAGTGCTGGGTTTTGGAAGCGGGTGAAGATCTGCGCTCGCTCAAATATTACCAGGTTGTCGGGCCCAAGGAAATGGTTGAACAGCTGCACGAAGAGGATATGTATGTGAAGATCCGCGTCGTGAGCCGTCCAACTGTTAAAACAAACTGTCCGGTCGGTGCCGTAGTCGAAGTACTGGAGATCATCGAGGCACGATCGAAGAAGAATTGAAAAGGCTAATGTTTTGAAGGATTTCAGGCCTTCCAGAGCGTGTTAACGCACTCATGAGACAAGTTTTGCACCAAGCCCAGCTTTGGTTCAAATTCACTCAAAAAGTGTCGATATGTACGGAAATACTGAAGTCTGCCCGGATCTCTGCAATAATCTGAGATTGTCGTGCGTCGCTGTGCCTGGCAGAGCGCCAGAAGCCTCGCGACAATGACAACCTGATTGTAGATCTCCGTTGTATTTTGATTACGACCAAGCTCTTCGCGGCTTGCCACACACATTGAAAGGACAAGACTATGGAAGGAAATTTTTCCAATCGGGTGCAGGATGTCATTCGTCTCAGTCGCGAAGAAGCGCTTCGCCTCGGACACGACTACATCGGCACAGAGCACTTGCTGCTCGGCATTATCCGCGAAGGCGAAGGAATCGCAGTTAAAATCCTGCGTAATCTGGGTGTAGACCTCTTCAAACTCAAGAAGTCCATCGAAGATACCGTTCGCTCTTCCAGCGGAACTCTCACCATCGGCAATATCCCGCTGACAAAGCAGGCTGAAAAGGTATTAAAAATCACCTACCTCGAAGCCAAACTCTATAAGTCAGACGTGATCGGCACAGAACACTTGCTGCTCTCCCTGCTGCGCGATGAAGACAACATTGCTGCTCAAATTCTCTCGCAATTCAGCGTGAGCTATGATGCAGTGCGTAAAGAACTCGACAATATCATTAGCGGAAAACCAAGCTCACCTTCACAGCGCGAACGCACCGCAACGGGCGGTCGCTCAAAGAAGGAACAAACCGAGCGCATCAAAACTCCGGTTCTCGACAACTTTGGTCGCGATCTTACCAAGCTGGCCGTTGAAGGCAAGCTCGATCCGGTCATTGGTCGTGAAAAGGAAATCGAACGTGTAGCACAAGTGCTCTCACGTCGCAAGAAGAACAATCCGGTGCTTATCGGTGAACCGGGTGTTGGTAAGACCGCAGTGGTTGAAGGTTTGGCTTTGCGCATCATTGAAAAGAAGGTATCACGTGTGCTCTTTGATAAGCGCATCGTCACCCTCGATCTTGCTGCATTGGTTGCCGGTACCAAGTACCGCGGTCAATTCGAAGAACGTATGAAGGCAGTGATGAATGAGCTTGAAAAAGCAAAAGATGTCATTCTCTTCATCGATGAAATTCACACTATCGTTGGCGCCGGCGGCGCATCCGGTTCGTTGGACGCTTCCAACATGTTTAAACCGGCTCTGTCTCGCGGCGATATTCAGTGTATTGGTGCTACGACACTCGATGAGTATCGTCAGTACATTGAAAAAGACGGCGCACTCGATCGTCGTTTCCAAAAGATCATGGTTGACCCGCCAAATGTTGATGAAGCAATTCAAATTCTTCGCAACATCAAGGAACGCTATGAAGAACACCACAATGTTCGCTATTCAGATGTCGCTATCGTTCAATGCGTGAAGCTTGCCGATCGCTATATCACCGACCGTTTCCTTCCGGACAAAGCTATTGACGTGCTGGATGAAGCAGGCGCACGCGTGCACTTGTCAAACATCAGCGTGCCGAAGGAAGTGTTGGAATTGGAAGCGAAGATTGAAGATGTGCGCGGACAAAAGAATAACGTGGTGAAGTCGCAGAACTTCGAAGAAGCTGCACGTCTGCGTGATCTGGAAAAGCGACTCCAAGCTGAACTCGAAACGGCAAAGGAAGAATGGGAAACGAAGTCTGCTGAAATGGTCTTCAACGTCGACGAAGAAAACGTCGCCGATGTGGTCGCCAGCATGACAGGTATCCCGGTCAATCGCATTGCAGAATCTGAATCAGCGAAGCTCTTGAAGATGGCTGATGAATTGCGCGGCGTGGTTGTGGGACAAGATGAAGCGGTTCAGCAACTGGCTAAGGCTATTCGTCGCTCACGCGCAGGACTCAAAGATCCATCACGTCCAATTGCTTCCTTTATGTTCCTTGGACCAACCGGTGTTGGTAAAACGGAATTGGTGAAGGCATTGGCACGCTACATGTTCAACAGCGAAGACGCACTGATTCGTATCGATATGAGTGAGTACATGGAGAAATTCTCCGTGTCACGTCTCGTCGGCGCGCCTCCGGGCTACGTCGGCTACGAAGAAGGTGGTCAGCTCACTGAAAAGGTCCGTCGCAAACCATACAGCATTGTTCTTCTTGACGAAATTGAAAAGGCACATCCTGATGTATTTAATATACTCTTGCAAGTTTTTGATGATGGTATCCTGACCGATGGTCTTGGTCGTCGCGTTGACTTCAAGAACTGTATCATCATCATGACATCCAATGTCGGTGTTCGTGATGTAAAGGCCGGCGGTCGTATCGGCTTCTCATCGTCAAACGCAAGCGCCGACAAGTACGAAGCAATGAAGAGCGTCGTGGAAGAATCCATGAAGCGCATGTTCAATCCTGAGTTCTTGAATCGTATTGATGATTACATCATCTTCCGTCATCTCAGCAAGGACGATATCTACAAGATCATCGACCTGCAAATGGCGCAGTTGCTCAAGCGTATGGAAGCGAATGGCATGGCTATCGAATTGACGAAGACAGCCAAGGACTTCATCGCCGAAAAGGGCTACGATGAGAAGTATGGTGCACGTCCACTGCGTCGCGCACTGC
This sequence comes from Chlorobiota bacterium, assembly GCA_044228685.1. Taxonomy (GTDB): domain Bacteria; phylum Bacteroidota; class Ignavibacteria; order Kapaibacteriales; family NICIL-2; genus JBBATK01. The sequence goes on from JBGAUL010000015.1 coordinate 5,645, forward strand.
AACGTCACATCGAAGACGAGCTCGCCGAAGAAGTGCTGAAAGGCACGCTGAAGGAAGGCATGAAAATCAAAGTTCGCTTTGACAAGAAGCAGAACAAATTGATCTTCAGCGAAGTCAAGCAAAAGGAAACTGAAGAGATTACCGAAACAGACGAAGCAGCTACTGAGTAGTCTGAGTTTGGTATGAAATCAAAAGCCTGTCTTGTGTTTGCAAGACAGGCTTTTTTGTTTTGATTTCTAATTACACCAGCTCTCTCGATCTCATCGATCGATGATCAAGCTCTTTGTCAACCACGTTCCGGCTGATTTGAGAACGAGCATGTATTCGCCATTGCTCAATGACGAGGTCGATAGTCGCAATTCATAGCTTCCAACTTTGTGTGCACCACTCACGAGCTTAGTCACTTCTTCGCCTCGCACATTGTATAACAACAACTCAGCTGCACCCTCGAAACCAATGGTGTACTTCACGCTCAGCTCTGATGTTGTTGCCGGATTGGGTTGAATGGAAACGATGCCGAAACCGGTCGAGAGAATTTCAACCTGACGCAAATTCAAAGCACAGGCACTCAAGAGAATGTGTGAGTCGTTTGCGTCCTGTCCGGCGCAGTCTATGCGCAGTGAGCTAAAGGTCGCATCAACACTACACTTCAAACTCGAGACATTTGACAACAGCGTATGGAACGTTGGTTGTACGAGTTCTCCATCTGCAGAAATACTACTCGTCCCTCGCAAGCTGAAGTACGCATTCCCACTATTGCTCGCACTTGAGTCATAGCCAACCGTCCAATCAGCCGGCAAGTTCTTGCCTCGCGCCACACTCTTATACTCCAATCCGCTCGGATCGTACGCAATGTGCAATCGCAAACTGTCTTTGATTTTGAGTTCGTTCCAATAGAGTGAACTCGCGCTGATTGGAATAGTGATCGTGGTATCAACTCGCGCTTGGTACAAGGACTGCATTGAGAATTGCACATCACGCTTGTACGAAACAATCGGCACGCGAACAATTCGCAGTGAGTCTGTGAATTGAATTCCCAAGTCAACCCACGCTGCTCCGGCTTGATCCGGAATAACTGTCACAGCAAATTTCAGTGTGTCAGTTTTCGGATGCAGGATCATTGGTAATTGCGCTTTTGCGGCAACTAAATCCGATGCAGCGATAGTTGCATGATTCGTGTTTTGCAGCGAGATATCTGTCACACTGAGAATCACATCGCCTTCATTGGTGATACTCACCACGCTGCGACCACTATCGCAGGCAATGAAGGGATTAATCGGCGTTGTCAATATCTGCGGCTTAACGGCGCAGGGAATCATGGTAAGAGTAACTGATGAATCAACAAAGCAACCGGCAGCATTCATCACGCGGACGTGATAGGTCGTCGTCGTTTGCGGTGATGCAAGAGGTTGATCGCAGTCAGTACAACTCAGCGTTGGATCTGCTTGCCATTGATATTTCGTTCCACCTCCGACGTGCAGTTGCATTTGTTTTCCCAGACACAAGGTTGTGTCGGAGCTCAAGCTGATAATGGGTTGCGGACTAACATCGACCATCACGCTATCCAATGCCTCGCAGCCAATACCCGTGCTAGCAAGCACATAGTAGGTTGTTTTGCCTACTGCAGGATGCGCTATGGCATCAGCGCATGTGTCACAATCCAAGGTCGTTGTCGAACCGGTGCTCGAGCTCCATTGGAAACGAGCGTGACTGGTATCGCTAACGTGAATTGGAAGAGAATCGCCGAAGCACAGGGATGTAACACCACGAGGCGTGACCTGTATATGCGGCGGCTGAACTGTTCGAATGTGCACGCTGATAGTGCTATCGCAGCCTCCCGGCGTGTGTAGGATGGCGTAATATGTGACATCCGGCGCCGAAGGACGTGCAACTGGATCCGGACAATTATAGCAACTCAAATCCGAGTTAGCGTTCCAGGCAATGGTTGTGCCCGGCGGATTAACCGTTGTTTGGATGTGCACTTGACCGCTCTTACACAGCACGGTGTCCAATGGAGTTGCAGTGAATATTGGTGAGGGTAGAACTGTGACGCGGACGCTATCAGTCTTTGCGCATGGACCACTACCAACCGTCACATAGTAGGTTTTCGACACTGCAGTTCGCACGAAAGTGCTCGCGGAATCGGGATGCACAAAGTCACCTGCCGGACTCCATTGAATCTTCTTAGAATTCGTCGTCGCGCTGATGAAGATATTCTGTCCCGCGCATCCACTCAAGCTCGCCGGAACTTTCAAGGTCGTTGCTTGCACCAGCACATCCACGGTATCTCGCGAGATGCAGCCGGATGAATCACCGGTGAGAATGTAGCGCGTTGTGACGTTAGGTCGTGCCACGACAGAACGACAAGTATCACAACTCAAGCCGGTTGAAGGCGTCCATTTTACTTTGCCACCGAAGGGACGTAGTTGAAAGACAGTGCTATCGCCCGGACAGATTTCTCGATCAAGCAGTTGTCCTTCAATGCCGCGCGCAAACTTCACGCGAATTGAATCACGCGATTCGCAATCGGCGCTGTTGCCGTTGTGAGCAATGACGGTGTAGGTAATGGTTTGACCCGGACGTGGGATAACGAGTACGGATGGACAATTCGCGCAACTGAGTCCTGTTGCCGGAACCCACTGCAAACTTTGATAGGAACCAAGTGCATTCATCTGCAAGGCGGTTGATCCGCACAGAACTGTATCCGGAGCGATATCAACGGTGGACTTCGGCAAGACTGTGACTTTGATAGAATCAGTTTGCGTGCATCCGCTGCTATCGGTTGCAGTGTAGGTGAAGTAACGTGTGGCTGCCGGTTTGACAGTTGTCACCGGACAAGTCGCGCACGACACCGATGCCGGCGGCGTCCATTGAATCGCCATCACTTTACCATTCACACGAATAATTGCTGAGTCACCTTTGAAGCACATGAACTGTGCCGGACCTGACTGAATCGCACTCGAGCCTCCGCCTACTTTTACCAGCACGGTATCAACCGTCACGCAGCCGAGCGAGTCCGTGATATATGCAACGTACTTTATCGTTGACTTCGGCTTCACCTTCGTCTTAATACACGTATCGCATCCTATACCAATATTCGGCGTCCAGCGCACTTGTTTGATACCGGCAGTTGGAGCAACAGTCAAAGGAATAGAATCGCTGCTCGCGCAGATCTGCACCAGAGGTCCTGGCGCAACTTTGGCAGTAGCTCCTGTTCGAACATTCACCTGAACCGTATCGGTTGCCACGCAACCCGAGCTGTCGACAACATTGACGATGTAGCGGGTAGTGACCGCAGGCTTTGCTTTAGTCAGAGCACAAGTATCGCAAGCCAAACCAATCTTCGGCGTCCACTGCACAGCACGGATCGTCCCGGGAATAGACACAGCAAGCAAGGTCGAATCACCCGAACTACAAATCGCCACATCACTACCGGCATTCGCCTGACCATTGGAGAAGCGCACGAACACGGAGTCCAAACCGTAGCAACTATCGGCTGTAAAGCCATAGACATAGTACTTCGTATCCTGCGTCGGCTTTGCCACCGGATTTGCAATCGTGCTGTCACTCAGCGTCGCACCAGGCGTCCAGCGATATCGAATACCACCTGTTGCATACAACACAATACCACTATCCCTCGCACACCGATACAACAAGCGCGGATTCGCCGCAATGGTTGCAGTCTGCGAAACGTTAATCGTCCGCTGCAACACCAACGAATCCCCACAATTCGCATACAGCAAGGTCGCTTTCACCACATAATTCCCTCCCGAGGGATATGTGTGATTCGACCACCAGGGTTGTCCGACGGAGGACGTGCTATCACCGTAGCTCCAGCGTATGCTGGTGGGGGTGCGGCATAAATTGAGCGAATCGATAGTAAAATGTTGTGAGAGACATGTACCGAAGATCTTGGAATAGCGGACTGAGTCAGGGACGGAGCAACGACGAAGAACAAAGATTGTATCGCGAGGAACGCCTGGAGAGAACTCACCGGAATTGGCAACGCCGCCAATAGCAATAACGGTCGCATCTGAAACTTGTCCTGAGCCATTAAATGTTCTGGGTACTGTTTCCCACGCGAAGCTCCCGAGACTAACGGGAAGATTGGGACCATTATAGACTTGGTTTTGACTCAGAGAATACCATTCACTGAGATTACTAGTTTGACCATTGCTAAGAATTTGACCTGCAAAGAAGATGCAGGAATCATTATTGACCTGTCCAATCCCGTGTCCCCATCGAGCAGTGTTCATATTAACTACTGCACCAAAGTTGTCGTTGTTCTCAATGACAATCTGCTTCGTCGCGCGGTAGGCACTTTCAGCCATCACACCACCTGAAATGAGAAGACGTCCATCGAATAGCTTACGAATCTGAGATGAGCGAACAGAATCAGGAAGTAGCGCTATTTGTGTGTATGAGTCTGTACTTCTTGTGTACTTCTGGATGAGTCGAGTACGCACTGCATTTGTTCCGCCATTTCGTCCGCCCGCGACGATAGTCGATCCGGCAGACGAGGTACCTATGTTGTGCATATTAACCGGCAATGTGTAGTTATTCATTGCCTGACTTGTACCTGTCGAGATATTGAAAATCTCAACCGAGTTTATTGTACCAAGATTGGGTAAGCGCCCACCCACAACTAAGATTTCAGTACTACTAATAAACACCGCTTGAGCTTGGCGTCTGCCAATGAGCAAGTTTCCAAGCGTTGTCCACGTTCCGGTCGCACGATTGTATTTCTCAACGCTTGCAGTGTGAGTACCTGAAGAAGAATTCTGATCTGTGATTTGTGTTATACCGCTGATCGCTATGACACTAGAATCCGGAGCCAGAAGCAAGGTGTGCTCTGCTCTCGCAATATTCATTGAACCGGTTGGACTAACAGTTCCGCAACAAACATCAATTATTTCACAACTCGTTGTTGGCTGTCCGTACGAGGAACCGTTTCCACCGACATATCCTCCGGCAACAAGCACCTTACACGGAGAGATAGCAATCGCGAAATTCATTCCCAAGTAGCTTCTACGTGCGGTATTGAGTTTGGCGAGATAATCCCATCGATATGCTTGTGAGTGTAAGTCCACAACAAAGACCACACTCAAAAGGCAGAGGCACAAAACAATTGGATTCTTCATAAGAGATTCGAGATTTCGATAGCAGTTCAGATGAACTGATGGGTACTATGCTTTGCGAGAGTTAGTTATTCGATCGGAGATTGACTGTACGATCGAAAGCAATCAGTGTAGGGATAGTTTCGTGTATTTGACTAACTGATTTGTCCCTCAGATAAACAGTGCGTTAGTCAGAACTGAGTTTGATTTTATTGCTCTTTCACAGTTTGTCGAGTTGGGGCGTTGGATGACTTTATTCATTATTGATAATCTACGAAATCGATTTTTTATGCGGTGATAGTCAATGTTTGAACACAGGTTATCAAAGTGCTGAATCCTAGCTTTATCGATTCCTGATTCTTGTGTGTGCTAATTCTATGGACTGGACCCATCATCCTATATATGAATCATCTGCCACCTTGACACAGAGCTAGGAACAGATTTGGTATTTTGTATTTGTACATCGACAATGAACTTCCCACACCCGACTCGACATGCAGGATAGCTCGCAAGAAACCATACACGGAAACATCAAGCGAATTCGCTTCATTTCTGAGAAAATCAAGCAATTTCAGCCGAAATCAGTACTAGACGTTGGATGCGGCAACGGTGTGTTTCTGACCATTCCATTGGCTGAGCAATTCCCCTCGGTCAGTTTTGTTGGAATCGATTCAGATGCTGATACAATTCAACAAGCCAGTGGCTTACATAGTTGTGACAACTTGCAGTTCTTGACGAACGAGCAGTTTTCGGCGGCTCAAAAGAAATACGACATGGTAATCGCTTCGGAAGTCATAGAGCACGTTGATGATCCTGAAGGATTTACCACGTGGATGAAATCGACTTGTACGGACAACGGAGTGATGATCATCACAACGCCAAATGGCTATGGTCCTTTTGAGATAACAACCTTTTTCGAGACACTCCTAGACCTTGCCGGCATCATGAAGCTTCTCAGTAAGCTGCCCGGTTTACGCTCATTAAAAGTTGGCGATTCCTATGTTTCCAATGACGTTCGTTCGATGCAGCATGACACTTTGGCGATCAGCCCTCACGTAAACTTCTTTGGGTATAATGTTCTACGCAGGATTTTCTCACGTTGTGGCTTACAAATCGTTGATTATAGCGCAAGAGGATTCTTAGGCGGTCTTGGTTTTAACCAACTCATGCGTAGTCAGTCAATTCTTCGATGGAATTCCAATTTCTCGGATAGAGTGCATCCAAGAATGGTAAGTGGATGGATGTTTGTGTTGCGACCAACTTCGAGCGGACCGCAGGCTTCAATAAAGGCATATAAGCGTCGTTTGAACGAACGACTACGTCGTTTCTTAACCGCTAAACGATGGGGCACATCTGCTTGATGCTTTTTAAATCCATCGGTGTCTGACGACAATCACCTGCTATCCACAGTATCAAACCGTTACTGGTATTGGGCATGTACATCTCACTATGCTCTGAGACGTTGGCACTCAAGATGATGGTAAAATACTGATGTGCTAACGCGAAGTTCCAATTAATCGCGTTAACAGAAATCGGAAATGATCTACTCTTCTCTTTGCGCCCATTACAGCTTAAAAGTCAGTAATACTCTCGCCGGTTATTTTGAAAGACAGCCTCGATTTGCTATGTTGAGCAGTCATCAAGACGGCGCGATTTGAAATGGTTGTGTTCTTCTTGAGTAGTCTTCACACAATATTTACTTCCCATGAGATATTTCCTCATTTCCCTTCTGTGTGCTTTCACATTATTTGTTGGAGGTTGTAAAGACGAGCCAACAGCTGTCTCAAAGAGCGGAACAATATCCGGTACGATAACATCCGACAGTGGGGCAACTCTTCAAGGTGCGTTTGTAATTACGCAACCGGGCACTTCATCCGTCACAACTGATAATGTTGGAGCATACAAGATTGAGAACGTGTCTGCAGGCACGTATACTGTGACTGCATCGAAGATTGGATATTTCGATAGAAGCGTTTCAATAACAGTCAATGGTGGTCAGACAACAACAGCGAATATTGTTCTCACGAGCAAAGGACCTAACAAGGCTCCTGAATTGCCGCATAATCCTAGTTGTGGAGATAGTGCGACGGTCTACGAAGGAGACACTGTAAATGTCTCGTGGATTTGTAGCGATCCCGATGCAGATGACTTGACATATGAATTACGCTATGGAACTGCGCTTCCTCTGAAATCATCAGACACAATTTCAACATCATTGAAGATTGCAGGTGCTACGTTCTCTCATTTCACGGCGGGCAACACCTATTACTGGCAAGTCATTGCTCGCGATTCTCACGGTCATGTTAGTTCGGGTCCTATTTGGAAACTCAAGTGTGTCTCAGAGTACGCAATCTCACTCGATGAAAATGCCTACCTGGAAGTAGCTGATAACGAGAGCTTGTCCCTAAGTCCTGGAAGCTTCACTGTCGAATTTTGGTTTAAACCGGCAAAGCTCGGATCTGACTTTTCTTGGGTTGTTGACAAAGGCAGCTCTAATCCAACGATTGACTACTTGGTTGGTCTGGACTACTTCTACAATTCGGGTAGAATCAGATTCATTTCTCGAGGACTAGCAAACGATTTAATAAGTACAACAGTCCCTGCTGTAGGAACATGGTATCATGTTGCAGCTGTCCAGGATATTGCAGCTGGCAAAGTCTCGTTGTACGTGAACGGCGTTCTTGAGTCTCAAACAACACTGAAAGGTAGCGGAGTTACCAACAAAGACAGTCTTCTAATCGGTGCACGCTTTGGCGCTACATTAATTGCCGGCGAAAGCTTCTCAGGTCTTATCGACGAAGTGCGAATTTGGAATGTAGCACGAAGCAACAACGAAATACGTTCAAACATGAACAGCCATGTCAATCCCAATTCAACCCAACTCGTGTCATACTTTACTATGAACGAAGGTCAAGGCAAAGAAACCCAGGATAAAAGCATAAACCACTTCAATGCCTCCATTGTTGGCAAGAGCTCTTGGGTGCATTCTTCCATGCCACCAAAGTAGACAGACTATTTCTCTCATTTTCGTCGGGCACTATGCAAATATTGACTATTAGCCAAAGGGCGGTAGTTGAGAACGACTGTGCTTCCTTGTCTAGATCAGTATTCCCTGCACTCATTCTTGAGATGCGATGACGAGTCTCAGTATCAGTTGTATATACTGAGTATGATAGCATTTTCTTTCTTTCGGCGGTATTTCAGCTATTTAAAGACTGGCACATAAAAATCTTTGGTGGTCACTGAGATTAATTTTCATGTGCGAGGTTATTGTACATGATAAAGCAGAATCTTGTTGTAGTATAGGTGACCAACAGATTCATCATTATTTATGAATCATTAGACTTAATGTTAGTAGATTCGACTTGCCATGATGTCAAGCATGTATTGAAGTCCTGAAGCTCCCGCTTAGGTACATTATTAGATCAATGGCAATTGCTGCTGCCGCTTTTGTACGGTCCATGTCCTTGAGTTGACTGAATGCAATCAAGATTATGACGCGCTATTGTACGCAAAAAAGGCAGTGTACATCGGATAGTACTGTCTTGTCATGATTTGCATTTCTCACCTTATAATGGAGTCTGTATGCGCGCTTCGTTTTTTGTTCTCGTGCTTTGTTGGGGTTTATTATTTACAACCCAGAGTTGTATAAAGAAACCGAATCAAGTGGATGGCGGTGTCGTCGTTGGACGAGTCTTGGATGCTTCAGGAAGTGTAGTTGCCGGAGCAACAATACGGACGGATCCGGCAAGCACAACGGTCACTTCCGATGCTGATGGAATTTTCGTATTCAATGATCTTCCTCCGGGCAGTTACGTAATTGCCGCTTCAGCTGGTGGTCACAGCGGTCATACATCAGTGACGGTAGTTGATGACCAAACAACTCGTTGTACAATCACTCTCGATGGTCAAGGTGGAGGCAACGGTGGATCAGGCGCAGGTGGAGCTTTGCAGTTTGATGGTATGGATGGTGGCAGCGGATCCTATTTGGTCGTTGATCATACACCGGACTTAAACCTCAACGGAAACAGCTATACGCTTGAAGCGTGGTGTAACCCTGCGAGTATCATGGCGCACTCAATGTGGGGACAGTGGATAATGAATAAGGGTAACAGCAACGACGATAACGAATACTTGCTCGGTTACGATAGATCAGGCAAAATGACATTCTGGAGTAGCTATACCGGCACGATTTGGTCTCGCACAAGCATGGTTCCGGGCCACTGGTATCATGTGGCCTTAGTTGTCGATGCGACAAATCACATTGCAACGATGTACATCAATGGCGTTGCAGACGGCAGCGTGTCATTTACATCCTATGCCGATCCTCGCAAGACTAGCGCGCCGCTCTTCATCGGTGCACGCAATTACTTTGGTCAAAATTTCGGAGTCGAAAATTGGGATGGAAAGATCGATGAAGTACGAATCTGGAATATTGCCAGAAGCTCATCGCAAATCAATTCAGCAATGAATCACACTCTGAATGGCACTGAGACTGGCTTGGTAGGATATTGGAAATTCGATGACACAGGAGCTCAAACAACAAATGACGGAACTTCGCTTGGTCACGTAGCTTCTTTTGTCAACTCTGTCACGCGTGTGATTTCTACCGCACCAATTCAATAGAATAAAACGATAGATTTGCGTCAGTGAAGTTTGATAAGGGACTTGAGGATCATCTTCAAGTCCCTTATTTGTTGACTCTGTCGAACTATGCAACGAAGCCACATGCGATTCGCTCTCACAATTCTCATTATAACTTTATCGTTTTTCAATTCTCAGCTCAAGGTTCGTGCTCAAGACACAACACAAACGAACAAAGCCATTGACATCCATGGACGAGGCGAGGGATGTTGTGTTCGCGTCGATCATAATGACGACTTGAACCTCAACAATGGCAATTACACCATAGAAGTTTGGTGTAATAGCGCTACAACTCTCGGCTATTCGCCTTGGGGATCTTGGATCATTTCGAAAGGATCCAGCAATAGTAATCTGGAATATCTTTTGGGTGTAGATATGAGTGGCAAGCTAAGTTTTTGGAATACAGAGACCCAAGGCCTTCATTCGTCAGCCCAACTTCAACCACATACTTGGTATCATATAGCCGTTGTTGCCCAGTTAGACAGTCACCAAATTCGCTTCTATCTTAACGGTGAATTGGATACCATATTTCATCTAAGCGAAGTACCCAATACCACGACATCAAAACCACTCTTTCTCGGAGCACGTTACAGCAGCTCTTCCAATGGCTGCGAATTTTGGGATGGATACCTGGACGAGGTACGATTGTGGAATCGAGTGCGTACCCAGACAGAAATCAAAGCATCGATTAATACATCTCTGAAAGGCAATGAGCCAGGACTGGTGGCGTACTGGACTTTTGATGATACTGACCCAGAATCAAGCGCAGATAAAACGGCTAACAAACACAAAGCAGAGTTCGTTCGTTCCGTGAAACGGGTGCAGTCTACAGCTCCAATTCAATACAAATAATCCACCCCTCACCCCTACTCATCCCCCACACTCAGCTCCACTCTACGCTTCAGTGTATCCGGTGCGGCGCTGCGGTCGTCGGGTTGGGCGGAGATGTGCCATTGGAGGCGTTTGCTGAGCTGTTGGTAGGTGGTGTTGCTGCTCAGCATTGATTGAAGCACTTTGACCGTGTAATAGGCTCGTAGGGTGGCAAGTAGACTGTTGTTCATCTGCTCGCCGTTCTTGACGCTGAGTTGGTATTCGGGGTCGTTGATGCTGACGCCGTCGTATTGAGCCGCTTTTGTGAAGGGCTTGGGATCGGCATAGCCTGCAACGTGGATGTGGATAGGTGCGGTGCTGGTGTTGCAGCCGCGACGACGAAACTCAAGCACGTTGATGATGAACTCGGTTGCGTGGTGCAGTGCACTGTCCACGATTGGCGCGAAGGCTTCGTATTCATCGCCGGGTGGAACAATGTAGGCTGTTTGCGGACTTACTCCAACGAGATTGTATGCGCTGCGCAGACGCAACACGTTCATCTCTTCTGTGGTGTTCGGACGATAATATCCGCTCGCAAAGAATGGTACGTTGTATTCATCGAAATTGAAAACCGGATGCACTTCCGGTAGATCGAGTTTTGATTGCAGCACAACGGTCTTGGTCTCATGACATGGTGTCATGAAATCCTGCTGAATAATATCCTCTGCACAATCATTGATGTAGCGCAATTGATATTGTCGGTTGGGATTGAGTCGCACTTCAAAGCGACCATCTTCAGGTACACGTATCTGCTGCATACGACCGGTGCTGTCGAGAATGTTGAGGATACCGGCGCGACGTGTGAGACTGTTCGAAGGACGGATCTCGCCACGCAGCATAACCGGACCGCACAAGACGACTCCATAAAGATCGTAGCCGCCGCAGCCACCTGGACGTCGCGATGAAAAGAAGAGTGAGTCGCCCCAGACTACAGGATTGATATCATCAGATTCAGAATTGAAGGGCGCCGGAAGTACTTCCACATTTGCCCAGCTTGCAGGACCATTATCCGCTGCGCGCATGAGTTCAAAGCCTCGTCCACTCTTTGCAGCATTGCGATTGCTTGCAAAGTACAGTATGCCGTTGCGGTCAATGCTGGGTGTGATGTCGTCGAGTGCACTGTTAACCGCCGGACCGCAGTTCTTCGGTGCCGACCACCCTTGAACCGTGCGCTGACTGACATACAAATCAATTCCACCACTACCACCTGCTCTGTCGGATGCAAACACCAAGGTGTTGCCATCAGCTGAAAGACTCGGCTGCGAATCCCAACCTTTTGAATTCAGAATTTCCAGTGCAATGGGTGGTGTCCATTGTCCGTCGCGCAACTCAGTTTGATACAAATCCACGTTTGCATCCTTTGCGACGCCTTTTTGTCGAGCGAATATCAGGATTGCCACAGAGTCAGGACCGATGCCCGCCGTCACTGCTCCACTACGATACGAGTTCAATGGCAGATGACGTAAGACGTCGGCAGGCGTAAAGCTCGCATCCATACGACGAGCACTTTCAAACATGACTTCCTGCGCGTCGGCCGGAAGATCATAGCTCTGCTCATCGCTGAGTGTGCGATTGGTCAGAAACAACAGTGAATTGCCATAAGGAAGCGGTGAGTATTCGTCGCGAGTACTGTTCACGAGCGAACCAAGATTACCTTCAGTGGTACGCATTGAGCATTCTTGTGTCGATGCGCAGGAACTGAGCAGACACGCGATACTACAACAAATGACAACGAGAGCGGACTTCATCCCTGAAGTGATAATCGCACATGCAAAACCAACGAGCTGCAATATACTATGAGGCTTGTGGAAAGGCGGTATTGCTTCGACAGCCTGCAGCTAAATTGCAGTCCTGAGACGGAGCACTATTTGTGATTCTTCGCACCGTTGCCCAATAGTCTTTAGCCATTCCTTCGCTCATGCTTATTCTCCTTCTCATTGGTTGCGCCGTTGGTCTTTCTGCCGGTATGTTCGGCATTGGAGGTGCCCTCATTGCCACGCCAATGCTCAAGGTCTTTGCAGGACTTAGCGCTTTTTACGCCCTGGCATCTCCTCTTCCAGCGTCATTACCAACTGCATTGAGCGGATCAATCGCCTACTCGCGCTCAGGTTTAGTGCGTTTTCGTGTTGTGAGTCGTATCCTGCTCATTGCACTGCCCGCGAACATTCTTGCGTCGTACTACACGAAATTCATCCCAAGTCAATATCTGATGATTGCCACCGGCGTCGTCATGGTCTACGTATCCATCAGCTTTCTGCTGCGCGCCATCTTCATGAAGGAAGTTGCTCCTCAAGAAGCTGTACAGCCATCTCTCCTCATTAGTTTGATCGTCGGTGGTGTCGCTGGTACGCTCTCAGGCATGCTGGCTATCGGAGGCGGAATCATCCTGGTTCCTGCTTTTCTGCGCTTTCTGCATATGCCTCTGAAGCAAGCCTTGGCGACCTCGCTCATCTGCGTTGTGGCTCTGGCTATTCCCGGCACCATCGTGCATGCACAACTTGGTCATATCGATTGGCAAGTCGCCCTCATCCTCACCATCAGCTCCGTCCCCTGCTCTTTCATTGGCGCTCGTCTCGCCTTGCGTTTACGCAACCAAACACTCGAACGCATCTACGGCGTGTTTATGCTGGCCCTGACCATTCAGTTCTTCTGGAATCTCTTGCAGTAGGTCATAACGCGTTGCTCATAAGTCCTTCGATCAATCATCTACAAATCACTCTCAGCACTACATTCAATCTGCGCTAGCCTTGCGTTGATCTACGCGTCACAATGCAATGTGCATGTGAAGGCCAACTCGAAGAATTGACGCTCCAGGTGTTCGGTGATTCGGTCTAAAAGCAGTGCTTGATTTGCATACCAGTGCAAAGCGGATGCACCATCCTCCGGACAATCAAGGCGTAAGCTTTGTCCTCCCAAGACTCAAGCACATAGTGCAGTGAGCGGAGCTGAAAAAAGTTTTGAAAGTGAGAGATGTACAGAGGTCGAAAAGGGGAGTTGGACAAGTGGTCCGGATTGGGACATCGTATGCGTCACAGGAATCGACGTTCAAAAGAGCTCTGTTTTCACGTTATATACCCTCTCATTCAGACTATTTTTCCTGTGAACAAGGCATGAACTATGCACATCAATTTCAGTCATTTTTTGAGCTGGAAAAGAGGTCTTTTAGGGTCGAAAAATGACGGATTTTGGCTAAGAGTTTTGCATCAAAATAGCTACGTTTTCAATCAGCTCGGAGCTGAGATAAAGCGTGTTTTTGGCTAGAAATGGGGGCTTTTTAGGGACTAGAGAAAGTGTCAAGACAATTGCACAGCGTAGAAATTCTGACAGTGCGGATGGGCTTTGCGAGGAAATTTCGAATGTGGCTTCTGGGGAGGGCTGTGATAAGCGTAGGAACGGGTACAAATGAGATACCCCTTGACGTCACCACTCGTCAAGGGGCACTCCCCTTCTCACCTTTCACCACCACAACGAAAGGAGGCATATAATCGAATGCCTCAGTGCGAAATTAAAAGGACTCACTTTCTACGCAAACTTTTTTTTCATTGTTGAAAAAATATTTTTTCGGGCCATTCGTAATAGCGGCCGTTTAGGCTTCGGGATTGGAGCTCGAAGACTCTGTTGAGGCAGCATTTTGGGTGTCATCGAGACCCCCTTCAAGCACGCCGTGAACGAAATCTGTCTTGGCTTCGGTGTAGGCATCGCGGTCGTCATGAAAGCGCTGCGCGAGCTCAGACTTGAGCGCCGAATAGCTCTCACGCAACTGTTGGTTGGCGCGTAGTCGATCGCGGAATTGTAAATGTTCGTGCAATGCGACGCTGTCTTTGGGACACACATAGAGGTGCTGCGTCATCCACTCGCGATCCGCACCACGGGGTACGCGCGATGAACTCTGACGAAAGGCTTCGCGCTGAGCAATTCCCTTATCGCCTTCATATTCATAGCCCTCGGCTTCGAGCTTCTCGCGCACTTGTGCGAAGTGTTCCATCGAATCAATCACCAGATCAAGATCGAGTATTGGCTTTGCACGCAGGCCTGTGACTGATGTACTGCCTATGTGATGATATTCCAACACCAGATCACCAAGCACGGAACTGAGGTAGCTCTTCAGAGCTTCAAATTCCAGTGGCCATTGACCATTGTAGTCGGCGAGTTCGATTCTGCTATCGCTCGAGTCTTCGTAGGATGTAATGTGATCCGGCGGAGCGTTCAGTGCCTTGAGCGTTGGAATGCGGTGATTGAAGAGCAACAGAACCACGATGCCCATCGTCACGCATGAATCCGCAATGTTGAACACCCACCAGCGTGTGATGTTTTGTCCGAAGAGTGAGAAGTCCGGACAATCCAGATCGATAAAATCAACAACCTTTCCATAGAACAACGGCGCTTCATTGAAGATCACGCCATAGAAGACTCTGTCAATGAGATTGCCCACCGCGCCTGAGAGCAGCAGCATGATACCAACTTGAACCCAACGATCGAAACGACGGAGTTTGTAGAGATACCAAATGAGAACGATGGCTGCGAAGACTGAAAAGAGACTTAGGAAGATCTTACCAGCACCGAAGCTCACGCCAAATGCCATTCCCGGGTTTTCGACATAGGAGAAACGCAGCAAATCGCCGATGATGGATCGGCTCTCATTCAGATACATTCCTTGGTGCACTACACCAAAGAATGAGAATCCTTTGATCCACAACTTGCTGATCTGGTCAGCAAGAACGATTACTATGGCTACGATAAAGAGTTTCTGACCACGGAGCTTTGTCACGGTGCTTTCCTGTGAAATGAAGGTGTATTCCGCGCTCGTCTCGCGGACAAGCAACAAAAATACGATGCAAAATGATGCTTAGTCGGCCCACCTCGACTACTTAGCGCTTCATTTTTGATTGACGTAATTCGGCGCAAAAGCGTCGGAACTCGACCTCGCTCATCGTATTAATCACATCTTCAGCTCTCAGCATTCCCTTGCGTCCAATGCCCACTCCCAGAAAGACTTCCGAAAGTGTGGCGCATTGGTGTGAGTCGGGATTGATGGCGATTTTAACTCCCAGCTCCACTGCTCGACGATGCCAGCGCCAGTCGAGATCGAATCGATGGGGATTGGCGTTGAGTTCAATGACGGTGCCGGTTTCTGCAGCGACTTGTAGTATTGCTTCCATGTCGAGTTCATAGCCGGGACGTGCCAGGAGGAGTCGTCCGGTGGGATGACCCAAGATCGTGGTATAAGGATTTCTCAACGCCGCAATAATCCGCGCTGTCTGTTGCTCCTTCGGCAACTGAAAGGCAGAGTGCACCGACGCCACCACCACATCAAACTGTTCCAAGATTTCATCATCGTAGTCCAGCGAACCATCGCTCAGGATATCACTTTCAATACCCCGTAGAACGCTGATGCCGGGCTTTGCGGCATTGACCTTAGCGATTTCCGCATGCTGCGCTTTCACACGCTCAACGCTCAGGCCATTGGCATAAACCGCAGTCTTGGAGTGATCACAAATCGCCACGTACTCAAAACCTAGTCGCTTGGTTTCCAGTGCCATTTCCTCGACCGAGTTTGCGCCGTCGCTCCAGGTTGTGTGGATGTGTAGCATGCCTCGCATGTCGCTTGACTCCAGCAATCGCGGCAGCTTCTTCATGCGCAGCACATCTGCGTCTTCGCGCAGTTCAACCGGAACGAAGGCAAAGCCATGATTCTCAAAAATCTTCTCTTCACTCGCCGCTGCATCCGCAGCACTGAGTCCGCCGAATGCTTTGAGAAAATCACTGTGTGCAGAGCTGCGAAAGAGCGTGGATTCAAAGTGCTTCGCATCCGGACTCAGCAAACGGACCTGCATGCCATCGCGGATGAATCGTAGTTCGTCGGCTAGTTCGACCGCTTCGAAGTGCGCAACGAGTGCATCAAGTGAGGCACCGAGTTGTACGAGCACGATGTCTTCGATGACTTCGGCGCGACGTCGCAATGCGCCGCTGATTTCAACGCGGGTGGATCCAAGTTCCTGACATTCGGCGATGATGGATTGGGCGATGCGGTTGCCACCCGATTGCAGACACTTACCCTGCGCAGCTTGCCAGATGGCGATTGAATTCAGAATAGAAGCTTGTGTTTTCTCGCCGAAACCTTTGAGTTCAACCAGACGATTCTCTTTGCATGCATACTCGAGTTCGCCGATGCTGTTGATGTCCAGTTCCTCGTGCAGCTGACGGGCCTTCTTAGCTCCAACGCCGCGCAGTTTGGTGAGCGATAACACGCCGGCCGGAACAGTGGCTTTGAGTTCGTGATACTCGGCGATGTCACCGGTTGCGACGAATTCCTGAATCAATTCAAGAAGACCTTTTCCGATGCCTTTCACGCCTTTTAGTGAGCCATCGGCGACGGCTGCGGGAAGGTCGATTTGCATCTTATCCAAGACCCGGGAGCCGTTTTGTAGGGCCCGAATCTTAAAGATGTTCTCGTCGGCCAGCTCCATCATAACCGTCATTTCTTCCAGTTTTTCCACCAATTCATCTTTTTGTGTCATAATTCTCAGCTTTTTGGGTGAATATCATCAATCCGGTACCGACTCCTCGGCGCAATAGCCACATGGCTTGGGCGTCCATGGACTATCCACTATCTGCATTGCCACACAACAATCCTCAAAAAAGTCTTTTGCTCAGACCCTGAATCGGCTTCATTTAGGGGCATCGCCTTTTGTGTATCTTTGCTATGCTTGTACCTCCATTTCATCAATTTAACTGAATGAGCACGTCGCGCCAAAGTTTGTATAAGAGTTATGTCTACATCGGTTTTCTGGTTGTAGTGCCAGCCCTCGCAACCATCTATGCTCTTTATCAAGCATATCATGGAAACGTCAGCACCTTCAACGTCGTTTTTTGCTTGGCAGCAGGCGCAATCATTGAATTGGGCGTTACAATTGGCTATCACCGCATGCTGGTGCACCGCAGTTTCGTTCCGCACCCGGCAATTCGCGCAGTCTTCCTGGCTTTGGGTTCGATGGCTTTGCAGGGTCCCGCGATTTCCTGGGCAGCAGTGCATATCAAGCACCACGCATATTCTGACGACGATGGTGATCCACACTCACCAACGGTATTGGGTTTCATTCACGCTCACTTTGAATGGATGATGGAGATGTCGTTTGAAGACGTCCACGCTATTCGTGATCGTTTTGGAAAGCGTTTTGAAAATGACCGTATGGTGCAGTTCTTTGACAAGACATTTCACATCTGGACCATTGTTGGTCTGCTTATTCCGTTCTTGGTTGGTGGTTGGGAGTGTTTGTTGTGGGGCGGACTCGTTCGCATTTTCCTCACATCACACGTTACCTGGTGTGTGAATTCATGGTGTCACGTATTTGGCGGACGCATGTTCACAACCAAAGATCAAAGTCGTAACAGCATGTTGATCGGCATTTTCGCTATGGGCGAAGGCTGGCACAACAATCACCACGCGTTTCCTAACAGTGCATTTCACGGTATGAAGTGGTGGCAGATCGACGTTAGTGCGTACATTATCCGCGTTCTCGAGCGTTTGCACTTGGTGCGTGACGTTGTGAGAATTCCTCAAGAAAAACTCCAGCAGCGTCTTAACACTGCAATTGATAGCGTATCGAAGTCAGTACACGACGTTGCCACATCAGCAACCGAACTTGCTTCAGCTGCTCGTCATTCTGCAGGAGAAGCTGCACAAAACGCAAAACACAAAATCGAAGAATCAGCTGATGCTCTCGCCCATCATGCTGAAAATCTCAAAGACTCAGCGATGCAAAAGGCTGATGATATCGTGAGCGAGGTCGAAAACGTCATTCTCACCAAAGAATCAGTGGCGCGCGCATAAGCGTCACCAAAGCTCATGCCGGCACCGGAAACGATTCTCAACATCTGTCTGCAGATTGTTCTGAGCGTAGCGCCGGGCATTTTGATTGCAGCATTTGTGTATCGACGAGATCGATACGAGAAGGAGCCGCACGCTCTGCTCTTGGCCTGCTTTGGTCTTGGGATGGTAGCGGTCGCACCGGCTATCGGAGCCGAGAACCTCGCAGTCGGACTTGGCTTCGACAAAGGTCATAACGTACTCCGCGTCTTCATCCATGCCTTCTTCATCGTTGCTTTCACCGAGGAACTCCTAAAGTACCTGGTGCTCTGCTACTTCGCGATGCCCAAGAAGGATTTCAATGAACCCTTTGATGGCATAACCTATTCGGTGATGATTGCCATGGGTTTTGCGACCATGGAGAACCTGCTCTACGTCTTTGATACTCGACTCCCCGATCCACTCAACGTGGCTCTGCGTCGCATGTTCACAGCCGTTCCTGCTCACGCCGCCAACGCCGTACTGATGGGCTACTTCATGGGCCTGGCAAAGTTCGCACGCGATCGACAGGCTCTCATGTTCACCGCGCTCATGTCGGCGGTGGTAGCGCATGGTCTCTATGATTTCTTCATCTTCCTTGATCGACCCGGACTCATCGCCTTTGGTGCTCTCGTGGTTCTCAGCATTGTCATAGTACTCTCGCTCAAAGCCATCAAGATCCACTCGATCAATTCTCCTTTTCGGGTACAAAAAAGTCCCGACGAGTTAGACTCGCGGGACTCCTAACATTTCGCACCGAAGAATCAGTGCTTTAAGTGTTCTGCTCGACTTAGATATCGAAAATGATACCGCCGTTGAGCGTGATATAATCGTATCCGCCGGAGTTCAACACCAAATTGATTTTAGCGCTGAAGTCGAGCTGTGTATTGCCTGCCATTGTGGTAAATCCTACCATTGGAGCAAGACCAAAGTTGGTTGATGATGCGCTGTATGTGCCCACAATCGTGGCAACACTTACAGTCATCATATACAAACCAGCTTCACCACCGAGATACATTCCGTTTGTTCCAACCTTGTAACGAAGACCTGCCACGATCGGAATTGAGGACGATGATGCGCCACCGGTTTCCTTGGAACTGAAGTATGTGTATCCCAAGTGACCTTCCAAGGTCATGTCCGGTTGCAATGGGTGCAAATAAGTGCCACCGATTCCGAAGCCAAGGCTTGCGAAATCTGAGAGATTGCCGAAAGGTATAGCGATTGTCGCTTGTGCGCTCACGCCGTCACGACCCTTCTTTTGGGAAAATGCTACTGTACTGAGCAGACATGCGACACAGAGTAGTGTCAAAAACTTTTTCATAGGACCCCTAAATAGATGAAACGAATCGGAAAAACCATCGCTGATTATGTACTACGAAATTAGCCAGTGTCACTTCGCCTTGCACGGACAAAGTTGCGTATTACTTACCGAGTAAATTCTCGGCATTGAACTCATCTACCTACCTTCTACAATGCAGCGTGGCCCAGGTACACTGCATCAGTTCCCAACTCTTCTTCAATGCGCAGCAACTGGTTGTACTTAGCAACGCGGTCTGTGCGTGAAGGAGCACCGGTTTTGATCTGTCCGGCATTTGTCGCCACGGCGATATCCGCGATGGTCGAATCTTCTGTTTCACCACTACGGTGTGAAACGATACTGCGATAACCATGACGTCCACCAAGCGCTATACAATCCAGCGTCTCGGTGAGTGTGCCGATCTGATTTACCTTGATGAGAATTGAGTTTGCAATTCCCTCTTCAATACCGCGATTGAGGAAGAGTGGATTGGTGACGAAGAGATCATCGCCGACCAATTGCACACGACTTCCAATCGCTTCTGTGAGCATCTTCCAACCGTTCCAGTCGTTCTCGCCTAAACCATCTTCGATTGAAACGATAGGATAATCTGCCGTCAATTTTTCATACCACTTAACCATTGCTTCTACACTGTGCAATTCTTGACTGGACTTGTAGAATTTGTATTGTCCGTTCTCAACCATCTCACTAGCCGCTACATCCAAAGCCAAAGCCACTTGTTCGCCAGGTGTGTACCCTGCTTTTGCAATTGCTTCAAGAATAGAATCGAGCGCTTCTTCGTTTGATTTGAGTGATGGCGCAAAGCCACCTTCATCACCAACCGAGGTTGAATGACCCTTTGATTTCAACACGCCTTTGAGTGTATGGAAAATCTCCGTTCCCATGCGCAACGCTTCGCTGAAGCTGGACGCTCCGAGAGGCATGATCATGAACTCTTGGATGTCAACGGTATTGTCAGCATGACGTCCACCATTGAGAATGTTCATCATCGGCACCGGCAGTGTGCGAGCGTTTGTACCGCCGATGTAGCGATACAATGGCATTCCATAAAAATTGGCAGCAGCCTTTGCAACGGCCAGTGAAACGCCGAGCATTGCATTCGCGCCGAGCTTGGATTTGTTTTCTGTGCCGTCGAGAATAATCATCATGCGATCGATTTGCGATTGCTCGCTTGCGTCGAAGCCGACGATGTGTTCGCTGATGATGGTGTTGACGTTGTTGACGGCGTTGAGGACGCCTTTGCCCAGATAGACCGAGGCATCGCCGTCGCGAAGTTCTACGGCTTCGTGTTCGCCGGTGCTGGCGCCGGAAGGCACAGCAGCGCGACCCATCGTTCCGTCTTCTAGGGTGATATCAACTTCAAGTGTAGGATTGCCGCGTGAGTCGAGAATCTGGCGGGCATGAGCATCTAAAATTGCTGGTGTCATAGCAATGAAGCAATTGGTGGATAGTGTATGTCAAACTCAAGTATCAATACCCGGTCTTCTTCGCAGTCTCTGAATTCACAATGCTTCATCTACGCTCGAGGCGCACAGCATGCTAATTCATCGAAGAAAAATTCAGTGCCAGGGCGTCAATTTTTTCAGCAAGCTTAAAATCCAACTCTGTCAAACCACCACGATCGTGCGTTGTGACGCTAATGCGAAGCTTGTTCCATCCGTAAATCAGAATGTCGGGATGATGATCCAGCTGCTCTGCCACAATGGCAATAGCATTCACCATGCCGATGGCCGCTGCCCAATTGGCCGCGTGGAGTTCACGGGTGATACAGGGAGGCGTTACTGATTCTTCACTACGATGCCACAAAGGATGAAAATCCAAATGCTTGGTAATGATGTCAGCGGACAAGAGATCTGGGCGAGCCATGATAGTGTTGGAGATTAACTGTGGAACAAAAATACTCATAAACAAAAAAGGGTCGGCAAAGCGACCCTTTTTATTCCTCTGAGTCGGAGGCATGCAGTGTGCATGCTGACCGACCGGATGATTCTCGTGCTTAGTTCAGATATGATTCCAAACGTTGCATGATAAAGTTCTTTGGTACAAGACCAACGATGTTGTCCACGACTTTGCCTTCATGGAAGAGCAAGAGTGCAGGGATGGAACGAATTCCATATTCCATTGCTACTCGTGGATTGTTGTCGACGTCAAGCTTTCCGATTTTCACCTTGCCACCAAGTTCTGTGGCGAGTTCTTCCATGATTGGTGCAATCATGCGACACGGACCGCACCATGCTGCCCAGAAATCGATGAGTACCGGTTCTTTGGAATCCAAAACTTCGGTTTGAAAATTGTCGTCAGTAATATGTGCAGGATGTACTGCTTCCATACGAGCTCCAAAATTGAGTGTTGATTGTGTCGTGTAATCGGGGAGCAAAAATAGACATTCAGTGCTCCCAACACCTTGCGCGATGGGAAAAATATTTGTCCACGCGCAAAAACATGACCGCTGTTTTGAGGTAGACGAAAGCTCGCGCACTGAATTGTATCGAATTGGAAGAAATTGAGCCTGTCGCGACCACAATCCGTGGCTTCGACCAGACTCGCTCAATCTCAATTCTGCTCCTCCCTATCAATCAACCCGCCACTTGATTCAGCATCCAACGAGAAGTGCACTGAGTCTCACACGCGAATGAGCCAGTATGCACTGCCTTTGGCGAGGAAGGTAGAAGGACGGTATTCTCGCCGACCATTGAGGGCGATGTTTTTTGGGTAAGGCGAAGGATCGCGCACAACCAAGTTCTTGAGCACAACACCGTTGCCTCGTGTAATGAGTTCAGCGCCGGTAATAACGACCGCGTGGTTCATACGTGGACGACTGCGATACGAAAAGAGAATTGGTCGTTGATGCGCCAATTCTTCGATGATTGTCTGCGCGGACGGAGCTCCGGGATAAATCTCAGCATGCACGCGATAGTGCTTACCGCGACGATCCAATCCCCATGTGTTCAGACTCTTGAGAATGTCGATAAAATCACCGGGTTTGTTTGGCAAGGTGCCGTGTTTAGTCAGACCAAAAGTTCGTCGCACAATCACTTCTTGCGGAACATCCAATCCATAGTGATGAAATATCATCTGCACCGCCGCAGCCCAACACCACATGCTATCACGCTGCACAGCAAAGCGCTTGTTGAGTATGCTTGAATCAATGCCTATGTACATAAAATGGAGGCGTCAGATTGGAAAAAGACTCGGAATTCGAATGTGCTCAGCTGTAGTTCTTGACTACGCGTTTTCGATTGCAGTCATGATCATCTCAGGATGCAGACTTTCCATACAGACGTATTCTTCGTTGGTGCAGGTGCCGCGGAAGAAGCAGTGACACTGACGTTGCGGCGCTACAATGCTGCCGCGTCCATAGAGTTCAAATTCGTTGGGATTGAAAATGTTGTTCATGAGCACAACCTTCTTCTGTAGCGCAATAGCGATGTGCAGAGCAAGGGTCACGGTCGTTACCACCGTATCACAACTATCCACCAAAGCAATGAAATCACGCATCGCGAAGTGTCCCAAGTAAATCGCTCCGCTCGATGCTGCTAATCGTGTATTGAAATCGTGCTCTTGCTTGCCACCGAGTAAGAGCGGGGTCATGCCGGCATTCGTCAGACGATGCACGAGATCAATCCAATACTCTTCTTTCCATCGACGCGAGGTCCAGCGCTCTCCGCAGCCGGTGTTGAGTCCGACCACTCGCTGACCCAATCGAGCTTCCAGAAATCGATTCTCTTTTGGTCGATCAATGATGTATTCCTCACCATGAAATTCCCAACCGCAGATTTCAAAAATCTCTTGAGGATACGACTTGGTGTTTGCCTGATTAACGTCGTCGAACAAGCCCGTCAAAAACTTATGCTCAGCATTGCTATTGGCCGGCGCAGGTTTTCCATTCAGCATGATGAAACCCATCTTCTCACGCGCATGCACGCGGTTTGCAAGGGCGCAGGCTTGTGGATCTTTGTCGAGGTTGATGACCAGATCGTAGTGTGTTTCTTCGATGCACAGCAGGGATTCCGGACCGAACATCATGGCGCGATGAACAAGCGAAGGCACGACATCCGGCGAATAGGTCAACCAATGAATGGCGTGTTCGGGATACTCACGAAGCAGACGATGAAGCAGAGGCGTTGTGCGAATCACATCACCCGTTGCTCCGAGTTTGATAATGAGTATTGATCCGCGCTGATGTTGGTAATGAATGCAGGTACTGCAATGGACGCCGCTGCTCTTATGTGGCGCGCAGGGAATGTCGCCACGAAAGTGAATACAGTCTGATTTATAAGAGAGGTCGGTTGCAGCCATTGCTCAAGTAGTGAAATGCAGTCGCTCGTCGAATCACACAGTGCGGTGTACTATCACCGTTTGTCGAGCATCTTAGAAGTAATACTGCAACCAGATGCTGAGCTGAGTAAAGGTCGCAAAACTTTCGTTTGCCTCGTTGATACGGGTCGGCGTCAACAACTCACCACGACGATCTTTGGATTCCGTGCGCAAGTCGCGTCCGATGAGATTCATCACACCATACGCCGCACTCACGTTGATACGTAAGGGATCGCTGATGATTCCCTGACAGCCGAGGCGCACAGCGCCGCCAAGACGAAATGTAGCTTCTTTAAGGGTTGTGTCTTGTCCAAAAACTGGAATCGGCTTGCCCGTTGTGTAGTCATTCACTTCATAACGAAAGTTAGCGCCACCAATGAAGGAGCCACGCGCTTCGACACCGCCGTAGAGAAAGGCAGCAGCTAGAGGAAGATCGACGAAACGATATTGACAGCCAGCAACGATGCTTGTCATGTTGAGGGAAACTGCGCCGTGACCGGTAAGACCGGGATTCTCAAGACGCTGTAGACCGCGCATAAAGGTGAAATCGAGTCCGACGGGAATGATAATGCGACGTCGTTCACCGAGTTCAAAATTCGTGCGAATACTCAAGCCGGATTGCGCACCAACGAAGTTCGATCCCGTCACGAATGTCGTGTCATGTCGCGAAGAAAAGATATTCATGTTCGCGGGATCGGTCACAAAGGTCGAGGTATAACCCACCTCTACTTTGATGTAATCCTTGTTTCTGGGTTGGGCTTGGAGCACAACGGAGACAAGAAGGGCAACAACAAAGAGCGGAAAGCGCTTGCAGACAAAGGTTGGCGTCATTCGGATGACTTGGGGATAAGATTCAACTGCGCTGCAATATACAAATGCAATTGTCCATACGACCGCATGGCCGATGGAAGGAAAAATTTCATTGTTGGGAAGCTGTCAGATGTCGCCACGCCGTCCTACAATCGCTCCTTAATGCTGTACTCAGCATGCGAAAGATTGTTTTTTACGATCATTTCTCCGATCAGACCGATGGAAATGAGCTGAACGCCGACGATGATGAAGGCAATTGCCATGAGCATCAAAGGACGATTGGACAGCGATGTTTGACGTAACCACCACTCGATACTGAGCATAAGCGCAATGCAGAATCCGCTGATGGTAAAGAGCGAGCCTAAGGTTCCAAAGAAGTGCAGCGGACGTTTGATGAAGCGGGTCGTGAAGACAACCGTCATTAAGTCCAGAAATCCTTTGAAATATCGACTAAAGCCGAACTTAGAATGACCAAACTTGCGCGCATGATGGGTTACCGGAAGTTCGGTGATGCGAAAGCCTTCCCAGTGCGCAAGGGCAGGGATGTAGCGGTGCATTTCGCCGTAGACTTGGACGGTTTTGATGACATCGCGACGGTATGCTTTGAGTCCGCAGTTAAAATCATGCAGCTTTATGCCACTCACCGTCGATGTAACAAAGTTGAAAAACTTCGAAGGAATGCGCTTTTCAAGCGGATCCTTGCGTCGTTTTTTCCATCCGCTCACCAAATCAAATCCTTCATTCAACGCCGCGATGAGATTAGGAATTTCCAATGGATCGTCTTGCAAATCCGCATCCATGGTAATCACAATGTCATTCTTTGCTTCATTGAATCCCACAGCCAAGGCGGCGGATTTACCGTAGTTGCGACGGAAGCGGATGCCGCGAATTCGTCCGTTACGACGGTGAAGCTGACGAATGAGCTCAAATGATCCATCGCTGGAACCATCGTCGATATACAATACTTCATAGCGACCACCACTTTCAGTCTCCAACACCGGCACCAAACGAGAGGTCAATTCCTGAAGCGATTCTTCTTCATTCAGCAGCGGAATAACAACTGTGATTGAGGGCTTCGACGAGCCGCGCTCACGTCGGTCTTGACGCTCGTGCTGCGGACGTCGCTCAGATCGTTCGGAGCGTTCCGGTCGATCGCGACGAGCTTGGTTTGCATTACGTTCCGGACGTGCCTCGTTCTCGCGTGGCTGCGTCGGCGCGAGATTTTCTTCGCTTTCAGCGCCGGCGGCGGCGCCTTCAGTGACTTCGCCCTGTGGTCGTGGACGACGTCCGTCACGTCTCTTATCAAAACGTCGACGGTGTTTATGCTGTCGTGAGTTATTGGGTGTTTCCCCACTCTCTCCTGAACTGTTTTCTGGGTCGTTTGCCACGCTAAAAGGCGATTGTTTAGTGATGGTGTTTTTGGCTGCTGCACCGCAACCAATGGGGGTCGGGTCTCAGCTTCTCAAGCCTGCTGCCCTGCTAACATAGGGCGAGAAATGAGAATAGACAACAACTCGGAGCGATAGCGCTTCGAGTTGTTGCCGGAGCTATAGCAGACGTAGAGCTTTGGATTTTCTTGAGGAACAAGAGGTTTAAGCAAACCAGGAGTGTACCATGGCGTTGGCCCAGTTGCCTTCATCGCGATGACGATAGCTGCGGGTTTCTTTGATGAACACATACTCGTCGGTCCATTCCGGAAAACGAATAGAGAGTTCATCTAATGCATCACAGATATAGTTCAACTCTTCGTTGGACATGGTCGGATGCAATGACATTCGTATCCAACCAGGAATGAAGAAGAGTTGTTTTTTGTCTGCCATGAGCATGGACTCATGAGAAACTTCTGGACTGATATTCAGCAATTGATGAGCGTAGGTACCGGCGCAATCACATCCACCGCGCATTTGAATGCCGTAGCGATCATTGAGCATCTTGACGGCGAGGGCATGATACAGTCCTTCAATATGAAAGGAGATCGCACCGAGTCGTTTTCGAATACCCGACTCTAGCAGTTGCAAACGAGGGTTTTTATCGAAGCGATCAAAAACGATGTTGAGCAGTTCTTTTTCTCGGGCAAGAATGTTCTCGACTCCCATCTGCTCTTTCAGTTGCACTGCCAAAGCGGCTCGTATAGTTTGAAGGAATGGCGGAGTGCCGCCATCTTCTCTCTCTTCAATCTCATGAATGTAAAGATGCTCTCCCCAGGGATTAGTCCAGATCACGGTTCCACCACCTGGATGATCGGGCACTCTATTGGAGTACATGGCAGAATCAAAAATCAAGATTCCGGCTGATCCTGGTCCGCCAAGGAATTTGTGAGGCGAGAAATAGATCGCATCCAATCGTTCATCCACATTCTCGGGATGCATATTCATCGTCACATAGGGCGCAGATGCAGCAAAATCCACAAAGCAGTAGCCTCCTGCGCGGTGAATCATGGCAGCAATCTCCGCATAAGGAGTTTCAACGCCGGTGACGTTTGAGCAGGCAGTCACGGCGGCAATTTTCATTCGCCGATTTTCAAATTTCTTGAGCAGTTCGGCAAAGTATTCGAGATCGACAAAGCCTTGGGTGTTGGGAGGAATGATTTCAACCTGACCAATAGTCTCGAGCCACGAAGTTTGGTTGGAATGATGTTCCATGTGACTCACGAAAATCACCGGACGCTCAGTTTCATCGAGTTGAACTTTCAGTCCGAGTTTCTCAGGCACGCGCAAACCAAGAATACGTTGGAGTTTATTGACGGCAGCCGTCATACCCGATCCACAAGGAACCAGCACGTCGCTTGGTCCTGCATTCACATGTCGTTTGATAATCTGCTTCGACTCGTGATATGCCATCGTCATCAAATCACTCGTAATCGTACTTGCCGAATGCGTATTGGCAACAAAGGGATCGATGATATTCGACATCTTCTCCTCGATCGGCGCATACATACGTCCGCTGGCAACCCAATCCGCGTAGATAATCTCCTTCACGCCAAAGGGCGACTCAAAGCGCTGTCCAATGCCAATTGTATTGCGCCGGAATTCTTCGAAATACTTCTCGAGTTCAGTTTGATGTTGCGTAGTTGTCATTCCTATCCCTGTAGATACGTGATTCTCCCCCGCACACGCCTGCCCTAGCGGTCTGTTCCACCCTCATTCATCGTCTCTCTTCAAACCCAGGTGCTATTGCCGTGCACGAATAGACAAAAATACTCAGGAAGCAGGTGTTGCAAGGATGCTTCGTGATGGGGGTGGGGGGTCAAGCTACAACTGTGTCGATTCGAACAACAGGAATGACGTGATGTACTTTGCTTCTTTACGCAACGAGTCGCCTGCGCGCAACTAAGCTCTAGTGGAAGCATGCGACAAAAGCATCGGGCTAAAACCCAAAAAAGACAGAACCCTTGCTCCTATTTTAATAGCAAGGGCGCTGTCTCATAACAAACTCACAAGCACGATAACAGTAACGGTGATGCTCTTGTCGCTGCTCGCTAACGGACCACAACTCGTCTCGTCACCGCTTGTTTTGCACCACGAACGCAGATCGTGTACACGCCTCGGTTGAGAGCAGGAAGTGCGATAACCAGATCTGTTTCTGCCTCATAATGTTCCTCACTGCGCATCACGATCTTTCCTGACAAATCAAAAAGCGTTACTTCAACAGGACCAGTTTCCAGAGCTAGGTTTTTCAGACTAACCTTATCTGACGCCGGGTTGGGATAAAGAATCTCCGATGATTCATTTTCAAGTACAGAAGAACTGGCCGTATCCTTTGGTATGGTGTACTTAGTCAGCCACCGAGTGGTTTGTCCTTGCGGTGGTGTTTCGTATCCTACGGTCCAAATTGAACCATCGGGTCGTTCAAGTACATTTGAGACGAATCTCGTATGTCCCTGGCTAACCTGAAAGTGGTACCACTGCACTTTTAATTGAGAATCTAATTTGCAGACAATAGAGCTCCAACTGGAATCTACCGTCAGATCGGCGTGTGCTAAAGCCGCACGACCCACAACGTACAACCCGCCATCAACTGAGTTTATCATCTCCCCTTCGATCGAATATTGCGGCAAAACAACTTGATCTGAAAGAACATTTCCCTCCAAGTCAGACTGTACAACTCGAAAAACATTTGGCGTCGAGTCTGTCCGCGAAAGAGTTCTTGACACGAAGCGATTCGGACGAAAAGCCAATGCGTGATTTCTTGTTGGGTTTGAAAGCCGAATGCGTTTTATGCTTCCGCCGTCCGTGTCAAACAGATATGCGTAGTTGGTGTAATTGCCGGAATCAGATTTCAAATAAATTCCAGACGAATACTTGTTGGAATTCAATCGATACAATCCGTCTGCCGAGTATACTTCCTCTGTGTCGTTCCTCATCCGCATGGATGACTTGATCCTCGTAAGGTTTTTATCGTACTGAGAAAACTCGACAGAATCTTTGTATAACCAGACTACTTCAACAGAATCGCATTCATTGCAATAAACAGGCAAACCTGTCAAAAGTCTGATGGAGTCTGATGCTAAGACGTTGATCTTCTTGAAATGAAACTCGTTGTCTGTCTCGAAATACGCAAGCGAGTAATCCCAACTAAGTTTAGAAAGATGCAAGGGCGGAACAGAATAGAACCAGCACTGGTTACCATAAAAACGAAGGGTCGAGTCATCTTGCCTCCGAACATTGCGAAAATTGTAAATGTATCCTTGAGTGTCTTTTGGCATTTGACGCAACTTTGCAGTCGAAACTCCATTTGAGTCGAGAGCATCGACTATCATTCCAAACAAACCATAATAATGCGTTAATAATAGAACCCGAGCACCGTCATTAATCATCTCAAATCTCATGTCGTATCTGTCAGCAAGAGTTTCAGATTTCTGCCACGCGACTTCAACCTTGCCTTGCAGCTTGTTGATATCTTGAGCATTCGAGGTGTCACTAAGCGCAACCGTGAATACAAATGTGAAGAGCGCCAATACAGTGGTCTTCACTATTGAACGTGAGTAGAGTTTATGATTCACGCAATCACTATGATTGTTCATTTCCTTCTTGAATAGAGTAAGAGTGTAGAGCTACTTAGTTTCATGAAACAGTGTCGTCTGAATCAAAAAACAACATTCTGTTTATGTTGAGCAATTACAACAGCTCATGTAAATCTGGCAGTATTATACGCTTCCTTAGTATCTCGCAGTGGACCTTGCTCTTGCAGATTTTCCACTTGAATTTGTTGCAAGCGCATACATGTGACAACACTTTTGTTCGCATTAAGAGGTAAAAGCATGTGACTATTAACGGTTTGCAGTCCAAGTTTTATTTGGAACAACTGCAAATAACACACATTTCTCTTTAATAAACTTTTGTTTGGATACTCATCAACATACTACTGAATGTCGAAATGACATACAAAACAGCCAACCCACAGCCCCTAAAATGGATCAAGGCAACCACTAGTTACAGTAGTTGCCTTGATAGTACATTGGGGAGAGCAATGTACCGTTATGATTGTGCTTGAGTGACGGCTGAGACTGCAGCCGATGTTTCGGACGAGTGGGCTTTACTTTTTATTGTCGACTGTTAGGTCTTTGAGGGATTGACCCAGTTCAGTCATGTCATGACTGAATTCGCGTTTGAACGCTGCCCAATCGCTATGTGCATTGTCGTAAGAATCGATGCGCTTTTCGAGTGCTTCATTGCGCTGTTCGAGCTCAGTTACGCTTTTGACATATTCGCCATTGCGCTTCATGCCGGACTTCTTCAAGTGAGCTCGAAGTTCTTCTATGCGAGTCTTGTTGGCAGCGATTTCAGCTTGATTGGCTTGCTTGAAGTTCTTCCATTCTTCTTCTTGATTGAGCTTTTGTGCTTCGGCTGCAGAGTTTTCTTGGGCCACTTTCACATCAGCCTTTGCTGTTTGAAGGTTGGCACGAGCGTCTTCTTCCTTCTTTGCTGTGGAGTCGCATGAGCTGAGGAAAAGCGCGCAAAGTGCGCTACAAAGAACTAATGCCGTCGTAAAGTGTTTCATGGTCTAATCGATAAGGTGTGTGTAATTGAAATGATATGCGTTTTGTTCTTCGTTTGGTTTTTCTGATAGAGAGTGATGCCTTGCTGTCGAGATTAATCGATACCAACAACCGCCTGATTTTCCATCGACATTGATTTTGCATCCAGTCCTTGATTGATCAGCTCGAGTTCGCAGATAATGTCTACGTCTTCGCTCACAAGTATGCCGCCGGCTTCCATTGCGGAGTTCCACGTGAGACCGAAGTCAGTGCGGTTGATGTGTCCTGTGATGGTAAATCCAACTTTCTCATTTCCCCACGGATCCTTGACCATGCCGCCAAACTCAACACTGAGCTTGATGTTCTTGGTGCGACCGCAAATGCTGAGCTCGCCCCACAACTCGCGCTTGCCACTTGCATCTTCCTCACCCATAGTGTTGGAACGAAAGGTGATTTGTTTGTGCTCTTTCACGTTGAGAAAGTCTTCGCTCTTCAAGTGGTCGTCACGCTTTTCATCACCGGTATCAATCGATGCAGCATCGATCCAGAGATCAACATCGACTGTCGAAAAGTCTTTGGCGGTGGTGTATATACTTGCATCAAAAGACTGAAAACTCCCGCGCACATGCGCGATCATGAGATGGCGCACCTTAAGCGTGATTTCGCTGTGCGCATGGTCAACTGACCAGTGCGTCCGTAATTGTTCTTCGTTCTTAATCATTGTGCTTTTTTCCATTGGTGAATTGTGGTGGTGGTAGTGGTGGTGGTGTTTGGTGAGTCGAGGTAGTCCAATGCCTTGCGCGTTCTACTGCAAGGTTCGTCGAAGAATCCAAGCAATGCTCTCGTGTTGTTGAGTAAGTCCGGTAAGAAAGTCTGTTGTACCCGCGTCTTTGTTTTTCTCGTCAGATGTAACGATGTCCGTACGAAGTTGAATTGCGAGTTCCTCGTGATCACGCAGCAACTCCTGAATCAAATCAGCCGCAACCGGATACTTGCCCGGCAGTTCCTTGAGTCGCGCCAGATCGAGATACTCTTTCATGGTTCCAATTGTCTTCCCACCAAGCTTCGAAATGCGCTCGGCGATGAGATCAATGTTCTCTTCCAACTCGGTGTATTGAGTTTGAAATAACTTGTGATACTCCATGAAGTTCGAACCCATCACGTTCCAATGAGACTTGCGGGTTTTGACATATAACACCATTTCGTCAGCGAGCAGAATAGAGAGGATTTTGACCGACCCTGATAATTGCTGCTTCGTAAGACCTATGTGTGGTGACATTGAATGTGAATTAGATGTGCTGTTCTTATTTGACTTTGTACGTGTCGTAGCCATTCTTTTATTATCCTCTGTTGTGTGTGTTTTTATCGCAGTCCTTTGCAATCACGCTTACTCGTGTCACACAGAAATTTGTTCGCAGATCATATGTATCTGCAGTGTTATTACAATTCAATCGCTAATCCCAAGTGCAAAAGGACAGTGCCTCACGATGTTTGTGATAGCATACTGTAACTTCATTACTCGTGTTGCTTGCTCTTGTGTTTATATCCTGTATTACGCCGCGACTTCAACAAGTCCGGACTCCACGAGCTTCTGCACGTCAGCCAACGCGCAGATCAAATGATGCTCTGTGATGAATTTGTAATGATACTGTGATGTTGGGCCTAATGACTCGGTACTGTCAATGTTTCGTGCGCCGGCTTGTGCGAGTGTAGTGCTCGGCCTCTGCGCTCAATGCCCCTCTAGGCTTTCACTGAAATAATGGCTCAACCCATTGTACAAAAATCAGGTCTGGGATGCTAACGCATGTTTCACGATAGCCGAAAAGAATGTCATGATTTACACCTGTGCATCTGCTTGATTGATATACGACGCAGCGTAGACGCGCGACGTTTTTGATCTATAATGAGAACAAATCCTGAGCTCAACAGCTCAGATTAGCACCGTGCTTCTTCTACTCGAAC
Organism: Chlorobiota bacterium; assembly: GCA_044228685.1. Taxonomy (GTDB): domain Bacteria; phylum Bacteroidota; class Ignavibacteria; order Kapaibacteriales; family NICIL-2; genus JBBATK01. Next base: position 38,506 of record JBGAUL010000015.1, read on the forward strand.
CAATTATAATGTAAATCTCAAACCAGCCACCAAGGTTTGATCCAACTGACGACGCAATGAGTAATTGCTGTCGTAGATGAGGTGCATGGTGTATTCAATATTGAAAATGGCGTAGCTCAAACTCAAGGTTCCAAGCGAGGAAATGCGCGCCTTCGTATAATCACTCCAACTGGATTGCTTTCCCAAATAGACAGTCTTTGAAGAAATATTGAGTTGCAAACCACTTGTGATCTGTTGATGGAATTGTAAGTCTACGAGCGCCGACATTCCCGTTTCAACGTCAATTGTACTGAGCGGATTGTCCGTGCTGGCTTTGAATTGACGCTGCGGTTGAAGGATAAAGTGGTGCGTGATGGTTTGTTGCACTGCATAGCCAACGCCGTAGGTAAAGCTAATGTCGCCGCTACCGTCAGCCGCTGCAGAGGTAAAGCGTTGTCCAACAAAAAGAGATTGATAGAGAAACAAAGGATCCAGAAACTCCGTGTGTGCAGTGTCGATCATTCCCGCCTTCATGGTTGTCTCGCCGGTGGTTTCGAGAAAGAGACGAATGCCTGCTTTGGGCAGAATGAGCATGGAAGGCGTGACGGAGCCGATGAGGTTGTCTTGGGTTTTTTCGGGGTATGCACCGCGACGATGGACTTGACCGAATTGAGAATTCAAACTCGCGACAAGCGAAAAGGATGGACTCTCATACTGAAATCGCGCCTGCAAGTTGAACAGCCATTGCAAAGATTCATTCTCTTCGCCGCTTTTACTGGTGTTCTGATAGGTCGCACCTAAGCTCGGATTAATGAGGTGAGTGACGGTAGTGGTTGAGGGCGTCGTGTCTTGAACCGTTGAGTCGCTCGTCATGCTCGAATCCGCCCGCATCGCATAAGCGCGTAAAGGCAGACTACATATGCAGCTGCTCCAAAAAGCAATGGTAAAAATGATGAGCTTCATTCGACTCCTTCAAGTGGTGCATCGAGTGTAGCGCGCAATTGTTGTGCCGCTGCAGAGAAATCGATCGTTGCTAGTGCATTTACTGACTCTTGCTATCCACGCGACACCGCATCAGCCGCATATATCACCGTTCCTTGAGCATCAACAAACTGCAGATGCAGCGTGTCGTTGCTCAGAACAATATACGCGAATCCTCCATTCGTCGCCGCGAATCGAGTGTTCTTGCCGTATGCCGTATTGCGAGATCCTCCGCCGCCTCCGCTTACCACACAGATGAAGGAGTCTTCAGCTGCCTTGAGATACTGCAAGTCGTGATCGTGTCCGTTGAGATACATATGAACCCCATACTTATCCAAGTAAGGCTTCACATCCCTGAGCATAAAAGCTTGATCACCGTATGCGCCGTGCGAGCGAATGGGATGGTGTCCGACGACGATCTTCCACCGACTCGAGCACCCAGCCAGAGTTTTATCCAGCCATTCTAATTGCTGCTGTCGCTCCTTGCTCGATCCCGTCATTAACAACTGCGTATCAATCACCACAATATCCGCACTTACTCCTGCATTCTCCTGCTTTACAGAAAAAACACGTCCGGGCATGTGCCAACGACTATTGACTTTGGAGTACGCCACTTCCGCATCTTCATCACGCAAATAATCATGATTACCAAGCGCAACAAACCACGGAAGCTGGAGCGATGCTGCGCTGTAAACTTCTTCCCATTTCGTTCGAAATTGTTTGTCGTGCACTGACTCCACGCCAACCGGATAAAAATTATCGCCGGTACTGATGATAAACTGCGGCTTCTCACGCGCTGCAATGTTTGCCATTGCTGTTGCTACGCGTTTCTGAAATCCATCACCTGTTCCCCAGTCGCCGATAGCAAGAAAGCGCAGCGATTTACTTTGAGCAAATAGTCGTGCATTGACCGGTTGCGGCGGAGGCGCGTTGTCGACGTGGTGTGTGCCGAGTAGTGAGCTTAGCGTCGACGCAAATCCATGATCTTGCACGCCGAACCAGAAGGCGCTTACTGCTCCACCTAAACCCAGCAGACGTCCTAAGAAGCGACGTCGTTCGACGTTCTGCGGTGCAGCGTTATTCTCGTCCTGACCTTGTTTCTCTTGATTCATACAATTGCAGCTCTATCGAAAATGAGGATCAATCACAATTGTCAAATGGTCTTCGTCATACTTTCCATTGTGTATCGATGCCTCAAAAGGAGTTTGCATCAACACTCGTCGCATCTCATTGTACAATTCATCACTGATGTTCCCCAGCTTCCTCACTTCAGTTACGTGTCCGGTAGCATCCACCACAATCGCCACCTTCGCATCACCCTTTGGAGCTGCCTCGAGGATTTTCTTGTCCAATGAATCGTAGAAATTCTTCTGATTAAATCGAGCGCGCAAATATCCATCACCTTCTTCCGCACCTTGCACTTCGACCGGTGTTCCGCGCTTGTTGCCAATCTTGAAAATGATGGGAATTTCCATCCACGATTTCAGTGGCTTGGTATCATAGATCGCCGCTTTGTACGAAGCCTTCATCACGGCATTGGCTGCGGCTGAATCCAACAAGGGATGCACGGCTTCCATGATGATATAGCGTTCTGCTTTACCCGTCTTGCCGATCAATACCTGCACCGTCACCGTTCCTTGAATGCCGGCGCGTTTCGCGGAATCAGGATAGATGAAGTTCTGCTGCAGACTCTTCCTATCCAGCTCTGCTCCTTTGTCCATCATGATGAACTCGTCAGGATCGGGATCAACGTTGCCGCGACCTGCTTTCTGACTCAAAGCAAGCTGACTACAAATCACTAAAACGCTAAAAACAAGAAATACTCGAAGGTTCATATTCTCTATGCTGTGCTGTAACTAGTTCTTCGACACCGATGCGGGAAATGGAGTGTACAACTCATCCCTTGGCAGAGCACGAAGATTTCGCGTACAATTTACGCAAGGCGGGGCGCTGCTTGATTGAACTTAGAATTTCACACTCGGCAAGTAACTCGGTGCGACGCGCTTCTTGCTTTGTTGTTCGTAGAGATAGGCTGCACTGAGCAGTGCGTGTTCCGTCCACGCCGGCGACATCAACGAAAATCCCACCGGCAATCCCTTGATCATACCCGCCGGCACACTCACATGCGGCCAACCTGCAATGGCAGCAGGCGAGGTGAAGTAGGGCGTGTTGGAATAATCGCCGTTGACCACGTCGATGCAGGCCGCAGGACCGCAGCTCAGACTGCAGAGAAAATCAAGTTTGTGTTCCTTCATCAGCGCACTGAGTTTGAGCGCGACGTCTTCACAACTTTTCTTCGCACTCAGGTAGGCTTTGTCGTGTAAATCACCGCATGCCTGTGCATCTTCCAAGATATCCTGACCAAAGAGATTCATCTCTTGATAGCGATACTTGATGTTGTGCTGTATCACCGCATTGAGATCTTTGATTTTTGTGAATTCCTTCAAGTAACGATTGACGCCATCTTTGAATTCGTACAGCAGCACCTTGAACTCCGCATCCTGCACTTCGTTGAACATGCTCAGTATCGAATGCTCTTCACACACAGCTCCTAAATCTCTCAGAGTCTTTAATGCTTCCTCATACAATTCCTTCAAAGCGTCTCCGGCTTTGAGAAAGGCAGGATCATATCCAATACGCTTTCCTTTCAGCGCCTGTGCATCGAAGTTGCTGTAGTCTTTGCGCATCGATGTGGGTTGCGATTTCATTGCGGAATCCTGAGGGTCAACGCCCTGCATTGCTTCGAGAAGCACGGCACAATCACGCACGCTACGGGTCATTGGTCCGGCAGTATCCTGCGACGCGGCAATAGGAACAATCCCGCTTCTGCTCAGCAATCCAACTGTTGGTTTCAAACCCACAAGCGCGCAGTGCGAGGATGGACCAATGATCGAACCATCTGTCTCTGTACCAACTGCCACCGCACACAGACTCGCAGCCGCAGCTGCACCGGAGCCTGAGCTTGAACCCGAAGCACTGCGATCCAACACATAGGGATTGCGCGTCATACCTCCTCGCGAACTCCATCCACTGATCGAATGTCGTGAACGAAAATTCGCCCACTCACTCAGATTTGTTTTTCCAAGAATAACAGCGCCTGCAGCCCGCAACTGTGCCACAACAAATGCATCCGACTTTGGTTCATTACGCTCAAGAGCGCGCGCACCGGCACTTGTTTCGATGTTTGCTGTGTTGATATTGTCTTTGATCAAAACCGGAATACCATGCAATGCACCACGAACCTTTCCCGCCTTGCGCTCACTATCCAAAGCACGCGCCTCATCCATTGCATTGCGATTTGTAGTTATCACAGCGCTGAGATAGGGTCCCATGCTATTCATATGTTTTATCCTCTCCAGATAAAAGGCCGTCAACCACTCCGCTGAGAATTTTCCCTCAGTCATCATGCGCTGCAACTCCTCAACACCAACTTCCACAACATCAAGTTCTGCTTTCATGTTTCTGCTGTTTGTGTCTTGAATCGTTTCACCATCTACCACCACAGCATCCTGCGCCACCAGCGTTGCATTTTCAACCATCACCGAAACCATCGCCGCCAAACCAAGAAATGTACGTCGTTGCATAGTCGCGCTAACTGAGTGTTGTGAAGCAATGGAATTTAGGCCCGGGGAGGGAAATGACGAGACGGCAGTTACCCTGGACGCGCACGCGCCGGGTACGTCGCGTGTCATTGCGGCATGCCGCAGACGTGGCATCAACCCGCGTAGGGGAGGCGCTAGCCTCCCGCACACGCACACAGGTGAACGATGGGGCGTGTGATGAACATTGGACGTTAAATCCCGACGGCTATGGTGCGTGTGATGAACATCCAACGTCATGTACCATCGGCAATTACCGTGGGAGGCTGGCGCCTCCCCTACGGCATACGTCGTGTGTCATTGCGGCATGCCGCAGACATGGCATCAACCCGTAGGGGAGGCGCTAGCCTCCCGCACACGCGCACGCGTGAACGATGGGGCGTCTGATGAACAACGAACGTCATTTACCGTCGGCAATTACCGTGGGAGGCTGGCGCCTCCCCTACGGCATACGTCGTGTGTCATTGCGGCATGCCGCAGACGTAGCATTAACCCACGTAGGGGAGGCGCTAGCCTCCCGCACACGCACACACGCGCACGTGCACGTGCGAACGATGGGGTTTGTAACAATAAACGCGTCGTTGCATTTCGCACATGTCAAAATTCGCAACCGTCATTGCGAGCGAAGCGAAGCAAACCTAGTTGACACCCATTGCCTGTCAACTACGGTTGCTTCCTCGAAGACTCGTCGCAATGACGTGGGTGGAAGTACTACAATAACGAGGGTGAAAGTACCAAAATGACAACAGTGACCAACCCCCAACCGTCATTGCGAGCGCAGCGAAGCAAACCTAGTTGACACCCCTTGCGTGTCAACTACGGTTGCTTCCTCGAAGACTCGTCGCAATGACGTGGGTGGAAGTACTACAATAACAAGGGTGAGATGAGAATAAATCTCTTTAGGTATGTACCGTTATTTCGATTCCCTACCCCATTCTTCTCGCTTGAATCGGAGTGGCTGTGGCTTGCCGGTGGAATTCAAACTATCGGCGTATTGCTTAGCTCTGATTTTAAATCGCTCCAGTGCTACCTCATACTCTTGAGTAGTAACTGTCGACAATGAACTATCCGAGTACTCCCGAGTTGCAGACAAGTTATGTGGAGTACTAAACTGGGTACAGCTAAGACGAGCAGACGAAACGGCAGATCTGTGTGGAACTAATCGCATGTACACCGTATCACCTGATAAGGATTTTGATAGCTTCACGCGGTGATTCATACGGTTAGGCTCTGTACCGTATCTGCTTGCGAAATCAGACGACGGATTTACGAATACGCCAACTGAGTCAATTGTACATAAGACAGTGTTGTCACGAGCACGAACCACCTGAATTCGGAACTCGGACTCTCCTCTGATCAAGCCTTTGCCAACATACCAGTATCTATCTATGGTCTTTGGTAGGTTCGGAATTGTTTCAGGATAGACGAATGGATGTGCTGCTAATTCTCTATAGAAACTCAGAAATACTTCTCCAGAAGGCACGATAAAATTCCGTGTTCGACAATGCGATGAGATCCAATAATCATCGCCGACACCTCGCCATTCAGATTCGAAATCCTCTTCAGGTAGCGGACTCCAAGTCAGCCAATCGATTTTTGTATTGTGTTCTATTCGAAACTCGCCCACTGTCACATCGACCATCGCAGAATCAAAGCGCTGTCTGATTCGATTGTAATGCAAATAATCAAACTGCGAATCATCTAAGGCAAAAAACAGATTCGACACTTGGGCTCGAACTGACGTTGATGCCATACAAGTCAACGTAATGAACAACACCATGGTCTTGACTCTAAGGGAGCGATAAACTTCTCGATAGTCTTTCATGATTTATGGCTCAAGGTTGAATTGTATACAATGCGATCGAGTTCAAGTACTCAATTCACAACAAACAACACAGTTTTTAGTACACACTCATTCGATAGCTAAGTACTCCACGCGTTTTATTCGCGAGTCTCCCCCATCCCCCTAAAACTCCACATAGGTCCTAACAAAGCTGTAATACACGCCTTGTTTTTTCATGAGTTCGGCGTGGTTGCCTTGTTCGGCGATGCTGCCGTCTTCGAGGACGATGATGCGGTCGACTTTTTGGAGAGTGCTGAGACGATGGGCAATGGAGATGATGGTGCTGTTGCGGAAATGACGGTACACGTTTTCCATGATGCGTTGTTCGGCAACGGCGTCGAGGGCTGAGCTGGCTTCGTCGAGAATGATGACGTCTGGGTTGCTGAGGAAGAGTCGGGCGAAGGCAATGCGAAGACGTTGTCCGCCGCTGAGACCTGATCCGCTCTCGCCAATTTTTTGATTATATCCCAAATACAACGAACTCACAAAATCATGCAGCTCGGCAAGTTTTGCGGCTGCGATGATTTCATCCATGGATGCTTCGGGATTGGCAATGGCAATGTTCTCGCGTATGGTGCCGTTGAAGAGATGTACCTCTTGGGGAAGCATGGCCACTTTGCGACGAAGGTACTGGGGATGAATGGTGCGCAGTTCGTGTCCGCCGACGCTGATGCTGCCCTGGTAGGAATCATACATCTTCACCAGCAGTTTTGCTAATGTACTCTTGCCGCTGCCGTTGCGTCCGACAACGCCGATGTGCTCGCCGGCTTTGACGGAGAGACTGAGGTTTTTCAGGACGTAGTGTTCGCTAGCGTCATAGGAGAAGCTGACGAATTGCATCTCAATACCGGCATGCGGCAGCTCCGTGACTTGAGCCGCGAGGTCCGCGCGCTCCGGTTCTTGCATGAATACATCATTGAGTCGTGAAAAGGTCACGCTCAAATCCGTCAACACAAACCACAAGTCACTCACTGTCGTTGCTGAGTTCATCATCATCGTGAACACACTGATGAAAGCAATGTATTGTCCGATGGATATTTCTGAATGAAAAGTCAGCCACGCGCCATACCAATACACGCTAATCTGTCCGCTGAAAATGATCGTCCGCAGTATGCTGTTGAGCACGATCTGTGTCTGCGATGCCGACAGCACCTTGTTCAACGCACGCTTGTAGATGTGTCGCCACTCCCAGTATTTCAGCGTCTCGGCGGTGAGAAGCTTTATCGTCGGCATGCCAATCAATGAATCCAAAAAGGATCCCATGGTCTTGGCGTTTTCTTGAAATACCTTCTCTTGTAGTCGTCGAATGCGCGGGGTAAAAATGACGGTTGCCGCAACAAAGAGCGTGAGAAACACCGTGGCACACCAGGCCAGCGAGCTGTTCATGAAAAAGAGAATGGGCAACAGAATTGCCAACAACACCACATCCAATGCCGATTGCAGAGTGCCGGCGCTGAAGAGATTGCGGATCTTGAGATTTTCCTGAAAGCGCTGCACGAAATCTTCGCGCTTGTGCGAGTCGAAGTAGCTCTGCGTTAGTTGGGTAAAATGACGGAAGAATCGCGAGAAGAATTCAAACTCAAATTCAACGCGCAACTGCGCAAAGAGTAAGTGTCGGGCATAGGTCAAAATCACCTGCAACACAAAAACCAAAAGCATGGCAATGAGAATTGCGTAGAGCAGGTTTTTGTTTTGAAAGACAAGCACGTTGTCGATCACAACGCGCGTGAGGAATGGCAGTGCGAGCGCAAGCAGGGTCATGACGAGTGAAGCCATGACAATCTCGCGCAGCACACGACGGAAGGGATAGAGCAGCGAAGTATAAAATGCGCGAGTCACAAAACGCTGTCGCTTTGAGTATTGCTCAGCAATCTCAATCACATCCCGCGATGCAAATACTTCCTTACCCGGCTCCAAAGCCAGTATCACGCCGTTCCACTTCGCCGTGAATTCTTGTCGACTCAATTTCTCTTTATCACTTGCCGGATCTGCAATCCACACATCATTAGCCGTTGCTCTATACACCACCACAAAGTGATTGCCTTCATAATGCGCAATGCACGGTAGTGGAATCTGCTGCAGATGCTCAAAACGAATGCGCGCACCTTCGGTTTGGAATCCGAAGCGCTCGGCGACAAGTGATAGGGTGTAGAGATCGGATCCGCGAGCATTCACTCCGGCTATCTCGCGCAGCGCTGCTTGGATATTGAACAATCCATAGTGCTTAAACACCATCGCAAGACAGGTGGTGCCACACTCTGTCATGTCGCGTTGCTTGATGAATGGGAATGGTTTAAGACGACGAAACATCCGTCCTACCGGTCGGTGAATTTCCTGTTGCTGCGTCCCGAAAATACGATTCAGTGCACTTAGCTGACGAATCTTCGCGCAAGCACGCAGCAGAAAAATCCAAAGGATGTATCAATGAGCGCCCAAGAGAGCAGGATTGACCTTGAGACCGCCCTGCTGCGCCTTCAAAGCATCAGCACGGGCTGCCGCCATGTTGCTTTGCGCAGCATACAATTCCGCACGCTCAGCGTAGAACTGCGGCTTGGGTTGAATGGCAATGCATTCGGACAAGGTGGCAAGGGCCTTGTCAGGACGATTGAGGATCTTGTAACAGGTGGCCAGCGAATGACGATTCTCCACGTCCTGCGGCACAAACGAAATGTACTTCTGATAATCTCTCGCAGCCTCTTCATGTCGCTGCAAGTTGAAGAGCGCTATTGCGCGATAGGTATATGCGAGTTTAAAATTCGGGTTGATTTCCAGTGCCGCGTTTAGGTCAGGCAACGCTTCAGCCGGATGTCCGGCACGAACCCGCACCGCACCTCGATTTGCCAATGCAGGCGCAAAGCGAGGCTGTATATCCAGTGCTCGCGTGTAATCCGCAATAGCGAGTGAATCCTTGTTTAAATCAAAGTAAATGTTTCCGCGATTGCAATAGCCCCAGTGGTCGAGCTTGTACATATCAAGACCCTTGTTGTAATACTCTAGAGCCTTTTCAATCTTGCCTTCCGTCCGCAAGGTCGATGCACGATTGGTGTAGGCACGCTCCGACGGCACATTCTGTATCGCCGATTCCCACACACTCGCACTATCCTTCCATGTTGCAGCCTGCGCGTAACAGCGTCCGGCACACAATAAACCCAGCAACGCCACTACTCCCAACGCAACATTCTGTTTCTTGGCCAGTGCAGAATCAATCAACCAACCAAGCACGACGGCGAGTCCGATGTAGGGTACGTAGGAATAGCGCTCGGCAATAATTGCTGAACCAATGACTTTGAACTGCAGGATGAGAAGAAGATTGACGACAAAGAACACACTGCCCCAGACAAGGAGGGGCGAGCGTTTGCGAAAGACGTAAACAAGCGTCGCGCAGACGAGCACAACCGGGAGTCCGATATAATACACCGAAGGCAGCGCCTCATTAAAAGCCGGCAGCTGATAAAACGCAGCAAGATTAATTGGCGCGACGAACTTGTAGATGTACATCGCCATCGAGTAAAAGCCAAAGAAGAATCGGAACTGCAACGGGAATGCATTTGAGGTATCGGTTGCACCGCCAGCAGTTTGCGCGCCAAGCGTTATCCAAGCCATGAGCGCTGAGAAGAGGAAGAGCGGAATTTTTTCAATAAAGACTTGGGCGTTAAAGGAACGTCCGCGTTGGAGATCGAGGCTAAGCACCGCGAGCGGAAAGACAATTGCCGCTGGCTTTGAAGCCAAAGACAATATCGCGCATACACTGGTCCACAACAGCCATTTCTTGTCTGTGCTATCCACATAGCGCAAGTAAGAAATCAATCCGAGCAGGAAGAAGAAAGTGTAGAGCACGTCTTTGCGTTCTGCAATCCACGACACCGACTCCACGTGCATGGGATGCACGCCGAAAAGCAAGGCCGCGCAGAAGGCAATTACAATACGGTTGCCGCTTAGTCGCTGAACAAAGAAAAACACCAACACCGCATTCGCCATATGCAAAAGCAGCGTCAGCAAATGATAGCCCGTTGTCGAATTCCCGCCTATTGAATAATTCAAAGCCAAACTCATCATCGTCAGAGGATGGTAATTCCCCTGCACCGGCTCCGTAATCATGCGCTTCAGATTCGAAAAGCTGTGGATCATCTCATTGTTCGACACGTAGTCGTCGTCGTCCATGTTGATGAACTCCCCACTCAGCGACGGAGTGTAGCACGCAAAGGTTAGTCCGGCAATCAACGCCAACAACAACCACTGCAAACTCGATTGCGTCGCCGATTTCGCTACCGCGCCTTTTTTGTCCTGCGCAGCCGTTTTCTGCTTGTTCTTCTTTGCCGAAGCCATAGCTGTATCAAATGGTTAGAATTCCCCTAAGTATCGGTTCCCCAGACCCAACACTCAAGACCAATTTAATCAGTCAACGCGATTGATGCACCCCCTCTCCCACTCAGGCCGATTCTTGTTCGCCTCCAGCAGCTTCCATAGCTCTTGCGCCACAACCCGGTTGGCTCCAGGCAATTGCTCAGGCGGACTTCACTCTTGGAGCTACATAATATGCTTCGAGCTTCGATTAGGTGGCTTTTCTGGCAGTGGGAAGCAATGCTATGCGAGTTGACCTTCTATCCGCCTCTGCACTTCCGGCCACTCGCTATCCAGTATCGAGTAATAGGCTGAATTACGGTTGGTGCCGTTTTCGCGAAGCATGTCGTGACGGAGCACGCCTTCGAAGCGGGCGCCGAGTTTTTCGATGGCTTTGCGGGAACGGATGTTGTTTTCGTCGGTTTTGAGTTGCACGCGCACCAGTCGCAGGTCGTTGAAGCAATGGTTGAGCAGTAGCAGCTTGCATTCGGGATTGACGCGACTCGACCACACGCTGGGATGCAGCCAGGTCCATCCAATCTCCAGTTTGCGATGTTCTGGTTGAATATCGAGAAAGCGTGTGCTTCCTACGAGTTGTTCATCGGCTCGACGTACAACGACATAGGGAAACTGGGTGCCTTTGGCTTTTTGAATTAATGCTGACTCCATTGCTGCACGGAACTTGCGCTCGCTGGTTCCATCAAATACGTAGTGTTCCCAAATACGTTTGTCTTGTGCAAGCCGACTGAGTTCGTCGATGTACTCAGGTTGTAATTCGCGTAGCTCTACCTCTCGTCCGCTTAAGACCGGACTAATCATGAGCTGCGGAGTTGAATTGCCTAGAGACATGAGCCTGAGTATTTAATGAGAGCGCACTGTATGTAAATATTAATCGAAGTAATAATTCTTCACCTTTGCCTGTTATTTAAACAGAACAATTAATTAGTGCATTATTTCTTGTATGCCAATGTCATACCATCACCCAAGGGAACTAAACAGCATTGTACATCGGGATGCGTGCTGACAACACGATTGTATTCTTGTAAAGCACGAACATTGTGTGGCTCAAACTCAGTTTCGGGATTTGCGATTTCGCCCCATGCGAGGGTGTTGTCGGCACAAATCACACCTCCCTGCCGCACCAGTGCCAGAGCCGCGTGGAAGTAGTTCAAGTAGTTTGGTTTGTCGGCATCAATAAACACAAAGTCGAAGAGCGAATCGTTGTTCGCTTGTTGCGAGAGTGTGTTTATCACATCCATGCCACTGCCACAGTGAACTTCAATGTTTGAGCTTAGTGCTGCTTGCTGGGCTTTGCGACGGATGAAATCACAATAATCTTGGTTTATCTCGGCGCATACAACTCGTCCGTCTTTAGGCAGTGCACGTGCCATCAGTATTGCTGAATAGCCGGCCAGCGAACCAATTTCCAAAACACGTTTGGCATTCATAGCGCGAAGAAAGAGTTGAATAAATGCTCCCTGTTCGCCGGAAATGTGAATTGGCGGAATGTCGTTGTCGGCTGCTTCTTGACGAAGACGCGCCAGAAACTCATCCTCAGCATTAAAATGTGTTGTGAGGTAATCTGCAATTGCCGGACTAACCGGTGTGATACTATTTGCCATAGATAAAAACCAAGGATAAAAAGTGTGTTTGTGCTAGATCCGATGACTGCGCCGTCGGCGCTATTGTCTTGTGCTGCTTTGACACAGAACCTTAGTGCCAATCGCTCACAAAATACTTCCAGATTTGTGCACTGAGCTGCGCAATGAGTGCGGCGCTGTCTGCATCACTCAAAGCAGAGTTGTGAACAAAGACAGCGAGCGCGAGATGTTGTCCGCTGGGTAAAGTAATGACCCCGATATCGTTACATGCTACCACGCGTTTTTTAATATGACCAGAAGTACCCGTCTTGTGCGCCAGCTTCACACCGGCCGGAAGACCTGCTTTAATGCGGTTTGCGGGATTTTGCGAGTTCAGCATGAGGTTGAGCAAGACGTTATAGCACTGCGGACTGAGCAAGGCGTGTGTGTACCACTTCGTGAGTACTTCAACAGCAGCGCCGGGAGTCGTCCAATTCTCATACTGTGCCATTTCCTTTTTGTGCATCTGCAATTCGGTTGTGCGGATGTTTACATTCTGGATGTCGTGCTTGCGCAGAAACTGTTCGACGACGCGAGGTCCGCCGACAAGACGAAAGAGGATGTCGCATGCATTGTTATCACTCTCCGACACCATTGCTGCAAGCAAAGTATCGAGTCGAAGCGAGCAGGATTTGTACTTAACCCGTTCGGCCAACGGACTCCACGTATCATCATCCCACTCACGCGCTTTTACTGCTATCATCTGATCCAAAGCAAAGCGTCCTTCGTCCACCATGCTCAACACCGTCAGCGCCAAATGAAACTTATACACGCTCTGCATTGGAAAGTGCCTTGCCGGGTTGATGCTAAGCGTGTCACCGCTTTCAATAAGGCGCAGCCCAATACCGACTGTTGCGTCTTTGGTTTTTAATGTGCTATCGAGTGCACGTGCCAAGTCGCGTAGATTCTTTGCCTGCGTGCTGCTACAGGTAAGTCCAATGATGAGGATGAGGAGTGAGACTATTCTCATAGCGAGGTAGAAAAGGGAAGAGAAATACGAACAATGACCTACTCTGCAATCTAGCACGCGTTTGTTTATAATTCTGACGAAGTGGTTATTAGGCACCAGAGTCTATAAATCGTAATACTCTTTTGTCAATCCTGTCTTTAGTTCGATGTATTTTTTCACACGATCATGTATGACCTGAGGTGTATACCGCACATTTTTAAACGTCTTGGCAAATGAGACCAGCGATTCTCTTTTATCGAGAACATGTGGCATCACTCACTCAATCCACGTCAATCTCGACGAAATCAACTTCCAGCCGGATGCTTCACGTTTCATGATTGCCTCGCCGCCTTGGTACACGACAGTAAAGTGCACACGTGCGTATTTGAGATTTGGATCGAACACTATTTGTGTTACTTCAGGGTAGGTGAGCAGTTGCCAGTAACCGCCCCAGTGACCGTACCAGATATGAATGAATTGCTCCAAGAATTTCTTCCGCTCGGCGCTTTGTCCTGTTGCTCGGGCCACGTTCATGATGCCACCTTCACCGAGTTCAGCATGCGCATCCATGAGAAAATCACTGAGTGTGTGTTCGTAGTCGTTCGTGAGGTACACAGCTTGTGCCGAGGGAACATTGATCTTTGGTCTAAAATCCACGATTGAGTCTACCAGCCTAACGTTGGACTCAGGAAACATGTAGAATCTGTTCCCATATCGCGCGATAACCTTTGGAGACAGACGTCCATCCGTTTTCGTGAGCAAGACTCTCGTAAGACTATCCTTAAAGTGATAACCACGAATCCTAGCTTCGACGGCTAAATCCGTGTCCTGGGGCGTATAATTGACTTTGTCAGCGAATGATACGTACAACTTGTTTTGCACCACGACATATTTCACCGAGTCATAAAAATCAGTTCCAAACTCGCAGCCTCCCTTTGCTTTTAAATCTTTGGGCGTATAGAATGCTTCAAACACTCGACAAGCTTCTCGCAAGGTGTCGTTGTATTTAGCAATCGTTTGCTCGTCATGAGGCGGGACGCGTTGCTCCCACTGCTTAAAGAACTTCTGCAACTCATCTGCAGACTGCATCTCAAAAGCCATCCGCAACAAGTCGCCCGGATCTTGTGCACGACAATGAAGACTACATGCTACAATCAAGAGCAAATACATCGTTTTCATAACCCTACTCCGTCATTAGTTCTTAAGCTTCGAGCCTACTGCACGGATCATTGGATGATAATGCAGTGTAGCATTGATAAACAGCGTGACTTCATAGTGTGTAATCATGTTAAAGCTCGCTCAGCGCTACACTTATGAGGCGCTGTTCAAAAGACTCAATGAATTGGAATTAGGTTACAATACTGGGGTGGCTAGTGCACTTCTTTATTCCACGAACAATCATTCCTTTCATTCAATAACATGTCTTCAATTCCCCGGAGAACTGATTAGTTGGTTGGTGAAGTAGAGTGTTTGTTATTTCGGTGCATCCAAGCTCAAGTATTCAACACACTAGTGCAACGGACTTCGCGAACGATTTCTCAACAATCTTGCATTCGCGTTGTGTCTGCCTTCACTGAGGTGCTTTCATGCAGCTTGTGTTTCCTATCTAAGAGTAAACACGCTTCCGCTGCAATTATCGGATTTAAGATCAACTACAACGCCACCCCCACGTTCAACCCAACATTCAATCCCTTCATCACCAAATCATCCGACTGCAGCCAGGGGATGGATGGGATGTTTGGATCGGAGTAGTGCCATTTGAGATCGGAGCTGAGACTGCCTGCAGCGTATCCAAGAGTGAGGCGTATGAAGGAGTTGTCGGGGTTCAGTGAGGATGAGGTATTGAGCCATCGAGGACAGTACACGAGCGAGACTTGGGGTCCGGCGGACATCTCCGTTCTTCTCGAACTACTCAGCACTCCATCAACCACATTCAACTCTGCTTTATTCAACCATCCTTCAACACCAACTTGCGCAAAGAGGCCTTTGTTCCAGAGGGCGAGTTGATAGTTAAGGGTGTAGGCGATGTAGCTGGTGTAGCGTACGCGACTTTGTCGCCGGATTCCGTCAACAGTGCGCAGAGCATAATCATCCTCACCGGGCAGAGGTAAAAACTGCCACGGTATTGAAATCGCAGCCCTGAAATTCCACTTGCTTAGTCCAAATTCTACACTCGGCACACATGTCTTCCACGCACCAACCGATGCAAAACCTTTGTCGCCTAACTGTTCGTTGACCCGTCGCGTGTCAAATGACAAGGCCGAAATACGCAACCCAATATCCACTCGCGCATGTGGTGAATCCGGCGTCGCACTAGTAGTAGAGTCATCCGGCGAAGCTTCGAGCTGAATCGCAATCAAAAAAGCCAGCAAGAGAATAACAGCACGATTGTGTGGGTGCATGACATGTGAGATAGTTCTAAAAGCTCGTTCAAGTCAAGAGTGTCCAAGCTAAGCACAAAGCACGTCGATCAACACATGAATTCGAAGCTTCGCAAATGAAAGCACAGACTCCGATAGTGCTGAATAATTGAGATGAGTTGGAAATGCTCTTTGCGAAGCAGACGAAGAAGTTGAGATGCCATTGTTAGTCTCGACATTCAATACAAGCACTCTTGAAGGAGCTTAGAGATTCACAACGAAAGAGAATCCGAAGATGATTCCTTTGAGAAGGACGTCGTCGTTTTTATAAACGGGAAATACCAAATCCGCACTTCGTTGATCAACGTCCCAGTCACTCGAACTTGAAGGTGACCAAAAGTTGTAAGCAACAAATACTCCGGCGTACACAGCATCGTTGCTGCTTTCGATTCCAATCACACGTCCAATGGATGGAAAATCAATATTAAGCACGGGAGCAAAACTGAGTGATCTCTTCGAAATCGATGCACTTTGTACTTCATAGTCTGTTTGGAAATTCCGAATTGTAGCGAGGTCAACTTCGACTCTATTTAAAGAGCATTGAATACCGGGTCTGACAATTAGCGTTGATTCGCTTAGCACAAGATTGTAATCAAGCTCAAGCGTTCCGTAGTGTTGGAAGACTATTCTCGACATACGAGTATAGGACCTTAATGCGTCGCTTGAAGTGACGCTACTGTAATCCTGATTTTGGAAAACGTCCGACAGACCAAGACCGAGTTTTAAACTCAGGCTTATGGATTTCGTTCTGGCTCGCATCTCAACATCGACAATAGGAGATTGCCACGAGCGTAGCGTTGGATATCCGATGAGTTCTTGCCAGTCACTCATCTTTTTGACGTCATATTGCTGTGCGAAGACACTCAAACCTAGACTATAGCGTATGGCACTAGAGTCTTGACTAGCACGAAGATTAAACGATGCGAATGCAACGATGAAGGCGAGATACACAGTACAATTTCGAAGCATGACGAGCCTGAGAGAATGTTGAAGACTTCTGTATAAGGCAACGAATTCAATGCTTCGACAATATATGAGCTGTGCTAGGAATGAGGATTATTATTTATAGAATTAAAGAGCATGTAAATCATCACGTACATGCATAGAAAGTATGAAGACCTACTAGTTCACTGCTTTGGGCGTGATGAAGTTTTCATTTTGGACGAGATCAACTAGAGCCGATTCAAACACTCACTTCAATCGTGCCGGCATGAGCCCTACTGTAACATCGTCGTTGTTATTCTTGACTTCCTGACGGTGCTTTTCTTCGGCTGCAGCGTCGTACTGCAGACGCACAATGGTTGAGTCCGGTAAGACTTTGCAGACGATTGTTTTAGTTTTATAAAACAAATATTCAAAGGTCACTGACACACTATCATCATCAGCATAATCAGGCAGATCGATGTGGAAGTACCCGCGATTGTTGCATATGCTGGTGATGCCGTATTTAGGGATTTTCAGTTTAGCGAAGGGAAGAAACTTGGCTGTGCTATCGTCACTTATAACGCGACCTTCTATTTCTCTGCAACGTGGCAACACTGCGATTTTCTTTTCTGAGGACGCTTTTCCCTGCGTGCTATCTCCAATTACCTGCTCTTGTCTTTTCGGAGCTGCTGCTTGTGCTTTTGAATGTTGACTTAGAGTCCCATAGAGCAGGGTCATAGAACCCAACAGCACGTGCAACAACCTATGATTGCGTTGCTGCGGACTCTCCCGAAGCGTCAACACGCGATTCAGCTGTGAATTATGCACTATACCACAGGCGTGCTCACCTTGGGCCAGCATTGTGCGCACTACTTCATCATCAGCGGCCTGCCGCAAGTCCGGAACGATCTTGTCGCACTGATGACAATAACGTCCATCCCCCACCTCCGGCATCTGCTGCCAAGGCAAGTGACAGGAATAAAGGATTTCGAGTTGATAGTGTTGGGTTTTCATGTGTGAATGGGCATTGGTGAGCAGAATAACTACGCTCAGCTTGCTAAAACTTTCGTCAGATCTAAGCTGGTTCATCGCCCAATCTAGACCTTAGGATACAAGAGTAATTCACTTCTGAGCTTTTAGAAAAAAGAGGGGGAAGCGAGGGAAATGGTTACATGAGGAGATTGAAACATGAGAATCTTAACTCGACCTCAATTCAACTTTCGGTCACTAAAGGCATCCTCACTAATGATTAACACCTTCTTGCACACAGCTTGGAATACTATGGTGTTCACATAAACATCAGTGGTTGGCACCGAGACTCGCAAAGAGAAGAGCCTAACCACAATGTTTAAAATTCTCAAAAAATCGAGCTAAAGCCACCCGATTTGTATAAAAAATGCCAAAAAATATACATGTTTTGAAAACATGTATATGAAACATACATTTTCTATTCACAGGCTGAGGTCATTAGAGCGCTGTTCTTGAGCGCGATTCCTCGCAGCAAAGCTGACCTTTTTGCGGTCCGGAACGGGAGCATTCATTCTAAGTCTGCTACACGTCGTGCTTGCAATTGCATCAATACCCCAAGAATTTTGATCCCTAAACCTGATTCATTTGGCTTGGAATTGTCGAAGATTGAACAATATTGCGCTCATTGTTTTTCATACTACTCGTATTCGGACATGGACAACTCATCCCAGCAAACGACACAGAACATATCCACCCTCGAACCCAAAGTCACCGGTATCGGCGGCATCTTCTTCCTCTCCGACAATCCGGCGGCGATGAAGGAATGGTATGTGAAGAATTTGGGAATTAGTCTGAACGAGTGGGGTTCAGTGAGTTTTGAGACGAGAAACATCGAGCGACCGGAGCAGATCATTCCTCAGCAATGGCTTCCCTTTAAACGTGATAGCGATTACTTCGCGCCGTCGACAAAAGAATACATGATCAACTACACCGTGCAGAACATTGAAGGCTTGGTTGATAAACTCAAAGCAAACGGTGTTACACTGGTCGACGATATCGTCAGTTACGACTTCGGCAAATTCGTCCACTGCATGGATGCCGAAGGAAATAAGATTGAATTGTGGGAACCGGTGAGTTAAAACAATTGCGAAGAACTAATTCGATCTTTTGAAGATGCCGGAATTAACGAGTTAGGGTGCGACTCTACTTCCGATAATTAATCCTACATCCCAACGAATGCGTCTCGCCGGTCACGACTGCTTGTCCGCTAAGCATTTGATCAACCGCATTCGCTAAATACGGCGTTGCCTCTTCGGGATGTTCGCCGTTGTCATCAATGGCTCCATTGTAGCGAATTGTCCACTCGCCGTTTTCTTTCCAAAGTAAGTATGCTTGTGGAGTATGACGGGCCTGAAACTCACGCGCAACGGATTGTGAGGGATCGATGAGATAGGGAAAATGAAAGTCGTGCTCGCGCGCAAAGAGCTGCATGTTCGCAAAGCCTTCTTCTGCATAGACTGCGGTGTCCATGGGATTAATGACGTAGAGCGGAACGCCCTTAGCCGCATAGCGATCGCTGAGCTCATTGAGTCGTGCGGTGTAGAGTCGCGCAAATGGACAATGATTACAGCTAAACACAACCATCGCGCCACGCGCGGTGCTTTGCGCATCCAGATTGAGCATCTGACCATCCACATTCTTCAGAGAAAAACTCCGAACGTGCTTGCCAAGCATTGATGTGCTCACAGTTGCGGCAGGACTAACTGCGACAATCACGATGCTGAGAAGAATGACAATTCCAATGCGTGTGTTCATTGCTTATCGCTTTTCGAATCTCTGAGTTGTAATTGACTTGGTGCGTAAATCCATGAGGCGCACGAAGTAGTGTCCGCTTGCTAATGACGAGATATCAATCCCCTTCTCTAACTCCGGTCGCGGCAACATCAACACTGCTCTTCCACCTGCATCACATACCGTCACGTAATACACCACCGTCTCCGGATGCAGCATACGAATGTAGATGCGCTCTTGCGCCGGATTTGGATAGAGCGTATAGGCTGTTTCGGATTCCGTGTCAGCCGCAACATCAGACGTGCTCTCTTGTAGCACTTGTACTGTCCGCGTTGCTATTCCTTTTGCACTAAGCGTCAGTTGTGTGCTGCGATTTGTCGCGCTGCTATTCTCTGCTGCATGGATGTTTAGGGTGCTATCACCCGTTCCGCTCGACGCCGACGCCGTGCACCATGAATCGTTGCTGCTGAGTGTCCATGAAGTGTTGGAATTCAAATGCACGATTCGATCACCACCGGTAGATGGAAAGCGCAAGGTGGTGTCGGAAAGTGTGAGGCTTGGTGCGACGCCGTATTGTGTGACTTCGACGCTCTGCGATGTCATACCCGGACTCTGCAAACTCACATGCGCTACGCGCGAATCGATGGAGCTGTTTGCCGTCGCAGTTAGCGTAACGACTGCATTGCCGCTTCCCGAGTTGCTATCAAGGCTCAACCATGTTTGATCAGAACTCAAGGTCCAATTCACATTGGCTTGAATGTTTAGCGTTTGTTGTGAGTGATCTGCTGCGTTGATAAAGACTTTAGTCGGTGCGACGCTGAGTGTGTTCTGAGGTCCGACCACGACGAATTGTCCCATCATCCCGCCATCTTCATGATTCGAAAAATGACAGTGATACATGAATGGATGAACGGAATCAGCGTAATCGTCGAAGCGCGCCACAAAGCTGAGATTCTCTCCCTTGGGCAAGTAAGCAACATCCTTCCATCCCGATTCATAAGCTGCCACCGCATTGGCGTTGCCGTTGCGCGCGACGATTTTGAACTCAACATCGTGGATGTGGAATGCATGACTAAACACATTGTTATTCGTCACAGTCCATTGCTCAATATCATTGAGCTGCGTTGTTTTATTGATTCGATTCAAAGCGAAAGCAAGATTGTCGAGGGTGAAGTCAGTACCCGGTGTGCCTGCAGTGACTAAAACAGTCTTCTTCACCGTTGCATCCGTTGCCTTCCAGTACACATTGTTTGCAAGTGTTGTTGGAAGTGTGGTGATTGCTTGTGAGGTGGCAGCGCCGACGTTGATGTGCAAGACGACGAAGTCGGTGTTGTTGAGTAAGGAGCCAAGCGGACCATTCGTACCGGGCTCTCCGCCGGGAAATCCAAATGCCATGCCGCCATTGAAAGCTTTAAGATCGAGTGCTGTGCCAACGGCGTCCTTTGATAAATCAACCAAGATCTCATAGCGCTCGCCTACTCCCATGCGCAGGCGTGTGAGTGCGACCGGTGCGTTGAGCAAGCCGCCGTCGTTTGCTATCACGTAGAAAGTGCGATTGTCGCTAAAACCAAGATTATAAGCTCGCTCGATTTCAGCATTGAGAACGCGCAAGCGAACGAATTGCTTCGGTAGTTGCACTTGTGCGTTCATGATACCGTTGGTGAACATGTAGTCGCCGTAGGCAATGTTGGTGGTGACGAATTGATTGGCGTTATCGAAGCGACGACTCGTCAGCACCAGCGGAATATCATCCACGCCATAGCTGCGCGGCAATTTCAAGGCAGCTTCCTCAGCATCGCGCACAATGAGAAATCCCCCAACGCCTTTGGTCAGATGCTCTTGGGTCATTTCATGCAAGTGCGGATGGTACCAGTAGGTAGCTGCTTGATTAGTGACCTTCCAATAAGGTTGCCAAGTGGTGCCCGGAGGAATGACCTGGTGCGGTCCACCGTCCATGACCGCCGGCAAGTGCATTCCATGCCAGTGAATGGTCGTGCTATCATTGAGAAAATTCTTCACCGTCATGTGAACCGTATCGCCTTTATTGACGAAAATGGTTGGTCCCCAAAAAGTCGCCCCATTAATGCCCGACGTAATAGTCTGATTCCCCGTCTTGTACTGCGCAAATGTATCCCGAATCGCCAAGGTGAAATTCGTACCTGAGAGTGTGTCGGGAATATGTAAGTCGTTGTAGGCGCTGAGTTGCAGTGACACAAATGCTAAGGTCATGCACAATTTCCAAACTGATTTTACGAGTCCTAAGTTCATCGCGAGGAGCTTTCGTGAATAAGTGATTCACCTCAAAGAGGAAGGTGTGTAGATTTAGACGTCATCAAAGAAGACTTCATTCGGGTCGCTAAAGATTGTTCGACTTTTTTCCTGAAAGATGATTGAGCTACGAGTTTGCATTTAAGGTTCTTACAAAGCACTCCAGACACATATCGCTCAAGGTCTTTCGCAACTCGCGGATGCTAAGACTAAACAATTGAAGACTTTGCACTCTTGAAAGCAATATTTTTGTCTGGAGTTGCGGGACCTGCGTTCTATATTGTCATACCATAGTAGATGCCGAAAGCGTAGAACTCAACTTGATCATGCAAAGCACATCATCAAGGCTTGAGCAAGCGTCTTGCTCCAGCACTTAATGCTTACCGACTTGGGTTTATCAATTAGCTGGTGACTTATCAAGTGACAGCATCAGGGGTAGATTTGCAAACCACACACCGACTAGATTTTATGAAACGCACTTCTCTTATCTGCAGACTCGTATTACTCTTTGTCATCTGTTTATGTTCAAGTTTCGTTTTTAGTTCATGTGATCTAGGCACTTCAGGTGGCACGTTAATTAAAGCGGAGGATCAATACAAAGTTTCAATAAATGCCGGGACGATAAATTATTACCCTCCGACCGGGACTTGTCCGCTTGACGTAGATATCAATACCGCATACAATATCAAATTCAACTTGGGAGGATATTCGTCGACAAACCAAGTTTTCGACGGCTATGAGGGAACTTCCTGGACTTTGGTAGAATCACCGGATGTAAGACCGGCTGGTTTGCAAATCTCTTTTCAACCAGCGCAACTAGATATCAATCAAAGCGAGACAATTTTAATTATCAAAGCCAACGCAACCGTTTCAGTAGGTGTATATCATTTTCAGATTCAGACAAACGCAGCAACATTTGATCACATTCGAGTGTTGAATTTAATTATTTCTGTCCATCCGGATCCTTCTGTTGGTCAGAACAGTTGGTCTGTTGTAACGCCGACTATCATAGTACCTATACTACATGACGTTGCTTTTAGCTCTGCGACTCGTGGAGTAGCTGTAGGTCAGCAAGGAACCATTCTAATTACTAATGATGCCGGCAAGAATTGGTCTCCCCTTGTTTCGGGTACTTCATCGGAACTTTGGTCAGTCCAATTCTACGACTCACAACTTGGCTATGCTATCGGCGACGACGCGATACTTAGAACCACGGATGGCGGATCTCATTGGTCCTTACCTGCTCCCGGAATTAGCGCTAAGCTCAGACATTTGTACATACCTGACATCAACACGGTGATAGTATGTTCAGTTAGCGACAATTCAAATCAGAATATGGTGGAGTATCGGTCAAATGATCAGGGCAGTAACTTTACGAAAGGTTGGAGCGGTGCGGCAACTAGTGCGTTATGGTACTGGGACTCACAGCGCATTATCGTAATGCGTTCTGAGGGATTCGGTCAACGAGTCTACTCTACAACGGATGGTGGATCTAAGTGGGCTAACGGCTCTACGGTTGATGCAAATATTGTGCATATCGCTCGTGGTCCAGGAAGTGTCTTGTATGGTTCATCATCATTGGGTCTGCTCTTCAAATCAACTGATGACGGCTTGAACTGGTCATCAGTATCGACCGGTGCGCCGTCGATTCAATTCAGCGGCATAGGATTCTCAGATCAATATGGTGTTGCAGTAGGTAGCCAAGGAGCTGTTGCGAGAAGTGTAAACGGAAACGCTTGGGTATATGAGTCTACAAATGCCCAATACACATTGAGCCAAGTCGCAGTTCCAAGTAACTCTGTGGCAATTGCTGTTGGATATGCAAACACGATTAATGGCTATCAAGGTCTTATTCTACGACGCGAGTAGATACGCTCTTTTTTGTTTTCGTGATGTTTAGTGTCATCGCTACGATGCAATTGATAACCAAGGTATTCGTCAGCGTCATCACCTAAAACGAGACACCGGAGCATCGCTATGAACATCACGATTATTGGAAGTGGAAATGTTGGTCAGGCATTGGGACAGCAGTGGTCGCGCAGCGGACACCACGTCGTCTTCGGTGCGCGCAATCCCGAATCGCCAAAAACTCAACTTGCGCTTCAGCTGATTGAGGGAGCACGTGTTCAACCCATTGCTGACGCTTTGCACGATCCGGATGTCGTCGTCATCTGCACACCTCCGGAAGCGGTGCACGCTCTCATCCCCGAACTCCGCTCGCTGGGTGATGTTGTGATTATCGACGCCACCAACAGCGTTCGCATCAAACCTGATCCCTACCCAACTGTCTTTCACGCTCTGCGCGCACAGCTTCCTGAAGCTCGCGTGGTGAAGTGCTTTAATACTACGGGTTTTGAGAACATGAAGAAGCCTATCTCAGGCGATGCTCAACTGGATATGTTCATGGCCGGCGATGACGAAAAGGCAAAGTCAGTGGCCCGTCAACTCTCCGCCGACTGCGGCTTCGGCGAATGCTACAACTTCGGCGGCGATGATAAAGTGCAACTGCTCGAACACTTAGCACTGTCGTGGATTAACCTGGCGATCATGCAGGGTTATGGAAGAGATATTGCGTTTAGAGTTGTGAGACGCGGATAGGCGCTGCTTCTCTAAGGTTTGCGATACTTGAGTGCAGCATCATATTCGTCGTCACAGAGGATGCCGCTCTGAACGTACTTTCTCATACTGCGTTTAGGACTGCTCGCAATAATTGCGCTGCGCCGTATTGAAATGACCTAAGCAAACTTCGATCGAGATCAGCGCACGACGGCGATCTTCTCTCTGCGTGTCACTCCGTGCTCATCACTCATATTCGACCAATAGTTGCCGCTCGCGACGTACATACCGTTATCATCTTTGCCATCCCAATACAAACGAAATCTACCGGCTTGGACATCGCTGTTGCTGAGAAGATGACGTACGGTATGACCAAGCTCATCAGCAATCTCGACACTGAGTCGTTGCGGAGTATCTACGCTGAGCTCAATAGTCGTTGTGGAACTCATCGGATTGGGAAAAATCAATTCATCAGCATAATCTGCATTCCACAGAATAGGTACGCCGGTAGAGAGTGAGTCGTAGCAATTCACGCGCTTAATCGTGTAGCTCGCCGCGATGTCTTTGTTGTGCCGAGTGGCATTTTCATTTTTTGGCAAATAAGCCCGAACATATTCTACATTAACGGCTTCAGGTTGAACGCTGACGCGTAAATGACCGGAGTTAGGAAGAATTACACCTTCCTTATATCCATACTCCGCAGCTTGCGCGGCACTCTGGAAGTTGGCAAGACTTGGTTGCGGAGTTTCTTGATAGATCAGACAATCTTTCTGTTGCTGACCGAAAAAGTGATCATGACCGTGAAAGAAAATCGTCACGCGATTTTCAGCCAACAAATCCTTAATCGGCTTGTACCAACCTGGACGATTCTGCGTAAAACCTGGTGTGCCATCGAGATTATCGCCTCCCCATTCATAGTAGCGTGAAAACTCAACGCCTCCACGTCCGTTCGGATCACCACCAACGAGCTGGTGCGCAAAGACAAAAGTGTAGCGCGCTGTTTTATGCTCCAAGGTCGTTCTCAACCAATCATACTGCTTCTTGCCCAGAGTCCAACGCCATCCATGCAGTGAATCCGGTTTGCTTGCCGTAAACCAGTAGGGATCCAGTACGATAAAGAGTGCATCGCCCCATTGAAAACTGTAGTAACTCTCGCGACGGCCCACGAATTCATAAGAGCTCGTGTCACCGCTATAAAACGCTCCTGCTTGCGGATTCGGAAAAAAGGTTTTTCGATCATTCGTTCCCCACACCGCGACGTTGTTTGCAGTGCCATTAAGATTCCACATACTCTCACCTTCGTGATTGCCGAGTGAGATCATGAGTGGCATGCTATGACAAACAGTTTCGTAGTACGAGCGAAGGAGATGACAGCGACTTGTGATAGTGTCGTGAGTGATTTGCTTTGCGGAATTGCGCAGCTTGTCCGACATCAGAAAATCACCCAAGTCAATCATGAAATCAGCGCGATCGTCGGCTTGGTTTTGCAAGCACTGACGATACAAGGCCGTGTCGCTGTTTTCATCCATGTGCGGATCAGCTTGCACGATAAATCGAAAGCTCTCGCCCATCGGCCGCGCTGTATGAAAGCTGTGCTCAGGCAGAATTGTTGAATCACTTGCTCCCGGTGCTCGCAAACAAATCGCATAGCGGTATGCCGTGTTTGCTTCAAGATTATTTAACTCAATTTCAATTGCTTGTCCTGCTTCCGCACGCTTCCACGGACTTTGCAGCGTTGTGCTCGAAACCTCTGCACGGAAGCGCACGCTCATCTCAAGTACATCGGCAGCGATGGCGTGGATACTTATGCTGTGGTCAGTTGGTCGTGCGACTATTTCTCGATGTAATAAATGCTGTGCATGCACCGAAACCACAGAGCACAGAAAAGTTAGGCACAACAGAGTATGCAAGACATACCATCTATGTTCACTGCCTATAGTGTTGCTGCGATTCTCGCTTTTAAACTGTGCTTTATCATGCATAAGCTTCAGTGATGATATCGTGCTACTCAGTGTCTGCTTCATACTTTATTCTATGATTGTATTTTTTTAATTCTTGTTTCGAGAATTCAACTCCGACGCCTTCTACAACATGCTCCGCTGCAGTTAGCGCATGACAGTAAAGGAGCTGCTGAATGTTTGCTTCGATGTCACGACACGAATGCAATACACACCGTTGGTTAGATGAGCGGTATCGAAGTGAATGAAACCTTGCGCACTTCGATGATCATCAATGTCGATACGATGTCCGGCGATATCGAAGACTTCGAGAGTTGCGTTTGCGCAATCCTCAAGCGGACAACGCACGAGCATCTCATCAGCATTGTCGCCAGTAGAGATAGCGAATGTTTGCACATCCGGTCGTTGTTCCTCGACTTCGGTAGGACGTGCCTGCACTACATAGTGATGAGCGATTTCGCGATTGTGGTGCTGACCACTTAGCGTGTCGGCGGGTAAATACGCGCGCACAAAGTCGACGCTTACTCCGGAGGGTTGAACATCAACACGGATATGACCTGTGCCGTCGAGCGTAAGATCCGTGTAGGCATCGGCATTTGCCAGCATACCGATGGTGTAGGTTGAATCAGCTGCCATCGGAACCTCTTGATACACCAATCCATCGAGTTCTTCTCTGGCGTAGAGGTGATCATGTCCTTGGAAGAAAATCGTCACGCCATACTTCACCATTAATTGATGAATAGGCAATTCCCATCCCGGACGCTTCTCGTCGAAGCGCCACTTTGAGGCGTCGTAGCCTCCCCATTCGAAAGAGTTGGCGAGTGATTTGGCGCCGCGACCTTGTCCGCGTAGGTGATGCGAAAACACAAACTTGTACTTAGCCTTCGAGTTCTTCAAAGTGTTAAGCAGCCACGCATACTGTTGGTCGCCAATGGTCCAGTCCCAGTTCTGAGGTTTTTCATTGATACTGCAATGACGATACACGTCAAGTACAACAAAGAGAGCGTCGCCCCATGTCCAAGCATAGTAATTCTGTGGTAAGTCCATGCCATATCCCTCAGCAGTAGTATTACCACTGTAGAACTCATTCGGCTCCGGATTGGGATAGTAATACTTGCGCCACAGTGTGCCATACACAGCAATATTATCCGGCGGTGTCTGTTGCAAGTAGTATCCATTCTCGCCTTCATGATTGCCTAGGCAGACATAGAATGGCATTGAATGACAAACAGCTCCCAAGTATTGCAGGTAGTCGTTGTGCAAAGCTTTCATGTCGGCACTCGTCGTCGTGGTCGGTGTATGGTCATCACCAAAAATGTCGCCAAGACTAATCATAAAATCAGCACTGTCGCGAGCTTGATTGTCGAGCGTGACCTTATACATATTCCGCACGCCCTTCTTGTCATAAAGATGTTCATCCGCTTCAATGCAAAAGCGAAATCCAGTGTTCGGCGCACGCTGTGTAATAAAGCTGTGCTCTGACAATGCACTAAAGTTTGCGCTCGATTGCGGAGCTGTCATAAGATGATAGTAGTAGCGGGTATTCGGCTGCAATCCGTGTACATCCACGATGAGCGGAACACCGGCTTGTGCGTTTTGTATATCGGTTGAATCCTGTGCAATACCCTGCTTATTTCCATAGACGAGGTAGCATCGTGCAGTCGAACTGAACAAGATGCTTGCGCGAATAGATGTTGCCGTGGGTCGACCAAGAATAATTGATGGTTGTTGCGCCTGTAGCATCTGTGCCGCAAAGACTAAGCACATCACAATACAGAATAAGCCCTTGTTCATCGATGTACGTTTCTTGTGTGTCATTGAGAGATAGCAGTATTGAATATTCCCCTGTTGTCCTTTGCCCTAACGAGTGGGTCGGAAATGCGTAGACCGCGCAAGGTCAATCACGGTTTAAAACAGACATTGAACTACGCTTTTTAAGTAGGATATGTGTTTTTGAGCCAGGAGAAGACTTTCAGAGCTTTCGGATCTATTGCAGGCGAGCCTGAATTCGAAGTTTGTCTTTCTCGCGTTTGCAGAGTTGTAGTGCTTTTTCGAGGTGAGATTTTCTTTGTTGAGCGTTGTCTTCAGCGCACAAATCAGCACAGAGCAATTGATAATACAAATCTTCTTCGCCCGGAAGTTGGGTCAATACTTGATAAGCAGTCGCAGTACCTTTGACTTTGGAGAGTGCGTAACAACGATTGGTGGCGGCGATGATACTTGGGTGTTGCTGCAGAAGTAGATCATACAGTGAAAGCACGTTCTGCCATTTCTCAGCATTGTCTTCTGCTTGGGTGTACTGAAAAGCAATTGCCGCTTCGATATGGTAACGCGACAGCACCTCGCCTCCTCGCGCCTCATGCAACAAGCGAGCGCCTTCACTAATCAAGTGTGCATCCCAGGTACTTCGATCTTGTTGATCATAGAGGATTATCTCACCATCGCTTGATTGACGTGCCGCAAAGCGCGAAGCCTGAAAGCACATCAGTGCGTACAAAGCTTTGGTTGAAGCTTGATTGCAAAGAGGATGCGCCAATAAGAGTGAACATAAGCGCATTGCTTCGCCGCACAATTCTTCGCGTATAACGCGCTCGTGTGTGTCGGAATGATAGCCTTCGCTAAACAACAAATACAATGAACTAAGCACGGCTTCGAGTCGCGAGTGCACTGCTTCTTCAATCGAGAATTCGAGATCAGGTTGTTGTTGTCGCAGAAGTTCTTTGGCTCGAAGCAGTCGCTTCGAAGCCGCTTCAACCGAACAAAGAAGAGCGGTTGAAATTTCATCCAGACCAAAACCACAGAGCACGCGAAGAGCGAGCGACTGCTGTGAAAGCAGCGGTAGTGCGGGATCGCAGATGACGAAGAGCATTCGTAGCTGACTGTTTTCCGCGTGGATAGGACTAAAGTCAACATCGAAGGAAGTCTCTTCGTTCTTAAGCTCTTCGACAAAGGGTTGTACGCGATCATGGAAGATGCGATCACGACGGACCCTATTCAGCGCTTTGTTCTTCGCCACTGCATACAACCATGCAGTTGGATTTGGAGGGAGTCCGTTATAGGACCAACTTTCGAGGGCAGACAAAAAGACCTCGCTGACGATGTCTTCAGCGAGGTCGAGTTGTGCAATGCCGAAGCGTCGGCACAGAACAGATGTCATCTTGCGCCACTCAGTACGAAAGAGATGCGGAATGAGCTCAGCACTCTTCGACTCCTGCGACGCAGCGTCATCGTGCATCACTTAGTGCACTCCATCGTTCGAAGCCAAACAACGCACTTCAACGGTGTTGCCTTCACCTTGTAAAACAGGACAGCCCTTGGCGAATTCCACGGCTTCATCAACCGACTCAGCGCGAACGACGACGGCGCCGCCGATGGTTTCTTTGATATCACCGAAGGGACCATTCGTCACGCTCTTATCCCAATGCACCACACGCGCATCAGCAAAAGGCAATCCCATGCCACGCACGAACTTGTCTTGAGCGGCAATGCCGGCAATCCAATCCATCGTTTGCTGCATCCAAACCTGTATCTGCTCCGGTGAAGCAACTGCTTGTCCGTCTTGATGACGGAAAATCAACATATACTCTTTCATCGTGTTTAAGTGTGTTGAACATGTCTCAGATACATATCAATCGAATGAGTTCATACCGGACACTGTCGCGAAAAAATATTTCTCCTCCCCTACTTCGTCTCAACCCATCCCTTGGATTTGAACACTGCCCAGATGGCCATGCTGTGACCATGTCCAAGCTCGTACTCCTCCTTCAACCACTTCACCAACTCCCCGGCCTTCATATCCGCCCGCAACAATTTCTGCTTCTCCAACTGCTTCTTGAAATCCTCCGGCGTCTTACCGGTCTTTGCTTTGATATTATCGAGATATGCTTGAAAGGACATCTAATCACCTGATTGGTTGCGGATGTGAATTTACGTGATGGAGGGGAATGTTTGGGGTCACATTGGACACGTACGGTGTTATCGTTCACACAAATTATCACCTTTTCCTCTACGAATACAATCTCCAAAGTCATGTTCGTACACTTTGAAAACAGAATCAGTTTGTAGCGCTCAAAGCTCTGAATTGTTAGTTAAAGTTGAGCACCTCAAGTAAAGCGATCAAATCAACGAAACTAATCCATCATTAAATCAAGATATTGACAACCCTTATCAACATTACCTGATATTAGCATTTCTTTGAAATTAGATGTGGATAGTCTTGTTGTTTGCCATGGAACATTAATAATAATTGACGCATTAACGGTCAGTTCTTACATCTATAACATACAAACACAATCTAAACCGCTTCTTTTATTCAAGCACCTACATTGATGATTCTTGGACATGCAAACGAACGCATTACATTCACAATTATATAGTTCTTTGTCCAGGATAATCAACCGAACCTGATTTCATTTCAGAATGTGGTTTGACCTCTCTCGTGTATTTTACCGAAAACAATTCTATTACCTTAGCCTCACCCACGCATGAATTACTACTTAACGATTCAGCTGGCTCTTTACTGCTTTGTAGCTAGTTGGTGTTCAACAACTCAGAGCGTTGCAGCTGGTGATAAATGGCAAATTGTCTATCAATCTGACTCGCGACCAGTATTCAGCTGTTTTTCGGGTTCCAAAGATGGCAGGCTACTGGTTGCGGCCGGTCAGATAGTTGATAGCCTGGGATCTGGCTTGTTCCGTTTTTATGCTGTGATGAGTTCGGACTCAGGTAAATCGTGGAAGCGAATTTCCGGTATCGTGGACTCTGTGACTGGTCCAGGTTTAACAGCCAAGTTTATTGACGCAAGTGTTAGCAACGACGGGCGAAATGCACTGATAGTTGGTGGACAAGGTGTCGTGATTCAGACAACAGACTTTGGGTTGCATTGGACAAAAGTTACAAGCATACCTGCTGAACTGTACCAAAGTGTTTCAATGGCATCAGACGATCCAAACGTCCTTTTTACTGTCGGAAGCTATCATTTCTGTGAATTGTCAGTAGATGCCGGACGGACATGGGCGGATGTGCGCCCACCAGATAGTGGTACTGTTCGAAAAGTGTGTTGCATAAACTCTAACACCTTAATTGCACTAGGGATAGGAAAGGCTGAACCACGTGATAAGATTTATATATCTTATAATCGTGGCGTGACTTGGGACACTGTACTCAATGTTTTCAAACGTAATCCTAACACTCCAAACGCTACTGTTTGGACTTATACAAACGTAGTTTACGACAATCACGACACGTTGGTGATTGCCGGTCTTGCTGGAGATCAGATAGGTACTAGATTTTTGTCTACTACTGATGGTGGTCATTCGTGGCATAGTGATTTTTTATCCGGCGACACGTGTTATGCGGGATATGTAACTTGTAAATCGTTTAGTACTCGTTTATGTGTCGGATTCGACTTGGAACGCAACAAAGCACTTTGGTATGAGACCACAGATGCGGGCAAATCGTTCAGCCGAATTTCATTTCCACAAGAGCTTGGAACGCAAACATCTCTTGCTACTGGATGGTACCGCTTCTACGGCGATTGCTACTACATGATGTACTACATCCCACAAAGGTTTATCCTGTATAAGAGATCGAAGTCAACGCCACCTCAGTTAGAACAACCTCAATATGTTAGTCCACTGAAGAGTAGCAGTGTTCCAGATACAGTCCTCTTTTCTTGGACTACTGTCGAACATGCAACTGCATATGAATTTTGGCTCGCTGGTCTTCCTTCTGACACTCCTGATGCCACAACTTATGATACCCTCTACTTTGAAAAACATCAGATCACAAGGGATACTGTGGTTGGCAACAGCAGAACTTTTATTACACAAAGAGCGTGGTCATATATCGCCAGAATTAGGGCTATTGACAATACCGGAAACTACCTATCGGGAGACTGGAACGAATTTCGTTTTGCCCCACTTCAAAAAATCTCCCCCGTGGAGGTCTTTATACCCATTGGCAAATTTCTTTGCTACCCAAATCCATCAAGCGAAGTTGCAACTGTGAACTTCTTTGCCCGGCAAGAGGTTCAGAGCAAGCTTTCCCTGAGACTCTATGATAATCTTGGAGGATTATTAGCCGATTATACCAGTACAATTGAACTCGATCCGATCAATTTGAATTGCATAGCGCACCTTCCCCTTTCAGATTTACCTTCTGGTGTTCATTTATTGGTACTCAGTGACGGAGTTTTTACATTGTGCCAGGGGTTCTGTATTGTTCGCTAAGCATTTATCTGATTTCTGGAAAAGACGATTATTGTGCATGAGCTTCTAGGTTTCTCATGTGATTTGATATTTCTCCCTGCGAAGTATTGGTAATACCGCTGCTCCTTTACGCCAATAATTTCTGTTTTTATTTCGCGCAACACCACGAACGCAGCCTTCCGATTGCCCTACTGGATTTGAGCACGTTCAAGCTCCTGAACAGTATCTCAGGTGTCAGTCTGTATGCCACTTCGAAACGAGGATGCTATACTCGTACTCTCTGCACCGGAGTGAGTATCTGGGTTCTTAGAGATATGAGAATGGCTATTACTACTTGGCAGCACTTATGCTTCAAAGTAGGTGATGTTTGTCATTTGGCGGAATGATCCAAGCTTATTTTTAGCATAACCCTTCACCTCCTACTCCACACCTCACTCACGAAAATGAAACTCGATACGTCGTTTGTCGTCTTGGTTAATCTTTACCATTGACTATACGACATGAACGCAGGATTTAAAGAGTGGAAGTTGGTAGTGCGCGGTGTATCTATGCTCTTGGTTTGTTTGGGACTTAGTATCGGTTCTGTCGAAAGTGTATATGCACAATCGACTGCTCAGCAATACACCATTAGCGGAACTGTTCGGGATCTTCAGAGTGGCGAGGAGATGATCCGGGTGACGATTCGGGTTGATGAATTGCCGACTAAAGGTGGATATACGAACAAACATGGGTTTTACTCCCTGACTTTGCCCAAAGGCGAGTACACTTTGAGATTTCAGTACATCGGATATCGTTCGACGGTGAAGAAAGTCAGCTTGGACAAGTCGCAATCCGTTGATATTCAAATGGTTCCGACGCCACGGACAACAAAGGATGTGGTGGTGACCGCTGAAAAGAAGAACGATAACATCACCAACACCCGTGTCGGTGTGGAACGGGTCGATATCCAGGATGTACGCAATGTTCCCGTGCTGCTCGGCGAACGCGATGTCATCAAGACCATCCAACTCCTACCCGGCGTGAAAGCCGCAGCTGAAGGTAATAGTGGTATTTCGGTTCGCGGTGGAAATACCGATCAAAATCTTATTCTTCTTGACGATGCGCCGGTTTATAATGCTTCGCATTTATTGGGGTTTTTCTCGACATTTAATTCAGATGCAATTAAAGATGTGACGCTGTATAAAGCAGGAATGCCGGCACAATTTGGTGGACGTATCTCATCGGTGTTGGATATTCAAATGAATGAAGGGAACACAAAGAAATATGTTGCCAGTGGTAGTATTGGTTTATTATCATCGAAAATATTAGTGGAAGGTCCAATACAGGATGAGAGATCTTCCTTCCTCCTCGCAGCGCGCCGCACCTATGCTGACGTCTTTCTCGCCCTCAGCTCCGACGAATCCGTCCGCAATTCCTCGCTGTATTTTTATGATTTAAATGCCAAGGTTAATTATCAATTATCATCCGGTGATCGTTTGTTTTTATCCGGTTATTTCGGACGCGACGCACTTGGTTTTAATAAGACCTTTGGAATTGATTGGGGAAATGCAACCGGGACATTGCGGTGGAATCATCAGTGGTCAGAAAAATTGGTTTCTAATTCTTCATTGATTTACAGCAATTACGACTACAACATTGATCTATCACTTGGTGGTAGTGGGTTTAATATTTACAGTCGCATTCGTGATTGGAATTTCCAGCAGCAGTTCGAGTATTTCCATAATCCCGAAAACACCATGACTTTTGGTGTTAATGGCATTTATCACAGCATTGTGCCGGGAGTCATTAGCGTCACCGGTAGCGACGCCGGCATCAGCGCCCAAGAATGGCAAACGCAGCGTTCTTTGGAATCAGCGGCCTTTTTCTCTCATAGTCTTCATCTCAGCGATGCGCTTAAGTGCGAGTACGGAGTGCGACTTGTAGACTTCGCGGTGCTGGGTGGCAACGATCAATATGTGCTCGATGCGCAGCGAAAAGTTATCGACACACTTCATACAACCACCGGTTCCATTGTGAAAAACTTCTTCCGTGTGGAACCGCGTTTGAGCTTGAGTTATGTGCTCGACGAGAATCAATCGATCAAGGCAAGCCTGGGTCGTAACTCGCAGATGATGCACTTGCTCTCGACTTCGACGACCTCCTCGCCGACTGATCGATGGATTTCCTCGAACAACAACATTGATCCCCAGGGTAGTGATCAGATCTCGTTCGGCTATTTCCGCAACTTCTCGCTTGATGATGAGTCGCAGGATTATGAGCTGAGTGCTGAGACTTACTTCAAGACATTGACGAAGCAGATTGATTATAAGGATGCTGCTGAAATCAACACAACGGAGAGTCCGGAAACCGAAATACTGGTGGGGGATGGTCGTGCTTATGGTCTTGAACTCATGCTCAAGAAAAAAACCGGCCGTCTTAGCGGCTGGATCTCCTACTCACTCTCCCGCAGTGAACGTCAGATCAACGGCATCAACAACAATCAATGGTATCCTTTCAAATACGATCGCACGCATGATTTGGCAATCGTAGGCATGTACAAACTCAATGAAGAGTGGAGCATCTCTGCAAACTTTGTGTACAACAGTGGCAATGCGGTGACCTTTCCGAGTGGCAAGTACGTCGTTGATGGGAACATAGTGTTTTACTACACCGAGCGCAACGGCTATCGCATGCCGGCATATCATCGATTGGACATTGGGGCGAATTGGACGCTTGGACCAAAGAGCGAGTTGAATTTCTCGGTCTACAACGTGTATGGTCGAGAGAACGCCTATACCATCGATTTTCAAAAAGATCCAAACGATCCAAGCAAAACACAAGCCTTGCGCACAGCGCTGTTCAAGTATGTTCCATCGGTGAGTTATTCATTCCGTTTCTAATTGCGAACTAAACACATTATGAAAAGCACATCAATTACAATCGTTCTTGCTATTTGCGCAGTTATTGGGATGACCTTGGCGTCTTGTCAGAAAGTCATCGACATAGACCTCAACACAGCCGAGCCTCGTTTTGTTATTCAAGCACGCATCGTAGCCGACACCAACGACGCTGAAGTATTAATTAGCAGTAGCACCGCCGTCAATAACAGCAACTCCTTCTCACAGATCAGCAGCGCAAACGTTCGCATCACCGATGCGCTGGGCAATGTTGTTCAGATGAATGAAGTGCAGCCCGGAATCTATCGCAACTCAGCGCTTCGCGGAGTTGTTGGAATGAAGTACACGCTTGATGTAGACTACAGCGGCAAACATTTCAGCGCGCAATCAACAGTGCCGGTGCGTGTTGCTTGTGATTCGCTGCAAATTGATTCACTGAGCTTTTTCGGGTTCAAGAATTATATCATTATTCCACGCTTTGTAGATCCGATTGGTCTTGGAAATAATTATCGTTTTATTCTCGTGCACAATGACACAACCAGTTCCGATATCATTGTACGCAACGATGAGTTCAGCGACGGATTACTCAACAAGCGTCCGCTAGACACGCAGGTTGAATTCCATCACGGCGATAGTGTTGTAGTGAGCATGCAGTGTATCGACGAGGGCGTCTACACTTACTTACTGGCTTTGGCGCAGCTCAGTCAGGGCGGCAATCAGGTCACGCCGACAAATCCTCCTTCAAATATTCAAGGCGGAGCACTCGGTTATTTTAATGCTTGCACGATGCAGGTATTGAAGACGAGAATTCCCTAATAGAATTCCCTAACATAGACACAGCACTCAAATGCATTCAGCTGCGCTGATCTTGAGTGCTGTGCGATGATCCTAATTGCGCTAGAGTTTATCACAAACTCTCTGTGTACTTCTTGAAATTATCAAGTATGGCCTGCCATCCCGCGCGCTGCATTTCTTCCGGGTTTTGGGATTCAGCCTCGAAGTCTTCGTTGATAGTAACCGTATCTCCATCTGATTCAAAACGCACATCCACGCGACGTCCATCGCCGATGGTGTAAGCGATTCGCTTATGCTCATCCACTACATCATACACTCCACCGAAATCAAAGCCCATACTTCCATCACGAGCTTCCATTCGACTTGTAAAGCTTCCGCCAACCCGCAGATCGTTGGTGGATTGCGGTGTGTGCCACTCCGGCGTAGCTGTGCACCATTGAATGATATGCTCAGGACTATTCCAGACTTCCCAAACTCGCGCTATCGGAGCATGCACAGTGACTTGAATTGAGATAACAGTTGCCATTGATATTTACAAAGTGAGATCTGCTTGATGTGTAGAGTGTGAGAGATCTTGTATCACGCGCTTCAATCTACAAACTGAGTGGGTGAGTGCAATGAGTGGGGGAGAGAGTTGTTTGAGGGCGCGGTACGATTGACCAACGACACAAATCGGCGTCCTGTCAGAAGCTAGCGAAGTGTCTTCTGACAGCGTTGGAGGACTGGAAACTCAACACCGGACGTCGAGGTGTGCAGCGTCAGATGTCCGCTACGCTAGCATCTGACACGACGGAAACAATGAATAGCGGCGGCGGGGAAGCAAAACTAACACCGTTCTGTCAGATGCTCGCGCAGCGGACATCTGACAGCGCTGGAGGCCTGGAAACTCAACACCGGACGTCAGTACGTGCAGTGTCAGATGTCCGCTGCGCTAGCATCTGACACGACGGATATCCCGCTTCACTTCAATCGTTCCAGTTTACCTTTTCTCTTTACGATGTTCTTATAATCCCACTGAATATCCCGCGCCTTTTTCAGCCAGCGCTTTAGCACGGTCACTTTGATTTGTTCGACGTCTGTATAGCAGAACTCCGCTGCTTTAAACGAACCTTCGGCGATCAATTGATCTTCTTCAAAGCTCTGTCCACTCCAAAACAACAGACGCACACTGTCCTTTAACTGCGAATAGCCAACAATAGGATTACCATCCAAAAACCACACGGGATGTCCGTGCCAGACTTTCGACTCCGCTTTCTTCAACTGTTCATCAATAATCAAAGCAAGCTTGTCGGCTATAGCCTTTGATTCGGTCTTGAGCGCGGCGTTGTATGTGTGGATTGAGTCGTGCATAGGATTTTTTATTCAGAGATTTTCGGGGAATATAAGATCGAAGGGAGATAGGTAGAAGTGTGGTCGTGGAAATTGTAGCAACCTCGTTCTGTCAGAAGCTAGCGAAGCGTGTTCTGACAGCGCTGGAGGCCTGGATACTCAACACCGGACGTCGCGGCGTGCAGTGTCAGATGTCCGCTGTGCTAGCATCTGACACGACGGAAACAATGAGTGGCGGCGGCGGGGAAGCAATACTAACACTGTTCTGTCAGATGCTCGCGCAGCGGACATCTGACAGCACTGGAGGCCTGGAAACTCAACACCGGACGTCGGGGCGTGCAGTGTCAGATGTCCGCTGCGCTAGCATCTGATACGACGGAAACAATGAGTAGCGGCGGCGGGGAAGCGATACTAACACCGTTCTGTCAGAT
The DNA here is from genome assembly GCA_044228685.1 of Chlorobiota bacterium. Classification (GTDB taxonomy): domain Bacteria; phylum Bacteroidota; class Ignavibacteria; order Kapaibacteriales; family NICIL-2; genus JBBATK01. The sequence goes on from JBGAUL010000015.1 coordinate 76,364, forward strand.
GCTCGCGCAGCGGACATCTGACAGCGCTGGAGTCCTGGAAACTCAACACCGGACGTCGGGGCGTGCAGTGTCAGATGTCCGCTGCGCTAGCATCTGACACAACGGAGTACGGTATCGTACGAGCGCCGCTCGGATTAAACCTAATCTCCCAATTCATAACATTCTCATCGATTTCCCCTTATTTTACCGCAATACAATGCGGAGGCTCTATGCTCACATTTCGCTCGCAATTATTTACAGTGTTCCTGACTTTGTTGTTGTGTCAAGCTTCAACGACGCTGTGGTCGCAGCGTGTTGCTCTTGGTCCAATCAAAACAGATTTATTCCCCAGTGTGCGGGCAGATATTAATGTGTATGACGCGGCAAACGACGAGGTGAAGAACCTTAGTATGCAGGATTTGACACTGACGGAAAATGGCAATTACATAACAAACTTCTCTATCCTCACAAAGGATACCACACGCATTCAACCATGCGCGACGATGTTTGTTGTTGATGTTAGTGGTTCGACAGCCACAATTGCAGACACCATAACTCACGAAACGAGATTGCAATGGATGCAGTCGGCAATTGACAGTGTATTTAGACACTTTCCTGATGACGACAAGGTGTACTACGGAGCTATCTCCTTTTCAAGCTTAGCTAAACTACGGTGTTCGCTGACGCACAATATCTCAAGAGTCATAGATTCAGTTTATGCAATGAAAAGTGGCGGCGGGACTGATTACAACAACCCCTTCCTAGACAGCACAAACGGTGCGATTGCGGCTTTGGCAGAAATGCCACCGACGGCGCTGCGGAGAATTGTTTTCATTACTGATGGTGGACCCGATCACGCAACGCAAACTGATTCGATTATTCGCGCATGTAATCGTCAGGCTATTCAATGTTATGTCATATCGATTGCAAGCAATACATGGCCAGACCTAGTGACTATTACTTCCAACACCGGAGGTCAGCAGTTTGTTGTACACTCCAAGGACGATATCATAAACGTTCTTCGCCTACTCTATACCAAAATGTACTTCCGCACAATGAGCACGCTCGTCTGGAAGTCCCTGTACACATGCTCATCTGCAGAGACTACTCGTAATATTTCTCTGAGCTACTCAAAAAAATTCTTCGCCGAGACATCACAGATATACACGGTTCCCGCTTCTTCGGTCATTGAAGTAATTTCTTCGCCGCCTCGTCTTGACTTTGGGTTGGTGGAAGCATTGGCAACGCGACAGAAAACACTGAACTTCACTGTGCGCAATACTCAAGCGACTATTCAATCAATTAGAATTAATCCTCCAGTTTATTACACCATCGCAAGTCTGGGGGGCAAGTCTCTTCCCTTCGCGCTCAATCCCAAGGAGCCATTGAAGATCACGGTTAAATTCAATCAAGGTGCTCTCAATGTTCCTCGCGATGCAAGCTTGATCATCGTGACTGAGTCATGTTCCTATGAGATTCCGCTGCGAGGCGGGCAGCAGTACTTCTCCATCGATAGTCCCAGTGGCGGCGAAGAACTCAGCGCATGCGATTCCATTCGAATTCGATGGAGTGGTGTTGATAGTTCGCAAGCGGTGAATCTGTATTACACGCTGAGTCAAGATACTCTTAATCCGGATTGGATTTTATTAGACAAGAATCAAACGCACGGACTCTACTCCTGGTACCATAGAGATAGCGTTCAGAACATCAGACTACGCGCCACGGCGCAACGTGCTGCGGGATATGATTGGACGCGGAACATTGGTGGACTTCAACCCGACACTGCCTGTAGTATTGATTGGTGCGGCGTTGATTCCTCAGTATGCGTTGCCGGAACTTTTGCTCAAAACATTACATCGGAACTTGGCACTGTATTGGACTTCGGTGCAAAGGATGGATTTGTGTGTAAGCTGCGATCAGATAATAAACTACTCTGGCTCTCAACTTTCGGCGGAAACGCGGACGATAGGGCAACGGCAGTTTGCAATGACTCACTTGGTCGAGTGTATGCATGCGGATGGTTTCATAGTCCTCAACTTCAGGTCGAATCTCAATTACTGCAGCGAGGTCCCTTGGATTCGATTAATGCTCTGCTCATTTGCTACGACGCGAGATTCGGAACTGTACGTTGGGCACAATGCGCCGGGGGAACTTCAACCGGTGTAGGTTTTGCCTATGCTGACTCGATTGCGTACGAGAATGGACTGATCCACGTCTATGGCTATTACCGCAATCGACTACGCTTCACCGGCTATCAACTTGGTCCGGGATATTTGGAGCTTAATCACAGCACCCAAGCGCAGACCTTATTTCGCTTTAGCGCAACCTTTGGTACAGATGGACATATCCAATCATTACAAGAAGGATTTGCCGCTCATCGCTACACAAGCAACTACGTTATCGACCCGGATTCAAATGTCTATGAGGTCGGTGCCTTCAGCGGAATCCAGAACAATGGTTCTGCGGCACTCAATCTGACTAGTCATGGCGACATGGATGTGTTCATTCGCAAGACACATCCCGCGCGCCCCATCTCGACACAATCACGCAGCTTTCATATCAAGGGTAATCCGGTAGTACTCATTAATAAGAGCATGCATATAAGCGGTGCAGTGATTGGCGATACTGCGCGTCAGTTCTTTACTCGCCTGCTCGTCAATCTCGGTCAACAAGACGTGCTCATTCGTTCATGGAAGATTGTTGGAGCAGATAGCTCTGCATTTAGCATTGATAACTTCGCAGCCAACACAGTCGTTCCTCTCGATCAAGAATTATCACTCGTGCTAGCCTTTTGTGCAAAGCACCTCGGTACAAGTAAGGCTATGCTGGTGCTCGAACACGATTGCTATTCGGATAGCTTGGAGTTGAGTGCAGAGGCGGGTCCGGCGAGTGGGGTACAGTCTGTCGCTGACGCTCACCTCACCGTTTATCCGCAACCATGCTCTGATGAGTTGTTTATTCAGTTGCAACATCCTACCAGCTTCTCTAGCCTCTACCTCGTTAATCAACTCGGTCAGGAGTTTGCAATTAAAGTTCTCTCTCAAAATGACGGCTCAACCCTGCGTTGCTCAGTTCGAGACATTCCAATCGGAGTCTATGCGCTTCGCGTGGGCAGATTTGATTCGTCGCCTTGTTGTATGATAGGTATTGCTCGGTAGGGTATACAGAGATTGTACTGTAAGAAGCTAACTCTGTGTACTTAGAGCGTAGGAAGTCTGGACATTCAACACCGGACGTCGCGGCGTGCAGTGTCAGATGTCCGCTGCGCTAGCATCTGACACGACGAATGGTTGAAATCACTTCGCTGTATTAATACGGTCACCCACCACACTCATACTCAAGCACCGCTCCTGCGCTCCGAAATCAATCGCGCGGCGCGTTTCATTGAGAGTTTGGTGCTGAAGTGGAGGACTCGACGGAACAGAGGCGCGATGAGACGGCAATACCAAGTGTCTTTGAGAACGATTGTATTGGCTTGGGTCCAGACTGTGAGATTTCCTCTTTGTTCATACTCCCACCAGCCGGCGGCGCGGCTGACGAGGAGTGACTTGATATCACAGGCTTCTAGGCTGGTCTTACGAGGACGTTCATCGAGCTTGTAGATAAAGGTCATGACGTCGCCTCCGCGAAGTTCCAGACGCGCGCTTCGAGATGGTTGCTCAGCAATGAGCGTTGCTGATTTAACTGAGTAATCCCAATCTGATCGACGGGAATAATCCTGCGTGAAATCCCACAGCTCTTCCGCGCTGATGGGAATGTTGATGGAGTGTTCTATGTGCAGTGTGGGCGCTGACATTCGGTACTCTGCAATGTAGTTTCAATTTCTTCAATGATAAAACACTGTCACTTCATCTCTGTTGTAAACCAGGCGATGAGGTCAGTGTATTGCACTACAATGCCGGCGTACAACTTCTTGTCCAGTTTTTGTAGGTCATCCCTCAGTGTATCTAGTGCACGCTCGAAGCTCTTCGCAGAGTCGTTGTTCGATGAGGCATTGAGGAACTTGATGAGCGCTTTCTCTAGGTCGCCGAGGCGTTTGTTTTTCTGTAGGTAGCGTTTGAATGAGAGTGTGCGAGACAAAACAAGGTCGACGTTGCGCAGCTTCCAGTGCAGCAAAATCTCATACATGCGAGCATAGATGTAGATGTTCGTACGCTCTTCGAAGCTGGGAACTTCGAAGAGACGAAGCAGCCATTCGATGGCTTTGGATGGAGAGCCGGTGCGTAGGTAACCGAGCGAGACGTTGAAGCAGAGATCGCCTTGACGTATGAGTGCCATCGATGATATTCTGCTCTTGTTTTGTTCGAAATACTCGGCTTGTTTGCGAAAACTCGAGTAGTCACGACTCAATGAGATTTCACAAAAGATACGGTGTGCATGAAATTCAAACTTGATGTCGTCACATCCCTTGATGAGCTTGTGCTCTTTCTCTATATACTTACAGATTGCCTTGTACTCGTTTTGATCTCGATGATTGTACACATAGGTAGCACAATTTCCGAGCAGTCGTAGAAACTCGACCTCGTGCTCAGCCAAAAAGCGCTTCGGTGCTTTGTGATAAACATCAACGCTTGCTTTGAGATATTCTACACCGAGCATGTGCTCATTTTTCATGTGAAGACACAGTGCATACGCATAATTAAATGATAGCCGGCTCGTGTTGCCTCGCATGGAAGGGCGCAGCGCATCTAGTTTAGATATGAAGTCATTGATCGTCTCCAGCGCTTCGGCGTTGGGTCGTATACCGACTTTCAGGTAGTGCTTGTAAACCGCACGATCAATCTCCAACACAGCTGCTTCAATGCGTAGTTGTTCAATGACTGCGTTTATCTCTTGTCGAACAGACGAACAATCCTGCAGCGATTTGTTAAGAACAGAGTCTTCGGTTTCGAGTAGATCCAACAAAGGACGCCAGTACTCCACTTCGTAACAGCGCTGCTTTGCTTGCTGGAGGAACTTTTTGTACTGTGAACGGAGTCCTTTGGAACTCAGAAAGCGAACATTAGCAGCTTCAGAGTAGAGCTGATCGATATAGGTTTGGGAACGATAGAAGTCCCGCATTGCATCCAAAATGGCATCAATGATATATGCCTTAGCCTTGGAGTAATACTTGAGAATGTTCTGATGTTTGATTTTCTTCTGCAGCTGCTCGCGCGAATAGCTCTTCATCGAGGCTAAGGCATCGTAGACTTCCAGGTATTTGCGCAGTTCGCCGTGCGTTCGACCTTCGAAATGCAGCTTGAAATAACGCCGCTCGGTTTTGGTAAGCGTTTGAATCAGATCAAAAAGCTCGTCACTTTCCTTCGCAGACATATCTCCCGATCTCCCCTCTAAGCTTTGATGGTCCTTGTTTTTGTGCTTTTGTCCTTGGCGTAGACCCGGTAAAATTACCAAAATGTGTCTCGTCAGAAGAGTCTGAGTCGATTGAAATTTGACCCATCAAATCAATCTGTTCCACTTTTCGAAAGACGGTTATGAGTCACAGTTCGCAGGCAATGTGTCTGTTTGTTCTTTTACTTGTGCTCCGCTCAGGCGCTTCAGCCCAGTCAACGAGCACGACCAAACCCGCTCGCTCGCCATTCAACATCATTAAGTCTGTTGAGACTATAGGATCGGAAATCATATCACTTTTCGGCTCTTCAGATGACAGTCCACAGCAAAACAAGAAGGGTCGCAACTCTGCGCGTGTCGTGCTGCAACTCAGCACCGGCAAAACAGTCGTCAATGGCGATGCTAAAACATGCGAAGCCGGCAACGGAGTTTGTCTCTTCAAAATCTTCCTCGAAGCCAACGCGCCAAAAGATGGAACGCTGGTGACGGCGCAGGCGACTCTTCGTCCGAAGATGAAAAGACTCATTCTTCAATTCGACCAAAGCTTCAGCGCATCAATGATGAATGAACAATCAAAAGTGGTGTTCTCAGTGCATCGACGTGCGAATGATCCGGCTGATGAAGACGGAATAGTCGTGGTGAATTCAACACGAATTGCAATCCAAAACGGTGACTACGAAGTCGTCGGCAACAAAGTCATTTTCAATCTTCTCTAACTATCACACCATGTTTAACCTATTAAGGAGTTCTCGGTGAATCGATTACGAATTATTCTCTGCACATGTGTGCTTTGTTGCCTGACAATGAGTCTGGTAGCGCAACCGGGTGGAACCAAGACCACGAATTCAAATGCAAAGCTCACGGTGAAGAGCGCGAATCCTCCAAAACTTGCGCTCTCAAGCGAGACCATACCCGCTTCCAATTTGGACATCGTCAAGTTGCCTGCTAAACGTTTTGTTGCCAGCTCAGTTTTAAATCCGGCAACAAAGCGACCAACAAATCCGGATTCAATACTCACGTTTGAAGTAACGAACAATGGACGAAAGACTACGACACGCATTAAAGCAGGTGAATATTATGACAAGCTGAATGCCACTGAGAAAGGATATAATGATTTAGGATATTCCGTTTACGATGATGACACGAAGCCGGTACTATTGCAGAAAATCAAATTGAGTCCAAGCACGCTGACAACTCAGGTTTCGAAATCTCCCGTCAGCATCGCTCCTCGCGCCTCATCGTCCACGACCAAAGCGCAATTCGGTAACACAGCCCCGGCTTACAAGGGCACTGTTGCGGTTCCATTGGATAAAAGACCGATGCAACCTGGTTTACTACCTACGACTATCAATCGTGACGAGGATAAGAGATGGGAATTCGGAGAACGTTCGTCGTTTCAAGCATATCTCGATGTTCGTTTAAAGTCAAGCGGAACATTCTACAGCTCTTCCCTTGGATTACTTGCTCCGGGCAACACCTGTCACTTGCACGCCAAAGGCACGGCCGGCGGAGCAATCCTCAATCACGACTTTGAAATTGTCAAAGCACTTGCGGATTTTGAGGTTCCACCGAATGATGCGGACATTACTGCTAAAGCGACGATTGATATTCTCGGCAAGACAACAACGCTTATCGATGAGCGGGTTAAGCAAGCGTGGTCGATGGAAGACGAATACAAGTCTTCAGCGCAAGTCGAAGTTCCTTTCACAGTTCCAATCGGACCAATCGCCATCAAAGGCGCCGTTGGTGTCAATGGCAACGCCGGCGTTCGCTACAATGTTTCTCTAAGTCGCAACGGATTCAGCGGCACAGTAAGTCCCTTTGTTGAAGTCAATGGTTATGGTGAAGCCGGTGTCGACATCCTCATTGCCGGCGGCGGCATTGGTGCAAACATCACCGTAGCAAAAGCTGAAGTCGATCTTTCAGCAACAGCCTTGCTTGCATGGAAGAGTGGAAAGTTGCACTTGACCGATGACTTTAGCTTGGGTTACGATGTTCGCTTTCTTGATGGTCGCATCTATGCTTACGCATACGTCATGGTTCCACGCTTCGGAATGCCACCCTGGAAAGAAAAGCGCTTCGAACACGACTTCTTTAGCTGGAATGGTTATAAAATGTCGGGAACTCTCTTCAACGTAACCAAAGACACAGTCATTCCCTAATGTCTCTTCGCTCGATCATAATTCTATTTCTCAGTCTTCTCGTCAATGCGGGACGAATGTCAGCGGTCACTGCCGACACTGCATTCGTCTCGCCAACGGGACTCGACGGTTATTATCAACTGCAGTACCACAGTCTGACGCTTAGTGACATGAGCGGTCTAACAGCACGCTCATCCACACCAACCGTTTCGCAACGAACTCTCGTCGATGTTCAAGCCTTAATACGCATCGTCGCTTCCACAGAACGCAGTCTGCTTGTGCAATGCGTGAGCATGCAGGCATTCTACAGCGTTAACGATGTGTCACAACGCTATCTCTCACAACGCATCACCGAAGAGTTACAGAGCAGCATTGAATTGCGCTACGATGCCAACGGCATGCTCTGCGCTTTGATATTCAATTCTACCACCTCCACAGAGAGTCGTTCGCTGGCAGCTTCGCTCTTTCATTCTTTGCAGTTCGTACGCTACTCAAAGGACTCCACAACCGTTATCGAATCAGATCGCGCGGGTTTATGTCGTGTTATGTACTCGCCTACTGCAAAGCGTCCAAACAATACTCATCTTTTCAAACAGCTTTTGGGTTACACACCGCAAAAGCCTCGGGGCGTACTCAACATGAATGCACCTCGTCAGTCGGCGCGTATTCGCGGTACGCAAAGCGCTGATTGGCTTGACGCGCGTTTGCAAAGCTGTAGCGGATGTGATACGCAGACTGTGCGCATTGGCAATTCTGACATCGCCAACACGCAGACGAGCTACAGTTGGCGACGCGTGAACATGAAGAATGTGCTTGATACGATGAGTATTCATCTTGACAACAGCACAAGCATCGAGCTTCGTTTGCCGGAGGTATATGATGAAGCGGAAATTCGTCGCGGTGCCAATCAAGCGCTACTCGGTTCATCAACACTAACAGGCTTGCTTGATAGTCTTGAGCTCTATCCTAAAGCCGATTCCTCGCTGCGTCGTCAGCTTCCAAACAAGCTGCGTGCAGTGGTTGCATTAGTTGACGGTGCCGCAGACTCATTGATGAAACGCGCTGCGAACTATGCAGACAACGATGAGCGATTGCATATGGTGGCAACGTTGCTAGCTCGCGATGAATCGCCGAGAGCACAAGAGCATTTTCTAACAATTGCTTTGCGACCCTTCTCCCGTCTTTCACTTCGGGCATCCTTCATTTCCCTCTTTGGCGTCATCGGCAAAGCTCAGGCACGAACCCTGAACGCATTACAGAATGTTGCTCGTACAGATTCGAACTCAACCATTCGCGCGACTGCACTCATGGCTCTGGCAAGTATAGCTTCAACAGTAGCTGAGCATGATAGTCTACTTGCCGAACACATCGTTGATTTCATTATGCAAGAGAGAGCAAATCTCAGCACTGATATCTTTCTACTCGTTATTGGAAATGCGGGTTTGCATTCGTGTCTTGCTACTCTTGACAGTCTCTATCATAATTCTGATTCAACACTTCAAATAAAAACTCTCTTTGCAATGCGATTTATTGTCGACACAACGGTCGATAACATTCTTGCCCATCATTTGATTCAGGCCGATACAAACACCTTCCTTCAGCTCATGAGAATCGCATCGTTTCGTGCACCAAACTTGAAACTCCTTGTAGCCTTTGACACATTATTACATACTCAACAAATACCTGAGCATCGTGAATTGATACTTCGTCAATTGCAGCGCTGGGTACAGTATGACGATAGCTTTCGCATTATTCTCAAGCAGAAGCTGCGCGCTGATAGCCTTCAAGAACAAGAAAAAGCCGAAATATTTGAATAAAACGCAATTATCGATGATAAAATAAACATCAAGAATTAACAGTGATATTGACTCTCGGTCTCGTATCTTGTTCCTGACCATACACTTACAGAGGAGTCGTTGCATGTCACGCTTAATTCCTGTCCTCTTCTTATTGCTCTGCATAACTGCAATTCAAGCACAGCATAAATCGCATAATCGTCGTCAGTGTCCGGATATACATAGCAACGGGCACTTCACACTCGGCTACGACACAGCCATCTGTAAAAATGGCAGCATCGTGATTGATGCTCACAAAACAAAGTATGGTCAAAACCTTTTAGAAGGATCGGTGGGTAACGTGTACTGGACTCCGAAGACCGGCGTTGAACACCCAGACTCAATTCGCACTGAGTTTCATCCCACTGTATCCACACTCTACACGCTCCATATCTTTCATATAGAAAGCACATGCTGCGGAGGTGTAAGTAGTTGGACGGATAGCGGAACGCTTATGATTACGGTCGACAGCACATTTGCACCGCAGATAAGTGAGGACCAATCAATATGTCCGGGAGCTTCGATTCAATTACATGCCTCCGGCGCTGATCAATATGAGTGGTTTCCCACAGAAGGTTTAAGTGATCCACGCAGTGCGGAGCCTGTTGCGAGTCCGGCTCACGATATGGTTTATACTGTTCTGTGTACGCGAGGAGTATGTCAGCAAATGTTGCAAACAAAGGTTCAGGTTCTTGATGCACCACAGATCAAGGGAGCATCGGAGTATTTTGTTTGTGCGGATGTACAAAAGAGATTAGAAGTCAGTGGCGGGATAAAGTATCATTGGAGTCCTGCAAGCGGACTAAGCAACACCGAAATCCCAAATCCAATTGCCCAACCCGTTGAGCCAACCGTGTACAGCGTTGAGGTTACAAACGAAGCCGGTTGTGTGAGCACGAAATCTGTCTCAGTAACGCCACTACCAACCGTTGCCCTAGAACTTTATGGCGAGAATTCAACTGTTGTACGGGGCAGAGAGTGTGAGATACGAATCTATGGACAGTGTACGATGCCTCAGATCGGACGCAACGCATTTGTCACGCTCAATTTGCCGGCTGAGGGTCTGAGCGTTGCCAACGCAGAACTCGATCCAAAGACAAACAGGTATGAAATCCGCGTTGATCTGAGTTCGATATCGCAAAAAACCTCGTTGTTGTGCTCAATTCCAGTATTTGTCAAAGCAAATGCCTCCGAGCTCATAGCACAGAGTTTCTCGTACCGAGCCGCAGCAACAGAACGGTATTGTTGCAGCTTCCAGGCACGTCCGGCAACAATAGAAACCAAAAGCGAACAGCTCTTTGATCAGCGTCGCTCCAGTGTACTCTTCCCAACTGATGCATCGCGTGATCTCAGTATACACATCAACTCACTGCGCGTCGGTGTGCACAAGCTCGAGCTCTTTAACATGCTCGGTCAACGCGTCTATTCATGCGACATCGAATCACAATCCGAAGCGATGGGATCATACTCTACCATCATCCCCGCCAAACTTCTCATCCCCGGTGTCTACCAAATTCGTCTTGATGGAACGGAAGGTACCGAAAAAATTGAAGTGTATTAAGCTGATGATGAGCTGAAGTTCGAGCTTAGGAGCAAGCTTTTTTTGTCATGTCAGAAGCTTGTACAGCCGTCTTCTGACTGCGCCTGTGGCCTGGACAGTCAACACTGGATCTCAGTACGTGCAGTGTCAGATGTCCGCTGCGCTAGCATCTGATTCGACGGAGGCAGGGAGTGCTGGTCGTCTACTCTGTACCAAACTTGAGTCAACAGAATCAAGCACCAATCTCGCAATCTCTAATCACCATCGATTAAACGTTTCTCTTTCAGCAGGCTAATGATAGCACGTGCTTCGCATTCATCAATATCGCTTGCGATGCTGACGGAGCTGGCGCCGTAGTCGAATTTGATAATGCCGGCGTCATCGAGATTGATGGTGTTGGCTTGACTTCGATTAAAACCGAAGAAAGAGTTTTGAGTTCGATCGATCACGCGGAAGTTCTTGGCATCGCGCAGATTATAGATCTTCTCCGGCGTGAACCATGCGTGTAAGCGTTTGACGCTGAGTTGTGCTTGGGAGAAGGACAGCACTTCGGATCCTCTGAACGTGTACATCACGCGTCGCGCAACAAACATTCCGGCGACGCTCCATCCGGACAGCCACACAATCAAGAAGATCTCGCCGGGTAAAAAATCAATGGTGCCAAATACTAAAGCCCAGATTGCTGCACACAATCCTAAAAACCAACCGAACAACCAAATCGAAAAGAAGGCCGTCAAGACCGGATTCCTCTTGGCGGGAATGGTGATGCGCACGCCCTCCCAAGACTGATCAATTGTCGCGCGTGGCGCCGGTGGAACTATAATTTTAGCAGACATCCGCGTGTATCAATGTCGTGAACATTTCGTCTCATTCGTGATCTTACAAGCAGAACATTCTTCAATTTGACAACAAAATCCTAAAAACAAAAACGTCCTGATTGCGATTATTGCAGTCAAAAGCATGCTGCGCTCTGCGCACTGCTGATACAATGGTCAGTGTCATGTATGTAAACGAGAACTAACGCTCATGAACTCAGCTCAACACATAGCGCAACACATTCGACAATTACATTTGGGTGGGAATTGGACGGATGTGTGCGTGCGCGATGTTCTCGACGACGTCACGTTGATCGAGGCACTTCAGAAGGTCTCGGACATGCACACGATTGCCGAGCTCTGTTATCACATGAACTACTTCGTCGCTGCGCAACGGCGCGTGTTCGAAGGCAAGGAACTGAATGCTCATGACAAGTTCAGTTTTGATGTGCCGATGATGTCGGACGAAGCCGATTGGCAAGCACTCAAAACGAAGTGTCTTAAAGATGCCCAAGCTCTTGCGGATATAGTTGAGACTCTCAGTCCTGCGCAACTCGATCAAGATTTCGTCGATGCACGATACGGCAGCAATTTCAGAAACCTGCTTGGACTACTTGAACACACGCATTATCACTTAGGACAAGTGGTGATGATGAAGAGGATAGTGAAAAACCTGATGTAATAGAAAGTTATTTATAGTACCTCACACAGTCGATTCTGATGGTCTCGATAATACTTTACATGAAGTTGTATGTCATTAACGAATAATATTTATTATCGTAAGAAACTAAAAGAACCTTGGAGTTGAGCCGTTGTTTTCCTGTCTTCACTGAATGCCTGAAATTTAAAAGAGCCGGAGAATTTACTAGCACCCCACTCGTTAATGTGTACATGCGAGTCACCGGGTAGGTCAGGAGACATGTTCAAAGATGAGGAATGTGAAAAGTACCTTGAATAATACGTAAAAACGCCACAAATTCCTTCATGTTCGCCTCCTCTCCATAAAGGTGTAGTTACCTGCACATACTCTGTCAGACCCAGCTTATTCTTGAGATAAATTCTTATCTCTGGAAAAAAGTAAGCCTCGGCGGAACCGCTGATACGAAAAGTAGCTGAGTCCACTTGCATTGGTACACCGTCTATATCAACGTCAGCTTTAAGGTATCCGTTCGTAGGGCCGGGCATTTCAGTTCCCTGGCTTTCTACGGTAATCCATTTAAAATCTACCCATTTGTTAGCTTTGTCAACAATATAAATACCAAGTTTCTTGGCACCTGTTGGAAGCGTTACAATATTGCCATCGCGTGCTAAGATAGATCCATATTTATCATAAGCAACAAAGCTAGCATCGAAGTCTTTCCCTCGCACGCTCAGGGTCATTTTTCCATCAAGTTGCACTTTAAAACCGTTTTCCAACGGTACAAAGTTGTTATTATCATCTAATACAAGCAGTGTGTAACTTGGAAAAACATCGTGACCTATTGTACCATTTGCAACTTCCTGCCAATGCAATGCTGCATTATCCCAGCTCCTTATTGCACTCTTTGCTTCATATGCTATATTGGGAAATTGAATTCCGGGAGCACCTGTGTACGACCCAGTAAAATATGGTACGTAAACCCGATTGAAATCGTCATAGACGATATGTCGTTCGAGATTACCCGGATAATTGGGATCGGCCAGTTCGAGCGTACCGTGTTTTATGCCGTAAACAACCATAGCATGACCCGGCTTAGCGATATTCGGATAAACGTGTACAAATTGTGGCTCGTTTGTCGCTCTGAGTGCATACGAAAATGCGCGCATCGTAAGCACATCACTCTTCTTTTGTAATAGGTGCCAAAGCGTTACAAATCTATTTTGCTCGAGTTGTAGACATCCGCAGAATTTGTAACCCAATACGTCATCTTGCCATAACTCAGGCGTTTTATCATTTCCATTATTGTCGAATCGTCCGAACAATGGGGGACTTCCTTTTAGTTTCTTTTGACTGTAATACCATAACATTCCAATACTTTGTCCAGAGCAATGACCTTCGCATGCAATTGAGCCATAGTTGGGAAATTGAAAATCATCCACACCTGGTTTAAACGGAGTTGAGTAGTCCGTCATTAAGACGTTTGTATCTACTGATGAAATTAAAAAATCGAGAAAGCTAATGTCTTCTAAAAGCATCAATGATCCTTTGCCGGATACGGCGGTAGTATTGAAGTCGAAGTGTCTTGTTCCAATCGTAATATGATCCGATTCTGATTCAAGTATAGGCAGACCTTCCAGACTACCGGTCTTTGTATTTACACTAAACGCCATGGCAAAGTGACCTGCAGGCACTTTTGTCGGGATCCTCAAAATCATGAGACTATCACTGTATTTACCGCCATTAGAAACGCGAATGATTGGACTAATGGGATGAATGTCTGCTCCAAGCTGATGCGATAAGATATCAAAAGTGGATACACTCACCATTCGCTCTTCATTGTAACTGTTTGCCGGAATAGTGATAGTAAGTCCATTGATGGATGAACTATCTAAAACTCGGACCTCTCCACCGGCTGTGCTTATTATTTGATGAGTAAGTATGCGTTCTGCCCCTACTTTTACTAGTGGTTCGCTTGGTTCGTTCGAAGTAGAACAGGAATTGAATGTGATAAAGCATACGAATACCAGCAAGCAAAGTAGAACTCTTAGTAGATGGTTCATAGAGTCGGGACCCACATTGTGAAACACTAATAAACAAACTTTGTCTTATATGCTATCTCCGTGAGATCTTAATCCTAGCCAACAATGCAGCTTGCGCTGTCATGGTCTCATTGCCAAGTCTAAAAGTATGGAGTAATTGTCTTATCATCGTACGATGCAATTATATAAATGCTCACGCAGTACCTGGACCCTTCCCTATCGATGTTGATCGACCAATATCAAATTGCCATCCGGATCACTGATCATGAGGCTTGCCGGACCGCTGCTTTTTTCAGCTGCTTCGGTCATGAGCTGTATCTGACTCTGTTTTAACTGCTTTTGTATTGCGCGTACATCGTCGAATTCCTTCACATTTGCCGCGTTCTCATCCCAGCCCGGATTAAAGGTTAAAATATTGCCCTTAAACATCCCATGAAAGAGTCCGATGAGAGCGTTCTCGTTCTTCATGATGACATAGTTCTTTTCCATACCACCACCTAACACCGTAAATCCCAACTTCTCGTAAAAGGCTTTGGACGTCGCTAAGTCCTTCACACTCAGACTCATCGAAAAAGCCCCCAACTTCATGTGTTTATCTGTTGCAGAGGCCTGAGTTGTTCCCTGTGCATCTGCAGCCTTAGCGTTAGGATCCGCATACCAACTTTTGTAACTAAATCCGCAAACAAAGAAAGCACATGCACACAGAGCGAGAAGGAAGTAGGTTTTCATAGATGTGTTGTTGATGATTGGAGCGCTTGGATGGTTCAAGTTAGAAACTATACTGTACTTACCACCTTTTCAACTGATCCAGACTGAACACCCATTCAGGTGTGGAAATGTGGTTTAGAGGTGGTATGGAATACCAGGGACTGATTCCAGGTTGGCTTGGGTTTTTGAGTATCTGTATGTCTTGAGCAGGCATATAGCTCTGGGCAAGTAGGAAGTATTTCTGACCGCCGGCATCAGTGCACATGTCAACGACGATGACTGCGTGGCCGGGCGAACCACCTTTGACAAAGACGTCGCCGATGTCGATGTTTTCAATGCTCTTGGAGTGCATCGACTTTGCTAAAGACAGTGTTCCGGCATATCGAAACACGAATTCCAAATACTCACGAAAAATCGCATAGCTCGTTGATTCCTTTGCCGAGTGCACCCACTCAGCTTTGTTTCCCTTTATCCTCACTCTGTACCCTTTTGCCCATCGCGAAAAGTCAACGACAAATCCGTTCGTAAGCGCAAAGCTTATACTGTCCAACTGGTGTTGAGCATAGAAATACTCCGCCCTTAAGCGAATTATTGCATCTGCACATTGCTGCAGGTCTTTGTCGCCGATATCAATATCGACAACTGCATCATACACCTTTCCGGGCTTCTCCTGTCCATTGAAATAATGCACAACTGAACCATGAGCCTTAAGCTTCAAGTTTCGCAAATAATGGGCAAAACTGTTCGGCGCCACCGTCATACGTCTGCATCCCGGCAAAGGCAAGAACCGAGTTTCAACTGTTGTTGCAGTGGGATCAACGGTCTGCGGCGCGCCGCTGTAATGTGTACTAGGCGCAGTCCTTGAAGTAGGCATTCTTGCCCCGCTCAGATCAATTGCTGGTTCAAGCAAAAGCAATAGCATCGATACCGCCACAAGACATTGCTTCATGGTGTAGTTCAATTTTGTTCAGCTTTACAAATCTACAGACGGCACCCAGTGTGCAATGCAATGCGGATTAATGCGCTGGCATGAGGTACGTGGGAATAATAGATCTTGATCACAGCGTTAAAAACCAGTTCTGTCAGATGCTAGAGAAGCGGGTTCTGACAGCGCTCGAGGTGTGGACGCTCAACACCGGACGTCGCGGCGTGAAGTGGCAGATGTCCGCTGCGCGAGCATCTGACACGACGGAGATAAAAAATGGCTTCAGTTTGTAAACCATAATAACCCCGTTCTGTCAGA
>JBGAUL010000016.1:0-93812 GCA_044228685.1 Chlorobiota bacterium
ACAAGTGCATCGGCAACAGCAGGACAAATTCAATTCTACAATCCGGCTCGCACATTCTACACGGCGCTTAAAGCAGGTGCTAACGCAGCTAACGTGACTTACACTCTTCCAACTGCTGATGGTTCAAGCGGTCAGGTGCTGAGTACAAACGGTTCAGGAGCGCTGAGCTGGGCAAACGCTGCATCCTCAAGTGCCTTGTCTTCCATTACAGCTGCTGGCGCAACCAACAGTATCAACAATGCAGACTTTGCACAGACATGGCAGTGGAACACACTCTCTTCTAACACAGCTCTTAGTTTATCATCTTCTTCCACTGCTGCGGCTTCAAACACTCAGAAACTACTTGGTTTGTCGTTGTCAGGTGCCAACGGCACCGCTTCGCAAACAACCTATGGTCTCTACGCAACCAATACGCACACCGGAACAACATCGACTAACGTCGGAGGCTACTTCTCCGCCAGCGGTGCGACCAACAACTATGCACTTTTAGCTCCTAGTGGATATGTTGGTATAGGAACAGCAACGCCGGCATCCACACTTCATGTAAATGGACCAAGTCTCTTTGCGGGCGGCGCATTGACTATTGATACCGCATCTTCAGGTATTGCAGGACAATTGCAATTCTATAATCCTGCACGCACTTTCTACACTGCTCTCAAGGCAGGTGCCAATGCTGCTAACGTAACCTATACTTTGCCGACTGCTGACGGTTCAAGCGGACAAATGCTCAGCACCAATGGTTCCGGCGCTTTGAGTTGGGCTACTCCGTCAACAACAGCTACTTCTGTTCCGATCTCAGGCTTGACTGCTGCCACTGCAACGAACAGCATCAACAATGCTGCATTTGGTCAGACATGGCAATGGAACACCTTGGCCGGAACTTCAGCTTTGACCTTGTCTTCAAGCTCCACTGCTGCTGCTTCCAACGCTCAGACGCTTCTCAATTTGTCGCTTTCCGGCGCTAACGGAACAACAACGCAGACCACCTACGGCATGCAAGTCGCAAACACGCACACCGGTACTTCTGCAACAAACATTGCCGGATACTTCTCTGCAAGTGGTGGCACAAACAATTATGCCCTCTTGGCTCCAAGTGGAAACGTCGGTATTGGTACATCGGCTCCTACAAGCGTTTTGCATGTTAACGGCGCAAGTCGTTTCAGTGGTGGCAACATGATCATCGACACAAGTGCATCAGCAACAGCAGGACAAATTCAATTCTACAATCCGGCTCGCACATTCTACACGGCGCTTAAAGCAGGAGCTAACGCGGCTAACGTGACTTACACACTGCCAACAGCAGATGGTACAAGCGGTCAGGTTTTGAGTACAAATGGTTCAGGCACACTGAGCTGGGCAACAAGCACATCATCGAAACACCTTTCGTCTATTACTGCCGGAACTGCTACCAACACCATCAACAGTACTTCCTTTGCTCAAACATGGCAATGGAACAGTTTGGCTGGTGCGACAGCACTTACTTTGTCTTCTTCATCGACAGCTGCAGCAGGTAATGCACAGACTTTGCTCAATCTCTCGTTGTCAGGTGCAAACTCAACAACGACACAGACTACGTATGGCGCTCAGATTTCCAATACGCACACCGGCACATCTGCAACTAATGTGGGCATGACAATCAGTGCATCCGGTGGCACAAACAACTATGCGCTCTTGGTTCCAAGCGGATCAGTTGGCATTGGAACTAGTTCCCCGACATCAGCTCTGCACGTCAATGGAGCAAGTCGCTTCAGTGGCGGCAACATGATAATTGATACGAGTGCTGCATCGACGGCAGGTCAAGTTCAGTTCTACAACCCGGCTCGTACCTTTTACACAGCGTTCAAAGCTGGTGCAAACGCAGCAAATGTTACCTACACTCTGCCAACAGCTGATGCAACAACTGCCGGACAAGTTTTGAGCTCAGACGCAGCAGGAACACTGAGCTGGTCGTCTTCAGGTGCAAGCATCACCTACGGTGTAAACACACCAAGTGCTTATGGCGCGAATCAGAACAACTTGTCGTTGGTTTCTAGTGGCAACAGTGTATATCGCATTTCATCATCACTTGCAATTGACATTACAGGCATTGTCGCTGCCAGTGATGGCCGACAAATCACGCTCATCAATGTTGGCTCAAGTGCAATCACGCTCAAAGTTCAAAGCGCTAGTAGCACGGCTACTAACCGTTTCATTCTCCGCGCCACTGCAGATGCGGTCATGAATACGGACGATGCAATCACACTCATCTACGACAACACAACCGGTCGTTGGAGAGAAGTCAATAGAAGCTTCTAACATGCACGTCAGCAAAAACGCGTCTATGGTGGTTGAGTCAATACAGCGATCAAGCGACGAACAGTTTGCCGGTCTGCCGGCGCGCTGAAGTCTCTCCGAAGTATCGAAATTGAAGACATCGCCAAATCACATGTTCATACACCTGTGAGTTGGCGATGTCGGTTTTTGTAGTTGGATTCATGCTTAGCGATGAAAAGTCACCGGTCTTACAATCCACAGCATTGAGTCTTTACGAATGCACTTCAGCCGTGCTTATCTTAATCGAGTCAGTTCCATCCAATTGATTTTGCTTGCCTCTTGATATCGTCTTGCATGTTGTTCGCACAGACCACGGAATAGGTGTTTCACCACGATGAACACAGCAGACGTTCCTTCGTTGATACCCACACTAAGAGACGTTTAGGTCTACTAGATGGCACTTCCTAACAAGAATTTTTCAAGTTTATATTGGTTAATCATATCCATTTTTATTATTATCGCATTCTAGTATAGTACGAGGGCAATCGTTCTTTATAGCACTTTGCAACAGCGTAACTATAGACGACATGAACCGCAGCTCAGCCCCATCGCTTTTCTCCTCACATCTCAGCTCTCTCGACAGTCATATTACGCAGACTACATGTGCACATTCTTCGTGTTTCGCACAGCGTCGTTTGTTCTTTGGAGTACTGCAGTTCCGCCTTGTCGCGGTCTCTGCATTCATGTTTGCTTTTTGTGCCTCAGTTTTACAGGCGCAATCCCCATTCTCCAGTAGCAAGCAGAGTGTCGTTCTGAGCAATGCGCAAAGCGGCGTCTCTGAAGCATGGTTGGGTTTGATGGCTCCATCTGGCTTGAGTTCGAGCTATCGATTGATCTTTCCGACAAGTGCGCCGACAACAAATCAGCTCCTGACGGTTTCATCGATTAGTGGAAGTGATTACACGTTAGGTTGGACTAACGGCAGTAACGTAACAGGCACAGGCACCGCCACTCAAGTAGCTTTTTGGTCGGGTGCTTCAACTTTGTCTTCTAGCTCGAGTTTGTATTGGGATAATACAAACAACAGACTTGGAGTCGGGACTTCGTCACCGACAGCAAAAATCCATAGCGTTGTGACGAACGCCAACAGCAGTATTACATCACTCAATTCAGCAAACCGAGCAGTTCTATGTGAGAACACTACAAACTCAGGAGCAGTCGGCATTCAATTCGTTGCCAAAAATAGCGGCGGAACTGCGCGCACTGTAAACGTCGGTATCGATCCTGGAAGACTCGGAACGAATACGGCGTTTGGTATCGTTCCTGACGGGATCTCTGACGGCGGACTACTCATCGACATTGTCAATGGCAATATGCTCATCGGCTCAACTGTTAGCGGAAGCAGTATCGTCAACAAACTGAGCATCAATGGCAATTTGTCGGTTGGCACTGGCTATAGAGAAATAACCGCACCAACCGATGGTGCTATTATCCAAGGCGACGTCGGGATCGGAACTAGTTCGCCGGCAAATCGATTGACGGTGAGCAATGGAACGACGACAGGTAACTACACTACGTCGGGTTGGACGCACTCCTCTGACGCTCGACTCAAAACCAATATTCGTCCCATAACAAACGCATTGTCCATCGTTGAGAAGCTTCAGGGTGTACGCTTCCAATGGAAAAACTCCAGCGATCAAAGTGATCAAATTGGTTTCATAGCTCAGCAAGTAGAACCATACCTGCCAGAAGTCGTCAGCACGGATTCTAAAGGCATGAAGTCCATGGCATATGCAAATCTTAGTGCGCTGCACAATGAAGCGATCAAGGAGCTCGACGATAAACTAAAACAGATTGAAGGCAGTACATCTTCATTGTCACATGCCAGCAGCACACCCATCTCGCGCAAAGAGTTTATACGCTTTTCTCAGGACGAGCATCTGAAGGATCTCAACCAAATCGATGACAAGAGACTACTAGTTGTTGTAGCTCCCGGTCAAAGTGTTCAGATTGATCTCAATCTTCACCTCCTTTCTGACGTGCCCCTCGACCTAAGCTTAGAAGGTAGTGAGCATATCGAAAGCGATGTCTTTCTCGAGGCGACGGATAATGCCGGACTGCTCAAGAACGCATGGATGACCATAGGAACGCCAACGAGCGTAGGTGCAGAAAAGACAGAACATCAGAATGTGCTCTTGCATTGCAGTGGCGTTGTACACAACAACTCTCAGTTTGAATCGAGCATACGTTTTCGTCTATCACAGACACAAGGTGACAGAGAAATCATCATTAAAAAGAATTCTTATCTGGGCGTCAAAGTCGTTGAGGATCGTCCATGAGACTTTGCTTTCTTGAAGGTTCGTCGTGTAAAGTCGGAAGATATGGAGTCTTAAAACTCTCATGCTTCATGCTGTTAAGTCTGTTCATGGTCCAATCTGGCCTTCGAGCACAGAGTCCGTTTAGTAGTTCCAAGTCATCGCTTTTGCTTAGTAACGGACTAAGCGGAGCAAGCCAAGCTTGGATTGAGCTATCCGTCAGCTCATCTCTTAATGCCAACTACCGACTTGTCATGCCCCGCACAGTTGGTAGTCTTAATCAAGTCCTCAAAGTGAATGCGATTTCCGGTTCTAATGATAGTTTGACTTTTACTACTCCCACCGGACTTAATGGTGCCGGGAATTCCGGCAGCGTAGCCTATTGGTCGGCATCGGGCTCGCTCTTATACGATACTCTTTTCTGTTGGAACAATTCGACCTCAGATCTTGGGGCAGGTACTTCGAGTCCAACGGCGCAAGTACATTCAGTTGTTCAGGCAGCAGGTGCAGCTATTGACTCTCTGGTCGCCGCTAATCGAAGTATTCTCGCCCAGAACACCACAACAAGCGGTGGTATTGGAGTTCAGTTTATTGCTCTGAACTCTGCTGGCTCGACAAGAACAGTTAACCTGGGAATGAATCCAACCTTCATGGCTGACAAAGGAGCCTTTGGTGCGATACCGGCAGGTATAACCGAAGGCGGTTTCTTCTTTGATGCAACGGGTGGCAACGTTAACATTGGGAACCAGTTGAGCGGTACCTCTATTGTCAATAAACTCTCCATTAGCGGTAATAGCTCTGTTGGCGTTTCGTATCGAGAGGTAGCGGCACCAACCAATGGCGCGATTATTCTTGGCAAGGTCGGAATTGGAACATCATCATCTTTAACACAGATGCTGACGGTGTACAATGGCTCAACAACCGGCACCTACACTACAAGCGGTTGGCAACATTCTTCTGATGCCAGATTGAAAACCAATATCAGACCGCTTGAGAACTGCCTGCAGACTATTCGAAGAATTCACGGTGTAAGATTCAATTGGAAACAGCTACCGTCTTGCGATGATCAGATTGGTTTCATTGCACAAGATCTCGACACAGTTCTTCCTGAGGTGGTTCAGCGCTCCTCTTCCGGTGAATACTCCCTCAGTCAATCTAATCTTGTTGCGACACACAATGAAGCTTTGCGTCAGCTCTCAAAACGCGTTAAGTCCGTCGAGTCCGCTGTCGAATTACACCAGCCCTCAGTTCAGGTTGTTCGTCCTCAACGCGTGAGCAACTCGAACAACACTATACACAACTCGCAGTATAGGATGAATGCCCCGCTGGCTGCACAACATCGTTGGAAAGTTGAGTTCGTTATTCAATCTACCGATGCGAATCATAAGCCGAAGTTGCACTTCAAGCATTCTAGCCCCTTGCCGTTTTCATACGCGATTGAAGAACTAGGATTTGATACAAAGAGATTGAAGACAGTAGATGTCGAGACTGGCGAGTTTAACTACACACACCTTGGTGGAGTAGCAACGATTCGCATTCAAACTATCGTCGACGCTTTGCCACACGATCATTCGATCGAGCTTCTGATCGATGATCTATGCTCCTCGCAAATTCAAACATCCACTCCCCATTGTTTTGCGATAATCGAAGCGCTTCCGAATTGAGCCCGGATGGACACTATTAGACGGTAACTACAAGAGATAAGAATTTCTCTTAGCAGCGCGACACCTGTCTTTGGCGCTCATTTAACGACTCACCCTTTGTTAACAAGCTGAAAACTTGTGGTTGGCAAGGAGTTTTACCTAGACCTTTCTTGTCAATAAGCGGTCATTTCTGAGAATTTGGAGGCTTTTAGTAGTCAATCGTTAAGCAAAATCTAAAGCGACAACTCTGGCACGAAAGCTGCTATAATCCAGCTAGGTTCACCATTGTGGAGTCTATACGACGAAAGCTATG
Source organism: Chlorobiota bacterium (assembly GCA_044228685.1). Lineage (GTDB taxonomy): Bacteria > Bacteroidota > Ignavibacteria > Kapaibacteriales > NICIL-2 > JBBATK01. The sequence goes on from JBGAUL010000016.1 coordinate 6,525, forward strand.
GTCCAAGGATGAAGCTTGTTTTTTACCCAACTGTACGAACTATGAAAAAGCAGGATGCTCAACGTTCACGTTTTATGATGGCTTTGCTGTGTACATGCACATTGACCATATCTTTGTGCTCAATTGTATCTGCACAGTCTCCGTTGCCTTCCTCGAAGCAAGGAATACTCCTTAGCAATACCCAAAGCGGCGCAAGCGAACGGTGGATCTCTTTGTTCGCACCACGTTTGCTATCGGCAAACTACCGTCTTATCCTTCCTCTCACTGCACCTACAGCAAACCAGATGTTATCTGTTTCGTCGGTCAGTGGTACGGACGACTCACTAACATGGGTTAATGGTGTAAGCGGAAGCGGTACATCGACGCGAATTGCATTTTGGAATTCCACCTCGACTCTTTCTTCCAGCGCGAATTTGTTTTGGGATAATACTAATGGTCGCCTTGGAATCGGCACTTCATCTCCCGGACAAAAGCTCGAAATCATGAATGGCAACTTTCTTCTAAACAACAACAACAACACTGCAGCTGAGTTGCGTTTTGCTGAACCAAGCACGTCCGGCTCCAATTACATTGCGTTTAAGAGTCCGGCTGTTTCGTCCTCGACAACATATACCTTACCTAGCGCCGACGGTAGTTCTGATGCGCCATTGACAACAAACGGATCCGGAACATTGTCTTGGGCCACAACCGGAATAACACGATACGTTCTTAAATCCGCTGATGAGTCTGTAGCAAACAGTACAACACTCCAAGACGACGACAATCTCCTTTTCAGCATCGGTGCAAACGAGGTTTGGGAAGTTGACTTTATGATTCGTGTAACTGGCGTAAATGGACGTTTGAAATTTGCCTTGGCGCTGCCTGCCTCGGCAACTATGTGGGTAACCGCTCGCGGTGACAACGATGATAGTAATGACGACTATTTGGAAATGTTAACATCAGGAACAGGTTATACTTTTTCGACCACAAACTTCGACTACTCAGATACCGGCACTATGGTAGAGTTGCGAGGGATCGTTACCAATAGCTCGACAGCCGGTAATGTCGTTCTTCGTTGGTGCCAAGCATCATCCAATGCGACGGCAACAATCGTGAAAGCCGGCTCATATCTGAAGGTCACACGCGTTCAGTAGGATCTAGCATAGTCAATCATGGCAATTCAATACCATGTGACTTTAGCAGGGCAAGAAATTGTTCTTCGTTGAGAACCGTTACGCCAAGTTCAGTTGCTTTTGTCAACTTTGATCCGGCGCTTTCTCCGGCAACGAGGAACGAGGTCTTCTTACTCACGCTTCCAGAGACCTTAGCACCAAGAGATTCCAAGTACTCACCGGCCTTGGTACGTGTCATTGAGCTCAATTCTCCGGTCAGAACGAAGGTATTTGAGGCAAGTACATTTGATTGGGTCTGTGTTTGCTCTTGCTCAAACTTCAGTCCCGCACTAATCAGACGTTGCACCATTTCTTGTTCACTCTCATCCGAGAAGAACTCGATAATTGATCGAGCAATACGATCGCCAATCTCATTGACTTCGCAGAGCTGTTCGAGTGTCGCAACACGAAGATCTTCGTATCGCGGAAAAGCTCGCGCTAATACCTTTGCCGTTCCTTCGCCGACAAAACGAATCCCCAAAGCAAACAATACGCGACTGTAGGGCTGCTCTTTACTTTTCTCAATACCTGCAAGAAGCTTGTCAATGCTTCGTTGTCCCCAGCCGTCCAAAGTTTTGATCACATCCACATGCTTGTGCACATCATAGATATCTGCAATGCTTTTCACTATGGATCGCTGCACAAACTCTTCAACGACCTTTTCGCCTAGACCTTCGATATCCATTGCTTTTCTCGAAGCAAAGTGTTCCAGACGTCGACGGATCTGCCATGGACATTCAGCAGATACGCAGTAGTAATTCGCTTCACCTTCGGGCCGATGAAGAACTGTGTGCAGTTCGCAGGGACAATGAGATGGAAACTCAAAAGGCTGCGAGTCCATAGGACGTTTCTCAAGAACTCGTCCACTGACTTTCGGAATCACTTCGCCACCCTTTTCTACAATAACCGTATCACCTACCCGCAAATCCAATTCCTCGATATAGTCTGCATTGTGCAATGTTGCACGCTGAATCGTAGAGCCTGCGAGCGCAACGGCTTCGAGCTCTGCAACCGGAGTCACGGCTCCCGTTCGTCCAACTTGAATAGTAATATCACGAAGAATCGTCTGCGCCTTTTGCGCTTCGTATTTATAAGCAATGGCCCACCGTGGTGAACGTGCAACCGTACCGAGTTCGTCCTGCTGTCGCATGGAATCGACCTTAATCACAATGCCATCAATCTGAAACGCAAGACTCTCGCGTATTGATGCTATGTGATTGATAAAATCGAAGACTTCCTGAATGTCATTACACTGTTTCGAGTAGGCAGAAACAGGAAAACCCATCTTCTTTAGCAATTGCATATTCTCAGAGTGACTCTTGAGATTGTGCTGTGGCGCATAGAGGTAGTAACACACTACTTGGATCGATCGCTTTGCAACCTCTCGCGGATCCAATTGCTTTAGAGTTCCTGCTGTTGTGTTACGAGGATTGGCATAGGTCTTCTCTCCTTGCTCCTCTCGCTCCTCGTTGAGTTTGAGAAAGTCGCTGTTAAGCATATAAGCTTCACCACGAACTTCAAAATCAGACAATTCCTTGCCTTCATATTCCGTAGGGCGAATCTTAAGCGGGAGTGATTGGACGGTTCGAAGGTTGGCGGTAATATCATCGCCAACAGTTCCATCACCACGCGTTGCTCCAAGAAATAGTCGTCCGTCGCGATACTGAACTGCAACCGCCACGCCATCATACTTCAACTCAGCGACATACTGGAATTTTTGTCCTTCCAACAAGCCACGTACTCGTTTGTCGAACTCGAGAAGTTCTTCCTCAGAATACGTGTTTGCCAACGACAGCATCGGTACCGCATGTTGAACTTGATCAAAACTCTTGAGAGGAGTCCCGCCAACTCTTTGCGTTGGTGAGTCAGTGCTCAGCAGTTCCGGGTGAGCTTTTTCCAGCTGTTGTAATTCAAGAAAAAGTTCATCGTATTCTCGATCGCTAATCGTTGGATCCGCTTCCACGTAGTAAGCGTGATCATGTTTGCGTATCTGCTCACGTAAAATCTCAATGCGTTGTTCCGGTTTCATAGTGTAGATAACTTCTTGAATTCCTTAATGTCCACTTTTACGATTTGCGACTTTTCACCACAGTTCGTTTCATCTTGCGCTAGGTCATTTCGCTCTCTATTTTGCAACCATCATCGACGTCACACGACCATCATGCACGAAGCAAATTACATTCTTAGCGACGAATCTCTAAGTGAAGAACAGCGCTTTGCTTCCGTGTTATCTGCTCTTGATGCTCTCATTGCCGACGAACACGATTTGATTGCTAACTGCGCCAATGCCGCTTCCTTAATTGGACATAGTATTCCAAATATCAATTGGTTTGGATTTTACTTCACACGACAATCGGATCTGGTCTTAGGACCTTTTCATGGCAAACCTGCATGCACACGTATTGCTGCCGGTAAAGGAGTGTGTGGACGCTCAGCGGCTACAGCCCAAACCCTTGTCGTCGACGATGTTCACAATTTTGAGGGTCACATCGCTTGTGATCCCGCCTCCCGCTCCGAAATAGTAGTACCGCTGCTCCACAACTCCACAGTACTGGGAGTTCTCGACTGCGACTCGCCGCAAGTAGCTCGCTTTAGCGACGACGCCAGCAGGTTTTTTGAAGCCGTAGCTCGACTCATCATAAGTCGAAGTACGATTAGCTAAACTCTTTCAACACTAAACCATGCTTTCAACTCTCTTTTTCGGAAGAGCTGCCGGACTATGCTCTGTCCGAATTCTCCTAATCTCAATTCAATTCGTTTGCATTGCTCAGTGCATCTCAGCACAGATAGTCATTAACGAATTCATGCCCGTACCGCATAGTCCGGAACCGGAGTGGATTGAACTCTACAATCAATCCGACTCTGCAAGCTCACTGGTTGGATGCACCTTACACGATGCCACTTCGAAAGTGAATCTACCCGCAATAACTATCGCAGCACATGGATTTGCTATACTGTGCAAGGACACCACGGCTCTGCTATCAGTGCGCAGCATTGATGCAGATGCGTTGCTGATCAAAGTAAGTTTGCCGTCGCTGAACAATACCACCGAGTCTATTCGCCTATCTCGTCATGATTCTACCACAATTGACTCGGTGTACTACGATATGAAATGGGGTGAGAACGGACGTTCCTTAGAACGACGCCGTGCAGACGTTGTGGCTTATTCAGAGGCGAATATTGGTCCGTGTTTATTACCGTCCGGCGCAAGCTGCGGGAGCTTTAACTCGCAAAGTCCCGTTGAGTTTGATATCAAAGCCGCTTCGATACGCATCGATAGTCTTCGGCGGACTATCGTGACGACTATACAAAACGCCGGTATTGCGACTATTCACGATGCCGAGTTTGAATTTTCGGTGAATGGCGAACCTGTACAACAACGCTCCATTTCAAGCATAGGATCTGAGGATTCGATTAGCTTTGAATTCCCTCTCGATAGCCTCGCGCAAAGTCGGAAGACTTTCGGATGGCAAAAAGCTGTGCTGATCTGCAAGATAAACAATGACCATAGGGATTGGAATGACTCCTTGGAGCTTCCGGTATATTTCGCGCCTCCTGTAGGATCGCTGCTCATCAACGAGTTCATGTTTGATCCGCAACTCTATCAATCGGAGTTTGTTGAACTCTACAATTCAAGCGACCTAACAATACCGCTCGAAGGATTGTGTTTAAGTGACGAAAGCGAACAACGAATGCAATGCAAAAAGCGCATCCTCATTCCACCTCGTGCTTACGTCGTGTTGGGGAGTGATTCTCTACTGCTGCAAGCATTCCCTTACTTGACGAGCGATTCTCTTTGTGAAATTGCCCAAGGAGATTTCTCATTGAACTCGACAACCGATCGCATTCGTATTTGCGATCCCTATGGACGCTGCTTGGATTCGTTGCGTTATCAAACTGAGTGGCATTCATCTGCATTGAAGCAAACGAAGGGAATTTCACTTGAGAAAAAGAATCCCGGTCTTGTTTCTGAACTCGCCTTTGCCTGGACAAGCTGTACAGATAGTGTAGGAGCTACACCAGGTAGGATCAACAGTGTTGCGCGAGCGCTATCACCGGATGGCATATTGGATTTTAGCCCGAATCCGTTTTCGCCGCGCAGCGCCTTTGGTCAACGTCAAAGCACCGTCATTTCGTTTCACATCCCATTTAGTTCAGCAAGAATTTTTCTCAGCGTTTACGACATCAACGGTCTCTTGTTATGTCGCTTGATGAATGCAGTCTACTGCGGCAGCGAGGGTCATTGGAGTTGGGATGGCACCAACGAAGCACATTTTGCGCTAAACCCGGGCATGTACGTGGTGGCTCTTGAAGCAGTTGATCTCAATAGTGAAGCAGTGTTTCGCAAAGCAGGCATTTGTGTGATCAGCGAGTGAATATTGCAGATATTGCAATCCTTCGACGAGCAATGAGCAAGTGCTTTGCCTAAAGAAGTTAGCGTCAAAATCATAACTACACAGGAAACACCGACTAGTGAAAATGGCTCTCTGGATAGCGAAACGATACATGATGGCACGACGCTCGATGCAGTTCATCAGTGTCGTGACATTCTTGTCTCTTGCCGGTATCACTGTTGGAGTGGCGGCTATCATTTGCGTATCATCAATCTTCAACGGATTCAGACAGTCCTTTCAACAATCCATGATCGCCTTTGATCCGCACTTAAAAGTTAGTGCAGAGAAAGGAAAATATCTCAATCGAAACTCAAAGATCGTGCAGAGCATTCGCGAAACTCAGCATGTGAGTTCGCTGTCGGAAGTGGTTGAAGGACGTGCAGTCCTCCGCGCGGGCAATGCTTTTCACGTCATCAATCTCAGTGGAGTTCAGGCTAAAGAGTTTCGTCACTCATCGGCCCTGGCTGACAGTATCAAACTCGGCTCCTTCTTGAGCGATCAGGCGAAGGGCTTGCCGCAGTTGGTTGTGGGCGCTGGACTTGCCAATGCCGCTGACCTACGAATTGGCGACACCCTGTCGATATTGTCTCCGGAATTCATATCCAATGCCCTGCAGAGTCTTGCTGCACCAACCGGAGTTCGTTGTGTTGTGAGTGGGATCTTTTTTACAAGCTCCAATGAGTACAACAACTCTAATTGCTATACCGACATTAGTAGCGCACGTCAGATTTATTCAGCAGATGATCAGGCTTTGACCTCGATCGAACTTCGATTGGATGATGTAGAGAATACCGATCTTGTTCAATCTTCGTTGAAAAGTGTTCTGCCGGCAGATATTCGTATCGACAGCTGGTATGACTTGCACCGAGATCTCTATGGTGTCATGAGATTTGAACGTATTGCGTCCTTTATCATCCTGTCGGTCATCGTACTTGTTTCTGTGTTCAACATTTTTGCGATGTTGAGCATGACAATCGTCAAGAAACGAGTTGACATTGCTCTGCTCATGTCTTTGGGTGCGGATGCACCCTTCATACAAAGGATATTTACAACAGAAGGACTCCTGATTGGTTGCATAGGCACGATCTGCGGATTCGCACTTGGACTGGGATTGTGCGAACTGCAACTACACTTTAGAATTTTTCAACTCGATCAGAGCACATTTGTTGTTCCCTCGATTCCCATCGCAATTGCTTGGTGGGATATTGCTGCTATCTGTTTTCTTACTATCGTTTTATCCTACGCGGCTACCATCTTCCCCGCTCGCAAAGCCGCTCGTGTTTTAATAGCAAAAGCATTGCGAACTGAATAAAATACAATGAGTGAAAATTATAGAACAGCCGGGGCTCGAGCAGAGCAACTGGCTGAGAATTTCCTTCGGGAAAAGGGATATTGTATTCTCAAAAAGAACTTTCGTTTTGGCAAAGTCGGAGAAATCGACATCGTGTGCTGTGAAGACGAGATGCTGGTTTTCGTTGAAGTCAAAGCTAGAAGCAATGCGAATTTTGGTCCTCCGGAATCCTCAATCACTGAACGTAAAAAGGCACAGATCAGACGAGTTGCAAAAGCATATCTATATGTAAACGGCCTACTTGATATACAGTGTCGATTTGACGTGATAGCGATAGACTTCATCAACAACACAACGGATATTCGACACTGGGTAAATGCCTTTTGGTGAAAATGAAATCAGGGAGTGCCTGTGTGAAGCACTCCCTGATTGAATTGACGTTCGCGTGCGAACGTGGTCACCTCTATGTCTAGCGTTACTCTTTCACGAATGTCGCACTTTGTGCGTACTCACCATTGCGAATGGTAACGATGTAGACGCCGCATGCCAAATCGGTAATGTCAAGTGTTGAGCGCATGCTTGAAGCATTGATGCTCTCAGTCTGACGGATGAAGGTTTGTCCAATAAGCGATGTAACGATTATCTCAACAGGATTCTCTGGATCAAACATCGGAGCTTCCACTGTAATCGTGCTATGTGCAGGATTTGGGAAGATGCCCAGAGTTGCCACCGGAGCTTCACTAAAGAGCGATTGAGCATTCATGATTGAAATACTCTTCGATACGTATGCAGAACAACCGGTTGAGGTGTTGGTTTGCATAAGCGTGACGCTGCCCATGCCTGGTACTTGCCATTGGACGGTGACAGACGAACTGTTTTGTCCATTGACAATCGAACCACCGGAAACGACCCAGTAATTCGTAACACCGCTCGCAGTAGTACTGTAAACACGTGTCTGACCGACTCTTGGCGAAGAGCTGTTGTTGACGCTGATTGATGGAGACGGTTTTGAAAGAACAGTCAATGTTTTCGTGGTGCTGTTAGCACAACCTGTGTTCTTTGTCTCGATGAGTTTCACACTGCGCGAACCGGCGCTCGACCATTTGATTGTCACTGTCCGACTATTAGCACCACTAATAATCGATCCACCGCCGCTTGGTATACTCCATGCATAGCTGACTCCGCTTGCATCGCTAGCTGTGTAGGTTTTTGTGTCACTTAGACAGCTATTGGCCACCGGAAAATCCGGTGTTGGCAGTGGAATAAGTTGATAGGTGTCAGTGCGTGACTTCGTGCATGAACCATAGGTTTCTGTCAACGCTAATGTTCCTGTCGTTGCGGTGCTGCTCCAAGAGACAGTTACTTGACGTGAAGATGCACCTGAGATAATTGTACCGTTTGTGACAGTCCACGAATAGGTCATTCCACTTATCGAATCGACCGTGTACTTAACGATACAGCCATTACATGGTGCTGCAGACGCCGACGGAGCGTTCAAATTCCAACTTGTGCCGAGCACTGTTACGACCATCGTATCTGTAGCCACGTTTGCATACTGGTCAGTAACACGAAAAGCATATTGGCGTGTTGTGGTTGGAGCTGCCGTCAATGTTGCCGAGGTCGACACAACCTGCGCGGTGCTGAGGTCAATCCATTTAAAATCAAGTGTGCCCGTACCGGTGTAACTACCGGTTGTCGTGAAGCTTGATCCTGAGCAGATAGTTTTATCAGTACCGGCGTTTGCAGTCACGCTGACAGCATTAACTGTTACGACGACTGTGTCATTGGATGCACAAGGAGTACCTGGTGCATAAGTCTTCAGCACGTACGCCTGTGTCGCGCTCGGTTGAATTGTGTACGAGGTTGAAGTAGAGAGTACTGTGGTCGTACCTGCAATCATCCATGCATAAACCGTGCTCGAAGCATTACCTGCTGTTGAGGCAGTCAATGTCGTGCTTTGGCCTGCGTTAATACTTACATCCGCACCTGCGCTTGCTGTTGGAATAGCCACTACCGTTACTGTAACTGTTGCGCTCGCCGTTTGGCTGCCATCGGTTACTGTCAAACGATAGGTGGTTGTCGATGTTGGGTTCGCGGTATATGCCAAAGAAGTTGAAAGAACTGTGCTGCTGCCATCAACGGTCCACGCATATGAAGGATTTGAAGCACCGGCAACGCTACCTTGAAGGTTCGCTGAAGTTCCATTACAAACACTGACCGGTGAACCGGCGTTGACAACTAGACCAGGAGGTTGCAAACCACTAATTACGAGCGATACAATTTGTGATCCGTTTACAAGACTTCCTTTGTTTGTAATATGAATGGTATAGGTGCCTGCTGATGGTTGATCGATTTGAACTTGTTCAACGTTGTCGCGAGTGTTATCTCCCGTCGTTGCCGCACTCGAAGGACTGGCAGGATTCAAGATCCATGGTGCATATGTGCTTTGTCCTTTGAGTAGTCTCAGATCCACATCGTTCACAAGCATTGGCGTTGTCGGATTGAGCGATGCAGACGCTGGTGTGCCTGCAGGATCGTTCCATGCAATCGTCACTTTGATCGGCGTTGAACCGGCTGAATAACCGCTAATGTCAATTGCCTGGCCACTTGTAAGCGTCATTTCTTTGACGTCGAAGTCTTGTGAACGAGCTGCGTTTTGCGACATGATTGATGCAGCGCGAGCAATATTGACAAGACCCCAGCCGAATTTGTAATCCGGTCCGGCTGATGGACCTGCTTCGTCTGCAGAGTGAATCACCAAGGCACGAAGCGTTGATGAACGAAGCGGCGAGTTTGAACCTTTGAGATTCGTTTGGTGTTGCAGCAGCAATCCCAATGAACCGGTAACACCAGGTGTGGCCATTGAAGTTCCACTCATATAGGCGTACGCGTTATCGGCTGAGCCATAGGAAGAGTATTCTGAAACACCCATGGAAACGATATCTGGCTTTATACGGCCGTCATCAGTTGGTCCCCAACCGCTAAACGAGGTCATTGTGACAGATGATGGACCGGTATAGTTGGTATCAGAATACACCGCGCCAACTGTGAGAAGGTTCTTGGAGAGTCCTACACCTTCAATACAATCGAATCCGGCGCTACCGCCATCTGCGTCACGGGTACTAGTCGACAGAGACCACGCACCATTCTGATAAACCCAATGCTGGGTTCCGGGAGCCGGCCCTTCACCTCGGTCATTTCCCGCTGCCTTGCATATCAGGTAGTATGGATAGTCGTTTGCGATCAAGTCCCATTGACGGGATTGCGAGGTATAGAAACCAAAACGGTAGTCGGAGGTCGTGCTGATGTTTGGATCGCCCATCCAGACCCACTTGGCATCGCCAAGGAGGCCGTAGATCCATCCGGTGATAAGACCATAGGAGTGATTGGATGTCTTCATCCATTGCGAAGCAGCGCTTCTCATTTCACTTTGGTCATTATTCCAATCAAAAGCCTTGATTGACGCTCCATTTGACATTCCTCGGGCTGGAGCGTTTACTCCGGCGCCGATCATGGTACCGCTCACGTGTGTAGCGTGCATAGAGATGGAAGTGGAGTTATCGCCTTGAGTAACCCTGGAGGTACCGGTATTCATGAATTCTTGGTGTGTAGACCGAACCGCTGATTCGTCCCAGACACCGAGTGTCTGACCGCTACCGTCGAGGGACAAACCGGCTCCGCCCCCGTTCCAAACTAAGTTTGAACGCAAGGTCTTTGCGGATACGACGCTTTGGCCGTGATAGTATAGTGGATGACCGTTGGAGATGCTCTGTAGGGTAAAGAGATTCCCGTTTGGCAACTCAGCGCTCAAAGGAAGAGAGTGTGCTTGTGCATACTGTTGAGCGACTGCCTTCTGTTCGCGGTATTGGATCTCAGCTTGGTCTATGCGTTCAACGAGCGTTTGAAGTTTCTGAGCAAACGGTGCATACGATTGAGCGCTGGACTGAGAACAATAGAGAAAACTGAGGAGTAAAGAAAGTACAACATAACGACCCATAGCAGGCCCTCCGAGATGTGGTGAAGAAAGGCGTCCTGGCGAATTGTCTGGTCCCCGTCCGTAGATACTACTCTTTGTTATCGCCCATGAGCGTGATTTCTTTAGCCCGGAAACGAAAAAAAATACGTAGAACTACGTAGAGAGTTAACGTCAGGATTAGTTAAGTAAAATCAACTACTTGCAATGAGTTACAGCATTCAGATGTGAGTCTGGTGTAGACGGTGTAGCGTTGCTGAAACTGTTAAATCTTGTCGACAAGACTGGGATACGCTGCTGTTGTGTAGTCGCGGTAGGAAGCTAGATGCACAACGTATCGGCTGGTGACAGTCACAACGAGTGGCCACCTGTAAATATTGTAAGGCTTGAAAAGAATTATATAATCTGCTAAATCGCCGGCTGATGCGCGGTAGGAGTCGATGAGGAAAACAGATGCGCTCAGGTAGAACCGCGTAGGCTTTTGTTTAATGCAATTTCAGCGTCATTGTAAGCAACATCCCGTTGCCTGTGTTGGTATAATGGACATCATCAACCAGAGATTGAATCAAGAACACTCCTCGACCGCCATCTTTGAGGATATTTTCTTTGCGGCGGGGATCCGGGACGGCATCCGGATCGAACCCGATTCCCTCGTCACGAATTCGAAAAACCAGAGCATCACTTTGAACTTCCACTTCGAGAGTAGCGATTTTGGATTCGTCACATTTGTTACCATGCACGATGGCATTATTGACCGCTTCGGTGATGGCAATCAGTGCATTATAGTAGCGCGATTCTTCCAATTCCTGGAAGCTCTCGATGGAGCGAAGGAAAGGTTCAACAAGCGCAATGTTCATACGAAGTTCAAACGACTGTTCTGAAGCCATGATTGCGCTTGTGAAGAATTTCGTGTGCAAGTTACACGAATTCGATGAACACAATCAAGGAGTTTTCGAGTCGCAACGACGCGATAATGTTGCCTTGTCACGTGTTCATCGGAAGGATTTGATTATGAACAAACTGCGCGGAAAAAATAGAATTTGCTATTACGCCTGAGACTGTATATTTGCGCGGGGACAATGCGGGGACCTCTGCAGTGAAACACTCATCCACACCCAAGCTTTATCATTCGATAAAAGAAGTTGGGGAAATGTTTGATGAAGAGCAACACATCCTGCGCTATTGGGAGCGTGAGTTTGGTTGTCTGAATCCGTCGAAGAATCGAGCCGGAAATCGGGTCTATACCGATAAAGACATCAAAGTTCTCAAAGTGATCAAAAAGCTGTTGCGTGTTGATCGCCTCCCGGTTGTTGCAGCGAAAAACCTCTTGAAAGATGGCATTAGCGATCATCTCTTTGATGAAGCAGATGCTGCGTTAAAAAATATTGTACATGAGCTTCAGGCTCCGGAAACGGATGACACGGATGCACCGGAGAATAGCATAGCCTTTGTTCGACTTCGACGTGAAGATGTCGAGCAGGTTATTCAGCTTCTTCATGATGTAGCGCGTCAGTTGGAGAGCATAAACGTCGCTTAGGGAATTTTTCACGATTACATCAATTCAAATACTGGAGTACACTATGCCGCGATTTACTTTTCTGCGTTGTGCGCTACTCGTGGTGCTTGGAGCACTGGTAACCATTCCGGCTCTCTCGCAAAAACGCGAATACACGATGCAGACGATTGGCAAGCACAACGACGAAGTGCTGGGCGTGTTTGTCAACCAAGCCAACACCCGATTTGCAACGTGCAGTGTCGATGAGACTATCAAGATCTGGAGCTTGCCTGACGGCAAGGAACTCAGAACTTTGACTGGTCACCTCGGTCAAGTCAACAACGTTTCTTTTTCAGGCGATGATAAAACACTTGCCAGTGCAAGTAGCGACGGTACCGTCCGCGTTTGGGACGTCGAAAGCGGCAAGCAGATTGCTGTTCTCCGTGGACACAACGCTGAAGTGAGCAGCGTGTATTACAGTCAAACTGATACCGGCGCGTTTATCTGCTCTGGCTCATTCGACCGCACAGTAAAGCTTTGGGATACGCACCTTATTTGTCATGACGACGACAAGTGTACTCTTGGTGAAGTCAAGACATTGCGTGGCCACAGCTCTGCTGTAAACGGCGTGGCATATAGCTATGATGGAAAGTACATCGCATCGTGTGGTGATGACTATAAGATCAATGTTTGGTCAACAGAAATTGGCAAGAAAGAACCTGTGATCAATTTGAGCGGACCGGGTCATCAAGCACCGGTACTCAACTGCTTGTTTACCTTTGATAACAAGTACTTGGTTTCTGCAGACAAAGAAGGTGTTGTTAAAGTATGGCAGATGTATGGTGGCGAATTGGTTCGTACAATCAACGCGCACGAAGAACTTGTTCAGGATTTCACCTTTACAGAAGACAACACCACACTTATTAGTGTGAGCTTGGATAAGACAGTTAAGATGTGGAATATCTTGACCGGCGAGAAGCTGTATGAAATGAAGATTGACAGTGAGATCTGGGGTGTTGACGTAACGAGCGATGGTAAAACAATCATCTTGGCATGTGCCGATGGTACAGTACGCGTCCTTCGTGATTCCAACATGAAAGCAGGAGCCGGCAGCGCAAAGACACCAACGACAAAGAAGAAGTAAATGATGAAACTATTCGTTGCGCTTACATTCTGTCTGACTCTGTTCTGCGCTACCACGCAGTCATATGCGCAGCAAATAGTAATGCTGAAAGGTAAGATTACCGACAACGCCACCAACAGTCCCTGTCAGCTTGAGTTTCGAGATGAAACCGGTGCCTTGACAAGAGCAAAAAGTGGTTCAGACGGTAGCTATCAAACAATTCTAAAGTCGGGTCATACCTACGCTCTGACGATCGTTGATGATGGTTTGAAGCGCTTCAGTTTTAGTTATGAAATTCCACTTGCTGCCAAGTACAGTGAAATCGTAAAAGATTTCAGCATCGCTCCTGTTCAAACAGCGACGGCTGCTCCGGCAACAACAAAATCCAAGAAGAAAACAAAGACAAAAAAATCAACTAAAGGTAAATAGCTATGAAAAAACGACTCGTTTTTCTTGCAGTCCTGGCACTGAGCGTGGCGCTCAGTACAACAGGTCTCATGGCGCAGATAAGTGCCACTATCGCTTTGACGGGCACAGTTCTCGACGAAGCGTCGCGTAAGCCGGTCACCGTAACGCTGACTATTCTTGACGAGAACGGAAAGAAAGTCAACACAACCCGAAGCAATGAAAAAGAAGGCGGACTATATTATGTTATTCTGAAGCCTGGTACTCGTTACAAGGTTCAGTTTGACAATCCAAACTACTTCCGTCAAGAATTCAACGTTGAGACACCAAACTCAACCAAGTATGCTGAAGTGACTCGCGACTGGCTCGTTCGTCCTTTGGCTCTCAGTGCAAAAATCCATCTTCCTGTGTCTCCTTTCGAGTACAAGAAGTCGAAGATGCGTATGGGCGCAGAGACTATGCTGGCTGAAATCCGCAACATGATGGTAATGAACCCAAATGTTCATTTTGATGTAGTGTGTTATCCGGATTTGAATGACAGTAAGGAAGCAAATAATCGTTTGACCACAGACCGCGCAACAGCTCTTCGTGATTACTTCATCAAAGGTGGAGTATCAGCTGACCGCATCGTTATCCGTGCTTCAAGCGAAGTTGATCCACTGAATCCAATTCCTCTCCGCAAGGGTGCAAAAGGTCGTCGCTATGTTGGCTCAACCTATTTGTTGATCTCAAAAGTCTAAACCTTTCGTTGCTATATTTAAGCCCTTGTTTTTGTACAAGGGCTTTTTTTTTGTCGTGTTGGTGCCTAGGGCCTCACTCTTCCTTACTGGTTGCACCGCAATCCGACTTGTGGAAGACTATAAAGCTTGCGAGCTCAATAGCCGACACTTACTAGGATCTATGTGCTGTTTGAACGTAGATACTAAATCAGCATTACTGATTTCACGAACGACACAATTTTCACATCTATCAAGAGTATCAGGTAGCAAGGAGAATTACAATGGCAAAAAAGTCAAAGAAAAACGCTCAGTCTCAAAGCTCGTCGCCAACAGCGAGTGGATTCGTAGCACGAATGACTGAAGCAAAGGCCTTCTGGTTAAAAAACTGGATAGCTGCTCTGATCTTGTTTGCAACAGGATTCGGTCTTTACGTGCAGACCGTGAATTATGAATATGTTTTGGACGACCAGATAGTAGTGACCGACAATGTATTTACTAACAAGGGCTTTGCCGGGATACGAGACATACTCCTTGGAGAGAGCTTTGTTGGCTACTTTCAAAAGCGAGAAGACTTGGTCGCAGGCTCTCGCTATCGTCCCTTGTCGATTGTCACTTTTGCCATCGAACGTCAATTTTTCGAAGCCCCGAAAAACGATGGCTACGGTAACATTGAGAAGGATGCAAACGGAAAGGTCAAAGTAACAGGTGATCCGGCCGTTTCTCATGGTATAAACGCTTTGCTATACGCACTTAGTGGACTGTTACTTTTTAGAGTCTTATGCATGCTCTTTCCGCCGAAAGATGAGAGTCCTGCCTGGTACCTATCCATCCCCTTTGCAGCAACACTCGTCTTCCTCGTTCATCCAATACACGTTGAGGTTGTAGCGAACATCAAAGGTCGTGATGAGATCATGACTATGTTCTTCTGCTTTAGCACGCTCTACTATGGACTTCGTTATGTGCGCGACAACTCGATGTCGACATTGATCGTGATGGCAATTCACTTGTTCTTAGCCTTACTATCGAAGGAAAACGCACTAACGTTTGTGGTGCTTGTTCCCATGACACTGTACTACTTCACCAAAGCTGATAAGGCTCAACTCATTCGCGTTTCAATTCCCTTGCTGATCTCAACATTTGCCTATCTGGCATTGCGCTATCAGATCATTGGATACTTCTTTAGTGGCAAGGTGATCACCGATATTATGAACAATCCATTTTATGGAATGACGGCTGCAGAGAAATGGGCCACAATCACCTATACACTCGGGCTGTATTTGAAGTTGTGTTTTTATCCTCACCCACTGACGCACGACTACTATCCGTATGCTGTCCCGGTAATGTCCTTTTCTGATATCAGAACGATCTTGTCTCTCGTGGCATACATCGGTATGGTTGCAATCGGGATCTTGGGATTCAAGAAGCGCACAGTGCTGAGCTACAGTATTTGGCTCTATCTCATAGCGTTGTCAATGGTATCCAACATTGCAGTGCCTATTGGTTCATTTATGAATGAGCGTTTCGCTTACATCTCTTCAATTGGTTTTTGTATTGCCTTATGCTGGTTTCTCTTAGAGAAGCTCCCGTCATTGTCAGTCTCATCTGCTAGACAGATACGTCTTGCGGGTGCAGGTATCATTACGCTTGGCGTACTCGCCTTAGGCTGGAAAACCGTAGATCGCGTACCGGCATTTCGCGATCACTTTAGTCTGGACGACGCGGACATTGAAGTATCCAAAAACTCATGTCGGGCTAATTGCTTCATGGGAGTTGCGTTATACCAACGATATCTCAAGGAGACTGATAGCACTAAGAAGCGTCAATTGATTTACGACTCCGAGACATATCTGCGCAAATCACTCGAAATCTATCCGGATTACTTTGCAGCAATGCAGATGCTAAGCGGAGTGCTGGCTCATAAACTCAAGTATGATGGAGATATTCACAAGCTCCTTGACGGATTCTATAGTATTCTTGAACGAACAGACAAAGTTGATTACATCGACAAGTACTTCGCATACATGAATGCTCTTGGTACTAACCGCGACGTATTGCCCGGTTACTATCATCACGTGAGTTATGATCTGTACTACAAGAAGAAGAATGATAAAGAGAAGGCAAGGCGCTATGCGCAGTTAGGATTGTCGATAGATCCAAACAACCAGCAACTTCTCAACGACATGAAAGAGTACGGAGGTATTGTTAAGTTCTAAGTGTAGAGTTGATCGTATCGCCACGCACCTCTTAAAAGTGCTTTGCATGAGTTTTTGATGAAGACAGTCTTTGAGGGCTCTTTTTTGAAAGAAAAAGAGCCTTTTTTGCTGCCTTTTTGCCTTGTTTTTATCCACAAGCAGGTCTCTTCGTATTGTTACGACCCCCTTCAGTCCTATTTTTGCGTGTCTGTTCCCTTTCGTCGCTGGTGAAATTCATGTCCGCAACAGCACCACGACCGCGAAAACCGAGTGTCATGCAGGAATTAGCTCCTTACATGACCTTAGGAACGCAGTTGACGCTGACAGTATTAGTATTTGCGGCTGTGGGTTGGTTCTTCGACACAAGAAACGGTACACTTCCAATATGGACGGGTGCATTATCTGGCTTGGGTGCAGGAATTGGTTTAGCGAATTTGATTCGTTCGCTGATTCGGCTTTCACGGAAGAACACAGGTCAGCAGGCAGAGTCCTCAGCACAATCGATTGAGGAGAACTAAAACTTGTCAGGTATAGCGCCGGAAATCATAGGTGTAGCAGCAGGGATAACTATCAGTTCACTGAACGCAGTTGCTGGTATAGCAATCGCGCGTCGTTCTGCACAGAAGTCCTTAAAAGACGCCCTCACCTTGGTGATCGCTGGAATGTTTGTTCGACTTTTTGTCGTTGCAATCATTACATGGATCTGTTTGGCGGTGTACAATCTCAACGCTGCGTATTTCACGCTGTCATTGATGATCTCTTTCTTTCTCCTGCTGATGATTGAAACATTTTTTTTTCATACAAAAACCAAGCAAGAGCCCAAGCCCTACCTCAGACGTCCCAAACGACGTCGAGCAGCCTTAGACTCTGTGTCCGCTGATAGTCAACAAACAACAACCGCAGAAGGAACGCAAGAAACTTCTGACACGACGAGCAGCATATAGCATATGAATGATTCACTGAAAACAGAAGCACAGCACGGCGCTGAAGCAGCGCACGCTGAACAGCACAATGCTCAAGCAACCGGCGCTAGCCAGGAGCATGGAGCGGCATCGGCGGAAGCTCATGAGGAGCATGCCGGGCACAAAGCGCACACAGTAGATCCAAATTCTCTCCCCCGCGAAAAAGTATTCGACCACTTGCTTAGTGAGCTTGGTGATCACCATGAGCTTAGCATGGCATTTGTCAATGCGGAAGTACTGCCAATCATTTTGTATGATGAACAGGGTCTGCATTTCTGGAAGAATCCTGAAGTCATGGAGGAAGAAGGATCCTACGTGATGTTCCACACCGAAGAGAAAGAACTTATTCGCCTCAGTGGACAACCGGTCAAAGCTGATCACGGTAAAGTGATACTGGTAAACGGCAAGCCACAGACGGCATCGTTTGATCTTTCTATCACCAATCTCGTAGCCTACGAGTGGCTCGGAATGTTGATCATGTTCTTGGTCGCATGGCGAGTTGGACGTCGTTACAAGAAAGCACCGATGGCAGCACCAAAGGGATTGCAAAATGCCTTTGAGATGTTGGTGTTGTATATCCGTGACGAAGTTGTTCGACCGAACATTGGCACCAACCGCGTAACCAATCAGCTTCTCCCCTACTTCTTGGCCTTGTTCTTCTTCATTTTCATTTTGAATTACATTGGTCTGTTGCCTGGGATGCACGCTGCTACCGGTGCTGTAGGTTTCACTGCAGCCTTAGCATTGACGGCATTGTTCGTTGTCAACATCACTGCGTTTCGCGAAGCAGGAGTTGGCAATTGGTTCAAGCACCTTTTAGGTGGAGCGCCGGTGTATCTGTCACCGATCATGGTTCCGATTGAGTTCATTGGAATTTTCACGAAGCCATTTGCGTTGACGGTGCGTTTGTTTGCGAACATGACGGCTGGTCACATCGTCTTGCTAACACTTGTCGGTCTTATCTTTTTCTGTACTAAGCTATGGGGTCCTGCAGGCGGATACGGAGCATCGGTTGTCGCAACCGGATTCTCGGTGTTCGTGTATTTCATCGAGACCCTCGTGTGTTTCCTTCAAGCTTACATTTTCACCATGCTCACGGCTGTATTTACTGGCTTGGCTATCGGTGATCACAAGAGTGAAGATCCACACGGAGCACATCACTAAGCAATTAAGTCGTTTGAGTTTGTCACCTAATGTTTTACCCACTTTAATTATCAGGAGTACAAAATGAATCCTCAAGATGCAATCGCAGTAGCACATGCCACTGCCACTGGTTTTGCATGGCTCGGTGCCGGCGTTGGTTGCGGTGTTACCGTAATCGGTGTAGGTAGCGGTATTGGCCGTCTGGCTGCTTCAGCTCTCGAAGCTGGTGCACGTCAGCCTGAAGCTGCCGGCGACATCCGCGCAACCATGATCATCGGTGCGGCACTTATCGAAGGTGTTGCTCTGTTCGCTATGGTTGTGTGCGTTCTGCTCGCAATCAAGTAAGAATGTTTTCCTTGGGTGCGGATGCTAGCGTCCGCACCCAAACGGAAGGGACACATAGTTAGACCGGATGCTGGTGAGCATTGCTCTAATCCCCCGTCGCCTTTCGTCGCTGTGCTAACACACACAAGAATGCAATGAATGATCGCTGCCTTCTTTTGATTGTTATTAACTGCGAGATAAACCATGGATAATGTATTGAATATTAGTCCGGGATTGATTTTCTGGACACTGCTCAATTTTGGAATCTTCTTCGTGTTGCTGCTCAAGTTTGGTTGGCAGCCAATGAAGGAGGCGTTGGGTGCGCGTGAGAAGACAATTCAAGATGCTATCAGCAATGCAGAAGCAGCCAACCGTGATGCGCAGAACCTCTTGAAGGAAAGCAGCGAGAAGCTGGCGCAAGCTCAAGTGGAGATGATGAACATCATCAAGGAAGGTCGCGTTCAAGCGGAGCGAATCGTAGCCAAAGCAGCTGAAGAAGCTGAAAAGGTCAAGGTTCAAAAGCTCGAAGAAGCACGCAAAGAAATGAATCGTGCTAAAGACGAAGCCTTCAATGCGCTTAAGGGTGAAGTTGCAAACTTGGTTATGCAGGCTACCGAAAAGTTCCTGGATACAAAGCTTGACAACGACGCGCACAGAAAGCTCATCGATTCATCGATCGCTCAGGTTTCCAAAAACTAGATGTTGACTGAGGACTGAGAGTTCTCAACTCAATCATTGCACAGCAGCTCAACACTGATACACTACGAAAAAGAAAATGAAACACATTCGCGTTGCTAAGCGATACGCACTTGCACTGTTCAAGTCGGCAAAGGCTGAAAACTCACTCGAAGAAGTTAAAAACGACGCTGAGTTGATTCTTTCAGCAATCGAGCATGCAAAGGATTTCAAAGCGGTTCTTCGTTCACCGGTCATTCAAAGCTGGCGCAAGAAGAATTTGCTCATTGAGCTCTTTAAAGAAAAAGTGTCTGTGCTGTCCATGGCCTTTCTAGAGATTTTGTGCTCGAAGAATCGTGAAGATATCACAGCTGAAATTTATGAGCAATACTACGCTTTGTACGATGAGCACTTCAACATTATGCGCGTGAGTGTCAGCAGCGCTGTTGCACTGGATGAGTCCATGCGCAAAGCAGTTGAAGCCGGCATTGAAAAACGTTTTGGAAGAAAGCCTATCGCTGACTATCAAATCGATGCGTCATTGAAAGGTGGATTGCGAGTGCAGGTCGGTGATACCGTTCTTGACTCTTCGTTGAAGACACAACTTGAGAAGATGCATCACTCCCTGTTGAATGATCCGCAGTTTCTGAATTAAGCATTCAGTAAATCGGATTCTGATTCAACAAAAAGCAGCTTTGCAGGCGAAGCGTGAAGACGCAATTGAAAATGTACACAACAAACAATTAACTATAACAAGGTACTACAATGGCTGAAGTTCGTCCAGACGAGATATCGGCAATACTCCGCCGCCAACTCGCCGGTTTTGAAAAAGAAACGGAAGTACTCGAGGTTGGCACTGTACTCCAAGTTGGAGACGGTGTTGCCCGTGTTTACGGATTGTCTAATTGCATGGCTTCTGAGCTCGTTGAGTTTACCAACGGGGTGTTAGGAATGGTTCTTAACCTCGAAGAAGATAACGTCGGTGTGGTTTTGTTTGGTGACGACCGTCTTGTAAAAGAAGGCGACCAAGTAAAGCGCACCGGTAAGATTGCTTCTGTTCCTGTTGGTGAAGCTCTGCTTGGACGCGTTGTAAACCCACTCGGTGTTCCGATCGACGGCAAGGGACCAATCAATACTCCACACCAACTTCCAATCGAACGTAAGGCTTTGGGCGTTATCTCCCGTCAGCCGGTTACCGAACCGTTGCAGACCGGTATCAAGGCTATCGACGCGTTGATTCCAATTGGTCGTGGTCAGCGTGAGTTGATCATCGGTGACCGTCAAACTGGAAAGACAGCGGTAGCTATCGATGCAATCATCAATCAGAAATACACACACACCGCAGAAGCAAAAGAACGTGGTATCAACCCCATGTATTGCATCTACGTTGCCGTTGGTCAAAAGGGATCGACGCTTGCAAACGTTGTTGCGACCTTGGAAAAGAATGGTGCAATGGCATATACAACAATCGTTGTTGCTAGTGCTGCTGACCCTGCTCCACTTCAATTCGTTGCTCCCTATTGTGGTACATCGATGGGTGAATATTTCCGCGATTCAGGACGTCATGCCTTGATCATATATGATGACTTGACAAAGCAAGCAGCTTCTTATCGTCAAGTGTCGTTGCTATTGCGTCGTCCGCCGGGACGTGAGGCTTATCCTGGTGACGTGTTCTACCTGCACAGCCGTTTGCTCGAGCGCGCTTCAAAGCTTGCCAACAATCTTGGTGGCGGAAGCCTGACAGCTCTTCCGGTAATTGAAACACAAGCCGGTGACGTTTCGGCGTACATCCCGACAAACGTGATCTCCATTACCGACGGCCAGATCTATCTCGAACCAAGCTTGTTCAACGCCGGTGTTCGTCCTGCTCTCAACGTAGGTATTTCGGTATCACGTGTGGGTGGTAATGCTCAGATCAAGGCAATGAAGAAGGTAGCGGGTCCGCTCAAGCTTGAGTTGGCTATGTTCCGCGAGTTGGCTGCATTCGCAAAGTTTGGATCTGACTTGGATAAGTCGACCCAACAGCAGCTGCGTCGCGGTGCTCGTTTGACTGAAATTCTTAAGCAAGACCAGTATCAACCGGTAACGGTTGAAAACCAAGTACTGCTGATCTATGCTGCAACAAATGGTCATCTTGATGATCTTCCAGTTGAGTCATTAAAGCGCTTTGAGAAAGAGTTCTTTGAATTCATGGAAGGCGCTCATGCCGATGTTATCACATCTATTGGCGTTGACAAGGAAATCAAAGCAGAGACAAAGACAAAACTTGATGCAGCACTGCAACAGTTTGTAGATGGCTTCAAGCGTAGCGTCGGCACAGCGGCGTAAGAACGTATTCGAGACAGAGGTTAGCGCCACGTTTTTTCCATAGGCTCAGCGATGATAGTATTGACCGGAGGCGCCGGATTTATCGGCAGCGCTTTTTTGCGCAAGCTCAATGCAGAGGGCATCAACGATGTACTCGTTGTAGACCATCTCGGTCAAGCTGAGAAATGGAAAAATCTTGTTTCGAAGTCCTTTCGCACTATGATTGACAAAGACGCCTTTCTCTATGGTATGGAGCAAGGCAGCTTTGATGAAGGAATCGACTGCATCATTCACCTTGGTGCGTGTACAAACACCACTGAACGCGATGCAGACTATCTCTTTGAAAACAATTACCACTATAGCGTGAAACTGGCAGTTCACTGCCTCAATCACGATATACGATTCATCTATGCAAGTAGCGCTGCTACCTATGGTATGGGTGAATGTGGGTACAGCGATTCAGTCTTCGATCCCCTACGTCCCATGAATATGTATGGATTCTCCAAACACATATTCGATCTGTGGGTACGACAAAATGGATGCGAAGACCGATTTGCAGGCTTGAAGTTCTTTAATGTTTTTGGACCGAATGAGTATCACAAGGACTCGATGGCCAGCATGGTCTATAAGTCCTTTCAACAGATTCAAGAACACGGACGCGTCAAGCTTTTCAGATCAACCGTTCCGGAGTACGCCGACGGAGAACAAAAACGCGACTTCATCTATGTGAAGGATGTCATTGAAGTTCTCTGGAAGCTTTACAAGGAACCGTCGGTAAACGGCATCTTCAATCTGGGAACCGGCACAGCTCGTTCGTGGAACGATCTTGTTGCCGCTGTTTTTGATGCCATGGGCCGTGAACGAGTCGTTGATTACGTCGACATGCCAGCGAGTTTGAAAGATCAGTATCAGAACTTCACGCAAGCTGATATGACGAAGTTGAACTCAACGGCGGCGGCTCATCAATGTCAGAGCTTAGAGGATAGTGTTCGAGATTATGTGCGCGAGTATCTGCTCCGCCCATGGAAGTATATGTAAATGAAACCAGGCTAAGAAGCCTATACTTGAGTAATTATGGCTACACTTCGTGATATACGACAACGCATCGTCTCTGTAAAGAGCACCTCAAAGATTACTTCAGCAATGAAGATGGTTGCTGCAGCTAAGCTCCGTCGCGCGCAAGATGCGATCATCGCAGCTCGTCCATACACAAACAAGCTGTCGCTCATTCTTCGCAATCTTGCATCAAGTGAGTCAGAGTTTTCACATCCCTTCTTTGATCGTCGTGAAACGGTCAATAACATCCTTGTGATTATTGTTGGTTCTGACCGCGGACTCTGTGGTGGATTCAATTCGAACTTGTTCAAAGCTGCTGCTTATCACATTGATAAGAAACTCAAGCAAGAGTATCCAAAGGCAAAAGTGAGCGTGCTACCTGTTGGCCGTCGCGCAATTACCTTCTTCAATCGCCGCTCTAATCCGATCGTCGCGACTTTTCCGGATGTGTTTTTGAAGTTGGATTTTCAGACCGTGCAAGAGATTGCACCTATTGTTACCGAAGGCTTTAGCTTCGGACAGTATGATCGCGTTCTGCTCGTGTTCAATGAGTTCAAGTCAACTATTAAGCAAGATGTTCGTATCCTTCCCCTCCTCCCCATCGAACCTGAAAAGGAAGAAACCAAAGGCAAGAAGGAACGCACGACTGACTACATCTACGAGCCTTCTCGCGTCGAAATTTTGGATGCTCTTCTACCGAAGTATTTAAGCTTGCAATTGTGGCGCGCTCTGCTTGACTCCAATGCGGCTGAACAAGCAGCTCGTATGTTGGCAATGGATAACGCAACAACTAACGCCCGCGATTTGATTAACGTTCTGCAGCTTGATTATAACAAGGCCCGTCAAGCAGCAATTACCACAGAAATGCTTGAAATCGTCGGCGGTGCCGAAGCTCTGAAGTCAGTCTAATTCAAAGACGAAGTCTACAATCTGAAGTTCCTGTTAGCGGCGTGTATTGAATACACCTGAGAGCAGGAACTTTTTTGTGTCTGCGTAGCCACCACATACCTCATCGGAACTCACGATTTGACTTGCCTTTGATCTCGTCACGGATCACGCCATGTATTTCAGACTTTTTTGTGTTATGACTGAAACGTTTCGCAGGTGCTGCAGTTACTGTGGTTGAATTGTTCACCACACAATAGACATCATGGATCGTCGGGAATTTTTTACTAAGATTGGAACCGGAGCGGCTGTAGCCCTCGTAACTACCTGCCTTGGATCGTGCTCGAATTCTAACACACCTAGTGGACCGGTCGACTTCAGCCTCGATTTGAGTTCAACTCAATTTGCACCTTTGCTCACAAAAGGCAACTACATCGTCATGAACCAGTGCGTTGTGGCACACGGCATTGATGACAAGTACTATGCAGCAACTGTTATCTGTAGTCATGAAGGAGAATCTCGAGTGACGTATAGCAAGGGCTCGAACGAATACTACTGCACAGCCCACGGAGCTCGATATAGTCTGAGTGGGTCTGGACTGAATTCCAACGGAAGCAAAGGATTGACGATTTACGCAACAGAGCTCAGTGGAATGACACTTCGCGTTCATTCCTAGACCGTAAATCAGAACGCTTCGCGTGCTTACAAACAGATGCTTTGAGTTAAAGCTGCAACGCAAAACGCCGGAAGTCAAATGACTCCGGCGTTTTGTATTTGATAGAATTTATAACACTGAATCTGAATCTAAATCCAAAGCGTGGTCTAGGTAGCGCTCTAGGCAAAGTAATCGTCGTTGATTCCATCCAAGCGATGATTGATATCGCCAATGATAGAGACGAAACTCTGCTCCTCGAAAGGTGAGTGGAGATTCGCAAGCTTTACGAGCTCAAGGAATGACTGTGAGCCTCCTGCTGAACAGAGTCGGACGTAGTCGCGCCAAGCTCCATCTCTATCGCTCTTTGTACGCACCCAAAATTGAAGGGCACACATTTGAGCCAGTGTGTAGTCGATGTAGTAAAACGGAGACTCGTAAATGTGACGTTGCTGCTGCCAGATACCGCCGGCTTCGAGGAACTCTTCTCCATCGTAGTTACGGTGA
Organism: Chlorobiota bacterium; assembly: GCA_044228685.1. Classification (GTDB taxonomy): domain Bacteria; phylum Bacteroidota; class Ignavibacteria; order Kapaibacteriales; family NICIL-2; genus JBBATK01. The sequence goes on from JBGAUL010000016.1 coordinate 31,779, forward strand.
GGTAAGTACTTCTTCTCGATGGACAGCCACGCTTGATTTCTCTCCTTCGGTGTAGCAGTTGGATTGTCATACACGAAATGCTGGAATTCATCCACGCTAACGCCATAGGGCAAAAACAACAACGCACCACTCAAGTGTTCGAATTGATACTTGTCTTCGTCTTCCTTAAAGAAGGACTTGATCCACTTCCATGCGAAGAACTCCATACTCATTGAGTGGATTTCGCAGGCTTCTGAGGTAGGAAAGTAATATTCAGGTACTCCAAGATTGCGACTCATGTAACACTGGAACGCGTGACCCGCTTCGTGCGTCAACACATCCACATCGTGAGCTGTTCCATTAAAGTTCGAAAAGATGTACGGTGCTTTGAATGCAGGCAACATGGTGCAGTATCCACCGCCGGCTTTGGTCGGACGGTTAACCAGGTCCATCAAGCCATTATCACACATGAAACTGAAGAACTCGTGTGTCTCCGGACTCATTTCCTTGTACATCTCGCGTGCGCGCTCAACGATCCAATCCGGATCACCTTTTGGCGTAGGATTACCTGATTTGAAGTGCAAGTTTTCATCGTAGATAAGGAGTTTGTCCAGACCCAAGCGATGACGTTGACGATCACGCAAACGCTGGGTAACCGGCACAATGTGCTGATGCACCTTAGAGCGATAATCAGCAACCATGCGTGCATCGTAATCCGAACGCGACATACGGGCGTAACCCAAAGGAGTGAAATTTGGGAAGCCCAATTTCTGTGCAACACTTGTGCGAAGACGAACCAACTCATCATAAATACGATCAAGCTCGTCTTTGTTTTCTTGGAAGAATTTCCACTTAGCATGACTTGCACTACGACGAACATCACGGTCAACGTGCTGTTGGTACGGAACGAGACCGGCAAGATTGCGCACTTCGCCATCGAATAAGATCTCAGCAGACGCAAGCAACTTGGAGTATTCCGTACACAAGGCATTTTCTCGTTGAAGGTCTTCGACGACTTCAGGAGAAATACACTTTACAGCAAGTTCGGCTACGCGAAAGAGCTGACTTCCCCATTGCTTCTCGAGGTCCTTACGAAACGACGAAGAAACAAGTGCCCTGTAGTACTCGTTGTTGAGTTCGCCGTAGAGAGGTCCTAAATCATCAATAAAGTCACGCTCTGCTTCATACTGCGCATCCTTCGTGTCAATACTATGACGGATGCTTGCGATTGTCATCGTTGTATCAAGCTGATTTCTCAACTCATCGATCTTCGTGATGATCTCCGATTGCACTTCAACCGACGAAGCACTTTGAAAATCTTTGAGGTATGAGTGGAACTGACTCTTGAATGCGTTGAAATCCGGTCGTACGTATGGCAGGTCTTTGAATTGTTGCATTGACTTCGGGGATGCTAATGAGTGGATACTGTCCCTGCAATTTACCCCTGTAAGCGCTAACACAAAAGGAAAAGCGAGTCAGAGGTCGCTTAAGATCTCATTAGTTGTTTGATGAAGCTTACAAATGACAAATCCAGGCTGGCTAATGTGGTCGAAATATCTTGTTTCTACCAACGCGGAGAACAAACGCGAGTAGCCTCACCTGCTGATGATCAGTTGATGTCAGAAAAGAAGAGTTTTGTCACGATGATTTTGTGAGCACGGAGACTAACGTGCATCGACTGAAGTTGAGGTCTGCAGCACTTACAGCTGAGCCAAGAGACCATTGCGCAAGACGTACTGTGTGATGTCTGCGTTATCGTTGAATTTCATCTTCTCAAGGATACGACTGCGATAGGTGCTGACAGTTTTAACGCTGAGCTCGAGTTCTTCGCTGATCTGCGTTACTGTCTTACCGGCTGCAATCATTCGCATGACTTCGAACTCACGATCCGAGAGGAGCTCGTGTCCAGGTTCGCTTTCACCAGCCAAGTCGGCTATGATTTTGTCGGCAACGTGCGGACTCAAGTAGCGATTGCCAGCTATCACGCAATTCACAGCATCCACCAATTCTTCGGTTGCCGAAGTCTTCATGAGGTAACCGCTTGCACCTGCTTTGAGAACGCGAAGGGCGTATTGGTCTTCTGAATAAGCGCTCAGAATAAGAACAGGAAGTTCCGGTTTAATGTCCTTGACGGCTTTGAGCGTTTCCAATCCATCCATACCAGGCATCGAAATATCGAGGATCAGTACATCAAGATCCTTTTCCCTTACGTATTCGACAGCTTGAAAACCGTCTTCAACTTCATCAACAACGATGTCGAGTGCGCACACCAAAAAGAGCTTTAGCCCCTCGCGCATTATCGGATGGTCGTCTGCTATAAGAGCTCGAATCATAGAAATTCTCCGCTGTGTATCGCGTAGTGGTGGTTGGGCCGTCTTCGATGACCTTCTGCAAAGCTACACAATTGGGCTGTTTTTGCGGGTTTCTCAATTGGCACAATCATTGCAATCTGATTAGAAACATTGATTCTTGTTATGAATACCGCATCTCGACGACCCACTCTGCAGCGCACTGCACGAAATCTCCTGCGAAGAGCCGGATACGACGTACAGCGCTTTGTCAGTACAGACTATGCATCTAGACCAGTAGAAAGACGAATTCAACTGCTGGAACATTATAATATCAACTTGGTTTTTGATATAGGCGCCAATATTGGGCAATACGCGTCAGACATTCGACGCATGGGATATCGTCATCGTATCGTATCCTTTGAGCCCTTGACCGATGCCTACCGTCAACTCCGCGAACGCGCCCTGGAAGATGATCTCTGGGAAACCGTACACTGCGCGCTTGGCGACGTCGATGGAATAACCGAAATCAATATAGCTGCCAACTCGCAGTCCAGCTCTATCCTGGGTATGATGCCGGCCCATACCGGTGCAGCTCCTGAGTCGCATTACATCGGTAAAGAAGACATCGTTATCAGCAGACTCAGTACAATCCTCGAGTCATTCAAAGACGAGAACGAGAGTCTGTTTGTCAAAATCGACGCTCAAGGCTACGAAGACAAAATCCTCGACGGCGCTTCTGAAGTCCTTAATCACATCAGCGGTGTTCAACTCGAAGCATCTCTCGTTCAGCTGTACGAAGGCGAACTGCTTATCGAAGAAAGTATCGCAGCAATGCGTCAACGTGGCTTTACCTTGGTGTCAATCGAACCGGGATTTAGCGATGCAAGAAGCGGCAAGATGCTGCAAGCAGATTTGATCTTCTTCCGTGATGAATTAGTTAACTCTTCTCCCCTGCATTAGCATGTGTGGAATCGTTGGCATCGTTCAGTATGGCAATCGTGACACAGTAAGTTTTGACGTACTGCACGACATGACCAAGACGCTCGTGCATCGCGGTCCGGACGAGGAAGGATACTATATCTCTCCCGACGGACGCTGCGGTCTCGGACATCGTCGCCTTGCCATCATCGATCTCAACGGCGGACAGCAACCCATGCACTCCGCAAACGGTCAGATGCACATCGCCTTCAACGGTGAGATCTACAACTTCAAAGAACTTCGCGCAGAGCTTGAATCGCGTGGCCGACGCTTTACCTCACACTCCGATACCGAAGTCATCCTTCAACTCTTTGAAGAGTATGGTTCAAAAGCCTTTCTGAGACTGAACGGAATCTTCGCCGTTGCTATTTATGATGAGCGCACTCAAACTTTGGTTGTCGCTCGTGATCGCTTCGGTGTCAAGCCTCTGTATTACGCGGATGTCGATGGATGCCTCATGGTAGCATCCGAAATCAAAGCCATCCTCGCATCCGAGCTTGTATCGCGTGAAATCGATATCGCTGCTATTGATACATTTCTCGACTATCGCTTCAATCCTGCGCCGCAGACGCTCTTCAAGAATATTCGTAAGGTTCCTGCCGGACATGTGCTATCTATTCGTACAGGCGGACTGGTAAAAGTCATACCTCTTCCTGAAGAAGAAGTCTCTACAAATCTCAGCATCAATGAGACGGATGCACGAGAAGAATACACACGTCTGCTGGAAGCGGCCATTGAGCGCCAGATGGTTTCTGATGTTCCGGTTGGTTTGCTGCTAAGCGGAGGCATAGACTCGGCTCTCATCGGCTCCATTATGACCCGTTCGCACTCCGATGTACAGTCATATAGTATTGGTTTTGAAGGCGAAGGTGAATTCAACGAACTATCTGACGCCAGAGAAAGCGCTCGTATACTTGGTACTCGTCACAACGAGATGACCATTTCACGCGAAGACTACCTGCACTTCTTTGAACGCTCATTTTACTACCTCGAAGAACCGGTCGCAATGAGCACCGTGCCGGCTATGTTTTACGTCTCACAACTTGCCGCACGTGATTTAAAAGTCGTGCTTGCAGGTCAAGGTGCTGACGAACCAATGGCTGGATATCCTCGCTACCGCGGCGAGAAGTTCATCAGCGACTACGGTTGGATTCTGAACAAACTTCCTGTCGAGACGATTGCTCGGATTCTTCCTCGAAACGAAAAGGTCAAACGTCTGCTCTTTGCTGTCAAGCACAACAGCGATCAAGATCGATTTCATGCGATTCACACCATCTTTCAACCTGAGCTAAAGAAGCGTTTGTTGAAGTCAGAGATGCACGACATGCTGCGCGATCAATCAAAACAGTTTGTCGAGAGACTGTATGAATACACCGGCTCGTTGCACGACTCTTTGTCGAAGATGCTGTATATCGACACGCGATTGCAATTACCTGACAATCTGCTGCTCTTCAACGATAAGATGAGCATGGCAAACTCTCTTGAAATGCGTGTGCCTTTTCTCGATCATGAGTTGATCAGTTTTCTTGAATCTTTACCATCAACGCTCAAAATCAACGGTGGCGTGCAAAAGTACCTGCACAAGAAAGCGGCTGAAAAACTCCTTCCGTCGGCAATCGTGCACCGCAAAAAGCGTGGCTTTGCGACACCGATCGATACTTGGCTGCAGCGTGATTTGGTAAAACCAATGCAGCGCTTGTTTAACGAGCGTGATTCTGCAGTGCGACAGTACTTCAACATGCACACTATCAATCAGATGATTTTGTTGCATCAGACACGACGTGAGAATTATCAACGTCATCTCTTTGCCTTGCTCAGTTTTGAACTCTGGCATCGCAACTTCTTCACCGAAGTTCGTCATCCTCTCCAAGCCGATAGCGGCGTTTTTGCTCTGATGCAGAGCTAATGCATTTTTCAATAGCAGCTTTTCATCAATGAGCTATTGCTTCGATGTCGATTGACACCTAGTCGCTATACTTGCATGTCTGAACTCTAACTCAGTTCCACAATGCTCCACAATGTAGAAATCAAGCTCAGCCCACGCGAGGCTGCAGATCCGGATGTTGTCCGAAGAGAGTCACTGCGCGCAGCAGGACTCAAGAGCAGCGATCTCCTCACTCCTGTTCGAATCCAACGACGTTCCATTGACGCACGAAGTTCCAAGCCAAAGGTTGTTATGACGGTGGCTGTCTATCAAGATGAGACTCCGCCGAAAGAACTTGAGCTCTGGCGCAGTCTGCGCGAAGCTGACAAATCACGTCGCGTGATCATCATCGGCGCCGGACCAGCCGGGTACTTCGCGGCACTTCAACTCTTGCGCTACGGAATTCAACCAATTATTCTTGATCGCGGGAAGGATGTGCGAAGCAGACGACGAGATCTGCGCGCCATTCAACAAGAAGGCATTGTCAATCCTGACTCGAACTATTGCTTCGGCGAAGGCGGAGCCGGAGCCTATTCCGATGGCAAGCTGTATACGCGCTCTTCCAAACGTGGCAACGTACAGGAAGTCTTGCGATGGCTAATAGAACACGGAGCAGATCCAGTCATCGGTATTGAAGCACATCCGCACATTGGATCCAACAAGCTACCAAACGTAGTAGCTGCGATGCGACATCGCATCGAGAACTATGGTGGCGAGATTCATTTTGAACAACGAGTCGTTGATTTTATCATCGATAAGAAAGTCGCCAAAGGCGTGCGAACGCTGAACGGCGACGAGTTCATGGCGGATGCTGTGGTGGTTGCGACCGGTCACTCTGCGCGCGACATTTATGCCCTCTGTGATCAGCGAGGAGTACGAACAGAATTCAAAGCGTTTGCAATGGGTGTTCGTGTAGAGCATCCACAGGAGTTGATTGATGAGATTCAATACAGACAACGTCCACGAGATCCCTTCCTCAGCGCTGCATCGTATCGCTTGGCAACTCAAGTTGATGGACGAGGCGTGTATTCGTTTTGCATGTGTCCTGGCGGACTGATCGTGCCGGCTGCAACAGCACCAGGTGAGACAGTAGTCAATGGCATGAGCATGAGCCGTCGCGATTCTCGATATGCGAATTCCGGTATCGTCGTGGAAATCCGTCGAGAAGATTTGGCAGCATATGCGCGATACGGCGAACAGTGCGGTCTTGAGTATCAACGTGCATTGGAAGCCATAGCTTTCAACGCCGGTGGAGACGCAACCCAACGAGTTGCTGCTCAAGGTCTGATTGATTTTTGTAATTCAAAAGAATCAAGCTCGCTCCCAAGTTGCAGCTACATACCGGGCACTCATTGCGCTTCTCTGCATTCAATTCTACCTTCGGCACTAAGTAAGCGGTTACAGCGAGCATTCAAAGACTTCGATCAGCAAATGCGAGGATTCTATACCAAGGATGCGTTGATTACGGGCGTTGAGTCGCGGACCTCAACACCACTAAAACTGCCGCGCAACAACGATGATTTACAGCATCCGGATTGTCGTGGCTTTTTCCCTTGTGGCGAAGGTGCCGGATACGCAGGCGGAATTGTATCGGCGGCAATGGATGGTCAGCGTGTTGCCGACGCAGCAGCAGTGTACCTTGGTGTTAAGCACTTTTAGCGATTATCAATCAAGAACACAATTCACTATCATGATTGAAATCACTTCTGCAGAAGACGAGAGAATACAACTCTTTCGCTCACTCAAGGAACAATGGAATTCATCGCGAGTTGGTGTGCCGACTCCAACCCATTCGGCCTGTTTGGCTGAAGGAGAAAAACTCTGCGGCCACGCTCTCAAAAGCTCGTGGAAGAAGCTTGCCATGTTGGCGTTGCCCGCGCACTATGAACGACACGCAGACCTCATCCGATCGAGTGAATTGGCAGAAGAAGTTCAATTCACTTGCACTCGCGAAGTGTTTGAGAAGATTGTTGGTTTCTCAATGCGACAAGAATTCTTGATTCTGCTCGAGCCGCCACGGCCCGTGCCTTTAAAAGAACTCCAAGCTCCCATTGTTGCGCTCAACGCGTTGTCAGACAGCGAGAACGTCGGCGCTATCATCCGCACGTGTCGAGCAATGGGTGTGTCGTCGCTGTTGATTGATCGCTCCTCAGCATCACCGTACTTACGTCGCGCTATGCGAGTCTCGATGGGTGGAATATTCGGCATGAAGGTGCATGTCTGCGACGACCTCGTCCTTGCGCTCGACGTTCTCCGCTCCGAACATGAATTGCGTGTTATTGCTTTAGAGCAACACGAAAGAGCGCAAGCACTTCCCTCGCTTCCCTACTCGGCAGAGCGCGTCTTGGTTTTTGGAAGTGAGGCGGAAGGAATTGATGCAAATGTGCTCGCCGCTTGCGACGACATCTATACGATTCCCATGGAATCCTCGGTTGATTCTCTCAATGTTGCTGCAACCGCCGCAATCGCTCTGTATGAGTTATCGCGCAAGACTTGAGTTTGAGTCTTGTACTCGTCGTGAAAAATACCTTTCAAACTCTCTAGACTACTCTTAGCGAGCCAACCATTGTGTAGCCACCGATACCATCATAGCTGCCCCGTAACGGAAGGCTGATTCGTCCGGAGTGAAGCGTGCGTTGTGCAATCCTGGCATTGAGTTTTGACCTGGCGGACGCACACCTAGCATCCAAAAAGCAGCCGGCATTTTCTGGGCGTAGAAAGCAAAATCTTCTGCCCACATTTTGGGTTCAAAATCTAGCACTGCATCTGCAGGAACGATACCTGCAGCTACTTCGCGCACAAATTGAGTTGCCTCGCTATTGTTTACCAGTGGCGGATAACCGAGCACTGCTTTAAACTCACACTCAACGCCGTGTAAAGCACAGATCGCTTTGCTGTGTTCCTCGATCATTGCAAGTGCTTGCCAGCGCCATGCATCGCTAAACGAGCGAAGCGTTCCTTTTAACTCGACAACATCCGGTATGATATTGGTTGCAGATCCGCCGTGTATTGAGGTGACAGAGATAACGCCTGCATCCAACGGATTACGTTGGCGCGTGACGATTGTCTGCAAGTGTGTGATGAGTTCCGCTGCGGCAACGATCGGATCCTTGCCTTTGTGTGGTTGTGCTGCATGAGCACCGACTCCACGGAGTGTCCAGTATAGTTCATCTGCGCTTGCCATCATGACGCCGGGAACAAATTCCAAGTTGCCGACACTTGCATCAGGGTTCACGTGCTGTCCGAAAATCACTTCAGGCACGGGATCTTCGAGAGCACCTTCTCGAATCATGATTGACGCTCCACCCGGCGACTTTTCCTCGCCAGGCTGAAACAGCAGTTTCACTACACCATTGAGTGTTGCTTCATGTTCCTTCAATACTTTGGCTGCGCCGAGCAACATGGCGGTGTGCGAATCGTGACCGCAGGCATGCATGACGCCGGGGTTCTGAGATGCGAACTCCAATCCTGTTTCCTCAACTATTGGTAATGCATCGATGTCAGCACGAAGAGCCACGCAACGTGATCCGCTTCCGATGTGCGCCACGATGCCAGTTTCGGCTATGCGACGATGAAGAATTCCAAGTGCTGTCAATTCTGCGGAGATGTATGCAGAGGTTTGATACTCTTGAAACGAAAGTTCAGGGTTTTGGTGGATTGTGCGACGATGACGAATGATATCGGGCACAACATTTACAACACTTTGTTCGAGTGAATTCATATTGATTAAACAGTGATAACAGCTAATTCCCGTCCCACGACTGTCGCGGGTCCGATAAGGTGCATTGCTTGCACCTTCGCCTCTGCATTCAATTCTAACTCGACGCGCAAGGGCATCGAGCTCGGAGGAATAAGTTCAAGTACAGTCGGATGATCTGATAGCGCTCGATGTAATGACAATGCCGTAGCAAGAGCACCTGTGCCGCAAGCGCCGCTAATCGCTTCTACTCCACGCTCAAATGTTTTGAGGTCGAAGGATTTCTTAGAAAGATGATTCCACACATTGACATTTGTTCCGCGCTCAAACGACTCGTGATGACGTATTGTCTTGGCGTCACGTACAAAGTCTTGGCTGAGACCGGCCTGCTCACAACACTGCGCATAGGCTTGTTGTGAAAACACGAAGTGATCCGAACCAACATTGATGTAATCGCCTATGATGTTCAAGCATACATCATCACGCATAAACTCGAGCTGCAGACTGTAGTTTTCAAACACCGGGCCGGCAAAGTCAACACGAACCTCGTGTATGGCAACGCTTCCACTGTAAGGGGAACCAGCCATGTGGAATCGAAACAATGGAGCACCTTGACTAACAAAGCCTCTGTCAAGAGCGAAACGAAGAGCACAGCGCGCGCCATTTCCGCACATCATTGAACTTGATCCGTCGGGATTGTAGAAGTCAACGCGGAAGTCTTCATCATCGCCTTCCTTTTCACGAACCACTAGTAGTCCTTCGGAACCATGCTCGAAGATGGGATTTGCCGAACATAATACAGGAGCAAGCATCGAGGCGCGTTCCGGACTCAGCTGAGCCATGCGTCCGTCAACAACCGTAAAGAGATTGCCTGCACCGGACATATATGTGAGCTCAAGTAACATTGTCGTTCAAATCTTCTTTGGAATTTCTTTTAAGAGCGACGATTAAGGAACTCAACAAACTCACGGTGGATTTTGCCGTTGGTTGTGAGAATGGTTCGATCGTTCATGCTAAACACTTCGCCATCAAAACGACTGACCTGACCGCCCGCCTCTTCCACGAGTAGTAAACCAGCTGCCACATCCCAAGGCTGCAGAGCGCTTTCCCAGAACCCGTCAAAACGACCGCAAGCAACGTAAGCCAGATCAACAGCCGCTGAACCCAATCGACGAATTGGAACTCCCATGTTGACCAAGGCGCAGAAATGTTCTAAAGTATGTTCGGCGTTGTCGGCAGCGTTGTATGGAAAGCCGGTGACGAGTATTGACTCCTTCAGCGTCATACTTTGTGAAACGTGAATGGCTTTGCCGTTGCAGGTAGCACCTTGGCCACGCACGGCAACGAAGAGCTCGTCGGTTATTGGTTGATAAACAACGCCGACGATGACCTGCGACTTGTATTCCAGTCCGATGCTCACCGAAAAAATGGGTATACCGTGGGCAAAATTGACGGTTCCGTCGAGTGGATCGATGATCCATCTATATTCCGACGCATCGACTGAGACCCCGCTCTCCTCTGCTAGGAATTGATGACTTGGGAAGCAGGACGATATGTAATCAATAATCGAGCGCTCGGAAGCGACATCGAATTGCGTTACGAGATTGTGTATGCCGTCCTTGTATTTCAGCTCTTTTTGACGCGAAAACCCATCTTTTACGATAGATCCTGCTACAACGGCAGCCTGTACAGCGACGTCACGAAATTCTTGAAGTTGAGATAGCGTATGCATAGGCGAATTGAGGTGATCGCAAAATTACAACCTGGACATCCCATCAGGTATTGAGTCTCAAAATTTGCCTATTTTCGAAAGCGTTCATTTAACGCATTCTGGTATAACTCTTTGGAGAGTAACGATTACGATCCCCAAACGCACATTCGTATTTCTGTGGTGTTCTGTCCTGTTCACCCTGTCTCTGTACTCTCAACCAAGCAACTTCATCCGACTGCCAAAGCTCAACATTGCTCCGGGCGGCTACGATACTGTTGGAGCCAAGAACTCTGTCAAGTTAGCAGAAGAAACGCAGGGTATTGTCGAAAAAGCAATTGATCCTCAACGCTATTTGGTTGGTCCGAATGATGTATTGACGATTGCAATCAATGCAGCACAACCACTGAGTTTCGACGTTTATGTATCTCCCGATGCAAAAGTTCTTGTTCCGGCTGTGCCGGCAGTGGATGTTCGCGGACTAACATTCGCCCAAGCACAAGACCGCATTATCGAAGCGGTAAAAGCCGTTTATAAGACGAAGAGCGTTGATGTGCTCTTGAAGAAAATCAAGCTCTTTAAAGTCAGCGTTTCCGGTGCTATTCGTAAACCGGCGGTTGTCCCTGCCTCCTCAGCTGACAGAGTATCAGAAGTTATTGATCGCGCCGGTGGCTTCTTGTATAACGCTTCATTGCGACGTATTACCATTCAACGTGATGGTGCTGGTATCATCCCGGTTGATATTCTGCGATACTTTAGTTCCGGTGATGACCGTTACAACCCCTACGTACATTCCGGCGACAAAATTCTCGTGTCGTATACGACCGATGAGGATTGCGTGTGGATTCAGGGAAATGTATACCAACCGGGACAGTACGAATTCATGCCCGGCGATTCCTTGTCGACCCTTCTTTTGTTTGCTCAGGGATTTACGCGAGTCAGCTTGCTTGATTCCATTGAAGTTGAGCGCTATGAAGAAGCCGGCACCCGTACTTATAGATTCTACATCAACACAAAAACAGGCGAAGGAAATATCCCATTAAAATTGGGTGACAAAGTCTATGTGCGTCAGAAATCCGGAGTATTAACTCTGTGTGAAGTTGCGATTGACGGCGGCGTGGTGCATCCTGGTCGTTATAGTATTAATGTCAATTCCGACCGACTGGCAGATTTGATTCGCCGCGCAGGTGGATACACCGATGATGCGCAGCCGGAAACCGGTCTTCTGTATCGTCGCAAAGACTTCACCTGGTACGATCGTGAATTGGATCGTCTGAGCAAGATGAAGCAAGAAGACATGAACGAAAGCGAAGTTCGATACTATCGAACCAAATCGTCGGAGAACATGGGCCTTGTATCGGTTGATTTTGAAAAGGTATTGATTTCATCGAATCCCGATGACAACCCGATCCTCGTCAACAAAGACTCGGTGTATATCCCCCACTCTACCAACTACGTCAATCTTATTGGTCGCGTTTCTAAACCAGGTCGTATTCCTTACGATAAAAAGTCTAACTTCTTGGATTATATCCGAAGAGCCGGTGGATTTGGTTTGCACGCTGACGAAGAAGAAGTGTTAATTCAAAAAGTATCCGGAGAGTTGCACCGTGCACGCGATTTTGGTTATCGCTTGGATCCGGGCGACAACATCCTCGTCCCAGAAAAGTCCGACGTTAAGTTTATTGACGTAGTCACAAAAGTATTGTCAATCACTGCACAGCTTGCAACGATCGTCGGTGTCGTCATAGGTGTTGCATTTGCATATAAGAAATAGCATGAACGAGACCAACCCGACACCCGTGATGGTACCAATTCCGGTTTCGGAAACGATCCCCTTAGTTGAATTGGTTTCTCAGCATCGTCGCTTTATACTTCTCTTCACCATCGTCTGCACACTCATCATTGGAGCGTACAGCATGGTAATGAAGCAGACCTACGTTGCGAACGCTAAAATCCTTGCTACTGATACCAAGAATGGCGGCATCTCTTCGATGCTGAATAATATACCGACCTTCATTACCGGTGGCTCTTCTACGACGAGTCCGACCATGAGTATGCTTGAAATCATCTCGTCGCGAACTAATGCCGAGTACATCTATAAGAACGCAGGTCTTGATTCGGTAGAACCATATCGTTCCCTTCCACGTGATGAACAGGCGTCGATCATTCTCGAACAACTCAGTGCCGATACTAAGCGCAACAGTGGCATTATTCTCGTTGATGTAGCTGCACAAACTGGCTACTTTGCTGACGCAGCAGAACAAAAGCGCACTGCCGAGTTAGCCGCTCGTATTTGTAATACAGCCATCGAAGGATTGGATAAAGCAAACAGAGAAAAGAGCACCAGCACCGCTCGCAAGACCAGAATGTACATCGAGCGCGTGCTTGGCCAAAATCGCTTACGCATGGATTCACTGCAAAGCGTAATGGTCAGCTTCCAAAACGCCAACCACGTGTTTACACCTGAGAAGCAAGCCGACGCAATGGTTAGTAGCGCTGTTGCTATTGGTACAGAACTTTCGAAAGCCGAGACCGAACTTCGTCTGGCACGAGAGCAATACCAAAACAACACTCCGCTGATTAACGCTCTGGAGTCGAAAGTAACCGGTCTGCGTAGTCAGTTTAGTTCAGTTCAAAACGGCGGTTTGATTTCCGGCGATAAACTCTCTATCCCGGTCGGAGTTCTCCCAGATGTTTGGATGCGTTATCTCAACATGCTCCGCGACATTAAGATTCTTGAACAAGTGAACGCCTATTTGGAATCGCAACGCATGCAAGAAGCAATTCAAGAGGAGCGGGATGTTCCGACGATTCAGATTGTTGATTCTGCTATCGCACCTCTACGGCGCTCTGCTCCTTCACGTACCTGGATGGTATGTGTCACGATAGTGGTATCGAGTCTTCTTTCAGTCTTCCTCCTCATGTTTCGTCAGGCATTGATCATGAGAAAACAATCCACTGCTTCTGCCGCTTAAAAGTTTTTTTTAAATAATAGCAGAATCGAACTCTTGACTGTCATTGCGACGAGAGTATCTCCGTTGTGCACGCGACACAGTTGGCGACATTAGAAGACATTGAAAGACGTGCTGCGACAGAGTATTACCTTAGCCCAGAAACTTATTCCGCACAACTTTTAGCTCGTTTGCCAGATACTGTAGCGCAGTGTGATCTGAACTCTCTGCGAGTGGAAGATAGCGTTCGCTAGTATCGCGAACGTATTTGATGGGATTACTTTTAAGGTCGAAGGCCAGACATCGGAAATTGTCGAGACGGGCTGCTAGACGAATGATACGACAATCGTCATTTGATTTCTTGAGTAGCTCTGCATGAGCTTGATCAACCTCGTCGTAGTTCTGCTCTTGCGCCTTGAGATCCTTCGTTAGAATCTCAACAACATAGCCTACGTAATCACCAAAATTGTACTCGATGATTTCCTTGGTGATTTCCTTAGAGTCCTCAAGCACATCGTGGAGCAAGACAGCGCAGATCAAATCTGCATCATAAAGCTTGAGCTCTTCAACGACGATCTTACAGACGCGTGTGCAGTGATAGAAGTACGGTGTGCCATCGCGACGTGACTGTTGCTCATGTACACTTCGAGCCATCTCATAGGCACTCATGATGCGCTGCAGATCAACAATACTCACTTTGTCGTGAAGTATATACTCTAGTTCGCTCTGTGTGAGATGAGTTTGATTGTACATCCTAGCGTTTACTCGTCATTGTTTTTTTGATGCATCTGCACCGGCTGTTCCAAAAGTACGAATCAAGGTGCGGAGTTTGTCGTAATCTGAGTCCTTCGCCGGAGCCAGTCCCTCAACACTATAAGTCGCCTTCAATACCGCACTTCCCTCTTTGGTCGCTTGAAACTCCATAAGAGCATTCGTGATTTTCTCGCGCAGTTCGGGTGGAAAGGACTTACGAAAGACTACCGGATCATTAGGTATATCGTCCGTCAGTGCCACAATCCGTACCGCGTCCAGCACATCCGGAAACTGCGGCAGAACTCTGATTCGAGCGTCAAGTATTTCGCCGGTTTTGGAATCGGGCGGAGAGTAATAAGTGGCACCTGCATCAACCTGACCTTGGTAGACCATCGTTACAACGTTATCATGCTTTCCGGCGAAGACAGAGTCACTTAAGCGAATGTTGTGCTGGTGTAAAACCGCGCGAGGTAGTACGTAACCTGATGTCGACACCGCATCCACAAATGCAAAGGACTTTCCTTGCAGGTCCTCTACCGAACGAATACCGCTTTCTTTACGCGCGATGATTTGTCCACGGTAAGTCTTCTCGCCATTTCTGCGCACAACCATCATTGCTGCTTCAGCTCCATACTTGTCGTGGGCTAAGACATAGCTAAAAGTATTGGTGATTGCCATGTCGACTCCCCCGCTGCCGAAGGACTCCACCACGACCACAAAACTGGCCGGTACGGAGGCACTGAAGCTCAAACCGGTCTTTTGTTCTAAGAAATGTACAAGTGCTTCCGCGCTGGTTGTGACCTTTGAAGCCTCAACACTAGGGGTCAACATGATGCGAATAGGGTTCGATTTCGAGCCAATTCGTTGAGAATCAGACTGAAAAAGCGGATTCAGCGTGAGTTTTAGGAGGATGAGCACCGTGAGTAGTGCATAGATCACGGCAACTTTCATGATGCAGAAGCTTCTTTGGTAGTTGTGGGTGCTTCGGTAATTTTGTGGACGTTTTTGCTGACGCGCCTCGCTGTCCTGAGTACCTCTCTTCTGCGCAAAGTTGCACAGCCACAGACGAACAACAAAATTTTTTCTTCCGTATCACGAAAGGATTGCAGTCAATGAATATTCATGAGTATCAAGCCAAAGAACTCCTCCGCTCTTATCACGTTCCCGTGCTCAATGGTCGCGCAGTTTTCAGCGCCGAAGAAGCCGGTTTCGTTGCACACAACGAGTTTGAAAAGAAAGGAGCCAAAGTTCTGGTTGTGAAGTCCCAGATCCATGCCGGTGGTCGCGGTAAAGGTGTCGTACACAATACGAAGACCCACGCTCCCATTCAGCTCTTTGGTAAGGATCTTCGTGGAGTAAACGTCGTTAAATCCGACGCCGAAGGTTCACTGGCTCACAAAGCCTATCTCATCGCCAAGGAAACATTGGGCAACACGCTGGTCACCATTCAAACCGGTGAGCAAGGTAAAGTAGTTCATCGCCTCTTTATTGAAGAAGGCGCTGCAATCAAGAAGGAATATTACTGCTCAATTCTCCTCGACCGTGCGGTTTCACAAAACCTCATCATGGTCTCGACCGAAGGTGGCGTGGAAATCGAAAAGGTAGCTGAAGAAACACCGGAGCGTATTATCAAGGAACATGTTCAACCTGGTGTTGGACTCCAAGGTTACACAGCACGTCGTCTTGCATTTGGTCTGGGTCTCAGCGGCGCTGCTCTTAAGAGCTTTGTTGACTTCATCCAAAAGCTATACGCAGCGTACGAAGCGATGGATTGTTCCATGCTCGAAGTGAATCCACTCGTAGTTACCGAAGATGATAAGTTTATCGCACTTGATGCGAAGGTGAATTTTGACGACAACGCATTGTATCGTCATCCTGATTACGCGCAGCTTGCCGACGTTGACGAAGAAGATCCGCTTGAACACGAAGCCAACGCATACAATCTCAACTACATCAAGCTCGACGGCAATGTTGGTTGTATGGTAAATGGCGCGGGCTTGGCGATGGCAACAATGGACATCATCCAATTAGCCGGCGGAAAACCCGCGAACTTCTTGGACGTTGGGGGTGGAGCAAATGTAGATCGTATTGCAAATGCATTCC
The DNA here is from genome assembly GCA_044228685.1 of Chlorobiota bacterium. Classification (GTDB taxonomy): domain Bacteria; phylum Bacteroidota; class Ignavibacteria; order Kapaibacteriales; family NICIL-2; genus JBBATK01. The sequence continues at coordinate 48,163 of JBGAUL010000016.1, forward strand.
GCATCATGATGAGCGACACAAACGTGCGCGCCGTATTGATCAACATTTTTGGTGGAATCGTTCGTTGCGATCGCGTTGCTAATGGTATCCTCAAAGCCCTTGAAAAGGTAAAGGTCAATGTTCCGTTGATCATCCGTTTGGATGGTACCAATGCAGTTGAAGCGCGTGAAATCTTGAAGAACTCAGGAATGCACTTCTTGCTTGCGGCTACAATGGATGATGCAGCAACGGCAGTAACAAGGGCGCTTGCCGCTAAGTAATAGTTTTTGATACAGGCGGACGGATGCACTACATCTGAAGTGCTTTCCGTCCTCTTTGTTTTAACCCTTTCCCTGTAGTATTCACTCGACAAACAAACCGGAGAATTTATGGCTGAGCACAATTGTGATGTAGTAGTGGTTGGTTCTGGTCCTGGCGGATATGTAGCCGCCATCCGAGCTGCTCAATTAGGATTGTCAACCATCTGCGTCGAACGTGATCGACTTGGCGGTGTATGCCTCAATTGGGGCTGCATTCCTTCAAAGGCTCTGCTGAAAAGCGCTGAGTATAAGGTCTTCTTGGATCATGCCGGCGACTATGGCTTCGACCTTCCTCAAGTTGGCGTTGACTTCCCGAAGGTCATTTCGCGCTCCCGTGGCGTTGCTGACAAGATGAATGCCGGTGTGGGCTTCTTGTTCAAGAAGTACAAAGTCCAACAAGTAAAAGGCTCAGGCTTCATCCGCTCTGCAAATACCGTTGAAGTTCGTGATGCTGAAGGCAAGGTTACCGACACGATTACAAGTCGCAACGTGATCATCGCTACCGGTGCCCGAACCCGCATGATTCCAGGTATTGATGTTGATCGTCATCACATCCTCACCAGCACCGAAGCCATGATTCAGCAAAAGATTCCTGAAAGCCTCATCGTAATTGGCAGCGGCGCTATCGGTGTTGAGTTTGCTTACTTCTACAATTCGTTCGGCACTAAGGTTACCATTCTTGAAATGATGCCCAACATCGTCCCGGTTGAAGATGAAGAAGTTTCAAAGGAATTGGAGCGCAACTTCAAGAAGCAAGGCATGACCATCATGTGTAACACAAAGGTGTTGTCAGCAAAGACAGTAGATGATCACGTCGAGGTTGTCGTTGAAAAGAAAGATGGAAGCCAACAAACTCTCACTGCATCAGTAGCACTCAACGCTGTTGGCGTGCAAGGCAACATTGAGAATATTGGTTTGGAAACATTAGGAGTAACTGTAGAGCGTGGCTGGATCAAGGTTGATCAGCATTGCCAAACAAACATCGCTGGCGTATATGCTATCGGCGACGTGGCTGGTCCGCCGTGGCTTGCTCACAAAGCATCTGCCGAAGGTATCATGTGTGCTGAGTTTATTGCCGGACACAACCCGCCGGGCGTCAACTATCGCAACATTCCCGGTTGTACTTATTGTCAGCCACAAGTTGCCAGCATCGGTCTCACCGAAAAGAAAGCAAAAGAAGCAGGCTACACCGTCAAGGTTGGCAAGTTCCCATTTACCGCCAATGGTAAGGCAACCGGTACCGGTAAGAACGAAGGTTTCGTGAAGCTGGTGTTCGATGCACAGTATGGCGAATTGCTTGGTGCTCACATGATCGGTTCAGATGTGACAGAACTCGTTGCTGAATTGGGTCTAGCTCGCGAGCTCGATGCAACAGCACAAACGCTCATCAAGACGATCCACGCCCACCCAACCATGAGTGAAGCAGTCATGGAAGCTGCAGCTTTGGCCTATGGCGAGGCAGTGAACTTCTAGTAAAACACCTCCAAGAGCTTAACAGCTATGAAGCCGCAATGATGTTCATTGCGGCTTTTTTTTGCTCGATAGTCCTTCATCAGATTCAATATTTCTCGTATGTTGACAGCAGACATTTCTGCTTATCAATACCAGGAGTTGGTATGAAAAATCTGACCGCGCTACTGTGCAGTAGCCTTCTTCTCTTTAGTTCACTTGGGGCAACCACTCCATCTCTCGGTACGAGATCTCAACGTTCGATTGGCAGCACTGAATTCAGCGCCACACGAAGCATTGAACGACAAAGCCAACAGCCCTCAGTCTTTGCTCCGGCAAGCGCCCCGCAGATTCGAGGCATCGAACTCAAGACACTTACGAGTCAGCAACACGAGGCTTTACGCTCTTCAATGGCTGTGAGTGTGAAAGCAGAATATTGCTTCGAACCGAGCACTCAACGTTTGGTGTTTGCAAGTGGACAACGTCTGTCGACCGCCTTCAGCTTGCGCTCTGCCGATGAGATTCGCTCAGCAACCACGAGTTATCTCAGCAGTGTGGCACCTTTGCTTGGCATCGTTGATGCACAGAGCGAGCTGCGTGTGAGCGCAATTGACAAAGACGAGCTGGGCAAAACACACGTTCGCGTTCAACAGTATTGGAATGAAATTCCGGTATGGAATTCTGATGCAATGCTGCACTTCAACGTTGCGGGTGAAGTCGATTGTTTTCAGGGTCGAGTATGCGCAACGCCTACAAACCTGACGAGTGGTCCATTTGTCACGCCATCCTTGGCAGCCGGCGAAGCACTTGATCATCTAGCTCGAAGTGTTGAGGTGCAGTCGATGAGTCCTTTGGCTCAGCAGCTCTTGGCCTATAGCGGACCTCAAACAGAAAAAGTTGTGTTCCCCGGTCGCAATGCATTTGATCAAAGTGTAATTACATGGCACGTAACCATCCGACCAAATCTCGTTCAACGCTTGGAGTATTTTATTGACGCGCAGAGTGGCAAAGTTGTATTCCGTTTTAACAATACCTGCAGTGACGGACCGGCAACTGCGAACGCATCGGACCTTAAGAACAATTCAACAACCGTCAACTCCTATAAGTTCCAGAGTAATTTCTATTTGATCGATGCTTCCCGGCCAATGTTCAGCGCCGCAGCATCAACATTTCCTAATGGAACTGTCGGCAGTATCTGGACAATTGACGCACATCGCACGGACCTAACGGACATCTTCAATATCACCGCGACCAATAACACTTGGTCGGATAAGGCTTCTGTTTCTGCCCATACTAATTCAGCTATTACCTACGAATACTATCGCACAACTCATACTCGGAGTTCGATAGACGGAAGTGGTGGAACAATCATCTCGGTGATTCACGTTACTGAAGGTGGTCAAGGCATGGACAATGCCTATTGGAACGGCAAGCTCATGGCTTACGGTGACGGAAACCAAGCATTCACGTCATTGGCTGCGGCTGTTGATGTGGCTGCGCATGAGATGACACACGGAGTGACGGAAAACACTGCTGCGCTGGTGTACTTGAGTCAGTCCGGCGCAATTAACGAAAGCATGTCCGACGTTTTTGGCTGCTTTGTGGAACGCAAGAACTGGAAAATTGGCGAGGACGTTGTCCGCTTAACCTCCTTCCCCAGCGGCGCACTCCGCGACATGGAAAATCCACACAACGGAGCTGCTAACGCTAATCAGAATGGCTGGCAACCGGCTCACATGAATGAGTACATGCAATTGCCCGAAACCCAAGATGGCGACAACGGCGGTGTGCACGTAAACAGCGGTATTCCAAATCGTGCTGCCTTTCTTGTGCAACAAGCAGTAGGAATGACGAAAGCGGAAAAGATCTACTACCGCACGCTCACAAAATACCTGACGAAGAATGCGCAGTTCATTGACCTTCGTCGTGCAGCCGTTCAATCCGCTCAAGACTTATTCAGCACTACAGAGATCAACGCTGTCAAGGCGGCATTCGACGCAGTTGGAATTTTAGATGGCAATGCCACAAACACCAATCACGATCAAGATCCTGTGCTGGGAACAGAGTGGATATTGCTTCACAACACAGACTTCAATGCCGATCCTAATAGTCTCTATATCGTAAAACCGGTCAATCCACAAAGCAGCGATTTTCATCCGATCTCAACGACTGAGCTAAATCGTCGTCCCAGTGTGGTTGACAACGGCTCATTTGCAGTATTTGTAGCCAAGGATCATACACTGCACGGCATAACTCTCGACTTCGCGAACGCCAAGGAAACTATCTTGAGTGCCGATCCGGTGTGGGAAAACGTTGCGGTTTCGCGCGACGGTAACAGAATGGCAGCTATATCAGCTCAGGCAGATTCATCGATATACATTTTTGATTTCGAAAAAACGCCAACGGCTGTTCAGCGATTTAAGCTGTACTCGCCAACAACTGCTCAAGGCATTCGTAATTTCAACATTCCCTTTGCCGATGCTCTAGAGTGGGATTACAGCGGTCGCTTCGTGGTATTCGATGCTTTGAATCGCATTGATAACGGTCAAGGTGACACGGTTGAATACTGGAACGTCGGAACCTTGCACGCATTTGAACCAAAGGCAAAGAACTTCGCGGATGGTACCATCTTGAGTCTCTTTCCTTCACTGCCGGACGGCATCTCGCTTGGCAATCCAAGTTACTCGAAGAACTCACCTTCGGTGATTGCAATGGATTTGGAAGATGATAATAACAAGACCTATTCGGTTATTGCCGCAAACATTGAAACGAACGATGTGCAAGTATTGGTGAGTGGAAATGCTTCACTAGGATTTCCAAGTTATGGTCGATTGGATGACAAGCTGGCTTACACTAGTCTCGACAACTCCTCGAAGTCCATTGTGAATATCTTACCACTTGCAAGCGATAGAATTCACACTGCCGGTGCAGCGACCTTTTTGGCTAGTGATGCGCAGTTCCCTGTCTTCTTTACCGTCGGACAAAGACCGGTTGATGTTCCGGAGACCACAATTCTCAACGACTTCAGCCTAGTACCGAACCCGGCAGATCTGGCTATCCGTTTCCATGTTCCGAATTATGCATCGTCTGAAGTGCGCGTTCGAGTATTCAACAGTCTCGGTGCTGAGTGTGCTCCAACTCAATCGCTGCAGCTAGACTCACAAGGATGGTCGTCGAGCATAGATTGCACTTCGTTACTCAGTGGTTTGTACATCATCCAAATTGTTGGTGAACAAGGAACGATTAGCATGCCTCTTGTGGTGAGTCACTAATGAGATCGACGCTTCTCTCGCAAACAACTTTCACGCAAATCCGTCCTCGCAGCTCCTTCAAGCTGCGAGGACTATTGTTGCAGACAATTCTCGGACTTTCTTGTTGTCTTATGCTGTCGTGCTCCTCGGTTAGACGAACTCTTCGACAGCATAGCGGCGAGTCCATATGCATTGGCACTTCGGGCGGATTTACGGGAATGACCCAAGGATTCTGCCTATCTGCAGATGCAACGCTGTGTCCCTTTACACAACGTCTTGCTGATCGTACACCCGGTACTACTGTGCATATCGACGAGTCGGATGCCGCGAATTTTTTCAAACGAGTAGAGCAACTACAGTTTGACTCGTTGAACAGCAAGCTTAGTGGAAATATGATTTTCTTTTTAGAGCTACGTAAAGACTCCTCTTTTCGCAGCATTCGATGGCTTCCAAACGACAGCACGCGGAGCGGCGAGTTGCGCTCTCTCTTCTCAGACATTATGCGATATAGTCGCGACCATTACCCTAGCTCTGATTCAAGCGCTCAGCACTAATAGACGTGTGTTTACTTTGTGCCAGGATTCAATTACTAACCCGTATCTGGGTTATGTAATGACCTCAATGTGATTGCGAGCTTAGGAGGGCAAACCTAGCCCTTTCGTTTCCTTACCAAAGTACGCTGCGACCACAGCGATGAGGTACGAGGATGCATAAAACAGTGCTGCTTGACCATAGCCGCCAAGCCATGTGATAATCACACCAACGAAGAGTACCGACACGGCAGTGGCAAATCGACCGGCATTCAAACCAAAGCCAACGGCCGTCGCTCTTATCCGTGTTGGAAAAAGCTCAGGAAGGTAGATGTACATGATTGCTTGAGCTAATCCAATGAAGTAGCCAAGAAGTCCAACCTGCCAGTAGATTTGCGTCGTGAAACTTGAGTTCGTGAGGAACAACAAGGCTGAACACAGGAAGCAGCCTGCATAGCTCAGCATAATCGTCCAGCGTCGACCAATGCGATCGCTCATCCATCCCGCGCTTGCACAGCCAACTACAGCACAGATACCCTGCCACATCAAAGCTGTGCCTCGTTCGATGTTGCCGTTGTATTCGCCGGAAAAGAAGGATTGGATCCATTGTGGTATCCACGACAGCGATGCCCAATAGCCGATGAGGAGTCCTCCGAAGGCGATCGCGCCAATCAAAGCATTTCGCCTGTGTAATGGAGAAAGCACCTCGGCAAGCAGCTGCGAATCCGATCCTTTCTCATGTCGAGCTTCGTTCCACTTCTCAGACTCCTTTAAGGTAAAGCGAAGAAAGAGCGTGATGACAGCCGGCGCGGCACCAATGAAAAACACCATGCGCCAATAGTCGACTTGACGGGTTATCAGGCCGGCGATCAACACTCCTGCTTGATACGAGGTGATAAGTACGCCGATAGCGATTGCTCGCGAGCGTTCAACCCACACTTCTGACAGAAAGGTTGTAATGCTGACGAGTTCACCTCCGATGCCCAAGCCGGTTAGAAAGCGAAAGATTGCAAGGTGCCACCATTGCTGGGAAAAACCTGCAAGACCGGTGAAGATTGCGTAGAGTAAAATGGAGAAGAGCATTGAGCGAACGCGGCCGATGGTGTCGCCAATCATCCCGAAGAGAATTCCACCACCCATCCATCCAAAGAGAAATGAAGCACTGATGTATGATGCGACGGAATCCGGCGATAAGCCGCTCGTACCCATCAACAATTCCTTCACAGCCTTGGGCTGTACCGCCGACATGAATGTCGAATCCATACCGTCGAACATTCCTCCAAGCCAACAACCTATGAAAACCAGTATGTGGTAGGAACTGATACGTTGCGTGTTTGATTTCATTCGATTATGCTATGCTCCCCTGCGATTAGTCTTTGCGATCCTCAACGTCTATTATGTGTGAAAAGTCTGCCCCTTCCACTCGGCACGTCGATCAATAATAAGAAATGGTAAAATCAATTCTAGCACGGTAAAGAAGAGAACGGCCGGTATAATATAGGGCAACAACCGGGTACGACGCATAATGAGCATAGCCGGCATGTTGATGGCAAAATCTTCTATGACGCGTACTAGAAGAATTACACCGAACCAGAGCCACTGTTGTTCGACTACTGAAGCGATAATACCGGCCCACAGTGCAGCTGATGTAAGAACAAAAACAACTGCACGTGGTCCAAGCTGTTTTCCCCCAAGAGTCCAACGCTTATGCTGCTCAACATACTCCGACAAGGTCTGCAGTGCATAAGTCGTCACGCTAGACTCTGGACTACAGAGATATCGCGCCGCAGCTCCGCTTTTCGTTATTGCCTGAAGTAAAGCCAAATCTTCGGTCACCGAAAACTTGATTGATGAATAACCACCAACAGCATCATAGGCACTTCGACGAACGGAGATGTTATTACCATAACAACCCAGATACTGGCGAAAGAACACTGCAGCGCTAGCCATCGTATGCGTGCTGTTCCATTCAACTGCTTGGAGGCGATCGAAAAAGGAATCGCCGCTGACGAGTGTATAGGAGCACACGATTCCGACGCTTTGCGATGTATATGCTCTCACGTGTGCCTTTGCCCAGCCAGAATCGACGGCACAGTCAGCGTCCGTCATCAGTACAAACTCCCCTTTGGATTGTCGAATACCATATTCCAATGCACCGGCTTTACCTTGAAGATTTTTTACGCCGTCTTCGCGAATACTCACAATACGGAGCTCAGGAAAACGTAATTGCTGCATCTTCAAAATCGTCGCCGTACCGTCGCTTGAACGATCATCAACAACGATGATCTCCATTTTCGACGCATCGTAGTCCAGAGCACTGAGAGATTCAATGCAGCGGAGAATATTCAACTCTTCGTTTCGAGCCGGTACGATGATGCTGATAAAAGGCCACTCGGTGGGGTCAGCTGACGCACGTCGCCGCTCCATTGCCGAGCCGACAATGAAGAAAAGAGATCGCAGTGTGTACACCGCAATTGAACACAGAAGAAACAGTTCCAGCATGCGCGCTTGTAAGTCCAATGCAAACTACGATACAGTGTCGCAAAGCGAAATTTTTTCGGGCACTCCCCAACACGTATATTTCAAGACCTCTGACCGCGACGCACGATAACGGTCACATTATTGAACACGAAGGATCTAATGGACTCTGAACATCAGGAAAGCTCATCAGCTCAGACGAATTTGTCTGAACCATCTAGTGAAAATTCAAAAGCAACAAAAGCTCCTGCACCAGGTCCGAGACGTGGCCATGTAGACTTGCTCACGACACCCTTCATCTCCTCACTAACCAAATTTGCTTTACCTCTGAGCTTCAGCTTTTTGGTAAACATGATGTATTCACTTATCGATCGATGGTTCATTTCGCACCTTGGCACGGATGCGATTGCGGCTATCGGACTTGGTGAGCAGTTGGGATTTCTCGTCTTTACACTCGGTAGCGGATTCTGTATGGGAACCGGCGTCATTGTTGCACGTCGTGTTGGAGAACAGGATCGCGAAGGAGCGGACAGAACCGCCACGCAGGCGATTGTGTTCATGTTTGTGACCACCGTGATTATCACTGTGTTCTTGCAATTGCTCTTACCGATCGTACTCGACAGATTTCAGGCGACGCCGGCAGTTACGGAGTTTGCAAGACAATATCTCACGGCCTTACTTCTAGGTTTTGCTGGAAATCTTTTGACCTTCCAAATCAATGCGATTATCCGCTCTACCGGCAATGTGGTTTATCCCATGGTGATTTTGGTTTCTACCACAATCATCAACGCAATACTGGCACCGATTTTCATCTTTGTCTTCAATAAGGGTATGTATGGTGCCGGACTCGCCACTGCCTGTGCCCAAACCATCGGTATGATCATCAACGTCGTACTGATTCTTCGTGGGAAAGCCGGCATCCACATGCGACTCGATGGATTCAGGTTTGATTGGTCGATCATCCGCCGCATTGTCGCGCTCGGTTTCCCGTCTTCCGTTCAGATGCTCGCTGTCAGCCTTACTCGCCTTTCGATTTTCAAGCTCGTGGCGGGTTTTGGGACGACAGTTATGGCTGCATACACACTTGGAATCAGCCTGGACTTCGTCGTCTTCATGTTTGTGTTCAGCGTCGGCATTTCGGTTGAAGTAGCCACCGGACAGAACTTGGGAGCTCGAAAAATTGATCGAGTTTTTGGCTATCACAAAGCCGGCATTCAATTACTCTCAATGGTGATCGCCGTGTTAGGTGTTTGCTCTTATACGCTAGGATCACACTTTGCGTCTCTCTATAGTCAAGACCCAGCAGTCATCGCTGAAACTCAGAACTACCTTCACGTTTCGGTCTTTGGTTACTTCTTCTTCGCTGTCGGAATCATTAGCGGATCCGGCGCTGCATACTTGAGCTTGGCTATCGTGGCCGGTTCCATTCTGCTTCTGCAGTTACCACTGGTGTACATCTTTTCTCAGTTTACCGGTTGGAATCAAACAGGAATTTGGATTGGTAGTGCTGCAGGATATGGTCTCTTTGCACTCGTCAGTTTGATGACAGTGCGTAGCAATCTGTGGCGAGAAACCAAAGTCTAATAGCCGGATGATATTGATCCGCTAGGCTTGTCGTGATGGACAGAGATCTGCAATCACGCAGACATGACACTGCGGTCGTCGGGCGATGCACACTTTTCGTCCATGAGTAATGATGCTTTCGTTGAACTCGTTCCAACGATCGGGCGGAACAATCTCCATCAACGCATATTCTATTTTAACTGCGTCTTCAGTTTCTACCAAGCCAAGTAGATTGGCAATTCGACTGACGTGCGTGTCCACTGTCAGTGCTTGCTTGTCAAAGCACTGACTTAGAATACAGTTTGCCGTCTTTCGTCCAACGCCCGGCAAGCGAATCAACTCTTCCATCGTCCCCGGTATCCGGTCGTTGAACTCATTGTGCAACATCTCGCAGCAAGCACGAATGTTCTTGGCTTTAGATCGGAAATAGCCGGTTGACCGTATGTCCACCTCTACCTCTTCCTGCGTCGCGCGGATGTAATCGATTGGACTTTTGTACTTGACAAATAGAGCTGGCGTAACTGTATTAACGAGCTTATCGGTACTCTGCGCAGACAGCATAGTCGCGATGAGCAGTTCGAAAGGTGTTGAGTAGTCTAATCCTTCAAATTTCCCTTCATATTCCGGTGCGAGAGCATCCAGAATCGCAACGACGCGAGCGCGAAGACCTTGTGAGTTATCAGTTCCCTTCTGAGCCTTTTTCGTCGATTTTGTGCTGTCTTTTGCCACGATAGCTTGAATTCCTCGTCATGTAATGTCCCAAAATAGAGGAATAATCACGGTTTAACCCCGAAGAGCACGTTTTTGTGGAAAAAACGCTATAAACGACTATAGAACTCGCACCAAGAGGTCGATATATGCTTTGATAGCTCCGCATGGATGCGCACAAGACAATGTCTTTGAAGGATCAAGGATGACTCCCGTTTTCACGAGCCCTTTGGGAGTGCGCATGAAGTTTCGCTTCTCTTTTGTTATACTCTTTGCAGCCATCACATTGCCGCTTTGCGCGCAATGGACCGCGCCTGTCATCGTACTTCCTGAAGCCAATTCTACCCTCGATATCAATCGTCCAATGCTTCGTTGGAACAGCCAACGTGGCGGAACCGATCAATTGCAAGTATCAGAGCGTGAAGATTTTGCTTCCGTCGTCATCTCCATGAACATCCCCGTCAGTTCCGACCAAAGCGAAATCATGTTGTCAGGTCTTGAAAGCGGTCACAGTTACTACGTGCGCATGCGTTCACGATTCGGTGGAATGCAAAGCGACTGGACTCAGCCGCGTGCCTTTAATACAAACGACAACAGTTCAAGTGCACCCGTCGTGGTGGCTCCTGCAGATGGTGCGCTTCAGCAAGCGACTCGTCCGTTACTTCAATGGAAAGAACTAAGTGGCGCACATAGCTATGACGTTGAAGTATCGCCAATGCCACAGTTTAGCGTTCGCACTTTTCATGCAGAGAACATCAATGCATCAAGTGTTGAGAGCTCATTGTTAAGTCCGGCGTTTCGATATTACTGGCGTGTTCGTGCTCACTTCGATGAAACTGCCGGTCCGTGGTCAGCAATCTTCAGCTTCAGCACCGGCAATGCAGCTATTGCTCCACTTCTTGCTCTACCGGCTAATGATGCCCCAACCTCAGCATCTGCCGCAAACTTTGAATGGCAGCCGAGTCCGGGAGCTTTGAGCTATCATTTGCAGATTGCTCACAACTCTACATTCGATGACTTGTTGGTTGATGTTCAGAATATTACAACAACAACGCATCAAGCAGACCTTGATGATAGTCCTGTTTTGTTCTGGCGCGTAAGTGCTGTAAATGCAATCGGCGAAGGAACGTTTTCAGCCTGGCGCACTGTGCGTCCACAAAGCACCATCTCTACAAATGCGGTGGCACAATTGCTTGACCTAAGTGTTCAACCGACCCCGGCAGCAACCTTTGCGACAGTGCACTACACCATTACCGGACCCGGTGAAGTCAGTATTAAGTTCCGCGACATCAATGGTAATGAGCTCATCCAACGAACACAGGGTCATGCTGACACCGGCACATTCGACATCCCCATCGACATCTCTCAACTTCCCCTTGGTGTTTATTCGTATACCATCGGATACAACGGATCTCAAGAAAGCGGACGCTTACTGCTTATCCGTTAAGGCCGTTTCCAAAGCTTGCGGCTGTTGGATGATGCAGTCTTAAACGGCGATCCAGCGCCATAACCATAAGCTATCTTCTCGTTGAATATCCTTCCGGTTTGATTATTCGTGCCTAGAGTTTGATATCATTTGCTTCACGTCTAGCCTACTCTTTCCATTTCTGACTCTAGGTCACAATCGGGTAGGAGGCGGGGTTACCCCCGCCGTCCTCCCACACCACCGTACGTGCCGTTCGGCATACGGCGGTTCAAATGAGTTTGATTACGTGATTCGTGATAGCATTGATATTAGGCCGAGTTTGCTGAAGTAGCTCAGAGGTTGGGCAAAGTGCATGTGCGCAGCTCCTCCGTTGTACCATGATCCACGTGCGTTTCCCGCGCTCAGGCTCGCGATCTCATCTGGTATCCCACATTTGATCAGCTCACTGCGGCGGCGTTGCCGTGTCTTCCATAGCTCCCATTGCAGACTGCGCAGTCGGTGGCGTATCCATGAATCTAGATTTTCGATGGTTAGTTTCACACGACTCAGCGAGAAGTAGTATATCCATCCTCGAAGGATTGGATTGAGTTTGTCAACTGTATAGCTAATTGACTGACCTCGTGCTCTCTTGAACACACCTCGTACCTTGTCCTTAAACCGTTTTACAGACTCCTTCGACACCTTCAGACGAGGAGGCTTCTCCGTCGTCATTGTGTATCCAAGGAATGATCGTTTACTGATATGACCAACTGCACTCTTGTCTTTATTCACCTTCAGTCGCAGTTTGGTGCCTAAGAACTCCGTGATCGATTCCATTACTCGCATGCCTGCGCGTTCAGTTGCCACATAGATGTTGCAATCGTCGGCGTAGCGTACAAAGCAATGACCTCGTCGCTCCAGTTCCTTGTCTAACTCGTCGAGTACTATGTTCGACAGCAGCGGTGATAACGGGCTCCCTTGCGGCGTGCCCTCTTCACTTGCTATAACCACACCTTCAACGAGTGCGCCTGCCTGCAAGTAGCGGCGGATGAGACGCAGAATGCGTTTGTCTTCAATGACCCTGGCTACTCGCGACATAAGAATGTCGTGATTCACATTGTCAAAGAACTTCTCCAAGTCGATATCCACAACGTACCGTTTGCCATCGGTTGCGTATGCAAGCGCTTTCTCGAGTGCTTGGTGTGCGCTTCGTCCTGGTCGGAAGCCGTAGCTTGAGTCGGAGAACAGTGGTTCAAAGATTGGACTGAGTACCTGTAACATCGCTTGTTGTATCAAGCGATCTAGTACCGTCGGGATGCCAAGCTTACGCATCCCTCCATTAGGCTTCGGTATTTCCACGATCCGCACTGCTTGTGGTTTGTACCGATCCTCCAACAACTCTGCTTTAACACGCTCCCATTGTTGCACCAAATACGCTGTGAGTTCACCTACGGTCATCGTATCGATTCCCGCTGCGCCCCCGTTCGATTGTACTCGTTGCAATGCTGCTCGCATGTTATCGCGTGCGACGACCAACTCCATCAACGTATCCGTTATCGGTTTCTGTGTCCCTATTACTGCCGCCGACATAGACGCACTGAGCACATCCTCTCGCGGATTCCGTCCGCTACCCAACCTGCTCAGCCCGAGATTCTCACCCGTGTCTGCCTGCATCTTTTCAATGTCCTTTCGAAGTCATAGATTTCAAAACCATCCCACTTGTTCGAGCCTTCGTCATGCGTCGCTGCTTGACTACTATGCTCTCTGCTGACTTCTGCCAATCGATCATGATGCCTTTCAACATCACTTGCTTCTGCAGCTGATTGGTAGATCTCCCCGGGTATTGCGCGCTCTCTTTCCGGCTTATACTCGTTGCATATACGTCAAGATCTTCCGTGTAAGTATTGGACTTTGGACATTATTGCCCCCTCATCCGATCTCACCGCCTAATATGCACTTCCTGTTCGTCGAGTCAGCCTTTTGCTTTCAGCTTCCTTCAGATTCCACCTCGCGATGGACACCCTTGCTGTTCAGCTAACAATTCCCCTTACCGGGCTTGCAGGAGACTTTCACTCCTTAGAGAGTGCGCCCTGCCGGGCGCACAACAAAAAAGCCCGATACAAAATGTATCAGGCTTTATTAGTTCATGCTATTTGATTGAGGTGCGGCCTAACGTCAGTTTAGTTACGACGACGACCTGGATCGACTGAATTCAAGTTCTCAACTTTAACTTCGAGTTGTTCTTTGGATTCAACATTTTCAGGATCAGGTAGACAGCAGTCGACTGGACAAACAGCAGCACACTGAGGTTCATCGTGGAAGCCAACGCACTCTGTGCATTTGTCAGGAACGATGTAGTAATATGAATCTGACCAGAACTCGCGTTTGAAACCGCCCGGCGAGGTTGAATCGCTGTATTCGGCTCCGCCGAGAGTCCAAGCAGCACCTGCTTCGTAAATAGCCGTATTTGGACACTCTGGTTCACAGGCGCCGCAATTGATACAATCTGATGTTATGTAGATAGCCATGGTTTAGCGAAAATTCATCGGTGAAAGTGATGGAGTACAAATATACAAAGCGCGCAATTTCTTAGCGACGCATGGCGTGATCATTGACGATTGATTCATCATTGCCGTATGGAGCTTCGTCGCGTAGAGAAGGGGTCCGTGTTTGCAATCCACTTTGTGCCTCAAGTTCGGCTTCATGGGATTCCGGCAACGCTGCCATTGGGAGGTCGAAGTAGAAAGTCGATCCAAGCCCAACTTCACTCTCACAACCAACCGTTCCGTTCATGAGTTCAATGAACTTCTTGACGGAACTCAGTCCTAAACCGTTGCTCTCTTCCCCACCGGTCGTCTTCGTTCCAACCTTTGAGTAACGTGAGAAGAGCTTCTTCTGATCTTCCGGCGAAATACCGACACCCTCATCGCTGATCGAAAATCTCTTGAAGTTCTTTACAGTCGAATCACCCACACGAACGATGATCTGTTTGCCTACGGGTGAGTATTTAAGAGCGTTGGAGAGATAGTTTTCGACGCACTCTCGCAAAGCCTTGGCTTCAGCTAAAACATATACGTCTTCACTGTCGTGTTCAACAAATACGCGCAATGACTTCGATCTTGCGCGGAAGGAACTGTCGCGAACAGCTTGATCTACAATTCGTCCCAAGTGCACCGCCTCGAGTTGCAAGGAGTAGTTACCGGAATCAATCTTGTTCATTTCCAAGAGATGCGCGATGATGTCCTTCATGCGTGTCGTTGTAGAAGCAATTGCGCGCACAGTCTTCAACACATCCTCCGGACTCATCTTCTCGATGTATCGCTCGAGGGTTGAAGTATTGACGAGAATTCCGGCTATGGGGTTCTTTAAGTCGTGGAAGACAATCGACAGCAGATCGTTCTTTTCTTGATTGAGGTGCGCAAGGTGCTGATTCAAGGCTTCGACCTTTTTCAAAGCACCGGCAAGTTCCACGTTCTCGAGTCTGTTGCGCTCGGCTTCACGCTCAGACTTCTCCTTGATCAGCTGAATCTCAAGCTGCTTGACTTGTTGTCCAACATCATCGCCTGCTATCTGCTCACGCAGATCCAAGCACATTTCCATGTGTTGCACAGCTTTCTCGAACAGTTTGATCTGCTTGAATGAAATCGCCAACAGCTCATGCGCTTTCATTTCGAGTTTCTTGATTCGCAATGAAGACGCAATACTGAGACACTTAATCAGCAGATCGTTTGCAACGATGTTGTTGTGAACCGGAGAGTTTTCTTTGATGTGGACGCTGGCAAAGCCCAAGTAGCTTTCTGCCATGCCGATTCGATCTTGAGTTTGCTTGCGAAGATCGAGCGACTCCTTGTACATGAGCAAGGCTTGTGCGTCGAAGTTCTGCAGACTGAGAATCTCACCGATGTGATAGAGCGATGTTGCTAGTCCACGTTTGTCTTTGTTCTCACGTCGTAATACCATGCTCCGTCTGTGGAACACGAGCGCATCTTCCAATCCGCCCATGCGAGAACAGATGAGACCCATTCGTTCGAGCGTATAGGCTTCGCCGAGACCATCTGAACAATGCTGATAGATATTGAGCGAACGTTGGTAGTATGCAATGGATGTTGAATACTCGCCGAGATCGAAATACACTGCGCCAATTGTACTCAGCGCCAGCGGTTCAGCACGTTCGAAGTGGTGTTCGATACTGAGATCCAAGCAAGAATTGAGAAAGTGTAATGCTTGGGTGTAATCGGCGAGCTTGTGGTAGATATTGCCGAGCGAAAGATAACTGCGTACAGTTGAAATACGCGACGTGGTTTCAGACTCAAGTTCAATTGCGCGATACAGATGTTCAAATGCAGGTTCGAATGAACCGATTTGAGAATGCACAGTGCCGATAGTGGCGTGTGCCATTGCTTGATTGAGAACGTCATCGGCGTTTTCAAACAGGCTGAGAGCTGTTTGCGCTTCATCCAGTGCCCGCTGGTGATCGCCTTGATACATATGACCCAAGGCAGCTAAACTCAAACTCTTTGCTATACCGTCAGGATAAAGCAAGCGCTCGGAAATGCGCAGTGCATCCGAGGAGAGTTTTAAGGCACGAGCTGAATCCCAAATGAGAAGGGCTTCCGCTAATTCGTGCAATGCATGAACGCGCTGTACAGAGTCAGTGGTTAATCGACTTACTTCACGTTCAAGTACTTCTAGTTCTTTCACGTTACTTCCTGAAGCTTTTCAGGCGAAATAATTGCCATCGTCGCAGTGGCTCGGGCACACAACCGATACTCACCATCCTCTCCAAGAACAAAAACATCAGCTTCGCAAAAGCTAAGCGTCGTTCCGTGCTTGACAACCTTTCCTACTGCCCTAAGACTTCGTCCGACGGCTGGAATGAGATAACTGTTTTTCAATTCAACGGTGACCATCTGTTGATTATGAGCTATCAGCGTAAAGCCGGCAAAACCCGATGCTACGTCGGCAATGGTCGCAATTACTCCACCGTGAGTAATGCCCGATTGTTGACGATGAAAGGGCTGTAAATCAAGTTCGGCTACTACGCTTCCTGGCTCAATGACCGTAAGTCGACAGCCTATGTGCTTCATGAATTCCTGTCGAGTCAACTGATCTATAATCCGTTCTCTAAACTCAGGATTCTTGATCACGAATTTTGGCTGAATGGTGCTTTCGCTCATCGCTTCTATTATCGGCGGTTAAACATCAATGTGTAGATGAACATAGGGAAAAGGTTGGGATTAGTAGTGTGCTCGATTTCTGGAAGAGGTCTTCATTGCACACTGACCCCCTTTTTAGCCGGAAAACAATAAAATTTGCCTCTGTATCGTTACATTGCAGAGTATCCTTATCACCGATTGCAGCACCGCATGCCCATTGCTTCCATTTGATACTCTTTACTATACCACCCTTAGGCAATGGAACCTTTAAAATCGATACTCTGGGTTGATGACGAAATCGACCTTCTTCGTCCACACATAATCCTACTTGAACAACGAGGCTATGCCGTCTCAACCGTTAGCAATGGCGAAGACGCTATCGAAATGGCATCATCGAAGAATTTTGGTCTGATCTTCCTCGATGAAAGCATGGTCGGAATGAGCGGACTGGACGTCCTGCTGGCACTGAAAGCTCAGGATTCTTCTCGTCCGGTGGTAATGGTTACCAAGAACGAGCAAGAATCACTCATGGATGAGGCAATCGGACGAAAAATCGACGATTATCTCACAAAACCGGTCAATCCGGCTCAAATTCTAGCCGCATGTAAGAAATTCCTCGAATCCAGAAAGATTGCTGAGCAGAAAATCACTCAAGATTATTTCCAGGGCTTCAACGAAATCAATCGTCTGCTGTCCGATCGAGCTTCATGGTCAGGCTGGCTCGATATCTACCAGAAAATGGTTCAATGGAGTCTGGATTTGGATGCTCATCCTGAATTGGGCTTCAATCAGACACTTCATGATCAATGGCAGGAGTGCAACAAGCAGTTCTCGCGCTTTGTCAATGACAACTACCGCTCATGGCTCGGCGACAAACCGGTTGCGGATGCACCGATGCTGTCGCCGCATATCATGGACGAGTTTGTACTGCCTCGTCTGCGAGATAAACGAAAAACAGTTCTGTTTGTCATCGACTGTATGCGCCTGGACCAATGGCTCGTGATGGAAGAGTTCGTTCGACCGCTTTTCAACGTCGAAAAACGCTTTTACAGCTCGATATTGCCGACTGCAACTCCTTTTGCGCGTAACGCCCTCTTTGCCGGATTGTATCCTGCTGAGATAGCCAAGCACTATCCACAATGGGCACCTAGCGACGAGGAATCGGAGCATAGTCAAAATGCCCACGAAAAAGAGCTTTTTGATGCATATCTCAAGCGACGCTATGTAGATCTGGGAGCGGATTTTAACTACGTCAAAATCATAGATACCGACTACGGAAAGCGTATCGAGAACGACATCCATCGTCTTGTAAAAGCACCGTTTACAGCGATCGTGGTCAATGCAGTGGACATGATTGCCCACTCACGCTCGGACCATGCAATCCTGAAAGAAATCGCACCGGACGAGTCGGCCTACAGGAGTCTTACCCGCTCATGGTTCCAGCATTCCAGCTTTTTTGGAATGCTCCGAAGCTTGGCGGCAATGAAGAACGTGGATGTCATAATTACGACTGATCACGGCTCCATTCGCTGTATGCACGGAGTAAAAGTACTTGGCGACCGCGATACGACGACGAATCTGCGCTATAAGATCGGTCGTAGCGTAAAGGCTGAAGAGCGGCACGCCATGCAGATTCGCAATCCTGAGGATATTCGTCTGGCCCGTGGTTCGGTGACCAGTAATATGATCATTGCCCGAGAAGACTTCTACTTTGTCTATCCAACCGATTACCATCACTACCTCAACAAGTACAAGGATGGCTTCCAGCACGGCGGAATTTCCTTAGAGGAAATGATCCTGCCGGTTGTAATTTTGGATGCGAAATAGCACGAGACGAAAGCGGGAGCGCCACAATCGGTCCCGCTTTTTACTGTCTATCGCACCATGTCCCCCACAAAACTCAGTTAATGGACCCAGAGATACACACGACCTTATCAGAAGACGAAACGATTGATTTAGGAAGAACATTTGCAGAACGACTCCAACAAGGCGACATTGTCGCGCTGTATGGAGAACTTGGCGCAGGTAAAACCGAATTTGTCAAAGGTGTTTGCGAGTACTTGCAAGTCAACGACATCGTCAGTAGTCCCACCTATACCATCATGAATCAATACGACGGTCAGCTCGGTGATGAGCAGCCCGTTAAGATTTATCATGTCGACCTCTTTCGCATCAAGTCTTCGGACGAATTGGAAGAGATCGGTTTTGATGATTGCATGTATTCACACAATTCAATCAAATTGGTTGAGTGGGCCGAAAAAGCTAATGGTCACTTACCCAGCTCTCGTTATCGTGTAGCCTTTCGTCAAAGCGAGAAAAACGAAAACGAGCGGCATATTGAAATCGAACAATTGGGTTCGACGGTAGAAAGCACCCACGAGGCTTAACAGTCTCTGTGGGTTTTTGTTTTGTACGCGCGAGCTCATGCAGTCATGAAGTTTTTATAGTGTCCGGAATTGTCTTGATATTCACCTCATCTACTTTCTACAGCTATGCACGTTGCCAATCGCATTTCCCGACTCGGAACTGAAACAGCATTTGAAGTCCTTGTTCGCGCCCGCGCTCTCGAGGCTCAAGGCAAGAACATCGTTCACCTTGAAATCGGTGAACCGGATTTCGACACACCACAGAATATTATCGATGCTGCTAAGTCGGCATTGGACAATTCATGGACGCACTATGGTCCGGCAGCAGGCTTGCCTCAGGCTCGTGAAGCCTGCGCTGCATACTTCAACAAGACTCGCGGCACGGATTTGTACAACGCTAATGAAGTCGTGATTGTACCGGGTGCTAAGCCAATCATTTTCTACTGCCTCATGGCTGTGGTGAATGAAGGCGATGAGGTTATCTACCCGAACCCTGGCTTCCCTATTTATGAATCCGTTATCAATTTCTTAGGTGCAACACCGGTTTCGCTTCCACTTCGCGAAGACAAGGAATTCCGCTTTGACGTTGCAGATCTGGAAGCACGCATTACTCCAAAGACGCGAATGTTGATTTTGAATACGCCGCAGAATCCAACCGGTGGAATTCTTACTCGTGATGATTTGAAGGCAATTGCCGAGCTCGCTGTCAAGCACGATTTCATCGTGTTCTCCGACGAGATCTATTCTCAAGTCACTTATGATGGATTCAAGCACGAAAGCATTACGCAGTTCGATGGCATGAAGGAGCGCACAATTGTGCTCGATGGTTTCTCGAAGACTTTTGCAATGACCGGATGGCGTTTGGGATATGGTCTGATGCCCGAAGAAATCGCCAAGGTTGTCGCCAAGCTCCAAACCAATTGCACCAGCTGCGCACCATCATTTACTCAGATTGCCGGTATAGAGGCGTTGACAGATAATTCACTGCCTCGCGTGAATGAGTTTATTGCTGAATTCAAGCGTCGACGCGACGTGATCGTCAGCGGTCTCAATTCACTGCCTGGCTTCCGTTGTCATTCTCCAAAGGGCGCGTTCTACGTCTTCCCAAATATTGCTCAAACCGGCATGACTTCTCAGCAATGTGCTGACTTCATGTTGTATGAGGCAGGTGTTGCGTGTTTGAGTGGAACAGCGTTCGGCGCTGAGGGAGAAGGATTCATTCGCTTCTCCTACGCCAACAGCGTGGAGAATATTGAAGAAGCTTTGCGTCGTATGCGTCGTGCATTGGAAGCTCGCGCATAAGATTTGATCGAGATAATGTAATGCAGAATTGAGGCAGCCCTGCGCAAACAGGCCTGCCTCACTCACATCTTGAACTCTCATGAGATTTTTATTTTATGTCGTTGGTTTGGGATTGGCGCTGGTTCTAGGACTCTATCCGAGCATCCAGAAGCCAAGGCTGGCCATTGCAAAGTGGCTCGTGATTGTTATGATTACGGCCGTTACATACTTGAGTCTGACGCCACCAATCGTCGGCATCTTCGCCGATGCTGTTCGTGCACGCGAAATGCACTTAGCCAACACGGACATTTCCGTTCTGGTTGCACTCAACAATGTACAGCAAGCGACGCCTACAACTCTGAGCGTTCAAGATCCTGAAAATGGTCAGCCTGTTGAGCTGCAATTCGCAAACGAACAAGCGCTGCAGCAAGCATTGCGCGATGGCAGTTCCACGCAGGCACTATTACGTGTCGTCAATTCCGGTACTCACTCGCACTTCGATGTGCTGGAAGTGCGCGGCTCACGTCCGTCGATAATTCTTCCCTACATCCCGGCCCTCGAAGAACGCTCACGTATTATCTACTTTCACGTTCCCATGTCGTGGGTTGGATTCTTGGCCTTTGTCGTGACGCTTGTCTATTCAATCCGCTACTTGCGTCGTGCTGATTTCTTGGATGAAACCATCGCAGCATCGTCGGCAGGAATTGGAACGCTGTTTTGTGCTTTGGCTTATGTGACCGGCGCAGTATGGGCGCGTTTCAATTGGGGACACTTTTTCAATTGGGATACAAAGGAATTCAGTGTTTTGATTTTGCTCTTGATTTACGCAGCATATTTCGCGCTGAGAAGTTCGATCGATGATCCTGAACGACGCGCTCGCTTATCAAGTGTCTATGCTATTGTCTCCTGTGTTGCCGCTTTGTTTCTGCTCTTTATCGTTCCCCGCATTACAGAGAGTTTGCATCCGGGTTCTAAGGGCGATGTGAACAGCGGTCCACTGCTGAGCACACAAGCTGACGCGATCAACACGACAAAGGCAATCATCTTTTCGACCTCACTCTCGGCATTTACTCTGCTGTACTTCTGGATTTTGAGTCTTCGAGTCCGCATTGAAGTTGTAGGCCAACGAGTACTGAAGCTACAGCAACATTCAGGTGAATAAGACAACACCAACATCTGTTTTCACTCAAACAAAAGTCACCATGATCCGCTCAATTTCTGACCTCGATATTTCCGGCAAACGTGTATTAGTTCGTGTAGATTTCAATGTGCCGTTGGATGATCAACAGCACATCACTGACGATACGAGAATTCGTGAGGCACTACCAACAATTCGCTATATCATTGAGCATGGTGCATCGGCAATACTGATGTCGCACATGGGCCGTCCAAAAGGTCGAGTCAATGCTAAATACTCACTCATCCCTGTTGCTCAGCACTTAGCACAATTACTAGCCAAGCCGGTTCAGTTTGTCGCTGATTGTCGCGGCGACATCGCTCACTCCGCTGCAGCTGCGGCTAAACCCGGTGACATATTGCTGCTCGAGAACCTCCGCTTCTATGCTGAGGAAGAACAGAACAGCGAAGAGATGAGCAAAGACTTAGCATCACTCGGAGATATGTATTGCAATGATGCTTTCGGTACCGCGCACCGCGCGCATGCAAGCACAGAGGGTGTTGCGCGCTTCTTCGAAGGACGTCGCGCCGCCGGCTTTTTGATCGCAAAGGAACTGCAGTATTTGGGTTCAGCACTGCGTGATCCTAAGCGTCCCTTTGTTGCAATTCTTGGTGGATCGAAAGTATCAGACAAGATTCAAGTCATTGCTAACCTCCTGACGATTGCCGACAAGATTGTTATCGGCGGCGGCATGGCTAACACCTTCTTCAAAGCTCAGGGACATGATGTTGGTGATTCACTATGCGAACTCGATGCAGTGCAAACCGCGAAGGACTTACTTGCTTCAGCCACCGACAAAATCGTACTCCCCATTGACGCTGTAATTGCCGACGCATTTGATGCCGCGGCGAACACACAGGTTGTTGCCGTTGATGCTGTTCCCGCAGGCTGGCGCATCCTCGATATCGGCCCGGCCACTGTGCAGAAGTTTGACGCGTTGATTGAATCCGCTTCAACCATCGTATGGAACGGTCCGATGGGTGTATTCGAAATGCCTGCATTCAACAAAGGAACTTTTGCCATTGCACAATCGATGGCAAATGCGACGGCTAAGGGTGCGATCAGTATCGTTGGTGGCGGTGATTCGGCTGCTGCGATAACACAAGCCGGACTGCAGGACAAGGTCAGTCATGTCTCGACCGGCGGCGGCGCATCTCTTGAATTCTTAGAAGGCAAGAAACTTCCCGGTATCGAGATTTTGAACGAAAGCATTGCCTGAGATTGAGTTTGTAGAGACGAGGTCGATGAATCGCCTATCGCGACTCGAGCATCAAAAACTGTCGATCTCAACACTTCAACAACAAGAAGAACGTCACTAGGCAAGTACACGAATAGCATCACAACTAATGGCAGCACAATTTTCCCGACCGGGTGCATTTTCACTGGTTCCTCCAATGATCAAAACATTGATTGGAATCAACGTTATCGTCTTCATTGCCACCGCTTTGATTTTACCATCATTAAGCTGGGGCGACGAGAGTCTCATGTTGGTTTTCGAACGAACATTTGCTTTAATGCCGGTTAACAGCAGTCACTTTTATCCTTATTGGCAGCTGATAACATACCAGTTCATGCACGGCGGTATATCTCACTTGTTCTTCAACATGCTTGCTCTATGGATGTTTGGATCTGAACTCGAACAACTCTGGGGCTCGCAACGATTTTTGATTTACTATTTGTTGTGTGGACTCGGCGGCGGCGCATTGCACTTGTGGGTTGACGCATCGGTGCCGACAATTGGTGCTTCCGGTGCTATCATGGGTGTACTTGCAGCTTTTGGTATGAGCTTTCCAAACCGTCCCGTTATGATGTTTCCTCTCTTCATACCCATTCCCGCAAAGTTCTTTGTGCTCATCTACGCTTTGATTGATTTGTATTCCGGATTTAGCGGATCAAGCGATGGCGTGGCGCACTTTGCGCACGTCGGTGGCGCGATCACCGGAGTTCTCTTGTTGAAGTTTGGTGATAAGGTTGGAATATTTGATGCGGCATCTCGTCTCATGAACAGCGCTCGAGAAGGCGTTGCATCGAGAGATCACACAGGACGTAAAGTTGTAGAAGTACGCTATCGTGATGTTAGTTCTGCTCAAAGCGTAGGCAGCCAACGCATGTTCCATGGTGCTTCGTTCTTTCACAAAGGCGAACACATTACCGAAGATGTGGTTAATGGAATTCTAGACAAGATTAGTGCGAGCGGTTACGATTCTCTATCGCAACGAGAAAAGGATATTCTGATAGAGATCTCCCGTCGCATGAATGCATAACACATTATTTTGAACCTCAGAACGTAGATAACAATCAGACCTCAATACACGCCCGATATGAACGTCGATCTTCCAATTCTTCAAACAACAAATGCTTCGAGTGAGCAGCCTATGGCGGTAGCTCCCTTCAGACGCCGTAAGAGTCGTCAAGTAATGGTTGGCAATGTTCCGGTTGGCGGAAGCGCACCTGTGTCCGTGCAAACGATGACCAAGACCAAAACGGCTGACGTCGCCGCCACAGTGGCTCAGGTACAGCGTTGTGCCGAGCTTGGCGCAGACATCGTCCGCATCACAGTCAATGAATGGGAAGCTGCTGAGGCAATGACAGAGATCATGAAACAGGTCACTGTTCCGATCGTCGCCGACATTCACTTCAACCACGTTTTTGCGCTGAAGTCAATTGAAGCCGGTGTCAATGCGGTTCGCTTGAATCCTGGCAACATCGGTTCTCGTGATAGAATCAAAGAAGTTCTGACGCGAGCAAAAGAGCGCTCGATTCCAATTCGTATTGGCGTCAATAGCGGTTCGCTTGAGGCAGACATTCTTGAGAAGCATGGTTATCCTACGGCGCAGGCATTGTTTGAAAGTGCAATGCGTCACGTAGAGATCTCTCAAGATTTTGGTTTTGATGATCTGGTCATTAGCGTGAAGTCAACCGACGTTCGCTTGATGATCGAAGCTTATCGTCTTATTGCTGAGCGCACTGACTTTCCTCTGCACCTTGGTGTGACAGAAGCCGGTACAATTCGCGTTGGCACTATCAAGTCGAGTGTTGGTATCGGAACGCTGCTTGCAGAAGGAATTGGAGATACCATTCGCGTATCACTGACTGATGAACCGGAGAATGAAGTTGAAGTTGGAAAAGAAATTCTTCGTTCGCTCGGACTAGCTCAACGCTCAGTTGAGATTATCTCATGTCCTACATGTGGTCGTTTAGAAGTTGACCTCTTCAGCATCACCAATGCTATTGAAGAACGCGTTAAAGGCTTGAAGAAGCCAGTCAAGGTTGCGCTACTAGGATGTGTAGTTAATGGTCCTGGCGAAGCTAGCGAAGCAGATATCGGTATTGCCGCCGGTAAAGGTGTTGGTATCCTCTATCGTAAGGGCATAGTAGTACGACGGGTCAAAGAAGAAGAAATCATTGACGCCGTCGTACAAGAGATCATGGATTTTGTTCCGGAAGAATCATCTGTAGCAGAACATCTTCCGTAAATTGCACTTGAGTTGAGCAGTATTCTCTCCCCTGAATGCTGCGTTATGATGCTCAGACCTGATGCGACCCCTATGCATCGGGTTTTTTTTTGCTCTTTTACTTCCAGCCAAAGGTAACGCCGGCATTGAGGGTCAGATAATTCTTGTCTTTTTCAAGACCCGTCTTGCCGATGAGATTGGCCATATGATATCGCACATCAAGATTGACGGCGACGAGGGCAAAGTTGAACATCATGCCGGCACCAAAAGCGGCGCCAACTCGACTGTCAACCGGAGCAGTGTCTAGATTAAGAGGAATGCTTGGTCCTCCAGTTGGATAATCCACAGTAGAGCTGATGTAATTGTACTGCAACTCTCCGCTGACATAAGGGCTTATCATGGAGTGGAATACCACATAATCGAGTCCAACACTAATTGGAATAATATTCTGAACCGATGTCAACGTGACGACGCTTTGTCCGGTTGCAGTATCTACCACAGAGAGCGGAGTTTGCGGAAATCGAGAGAATCCAATTCCTGCATCGAACTGAAAGCTCTCACCAAGTGGGTAACGCAAACGAGCGCTGAGATCGTATCCGATATTAGACGACTCGTGGATTAAACCCCAAATGTCTTTCTTCCCATCCGAAACGCGATTGGTGTTGTACACGTCTGCGATCTGATCGTTAGGCGTTGCAAGACCGGCAGAAATCGTGATCGACGACTGAGCATGCGCTTGATTTGAAGCCAACAGAACCATTAAAGCGCTTAACACAACAGCGGCACCAAAGCGATACATACGCAGTGGTTTTTTCTCTAACGTCTTCATAGCGAGCTCCTATAATTTCTTAACAAATCGTTTCTACACCAACTGACGACAAATTCCGTCTTTTGTTTGACCCGAGTAACAACTATTTCTAAATGATCAGACTGACGTCGCGTCACTTTGGTTTAGTTGTGGGTGTTTATCGTAAATTGCAAGCCCGTAGAAACAGCAGCAGTTTCAATTTTAGCTATATATTATGAAAAACGCTCTTCGTCTGAGTGCTCTACTCGTTTGCCTTAGCACTTTTTTAAATGCCCAGACGACGCCACCGGTGTCGATAGGCTTGCACGGAGGATTGAATCTCAATTTTCCGTCTGCCGCATTCCCTACCCCGCAGCCCGGCAACGCGCCATATTTCAATTCCTCATCAATGGGATTGGGTGCAGCTATTGGAGCGATTCTCGACTATCCTCTTTCGCCTGATTGGGGTCTTGGTGCTCGTATCGCATACAATCACCTCAATGGAAATCTCTTTGGGAATTACACCAGCGCAAATCTCAGTGTACACGATACCATAAGTCCATCGGCACCTGTTGTTGAAATCACACCGGTGGTCAACTTCAGACATCTCATTCCCATTGACAACATAAATGTCATTGCCGGATTTGAGTTTGGCATCCCAATGTCTCCTTCATACGACAAGACAGGCGACTCCGTAATCACCGGCTCTTCACCGCAACCACGTACGCCTATTTCCAACGCCGGTGTTGCTGATCCAACCATGCGCATTGCTCTTGTTGCAGGCATCGGTTACGATTTCCCAATGTCAGGATTCCACATTCAACCTGAGATCAGCATTCGTTTCCCTTTCACAAAGGTTTCCTCCAATGCGCAGTTTGATTCTTGGTCAATTCCGCAGTTGCGCCTTGGTATCAACTTGACCGCAGACCTGGCGTCGAAAACAAAGAAGGAAGAAGTTGAGCAGACTCCATTTGTTGAGCCAAGTATCAAGCGCGTTGTATCGTACAATGAGAAGGGTGACACAGTAGATGTCAATAAACTGCGCGTCGAAGACATTCAGTATTCTGAGCTGTATCCACTCGTGCCTTATGTCTTTTTCAGCCAGAATGGCACAAAGACAGACACCGCTTTGGTCATTCCTACAAAGCGTGAAACAGGTGATGCTTCTGATTACACAACACTGAACGACGCAGTGAAAGTCAATCTCAGCATCCTCGATCTCATCTGCCTACGCATGAAAAAGTTCGAGTCGGCTCGTTTAAGCATTATTGGAACCAACGACGGCAAGTCGGAAATCAAGTCAAAAGACCTTTCGAAGCAACGTGCAGACGCAGTCAAGAACTACCTAGTCAATTGTGGTATTGCCGCAGAACGTTTGGATGTAAGCTCACGTGATTTGCCGGAAAAAGCATCAAGCTCCACAGTGCCGGATGGTCAAGCAGAAAACAGACGCGTTGAGTTCCACTGCGATGTTCCCGACATCCTCTCTCCCGTCGTTTCAAAGCAAGAAATGGAACGACTTGCCGATCCGGATCTCGTCGAGTTTATTCCGGAAGCAAAATCTTCCGATCCGATCTCGTCATGGAAGCTTGAGCTCATGCAAGCCGGACGTGTACTTCGCAATTTTTCAGGCATCGGTGATGTTCGTCCGGTGCGTTGGGCAATCCGTCCAAGCGAGTTATCCGACAAACAAGTTCCTATCGATTACACCTACACTGTCGAGAACTCTCGCGGCGTAAAGAAGAGCTTCAATGGTTCACTCAGCGTTGATTATCTCAGCTCACTCAAGAAGAAGCAAGAAAAGCTTGCAGATAGAACAATCGATAAGTTCAGTTTGATACTCTTTGATTTTGATAAGGACGTTATCACACCTGACAACCAGCGCATCCTCGAACAAAAGGTTCTTCCTGCAATCAAGTTCAACTCGGTTGTAAAGATTTTCGGATTTACTGATCGCATTGGCGATGACAAGTACAATCGCGAATTGTCGCTGCGTCGCGCTCGCGCAACCATGGAAGCTCTCCAAGCCAAAATGAAAGATGTGAAGTTTGAAGTTTACGGTTTGGGTGAAACCAAGGAACTGTTCGACAATGAGTTGGCTCTTGGTCGTCAGCTCAACAGAACTGTGCAGATCATCGTCGAAACTCCACGCTAGTACTTGGCAGCTTCGGCTTGAAATACTACTCGAATAAAGCTGAACTGCTTGTATGATTGCTCATGAAATTTCTCCGGAACTGCGCACTCGTCTGACAACGATGAGTGCGCAGAGTCCATCCCTCTTTTGGTTTCGACGCGACTTACGACTCACTGATAACCACGGTCTGTTAGAAGCATTATCCAACTCTGCATCTGTCCTCCCGATTTTTATCTTCGATCGCAGCATCCTCGATGACTGCTCCAATCAAGCAGATGCACGCGTCAGTTTTATCCATCAACAACTGACTCGACTCAATAAGGAACTCCAGGCCTGCGGCTCTTCGCTGCTCGTGTTGTATGGCACTCCACTCGCATGCTTGCAAGAGCTTGTGTCCATAGTACAACCAAAAGCGCTCTACACCAATCATGACTACGAGCCCTACGCCATATCGCGTGATGCGGAAGTAGCAAAATGGCTGAAGTCCACAGGGGTTGAATTCCATAGCTTTAAAGACCAAGTTATGTGCGAATACGACGAGGTTTTAAAAGCCGATGGAACGCCGTACACAGTCTTTACTCCCTACTCAAAAGTGTGGCGAAAGCTGGTACAAGAAGACGCAATCCCGCACTATCCAAGTGAGAAATACGCGCACAAGTATGTTGAGTGCAGTTCTTTGCCCATGCCCAGCTTGTCCGACATTGGATTTGAGCAATCTCGAATTCACATACCCGAGTGGAAAGCAGATGTTGAGTTGATTCGACACTATGCAGAAACGCGCAACATTCCTGCCCTTGCGACCTCGGGAGTGGGTATTGTACTACGCTTCGGCACGCATAGCGTTCGAGAGATCGTTCGCACCGCCTTTCAGCACAACGACGCTTGGCTCAATGAGCTGATTTGGCGAGAGTTCTTTATGAGCATACTCCGACACTATCCGCGGGTCGTTCAATCTTGCTTCAAGACGCAGTATGAGGCAATACCCTGGAGAGATGATGATGAAGGATTTGAGCGCTGGTCTAAGGGAGAGACCGGTTACGATATTGTTGATGCCGGCATGCGACAATTGAACTCGACCGGTTGGATGCATAATCGTGTACGCATGATCGTTGCAAGCTTTCTCTGCAAACACTTGCTCATTGATTGGCGTCGAGGCGAGGCATATTTCGCCGAAAAACTGATCGACTTCGAATTGTCATCGAACAACGGCAACTGGCAATGGAGTGCCGGCTGTGGTTGCGATGCTGCTCCCTATTTCAGGGTGTTTAATCCTGACGAACAGACTCGAAAATTTGATCCTGAAGGACGATATCTACGACAATGGCTGTCGGTCGATGAGATCGGAATGCGTCCACGGATTGTCGAACACGCCGCTGCTCGTCAACGAGCACTCGATGTGTACAAGAAAGCGCTTGAGCAAAGCCGTGGCACTGAACGACCGTCCTAATTCGTCACTGAGCTCGATGCCACTGAAGTCTGACCCTAATTTTCTTAGTTTAGTCGCAACTCACGAGATCAACTATGTCGAATACCAGCTCTCTTACAAAGTTTCATTGCGTTCGCGTCGCTGCGGTTAGTCCGGATTTGCGCATTGCCGACGTCACCTATAACGTCGATGAAATCAAACGCTGCTATTACGACGCTCGCTCACAGAAGGCCCAGTTGATTGTCTTTCCGGAGCTCTGTGTAACGGCGTATTCCTGTGGAGACTTGTTCTATGAATCGGCACTTCTTGATGCTGCTGAGAGTGCATTGATTGAGCTGGCTGAACTGACAATGAACGACGAAGCGTGTCTTGTGGTTGGAGCACCACTTCGTGCTACCGGTCAACTCTATAACTGTGCGGCGGTCTTATCTCATGGCTCTATCGTTGCAATCGTTCCCAAAACCTATTTGCCGAGCTACAATGAGTTCTACGAAGGACGCTGGTTTGCCTCGTCTTTAGACGCCGTCGGCAAGACAATTCGCGTTGGTGCTGAGGAATATCCCTTCGGAACAAATTTCATCTTTCATCAGCAACAGACGGCGTTGAGCACGGCAACGAGCTTCAGCTTTGGCGTTGAAATTTGTGAGGACTTATGGGCAACGAAATCACCGAGCACAGACCAAGCTCTGGCCGGTGCCCAAATCTTGGTTAACCTTAGTGCAAGTAATGAACTCGTTGGCAAGGCCGATTACCGTCGTGATTTGGTGCGCATGCAATCAGCTCGATGTATCTCAGCATATGTCTACTGCTCTGCAGGTGCAATGGAGTCGTCGACCGATGTGGTCTTTGCCGGACACAACCTGCTCTGCGAAAACGGCGTCATGCTTGCTGAAAGCCAGCGCTTCCGCTTCGACTCACAATGCACCATCGCAGATATAGATGTTGGATCGCTGAACAGCGAACGCATTCGCAATACTACTTTCCGCTCTGAAGTTGCATCGAAGGAGTTTATTAGCGGACGTATCATCGTTGCCGATCAGCAGGTTGATTCCCTGCTGCGAACAGTGGATCCTTTGCCATTCGTGCCGTCAAGCGAGGAAGCTCGTCAGCAACGCTGCTCCGAGATACTCGAGTTACAGTGCACTGCTTTGCGCCGCAGAATAATGCACAGTCGTGTGAAGCGATTAGTGATTGGAATCAGCGGCGGACTCGACTCAGCGCTGGCCTTGCTGGTGAGTGCGGAGTGCTTTGATCGCATGGGTCGTGACCGCAAAGACATTCTCACCGTCTCAATGCCCGGCTTCGGTAGCAGTACTCGTACTCAGAACTTTGCTCGTGAACTGTGTGGCGCGGTTGGATCTGAGTTTAGAGAGATTTCAATTGTTGCGAGCACACTGCAGCACTTCGCAGATATTCAGCACGATGCATCGAATCACAATGTTGTGTACGAGAATGCACAAGCTCGTGAGCGTACGCAGATTTTGATGGACCTCGCCAATGCAGAATCGGCGCTCGTTGTTGGTACCGGCGATTTGTCTGAGATCGCGCTTGGTTGGAACACCTTCAACGGCGACCACATGAGTATGTACGCCGTGAATAGTGGTATTCCGAAAACGCTGGTTAAAACAATGGTGCAGTGGTTGTCAGAGCAAGACGGCCACAGCAAATACAAGGACCTCTTGGCAAGTATTTGCAATCAACCAATTAGTCCGGAACTCTTGCCTCTTGGTGCGGACGGTGAGAGCTCACAGTCGACAGAAGCGAGTATTGGCCCCTACGAGCTTCACGACTTTTTCCTCTATCATATGCTTCGTCACCACCGACATCCATCCGAGATTGCTGCCTTGGCGGATATTGCATTCGGTGATACTTACTCTCAAACGGAAATACTTCAATGGCTACGGGTGTTTTATACCCGCTTTTTCCAGCATCAATTCAAGAGATCGTGCATGCCGGATGGACCGAAGGTGGGGACGATTGCCCTTTCGCCACGCGGCGACTGGAGAATGCCATCCGATGCTCAAAGTCGTCTTTGGCTCGAAGAATGTGCCCAAATTGAGAGAATTAGCTAATTCAACTTCGGAAATTCAAGACTTGGTATAAAAGTGACGAAAAGTGCAAAAAAGGCGCGACCCAGTCATTGGTCTGCCGTTGATGCATTTTGATAATGCATCACTGTCATTTGACCACCGTTTTGGAAATACTATGTCATCGAACCGAAGAGCCTCTAAGACAGTCCGCATTGTCCTGGCTGATGATCATGAACTCGTCCGCGTAGGCGTTCGACGTCTTCTCCTCACCGATTCCAATATTGACATCGTCGGCGAAGCATCGACTGGCGACGAAGCTGTTTACCTTGCCGAGCAAGAGCGTCCTGATATCGTGTTCCTCGATGTCCTCATGCCGAACCTCAATGGTATCGAGGCAGCAAAGAAGATCAAACAACAACAGGATAAAGTCCGTGTTGTGATGCTCACAACTTTTGAAGATCAATACTACTTGGATCAAGCGCTTCAATCAGGAGCTGACGGTTATCTGTCGAAAGAGATTAGTCGTCGTGAGCTTTTGGATGCCGTCGAACAAGTCATGGATGGCGAGCGCGTTTTCTCGAAAGCCGTGTTGGCTCTCATGCAGGGTAAGTCACCTATTCAATCACAAAGTGCCGGCACACTACCCGTTGGCTTGACACGTCGCGAAGAAGAAATTCTCAATCTCGTTGCACAGGGAATGACGAGTCAAGAAATCGCAACCAAGTTGTTTATCTCCCCGCGCACCGTTGAAACACACCGTGCACACTTAATGGATAAGCTTGGAGTTAACAACACAGCAGGTCTTGTACGATTTGCCTTCTTGCACTCATCGTACTTTTCACACTCAGGCGCCATGAGCTAAGATCGCACACGTTGTTAGTGATGGTTGATAGCCTATTCGAACATGTTACCTGGACTCAACATCATTGTTGGGTCCAGCGTCGTTTTAACCCGCTTCATCTCCTCAATTACCTGACCTCCCCACATCTGTCGCAAGTACTTGCGTTTCAATTTGCCAATGCCGTGTTCAGCTGATACTGTGCCGTCCAATGCCAGACCTTTGCTAATGCAAGCATCGTAGACTTCGAGTGATTGTTCGTAGCTGAGCTGCGCACTGCTAAAGATATTGGCGTGTAAGTGACAGTTGCCAATATGACCGAAGAGCACATATTCAGCATTATTCGCGGCGAAGATGTCTTGGTAGAATTGAAAGAACTCACGGAAATTCTTCTGTGGAACAGCAATGTCGGTACCAACTTTTGACTGACGATTAGTTGAGATTTTCTCGTACACGGCGCTTGGTAAGGCGTGACGAAAGGCACGGAATTCTGCATGCCGTCGATCATCGTTTGCTATCCAACACTGATCGGCAATCTTCGAATAGCGCTGGATAAAATCCATCCAACGATCAAAGGTTTGATCTTCGTTCTCCGCTAAGTATTCTTGCTCCATCCATAACGCTGCTTTGGCATCGGACGGAATACTCGGATATGATGAAGAGATAAAATGCAATGCATGTTCGTCGAAGAACTCAACCAGTCGTGGCGAGATGGGTCCGTTGGATGTCGCTGATGGACGCAGCTCTTCAACCGCACTCAAAACGTCTTCGTAGCTCGTGCAAAACATGATGACGCCCAGCAGTCGCTCAGGCGCATCGACGATGCGGAGCTGTGCTTCGCTAATGACGCCTAATGTACCTTCAGAGCCGACAAACAAATCCACAGCATCAAGATCCGGAGCTGAATAATATCCGGCAGCGTGTTTGGAGGTTTGTGGAAGGTGAATTTTCGGGAGCACTACGTTATATTCGCGACCACTTTCAGACACCATGTGTAGGTTATAATCTTTGGCTTTGAATTGACCGCGGTGCAGAGCTAGTACGTCAGAATTAGCCAGGACAACGCGCAATGCTTGCACATATCGTCGTGTCGGACCGTATCGAAAGGTTCTCGCCCCAGACGCGTTCGTAGCCAAGGTTCCTCCCAACGCAGCACTCCACTCGGTTGGATCCGGTGGGTACAACTTCCCCTCGGCACTAACGAGCGCTTGAAAATCATGCATGCTTAGTCCGGGCTGGACAGTTGCCCGCATTGCTGCCAAGTCGAATGTGCAGTTCTGCATGCGTTCAAGGGACAAACAGATGCCATCTTGGGCGACACGTCCGCCCACCAGACCAGTTCCGTTACCGGAAATACTCAGGTGTTCGGCTCGTCGTTGACAATCTGCTATAAGGTCTCGAACATCCTGTTCGGATTCTGCTAGAGCCACAGCTCGGACAGCGCCGCGGGTATTTGAAGCATCGGTTTGGTACGATTCGATCGAGTCTTTTTCTTCAAGAATTTTCATCACATTACATCGATAAGATCCAGCCCAAGAACAATCACAGTCTGTTTTGTCAATGGGTACGATATTTGTATCAAAATTAGTCAACATGGATTGGTTGTTATGAGATATCGCGTAGTCGTTGTTTTCCTTTGTTTGGGATTGCTTTGCAACTCCCTTCGAGCTCAAGCACAGCAGCCCTCAGAATGGATGGCGATACATGCGCGTGCCGGATTTGGATACAACATCCATAGCTCCGAGCTCAGCAACTTTGAAGGGGTTGCCGACTGCGGCATTTTTACCAAAGGAACAAGTCTTCATGCAGAAGGATCGTTGACCCTCGAGGTTGCACTATCGAAGACCCTCTTTCTTGGTCTTGGAGCACGTTACACCGACCGCAGTGCCGTCATCTTTGCAGACAACACGTCCGCACCAGCACTCGATGTGACGAAGCAGAGCGGAGTCGACGTCGTATTTGAGAATACCATTAGTACAACTCTCCGCTCAATTGATATTCTCCCCGAGATTCGTTGGCAGTGCTCTCGTATTGGAACCGGCATCCAACGACTAAGTCTTGGCGCTGTAGCTGTGTTTGCTTCGAGTCCAACTTTTCTTCAGCAGCAGCGCATCGTCTCTCCTGAGAATGCGGTGTACAAATCCAACAATCAACAAACGGTAACTTTATCCAAAGGAACGCAAGCGATATCTAGCATTAATTCTCCGATAATTGGAGTTAGTGCAGGGGTTGAGAACATGTTGCCGATGGGACCCAACACGAGCTTCACACAGCAACTTCAAGCAGAGTATTTGTTGAGCGATGTTGTTAGTTCAGCGTCGTGGAAAGTCCTTAGCATTCGCTTTGATATTGGTCTTCGCTTTGCCCTCAACAACTCGCCCGCCGTCGTGCGCGCACCGGAACCTCCGCCTCCGCCCGTACCAACGCCGGACAAGCCACCGGTCATTGTGCAGGAAAAGCAAGATCCGGTAAAGCCAACGCCTATACTGCGCGCCAGTATTGATTCCGTCGACTTGCATCTGCAAACCGGAAACGAGCTGCGTGCATCCATACCCTTGGTGAATGTTGTGTTCTTCGATCAGAATTCAGCAGTGATTCCGGAACGCTACTACAAGAAGGCTGATCAAGTACAACAAAGCGATGACGCATTTGAGTTCCATCGCGCTATTCTCTTTAGCGTGGCAAGAATCATGAGCGCCAATCCCAATGCAACTGTCACTTTGGAAGCTGCAACCTCCGGTTCCGATGAGCACGATGGATTGAGCTTGGCTACACAAAGAGCTCAGGCAGTACGTGAGGCACTCGTCGCCGCAGGTGTTGACGCTTCACGTATCAGCACTCGGGCACTATTGAATCCGCGCATTGCATCCAATGCGGAGTATGCGCAGGGTCGCGAAGAAAACCGACGCGTCGACATCATCCTCAACAACGCTCCACTGCAAGAGTACGTAGCAACGCAAAAATTTGCGCAGCTCATTGGCTCCTACAAACAACACGTCGAGCTCGAGTACTTTGAAAGTGGCGAAGCGCGTGTACGCTCGAACGTTGCGAAGGAAGAGATTTACACAAAGAGCGAATCACGTCGCGTAGAGGTCAATCAACGTTTGAATAAAGACAACGGTAGCTTTACACTCGAACTGAACGCCACCGCTCCTCCATTTCTCATTGCACGCGATGAAGTCGCACTTGATCTTGCATCATTACGTCGCGAAAATATCGTGCTGAACCTACAAGCCTTTGATGCCATTCTTCGATTTGATTACAACAGCAGCGAATTCTCGCAAGCCAATAAAGAGCTTTTACGTCAGCTGGTTGAAGCGCTTCCTGCAGGCTCGACCATTGAGATCCTTGGTAGTGCCGATGCCCTGGGTGATGAAGCCAGCAATCGTCAGTTGTCTGAGCGTCGCGCTGCCTCGACAGAAAGCTTTATCAAGTCGATCTCCGGATCAAAATTCAAACTGGCGAGTTCTGTTTCAACGCAGAAGTTCGATGAATCAAGACCTGAAGGACGTTTTCTGAATCGCTCGATTCGCATCCGAGTACGAGATTAATTGTCCGAGTCCATCGAGCCGTTTGCCAATCTGCGTTGCTTTTGTTCGTCATTAGACTTGATGTTATTTAGTCGCTGCTCTATCAAAGCGACGGTGCTCAATGTGCAACGGTATTTTTCGTGCAATTAGTGTACAGCTATGAATCTCCAAAAGCTCACCTTAAAATCGCAAGAGGCTATACAGAAGGCCCAGGAAATCGCGACAGGATATAACAACCAGTCGTTGGAGCCTATGCACCTCTTGGCTGCTCTGGTCCAAGATTCTCAAGGTATTATTCCGGGAATTCTCCAGACCATTGGCGCTAATCTCAACTATGTAAAGGTGAAGATTAATGAAGGACTCGAGGCCTTGCCAAAAGTTGGCGGTGCGCAGAGTGGATCCTTCGTCTCTGCCGGACTCTCCACCGTGCTGGAACAAGCCTTTAAGGAAGCCAATCAGTTAAAAGACGAATTCGTCAGCGTTGAGCATTTGCTCTTGGCTATGGCGGATCAAAAATCAAGTGCCCAGCAGATTCTGCGTGATCAGGGTGTCTCTCGTGACACCATTCTCAGAGTGCTGCAAGACTTCCGTAAGAATACTCGAGTCACCGATCAAAATCCTGAAGACAAATACCAAGCATTGCAACGCTATGGTCGCGTACTGAACGATGCTGTTCGAAAAGGAAAAATCGATCCCGTTATCGGCCGAGAGGATGAAGTTCGACGTGTCCTTCAAGTCTTGTCACGTCGTACTAAAAACAACCCGGTTCTCATTGGCGAACCAGGCGTCGGTAAAACCGCCATCGTCGAAGGTATTGCTCAACGCATCGTGAGTGGCGACGTGCCTGAATCGCTGCGCTCAAAAACAGTAGTCGCACTAGACATGGGAGCCTTAGTCGCCGGCACTCAGTTTCGTGGACAATTCGAAGAGCGTCTCAAAGCCGTGGTAAAAGAAGTTGCCGATGCTGCTGGTGAGATCATCCTCTTTATTGACGAGCTGCATACACTGATAGGCGCCGGTGCTTCACAAGGAAGCATGGATGCGGCAAATATTTTGAAGCCGGCATTGGCACGCGGTGAGTTGCGCTGTATTGGAGCGACGACTCTCGATGAATTCCAGAAGTATATTGAGAAAGACGCTGCGCTCGAACGTCGTTTTCAAAAGGTTTTGGTTGAAGAGCCGAGCGTCGAAGACACCATCTCTATTCTGCGTGGTTTGAAGGAACGTTACGAAGTTCACCATGGCGTGCGTATAACAGACGGAGCCATCGTTGCGGCTGCGCAGTTATCGCATCGATACATCACGGATCGCTTCCTTCCTGACAAAGCCATTGATCTTATAGATGAAGCCGCATCGAAGTTGCGTATTGAGATTGACTCACTCCCCGAGGAACTCGATACAGTCGAACGGAAGATCCGTCAATTGGAAATCGAACGAGAAGCTCTGCTTAGAGAGTTAACTATAGACCAAGTCTAAGGACGCCTTCTGCGAATTGTAGGATAGTTTAAAGACGAACGTAAAATGAAAACGGGAGCCGACATTGTCAGCTCCCGTTTTTCATCGTAGGAGAGGTGTACCTAACGAATAACGACGACTTGTGTTCTCAATACACTTCCGCTGGCGCTTATCAATTGAACTTGATAACTACCGCTTGGAATTTGCATTGCAGCAAAGTCGAGATTGATGCTGTAATCGCCGGCTGAGTAATCCGTCGAAGCTTGTAGTATAGTTGTGCGACCGCTAATGTCTACCAATCGAATCTCTAATCTTTCAGCTTGACTCAATGAGAAGTCCACATGTGCAGAATTGGAAGCAGGATTTGGAGATACTGCTTTGAGCGTAATGCCATCGCGTTGATCGTTGCTTACATCAGAGACGCCATTAACAAGAACAAGAGCGTTGTCAGAAATTGCGCTACCGCAATCACCTGCTACTCGAACATTGTACATACCTGCATCGTTGGCACCTACCAGTTTTTGATAGACCGCATCAGTTGCGCCATTGATTGCTCTGCCATTGAGATACCATTGGTATTGCAGATGTGAACCACTGACGACAACGCGAAGTGCCAAGGCTTGTCCTGTATTCAAGACGGTTTGCGCTTGTGGCTGTGCACTAATGACGGTAGAGTGCATCACTGTTACATTAGCTATGTTCTGCACCGTATTGGAGCAACCATTGCTAACGCGAACTGAATAACTGCCTGATGCAGCTGCTTGGATTGAATACTCAATGTATTGACGATCGACTGCACCTTCGATAACTGCACCATTTAAGTACCATTGATACTGCAAATCGTTTCCACTGATCGTAGCTGCAGTAAGTGTGAAGTAGGTGCTTTCGCAACTTTGAATCTGTTGATTCAAAATTGAAGGATCGATTTTCGGTACTGTTAATGCTTTGACACTAATTGTGCGCGAATAGACGCTGACTTTTTCTCCCAGGACCATTGCGACATAGTATGCTCCGTCATCTGCTGAGCTAAGATTAGCTAGGTGCAAGGTCTGTTTGTTTTGACCTGCGAGAACTTGACCATTCTTGTACCATTGATAACGCATCGAAATGTCTTGTGTTGTGCGAGCACTGATGGCTATGTCGACACTCGAACCAATACACTGATGAACATCACTTGGCTGCGCATCAATAACAATCGGTGGTAATGTGATGCTTGCGTTATCGCTTATGACATCACCGCATGCACCGTGAACTCTGCAATAGTAATAGTACGGAACGTCATTTTCTTGTACCGAACGAATGCGAAGTTGAGGGGTTGTGCTACCTTCAAAACGTGCATCGTCTGACAGCATCGTGGTTCCGCGATACCATTGATACGTTCTATACAAGTCATCAGTATTGCCGGTACCATTGGTCTCAACAAAGAAAACTGCTTCGCCATTGATTGCTGCAATTACATTGGTTGGTTGTTTGGTTATTGCAGTTGCAGGAATGACGTTGACGACTACTTCTTCACTGTTGATTGGATCGATTGAACATTCGATCGGTCCAAACACTTGACAACGATAACGTCCACTTTGGAAAGTTTGAGCTGCGAGAATTTGAAGCTCGGCACCGGTTTGATTTTCTAAGAGCTGGTCATTGAAGAACCATTTGTACTGTCCAACAGAACCGCTTGCTTCGATATCCAGTGTCAAGTTTGCTCCACTGCAAATCGTCATAGCTTTTGGTTGTTGTTCAATGCGAGCCGGTGACAGAACAGTAACTTCCATCGGCATACTGCTCAGATTTGTACAAGCATCTGTCAAATCAAGTTGATAGATACCGCTTGCATTTTCTTGAAGAGCATCAATGACAAGTGTTGGAGTCGTTGCGCTTGGATTGTCTACGATTGCTTCGCCATTAAAGGTCCATTGATACATAGGATAACGTCCAACTGCATCAACGTGCAAAGTCAAAGGAGCACCTTTACACAACGAGACACCACTACTTTGACCTTCGATTGCCAGTGCATCGAACACTTCGAGGCTAACGCGTTCTGTGTACACAGAGCCTTCGTTGCAGGCGTTGGAGACAACGAGATCATAGATAGCTGCATCAGATGCATCAACAGATGGCAACAGAAGTTGGGCTGTGTTTGCACTTGCATTTTCAACGATGGCTTCGCCGTTCTTTCTCCACTGGAGAATCACGTTCGAACCAATGACTTGAGCACTGAACTGTACATCGTGTCCTAAGCAAACAGATTGCGAAACCGGTTGATCAGTAATCTGAGGATTCATTTGCAATTGCACACTCACTGAAGAACTGAGAATTGTTCCTGAACCGCAGCGTGAGCTAATGAGACAATCATACATTCCAATGTGAGTGTCGTCCAATGACTCGATGAACAGACTTGCTTCGTTTGCCGTCTTGTTTTCAAGAATTGGCATTCCGTTCAAGCGCCATTGATATTGAACGCCGGCGCCTTCAGCTTCCACTTGGAGACTCAACGATGATCCACGGCAAAGAAGAAGGTCTTGTGAGTTCAGATCACTTACGAGATTTGGGTTTTCTGACAGTGCTAGATTACACGTTATTGTTGAGATCGGTCCGTCGGAACACATACCATACACTTCGCAACGATAGCTAGCGACGTCGGCAGCACTAACGGCCGGCAGATAGAGACTACTAGTTTGTGAAGATTCAGATTCAATCGCTACATCATTCTTGAACCACTGATACACGAGATTGTCGCCACTAGCACTGAAGCTCAAGGTGACATCCTCGCCGTTACATGCCCATAGATTCTGCGATAAGTCTTGAAGGATTTGCGGACTGTTCATAACCTCGAAGGTTACACTTCCCTCGACTGAGCCAAAGCTCTGATCGCCGTCCATAACGCTAACGAGTGAATAGGTCGTAGTTAACTCGGGATATACTTGGATGGATACAAAACGTGATTCGCTGAAGACCGTGTTTTCGTACATACCGTCGCTATAGACGAGCTCAAAAGGAGCCTGTCCTTGAATAACAACAGACAGAACTGCGTAGTTAGATCCTGCACAGCCTGACGATGGGCTAATTCCTGTCAGAACGGCGTTCAGTCCTTCTGACGCACGTGCGGTCTGACCGAGACCGATTAACGTGACAATCGCAATAACGACAGCCACTAGGGTAAATCGACTTTTCATTGTACACCTCTTAAAAGTCTGAAAAAATGGAACGAATTGGCGGCGGTAGCGGAGTCATGTGCTTTCATGCTCGACTCCGGAATCACGTCAAAGAACAATTACAAATCAAAATAAGATAAAAAGGTACTTTTATCTTATTGCAACTTACAGAATGGCTTCTCTGTTTGCAAGTATTAAAAACTAAAGTTCGATTTTGTTAGCTAAAAAGTGGCAAATCGAACATTTATTAATAATTGATTCACCGTAGCTGTCATGATCCAAAGGTCAAAAACAACCTCGTTCTGTGCATTTCTACAAAGAAAAACCCGATCTCGCTAGAACGAGTCGGGTTTTTGAATTGAATGAAGCGTTTGATACACGCCGGTTTAGACGTCGAGATTTTTCACATACTGTGCGTTCTTCTCGATGAATTCTCTGCGGGGCTCTACTTTGTCCCCCATCAGTGTATCGAAGAGCAATGCTGCCTCGGCTGCATTCTCAACAGTTACTTGCAGAAGGGTACGAGTTTCAGGGTTCATGGTAGTTGTCCAGAGCTGCTCCGGATTCATTTCACCAAGACCTTTGAATCGAGAAATCAGAATGCCGTCGGCGGTTGCGCCTTCCAATACTTCTTCTTCCTCCAAAGGCTCCTTTCCTTCCTTGGCATTCTTCGCTTTTGCCTTTTCAGCTTTCTCCTTGCGGATGCGTGCAATCACTTCATCGCGCTCTGCATCATTGTAGGCATAATACTCTTGCTTACCCTTCTTCAACTTGTAGAGTGGAGGCTGAGCGATATATACCTTGCCAAGCGTGATCAAATCGCGCATGTAATTGAAGAACAAAGTCATCAACAAGGTTCGGATGTGTGAGCCGTCCACGTCCGCATCCGCCATGATGATGATCTTTCCATAGCGCGCTTTAGCGGCATCAAAATCATCACCAAAACCTACGCCGATAGCTGTGAGGATAATGCGAATTTCTTCGTTCTCAAGGATCTTGTTGAGACGTGCCTTATGAACGTTAAGCGGCTTTCCTTTGAGCGGCAGGATAGCTTGGAAACGACGATCACGTCCTTGCTTTGCCGACCCACCTGCGGAATCACCCTCAACGATAAAGAGTTCGCAATCTTCCGGAGTGTTGAGCGAACAATCCGCCAGCTTACCCGGAAGCATGGATGTTTCGAGAGCATTCTTGCGACGCACGAGTTCTCGTGACTTCTTCGCTGCCATGCGGGCTTCTGCTGCAAGGATTGCCTTTTCAAGAATGCGCTTCGCTACCGGAGGATGAGCATCCAAGTATTGGCTGAGTTGTTCGCTGGTAATTGTTCGAACAATACCTTCCGTTTCGCTATTACCCAGTTTCGTCTTTGTCTGACCTTCAAACTGTGGCTCAGAGACCTTAACAGAGATGATAGCCGTAATACCTTCTTTGAAGTCGTCACCGGTGAGAGGAATCTTGTCCATCTTGTTGGCAGAGGCATAGGTATTCAAGGTTCTCGTCAATGCTGAACGGAAACCTGAAACGTGTGTACCACCCTCAACAGTGTTGATGTTGTTGACGTAGGAGCTGATACGGTCGGTATAGGTATCGTTGTATTCAAAACAAACATCAACGATAGTTTCTGTACCGCTCTCGCCTGTCGCCTTACCGCTAATGAGAATAGGCTTTACGATAGCAGTTACAGCGCTGTCGATGTGACGAACGAAATCAACCAAGCCACCACGATATGCGAAGACTTCTTTTTGACCGTTGCGCTCATCGGACATTTCGATGGTTACCTCAGGGTTGAGGAATGCCAATTCACGAAGACGCTCAGATACACGCTCGAACTTAAAATTGACGGTGCTGAAAATTGTCGCATCCGGATAGAAACGAGTGCTGTTTCCATGCTCTGTTGTTTTACCCGTTGTGTACACCGGTGCCATCGGAATACCACGCTCGTAATCCTGGCGCCAAATCTTTCCATCGCGTCGTACGGTTACTTCGCAACGTGATGACAAGGCGTTTACGCATGACACACCGACACCGTGCAAACCGCCGGAAACTTTGTAGGAGTTCTTATCGAACTTTCCACCGGCGTGCAGAGTACACATGACAACTTCAAGAGTCGAAATCTTCTTTTGCGGGTGAGGTCCGGTTGGAATACCACGACCATCGTCGGTCACTGAGCACGATCCATCGGCATGCAAGACCACTGAGATGTACTTACACACACCGGCTAAGGCTTCGTCGATCGAATTGTCAACAACCTCTTGAATCAAGTGGTGCAAACCACGCTCACCGGTATCACCGATGTACATGGCAGGACGCTTACGTACCGCCTCTAAACCTTCAAGTACTTTAATGCTATCTTCAGAATAACTCTTAGTTGCAAGAGCTTCTTCTTCCTTTTTCGATGCCATAATGCGATGAGATACGTGAACAATAGCAGGTGCCTGCCTCTGCACAAAAGCGTACAGAATCGTCGCTGAAAACAACCGGGATGTCGAACCAAAAATTACCCGAGGAGGCGAGGCATTATTGCTGCTTTAATCTGATAACAAATTTACGCAATAATGTGCCCAAAACCATGATTTTATGCGCCTTTCAGAGCTAGGGGGACTTAAAAGTTTTCCCCAAACTAGGACGCTTTTTTGGCTGAATTTCGATGTCGCTGCACTACATCAATTATAGCTTCAAAGCCGTCACGAGAGTAGCGCATATAGGACGACGCAATGCACTTGACTGCGCTTGGCACCCATTTCTTTTTACTGGCGATATCACGGACTTAGTGCTGCTATTTCATCATTGGAATGCGGATGTTCCAACGGCGAGCATTTTCTTGTGCTCGTTCGTAACCTGCGTCGGCATGACGTATAACGCCCATGAATGGATCGTATGTGAGTACGCGGTCGAGACGCTGAGCTGCGGCGGCTGTACCGTCCGCAACCACCACCATGCCGGCATGCAAAGACAGACCCATTCCCACTCCCCCACCGTGGTGTAAGGATACCCAGGAAGCGCCGCCAATGGCGTTGAGAGCGAAGTTGAAGTAGACCCAGTCTGCAATCGCATCGCTTCCGTCTTTCATTGCTTCTGTCTCACGAAACGGTGAGGCAACAGAACCGCAATCAAGATGGTCACGTCCAATCACAATCGGCGCTTTCACCGCGCCACTTGCAACCAGCTCGTTGAACAAAGCGCCGGCTTTTGCACGTTCGCCATATCCGAGCCAGCAAATACGGGCAGGCAAGCCTTGCCAACCAATGTGCGACTGCGCGTTCTTGATCCATCGATGCAAATCAGCATGCTCCGGAAACAGATCCATGATGGCTTGATCTGTGGTATGAATGTCGGCTGGATCACCACTCAATGCCACCCAGCGAAATGGTCCACGTCCGTCGCAGAACTGCGGTCGGATATATGCCGGTACAAATCCCGGAAAATCAAATGCATTATCGACCTGCGCATAGTCGCGAGCAATACCACGGATGTTGTTGCCATAATCAAAAACCTTTGCTCCGGCTTGTTGCAGGCTCAGCATTGCACGAACATGTTCACCTATTGATGCATAGCTGCGACGCAAGTATTCATCAGGGTTTGAAACTCTGAGCGCATCTGCTTCGGACATTGAAAGTCCGGCAGGATAATAACCGTTAAGAGGATCATGCGCAGATGTCTGATCAGTAACAACGTCAGGAATAATATTGCGCTGCAAGAGCATTGGAAGAATCTCAGCAGCGTTGCCAACGAGTCCAACGGAAACCGGTGTACCGGATGCGGTGTGTTCGTTTATGATTGCTAAAGCTTCGTCCAATGAATGCGTTTTGCGCTCGCAATAACCGTCGTGAATACGCTTGTCTATACGCGATTCATTGATCTCAATACATAACACAGCAGCACCGGCAAAAGTTGCTGCCAAAGGTTGTGCGCCGCCCATACCGCCCATTCCGGCAGTTAAGACAAATCGATGATGAAGAGATCCACCAAAGTGCTGGCGACCGCATTCAGCAAAGGTTTCATAGGTTCCTTGAACGATGCCCTGGGTGCCGATGTAGATCCAACTGCCTGCCGTCATTTGACCGTACATCATGAGACCAAGGGCGTCCAAACGACGGAACTCTTCCCAGGTAGCCCACTTTCCAACAAGGTTCGAGTTTGCAATAATGACCCGCGGTGCATCAATGTGCGTGCGAACGATTGCTACAGGTTTTCCGGATTGCACCAAGAGCGTATCGTCTAATTCCATGCTCACAAGACTTTCCAGAATTGCATCAAAACTCTCCCAATTTCGAGCTGCTTTTCCTAAGCCGCCATACACGACCAAGTCTTGCGGTCGCTCAGCATTGTCCGGATCGAGATTGTTCTGGATCATGCGATAAGCCGCTTCTATCTGCCAACTCTTACAGTGTAATTCTG
Organism: Chlorobiota bacterium; assembly: GCA_044228685.1. Classification (GTDB taxonomy): domain Bacteria; phylum Bacteroidota; class Ignavibacteria; order Kapaibacteriales; family NICIL-2; genus JBBATK01. The sequence goes on from JBGAUL010000016.1 coordinate 93,031, forward strand.
AACCACGTGGTGCGCGAATCGTTCTCATGTGCTGAATGGGTTTCGTTTGCTAATTGTTGTGTGATAATTCTCGACTTAAGACTCGACAACGAGCCGAGATGAAGGTAGCGCTTAGCTTGACGGAGTTTCGCGACGGGAAAGTTCAGCGATTTCAGGGTCGCTGAGTTTTCGACGACGAACGATGTCGAGCAGTGCTTCCCAGGTGTAGATCCCTGAGTCATGTCCGTCACCCCAATACGCTTGAAGACCATAGTTGCCCACGGGTTCAAGTTTCTTCAGTTCATTCATTCCCGGACTAAACTGCTTGATTCCGAACACGTAGGTGGTGCCCATGATGGTCTCACCTTTACATACAGCACATGGACACTCTTCACGAAATGCTTCGAGAGTGATTGTGGCCTGCATGCTGCTTCCCCACTCCACATGCAGAAGGTATGGCTTAGGTCGCGAAATCGATGTTGGTATTGCTGAAGGCATTGTCATATACTCCGTTCGTTGCAATTTCGGAAATTCTCAGCACAGCCCGCTCCTTCAGTACTATCCGGCAGACGATGAAAGATCTTTTGCGACTGATTGGCAGCGCTATGCTTGATGTGCTCGCACCCGGACGTTGTCTGGTGTGCACTAAGCGCCGCGAGGAGTCCGGCTACGGACACTCTGACTATATCTGCAACTCCTGTCTTGCATCCTTTGATCCGGCTCCGCATCCGACTGTGTTGATGGCTGAGCTACGACGACACTTTCCGGGTGATGACTTGATGCTCTCCCATATCAGAGCGCGC
>JBGAUL010000017.1:0-91386 GCA_044228685.1 Chlorobiota bacterium
GGTCGCTATATCTATGTTGACAAAGAAGCACCGTTTGATGCCATATTTCGCTTTGATCTCTTAGCCGCAGATGTTCAAGCGTCCCGCATGGTTGTGACCAATACTGACGGCAGTTTTGGTCAAATGCAACTTGCTCGAGACGGCAAGATTTACGTCTCAAACTATAATATGCAAAGTCTATCTGCCATTTCATCCTGTGACAGTTTGGTACCCGTCTTTGATCCTGCGGCAGTTCAACTCACTGATCTATGTTTCATCGGATTACCCACCTTCCCACAAGAGTGTCTGGCTCGCCGAGTTGCATCTGTCACGACTATTGAGGGTCCGATCTTTGCCTGTCAAGGCTCTCAAGTTGAATACAGCATTCGCTCAACACTTGGCACCGCATTGAATGCTGAATTATTGTTCGAAGATGGAAGTACGAGAACTGTTAGCGGGACAGGCGCGCTTATTCAGTTCAAACGTCTTATTCCAAACAAGCAATTTTATTCCATTCGAGCTATTGTGCATTCGACGGATCAAGGAGCCAACCCTAATTATGATACGGTACTTATACAAACCAGCTCGTACTATGACTGTTGTTCCAATGTAGTTCGTAACGGAAATTTTAATGCGATTGCAGCTGGTGGACAGTGCTTTACCGTAGAATATGAAACCGAGCTAGATTTTCGTTCAAGCAACTCTGCACCATGTCCATATACAATCGATAAACCAGGTCAAGCCGCGTGCAACTCAGATGCACATTTTGCTAGCTTGAATTGGGAAGGAAAGACTCATTCAGTTCCGGGTGACTTTCTTCTTTATGGCGAACCGTCTCCAAACAAAGCGCAGCGCGCGTGGATTCAACGCGTGCCTGTATGGAACAGGAGATCTTACTCATTCAAAGCGTTTGTCAAGAACGTCGAAAAAGTACCTCGCTACGATACAACGAACTGGTCCTTGAATTTTGCTTTGGTAGTTACTCAGCAGGGTGTCAGTGACACCGTTGCGGCGCTGTCTCACTTGAATTACAAGGACGGCTGGCAGCAACTGAGCGGTACTTACTCGTCAACAGCCGATGGCGACGTCGAACTCAGTGTTGTTGTGCTTTGTACTTCTGGAAAAAACAGTTATGGATTTGGGATAGACGACATCAGTTTTGGTGTCTTGCCTTCGATGCAGTTAAAAGCTGACAGTGTTATCGTTGTTTGTCCCGGCTACAGCACGCAAATCCGAGTTCAAGCTTCCGGACGCTACACGAGCCATTGGGAACCCAGTATTGATTTGTCTGACGCGTTTGCGCTTGAACCAATCGTCACGCCAACCCAGTCACGTACTTATCGACTCGTTGCGCAGGACTCAAATGGTTGCGAAAAATCCTTGAACATTATTGTGCGCCTCCTGCCTGCTCACGCTGCAAAACTCATTGTCGCTAAGAAAGACATTTGCCTGGGTGATAGTGTTGTGCTTCAGCTTAGTACGACATATTCGGATATTATCTGGTCAGACGGTTCGAAATCTTCCTCTCTCGTCGTTCGAACAGCCGGCGACTACTACGCATCAGCTTTGACCAGTGCTGGATGTTGGGTTAACTCGGATACGGTGCACATCAATTCTGTTCAGAATCCATCCATACGCGTTTCGTTTCCTGACGTATCTAACGTACTGGCTGGACAGATTATTCGACTTCCACTTATTCTGCATTCCAGTTCGCAAATGTTGATCGGGAGTACTTTCACGGCTACAATACGATGCAAAGCAGTGATCTTGCGACCAATAGGACAGAATCTTCCCTTCTCCGCCAATGGTGACTGGAACGTATTCGAATACTCCGGAACGATTGGTAGTTCCGATACTGTGGCACTGATAAGTTTCTTAACTCTGGTAGGCTTGGAGAAGAATTCTGAGGTCATCATTGACTCGATCCGTGTGCTTAGTCCGTGCAATCCGAGTATTGAATACGCACCGGGTACCCTTTCAGTACAAGCGTGTTGGATAGGTATGGGTGTCAGGCTGACAAACAACGCGAGTCAAACTCTTCAGTTATTTCCCAATCCTGTTCAAGAAAGTGTGCACGTTGAATTCGATGCTTCTAACGAATATGTCGAGTCAGTCGAAGTGATCAACAGCCTAGGTCAGCGCGAACTTGCGATATATCCACACGAACTGCATTTCAACTCTAAGATAATTGACATTGATGTTTCGAGTCTGTCAAATGGTGTTCATCTTCTGATCCTTCATTCGTCTGTCGGCAATTACACCGCGCTATTTGTTAAGCAGAACTAAGTGTGTTTCCAAAGGAATGACTTACACGTGCTAGTGCCTTCTGCTTAACACATCAAGCAAGCTCCAAGTCTCCGCGTCCTCCGCGCCTCGGCGAGACATCAACGTGCAAGAGTCAGTTTCTCGCCGAGCCGCAGAGGTCGCTGAGTTTACTTTTGAGTTTGGGTGTATGTTTCAGGTCAGTACTTAAAACAATCTCCAACTCCATGTCTCCGCGTCCTCCGCGCCTCGGCGAGACAACACCGTCCAAGAGTCAGTTTCTCGCCGAGGCGCAGAGGGCGCGGAGGTTTCATCTGAGTTTGGGTGTATGTTTTTGATTCAGGGCTCTAACTCTCGTCCGGTTCCATGGTCGACGTGCAATACTATACTACCTGAGTTTGAAACAATGAAGGAATCATGCCAACTAGTATTATGAACCGACGACTATTCCTCACTCGGAACAACGGCAACATCACTTGTAAGGCGATGCTAACTCTTCAGCGGCACTCATAAAAAAGGTCTGCATGACACCCTTGCCTTTTATGTTTAGTTCAGCGCGTGAGACAAAGGAGTAGTTCTCTAACTGAGGCGAACGCTGAAGGCACTCTGTAAGTCGATCCTTAAAGTACTGCGACACATGGATCTTGCCAGGTGCTCCGTATTGCTCCATGCGAGCCGCAATATTGACGGTATCTCCATAGACGTCATAGGCAAGTTTTCCGGTTCCAATCATTCCAGCCGTGAGCTCGCCGCAGTGCAGTCCAATTCGTAGTTCGAATTCAGTTCCATCCGGCAAATTTTTGCCTATATCGTCGGGTAGAACAATCGTCTCCATCATTGTGCTAGCCATTCGGGCGATGTTTAGTACATGGTTCTCATCTCGTTCGGGTGCACCGCAGACAGCCATATATCCATCGCCAATTGTCTTGATCCGCTCACAACCGCACTTGGCTGCAATGCTATCAAAACACTCAAACACGAAATTCATAAAATCTAGCAATGTATCAGGAGGCATCGTGGATGCCATCGAAGTAAAACCAACGATATCTGCAAAGAGCACCGACACATTTTCGAAGTGTTCCGCAATGCGTGCCTCGCCTTTAATGACGCGATCGGCGACGCTACGAGGCAGAGTTTTGTAGAGGATATTAAGGATACTCTCTTGCTCTTTACGTTGTAGCTCGTGCTGGTGCATGTACTCGAGACTGGCAACTTTTCTTGTGCTTTCCTGACTTTGAACTTCCGCATTGAGGCGAATGTGAGTTTGAAGTTGTTCGTAGGCTTCCGCGTAGCGACCACGGGCAGCACAGAGCGAAGACATCACTTTATGAATTTTTTGAAGAATCGCTTTTGCGTTGATGCTGGTTGCCATCTGCAAAGCTTCCTCAATTGCATCGCTCGCTTCATCGTAGCGATGGAGACCTACTAGAATTTGAGCACGTTCGCACTGTGTTTCCGCCAATTCAAGTGCGGCGTTGCTGTGACGCCTGGCTTCCAAGCTCTGATTAAAAGCTTCGTAAGCAGCGTCTGTTTGGTGCAACAACAGTTGAGCTTCGCCCATGCGGAAGTAGGCATAGCCAAGGCCATGCATATCGAACTCGTCGGTGATAAGCTGAATAGCGTTGGCTAGAATCCTTACTGCTTCATCAACCTCTCCTAGGTGCATCTTGGCAGTCCCGATTCCCATCACTGCCCAGCCACTCTCGCTTTCACGTCCTACACTAACGACAAGATCCTTAGCCTTAGTATTTAGATCCAACACCTTCTGGTAGTCATCGAGGAGCATATATGGATAAGCTGCATTCATCAACCTAATAGAGTAGAAGACAGCATCTTTTGTAAGCTCAGCATAATGAATTGCCTCCATATAGTACTCGATAGATCGCCCGGCATCACCTAGATACCAATACGCAGAACCTTTAGTATCAAGAGCCAATGCTAGACCACGATAGTTATGTGCAGCTCTTGCTACCTCGATAATGTCATCGATGATTTCAATAGACTCATTCATTCGAGATAGGTTCACTAAAACAATGAGTGCAGCATTGTTTCCTAGAGCGACATACAAGTCGTGGAACTCAGTTCCCTTGAAATGATCTACCCACTTCTTCAAGTAATTGTAGAAAACGTCGTATTCTCCGCGGCGCCAAAAACAGTTTTGAACTAATCCCAAAACTCGAGTGAAGGTATCTACGTCATTGTGGTGTAATGCGATGTCTGAAGCTGTTAACGCTAGCTCCAATGCCTCGTCCAGCATATCGCGCATCATGTAGACTCGACCAATGTTCCCTATTGATCGGGCTTCGCCAACGTAGTCATCAAACTCGACAAAAGTGTCGCGAGCCTCGTGAAGCATGGCAAACGAGGTATCTAGGTCTTTATTGATTAAATGCAGTAGTGCGTCATAGAACTGTTTCCATGCATGTAATCGACGACTTTGGAGTGCGGTTGCCAAATGCTCTAACTCTACGAGCGCTCGTTTTAGTTCTTCAAACGCTTGTCCTGCCATTGACTCCACACACCAGAGCAACAGCCAATGCTCTCTCTGCTCATCACTTTGCGCTTGGCGATACTCGCGCTCGTACTTCTCCATCAGCTCTGTGATCATACAATGCCCTTGTGCTTAGTCTATTTCCTAAGTCTGTGTATTACGCTGACGTCTAGACGTCATGCCAACTGTCGAGTCGCCTAGTATAATTTATTGATTTTTAGAGAGATGCTTCGTCGATTATCGCAATTCAAAGGAGCATTGTTCGCACCAAGCATCCCTACACATCAAAAGCCCTCCCCAACGTAGCTTGCCCCGCGTCCTCTGCGCCTCGGCGAGAAAATACCGTGCAAGAGTCAGGTTCTCGCCGAGGCGCAGAGGGCGCGGAGATTTGCGGATCATCTATCGATGAGCTTTTGCAGGCTGAGAGTATCGAGTTGCTCTAGGAATCGAGATACGTGGTAGGTGGGATCTTGATACTTGAGTTGCTTTGCTTTGTCTCTTGCGTAGTATGCTTTAGTGGCGTAACAGTGGAACATCATGAGTTGTATGCTGGTGCGGGGCAACTGCTTGTTCCAGTAATTGGGGTTGAGTTTCATGATTGGAAGGTTGGTTGAGTCTGTGCAGATGGCGAGCAGACTCTGGGGAGTGCGCGGACCGAAGAATGCAAATGATTCGAGCTCTTTTGCATTGTAAGTCGCGTAGTCCTTCATCAAACTATTCGTAAAAAGTTTGGATTGCATATCATCAGGATGATTGCGCCAATACTCGATAAGTAAAGTGTAGATTTCACGAATTGTCATTGGCAACCAATAAGCAGGACGCGCCGGATTGTAAACGACGAGGTTCTCGGTATTGTAGCGGTCAACTCCTGGTGCGAGCTTTTCTCTTCTTCCTGTTGCATAAAAACAGTCTTTCAATTCCGAAGCGGCTTTCTTCCATCGCGCCTCGTTGAAATTCCTATTCGTGATTTCGTCAGGCTTTTGCGTACTACTCTCAAATCCCGCACCTGTCATCGTTCGTATTTGATTGCAGATAGTGTCCCAATGCGGAGGCTCAATTGACGAACAATACACCTTGCCCTTATGACTCCACCACGGACAAAACTGAAAGCTGATCGTGCACGGAATACCGTAATTACGTTGCAGATCACTATAGTTACCAAAGAGCAGCACCTTACAATCAAATCCTCTCGGCTGCTGCAGAACCGGGTTCTTCCGCATTTCATCTGCAATTCGTTGACAAGCGGCAAAATGTGTCTGCTGTTCGGCTTGTGTATAATGCTGATCACTCATTCCATACACACTCCATTTCTCAACGCTAAATCTGCCTTCCTTATCAACAACCAAAACAGGATCGTCAAATAAAGCTGATGACGAACAGAGTAAGAGTAGGATGCTGAGTGCTAGTATCAAATTGATCGCAGCTCGCGACCACTGATAGGGTTGATCTTGGTTCTTTTTCATCACGGTAGTGGCGCGAGCCTCGATATCGATAAAACCTAGATTGTCATTACACATTTGAAGCCGCAACGCAATGTGCCTGAATCACCAGACCTTCTCTCGATTCCGGGACAGAGCATCGAGGTGACACTCTGTCCCGGTTCAAAGTCAACGACAGCGGCAATGAATTCATCAAATCACTAAGTGAATTGTACACCCTAAGCTCATGTATGACTATACTGTCTTTAGCATCAAAGTTTGATAAACTCGACGCGACGATTCAGAGCTTTGTTGACGGCATTGTCGTTTGGTGCAACGGGTTGTGATTCTCCTTTACCATCGGTTTCGATTCGCGCCGCATCTATGCCGTAGGATGTTGACAATGCTGCTTTGACCGAAGCAGACCGACGTTTTGAAAGATCGAGATTGGCAGCGTCATCACCGTCACTATCAGTATGCCCAACGATTCTGATACGCACCGTCGGATTTTCACTCAACACAGTAGCTATCTCTTTCAAGGTCCCGGCAGATTGCGGTTTTAGTTTGTCGGAATTCACATCAAAGTAAATGCCGTAGCTGACGAGCTTTCCTTCCGTAAGCAGTTTGCTTCGCATATCCGGAAGACCGGTAGCGATTCTGACATTGCCGATTAGTGGAGTCCCGCTCTGAAATCTGATCATGTTGAACTTGTACTGCGGGAGCATTGCCTTTGCAACGTCAAAGAGTTTAACTTCATCTTGATAGAGACGAATTCGTTCTTTCTGTACCCAAACAGAAATATGGTACTTGGTATCGGGGTTTTGACGTGCAGTAGGAGTGCGACCAGACAGGCCGGGCGACTTGTCGTTGTAGTAGCTGAAGAAGGAATTGGTATAAGCAAAATCAAAGAGTACTCCTGCTTCGCCAGGACGTGCCAGGCCGTATAGAATGTCCTTGGGTTTGGTGGTACTAATTATTCCAAATTTGTATGCCGGATTCCCACCATTGCCGGCATCTTTCTGCGGTATCACGTCGAACTCGATGGTGTAGTTGTCAGGTAAATTCAATGCTGACGCAAGGCAGGTCGCGCCGCGTGAATTAGTAATCTTCAACCACCGACCCGGAAACTTCGGCATAGTAACAACCTCTCCGGAACCATTGGTGTTCCATAGAACCGGGAAATCACCGATGTGGTCACTTGAGAAATCATCGTAGAAGATGACTTTCTCGCCCGCAATAAAATCATACTTAGAGTACACTTGTGTCAGAGAGTCCTGAGCGTAAGCAACGCTGATAAACAGACTGCATCCGAACACTATTGTCAATAGCTGCGTGGTTAAGCTGGTTGCTCGAGTACTGTGTGGGGTCCTTCTCATGATAGTCTCCAATCGTAGTGAATGCGATTTGCTTCCTACGCAAACTATCCGCCCTCAAAAGCATACAACATGATCTACATCAGTGTCGTGACTGATTGTCGTAATCCACCGTTTTCCAATCCCCCAAACAAGCATCGACCTTCTCTGCGTCCTCCGCGGCTCGGCGAGAAACTGTCGTGCAAGAGTAGTTGTCTCGCCGAGGCGCCGGGTTCGCCGAGGTTCGCGGTCTCTGCGTCCTCCGCGCCTCGGCGAGAAACTGTCGTTCGAGAGTGGTTTTCTCGCCGAGTCGCGAAGGACGCGGAGCATGAACTTAGCTTGACTAAACGAAATTTGGCGTCGAGATTCTCCTTGACATCTTAAGAAACCTCGTTGCACTGGTGCCAACTAGCGACGCATTGTTTACGAAATAGAACGCTTGCAGATAATGACCATAACTAACCAGCAGTCCGGAAAACATAGACGAAGTGCAGATTCGGACTATTCAGAGAATTCCGAATTCTGAGCAATCTATTCGGCAACGCCCTTGTAAAGTGTGATTATCTAGAACCGACAATGACGGTGAATCGATGTTTGTTGTCGTCCTTGTCTGCAACTAAAACGGTGTACAAACCAGCCTGAAGTTGTGGTATCACAACTGCTATTCCATCACTCTCCGATAACCAAGACAAGTCCATTGACTGACCCAGCACGCTTGTCATCCTTATGCTGCTTGCGGAGAAAAGTCCTTTGATGTGTAACTGCTGTCCCGCGCCCACCGGCTGTGGATAAAGCTTGCTTGCATTTGATGGCGAGCTATCGTCGCTGACGTCGGAAGTCTCTGTGTCATAATAAAACAACCCCACTCCATCTGTCAAAGCATACACGCGATTAGCAACTTTTGCGACTGAGACAAATGGAACGTCATAGAGAAATCCCTGAGCTTGAGCTTTTGTAAAGGTCGTTCCTTTGTCCATCGACTGATACATGCCGTCAGAGAGAGCGAAATAGATCGAAGTATCCAATACAAAACTTGAGTTCTTGAAATTCAGAATGTCGTTGAGCTGAGTTCCGAAACCTTTGTTAGCCAGAGCTTCAATCAATTCAAGTTTTGAGTCGCGTACGTGACAAATAGGTGTACCGATATAGTCCACACCACTTTTCTTTAAGGCACAGGCAACAAACATTTGATTGCCTGCAGCTGACACACCACCTGCACCACTGAAGTAATAGGTCACTTTCAAACTCGTATCTGCAAACTCGAGGTCTGTCCAATGCTGACCTCGATCAGTCGTGTATTTGATTGAGATCTGCGGGTTAAAACACAGTATGGTATCTCCCCGAACCACCATCATGTTTTCTCCTGCACCGTTCGGATTCACAAAACTCCACCCACTGATTTTCAATGAGTCATCCATCTTGTAATACCGGAAGAACTTCGTACCACTGGTGTCATATTGTGCCCGGAAGTACAGAGTATGACCATCATAGTCTAAGGGCGAGAAGTATTGATAACCGTGTGTCTCAATAGCGCTTTGATCAAGAGGGTTCCAAGTACGCGCGCCATCGACCGTGATACGAATCTGTGCGGAATCAAAAGAGACAATTCCCCGAGACGTAGCATAAGACCGAATCGGAAGTTCACTGAGACTCTTCTTGCTGTGTTTCTTCAAGCCTGCAAAATCAAACTGCCACGAGTTTGCAGCGTCAAGTGACGATGCGAACCCAAGACTTTCGTAATCACTCACGCAGAGTGCCGTGCCACACTGCGCCACAAACGAAGCGAGTCCGCCGAAAGCGCGATAACCACTTTGCGACATGCTAAAACTCTTCGTGCTGTCCTCAGATCGCATTATTTCTCGATCTGATAACACAAGCATCGTGGCTAAATCGAGGGTCAAGGGCATGTTGGCAAAGAAGTCGCGATTGAGACCGCGCATGGGCAGGCGTTTCCAGCTGCGACCTGAATCAATGCTCATCATCATCGCTAACGAACTGTCGCTTGGCAGCGAGGGAATAAACACTCGAGCAAGTATGCAACCTCGACTAAGGCTGAGACCCGTGACATATTCTCCTGAGTCAGCCACAACTACTCTTTGTGGTGTTGGATTTGTAGTAGTCAAATCATAACGAAACAATTTGAATCGCTGTTGATTCGACACCATATAAACTTGGTTTGCGAGAACTATTTGGCGTGTTGTAAAGTCAATGTTCCCAATCCCACCAATGCTTACAAAGCTGTTTGCATTGTCATGAGAAGCTTGTGCGGAGAGTGCGTCAATATTCCAAACGACATTATTGTGCTCGCACAGTAATGAGGGTCTAGGATACATTTCGTCGTCAGACTGCATAGCCTGCGCGCTCACAACTGCAACTTGCCTCCACGTATCCCCGTCGTCGTCTGAGCGACATAGAACAATCGAGCCACGCGTGTTAACGTTGTTTCGCACAAGAGCAAAAAGCGATGAATCGCTTGCTGCAATGTCGAACACTGTCCGAATCCCGGAAAACTGCGGAAGTCCCTCGAGCTTTGGCTCGCGCCAACTCGCACCTTGGTCCGTCGACTTCCAGATGCACTCAGTACCATTTCTACATACGCTGAGAAATATCGTCTTGCCTCGCAGCGCACATTCGTAGGGTCCTACACCTAAACCGGTCCCGGAATAATACCAGCTCTTCCCTTTATCCGTTGAAGCAAACAATCTCCGACTCCCGACGACGAACAACTTGCCGTCTACATCACGTATCGAAGTCCGCGTTTGCACTAAACCACTAAAGAAATCAACGAGTTTATTGGCAGCTAATCCGCCTTCCAGTTGTTCAACGGCATGCCAGGTTTGGGCATTAACTGTTTGAATTGATGCATATGTAAATGCAATCACGACGAGTATTTGTGCTATTCGCATGACGATGTACCTTGAGTTAAACGGAGGATTAGATGAGTGCTTTAGAATTGTATTGCCCGAGCACTCATTTGTACAGACAACCGGATTATATTTTAGTTACAATGACTAAACAGAAGAGATCTCTCTTCATATTTTGCAGGCCACACGCTCAACCAAGGATCACACCTCATTATACCACTCTGCTACGCTATGAACACACTGTATAACGATTCGGATTACGTCTCAATTCTTAAGCGCCTCAATGAGCTCTCGGCTCAATCTCCTGCAATATGGGGTAAAATGAATGTCTCACAAATGCTCGCTCATTGTAGCATCGCTCTCGAAGTGGCTGCCGGCAAACGTTTTCCTAAGCGCTTGCTCATAGGCTACATACTTGGCTCGATGCTCAAAAGTAAATTCTATAATGAAGCACCATTTGACAAGAACTCACCAACCGATCCAACTTTTGTCATTAAAGAACAGCGTGATTTTGAAAAGGAACGAGCGCATCTTGGTTTGCTGATACAGTCCTTTCATGAAGCAGGACCCGAGGGCTGCACAACTCATCCTCACTCATTCTTTGGTAAACTCACGCCCGAGCAATGGGGTATCGGCATGTATAAACACTTGGATCATCACTTCCGTCAGTTCGGAGGATAGGCAAATTCTAAGGGGGACTGCAGTCTAAACCACGCAGCATAGTTCTGTTGAGAATTACTTCCACATCACTTTTCCTCATAGGAGCAGCTCATGAAAAGCGATATATTTTATTCAATACAGAACGAGGATTATCGTAGCGAAGAATTGCTATTGAACAGTTTTCCGGATGAGGAGCTTAGCATTCTGCTGATAGCTTCGAGCGGTGAGAATTTGCTTAGTCTCTGTGCTAATCCGCGCGTGTTTTCGTTGACAGCCGTCGATACAAATCCGGCCCAACTAAATCTCTGCATGCTTCGATATCATAGCGCGTTGTACCTTGATCGAGATTCACACATGAGATTCTTTGCATCTGATGCAAATGCATTGGACGAGCATGCGGCTGACGATCGTGTAGAGCTGTATCGCTCTTTCCGCGGAAATTTAGACGTGTATTCACGACTGTATTGGGATGAGAGACTAGAAAGTGAGATTCGTCCAGGTCTGCATTTTTGTGGTCGAAATGACGCCATGGCGCGAATGATCCAAGCTGAGCTTGCTCAGTATGACATTCATCCCTTAGACCAGCCGGTTGCGAGCATATCGTCCGATCAGTTCATCAAGGCATTTGAAAACGTGTACACTGTCGCAAGGATCAAAGAGTTCTTCAACATAGAAGGAGATGTGGCGGCGCAGCGCATTGCTTCCCAAGCTACAACGATCGCTCGATGTTATTTGAAAGCATTGAGTATGGATGATGCTCACTTAAATTACTTTCTGCACTGCTTTTTCAAGAACTCCTACATTCATAACATACCGAACGAAGCTGGACTCCCAGCATATCTACACAAGCATAAGTATGCACTGCTTCAGGATAAACTTCAGGACATTGAGTTTATCCTCATGAATGAACCAATTCAGCAAGCAATCAAATATCAAAGTAATCTACACTTGCTCAGTGTTTCCAACATTCCTGATTGGCTAACAAAAGCTGCTTTCGAAGAACTTGGGTCAGCTGCAGCTCAGGGTCTACAAAAGGACGGACTGTTTTTGGCGCGCAAGGCTACCGGCGAGCCAAGCTTGGTTGAATCGCTATCGAGTGAGTTGAATGTAGTGGAAGAATTGTGCGAGCAGGTACGGGGGCAGGAGAGAGCTCCTATGTGGACTGATGTTTTGGTTGCTACTCCTCGACGCTAACGAATGAGTTTATTCCTAGATTCTTTTCAACCCTATAGTATCTCAATCGCGAGCACTAAAACAACAACAGCGTGTGAGCAATGCAAAAGAATCTATTGAGAATCGGTTGCATAGAACACACGCTGTTGATTACACTACGAATCAATCTACTCTCGAGTCAACACGCCATTAGTTGGCACGTCCAATTTTTCAACTGATATATTATGGCTTGAGCAGATTATCGAGAATCATCTTCTCGAGCTTACCTGTGCTCTTACAAGCTGTAGCACCAGCAGGAGCCTTAGTTGAGAAATCGATGGTAACCTTTGTACGACCAAGACGGATTGAGCGAACTCGGATGGTCATGAATGCTTCGTTGGCAATGTACTGACCTTTGCTATTGCTTCCGCAATCAGCACATAGGTTTTCAGCATGCTCACCTGTTTCCGGTGTGCCGCTTACCTTTTGGATGGTGCGCATTTCACCGCGAACGATAACTGTTCCACCGGCTCCGCCACCACTGTTTTGGATTTGGAAGTTGTTTTCGATGCACCAGCGAATAACACGACCGAGGATGATTTCAACGCCTTCACCGTAGTAGCGAGCGCGCTCGTTACCGTTGGCGTCGCGAATATCTGTTGTATCGTCTACGATTACCGGCATCGGTGGCTTGTTTGTGTGTGGATTGATGATTGGATATGTTGAATCCGGTACCATCAAGGCCAAACTGGGTGATGCGGTGGAGAAATCAGCACTTTGTTCGATGGCAACAGTGTTGCTAAGTGTCTGATCTGTAGGGACTTCCTGCTTTACCTGAGCAGAGGAAATCGTCATGGCTGCTGCCATTACAAGTGTACTTGTACTAAAGAGTTTCATCATGGTGTATTTTGGGTGAATAGTAATTCTTGTTTTCCAATATACATTCGGCCTTCGCCGAGCGTATCAGTAAATAAACGGATTTGTATGTCCTGAGTGTAAACTGCTTTATAGCAGTTTGCGGATTGGCTTGAGTGAACGTTATGGACCGGAAATGTGATCCTAGACAAATTGTACACGATTCAATGTACATGAACTCAGACTATCCTAGCAGCATCGTCCCTGGTGCTGACTTAGTGCTTGGAGTGATCGTAGTCACATTCAGTTTACACAAAGCCCGGAAATTGATCGAAATTTTATAGACCTTCCCGTTTTCGCTGTTTTTTGCGGGTTTTATGGGAATCCCTTCACAAAATCACTGACATAAAGATCCCGCTCTGTTCTATTCTACCACAAGTTCGTCATTTTGTTCCGGAATTTCAATAATAAGTCTATCAGTACCTCCGGTTTGCGATGGAAATCCTGTATATCCTCCCTGTACATGTTGCAAAACCCACACATCTTGAACCAGCAATCCTCGCCAGCCATTCTCGCCTTCTAACTTCCCCTTGAGAATGAGAGCAGGGGCACGCAGAACTTGACGGAACTTCTCTTTGATATGTGGCAGCACAATGCTCTGTATTGAACCAGTTTCATCTTCTAGGGTGAGGAACATCACACCTTTGGCAGTGTATGGTTGCTGTCGAAGTATGGCAATGCCTCCTACACAAATCGTATGTGCTTTCTTGAGGTCGCGATTACCTGGCATGCGATAACAGGTCTCAATTGTTCTCACTTCCAAATCATTTAACTGCCTTCGGTACAAACTCATCGGATGTACGCGTGCCGAGTGATGTGTGGCATAATCCCAGGCAAGACGCTCCGTCGTAACTAAGTCTGCAAGCTTGGGTATGTCCTCCGGCATTACCAAGGGAAGATCAAAGAGAGCCGGTTCATCTTTCACCGACGCCAATCGGTTGAGCGCAACACCGACTTGCCAGAGAGCAGTACGTGATTCTGTGGCAAGAGAGTCCATTGCACCGGAACGAGCGATAAGCTCAGCGACGTCTCGTGGCATTGGACAACGTCGTATTACATCTTCAACACTGACAAATGGTGATCGTAGTCGCTCCCACACAATGCCGCGCGCAATCTCCTCTGACACATTGTCTATCGAGCACAGTGGTTTACGAATCGCAAACCTGAGTTCGCCTTTTTCTGTTTTGCGCTCCTCCAATCCATAGCGAATTCCGGAGAAGTTGATATCGGGTAACAAGACCTCTACACCACATCGCTTTGTCTCCTCAATGAGCGTCATGAGCGAGTAAAATCCCGGACGATGCTGCATTACCGCTGCCATGTATGCTGCCGGGTAGTAGAGTTTAAGCCAGGCTGATTGATAGACAATCTTTGCAAAGGCTGCAGCATGACTGCGACAGAAACCATAGCCTACAAAGTAGGATACCGTATCAAAGACCTTGTTTGCGGATTGTTCGTCGACTCCTCGTCCAACAGCACCCTGCACAAACTTGCCACGCATGAGTTCCATTTCGCCGGCGTCACGAAACTTGGACATCAGAGCACGGAAATCATCGGCTTCTGCCAAGGACATACCGGCAAAGCGATGCGCGATCTCAAGAACTTGCTCTTGAAATAGAATGACGCCGTAGCTGTCACGGAGTACAGGTTCAAGATCTGGATGTAGATAATCAACCGGCTCCAGTCCACGTCGTCGACGGATGTATGGATTCACCATGCCGCTCTGCAGCGGTCCCGGACGAAAGAGCGCCACCTCTGCAATGAGATCATCAAAATTTGTGGGTTGGTGTAAGGCCAATACGTGCTGTTGTCCCTGCGACTCAATTTGAAACAAGCCAATCGTCTTTGAGCTACACATCATTGCATACACCTGCGGATCATCAAGCGACAACTCGTCGATATCAATATCCATCTGCATTGAATTCTTGACTAACTCCACAGCTTCTGATACCGTTGCCAACATGCGGAGTCCCAACACATCCAACTTCACCAGTCCCATTGCCTCGACGTCATTCTTGTCAAACTGCACCTCCTTTACTCCATTCGCAGAAACCTGTATGGGTGAAAAGTGATTGAGCGGTGTTCGTGAGAGTAGCATTCCCCCACTGTGCAAACCCAAGTGTCGCGGACACTCATCCAGTCGTTCTACCATCTTCATCGCTGCTTGAAAGAGCGGTGTATCCACGGGCAGTGTATCACCCATATCCGGGAGATATTTCTGTATGGATCGTGCAGAGGATGAAGGTACTGACTTTGTTAAGCGGTTAATGAGTGACAAAGGGTAACCCATTGCCTTTGCGACATCGCGCAGCGCGGATCGTAAGCGATAGCACATCAGCGTCGCTGTCATTGCGGTTTGTTCCTGTCCAAAGCGTTCTTCCATCCATGCAATAACTTCCTCTCTGCGCTCGGAATCAAAATCAACGTCTATATCCGGCGTTCCTTTCCGTCCACCATGCAAGAATCGCTCAAAGAGCAATCGGTGTCGCACCGGATCAACACCGGTTATTCCCAGCAAGTATGCCACAATAGAATTTGCAGCCGAGCCTCTGCCAGAGCATCGTATTCCTCTCCTCTTAGCCTCGTCAACAACCTCTTTGACTACCAAGAAATAATCAGACAACTCAAGTTGTTGTATTACACTCAGTTCTTTCTCCAGCAGTGTGCGAGCTGCTTCAATATTCTTTTGTTGATAGCGCTTGATCAGCGCAGTCTGACTCAGTTCGCGCAGAAGTTCATCCGCACTACGTCCCTTTTCTATTCTTGCCGAGGGTGGAGTGATATGCGTTGCCAGTACGTCAATCTGACATTCCTCAGCAAGTCGCATTGTTGTGCGGAATGCATCATCATAGGGCAAGAGCTTACGCAGCTCTTCTTCTGATTTGATGTATGCCTCTGCATTGACAGCTCGCTGCTCATGATCATCGAAGACGCTTATGCCGTTGCCGATGCAAATCATTAAGTCATAGACACTGTAGTCATCACTACGCGCATAGCGTACGTCACCACTTATCACACACTCCATATCACATTCGAGTGCAAGACGATGTAGGCGCTCGTTCTCGGCGCCTTCGCGTGGACGACAGTGATGGCTGAGCTCCACATAGACATCCTTACCAAAGATCTGCTTGAGCAAGCGAAGCCACTCCGTCGCTTCGCGCATCTTGGCAGCGCGCACGAGTTGTCGCAGATATCCTTCGGAGCCGCCGGTGAGACAGATGACGCCCCGCAGATCCACTATGCTCAGGTCTTGTACATTGACCATTGGCTGGTCGCGCGATCGTGCGTGCGCGAGACTGAGTAGCGCATTCAATCGTGCATAGGCTTCGTTATCGCGAGCCAACAATACAAGCGGCGCATTATCGACACACAATTCTGCACCTGCTATTGCTCGTATAGCTCTGCGTCGTGCCGCACGCTGAAATCGCACCATACCATACACACCATTCACATCGGTCAGTGCCATTGCACTTACTCCACACTCATAGGCATGTTCCACCAATTCTTCAGGTGCAGAGGCGCCTTGAAGAAATGAAAACCATGAGCGAAGGTGTAGGTGTGCAACCATACTGAGCGAGAGCGAGCGGACTAGCGTGTGTGAAGTGCTTCAGATTAGATCTGTACATGTCTTGAGCGGTGATGTCGTCTTCTGCGCACAATCAATTCCTGCAACTCCCTCACATCGCGCAGCATAGTCTGTGATGTATGCTGCAACATCGCCGTGACTTGTCGTAGGATGTCCACGAGGAGTAATTCTGCAAGATCATAGACAGTCTCATTGATAATGCTCCCGGCAATCTGAATGTTCTGCATAATGTCTCGATGCAGTCGTGCTACTAGTCTCCAATAGCTCAATCCTTCTCTGCTATGCTGCATGCCCAGCCCCGATTCGCTACGTTCTTTAAACTTCAGATTCATCGATTGCATTAGATCTGCTCTTCCTCTATGCGCCGAGATTTCTGATTGTGCTTCTGCTAAAGCTCCATATTCATCCTCAGCACCACTTTCTATTTCTATTTCCTCATCTGCTAGTAGTATCATCAATGTTCTCCTCTGATTCGTTGTTGATTATAGAATGATCGTTGTTTGTCGAGTGCTCTAGTCTGCGCTTGTTTTTTTATGAGACTTACTCGTCTTGTCATACTCTGTTTACTCTACTGTCTTGCATTACATTCCATCTTCTGCAACTCGCGTCAGGACCCTCATTGTTCAATCCCACACTGCATCGCAGTACCACATGCCGCGCAGTTCATAGATTTCAATACACATGCCGTCGCATTCCAGTCTGAAGTAGCGTCGTTGTTCATCGACACTCCACCAGCGAGAACGATAGATCCACTCGTCGTGGATGAGTTGAACATCGGCAGCGCGACCGCGACGACGGATACGTTTTGGACGACCGGCGGGGGCGTAGACTTCGATTGCATGACGTTTACGTTTCATACAAGGGCCTCGACTGCATAGGATATGAGCTGCACGCGTTCTTCGGCCAAGTAGGCATTTGCATTGCGTACTTGGGCTTTATACATGGTGTTAGGATAGCGTTGTTCAACGCTGTAGGCAATGCTGGCAGTATCTACTTTTTCATCCAAGAAAGACATTTGAACACCGGATGCGCGAATCAATCCTCCCAGTTCAAATTTCATTTCTGTGATTTCGCTACCGTTGATCAGACTACGGGCAATGATTTCAGCTGCCGTACGAATAGCATCGATACGATTGGAGGCTTCTTTGAGTATGCGCCGGGTGTAGAGCTGGGGTCCGCGATGCGTCCAGAATCGTAGTCCAATCCAGCAGCACTGTCTATCACTCAGTTCATGCAACTCATTCAGACACTGATGAACGATATGTCGTAGTGCAATGACAATATCACCGGGTTCACGAAGAGACTTCTCAAATCGCAAGCTTGCGCTAATAGGTTCCGGTGGCACATAGAATGGTAGTTCACGTTTCTTGTGAGCAAGAAGATCACCAACTGTTTGAGCCAGTTTCTTTCCTTCTATTCCGAATTGAGCAATGAGTTGACGTTGCTGTACTGCTGCAACACGGGAGAGAGTATTCATACCAAAGAGTTGCAGCTTCTCGATACACTCTTCATCAATACCGTAGTGAGCGAGCATTTCAACGCTGCAGTTTGCAAGAAATGAGGAAGCATGCGACTCCTCAACAATGTATGAGGTGCCTTGTGCACAGTGATATGATGCTAGCTGTGCCGTCGATGTCGCGGTGGCAATACCCACACAGGCGCTATAGAGTCGTGCAGCACGACGCAAGTCATCTGCTTCTTGGGCATGCACCAGCACCATTCCCACGCGACACTCTTGCATGTGCGGAGTCATCATCGACAGTGTTTGAAGCACTTCTTCCCACACACTAAGCTCTGTTGCGGGTTTGCGAAAGACCATCAGCGCATCGGGGGCAAGTCGCTCAGCACGCTGACTACTATCGCCTTCCTCGATCCCCTTTTCTTTTGCTCCGGGTGTACAGCAGAGTACGCTTTGCTGCTGTATGACAATAACATCTGATTGAATGTTCTCTGCGCGCTGTATTGCTACTGCCGGAAAATCCGGAATTCTAAAGCAGGCATTGTAAGCTGAACGTGGCATAGCACAGGGTTGTAGTCAGTGAACAACAGTGATTTCTGCAATGACCAATAGACTCTCTACCACAATAAACTCGTCGCTATGCTATGCGCCGCACAGTGAGCACCGGACACTAGATCCAAGACTCGATGAGCTCGTCCAACTCCGCTGTACAACACATAAACCAACTACGATATTTATTGCGCCGATGGTGCGCCGGAACAGTCTCTGTAGTGTATGAGAAATGCAATTACTGCTCAGTATTGCCTCAGGTTCTTAATCAGCTCTTAATCAGTTCTTGGTCAGTTCTTGGTCAGCTCTTGATTCAGATCCTTGATTCAGATCCTTGATTCAGATTCTTGATTCAGATCCTTGATCCACACACTTCCCCCCTAACTGCATGCTCCGGCTGGTGCCGGAGTCATGCAGGTGCATTGAGTTTGTATCAGCTCTGTCATGAAGCCGATGATGGGGCTCTGCGGCGTCCTCTCTACGAGACGGGGGGGACTTCCCGCTAGAGAGGACGGCAGAGATAGCAGCAATACGATCAAATGGCGATGAATGATGACGCGCCTATGCAGCAAGCAAGGTGAGTGCGCGAACTTGTATGAGGACTCTAATGTCAGATGAAAAACTCAGCGTCGAGTTGAGCAGCACAGCATTGCTGTGATGTGAGTGAGATCAGTTAAGATCAACTGAGATCAGCTGAGATCAGCTCACGAGCTATGTGCCTGCTCAGGCAGCAACGACGACTATTCATCTGCTCGGCTGCGGCGCAGGTCGGACAGTAGCGTCGTGATTTATAAGACTCTTGACAGGCACACAGATGCTCCACACGACGTTATTTATAACCCGTGTACCTGCCACGTCTTGACAATTCACCACACTTCTGCCAGCCCTTGCGCCGAAGCTGCAGAGCAGAAAAGAAATGCATTAGAATACACCCTCTCACGTTACGACCAGACATCCCAGATGAATGACCGTTGAACATGTCCCCCCGGACCTGTTTTGTGATTGCTCAGTAGTCTGTACACACAGAACTACCGCTATGTTGTACTAAAAAATCCTAGCGCGAACTATCTCCCTTGTGCATTGCTTCGTGTTGCATTACAGATCTGTCGTCATGGACTGCAGAGTCGTGTACAGCAGAGTCTGCAGAGTCATGGACAACACAGCCATGCACTAGGAGCGAAATTTTTTGATGGATGTGGTTACTACTCCAATGATCGAGAAATCCATATCCTCAGTCACTTCAATATTCTTATGTGCCTTATTCTCGGCAGCCAAAAGAACACGTTTTCCGTTGCGAACGAAACGCTTGACCGTGAGCTCGTTGAATACGCGGGCAACAATGATCTCACCGGACTTCGGCACAATTGAGCGATCGATGATGAGAGTATCTCCATCATAAATGCCTATGTCCTTCATTGAATCACCCACGACATTCACAAAGAATGTGTGCTCAGGATTGTTCACAAGAAACTCCACGATGTCTACGCTCACTGTTTCATCACTCGTCGATACGGGCGATCCCGCACTTACACTGCTCGACATCAAAGGAAATCTGGTTTGGTGCTTGGTGCCGGTATTGAGACTAAAGACCTCGCGCGATAAACTGCTCAGCACCGTGCCGGCTCGCTCCAAGTAATCTCGTACCGCCTGCAACTGCTCCATCGCAGCATCACCTTTGAATTGCTGCAAGACTGAGCGCACTGAATCAAGTACCATCTCGCCACTCGTTGCCAGCGAACGCGCCGAAGACGCAACGTCTGCAGCATGCTGCAAGGCTTGTGCATCAGCAGCTCGCGTGAGCATCATTGGCTCGGTTCCGTTGTGCAGCCAACTCGTTGAAATGTTGTAGCGCGTCTCAAGCTCATGCATGACTTCGGAAGGAATACTCCTGCTTCCCTTTTCCCATGCGTAAACACTAACCGCCGAAACATTCATGCATTGACTGTACTCAGCAACCGACATACAAAGAACTGTTGTTCTCGCTTGCTTGTGCCGTGCCCCAATTGCACTGGCTGAGTTTGAAGATGCTTGTCTCATACTCGCTCTCGTGATGTGTGTTGAAGACGGTACAATTATACGAAATGTATAATCACTTATACAAATAGTATAAAAAATATTTTTTGGGTTGGGTGCTTCGGGAGGATCTCAGGACCAGAAATCTTTCAATTCTTCAAATTCATGCCGTTCTTGTACCTCAGGGGTGTTGGAATTTTCTTTGACGGAGTGCACGAGTTTGGATACTGACCAGGCTTCGAGCTGCGCATCGTCGATGGGTAGGAACTGCTGACTAATCGTCTCCTTGTCTGCATTCGGATCAATCCACTGTTCTTCCGTCGCACCGCTCAGTATCAAGGGTTGACGCTTTTTGACATTGTGAATGCGCGCCAACAATGGCTGCGCTTCGAGAGTGAGAATGCTGAAGGTCTTGTGAATTTCGCCACTCTCCGGATCAACCCATTCTTCATGAATTCCTCCAAAGGAAAAAATATCATTGCTTTTGAGATGTATAAAAAATGGGTAGCTCTTCTTGCCAATATGAGTAGATTCAAAGAAACCATCGGTGGCAACCAAGCAGCGTTTGCGTAGCATAGATGAGCGGAATGATGCTTTCTCAAAGACCGTCTCCGAGCGCGCATTCAGCGTGTTTGAGCGAAAGCGGAATGCTTCTTCCCTGCTCTTCTGCCAGCGAGGAATAAGTCCCCACTGAAAAAACTGAAGTCGTTCAGGATTCTCCTGCGTCACAACCGGCATGAGCGGATAGGAAAACGCATTGGCGTGAAAAACCTTGTCGAAGGCAGAATCATCAACCTCCATATCATCCAGACCAAACAAGCGCTGGTAATGATCGCGGATGTCAGCTATGGAGCGGGAAATAGAATAGTGAAAGCACATGGACAAATATAGAGAGATTGGTCCGGCATAGCAGACCTAGTCAGCGAATCAATACTCAGTCAACATTCAATCAATATTCAATCAACTCTGCTCAACACTACCTCAGCACAGGAGTGTTGAGTCCACATTCAACAAGCGAAGCGAACAGCAGATAATATCATTCGACGATGCGGAGTATACATTGAAGGCATAGAACTTGTCTGAGTGATTGCTGGCTTCGTACATGACATGTCTGACAATATTTTGACAAAACTCAGACACTATACCGATACAATGCAGCTCAGCACAGTCTAGTTTAGCATCGTCTTGAAGGAACACGCAGATCGCAACCATGCAAACAATTCAACATTTATATCAGTATCGCATGAAAACAACAGCACGCACAAGCATGATATTGCTTGTCTTTTGTCTGCTAGGCTTGACATCCACTCGCAGCTTTGCTCAAGAGCGTCAAGTACCATTCGACAGTACCGGCAACCTTATGGTTGTTCATCCCGGCGATGCGGAGAAGCTGGAGATTTTTACGGAGTATCCGGGCTTTAGTGAAATCAGACTTTTTCAAAAGGTGGATTCGAGTTTTGTTCTGGAAATCACCTACGACAGCCTCGGTATCCAAACGCGTAATCGCGTGAATTTGTCTGCACCTGATGCACGAAGCTTACGAGAGAAAATAGATGCGGCAATTGCACTCAAGAGTCCGGCTCTTTCGCATAACCAAGATGGTCGTCCGAACTTCCTTTCCTTTTCTACCTGGGCGGCAATTGCTTTTTATGGTCCTGCGATTACGTACATAGCACAGCCCGACGAAACCGCTTCCGCCGCACTTATCTATACCGTTGGTGGACTCGGCGGCTTCTTCATTCCATATTTGGCAACCGAAAACGTTAGTCTCACCAAAGGTCAGGCAGCACTCGCACAGGTCGGCATGGTCAATGGCGTTATCCATACTATGGATTTATTCATGCTTCTGCGAGGTTCAGATGATTTTACAGATAATGATACGCGCCTTCTCGTTACTTCAGGAATTGTCGGAGGTATTGCCGGTACTGCCGTTGGACTAAGCGTTGGTGCAAGCTCCAAAATCGAAGAAGGACGAGCTCTAGCCATTTCATCTTTATGGACAACGGGTATTGGTCTTGTCAATGGTGCATTTATCTCTGCCGGCGCTCTCGAACTGCGACTAAATGAACGCGTGTTCTTTGGATCTGAACTCGTCTTCTCCGCGGCTAGTCTCTATGCAGCAATTGAAGTCTCTAAGCTTCAGAATTTCACAGCGGCGGATGCTCAAATCATGAGTATTGCTCCGTGGTTAGGATTAGCACTGGGCGGAGCGACACTGACATATATCGAACCGAAAGATTATCAATTGGCGGCTCTTGGTCTGACAGCCTGTTATGGCTTTGGTGCTTATGCGGGATGGGAACTGGTTAAAGGACATAGCTTTCAATCGAAACACGGAACCTACGTTGGACTAGGCACCCTCGGCGGCGCACTAGTTGGAGCCGGTCTTGGTTTGGCAATTAATACGAATGACTTTCGCGCAACGTTTATGGGTGCGGCCTTGGGTGCGACCGCCGGATATCTGACGATGGTCTCTTCCAACGCAGCTGAAGCGAAGGATAAAGCAAATCGCTCAGCCCTCGAGTTTGATATGCAACCTAGTTTCTTGCCACAAAGATTTTATACCCAAGGTCCGGGCACAGGCGTCACCACCAAAGTCGTCCCCAGCCTTAGCGCTCAAATTCGCTTTTAACTCCGCGACCTCTGCGGCTCGGCGCGACCGACGTTCTAGAGATGGTGTCTCGCCGAGGCGCGGAGGGCGCGGAGGTTTACATGGATGGTTGGCTTTGTTCGAGTGCGTCTTGTATTGGACGGGGGAGTTTGGAGAGGAAATCGTAGCCTGTTGCGCTTTCGATGGCGCGAATTGAACAGCGGTATTGTCGCCAATCGTTGGCCATAATGTCGCGTGAGTTAGGCATACGGACTGCGATGACAGAGGTGTTTTGCTGTACGTTGGTGAGACCCTGTCCTTTGTCTAAGACAACGATGATTTTGAAGCATTCGGACGGGACCTTTAAACCTCGACCAATAGTGCCCATGTCTGAAGAGTAGATCGGACCATCAATCACAAAGAGTTCTTTTGATTGTCGCTTGCATAACTCCTCACAATAGTCCTCGAGACGCAGCCAGGGTCCCGCATTCAATTCATGAAATTGTGGTAGCAGATTTGTCGTGTAAAATGTCGTGAGATTATCCGCGTCCGATCTCGTTCGCTCCTCACTGCGACACATATGACCACGATCATAGCCGCTGTTGGTGTAATCCCGGTGCAGAGTATGAAAGTACTGCTCTCCTAAGTCCGGATCCGGCAGGAATTCTCCGCGATGACGCTTGGCATCACCGAACCACCAGGCGCTGAGATTGTAACTGACCCAATTAGGATTGTGAGTGGAGTTGTTGTAGGATGTGACGTATTGAGATCGACGAATGAGGATATCGTCTGAGGGATCGGCGTCTGTCGGCAACCCAAGAGCAAGGTGAAGATCTGCGTTCCCAACATTCGTTTCTGCCAAAAACTGACCCGCTTGCTGGCTTATATCCTGGATTTTATGCTCATGTGCTTCGTGCCGTCCCCAGCGCATGATTCCCCTGCTCAGCAGCACTAAAAGTGCCAGTGCAATGACGATAAACGTTATTCTCCGTTGCCTTGATTTCATAGCTCAGCGTCTCATTCCGTGATAAACGAAGATAACACTCCTCCAGAATGAACCGTGCTAATGTCGTCGAAGTGCTATTTTTGCAGACGACAATTCTATCCATTGTCAAAAACGCGCCCGTAGCTCAGCTGGATAGAGCAACAGCCTTCTAAGCTGTGGGTCACAGGTTCGAATCCTGTCGGGCGTGCACTATCCTTCCAACGGCAAAGATTGATTATGACAACGAGCACCGAAACACGGGTGAAAAGCGCCCTGAGTTATTTGAGTGGTTTTGGCAATGAATTCTCAACGGAAGCAATTGCAGGCGCACTTGATACTCGCCAGAATTCGCCTCAGCATGTTGCCTATGGTCTTTACGTAGAACAGATCAGCGGCACAGCCTTCACAGCCCCACGCGCCACAAACCGTCGTAGCTGGATGCACCGCATTCGTCCTTCGGTCGTGCATACGCCCTTTCAAATCACCGATCCAGGCTTTATCCGCTCAACACCATTCGACGAGTTGCCACCAACTCCAAACCAGTTGCGCTGGAGTCCCTTGGCTATTCCGGATAGCCCAACTGATTTCGTCAAGGGTATGGTCACGCTTGGCGGCAACGGAGATTGCGCAAGCCACAGCGGCGTGGCTATTCATATCTACGCATGCAACGATGATATGATTGATCGCTTCTTCTATGATGCCGATGGAGAGTTGCTCATTGTGCCTCAACTCGGTTCACTTCGTCTGCATACCGAGATGGGTATTCTTGAAGTTGCGCCGGGTGAGATTTGTGTTATTCCGCGTGGTATCAAGTTTCGCGTGGTAGTTCCCGACGGACAAGCTCGCGGCTACATTTTAGAGAATTATGGCGCAGCCTTTCGCTTGCCTGATCTTGGTCCAATTGGCGCCAACGGTCTTGCATACCCACGCATGTTCTTGAGTCCCGTTGCAGCCTATGAAGATCGTGAAGGCGACTTCGAGGTGATTGCAAAATTCCAAGGCAATATGTGGTCTGCGTCCATCAACCACTCTCCGTTGAATGTTGTTGCATGGCATGGCAACTATGCGCCGTACAAGTATGATCTCACGACATTTCAATGCGTGAATACGGTCAACTTCGATCACAGCGATCCGTCGATCTACACTGTATTAACTTCACCTTCAGACACACCTGGCACTGCAAACTGCGACTTCGTGATTTTCCCCGAGCGTTGGATGGTTGCCGAGCATAGCTTCCGTCCACCTTGGTTCCACCGCAACTTCATGTCGGAGTTCATGGGTTTGATTTGGGGCATTTATGATGCAAAAGAAGAGGGCTTTGTACCGGGAGGATGCTCCTTGCATAATTGCATGAGTGGACATGGTCCGGATGCAATCACACACAACAAAGCAACCAATGCCGATCTCAAACCCGTCAAGCAAGAACACACACTTGCCTTCATGTTTGAAACACGCTTTGCAGTTCGCACAACAAAGCACGCTATGAATATTGGCGAATTGCAACATGATTATTATCAAGTGTGGCAGACATTGTCGCGCACTTTCAATCCACCTAGCAACGGTGCGATGAAATAATTAGATCGAATTATCTCGTAGATGACAGATGAAAAGTCGCTGTACATTCTTGTCAGCGACTTTTTCTTTTCTACACTCTGGCTCACATCGTCTATAGTGAATCTGTCATGTCATTTAATTCATTTGGTGTGAAACAAATTCCGTCTACATTAAGTGAGGACATGAGCAAAGAATGAATCAAGTAGAATAAGCTATTCATCACTTGAGATGAATTACAGAGTCCTGCGATGGTTGGTATGGAACACCTGGAAACAAACACAATGGAGAATTCATGAGAAGCAGACTCGTAGTATTCACAGTGCTATTCACGCTATCGTCACTATTCAATTCCGTGCACACGAAAGCTGATGGTCAAACCGTTGGATTATTTGAATACAACAAGGAGCAGTCGTTCAATGGACTCACGCTCTTTGCACCAATTGGATCCCCGCGGACTTATCTAATCGACAATTGCGGATACTTGGTGCATACCTGGACAAGTACTCGACGTCCGGGCTTAGCTGTGTACTTGCGTCCTGATGGTTCCCTCTTCCGCTGCTGCGCCAGTGGCAATACGAAATACACTGCAGGCGGTGCCGGTGGTGTTCTTGAATTGATGGATTGGGATGGCAACATGATTTGGTCCTATGTCTGTAACAACGATTCTATTTGTCAACACCACGACGCCTATCCTATGGCTAATGGTAATTACTTGGTGATTGAATGGGAATTGCATGGTAAGGCAGAGATTCTTGCTAATGGTCACAGACCCGGACCCTACACCGAAATCTGGTCTGAGCGTGTCATTGAAATCAAACCCAAAGGCGATCACGATGCAGAAATCGTGTGGCAATGGCGTTTGTGGGATCACCTGACGCAGTCTTTCGATTCCACTAAACCTAATTACACAAAAGACGTCTCGGATCATCCCGAACTGCTGGATCTCAATTACGGAGTCATTGCATCAAATCCTGATTGGATGCACTTGAATTCAGTGCAGTACGATTCACTCACTGATCAAATTGTGTTGAGCTCTCATAATTCCAGCGAGATATGGGTCATTGATCACTCAACAACGACGGCTGAAGCTGCGTCGCACAGCGGAGGTAAATACGGACGTGGCGGAGATTTTCTCTATCGCTGGGGCAATCCTCAAGCATACAAAGCCGGCACTGATTCCGATCAACGCTTAGGTGTGCAGCATGATGCGCAGTTTATTCGACGTGGAAATGATAATCACATCGCCTTCTTGGTGTTCAACAATGTTGCGGGAAAAGTTGGCACAAAGAACTATTCGTCTGTTGACATCATCGAGCCGGAAATTGACGAACAGGGTCGTTACCTCATACGCAACAAGCGCTTCACTCCTGACTCAGCGGCATGGCGATACGTGGCGCCTGATACTACTTCCTTCTCGGCGCCAATTATCTCAGGAGCTCAAATTTTGCCGAATGGAAATACTTTGATTTGTGATGGACCATCAGGACACTTCTTCGAAATCAATTCAAACAAAGAAATTGTTTGGAGCTATGTTAATTCGGACGCACAAGGTGTCATCGTTGCTCAAGGAGGCGATGCCTCCAACAACCTCGTCTTCCGATGCAATCGCTTTGATTTTTCTCATCCTGCATTTGCTAATAAAGTGCTGACCCATGGTGCGCCAATTGAACTAAAGCCGCTCGCGAGTACTTGCAGTGCTCTGACGTCTGTTAACGAGGAACGTGACTTCAGCGGGAACTCTCGCATTATCACTGGATCAACACATGAAGGTTGTGCGGCGTCGATACTGCGTGTTCAAACTGATCTTCCGGAGCATGTGCGAGTGGATCTTTATGATCTCAACGGACACCATCTCTTGAGCCTGGTTGACGCCGAGCTCAGTCCCGGCATTCGCAACTTCACTTTGCCGGAAGCCTATGCTCAACAGCTCTTTATGGTTCAACTCGTCTCCAATAGTGGTGTTCAACGAGTGCCATTTATCTATCAGCCCTAAAAGCCTATTGTCTGAAGGAAGGACAATCGATTGTCCTTCCTTCAGCATGGTTTCCCCCACCCTCAAAATTCCTCGATCCCTCCCCGACTTTGTTTGTGCAGCTCGCAGCCTCCTGCTAAATTGATCGGCAATTCCTTTCGCACCGACACTTCAGCTATGGATACAGTTTTAGACGTACGCAATCTCATTACAGAATTCCGCACAGAGAATTACACTATGCGAGCTGTGAACAATGTGTCCTTCTCGCTGGAGCGCGGCAAGACCCTCGGTATCGTCGGCGAATCCGGCTCCGGTAAATCTGTGAGCTCACTCTCAGTGATGCGTCTCATCCCCGATCCTCCGGGAAAAATCGTGCAGGGCGAAATCTTGTTCCGCGAAAAAGACGGCAAGCAAACTGACCTCTTGAAGATCAGCGAAGAGCAAATGCGCGGCTATCGTGGGAATCGAATTGCAATGATTTTCCAAGAACCTATGACTTCGCTGAATCCGGTCTTCCGTTGCGGCGATCAGATTATTGAAGCAATCACTCTGCATCAAAAGGTCAGCAAGGCTGAAGCGCGTGAGCGCACGTTGCAGTTGCTGCGTGAGGTGCAGTTGCCGCGACCGGAGACGATGATTGATCAGTATCCGCACCAGTTGTCCGGCGGACAAAAACAGCGCGTGATGATTGCAATGGCAATGTCATGCAATCCCGACATCCTCATTGCCGATGAACCAACAACGGCTCTCGACGTAACCGTACAAGCAACGATCCTGGATCTCATGCGTGACTTGCAACGCAAGCACAACATGAGCATGATGTTTATCACCCACGATCTTGGCGTGATCGCCGAAATCGCGGACGAACTCATCGTCATGTATAAAGGCAACATCGTTGAACACGGAAGCGTGCAGCAGATTTTTGAAGATCCAAAGCATCCGTACACAAAGGGTTTGCTAGCCTGTCGTCCGCGTCTGGACAAGAAGCTGCGCATCCTACCAACCGTCCGTGACTTCATGGACGAGCACGCCGACGGCAGCATCGTCGAACGCACGCAAGCAACCGTCACTGAGCGCATACACGAAGTCGAAATCTCAGCCGAAGAAATCAAACAACGCAACGCGCAATTCGCCAAAGAGCAGCCATTGCTTAAAGTCGGTAATCTTCAAGTTCACTTCCCTATTCGCACAGGTGTGTTTAGTCGCACTACCGGATGGGTTAAGGCAGTTGATGATATTTCTTTTGATGTAAAACGTGGCGAGACACTTGGTCTGGTTGGTGAAAGCGGCTGCGGTAAGACCACGACCGGTCGCGCAATTCTTCGCTTGATCGAGCCAACAGGCGGTAAGGTTGTCTTCGACAACAAGGACATTCGCGCACTACAATCCGAAGAACTCAAAGCACTGCGAAAAGATTTCCAGATCATTTTCCAGGATCCCTATTCATCGCTCAATCCTCGCTTGTCGGTTGGCAGCGCGATCATGGAAGTGATGCGCGTGCACAATCTCTTCAGCAACGACAAAGAGCGTAAGGAACATGTGCATTACCTGCTGGAAAAGGTTCATATGGAGCCGAGACACTTCCAGAATTATCCGCACGAGTTCTCCGGTGGACAACGTCAGCGCATCTGCATTGCTCGTGCGCTCGCACTAAAGCCAAAGTTTTTGATTTGTGATGAATCAGTTTCCGCGCTCGACGTCTCCATTCAAGCCCAAGTGCTCAATCTCTTGGTTTCCCTTCGTGAAGAGTTTGGTTTGACCTATATCTTCATATCGCACGACCTCAGCGTCGTTAAGTTCATCAGCGATCGCATCGCTGTTATGAACGCTGGAAAAATCGTTGAGCTTGGTACGGCTAATGAAATCTATGCCTCACCAAAAGAAGAGTACACGAGAAGACTCATCCACGCTATTCCGACGGGTAGTTTGGAATCTATTCGCGCTCGTCATCGCGCAGCTTAAGTTCTCGAAGGAGTATGCGTAGTGAGCTTATTACACATCAATGATGGCTGTGTATCTCATCTCCTATTTGCAGCTACTAGTGCCTAATGATTGGCAAATCAGACAAGCATAATCGTTACTTCGTTGATTGCTTCTTCGCTGCAGCCTCTCGCGCCTCGTGATGCTCATCGGCAACAATCAATCGAGCACCTGGTTGGTAGCTGATGTAATACCACAACCATTCCATCATGACGCGGAAGCGATTGCGGAAGCGGATGAGTGAAACGACGTGGATGCCGGCCCAGAGCAACCACGCAACCCAGCCCCAGAGTTTGATGCCGCCGGCAAGTTCGGCCACAGCCTGAGCGCGACCAATGGTTGCCATGTTTCCTTTGTCGTTGTAGTGAAAGGCTAGATGCGGGCGACCAATTGCCTCAGAGGCGATGAGTTTGGCGACGTAGCGACCCTGCTGCATTGCCGGCTGAGCAACGCCCGGTAACAAGACGCCCTTTTCGTTTTGGTGGTGAGCAGCGTCGCCAATCACGAATACATTTGGCAGACCTTCAACTGAGCAATCAGATTGCACAATGACACGTCCAACTGAATCGCAAGGAAGTCCTGAATCACGCAACCACTTTGGTGCTTGATTACCGGCAGCCCAGAGCACGGTCTCAGTAGCCAAGGACTCACCGTTGATCTGCACATGATCTTCCGTTATCTGTTCAACTCGTGAATTGCAATGAACCTCAACACCCAATCTTTCCAAAGCTTTCTGTGCTTTGACACTGAGCTTAGGATCGAAAGAAGGAAGTATTCTCTCGCCTGCTTCAACGAGTATGACGCGGATATCGTTGACGCTGAGTCGGGGGAAATCGCGGATCATGGTGTGACGTCCTATCTCTGCCAGAGCGCCTGCTAGCTCAACACCGGTTGGACCTCCTCCAACAACAACAAATGTCGTTGCTGCTCGAGCGTCGTCCTTACGAGCCTTATGCTCAGCGTTTTCATAAGCAAGAAGGATGCGAGCGCGCATATCAAGCGCATCGTCGAGTGTTTTAAGTCCAGGTGCGACCGCTTCCCAATCAGGATGACTAAAGTAAGAGTGACGCGTTCCGGGAGCCAGGACGAGCACATCAAATTTGATTTCACCTTCAAGCTGACAGAAGATCTTTCTCTGAGCACAATCCAAGCTTACTACCTCATCCATGACAATGCGGATGTTGTCTTGATCACGAAAGATCGTTCGCACAGGAGCAGCAATGTCTGCAGGTGAAAGCGCTGCTGTTGCGACTTGATACAGTAAGGGTTGAAAAAGGTGATGATTGTTTTTATCAATGAGGATTACATCGCACTTTGCTTTCGCTAGTTCCTTGGCGCATTGAAGACCTCCAAATCCGGCACCGACGATTACAACTGTTTTCGCAGACAATTCTGGATTCTTTGACATTCATTGCGAGATCGCTTCTGCGTCTCGACGAGAGTGGATAATTTGCCGTTCACACGCAAAACTACGGAGCAGTGGTCATGAAATTTTCGGGCTTGCGTTTTCGTACTGTCATTGGAGCTGTCGCCGTATTGCTCTGTCTCATCAGCGTGGTCTTCATTGCTCACGGTTTCTACGAGCTTCAAACTAACCTTAAAAGCACGGGCAGGGTCGTCGGATTTCGCGATGAACCAAATGCTCGATTTCCCATTGTCGTTTTCATGAGCGCGACCGGTGATTCGGTGCGCATCGAAGGCTCAGTGTCCTCCGATCCACCGGAGTTTCAAGTTGGTCAGATGGTGGAGCTAAGTTATCCGGCCGACGACCCCGCCAGCGCACGCATCATGAGCTTCTGGTCGCTCTGGTTTGCGCCCACTTTCATCGCCATCTTTGCTTTCGTTGCAGCTATAATCTGGGTCGTTGCAGTCGTGATGGAGGGTCGTAGCACAGCAGAGCAACTTTTTGATATTGACGCAATGCCGTCAACCAACGACCGAACATCCCGTTTGCGCGCGGCGTTCCCTGATGATTTTAACCAACGCTTTCGCGAATCCGAAATTCGTTCGAATCGCATCATGATGCGCGTAGCCTGGTCATTTGCAGCCATTGGTGTTATCCTCATTGCATGCTCAGCATATTCTTTCTACGAACGACAGTCTTTTGCGGCGTCACACAAACTCTACGATGCCGTCATCATTGACTACTGGAATGGCTCTCGTCTTACAACTCCGCAGTATGAATTCACGGATGAGAAGGGTCAATTAATTCGCGCCTATTCAGAAGTCGGAATGCGCGGTTCCATAGACTCAGTTGGTTCGCGTGTGACGGTCTACTACGATAGCATTCGCCACAGCGCTATCGACTCGTCATGGTTCAGCTTTTATATGATGAGCTGGATCTGTGGACTGATTGGAATTGTATTCTGCGGCTTCGGTGCGCTGTTTGTGACGTTGCTACGACGTGATTCTGCAGCACGTTGATTTTGTGGTCTTAAAGAACTGCGACCATTTCACTCGAACCCGAACATCCCTCTTTTACCATCGACCCAACGAAGGGCTCTGCTTTCTTGACTCTACTGCAGTGCCGAAGTGTATTTTTGCTGGCTACCGGAAAGACTTAGAATGATCGAACTCAACAATCTCACGAAATCCTTCGGACCAAAGTTGGTCTTGAATGGGGTTTCGCTTAGCATTCCAAACGGAAAGACAACCTGTATTATTGGTAAATCAGGAAGTGGTAAGAGCGTGTTGCTCAAGCACATTGTCGGACTACTCCAAGCAGATTCAGGTGACGTGCGCGTTGACGGAGAAGTTGTGGCTTCTATGGATCAACCCCAGCTCTTCGCGATGCGTCAGCGCATGGGATATGTGTTTCAGGGCGCCGCATTGTTTGACTCATTGACAGTGTGGGAGAACATCGTCATTAGTCTGTATGAGCACGGTGAACGTCGTGACGAAATTCTAGATCAAGAGGCTCGTCGCGTACTCTCCGCGGTCGGCCTGCTCCCCAATCTCAGCGAAAACGGCAGTCCAAATTTTGAACGTGAGTACGCAATTCTTCGCAACAAGAAACCCTCTGATCTTTCAGGCGGTATGCGCAAACGTGTTGGCGTTGCTCGCGCGCTGGTGGGAAGTCCGCAGTACATTTTCTACGATGAACCAACCACCGGTTTGGATCCCGTAACCTCAGAACAGATCGACTTTCTGATCCGCGACTTGGCGCAGCAGCTCAACGTCACTTCATTGGTTATTACACACGACATGTTCTCCGTCTTTCACATCGCGCATCACGTTGCCATGCTTCACGAAGGTTCGGTGCAATTCGAAGGCAGCGCCGAAGAACTCAAAGCCTCGAAGGATCCGGTCGTGAAAGAGTTCATTGACCGCTTCATTTTGAAAGCTGAATAGATCGTCAACGATCTGTTGTTCTTCAACATCTGATTCACACTGATACTCAAGACCGCAATAGCACATTTGAGTATTCTTTACTTTGACCACTACACAACGCAAACAATGTCAACTCGGATTTACACAAAAACAGGAGATAAAGGCACGACCGGATTGTTCGGTGGACAGCGACTGTCGAAAGCAGATCTGCGCATCGAAGTTTACGGCACAGTTGACGAACTGAACGCCATGATTGGCGTTGCCTTGAGTCATGATCCTCCGGCTCTGCTAGCTGAAGAGTTAACTACGCTCAGCGCACTTCTCTTTTCACTCGGAAGCGATTTGGCGACGCCGCTCTATCCGCCTCCAGCATTCGATATTCCCCGTATCAAGGAATCACAAGTTCTGTGGTTGGAACGCTGCATTGATGCACATGACGAACAACTTTCACCCTTGAAGAATTTCATCTTGCCCGGTGGAACACAATGCGCTGCTTTCTTGCATTCGGCGCGAACGATTTGTCGTCGAGCAGAACGCAGCTGCGTGGCACTTGCCGAGCGCGAAGACATTGGCGAGGTCGTCGTTAAGTTTCTCAATCGCTGTTCAGACTATCTCTTCAGCGCCGCTCGCATGGCTAATCATCTGTGCGGCGTCATTGATGTACCGTGGACAGCACCCAAAGACTAATCTTAGTTCTCAAGTCTCGAGTCTCAATCATCTAACATCTTCACGAAGCACTGAACCATGCATACACTATTGCGAAACATTCTAGCTGTGATTTGCCTTGCCTTCTGCGCCTTGAGCGCGCGAGCCCAAGATTTCAGCGGACCCATTGACCGCGGTGTGTTCAATGATTCATTGCTTGATGAGGCGTCAGGATTGTGTTGCAGTCGATTGCGCCCGGATATTCTCTGGACGCATAACGACAGCGGCGACTCCGCAAGAATTTTCGCAGCCACAACATCAGCGAAGATTGTCGCAGTGTACTATCTCAAAGGCATTAGTGCTCGAGATTGGGAAGACATTTGTTCGGATACAATTGCCGGCAAGGCTTATCTCTATATCGGAGAAACCGGTGACAACAACGCTGTTTACGATACCAAGACGATTTACCGCGTGCTTGAACCAAGTGTCGATCCCGATCAGAAGTTCAGTGTTGATACTATTCGCAGCATAGATGCAATTCGTTTTCAATATCCTGACGGAAAACGCGATGCTGAATGCGTGATGTCGGATCCTCGCACCCACGATCTCTATGTGGTCTCGAAGAGAGAAGATTCGGTGCGCGTTTATCGACTGGCCTATCCTCAATCAACAACCGACATTATCACCGCCGAGAAGGTTGCGACCATTCCTTACACAATGATCACAGCCGGCGATATTTCAGCCGATGGTTCTGAGATTGTCATCAAAGACTATCAGCACATCTTTTATTTCAAGCGCGGTGCGAAGCAAAGTGTAGCGGATGCTTTGCGTGGCACACCGGGAATCGAGCCTTATAGCATGGAACCACAAGGTGAGGCAATCGCTTTCGACGCTGAGTCGAAGGGATATTACACCACGTCTGAAATGAGTCCATTGAAAGTTCCGGCACACCTCTACTTTTACGAACGACTCCAGTCCGGCGTCGGTTCAGAAACAAGTGCTGCAGGTTTGAGGATTGATAGCATCGTCAATGATCCAAGCGGTCGAATGATCACAGCCCACGTGAATTTCTCCTTGGATGCATCGGTTACAGTCCAGATCTACACAGTGCGAGGCGGTCTGGTGCTTTCAAGTCCACACATGTCATATCGCAGCGGCGCGCAGGAAGTCCGCGTCCAAACGCCGGGCTTGAGCTCAGGTATCTACTACATGCGCTTTCTTGGACGTGGTATCAACGAGCAGAAATCATTCTTCGTCCAGAAGTAAAGAAGATCTTATTCGATGCAATTAGCGGCCTCAGTTCTCGCTTGGTTGGGCCTAATGACGAATCCGGATCAAAGCTGATCGCTTAGTCACAGAGCTATGCTTCGCCGGTGAAAAGTGCTAAAAAGCTACGTGATCCGGTGCAAAAACGCTGTCTTGGGTCTCATAATAA
The DNA here is from genome assembly GCA_044228685.1 of Chlorobiota bacterium. Classification (GTDB taxonomy): domain Bacteria; phylum Bacteroidota; class Ignavibacteria; order Kapaibacteriales; family NICIL-2; genus JBBATK01. The sequence continues at coordinate 35,192 of JBGAUL010000017.1, forward strand.
TTGTGAATTCCTCCTCTCTCTGCACTACTTTTCCCCTGCTGTTCGTCACAGGGACAGCTATTTTTGTACATCGTTCTGCGGACAGGTCACCACAGACGCAGAGTACACGAACATTATCGAAGAACGACATTGGAATATCAACATCTTTTAGGCATCCAATCGACAGCCGATTTGCGTGCACTTCCCGAATCTGCATTAGGTCGCGTATCTGAGGAAGTTCGTGAGTACATGATCGACACCATCACGCGCATCGGAGGTCACTTCGGCGCGGGATTGGGAATGGTTGAGCTTACAGTTGCTCTGCACTATGTCTTCAACACACCACAAGACAAGATCATCATCGACACCGGACACCAAGGATATCCTCACAAGATTCTTACCGGTCGTCGTGATCAACTTTCAACAATCCGTCAGTTCGGCGGTCTCTCCGGTTTTCTCAAGCGCAGCGAATCCGAGTACGACGTCTTTGGTGCCGGTCACGCAACTACCAGCATCAGTGCGGCGCTTGGTGTAGCGACGGCGCGTGATCTCAATCATGATGATTACAAAGTTGTTGCAGTCATAGGAGACGGCGCAATGACCGGTGGTTTGGCCTACGAAGCAATGAACAATTGCGGAATTCAAAAGCGAAACATGATGGTTGTCTTGAACGACAACAACATGTCAATCGCTGAGAATGTCTGGGCGCTATCGAATTACTTTACCGAGATCTTCACTAAGCCCACCGCAATGCGCATGCGGACGAATTTCAAAGAAGCAACCAATCGCATGTCGGGAATTGGTGACAGAATTCGATTTGCTGTTGGAAAGATTGAAGACGGCTTCAAAGCGGTGATCACACCGGGAATGTTGTTTGAGTCGCTTGGCTTCAAGTACTTCGGTCCTATCAACGGACACAACGTTCGTCAGATGGTTCGCATACTCAAGCAGATCAAAGATGTTGAGGGTCCGGTGCTCCTGCACGTCATGACCCAAAAAGGCAAAGGCTATTCCCACGCCGAAAACGACAAGCAGTTTTTGCATGCCATTGGAAAAATCGACAAGATTACCGGCAAAGCACTCACCAAACCTTCACCAACACCGACGCCCCCGTCATATCAAAAAGTATTCGGCGAAGCCTTGACGCAAATCATGGATAGCACGCCAAAGGTCATTGGTATTACGGCAGCAATGCCCGACGGAACCGGCATCGACATTGTGCAACGCAAGCATCCGGACCGTGTGTTTGATGTGGGCATTGCAGAGGGACACGCCGTAACCTTTGCGGCGGGAATGGCAACGCAGGGCATAGTACCTGTTTGTGCGATTTACTCTTCCTTCTTACAGCGTGCTTTCGACATGGTCGTGCACGACTGTGCAATTCAGCACTTACACGTCATCTTCGCACTTGATCGCAGCGGCGTTGTGGGAGCGGATGGTCCGACCCACCACGGTGTTCTCGACATCGGCTACTTGCGCATCATCCAAGGTCTTGTGCTCATGGCACCAAAGGACGAGCAGGAATTGCGTGACATGCTCTATTCATCTGTTCACGACTACACGGCGGGTCCGGTAGCAATACGCTATCCACGCGGCAACGCTATTGGTGTTGAGCAGCGAGCGATGCAATCCATTCCGCTTGGACAATCCGAGCTGCTTCGTGAAGGACGCGACATCGCCATCGTCGCACTTGGCAACATGGTATCACATTCCATGCAAGCCGCAGAAATACTCAGCGCCCAAGGCATTGAGGTTGAAGTCATCAACGCACGTTTTGTCAAGCCACTTGATGAAAACATGCTCCGTTCGCTCATGCAAAAGTTCGATAAGATCGTCACGGTCGAAGACGGTCAAATCCACGGCGGCTTCGGCAGCGCCGTCGCAGAATTCGTTGCACAGAACGCAGAGCGCGCAGTGCGTCTCAAGCTACACGGCATCCCCGATATCTTTGTTGAGCACGGAACCCAAGAAGAACTCTGGCGTGAACTCGCGCTCGATCCGGTTGGTATTGCAAACACCGTTCGCGAATGGTATTTGCAGGAGGAATTCGTCGCATGAACCTCGTGAGCTTCCTCCATCTCTTACCCGCACTACCCGGCGTCTCGTTCTTTATCGCCGGCTGGCTCATGAAGAAATTTCCAGCGAAGACGCCCAATCACATGTACGGCTATCGCACTACGACCTCATTGAAATCCCAAGAAGCTTGGGATGCGGCGCAAATCATTGGTTCCCGTGAGTCCATCAGACTCGGCATCATCCAAGCAATCGTCGGACTAGCCGTCGGTTACACCGTCGCCAATGAAGTCTTTCCAGTTGCCTACATCATTGTTTCCGCCCTCGGCTGCAGCATTGCCCTCATTGCCCGCACCGAAACGCAGCTTCGACGCATGTTCCCCGCTCTCGGGCACCAAGCAACGCACTAGATGTCCCGCTAACTCTTTTTGCCGAACCAGCTCCAAGCCCTATTTTTGTAGTCTTCTGTTCGCTGAGCCGTGTCCCAGACACCCTCATCGACTGGCCGATCTCGTAGCTCAGTGGTAGAGCATCTGACTTTTAATCAGAGGGTCGTGGGTTCAAGTCCCCCCGAGATCACTGGTACAACCCTGAAACCCGCATCACGACTAGTGTTGCGGGTTTTTGTTTTCTTGTTAGGCTATTTATTAGGCTATTGATTTTGGGAACACGTTTTCGTTTTACTTAAGGTCTATTGGCCAATCTTGCCACGCTTCAAATCTACCTCCGTACATCTCGACCCGTTTTGGTGCATCGTGCGAGCGACCAAAAGGTACACATGTTGGCAGAATATCTCATTGTAAATCGAGTATGTACTTTGGATTGCGCACAATTTTTGCGCGTGGCATAGTCAAGCTCAATCTCATCGTAAGAATGCTGCCATGATGTTGATTGGTTTGCGGTCAACATTGCCTACTGTGTAAAGCAAAGGTCACCACGAAATTCAACCATGAGCACACCCTCCGTTCATTCACTGCAGAAACAGTATGAGTCTGCCAGGAAGCAGCTTTCCGCGCAGCTCACGGCGGAACTGAACGAACTACTCACTACAAAGAGCGAGTTAAAAACCGAGGTACGTCTCCTTGCTTTCAGCACGCGACTCATTACTATGCGCAGCGCATTGCGAGCAAAAAAGAACGATGTCATGTCAACTGCAATGCAGCGCTTTTACGACTCGGTAGACTGTATCGGTGTGCTGTTCAATCCTGATGCTGATCCGGTCGGGCACTTCATCAAATCTGAAGAGTTCTGTAAATGCTTCATTAGTGAGGTCGGGCTGGACGTTATGAAGTCGTTTGTCATGCGCGACGGTGAGCGGATTTTTGAGGTTGCGCTAGCAAAGACGATTGGCCACTATCTCGCGTACAATACACTTCTTAGCGTTATCGATCTAGTACGACAACTGCTTTCAATTCTCGACAGAGTCAAGGTGTACATGTCGTCCTCACCCACCGTGAAAAGCAGAATTGAGGACAACCTGGGATTTCGCACTCCTGGTGAAAAGTCAAAACTGTTAGAAATCATCGAGAATGAGCTATCTGTTGTGAATGAATTGTTAGACTCTCTTGCACTCTTCGACAATAAATTGAGAAGGCGCAGCGCTGAGTATGAAGTACTTCAGGAATTGACAATCTACAATAGTCTCAATGAGTACCGAGAAGACCTGAACGACCTAAAAGATGAGTTTCGTGCCTACTATGACAATGCCGAATCGATGGTCGCAACGAGTATTTCCCCGATCAGAATCGTTGACGGAATCTCGAAGACCGATGTGCTGCGGATTCTCTATTCTATGATCGAGACGAAAATGATCCACAAGCTGCCAGGCACAAGTTGGACGTCAATTTTCGAAGGTGTAAGTGCAAGCAACTGGGACAACCTCAAGAGTCGAATCCTTCATGACCCTGCTTTGAATGAATCCGCAACTCTTGAAAAATTCTTGCTCAATCTTGTCGGTCAGACTTCCACCTCTTTTCAAAATTCGCTAATCTCAAAGCTCAACGACAAAAACAAGTCCTGATTAAGACTTAAGCTCCTTAATCCTCCTACCATACACTCTTGAATACTTTTGAACGCGCTCGAGCACGGAGCATTGAAGCATCAGAGAGTCACGGAATCACTCTCCCAAATACATCATGTCCCGAGTGTTAACACGGTCAATTCAATACACAGTACATAAGTGGTTATGGAAGAGTTCATCAAACAAATCCTTAGTGCGGCGAGACAGATCCTTCGAGAAGAAATACAGCAAGCAGTGTTGTTGATGAGCACGGAACTAACTCAATCAACTGAACCAGCAAACCACGTCGTTGATGACGGCTACATGACTCAAGCTGAGGCTGCAGCGTATCTGAGAGTAACTAAGGCAACGGTGATCGCGTGGACAAAACGCGGTCTCATTAAAACCTATCGCATCGGAAAGTCGTGTCGGTACCTGAAACGAGAATTAGACGCCGCATTATTGAACAAGAACCGCAGAACACATTAAAAATACTCAGAAGAATTGCAATGAGACGCGAAATGAATCAGATATCTCATCATAACGAACGCAATGACACAACACTATATGAGGAAGTTGCTGCTATCCTGGAGTATGACGGAGGCTATCCACGCAAAGTGGCTGAGACTCTGGCTGATGTTCGTGTGTACGCGATGCTGGAGATACCTTACACATTGTTGATGCGGTGCAACCTACGTCTTGTAGTGCGCAAGTCTCAGTTTGCCCTGGACGAAATTCCAGATGGAATTATTCTTCACAGCAAGATTGGCGTTACTCGTTCCAACGAGTTCTATGTGCCGCTATTTGACGAAAAAGGTAAGTGCGTTCGTTACAATCAACGAAGCCATCAGTCAATTCACAAGTACTTATCTGACCTAGCGCAAGCGGAAAAGAAGGTTTTGGAACTCGTTGCCAAGTCGTTGAATTCTTCGATCGATATCTAACCCAATCAAATGGAAGTCAATCACGCATATAACGGAACGCTAAAGCTCGACACGATTGGACGAGTACTTAACGGCACTAAACCTCGGAAGTACATTTATACTGGCAAGGAACTTCTTCAGTTGCCTCACAGCGATCGCGACTTTCTTTGGGAACCATTTCTGCTGCGCTCTGGATTAACGGCGCTCGTCGGCGTTCCGGATGCAGGCAAATCGCAATTCTCGCGCATGCTGACACTCTCCATTGTCGGAAAGAAGCAAAAATTTCTAGGAATGCCGTTGTGTGCAAGGCACAACCACGTCATTTACGTGTCGACAGAAGACGATGAGATCAACATCAAGCATCGCTTGCAGACTCAAGGACAGGCAATGGGTTTGTGCGCGGACGACGCCGAGAGAATTCGCTTCGTATTTTACGATGACATGACGCTCGAGGAGCTTGTAGAGTTGCTCAAAGAGCTCATCACCCGTCAACCTGTAGACCTGTTAGTACTCGACAGCTACGGTGACATTCACACGGGTGACCAAAGCAGCAACTCTGATATGCGAAGTGTGTTGAAGCGCTTCGCATCCATTGCTCGAGAGTTCGAGTGCACGATTCTCATACTCCATCATCTTACCAAAGCCGGTTACTCGCTCGCACCGTCACAACAACATGTTTCCGGCGGTGCAGCTTTTGCGCAAAAAGCTCGCGCGGTATTTGATCTTCGATGCGGTGAAGGCTCAAAGAAGTTCTTGTCATGCGTAAAAGGCAACTACATCTCGCGTGTACACAAAGACTCAGCCATGGTTCTGGAGTTTGACGAGCAGACGTTCCTGTTTTCAGATACCGGCGACAGAGTTTTGATTTCAGATCTCAGTAAGGACGCACCGACGGAGCGGGCGAAAGTTGAAATCAAATGGCACAAGCTCTTTACTGAGGCTTTTTCGGAATTCACAGCTCAGGAAGTTGAAAGCTGGTTGTACCAGGAGTATGGTTTTAAGAAGACACAAGCAAACAAATACATGTCGGACGCAGTAGGCCAGGTACTCGACAAGCAGCGCGACGGTACACGAGTACTTTATTCGCTGCGCGAGAAGCCATCCGAGCCATGATAAGCTACGTTTGTTTGTTCGTTCGTTCGCTTTTCCTAGGAAAGTGAACGAACGAACAAGCTCAAAAACGGGTGTTTAGTCTAAAATGAGATCACTAGACCAAACGAATGAACTGCTATGATGACCTCGCACTGGCAAGACACATAGAATTCGCTTCGATTTATGAGCTGATAATCAACGAAATACTAAGTTTTTGGCACTATTTCATCTTCAATTCATGCAGTGCACATCAAAATACGTGTCCTCAATGAGATCAAGAACATCGTCAACGGTCGAGGACAATCCAAAACAATCCACAATTATCGGAGGTACTATGACAGGTCGTGAAATGCACAAAATTTTAGACCGGACGGGCATTGAAGGAAAGAAATTAGCGCAAGAAATGGGCTTTCCAACCCCATCACGCGTGTATAAGGCTTCAAATTCCGGTGCATCGGAAGTGAAAACGATTTACGAACTCGCTTTTGAAAAGATCTTAGGTGTAAATCGGTTCAATGAAATGCTCAATAAGATCCGTCAGGAAGATCTAGAACGAAAAATGCGGGCGGAAGAGACAACGCAACGACTCAAAGAGATTGCAGAACTCAAGGCAGAAGCAAAAGCAGTTAGGAAACGTGAGCGAGAAGAGCTGCGAGCGCGGACGACGCATGCGTATACACCAAAAGGAATGGATCCTGTTGTTAGTAGCACCGATGCAGAGGCAATCAACTAACGACGCGCAGAAGACATTCATCCAACTAACCTATTTCATTCAATCATCTGGAGACTCAAAAATGAAAAACTCATCGCACAAATGGCAATCACCCTTGTCATTGATGGAATTCCACACCTGTTACACGGCAGGCGGTAACAAAAAGATCAATGCCGTTTACATCTGGGGTGTACGAGTTGGCGGACAGTTCTATCCCTACGAGATTGGTAAGTCACCCAATTTGTACAGTAAAGTACAGCTCTTGATCGGTCAGCTACGAGGTGGTCTGAAAGCGGTTATTCCGTTTGGCAAGAATGGAAAACCCGGATTCGCGTTTCGTCCGGCAGTTGTAGCACCGTCGCAATACACCGATGCACTGTTCATGCCATAGAACCTAAGAACGTGGCTGGAACAGTTTTACACCAACGCTGAGACAGAAGCGGCAGTACGATTCTTAGTTGAGCACTTCTGCGTCATGTGGTTCGAGGCTCCGCTTGTGGAACTTGGCAAGCTCGAGAAGATAGCGTTTGAGACTCTAAGGTCGAACGATGTTCAGGTGTTGAATGATGCTTCAGGGTTGATTTCGGACTTTGATGAGTTAATGGCGAGATATCCCAATTTTCAATCATTTTCGATGCAACTCTTCCGAAATGAACACCTAGCGGTGACCGAAGAAATATTTTTAAACGTTGTGCATGAATAGAAACGTCAGAGAATTTGATGCACAAACGCCAGACATATGTGTTCGATATATCAACTAAAAGCTTCTCCTACGCTCGGCACGAGTGAGTCCGGAAGAGCTACGTGCTTACTATTTACTAGACACGGTCTACGCTGTTCTTAATTCCTTAATCAAGTATTTAACAACTTCTTCAAACGGATCTACATTCCAAGATTTGGCAACGGAAGCTCTCAAATTTGAGTTAGCGTTAATGTCGTAGAACACCTGGCTTCCGTCCGTTTGAATAATGTACTCAACGCAGCCTATATCGTGTCCAGTTGCCATAAATACACGCAAAGCCTCATCAATTTCCTCTGGAGTGATTTCGAGGTAGGGGTAAAACTCTGGTTTAGAGTTTGTTGGTATCGGAATTAAACAGCTACCCGCACTAGAATCTTCTGGATTGCAATATACTGAAGGACACAAATTAAAAACACCGTTAGTAACCACTCTCATGGCGTACAGCATTTTGGTTCCAACAAACTCAACGCGCACAATTCCAAACAAAGGATCATTCTCCAATTTCTCCTGTAAAAGCAAGAGATTGTCAGGTAACCAAATATCCTGATGAAGATGTAAAAGGTTCTCCAATTCGAACAGACTGTTCGCCAAGAACATCCGCGCACCACTACCACCTTGTTCAGGTTTCAGAATCATTGGAAATTCCAAGTCATTTCTTTCTCTTAGCGCACGAACGTTGTTGAATATTATAGTTCTAGGGTGTCGGGCACCAATGGCTGAAAGCAATGATAGTTGCGCAGATTTGCTAAATTCCAAAGTGTAAGACTTTGTTCCATTTAAGACACGTCTGTTCTTACTCTCCAGTACTCCACAAAGCGCTCGAGCATACTGTATAGCGTGTTGATTACCTCTAGTATAGGCACTTGGACTTACCAGATTATAATATAGGCACGCGTCGGGATACTCTTCTAAACTAACAGCGCCATTTTTAAGGTCAATCTTCGCAAACCTTATTTCCGCTCTCGTCAATTCATCGAACAATGGCTCATGCCATTCAGGATGCTCATAAAGGATTGCTACGTCACATTTCGTTTCGTACATATTACTGTTTCACGAACTTTGAAACTGACGTCTTCTCACCGGCAAGAATCTGTAAATAATACATTCCTGACTGCAATGTCGATACATCAATTTTTAAACGATCATCTACCTTTGTCGACACAGCTCTGCAGACAACGATTCCTTCGACGTTAACTATAGAAACTGTTATGTTCTCCTCACTATAAGCCATTGTGTTTAGTGTTAGCACGCTACCAACTACCGGATTTGGATAAGCACTTTCGTCAGGGAGATCGGAAATATTCTTAACATCGGAGACTAACGCACTCACCGCTATATCATCCAAGTAAAGATTGTTCCCATAATTACTGGTCGTAGTGAACATCAACATAACACTTGCGTTTCCTGCGTATGCCGTGAGATCAACTTTTTGACTACGCCACTGAGACGAGTTTGGCGAAAACGCTGAACTCATGATCGATGTTGTTGAACTCAATTCAGTGCCAGACTGGTCAAAGACTACATCCCACGAACTTCCACAATCGGTTGAAACTGAGACTTGAAGTTCGTCGTTACTAGTTGACTTACGTTTCGCGTATGCAGTACTAAATTGAAGGGAAATATTCGCAGCTGTTTTGGAGAAATCAATACGTGGAGATATAAGATAATCCTTTTGACCTGTTATATCTTCGGCACCTGAAAAGTTGTCCATCTTCATACTTCCTGAACTCTTTGTAAAGCCACCAAGGTAAAAGCGACTCATCCTACAGTTTGGATTGTAATTGACATACTGCCACCCGGCAGGCGGAAACGTGGTTGATAAAAACCCTTCGTTAAACGGCAGCACCTTCACTCCACCAATTGACCTAAACGCCCCTTGCATTACATTATTTTGAGATACCTCATCACCCTTGTTGTTAGGTTCAGAAATGCTGACGGCGAGCGTATGTTCTCCTGCATTGATATTCGACGATGGCAAAATAACTCTCGTAACGGAGTCAGTTTTTAGCTCCCCATTCCATGATAAAACAACTGGTGATGCTCCATCTATTTTGTACGATATTATTGCAGAATTAATCGTAAATGCACCATTGTTGACTATAGTGATGGCAGGTATAACACTTTCTTCGCATACATTAAATTCCGTTGAGTAAAATCCTGGATCGTAGTTGTTACATACTGGAGCATCAATAGACCGAACAGCAACATCAATCTGCGGACGAGTTGGATCGATTCGATATATTTTACTTTCCCCTGAGTTAACAAACCATATTTTCCCGTCCGGTCCTATTCTAATACCCATGATATTAGGATGCTCTGTCCGCAACACTCCAAGGCGTTTCGGCACTCCTTTTACATCATAAATGTAAACAAAGCCGGAATCATAGTCCGACACGATTAGTCGACCATTAAAGTAATCAATACCACACGGTTGGGTCTTAAAACTATCTATCACTTCAACTTTTGCACCTACTACACTATAGTAACCAGAAAGCGTTTCATTAGAGGCTGTCAGATTACCTGCAATGCTTCCAGAAGTAGTATTTAGTCTTTTGACAGTTTTTGTGCCGCCATCGACAAAATATAACCAACCTGAACTCTTGTCCATGACCAAATGACTCGGTACTCCAGCAACCCTCGTGAACGGAACATCAGTATAACGCCAGACTTTGCCATGTGAGTGATCTTCATAACCCGGACCATGATCTTGCTCATAGTTGTACTTGCATATGGTCCCGTTCCAACCGTCGGCAACCCAGTAGGCTAGTGCCGTATCATGAGCAATTCCCATTGCATACGGACTTTGGTGCAACATGTCATAATGACTACCTAGAGGTTTGCCGGTGATCCAGTTATTTTGAAATACGCGTGCAAATATCGAAGTGTCAGAAGACCATAACGATGGTCCCATAAACGTAGAACCTGGACCAGCCGTACTTTGTATTTCTCCTACTGATGCCCACCTACCGTCATCTCCAAAAGATAGCGCACTTGGGTAACACATAAAATGGCTTGAGTGACTATCTTTTCGATACTCGCTTCTCTGATTTGGCTGTCCGGCATTATAAAATATGACATTTGTGCCGCCGTTCGCAGTGCCGTAGTTCACCACCCAAAGTTCATTACTAAAATGTTTAAAGTCGAGATCCCTAGGTTGCGACAATCGATCCGCAGAGGTGCCGATAACCGTATATTTTAACGAATCAACCAAATACCTGTCAATATATTCCGATTGACCCAATATATTAATTGTGCCTAAGCACATTAAAAGACAAACTAATATAAAAGCAATTCTCATTCTAATCTTCCATGGAAACTTTATAATCGATTCATTGACAATTATCACCGCTCCTAAATCAACCGATACCACGACACCGTGGTGAGTATCAGCCCAAGCGAATCCAGCACATGAACGTACCTATTTCTGAACATAATATTTAGTGAAGGCTTTGGTACTGTTTGTTTGCAAAAGGACAATGTATGCACCTGATCTCACCTCATTATTGCAAAGTAAGTGTGAATGCTCACCTTCATCTTCGTTCATATAAAGAGTATCAAAGAGTCCTTTGCCAAGTACATCGTAAACTACAATTCTGACACTAGATTCCTGTGAAAGTGTATAATAAATAGTGCATATTCCTGTTGTCGAATTTGGTGCGATCGACACATGCAAATCTTCGTCATCGTATTTACTTGTACCCGAAATGGCTGAATTGGGAAGCAATGTTATTTGATTAGTATTTAAGTCAACTGACTCGTTTGTCGGATATTCAAGTCCAACATTTGCACTATGATGAACCGAATGATGCGCAGAATGATCGACTGAATGGCATGTATGAGCTGAGCAACCCGTAATTGAATCTGTAACTATTAAGCAGACAACATCTATTCCAGGCATATTGTAGACATGTTCTGGATTCTTACTTTTCGAAGTACTGCTATCGCCAAACTCCCACAGATAAGAAGTGGTCGACAATAATCCAATGGATGTATTTGTAAACTGCACATTTGTCCCGGTTGAATCAGAGTTGAATGAAAATGCTGCTACACATTCGTGCCCTCTCTGTAGAATAATGTGATGACAGAATGTACTAATGCAGCCGTGTACATCATGTATAGTAAGGCAAACATTATATGTCTGGCCAATCGAGTAGACATGAACAGGGTTTTGCTCATGCGAGTAGGAGTCATCTCCAAAGTCCCACGACCACGAATTAATGCTATTGTGACTAGTAGAAGCGTCATGAAACTGAAGGCTTGTCCCATCCTGCTGAAAATTGAAAGACGCTATACACGCTGATTGAGAAAACGACATTGGAGATAACATCGTCATCGCAGTAAAAACAATAACCCCAATAAATTTCTTCATAACTAGTCTCCAATATTGAATAATAATGGCTTACTTACTAGGCATTAATGAGCTTGCTCCGGAACGTTGTTAGTATCTTATGGTAAGATACTTTGACGAGTGTATTGCGGGGTTTGAATCAGGATCTGCTCACATGACAATGCATATTTCCGTAATAAGCTTTCGTATTAATACTCCCGGCGTGAATTCCTTCGGATACTACTCGAAGAATTCTTGATTATTGAAAAGACGACTTTATTGAAGTACAATTTTGTTTACTACATGTGAATACTATTGCTGAAGCGAGCATCAATAAATGCAACTAAACGCACCCTAAACGATGACTTTGCGTTTGCTTACTCTGCGTATGCAAATTTGCGTTGATACTAATCCTTCTCGAATACATTTCTATTGCTTCACAAATTTTTTAGTAATAATGCCTTTCTCGGTATATATATTTAGGTCATAAATCCCGGTCGGAATATCCGAAATGTCTAATGACAGCATCGAAGAGAAGCCACAGTTATTTTCCGACTTAAGCTGTCTGCCCTCATTGTTAACAATTGAATAATATACTCGACTTACTTGCAAAGTTGACATGTCTACAAACAATTTCTCCGAGCTCGGATTAGGGTATAATGAAATATTAGCGTCATAGTGATCATCTGCAATATCAGCAACAGTACCAGAGAATCCGAGATTGTCAGCGTACAGGTAACTATTATTGGCTGGAGCCTTTTCGTTGGCACCGCTTGAAGAAAGAACAATAATACACGAATCAGGTAGCGCGGTATTAGTGTATGTGAGAGGTATGCTAAAATTTGCCCAGCTCATTGCCATACCTGGTAGAGCGTAGTAAGTATACCCAATTGTGTCTCTCAGCATTTTGATAGAATTCCATTTGGAGAGTAACACTGAAATAAAACCTTGATCACCACTATATGCCATATACTGCCACTTACCAGTGAGTGTTTTTGGTCGACTCGTATAGGCAAATCCAGTGGTTGGAGTTGCGGTAGTTTTTTCCAGCATGCCACTAGCAGCTAGTCCCGGAACAATACCTATACCATTGACGGTTTTCGTTACAAGCTTCAGATAAGCAGAACCAACCGCGCCTGGGGTGCCTTTCATACAGGTGTATACTCCCATCGGTGTCGTCAAACCGTTCATGCAGCTCCAAGAGACCGGATCACTGTAGCCTGACATACTTGTCCAATTCTCAAATCCAGCATTAGGTACCAAATCTTGAGAGAAGGCAACAGAAGCACTTAGAAGAAGTGTGCAGAATACTGAAATAGTTTTTTTCATACAATCAAATAGAATTATGGATAATAAAATATAACGATCAGGATTAGCACATAGATTTCGCCTCTTGCTCTACTCTCAAGCAATATCACTCTAAAGAGTATGACTCTTAGGTCGTAAACAAGTCTAACTTTTCTCCCAATAAATTAGTTTAGTTTAACTACCTCTGAATGATGAATTTGCAAATGTCGGCATGAGATTTGGTAATGCAATTAAGAATATAAACACCGGAAGTGAATTGAAGAGTTGAGAATATAGTGCTGTTCTGTCCAGACTCCTTCTTCAATTTCAAAACGCTCCGGCCAAAAACATCATAAATAACAATCTCGCACTCTTCATTCGAATGAACATTATTCATATTAAACTCTGCAACATCCTGCGTGGCATTTTGAACCACTGAACACCCTGCTTCCTTTTCGCTACTGACATCCGTGGATCCCTCTGAAACGAAGAAAGATCCCATCATCCCATCGTCTTCATGGTGCAACATGTGACAGTGGTACATGTATGGCACTTTGTTGTCAGCGAAATCATCGAAACGAGTAATAAATCTCACTGTCTCCTGTGGCATAACAAGTACTACATCTTTGCGCCCACGCAAAAAAGCCGGAACAGAGAAGCCGTTTATATCAAGAATGTTGAATTCTACATCATGTATATGAAACGGATGCGCGATGAGCGTGGAATTCTTAAGAGTCCATATTTCAATCGCATTCTTTTGTACTGTTAAATTGACATCAGAAAAGTTGAATCGTTGCCCATTTATAGTAAATGGTCCCTCGACCATTTTCACCATACTCATACTCTCCGGAGCAAATTCAAGCGTACGCGAAACGGTCGACTGCGAAGCAGACCACTGTGGCACCGATCGCAAAAACATAGGAATATTCATTACTGCGTCCTGACTACTATCTTTGACGGAGAAATGCAGAAGAGTGTAGTCTGAACCATTGAGAGGATTCTTGTTATAGTCTGGAATTGAAGCCATCCCCGAGCCTACCTGACCTGAACCATAAATTCCTATACTCAACTCAGTTCCAAAGTTCCGAAGATCGAAGCTTTGTCCTTTTCGACCACGCAGATCAATGAGAAGCTCAACTCTTTCTCCAGGTACAAGCCGAATTCTATTCATAGCCAACGCATTCTCAATCAGTCCTCCATCAGTAGCTATTTGGTAGAATATCATATTATTTGAAAATCCCAAAACATAGCTGCGCATCGACGAGCCATTTAGTAGTCGTAATCGTACCACTTGTGCTGGGGCTATAAATAAGGGGTCAACTGTTCCATTTACCATGCGCAAGGTATCCATTTCTGTTGCTATGGCAATTTGGTACAACTCATCGAAAGCCTTGGTTTGAATAACTAAAGGAATATCATCAACTCCATACTTATGTGGGAGACCAAGCGCTGACTCTACAGAATCATGTACGATAATCATTCCAGCTATGCCTTTGGAAACCTGTAATTCGGTTTTGCCTTCGCCATGAGGATGATACCAATATGTTCCGGCGTCATTCAACATTTTGAATGAGGGGGACCATAGAGCGTTAGCTGCGATAATTTGATGCGGACCCCCGTCGAATCGAGCCGGTACGTGCAAACCATGCCAATGCATAGTTGTTGAAGTGTTGAGTAAATTCTTAACGTGAATGGTGACACTGTCACCTTTATTTATCATGAGGGTTGGACCAAGAAATACCCCATTAACTCCGTAGGTGGGAGTCTGGATTCCTGGCAACAATGTTGAAGTACCTGACTGAACAGTAAGTTCAAATTCTTTCCCTGTCAGCAACGGTGGAATCGCTAATGGATTCGATGCGGCATTAGCATTAAGTGTAAACACTATGCTAAGAATAGCGCTCCTCAGAACCTGGAAAATGAAAGACGACATTGAGTTTTCTTTCTAGCTTTGTTACTTAGTAAGGACGAACGACCGTGTAAACAACTGCTCGGAGTTTCGAATCTGTAAAACATAAGAACCTGCTGAGATATTCAAATCCTGAAGATTTATTATAGCCTGATCTGTTCCTGATTGTAGACTCTTCCAATCACAAACTCTTTGTCCCATTTCATTGACCAAAATGTAAGTCCAAGGACCGCTCAACGCGCTGAGATTACTGATTACTAGATTGTTATGTGTAGGGTTCGGATATAGCGTAATACTTGGAGCAAGATCGCCAGAGGTAACATCTGCAGTCAGAAAAAATGCTTGCAAAGCCGTAGACATATCGGTAGTATCTGTAGTAGAGAATCCTACTGCTGAAAAAAGCACATTGTGAGATTTTCCTGCCACAATTGCAAACGTCGGCATTCCAAAACCGCCATAGTATGCAACGTCTGAAGCGCCTGAGTCGAATGGAACAGTATGCATTTCATTCGTAGTTAGAAAACTCTGCATTGTAGCACAGGTATAGGAATCCGTGTACGCAAACTGATAAAAACGTATTCGATTAGGATATTTCTGTACAAGCCATTGAAGCATGGTTTCCACCTTATGTTCAGCGTTGACACAGGACGAGCAGGTCATCACAAATTCCATCACCACGACGTCGCCAGAATCCAACTGCGTAAAAAGGTTGTGGTGCGCTCCATTACAATCATTTCGATCGAAATTCCTCGCGACACTCGGTTGAGCTGTTAATTGTGCGGTCTGAAGGATCATTCCTATGGCGAGACAAACAGTGAAAGTGATTCTCATTTTGGATTTTTTACAGATTCAAACAACGAAATTACTTTGGAAGCCGCTTCATCTTGTACATCATTACCATGATTCAGTGCATCTTTTTCGATTGCTCGCATTAGCTGTTGGAAAATCTGAGCGTCACGACAAATTGACGATGCAATTGCGGACTGACCTGACAACGCCGGTGCCTTCCAAGCTGACCAAATCGAACCAGTCCTAGAGACCACCTTTGTACGATCCAATCCGGCCAAGTAGTGGCAGAGCAATCTGACCAAGTAATTTTAGAGCAACCTGAATGTTAGATTCGATCGGAATCAGGTGGACAAAATAGCCAGATTTTCCATGCTACACCCGTGTATAACAGATACGGCAGATTTCAGCCCATGATCAACTGAGAAGGAATTTTGGAGCGTTGAAAACATACCTGCCGCTACATTTCCCTGAATTTCACTCACGTTCACTTAGGTGTCGGTACGCATTTTCGACCATAACGATTCCATCGTCAACAATGACGCCGATTGCCAGCGCTATTCCTGTGAGGGACATAATATTGGACGAGAATCCGAACTGGTTCAAAAGGATAAAAGCAGCTACCACTGAAATCGGGATCTGAATGAGGATTATCACCGCACTTCTCCAATGAAAGAGGAACAACAGGACGATAAGAGAAACGCTTATAAACACTTCAATCAAAGTTCCTTTCACCGAATTGATTGCCTCTTCAATAAGACCGCTGCGATCGTAAGCAACTTTAAACGTCACACCTTCAGGCAAGCCTTTCTGAAGCTCAACAAGTTTAGCTTTCACTGAACGAATGACATTGTCTGCATTCTCTCCATAGCGCATAACCACGATGCCACCCACGCGTTCTCCGTCACCGTTTTCATCAAAGATTCCATAACGAATCTCACCACCCATCTGAACAGTTGCCACATCTGCAATCCGTATAGGTGTATTCTCGACAGTTGCTAATGGTAGGTTCTCAATTTCCTGTATTGAGCGGATATAGCCAAGACCTCTCACAATGTAGGCCATATCGCTCATTTCAAATTTTCGGCCACCAACATCGTTATTGTTCGATTTCACAGCCTTCAATATATCCATCATTGAGAGCTTGAAATAGCTCAGCTTTACCGGGTCAATGGTAATTTGATACTGCTTTTGAAAGCCACCGAACGATGCAACCTCGCTTACACCAGACACGGTTTGCAAAGAAAACTTCAGATACCAATCCTGCAGAGAGCGCAGCTCTCCAAGATCCAAACCCTTGGATTCCAAAGTATACCAGAAAATATGTCCCACTCCTGTACCATCTGGTCCAAGTGAGGGAGTAACTCCCTCTGGCATGAGCTTCTGAGCAAAGTTCAATCTCTCCGTCACTCTCGTGCGTGCCCAGTAGATATCAACATTGTCTTCAAAAACTATATAAACGAAACTCATTCCAAACATCGAAGTTCCACGAATGTTCTTCAGCTTGGGAATACCTTGAAGATTTGACACGAGCGGATAGGTTACTTGATCCTCCATGAGTTGGGGACTTCTTCCCATCCATTCGGTGAAAACGATAACCTGATTTTCCGATAAGTCAGGTATGGCGTCGACCGGATTGTTTTGAACCTCATAAAGTCCCCAACCAAACATCGCAGCTGCTACGAGAAGGACGAGGAATCGATTGCGCAATGAAAATGCAATGAGTTTCTCTACCATGATACAGTTCTCATTTTGATTCTACCTTCTCGAGATCCATCCCACAGTTCGGACAGATGCCAGGATGTGCCGATTGTACTTCTGGGTGCATGGGGCACTGGTATAAATCAGCTCCTTTTTTCTTTTGTTCCACTTTGACATTCGACTTTGCAGTTTGCACAGTTTCTTGATTCTTCTGCTGTGTCTGCGTTTTAGTATCTGGCATTTGCATCGGCTGGCTCGACGTTTCTGATTGACTCGCCTTCATGGAACCAGGACCGCTTTTCAATCCATCCATGTCTTGCATATTATGTCCAGCCATAGGGCTCGCCCCCCTCTTGAACACGTATTCGCTATTGAGTAAATACGTTCCTGAGGTCACAACGAAATCGCCGCTTTGCAAGCCTTCGGTGATTTCAATGGCATGTGTGTTCTGTAGACCAGTTTTTACCATTCTGATCTCAAAGTTCCCAGTCGGAAGTCGCACCCATACGCTTGCACCACTCCTCTCCTGAATAACTGCATCGAGTGGCAATGACAATGTTCTTACGGAACTTGTCTGAATTTCAACGCTTGCGTTCATACCAGGTCGAATAAGCATATTAGGATTTGAAATCTGAAACCTCGTAAGAATGTAACGATCATTTGACCTAACCTGAGGTTCAATAAAGATCACTTTTCCACTGAATACTTTATCAAGTATAGCAGGAAGAGATATCCTGGCATCCGATCCCAAGTGCACAAACGGTATGTATGGTAAGTAGACCTGAGCCTCAACCCAGAGTAAGTCTGGTACTGCAAGATGGAACATCATTAGTCCCTCAGTGACATACGATCCTTCAGTGACGTAAATGTCTTGCACAAAAGCTTCGCGCTTCGCCTCGAAAGGAATGTGATCTATAATGTGTTTGGACTTCACTATCTGATCCAGTTGCTCTGAAGTCATGCCATACGCTAGCAACTTTCGTCGAATGGCACTGGCTAGTTCTAAAAAAGACGAAGCGTTAGAAGCGGATGCACTCTTCTGCGAGATAAGCAAGTATTCGCTTTGCGCAGAATTTAGAGTCTCGCTATAGATCTCAAATAAGACTTGTCCTTTGTGCACGTACTCGCCAGAATTCTTGATGTAGAGTTTGTCAATTCTTCCTGCTACTCTTGCACTTATGGCATCAATTCCTGTTTGATCCGGCACGACCGTGCCGGCTAGAGAAATAGTCATTGTTAAGTCTGAGAGCTTTAACGTATCGACGATGATGTGCGCGAGTTTGATCTGTTGTTCACTCAGTTTGATTTGCCCTGTACGCAATTCGTTCTTTTTGACCGCAATGAGTTTCATGTGACAAATCGGGCAGATCCCAGGTGCATTTTCGATGACCTGTGGATCCATGCTACACGTGTAGTATTCGTCTGAAGCAGCTAGCGCTTCATGGTGCTTTTCACAGCCAACAAACATCAGTAAAAGCGAGAGAACGATTGCTATTCTCCACACACTAGCTGAGTTACGCAATCGTTTACTAATGTTCATCATTTTCTTTCAGAAAACTCTCACTGTCGACCAAATACTGCGCGTTCAATGCAAACTCTTCGTTAACAGTCAAACCCTTTTTGATCTCGATCAAGTCGTCGCTGTGCAATCCTGTTTCTACCGTTCTAATATGGTACGAATCATTTTCTTTGACAAAGACCACCCCGTTCTTTCCAAGTACAACAACGGCTGTGCGAGGAACAAAAATTGCCCTAATACTGTTAGTCTTGATTGAAGCGCTCACCAAGGTTCCGATTTTCATGGACGCCGCTTGTTTTGCGTCTAAGTACACTCGCGCCCTTGTCGTTGAAATGCCGTGTGTGGTAATAGGTTCCAGGTAAGCAATTGAAGCGTGGGTACATCTTACCGTATCTGACTCAATTCGCAAATCAAGTTGAGTTCCAACATGTACAATTGATGCACTTTGTTGGGGAATGTTTAGAATAATCCAAACTTTATCGGAACTGTATATCGAGAAGAGAGGTTGTCCTCGCTGAACATACATGCCCTCTTTCAAATTCAGTTCAGAAGTGGGTGATGCTTGTTGTGAGGAATTTGATTTCCACTCTGCTGCGCCAGTCGAAGGTGGCGACGGCATACCGTTCATTGATTCGGTGGAAGAGGATGACTTTTTGTCTGGATTCGATGAACCAATATCGTGTATGTGTCCCTGTGTTATCGCAATAATCGGAACGGGATTGATCGCTTTTCTTGTTGACTCTAGCTCTCGAATCAGTTCTTTGACCATCCCATATTGCAAAAGTTTTTCTCGAGTCACTTGGGCCAACATTCCAGAAGTATCGGATGCATTGAGCACTGAGAGGTATTCGTTCTGCAAGGCGAGTAAGTCCGGAGAGTAGATATCCATTATCCGATCTCCTTGCTCCACCGATTGATAATTGTAGCGGACGTAGAGTCGATCAATGCGGCCACTACAGCGAGCGCTTAATGTCACCTGCGTCCGCGGATCATATTCCACGCTACCAGTAGCCTCCACTTCGGGAAGTACATTGTGCTCAGAAGCAACAGCTGTTTGAACGTTGGAGAGAACCGAGCTTGTTGGTTTCTGCACTTGTGCACTAACATTAGCGGATGTAGTCGATTCGTGCTTGGACGAAGATTGCCTGCATGCAATCAGGATCAACAAGAACAAAGCAACATGAAAAAAGCGAATGCGCATCATAGATCAGCGAATCTCCAATTCTTTTTCAATTTCAACCTGAAGGTGTACCAGAGCAGAACATGAGTCTAACTCACTCATCTGAGCCATTCTATACATTCGTAAAGCATCTAGGACTACGTTTAAACTCTCACCATTTTGCTCGTAAGAGAGTAGAGCCGACTCGTAGCTGCTGCGATATGTTGGTAAAAGTGCCTGACGATAATTTGACAATTGCTGCTGAATGGTTTCTCGTTGTATCTGCAGCATCTGAACTTTTCCTTGTATCTCTCTCAATCGCGACTGTCGTTCGTATTCAGCTGCACGTAGTTCACTCTCAACCGACTCGGCTGCCGATGTATACTCGCTTGAAGACCACGGCAAGAAAGGCAGTGTCATCATCACCATGGCCGAAAACTGATTCGGCATCATTGCGGGAGCTTGCATGTGACTAAATGAAAAGCCAAAGTCTGGCAAGCCTTTAGCCAGAGCCAATTCGCGTTTCATTTTAAGTGAGTTCAGCGTAGCATCTATTCTTCGAAGTTCGCTTCGACTCAGCGAAAGAGATTCACTGTCTAGAATGGGGTACACTTTAGCAGTGTTTGGTAAACTGGTATCAACGTCGTACTGGATCTGCCTATCGATCAGCATGAGAGTATTCAACTCGAGATTCTTCATCCTCATCTCACCGCTTGTCATCGTTTGCATATTGCGATTCTCAAAGAGCTCAGCTTGGGCTCTGTACACATTGTTGAGTTTATCCTGATTGAATTTGTATCGAGTCTTCGAGAGCTCAACGATTGTGGAGAGTAGTGAATCGGTGCGTTCAAGAATCATAGATTTCCGTTTCAACAAAACCCATTCGTAGTACGCTGTCTTCGCCATGGCAAACATGGCATTGCGTTTGTCTGTACCGGACGCGCTATCTACTGCTGCCATACTCAGCATATACTCACGCGCGGCTTTCACCTTTGAGGAGTTGGTATACATCAGTTCTGCACTGAACATCCACATACCATCTTGAATATTTGTGTAGGGTTTTTGCCATGGACCTGCTGACACAGTTAGTGGCATCCAACTCGTCATACCACCCGCTGCAGTACGTGAAGAATGTATCTGCTCATCATACATTTTCAACATTGGATTGCGCAACTCAATTGCATGAAGCACTGAGTCAAGAGAAACTACTTGCGCACGCGCAGTACTATACAGACAAACCAGAACAAAAAATATGAGAACGCTATTCTTCAAGATTGCTCAGTCCAGGTAAGAGAATTTGTCCATGTTTTTTCAGTTCGTGGAGTTTTACCATTTCGTAGACAACCGGAGTGACCAAGAGCACATAAATGGTTGAAGTCAACACTCCTCCGATTAATGGTATTGTTATTGGCAACATGACGTCACTACCAGTTCCTTTGGCCCAGAGGATTGGAAGAAGTCCAAACAGAGACACACCAACTGTCATCAGCTTTGGCCGAAGTCGTTGTACTGCTCCGTCTGTGATATATTTTCGCAAATCTTCCGTTGAAATATTCGTTGCTGAGTTGCTTTTATCTTGTACTAAGCGCACCATATACTCATTCAGGTAGATCATCATGAGCATCGCGGTTTCTACCGCAATGCCAAACAGTGCAATAAATCCTACGGCAACAGCAACTGAGAGATTTACACCATAAAAGTACACCATAAAAACACCCCCAATCAAGGCAAAGGGAACGGTAATCATGGTGAGCATTGCTTCTTTTAGCGACTTATAGGTAAAGTAGAGCACAAGAAATATAATGAGCAATACTCCAGGCAAGATGAACTCAAGCGTGCGCGTGGCCCGCAATTGATTCTCCCACTGCCCGCTCCACTCCAGAATATATCCTGCTGGTAACTTCGAGAAGAGTTTGGTGAGTTTTTGCTGAGCCTCCGTCACTGTACTTCCTAAATCACGCTCTCGTACATTGAACAGAACCGTTCCGCGTAACATCGCATTTTCCGAATTGATCATTGGGGGTCCTTCTGATAGGAGGATGTCTGCAACCGCTGAAAGTGGAACATTACCGTAAGCAGGGGTTTTTATCGGAGCTTGTTTCATTGCGTCAATGCTACTGCGGTAGTCTTGCGCAAGTCGGGCATTGACACTAAATCTCTGCCGTCCTTCAATCGTAGTTGTTAATTTCATTCCGCCAAGAGCGCCTTCAATGTACATGTTCACATCATCTACCGTCAGGCCATACCGTCCAATCATGTCTTTACGAATGACGATGTCAACATATCGACCTCCCGTAATTGGCTCAACATAGAGGTCTTTGATGCCGCTAATACCTTCTAGTTCTGCCTTCATCTTCAGTGCTAATGAATAGATCGAGTCGAGATTCTGTCCATATATTTTGAGTCCAACATCCGTTCGTATTCCTGTTGACAGCATATTGATGCGGTTAATAATGGGCTGGGTAAATCCGTTAACAACACCGGGGATCTGCAGTTTTGCATTAAGCTCGTTAACTATATCATTTTTTGTAAGTCCAGTTCGCCACTCAGTGCGGGGCTTCAGTAGAATGATTGTTTCAAGCATACTAATTGGCGAGTTGTCGGTTGCAGTATTCGCCCTTCCCGCTTTACCAAGAACATTCGCAACTTCTGGTACTGTACTGATGATCTTGTCCTGTACCTGGAGTATGCGTTTCACCTCCGAATTAGACACGTCAGGTAAGGTTACGGGCATAAAAAGAACTGACCCTTCATCAAGCGGCGGCATGAATTCGGTGCCGAGTCGCAGCATGAAAACAACACCGACGACAAGTCCGATGAGGTTAAGGGCGATAACAGTCTTTCTCCAATTCAGACACCAAGTCAGAATCGGGGTGTACAGTTTCTCCATGAGGCGTGTAACCGGATTCGCACTCTCAGGTTTGAGTTTGCCTTTGAGAAAGAACGAGATGAGAACTGGGCATAATGTGATGGCCAGAAACGCATCAATGATAAGGATAAAAGTCTTTGTCCATGCCAAAGGATGAAACAGCTTACCCTCGATACCAGTTAACAAGAATACTGGCAGAAACGATGTGATGACAACGATTGTTGAATAAAACACTCCCGGTCCAACTTGCTTAGATGAACTCTCAATGATGCGTAAGCGTTCTTTGGTATCCATAACTTTTTCGGAGAGAAATATACTTGTAGATAGTATTACGAGTACATCGAATGAGTCAAACCTGACTCTATGCCTTTCGGAGCTACAGCCACGTGTGCAATTTGCACATTTTATAGCTAAGCGTGGTCGACTTGCTCATCATTCTCAAAACGCTGTCTCCACTATGAGCTTATCTAAAACCTTGAGATCCGACGCATTTGAAAGCTCCAATCAATATCATGCTTTAGCATGCGTATTCCATTGTAATTGACCAGGCAATTCCGTTACAATCTGACCTTTAGATTGACCGGTTCGAGCTGGTCACTTTAGATCGTAGAAGGGTAGTCAGGTTAGTCCGCAATTACATGGTCAATTCTGTCGCAATACGCAACTCATGGAAGATTCGAAGCCTGAATAAGTCTGTTGCATGATTGCTAGCTGAGCGAGCTACTTATTGCTGACAACTTTTTTGATTTCTTCGAGAATCTTTTCTTCATCTCCCGGAGCGTAAGTTTTGTGTTGCCACGCAATCTCGTTTTTTCGATTTATAAGTAACAGATAGGGGCATTCATTGACATTCATGGCTCGTTTGAAATCTGAATTCTCATCGAGATACACGTCATAAGGCCATTCACGTCCGTGAACGAATGACGATACTTTGCTTGCCCCACGAGGGTCATCTACCGAAATCGCAATAATCTTGATACCCGTCTCCTTCTGCCAGTCTTCATATAGGAGCGCAATGGCATCCAATTCTTCCACACATGGTCTGCACCATGTTGCCCAGAATAAAATAATAAATGGCTTTTCATTGTTCGTAAATGTTGAAGTACTGACAACTTTACCGTTAAGCGCTTTTACTTTAATGTCTGGAATGGTAGAACTTTCAACGCAAAATGCCATAAGCAATGCCATACCAGCTATTGATGCAAGGAAGCAACTAATAAATCTAACATTCGTTCTGAGTGCGAAACGTAATTCAGTCATTCTCCATCCTCATTTGCTCTGACATAAAAACGATACGTGATTCCGGCCGAGAACTGAGACTTAGATGCTATCTGCGTACCTGTGACATATTGAAATACTGGAAATTCTGACGAGATAAAAAACGTAAATTTTCCTTGATAATTGAAGTAAATCTGAGGACACACGAATACTTTCTTTGAACCGGTTGCTTCTGGGTCATATACTGGGAACTCATTCACGAGGATAACTTTGTTGATTTTCATCGCATCAACCCATTCGCCTTTCACCTGAAGTGTCGCACCAATGAGGTCAAATAATTTTGTGCTGGTAAATAAGCCTATGCTGGCATAGTCTCCAAATTTCTCACCAAGGGGATTCCACCCCTTCTTGATGTAGGTAGCATTAGCAAAGAAGTTTAGATTCTTATCAGGATAACCACGAAAATAGAATACATAGAAAATGAAGTCCTGAGCTCCGGTCGAGAGCTGTACTGAAGGTGGCTTGCGCTGGTAATATACTGTTCCACTGAACGGCTCAATCTTAGCTAACGAATCGTCATATCTTCCTAGGGGAATCTTGAATCCTAGTCCCAAAGTCAGCTCTGTTCTCGTGTTTATATCCGTTCTATTAATGATGTCATATCGTGGAAACAATATTAGATCCCCGAATCCAGAGGCAGAGTTTGTGTCAATGTTGTTGAGACTGACCTGCTTCTTATTGAACCAATAACGTGTTTCCACGGATATTGTCAAATCCCTGGTAAGTCCATATGCAACTCTCGAATACAGGTAGTCACTGTTGAATGTCCCTAAAAAAGGCACGGAAGACTTATTTTCGGCGGGCATGCTATGTGTCAGGAATTTGTCAGTCGATACTAGTTGGAAATTCCCATTTACTTCTGCTTGGCTCTCCTGTAAAACCCCCTGAGAGGATCCCCCTCCGATAGGACTACCACTTCCTCCCGAGCAGCACTGTGCCTCAAGAAACTCACACGATACCACGAAGAGCATTGTCAATATAACAATCATCCTGCGTAGTAAAATAGAAATTTCCATCGATCCGCTCTACTTGGTTTAAAGAATGGGAAGGTATAAAATGACAAACCCAATGCTGACACCTGTCACCTTGACACAAGTATTTTTTGTGTCGTATCGAAACTGCCTGTACGTAACCGAATGAAATAAATTCCATTTGCTAGATGATCGGTCGCTATAACAATCGTCTGTTGGCCTAATGTTAGCTCGTGCATTGTTGCTTCTCCAATTGTCTCCCCAAAGCTACTGAGGATCTCCACACTACCTTGTGTCGATCGCTTCAACGAAAAAGAAAGACGAGCTTCATTACTTGCAGGGTTTGGCACAAGTTTCACACCTGAAATCCAATCTTGAGCATCGCTGACCTCACTAATTGCGGAAATGCCTTGGTTGATTGCCGCCTGCATTGCTGTGCCGTTCACAGTATTATTTGCATTGTAATACACGGTGTGCTCCGGACCGGAAATAACCACGGCTTTGGGCATTCCCGGAGTTCCATAATCACTCATTTTGATCTCCGCACTTGAGAATCGTGCACTGTAGGTAGACGTTGGTATGGTAGCTGAATTCCAGCTACTCAATGATGAACAGGCAGTGTTTGCATAATCATCAACCACATATAGAACGACTCTGTCGGGATACTTTTGCTGGAAACTTTTTACAACATTGTAGCAGGTAGTCGCTCCACCGGTACAAGCACCACAGGGCATGACCCAGCAAAGCACTACTACTTTTCCGCCATCTAATTCAGAGAACAAGTCGTGTTTCGCTCCAGCACAATCGGATGCCATAAAATTAGACGCAGTAGTAAACTGCGCACTGGCAACTGACACGGATACGAGAAGAGTCAACAGAAGCGTTTTCATATGAGTGGGAGGAAATGTTAAAAAGTGATCCATTATTCGGATAAATATAGGAAAAGTTTGAGTTTTCAAGGTACAGAATGTGTGGCTTCCTGTATATGATTACTTACGCGGAGTCACTCGGAGAGAAGAGTTGCTCGTTCGACATAAAGTGGAATTCATTGCCTAATCCAGACGAAGCAAAGATTCTATTTGTCATACCGGCGAGCTGTAGTGAAGTATAAAACTAATTTCTCCAACAAGACACGGCAATGAGTGGAATACATCTCTAGTATCCCGTTAAAATCAGCCAAATTCGATCAGAAACTGGAAAATCCTCCTAAATTGATCCAGTGATTCCGGCTCAAATTGACCGTTAGATTGAAACCGAAGAGTTGCGGTTCTCTGTCGACCCGATTCGTTGACCGGATAACGATGCTCCAACCGTGCCCATATTTGTAAAGAACGTTAACACCGGCAAAGGTGAATTAGCAAATTGACCTCTAGATTGAAACCGAATAGTTGCGGTTCTCTATCGACCCGATTCGTTGACCGGATAACGATGCTCCAACCGTGCCCATTTTTGTAAAGAATGTTAACACCAGCAAAGGCGAATTAGCAAATTGACCCACCCTGGCAAGGCTCGTGGAAAACAAGCGATAGGCTTTGCAAGGAGTTTGGTGGATCATTTTGCGGTGGATTTGGTGAGTCAATTACAGTGGATTTTGCAATCTGGACAAACGTTTGGAGTTTGACGGCTTCTTCAATTGTAGTTGGGTGGGCTTCTTGTTTTTCACAATAGTGTTGACACATAGTGGTACTGACTGGTTACCTCATCATTATCGGAAATTCAGTTCAAATGATAAAAAGGCTCCATGCGTGCATCAGAATCCCCAATAGAGCATAGCTGACTCGATCAAGACATATTATGGTACTCAAATCCATTTAGCCGTAAACTATATACAATCACAAACAGAGCTACCCCGACATCAGCAGTTATTGCCAGTATCAGCGAACCATGACCAGCCAGGGCAAGACAAACGAAGAGCAGCTTGATAGAAACAGCCAGAAGTGTGTTGAACCGAATTCTCTGCACAACTGCGCGTCCAAGTCTTACGAGGAAGGGAATCATCATGAGGTTGTCATTCATGAGTGCAACATCGGAAGCTTCAATAGCAGCCTGACTGCCGGCAGCCGCCATTGAGATACCGACACTGCTTCGAGCTAAACTTGGGGCGTCGTTTATTCCATCGCCAACCATGGCAACGTTTCCGAATTCACGCATGAGAGTCTCGATCGACATTGCCTTCTGATCCGGAAGCAGGTTGCTATAGAAACGTTCGATTCCAAGCTCATGCGCAATGTGCGATGCTGAGTTCTCAGAATCGCCGGTCAACATAACAGCTTGGACTCCCAGCTCTTTGAGTTCTTGAAGGAATAGCTTACTGTCCTTCTTAACGACATCGCTAAGACCCAATACTCCTGAAATCGTACCGTTGAAACAAACAACTACACAGGTTTTTCCTTGAGAGCTGAGCTGTTCTACGATACGTTCTACCTCAACTGGAACGCTGGATTTTTCTTTAATGAAAGCCAGCTTACCAATCATGATATCTTTACTCTCACAAACAAGACAAGTAGCTAGTGCTCCTTTACCAGGTCGTTCTTCATAGTTCGAAACTGCATGAGGCGTGACTTGGTTGCACGTTGCAGCTGAAACGATAGCTTGGGCTAGTGGGTGTGTAGAAAACAGTTCTGTCCCTGATACACAAGAAAGCAGCTCGTCTCTGGTTATAGCGCCGATCGGAATAACGTCGGTCAACTCAGGCTTACCGTAGGTAAGAGTTCTTGTCTTGTCAACTGCAACTGCTTTTACTTTTGATAACTCCTCCAAGTACCGACCGCCTTTTACCAATGCTCCCTTGGCAGTTGCGTTGCCAATTGCAGCAAATACTGCAACAGGAGTAGATATAACAAGTGCACAAGGGCATGCCACTACCAACAGTGTTAGCGCTTGAAGCAGCCAAGTTTCTGAACTCAAGTGCAGAAATACGGTAGGGACGAGCCACAACAAGAGCGCTAGCACCAGGATAGATGGCGTGTAGACATTTGAGAACTTCTGTATGAATAATTGAATCTTACTCTTATTTGAGGATGCCTCAAAAGTCAGTCGTATTATGCGAGAAAGAGTCGTGTCATCGGCTCTGCTTGTCGTTTGTACGTCAATCAAATGATTGCCATTGATCGTTCCCGCATAGGCGGCATCACCAACGCGCTTATCCTTCGGAAGTGGTTCGCCTGTAATAGTTGATTCGTCGATCGTTGTTTCACCAGCGGCGATGATTCCATCGAGAGGAATCGAGTCTCCAGGTCTTACCTGGATTATAGAACCTATGGTAATGCTTCTTATCTCGACAAATTCATTCTTTGACTTTAGCAAAGCGGTTTTTGGCTGCGCTTTGACAAGTGAGTTCAGCGCTGATTTAGAATTGTCAATACCAATGTCTTCTAAGCGTTCGCCAAGTACGAACAGTGCAATGACAACGGATGCTTCAGGATAGTCACCTAAGTAAAAGGCACCAATAACGGCCAGCAACATGAGCAGATTGATACTGCCGAGTTTTAATCTGAAAAGTGCCAACAGTCCTTTTCGAATGACAGTGTGCCCGACACTCACAATTATGATCAAGGAAGTGATCTGAGCGTACGGACTAGGAAGTTGCAACCCGATTAAGGACACAGTCTCTAACGAAATGACAGCGACGACTATTAAAAGAAGGAAACGAAAAGTCTTGTCGTTCAAAGGCAGTCTAAGATTCTTAGTGCTCATGCGACTCACCTGAATTTGTAAGTTTAGCCAAAATGAAGAACGCACCGTTCGTGACTACCTGAGCATCTGGGGAAAGTGATTCAAGAGGAGTTATCTCCGTATAGCCCACATCGCTTGTACCGCGCTTAACAGGAATTCGACGAAACTCAATTTCGGCATCGTGGGAATTCCGATTGCTGTCTTTTGATGGATCTCGGTTTACATTTTCGTGATGGCGCGTGTGGTCATTTGCTGTCTCCGGACTTTTCTCATGTGATTTAACTGAAACAAAGATGTAGTCTTGCCCCTGATTGTTCACCAATGCGGTGGTTGGAACTGCATCTAACATGGCACTTTGCAAACTGATAACTGCACTAACACTCGTTCCATCGATAAGGTTGTCCTTCTTACCTTCAACTCGTGCATGCACGGTGATCGCTTTGGTCTGAGGTTCGAATGTATTTGAGATACCGAATATACGAGCGTCGTATTCTCGACCTTGATTGTTTGTTTGGCTAAAGTGTATGATTTGCCCTACGCTGACTTTCGAAATGTCTTTCTCGTAAACGTATAGGTCAAGATGCAGTTGACTGTTGTCGACGATTTCAGCAATCGGGTTCGCTGGGTCAACGTGGGAGCCAATGTTAACGAGAACAGTACTCACGCTACCTGATAAAGCAGAACGAACCTCCATCACTTCGTGAATGGTCTCAGTGCTCAGGGTCTTAGTATTCGTACCAAGCTGCTCCAGTTGGTGTTTCAAGCTTGCCTGTCTGATTGTCAGAGTTTTGAGTTCTGTTTCAGCCTGCTGGAAGTTCTTCATTGCAGTTGCAGAAGCTTGGCTCAAGTTTTTCTGTCGTGTGAATTCAGATGAGGCTAGCTCAACTTTTGCCGTTACAGTTAAGTATGCTTCTTGCATTGAAACGTATTCAGCGTTGTACAATGTTCCAATCACTTGTCCCGCTTTGACAGATTGCCCGGCTTGTACCAGTATCGACTTAACAATCCCGCCGATAGGAGAGCTAATGGTAGCGCGGTTTTGGTTAGGAACTTTCAGGATTCCATTCGCCTTCAGTGCTGCTGTGAGTTGCTTTTTTTCTAAGTGTCCCAGTGTTATGCCTATAGATTTGATCTGCTCTATAGTCAGCGTCGTTGAATTCCCTTCGCCAGTCTCGTTGTGTGTGCTTTGTTTTGCTTCTTCAACTGGTGCGGTCTTTGAGCAGGAATGCAATAGCAAAAGGACTGATACCGCGATAACCGACAAGTAATTTCTATTCATGATTTGCTTCCTCATTTGTTTGTCAGATACAATATTTGATAGTACGTCTCCCCAAGATCGAATAATACTTGCAGAAAACTCTGTTTGATGCTACTTACGCGTTGGATCGAATGAGCATATTCGACATATTCAATCTCACCCTCGGAAAACTGTTTTTCAGCTACATGGCTTATCGCATCAGCAAGTGCTGTTCCTTCATTTCTGTAGTAGTCGTACCGAGACTTCAGTTGAGAATAGCGCCTATATGCACTGGTGAGTTCGGAACGCAGAGATTGCTCTTTAGCTTGGGCTTCACTTTCAAGTGAAGCCTGGGTCACTTTTGTTGCTTCTGCTCTCGCCGATGAATTGAAAAATGTCAGAGGCAACTCAACGCCGAAGTTGAATCCCGTAAACCGCGTCGAGGAATCGAATACTCTTTCTGAGCCTGCAATTACTTGTGAGCCAATCAAAGTTTGGCTCATGTATCCCACTTTGAATTCTGGAAGATCCTGTGCAGTCTCCACTTCTGCCTGACTACCGGCTAAATTCGCTTGACTACGAATCAGACCTACAGCTGGTAAGGTTGTAACATTGACTGAATCGTTGGAAGTGAGTTTAGTAGAAGTCGATGTAGTATCAACAGCCAGGACGAAATCATCCTTCGTATCCATGATGTTTCTCAGAACTTCGTATTCTGATTTCAGCTCAGACTCACATTGCTGAATTCTCATAAGATGCTCACTTCTCTCAAAGTCAGCAGTACTCTTCTCTAGAGAGCTTGTTGCTCCTTCCTGCAAGTGTCTGGTACTGACCGCAACGAATCTATCATACAATGAATCCTGCGAGTGCAATTCGGACCTTAAGAGCGTCAGATATTGTATCCGGTTGCAAATGAGCCGCACGTTCACCTGAAGCTCTTGCATGGTCAGCGACAGCATGAACTCTTTGGTACGTACACTTGCGCGTAGGCGCTTGGCTTCCGAAATGTAGTATGACGGAAACGGAATACTCTGTTGAATAAAAAATGCGTTGTCTCGAGCAAGGCTATTGTATTGTCCCGATTGATAAGTCAGTTCTGTTTTTGGCAGTACAAATGCAGTTGCCCGCTCCGTTTCGGCTGCTTTGATTCCTAGCTGTTGAGCTTTCATCTTTGGACTGTTTTTTATGCAGGTCTCAACCGCTTCATCAACGCTCAACGTGCGCTGCTGAGCAAACGTGCTCTGACTTGATAGGAGAACGGTCACACATAATATCAGCGGTGTAATGACGGCAGTTTTTCTACGCCTGTCCTTGTTGAATATTATATACAAAAGAGGTAAGACGAATAGCGTAAGTACGGTCGCAGAGAATAAGCCACCAATAACGACAGTAGCAAGAGGTTTTTGAACTTCAGCACCAGCGCTTTGAGAAACAGCCATTGGTAGAAAGCCAAATGAGGCGACTGTAGCAGTCATGAGCACTGGTCTCAATCTCTTGCTCGCTCCCTGCAGAACACGCTCAGATAATCCAAGTCCATCGTTGATGAGTTGTTGAAACGTACTTACAAGTACAATGCCGTTTAGAACTGAAACGCCAAACAGGGCAATGAAACCAACTCCCGCTGAGATACTAAACGGCATATCCCTCAAGTACAAGGCGAGCACTCCACCGATGGCACTCATTGGTATCGCCGTGTAAATAATTGTGGCAAGGCGAAGAGAAGAGAATGTGAAATAGAGCAAGAGAAGGATGAGCAGTAGGGCAACGGGTACAGCGATCATCAACCTTTTCGTCGCTGCTTCTAAATTTTCGAATGTGCCGCCGTAGCGATAGAAGTAGCTCTCCGGAAGGTGGACACGCGTTGAAAGTTGATGCTGAATATCCTGAACCACTGAAGCAACATCACGATCTTTGACGTTAAACCCTATGACGATCAGACGCTTGCCGTCCTCTCGACTGATTTGAGCCGGTCCAATCTCGGTTTGTATCGCAGCCACCTGGGAAAGTGGTATTTGACGACCACCTTGCACAGGTATGTACAAACTTTCGATATCCTCGATCGAACTTCGATATGCACTATCGAGACGAACGACAAGGTCAAAACGACGCTCATTCTCATAGACAACGCCTGCTTTTCCTCCGGCAAAGGCGGTACTCACAATTTTATTCACATCCTCGACGTTTAGACCGTAGTTGGCGATTTGCTGGCGATTGTATCGAATGACCATTTGTGGAAGACCTTCAACCCGTTCCACCATTGGTTCGGTAGTGCCCGGTATGGCTCGAATTTCAGAAGCAACCAGACCTGCATACCGCAATAGAGTATCCAAATTCTCGCCGAAGATCTTGACTGCTACATCTTGTCGTACACCAGTCATAAGTTCGTTGAATCGCATTTGAATCGGCTGGTTCTTTTCGAAAAACACACCCGGAATGGTTTGTAGCTTCGCTACCATCTCATCAGCCAGCTCATCGTAGCTACGCTCGCGCTTCCACTCTGACTTAGGTTTCAAAATGATCATGACGTCTGTCGCTTCAGGTGGCATTGGGTCAGTCGGAACCTCGGCGCTTCCTGTCTTTCCTACCACCATTTTGACTTCGTCAAATTGCTTGGCCAGTCGTGACGCTTGCATGCTTGTTTCAATACTCTGTGTCAGTGATGTTCCCTGAGGTAGGATGCAATGAAATGCAAAATCACCTTCTGCAAGAGTCGGTATGAATTCAGATCCGAGACGGGTAAACAGAACACAGGATAAAGCAAAGGCGATAATCGTGCTGATGACGACCGTCCGCCGTTGAGCAATTGCAACAGCAAGAAGCGAAACGTAGATTGATTCAACTTTCTTGAACAATCGAATTGGTAATGACTCTGTCAACTTGAGTTTTCTATTTAAGAGCACTGACGTCGCCATCGGTATGTATGTCAATGACAGGATCAGTGCTCCCAATACCGCAAAAGCTACAGTTTCAGCCATCGGTCTAAACATTTTTCCTTCTATACCAACCAGACTAAGAATTGGTAGATACACAATGAGAATGATGACTTGACCGAAAACAGCAGAGTTCATCAGTGATCTGGAACTTTCATACACTGTTGTGTTCATTTCTTCAACCGTCAAAACTGATTGACCAGTAAGCCTGAATCTGGAGTGCAGCTGATGGAACACTGCCTCGACGATGATGACGGCTCCGTCGACTATCAATCCAAAATCCAGCGCGCCTAGACTCATAAGGTTGGCAGACACGCCAAACAAATTCATCATGCCCAATGCGAACAACATCGACAGAGGTATGGCGGATGCTACGATGAGACCTGCGCGGGCATTTCCTAAAAATGTAATAAGCACGAACACCACAATGGCAGCACCTTCAAGGAGGTTCGTGGTTACGGTGTTCATTGCCCGGCCAACGAGTTCGGTACGATCCAAAAACGGTTCGATTGTGACGTCTTCAGGAAGCGAGGTCGCAATCGTTTTCATTCGATCTTTCACTCGTGACACAAGTTCTGCGCTATTGACACCTTTAAGCATCATTACAACGCCGCCAACGGCATCTTTCTCTCCGTTGTACGTCATTGCACCATAGCGTACAGCATACCCAAATCGAACCTCTGCAACATCTTTTATGAGTATTGGAATTCCGTTAGGACTTGATTTCACCGCTATCTCGCCAACACCTTCAAGTGAGCTAACAAGCCCAACACCGCGTATGTAGTATGCGTTTGGTTTTCTGTCGATGTAGGCGCCGCCGGTATTCTCATTATTCTTCTCAAGAGCTTGGAATATTTCAGGTACGCTCACATCCAAGGCTGCTAAACGGGCAGGATTTATTGCGACTTCGTATTGCTTTAATTGGCCTCCGAATCCGTTGACTTCGGCAATTCCAGGGGTGCCATACAGTTGGCGTGCAACTATCCAGTCCTGCATGGTTCGTAAATCCATTGCAGAGTATTTGTTTTCACTCCCGGGCTTTGGGTGAATAATATATTGATACACCTCACCCAATCCTGTACTTGCAGGAGCTAATTCAGGTTTGCCAGCACTTCGTGGTATATGCTCCTCGGCATCTTTGAGCCGTTCACTAATTTGCTGTCGTGCGAAATAGATATCCGTCTGATCGGTAAACACGACGGTTATCACGGATAATCCAAACCGAGAGATACTTCTCGATTCTTGGAGTCCCGGAAGATTGGCAATGCTCTGTTCTATTGGGTAAGTAACCAGCTGCTCAACTTCTTGACATGCAAGAGTTGGACACAGTGTCATTATTTGCACTTGGTTGTTTGTGATGTCTGGTACAGCATCGACTGAGAGTTTCGTGGCAGACCAAAGCCCCCAGAGCACGAGTGCCAGGGTCATAAGTGCCACAATACCCTTACGTTCAATGCTGAACGCAATGATTTTGTTTAACATAGATTTTCAGGTATCTGGATATAAAAAGGAATCGCAAGTCCGTTAACTGTAGACGGCGATTAACTACTGCAGAATAAAAGTCCAGCGAGAACGGGTGTGTTAAATTGTGCGGGGCGGTTGCCAGACTTGGAGCGAAGAGCCTTCAACGAGTTTTTCCTCCTGATCTCTCATCGTTGAGAGGCTGGAAATAGCTAGATCGTCACGATGACTATTATGCGGAGCCACATTATAAACGTGACCGCAACAGGAACAAACGCAGAATGGCGAGCAGCAATCTTCCGCGTTACTTTGAGTGGAGGCTGTATCAAAGGAACCAACTGTCATCTGCCGATCACTGGCTTCTACGTGGCATTCTTCATCCATGCATGGCTTACATGCAAGGATAAGGACGTAAATACAAATTGCTGCAGACAGGTTGCGCATGGGACAAGATACTATATTTCTGTCGATTCAGACATTGACCTTGAGTTGAGAGACTTTTGTTAGTACCTAAAGTACCCTGGAAACGCCGGTCAAAGTGACCCACTCTAGCCGCGCCAAACTGACCTGTTAAATTCCTGCCAGACTACTCATACTTTTCCTGCCAGATGGGTGAACAAAAATAGTTAGTTAGTGCTGTCGTCCTGCGTTGTTTTTGACTGGAGTTGACCCGAAAAAGTGGAGGAGAAAATAAGGTGACAAGCCTAAGTTTTATCCACCAATATCAGGAGACTAGCGATGCAAGAAGGGTCAGAGAAACGGAGCCGTCAACGGTTTGACGAGCAGTTCAAGAGAGAGGCGGTAGAGATGATGCTTCAGTCTAAGTAGAGCTTGCGCCAGGCATCACGAGAGCTGGGCGTACACGAGAATAATCTCCGTAACTGGGTTGAGAAATACTCGCCAAAGTCATCGACAGAACCAGGTCAGAGTCTTCAAGAGTTGCAGGCAGAGAATCGTCGACTGCGTAAGGAAAACGCCGAACGTGCGGAGGAGGTCGCCATTTTAAAAAAAGCGACGGCATTCTTCGCGACCCACGGAAAAGGCTGAGATACGAGTTTATCGAGCGCAATAAGAGCGAACTCTGCATAGCAACTATGCGTCGAGTGTTGAGAGTAAGTGTGAGTGGATACTATGCATGGCGCAAACGACCCCGAAGTGTACGGGCACACAAAGATGAGCAGCTCTGCCATCAGCTGGTAGAGATCTTTGAGAAGCACCAGAAACGGTATGGATCACCGCGGATACATGACGAGTTAAAGAAGAAGAACGAGCGTGTATCTCGCAAGCGAGTAGCACGACTGATGCGAGACAGGGGCTTGGTTGCGCGTCGGAAACGAAGAACAACCAGGACAACTGATTCAAATCATAGTGACCCTATAGCACCGAATCTTTTAGAGCGAAGATTCAAGCAAACTGAGTTGAATAAAGTCTGGGTTGGCGACATAACATATATTCCAACGTTACGAGGGTTTGCATACTTGGCAACGGTGATGGATTTATATTCCAGACGAGTGATCGGCTGGCATGTTAGTGATCGAATCGATACGAAGCTTGTATGTATGGCACTATGGAAAGCGGTGAAGAGTAGACGAGACTCAAAACAGCACGTGGCAGAGATGTTTCATTCAGACCGAGGAAGTCAATACGCTTCAGAAGCGTTTCGTGCCATGCTTGGAAGACTTGAGATACGACAGAGTATGAGTCGGAAGGGTAACTGCTGGGACAATGCTGCAGCGGAATCGTTCTTCAAAACGTTTAAAGAAGAATCTCCAGTACGACAAGATCTGCTGAGGGATCACAACTATGCGAGTGCGATGGTTTACCGCTACATTGAGTTTTATTACAACAGACAGAGGACACACTCCTCGCTTGGTTATCGGTGCCCAGTAGATTTTGAAAGACAATTACGTTTTGGTAAGTTGAAGTGCCTCCACTAAATCGGGTGAAGTCCAAACATCTGTCTGCCAGCGTTTGCACGTTTACGTAAAAGTTCAAGCTCCATTTCACTCATGCTGGAAAAATCGCTCTGAATGACGCTCATGTGCCGCTCTAAGAATTCACAATTCTGCTCAAATACGTCGATTCTGGAGCGTTGGGAGCGTAATCTTTGCAGCAATGAATCCAACCATTGCGCTAAGTTAGGCGTGACCGCAATGGTTGCCTTTGCAGTTGTTAGTGGATTTAGTTATCTTTGATAAAACAATCTTTAGGAACCGCCATGCACTTGCGCAACTTCGAAAACCTCACTTCGGCAAGCCTTGTACGTTATACGTAACCATTTGGCGGCAGTGCCAACATCACGACATTAATAAAATATACTTTTCACCCTTCAACTAACTAAAAACAACATGACAAAATCAATTCTGACAGTAATGAGTTTTCTTTTGCTTTCAACCCCGACTTTTGCTGGGAGCATTCCGACAACTGTACAAAAAGCGTTTAACGGAAAGTTTCCAAACGCAACAAGCGTAAAGTGGCACAAGGAAAATGCACTCGAATACGAGGCATCGTTTGAGTGGAAAGGCGAAAAACATTCTGCAAACTTCAGCGGAAGCGGAGAGTGGTTAGAAACTGAAAGTGTTTCTACTTTCAATCAACTTCCTGAAAAAGTGCAGGCGGCTTTTAATTCTTCTCACAAAGGAGCAACAGTAAAAGTAGTTGCGACAATTCAAACTTCCAAAGGAGTTACCAAATATGAAGTTGAGTTTAAGCAAGGCGTTAAGACCGTTGAGTTATTTTACACGTCAGACGGAAACGAAACTAAGTAAAGTATGTCGGAGCAATTGAATAAAGTTGCCAAAATCACTTTGATTTTTTGGCTTATGAAAATTGTCGCGACGACACTCGGCGAAACGCTTGGTGATTTTATTTCCATGACTTTGAATTTGGGTTACATAGTAGGCATTGCAATTACTCTTGTATTTTTAGTATTGGTTTTGCTCACACAACTTTCAGTCAAGAAATATATTCCACTCATTTACTGGCTTGTTATAGTCGGCACGACTACTTTAGGAACAGAAATTTCAGATTACATTGACAGAACACTTCATTTGGGTTACACCCTTGGAAGTTTTTTGTTAATATGTTGTTTAGTCCTGACATTATTTCTCTGGTTTAGGAAATATAAGAACCTTGAAGTTTATCCAATCACCGCTAAGCAAAAAGAAATTTATTACTGGACGGCAATTCTTTTCTCAAACAGTTTAGGAACTGCGTTCGGCGATTTTCTTGGCGACTACTTTGGGCTGAGTTATCTTCAAGGTGCTTTCGTGACGGGCGGAGTAATCATCGTTGTTGTGCTTGTTCACAACCTCACAAAAATCAATCATGTGATTTTGTTTTGGATTGCGTTTATTTTCACCCGACCGTTCGGTGCAACATTTGGCGACTTCTTAACCAAACCACTTGAGCAAGGCGGCTTGCATC
Source organism: Chlorobiota bacterium (assembly GCA_044228685.1). Taxonomy (GTDB): domain Bacteria; phylum Bacteroidota; class Ignavibacteria; order Kapaibacteriales; family NICIL-2; genus JBBATK01. The sequence goes on from JBGAUL010000017.1 coordinate 73,187, forward strand.
TTGGAACTTTGTACTCATCGCTTGTTTCTACTGCCGTAATGATTATTCTTCTTTTCTTTGCGCATCGACAACATAAACTTGACATGGCAACGCGACGAATGTAGATTTTCTTTGAAAAATCCGCTTAAAATTCCGGATCATCGCATTAACGCGTTCCTGTTATCGTGAAGAGACAAGATTCTTAACGCAAAGTACTCATCATCATGATATCCGTAGGCTTTACGTTTGAGCACCTTTATTTTGTTGTTATATCCTTCGAGCTTGCTAGTTGATATTGGACAGTGGTACCAGTTAAGGATGCCCGTCTCGTAGTAGCGAAGCTTTTCGGCAAACTTCTGTAGCATTGGTATTCCGGACGAGTCAGCTTGCTGACACCAGTAGTCCAACGTTTCCTTGCCTGCTTGATAGTTCTTCTGTGTCCATAGGAGCTTCAAGTTCTCTTTCATGTAGTTGTGGAAAATCCTCCTAAATTGATCCAGTGATTCCGGCTCAAACTGACCCACAACTGCACGTCAAACTGACCCACCATTCCGGCTCAAACTGACCCACCCTGGCAAGGCTCTTGGAAAACAAGCGATACGAGACCCATTCTGACCTAAGTTCTCTGTGACGATTTGAATCACTGACAACTAAGGAACAGAGTGGCTAACCAACCAATCAGCATGAGTAAATTACGACACATTCTTCGGATGTATTCGCATGGCAAAAGCAAGCGAATGATCTCCGAACAAACTGGAGTAGCCTGCAATACTTTACGAAAGTACTTGCGTGAGTTTGATGACAGTGGACTCAGCTACGACGCAGTAAAAGACCTCAGTGACGGCGAATTAACTGCGCTTTTTAATCTAGAGCCAGAGAAGCTCTCAAACACCGTCCTTGATACACTGTACGCTTTGTTTCCAGTCATTGAGAAGAACCTGAGCAAAACAGGAGCAACACGCAAGGAAGCGTGGGAGACGTACAAGACAGACAATCCGGAGGGTCTAGGGTTATCGAGCTTCTGCCGTCGTTTCGCAGCCTGGCAGGCACGTGTGAACCCAAGCATGCGAGTGGTGCACAAGAATGGCGACAAGATGTTTGTGGACTTTACAGGCCACAGGCTTTGTCTGACAAACGTTCTGACTGGCGTTCAAGTACCGGTGGAAGTGTTTGTAGCTATTCTCGGTGGCAGCCAAATGACGTATGTGGAGGCGGTGATGAGTCAGAAGAAGGAAGACTTCATCGGCGCTTGTGAGCGGGCGTTCCTCTTTTATGGTGGTGTGACCAAGGCAATCGTGCCGGACAACTTGAAGTCTGCAGTAGCGAAGGGAAACAAGTTTGAACCCTTTATCAATGACTCGTTTGCAGACTTTGCAGATCACTACGGAACCACCGTCCTGCCTGCCAGACCGCATGAGCCAAAGGACAAATCATTAGTTGAAGGTGCAGTGAAGATTGCATACCTGCGGATCTTTGCCAAGCTGAGGACGAATGTGTATGAGACCTTAGAGGATTTTAACAGGGACATACACAGTGCACTTGCCGATCACAATAGGAGGTTGTTCTAGGGGCGCAAGTACAGCCGCTGTGAACGCTTTGACGGTGCTGAACGCGCCACGCTCATGGCACTGCCGGTGCACCCCTGCCAGCTCCGCAAACAGCTCTACGCGACGGTAAACAAGACTGGCTATGTCTGTGTATCGCAGCCGATGAACACTATTACACTGTGCCCTTTGCATTGATCGGCAAAAGGTAAAGGTTCGTTACTCGGCAACCGTTGTTAGCATCTACTACGGCGGTGATTGCGTGGCAACACATGAGCGTGAGCTGGAATTACACGGCTACACAACAAACGACGACCACAAGCCAGCGTCCCACCGATACATGGCTGATAGAACACCGGAGAAGTTACTTGCAGCAGCCAGGGAAGTTGGTGAAGATGTGCGGCTATACGTCGCCCAGATACTCACGCGCGCCACGCACCCGGAACAAGCGCAGAAGTCTGGCGCAGGCATACTGCACGCAGCCAGGAAGTTTGGCGCTGAACGTACTAGCAACGCGTGCAAGCGAGCCATGCACTTCGACATGTATAGCTATCAAACGATACTGATGATCCTTACCAAAGGGCTGGAGAACGCGGGTCTTAGCGATGACTCGGACCTCATAAACATGCCCGAGCATGAGAACATACACGGCAGCTCATATTACGACTAAATATAAACCAATCAACACAGCAAAGCCATGAACACAACAACCTTAGAGAAGATGCGCACGATGAAGTTTTACGGTATGGCACGCGCACTTGAAACAAGCCTGGCGTCCAGTACAAGAGCAGATCTCACACCAGATGAGATGGTGGAGCAACTGATCGACTCCGAGTGGGATGATCGTCAGAATCGTACGATTGAGCGAAGTTTGAAAAATGCCAAGTTCCGCTACAAAGCCGCGCTGGAAGACCTCGAATACAGCAAAGACCGAAACATCGATAAGAACCTCATTAAACGTCTCTCCGAGTGTACGTTCATCAAGAAACACGAGAACGTCCTCATTACCGGAAGTACTGGCATCGGAAAGAGCTTCATCGCTTCAGCACTCGGTCACCATGCATGCAGTCTTGGATATAGAGTCATGTATCACAACACTGCTATGCTCCTCGGCAAACTAAAGCTTGCAAAAGCCGATGGGTCGTATATCAAAGAGGTCGCACGAATGGAACGCCAACACCTGCTCATCTTAGACGACTTCGGTATCCAACCCTTCGATGCACAAAACAGAGCGGCACTGATGGAGATTATCGAAGACAGACACGGAGAGAAATCCACCATATTCACCTCACAAGTACCCGTCACTGCGTGGCACGACATCATCGGAGAAAGTACCGTTGCCGATGCTGTACTTGACCGCATTATCCACCAGGCATATCGGCTGGAACTCAAGGGTGAATCACTACGAAGGAAGGTGAAAACTGACGACTGATCCTAATTGCATACATTTGTTCCACAACTTTTATCGGCATAAAACCATAGGCTTCGCCAGACAATTGGTGGGTCATTTTGGCAAGGAATAGGTGGTCAGTATTGGTGGAATTTGCAGATCAGTTAGGATCGATCGACGACGGTCATTATTGGGGGGAGTAATGTCGTCAGAATGTATTGGAATTGCTTATTCGACGGCAACGGATTGCATTCAGTTTGAATGAACCAAGAAAAAATAGTAATGACTGGCAAACCACAAATGGTAGTAATCATAGTGATCACAAACAACTTGCATCAGTAAACGCTTGCCAGAACAACTCAGTAGTCGATTTAATGTTTCGCGTTCAATCCTTCCATCCCTTTAACATCGACTCTCCAACATCCTTACTCGCAAAACGAACATACCTGCCAAACGAATCGTCGTCGCGATGACCCGACACGGCCTTGACGACATCGCGCGGCACACCGCGTAACAGTGACTGAGTGATCAGCGTCCGGCGACCAGCGTGAGTTGATAGTGCTTCATATTTTTCGACGGTGGTTTCAACCGCTTCCCCTTTTCTATTGTATCTCGTAACAATGTGTTTACCCGTCAGCTCTGCCCGTTGTCCTACCTCTTTGAGGTATTTGTTCATCTTATCGAGAGATATTGTCGGGAAGACGTAATCCGGGTAGCGATTCAAAACTATTTGCAGGCGAGGCATGATTGGCAGATAGAGATTGCTGCCGTCTTTCATCGTGTGCATGAAAATCTTGCCGTCTTGAAAGCGTTCTTTGGTTAGCCGACTCACGTCGGAAAATCTCAAGCCCGTGTAACACCCTATGAGAAAGAGATCGCGAACGCGAGCGAGGCGCGGACTATCATTGAGATCCACAGACTCCAACTTTCTCAAATCTTCGTCGGTAAGTGCAAAGAGCGTCGACTCCTTGTTGTACTTTGACCATTTGAAATAGTGCTTGTACTGACTAGGATGGAGCAGACCTCGATCGGAACAGTAATCCAAAAACTGCTTGAACTTTTTCAGATTGGTGGCCACAGTTGAACTTGTCAAACCGACACTGTCAAAGAGGTAACGAACGTAAGCATCATAGAAGGCTTCTGTGATATCCTCAAATCTCAACAGACCGTTCTTCTTGTAATGGCTGCTGAATGATTTGTAATGATTGAATACCACTCGAATACTCTTCAGGGTTGAGTGCTTCACCTTGTGAGAGCAACGTTCTATGAACGCTTCGTAGTGCGGTAAGATCATCGACTCAGTTGGTTCTGTCTCTGCAGAACGAGCCGTTCTGTTGACAAGCACCATCTCTTTCTGTGCTGTCTCGTAAACGTACTTGAGTTTATCAGGAACTTGAGTTTTCTGAGCGACAAAAAACAAGTCCGTCAGCTTCCCTTTCAGTGCATCAAGTGTATTGTTGTGATGCGAGTCCTCATTGTTACGTTTGATCCTTTCTTTCTCTTCATCCCAGTTCTTCGTCGTTATCTTGAGTCCCGTGCCCATTCGCAAGCGCTCCTTACCATCTCGCATGAAACACACGATGGATGATCGTTCGGCTTCTGGATATGCAAGGTAAAACCGGAGTGTCATACGAGCCTCATACATTTGGTTGAAGTTCAGCTACAGCCAAACTTAACACTTTGTTAGGCCATTTGTTAGGCTATTTTGAGTGCTATTGCTTGGAATTTTATTGAAAAGTATTGAATCGTCATTCTTCGTTTTTAAGTTGTTTTTATCATTTATATCAACGAGTTACGTGTGATTTCGTTGAATATCGTAGCAGATGGACTGTTGTCCCCCCGAGATCACAATGCAAATGGCTAAGCACTTACACTCAAGAGCTTAGCCATTGTTGTATCTAAGCATCACTATAAATGAAATGTGCAACGAGCCCTGCATGGTTAAGAAAAATGCGCAGGATCGTGACACAAGTGAGGGCTTAGAATCAACGACATTAACGTGTGTTAGAGGAGCAATGAAGTTCATGCAGCTTCGTTGAATCTTACACGGTCCACAAACGCCTCTCTTGCATCCGACAAGATTCGTGCTCGCCTCTGCCAACCACACTCCCCCTACCTCCCCATCAACCCCTTCCAACACAACATCTGCACATTACTAAAAACATCCAACGAATTGCATTGCAGAGATTCGTAGTATTGAACAGTTCGAGCAGGAATCACCCGCGCAGTATCGCGATGTTGAATGAGTGCGCGTAGATGACGGAACTCCTGCTTCCAGTGCTCCGCGTCGGGGATGGATTCTTTGGTTGCGAAGTAGCGGAGAGATCGTTGCAAAAACTCAAGAGCGTGAAAGTACTCTCCGTTGAGCGCGAAGGCTGCGCATTCGAGAAAGCGGAGTTCGGCTTCGATGCCGTGGAAGAGTTTTACAGACATTGCCAAGCCCGCACTAATGAAGCTTTTTGCTTGGGCGTAGTCTCCGGAGTGGAGGTAGTAGAGACTGAAGTCGGTGGCATCCATCGGACGAATCTGATGACGTTGCAGCACATCCATGCTTCCGTATCGAAGTTTCAAAATCTGCGCGGCTTTACGCTTCTTGTTGCAAATGAGCAGTAGACGGAAGTAGATCAAGTTGAGATGACCATTGCGTGCGAACATCGATGGATTCTCGTTCCAGATGGCATCGCATTGTGCAAGTGCCTTTTTGCGACCGTTCATGTGTAGATACGCCTCGGCAAGAGAAGCTCTCACGATGTACTGGGCATCAGGATAAAGTGTGGGATTCTTCTGCAATGCAAGGAGCGTACGTTCCCACCACTCGATTACTTTTACAGTGTCGGATGTTGTTGAGTAGTACTGCGCCAAGGCGCGACAAAGCAGAATGTGCGATTCTGGCCAATCTCGTTCTTTACATTCATTCCAAAGATCTACTAACTCGCGCTCATACTTCAACAGTCCCTCATCCCTACTACCGCGAATTCGCTGAACGAACATCTCGCGTATGAGACTACGAATGCGAACAATGGTGGGAGCTTCTTTGCTTTGGGCAAGCTCGCAATAGCGAGTGCCGATGCGCGACCACACCTTCTCCTGAAACACGCGGGCTTCAAAAAGCAGATAGGCCTCAACTGCAGTGTGATAGAGTTTTTCGAGTTCCCCTTTGGGCCCGCCGCGGCGCAGCACGCGATCGCGCTTTGCGAGTTCATGCAGGTAACTCTCGTGCAAGCCGGCTTTGGCGAGGATATGAAAGATGCTCTCGCCAAGCTTTTTCTCAGCATAGTCGTAACATCGGGTCAGTGCGATCGAGACGCATTTGTCGAAGTGCGTTATGCTCATGCCCAACTTGGATGGAAGAGCGGATACTCGATGATTGTGCTCGACGGCGTGAATGTGAGCTTCCAAGACCTTGCGCACGGTCGCGCTGAGACTCAGTTCATGCGCAAGTTCTTGTCGTATGTGTATCGGAATCGTCCGAAGAAAATCACTGAAGTAGCTCATCGATAGTCTATCTCCCAAACTCCATCCGCCTGTGGTGAAGCAGGCATCATATGTCTCATTTTCCACGCAGTAAGAATAGAAGCAAAATCGGATTTTTTTGGCTGCGATGCTGATCGAATTTTGAGTTGATATAGTGCACAGTATCACTCAGTATTCTACTCTGACTCGACTATGAAACTTCGCCCGCTTATTGTCAATGGATTCGTCTTTTGCCTCAGCCTCTTCGCAACAATCACGCTGAACGCACAAGTGCGTTATCGCGTGATCGACAACAAACCCGACGACTGGCATTGGTTAGCCTCTGCATCTCTGCACACTCAGAACTTCAACTCGGCTAACCTTCGTTTTGCCGGCAAGTTCAAAGCTGTTGATTGGCTGCTCCTGCATGGCGATGCGACGTTGCCGTTGTATGCTCATGCCTTTTCGGGTGATGCACACTCTGCTCAGACCATGTTTGCCAATGCGACCGCTATCCTGCGCTGGGGAGGCACCTTTCGAGAAAAAGAGCGAGTTACTACCAGCTCCAGCATTTCCGAGAGCGGCGGCACGCGTACTCATAGTGTTAGCTACTTCGAGGCGGATTTGCAGGTTTACTCGTACATCGCTTTGCGAGGCGGATTGTTCTTTCAGAACATGACCCAGCCAATTAATGCGCGGATGTTTGATATCTCCAATGAGGCTGGTACGGCGCACATAGCTGATTCGAACTGGAGCGGTGAGACGCGTGCGAAGTCTGCAACACTTCATGCCGGTTTTGAGTGGGGACGAGATAGTCACGCCAACGTTGAGTATGGTGGCGATGAAGCTGAAGGCAACGCACATGTGTGTTACAATGCTCGATACTATTTGGATTTTCTCTATGCGCCGTCAGTGCAGTACGACAATTTCAGCGCTTCGGGAACGAGCTATGTGGTGTCGAAGAAGAGCGAACGTAGTTATACACAGATGGGTGGACGATTCGGATTCGAACAGAATTTTCGTTGGTGGACCTGGGGCGCGGAGCTCGGTCTGCAACGTCGCTTCGGTGATGGCGAAAGCACCAAGCTCTCCGAAAACGGTTACGGCTATCTCAACTTCTTCTTCGGTTTCAGCATGGGCGATTGGGCAGCATCGCGATAAACTTCCTTCACAGAATTTTTCATCGAGTCAACAACTATGAACATGACAACATCACTTGCTCTCAGGTCAAAACTCCCCATTGCTTTTCTAAGCCTAAGTCTTTTGTTCTGTCTCAATGCCTGTAGTTTCGATCCAATTGAGAACTCAGTATTGCCTTCACAATTAAGTGCCATCGACACGACCATGCGAAATCTGGGTGGAACCTTTAGCTGGACGACCGGTGGCAGCACTTATACAGCTCGAGCTCGATACGATGCGGCGAGCAAGAGTTTGATAGCAAAAATCGACAACGACAATTACCTCACATTCTCCCTTCTCAGCACTGGAAGTGGCGCTGCCGTCGGTAGCTATACCTTGAGTCCCGTTGCCATTAGTCCAACCACAGCTTCCGTCAACATGAAGCTTCGCAAAAGCGACAACACAGGCTTCGTCTGCGCCGGAGTGACTATCAACGGCACGCTGAATATTCTTCAAATGAAGGATAACAAAATCAACGGCAACTTCAATTTCAACTCCAGCGCAAATGAGCTGGGAAGCTTCCGCATTATTACGGTCGATGTAAGTGGCAACTTTTCAGATGTGCCATATTGATCGGTCTTCGGACAACTCAAGGTCCTCGTCAATTGTGTCCGAGTTGCGCTAGTTTGATTGCCACAGTTATCTACTCGAAGCCTTATTTCTGTCACGCGACCAATGAATGTTCTCTTCAAACGCCGTGCTGCTTCGAGCCTATTGGAGTCTCGAATAAGAAATCATGGTTTGATTGAAAGAGGATAGACGAGGCGAAAAGGAAATGGAGAGTTTGTCATCTGTCGGAGACAGCGCGCACAGCACAACAAGCAGCCCTCAGCTTCACATGCAAACAAATCTGAGCAGCAGCTTTTCTCAGTTGTTCAAAATGCCATTTACATAGAACATCTTAAGAACACCTTTGTTCTTTGCTTCTAACTCTCCGCGGTACTCGCAGTCGAATGTGTGGCGTACTAGTTCATAGGTCGATTCTGACACATTAATCTTCCCGGCTTCTGAGCTCTGTTCCATGCGCGCAGCGACGTTCACTGCGTCTCCCCATATGTCGTAGGCGAATTTCTTGAGTCCTACGATGCCGGCAATGACTCTGCCGCTGTTGATACCGATTCGCACTTCAAATGTTCTGTCGCCGAGCGCTTGCTTGCGCGCCAGCATAAAGTCACGAATTTCAATTGCAGCATGAACGATATTCTCAGCGTGTTTAGAATTTGCCATCGGCAGTCCGCAGACAGCCAAATAGGCGTCGCCTATTGTTTTTATTTTCTCCACGTTATAGCGTCCGGTGATTTCGTCGAATGCTTTGAAGCAGGCATCTAGTTCATCGACGAGTTCCTGAGGACTTAGTCGCTCGCTGAGGGTGGTAAAGGACTTAAAGTCCGTAAACATGACAGAAACATTGTCGTAGTGTCGTGCTACAGCTCGTCCCTGCGATTTAAGTTCGTCGGCTACTTCGACGGGCAAGATATTGAAGAGTAGTTCTTCATTCTTGGTATTGACCGACTTGATGCGATTGCGCTGTCGGTACACGATAAAGAGAAACACAAAAGACCCAACCAATCCGGCGAGAATTGCATTGCGTAGAATTGACTGTTCAGAATCTCGACGAAGCTGTTCAGCCTTTAAAGCGCTTTCTTTGAACTCGAACTCTTTACGCAGTCCTTGCTGCTTTGCCTTCTGCGCGTTTTCTCCATTACGAATGCTATCGTTGAGACTAACGAAGAGTTTGTAATGAATGAAGGCATCCTTGGTATTGCCCGACGCACTGTCAAATTGATATAATGCCTCGTAGGTTCTACGCCACTGGTCAGCGCTAGTCCAGTTCTTGGAACTGATAGATAAGCTACTGTCCAGGTAACACTTGGCGAGTTTAAAATTTCTTTTGCTTGTATAGCATTTTCCCAGTGCATAGTAAGGATACCATAGCAGGTTAGCTTGTTTCATCTTCCGCAGTATTTCCAGACCTTCGAGTATTGACCTCTCGGCTCTACCGTACTCTCCCAATAACGTCAAAGCTGAGCCGATTTTTATCTTTGAATTGGCCACATTCACTGTCGAGCCAATTTCCTGAAAGATTTTGAGAGCTGATTCGAAGTATTGCAATGCGCGTTCAACTTGACCCTGTGTAGCGTAATAAGCGCCGATATTTAATAAATTAATTCCGCTCCACTCCTTATTACCAACGTCTTCATTGATTTTCAGTGCCATTTTATAATACTTCAAAGCCTGCTCATCCTGTCCGATCTCTTTGTAAATCTTTGCAATGTTATTATAGAGTCCAGCGATATCCCTCTTACCTCCAATTTTCTCATAAGGCGCAATAGCATCTGTATAGTACCGTAAACTTTCATTCAGATCAGATGCAGATGAATACATATCGCCTAATGCATAATTCACATCAGCAACTCTTTGATAATCCGCCTCTTCTTGCCGAATCACCAATTCTTTTTTATAGAATTCAATTGCTTGATAGAAACTTTTGTTGTCACCATACACACCTGCCATGATACGATATGCATTGCCAATGCCGTGTTTATACCCGCATCCTTGAGAAATCGATAGGGTCTGATTCGCTAAATCAAGGGATGTACTCGGAAAATCATCCCAGTACTCTTTGGCCAATTGATACAGAATTTCAGCGCGTGTGGTGTCGTGCAATCTGTTTTGCAAAAGTGACTTCATCGAGTCAACCCTTTGCTGCTTAGGTGCAGTGGCACCGACTGCAATGTATGCGACAGTGAATATTATGATTACGAGATACTTCAAGATCTGTTGACACAACGTTAGACCCGTGAAAGTTAGCAAAAATTGGCTGATGAAACAGGTTGCTCTGGTCTATGTGATAGAGCGGATGTGTTCACTGACATACTTGCATTGTAGTAGGATTAACACTATGGTACCACATACTTTGGAACCCCAAGCTCTTCATCATTGTTGTTCAATACACGGTCAGGATTCTTGTAGCATCTCAACAGCTTAGATTTACCCGAGTGCACTGTGTGTCAGGATTCTAGGATCACTAGTGCAAACCTGACTAAAATCATGTATTACTGAGGCAGCTCACCGTAGTTTGCGAACACTAAGCTTTACTCCGCATGAAGCATGTATGGAGTTACATTTTTCACCACCACCGAAAGCTGCTCTATGTCGCATCTCTTCTTTACCGGTGCAGCTTTCATCTGCATCCCATTTGCTTTGGCCTGGTCGCAGGCAACGCAGGAACTTCGTGTTGTTCCCAACGTCGAAATCAGCCGTTATGTCGGGACTTGGTATGAAATTGCTCGACTGCCGAATAGCTTTCAGACGCAGTGTCAGTCGGATGTAACAGCCACCTACATTCTCAATAGCGACGGAACTCTAGACGTCATCAACAATTGCATGAAGTCCGATGGCACTCGTTCAGAAGCACGCGGCAAAGCGAAACGTGCCTCCGATGATCAACCCCTGAGTAAACTCAAAGTGCGCTTTGCGCCGGCTTTTTTATCCTGGCTTCCTTTTGTGTGGGGCGACTACTGGATTATCATTCTCGACAGCAACTACAGCTATGTTGTGATTGGCGAACCCTCGCGCAAGTATCTGTGGATACTCTCTCGCACTCCGTCGATGAATGAGGCGACCTACGAATCACTGCTCGTTCAAATTCGCAACATGGGATATGATCTCACAACGCTTGCACGCACACAGCAAACGCAGCGACATTGAGTTGAAGAGTAATCGCGGCTATGAGATTCAACTTATGGTATGAGCAAACGCAGGTATTGTGGTGCTGCTCCCGCGCGCTGAACGCGAACGAAGTACACACCGGGAGTCATTTTAACGTGCTCAATGTGCACTTCCTGAGAAGCAGTTTCGCTTCGACTGATTAAGCGACCCGCGCTGTCCTCGATCGTTAGAATGGATGCTGCTTCTTGCGCGCCTTGCACTCGAGGCAGAGTTACGATGCTCAATCCCCGTGTGTAGTCGGTGTGGATGGCGACTTCAGCACTATTCGATAACTCAACATCCGAAACGCTCACACTTACACAGTCTGATGTATCGCTGCATTGTCCTCGCGATGCAACCACAGCATAACTCCCCGATACGCTTGGCGTGTATGTACGAGCGGTTGCCCCTGAGATAGCTTGCTTTATTGTCGAACATTGCAGCCATTGATAGCTGCTCGCCAAGGTGTCACAACTCAGTGTTTGACCCGAGATCGAAATCGTAGGCGCGATACTGACAAGTACAATCTTGTGATTTGTAGACACACCGACGCCGTAGTCATTGATACCACAAACCGTCACGACACCCTCGTGGAAGTTCTTGCTAAACTCGTGCGTAACATGATTGACTGAGGTCGTGTCGCTCGTACCATCCGGAAATGACCACACATAGGCGCTTGCGTGTGTGATAGAGGCGGTTGTGAAGTCAGCCTTAAGTTGATTGCGACAAAGAGTGTCCGGTCCGTTGAGAGTGCCTGCGCACAACGGCAGATTGTCAACCAAGACTTTGTACAACGTCGCCGTAATCCCATCCACTGCTGACCAATCATCGTTCGACAAACAGACGACCGTCGCTTGCATACACGGATCGTAGATAACACGACTCTTATAACCCGGGAATGATCCGCCATGACCCCAGGTTTCGCGACCAAAGAAGGTTGTCTTTTGTAAACCCAACGCATAGTTCTGAGGACTCACAAATTTCGTCAGCGCTGCAAATGACTCGGCGGAGAGCACTCCTCCATTCATCAATGTTGTGTACCAGCTGAGCATGTCCGCAGGTGTTGAGAAGATCGAACCGGCTGGACCTCCAGCTGTATTAAGCGAAACACGCGAACTATCATGGATATCAACACCGTTGTGCCATCGAAACGCAAGTGTTCCAATCTCCGGCTCTTCGACATCATAGAAAGTGTGATCGAGATGCAATGGCGTTAGTATTGAGTCACGTATAAGCTTGGCCATGCTGCGTCCAGTCGCGCTTTGAACTACCATCCCCGCTAGTATGTAATTCACGTTCGAGTAGTTGTATCCAGCACCAGGTGCATTTGTGGGCGGACCAAGAAGGGCTAATATGTCTTGAGGAGTGTAAACGCGTAGAGGATATTTCTGCAAAGTGTCCAAGAGCGCAGTCGTGAGAAATGGATCTGAGACGCCGCTTGTATGATTCAAGAGCTGCAGAATAGTGATGGATGGATTGACGTTCTTGTAGCTTGCAATCCACTTCGACAACGGATCGCTCAGTTTCAAAACTCCGGCTTGACTCAACTTGAGAATTGCCACAGCGGAGAAGAGCTTGCTGTTACTCGCAATGCCCTGTGCCATCTCCGCACTCAAAGGTGTGCCTGGATGAGAGATACCACTGGCACCGAGCCATTGTCCTTGTCCAGGACAATACACGCCCGCCGCAACACCCTTTGTATTGTTGGAAAAACTACTCACCATCGTATCCAGAGTTGCCTGAAGTTTTGCTTCAAGCTTGGCATTAAATGCCTGCGATGAGACATCACAAGGAGTGAGACAAGAAGTAACGACGACCGCAACTACAAACAATACGATGCGCTTCATACGAACTCCCCACGTATGTGATAAGAAACGACGGCATGGACATTGAAGGGACTATCAAGAGCGTCATAGGAGACGCTCTTGATTTGTGCTATTCATGTCGAAGCAAAATACACCGAGATTAAATCATGGGCGAGTATTCAGATGCTGTTACATTTTGTTCAGTTTGTGATATCAAGCATGTTCATCGCCTGGACTAATCGCGAGCATCAATGGGAGGTGCCACGAGACATTTCAAGCATAGCCGCTTTGGTCAGTCTCTGCTTCTCATCACTCAACCTTCTTCTCTGCCTCTCCTATTCCCTCTTCAATCAATTTCTTCAGACTACCGCTGATATACTGAGTCCAAGCGTTAGAGCAACCGGAATAGCATTGCAGCTTGGGCTTTAGTCCACAATGACGAAACGTCAGCTTGGCACCGTTGGGTGTGGATTCGATTTCAAAATGCAGTGTGGTGTTTGTCCACTCATGACTATTCTCAACGAAATTGATACTTCCGGCAATGCACTTCCATACCACTAGAGTATTGGGAATAAGTTCGGTGACGCGTTGGGTTGAGATGTGGACCGTGCCGAAGCGAACAGTGAATTCGTCGCCTACTTCATGCGATGCACCTTCAAGATTCTCCGTCCACCACTTGGTCACATCATTCACGCACTCATACACGCGTTGTGCGCTAGCATTGACGTTGATGCTGCACTCAAAATCCTTCCCTGCAAGCTGACGTGAAATTTCTTCCTGATAGCTATTGCGTCCACCGCGAGGATTCGGTTGTCCTTTGTGTTTCTCTACCAGATCAACCAAACTTGAGCTTATGTAGTTAGTCCACGCGTCATGACATATCGCATAGCACTCGTGCTCAGGCAACAGTCCCCGGTGCATGAAGTCAAGAATCGTTTCGCCATCACTCTCCCGAAGCTCAAAGATGACCTTTGTGCCAAGCCACTCCGACTGATCCTGAACAAAGGAAAAATGATTGTCCAGGACTTGCCACATCACCTTTCGATATTCGTCCATTTCAATCACTCGGATCTTGCAGAAATGCACGTCCTCGTAGTGATAATCAAAGACCGCATCCACGCGATCTGTTTCTCCCTCAATGTCTTCCGACCACCAGCCCCGAACATTGCAAATAGCTTCGAATACATGCTTTGCATCGGCTTTAATACGAACCGTTTTGCTGAAATCCTGCGCCATGATGTGCTTTCCGTTGTTTGTACAAATTGTGCTTGGATCAAAACTATTGTCTGAAATACACCTGTATACAGTGTAATACAGACATTCACAAGGGTTGATTTGGACAACATTTAAGCATAGATTTGAACGGTGTCATGCAGTTTGAATTGAAAGTGAGCAAAGCTCTCTTTGCGCATACCAGACACGCTATTCGAGCGATGCTCATTGCTAGAAATCCACTTCCATAGCCGACAATGAAACACCTAACGATCCTCATTCCGAATGGACAAAACAACCTGAGCTCGGTGGTTGGTTCGTATAAAATTCTGAGCAGAGCAAACGAGTATTGGCAGGAGAAGAATGGTCGGGCGGTCTTCGACATACAACTTGTGGGCGAGCGAACTGAAGTGGACTATCACGGAGGACTGTTCAGCGTTCGTCCTCACTGTTTAATTTCTGATATCACCGCTACCTCACTCATCATTATTCCCTCGCTCAATCACAACTACGAGCAAAGTGTTAACGAGAATAGTGCGATGATCGAGTGGATAGGCCAACGTTATAAAGACGGCGCAAACATAGCAGCGATTTGCACCGGCGCATTTCTGCTTGCGGCTACCGGATTGCTTGACGGCAGGAGTTGTTCGACGCACTGGTCGGCTGCGGATGATTTCCGACATCGATTCCCCAAAGTCAAACTTGAGGCAGACAAGTTGATTACCGAAGAGCACGGGATCATGACTAATGGCGGCGCCTTTTCATTTCTCAATCTCCTTCTTCATTTGGTTGAGAAGTACTTCGATCGCGAAATCGCATTGCGATGCGCAAAGGCATTTGAGATTGAGATGGATCGCAATAGTCAGGCGGGATTTGCGGTCTTCACCGGACAAAAACAACACGGCGATGAATTGGTTGTGCAAGCACAGAATTACATCGAAGAGCACCTCAACGAAAAGATTTCTATCGGTGATTTGTCCTCACACTATGCGCTAAGTCGGAGGAATTTTGATCGTCGTTTTATCAAAGCAACCGGGAATAGTCCCGGCGAATACGCCCAACGCGCTCGCATCGAAGCAGCTAAGCGAGCTCTAGAGCGCAGTCGTAAAACTGTTGATGAAATCATGTACGACGTCGGCTACTCCGATACCAAAGCATTCAGAACGGTCTTTATGAGAATTACAGGAATGACTCCGCAGCAATACAAGCGACGCTTCAATGGAGCTGAGGCAGTGGCTTAGTAGTGTAGTGAAGTGAGTCTCAAACAACTAGACTAAGAAGTCGATCGCGGAACAATCAAGCTTCAAGTACAATACGACCGGTTGTTGCGTGCACTTCTGTGCTGTAGTTCTGTTGCGACTCTGTTCCTTGCAGCGACTATTCACACTCTAAGTCGCGCTCTTGCTTTTCTTCAAACTCTTGCTGACTCGTTTAGCACACCCAAATCCTTCGGCGATAGCATTTTCAAATGCCGAGACGCAGGTATTGTCGGTATTGGCGAAATGGATGTTGCGGAATTGTCGTGCGGCGAGTTGTGCAGGACCATTATGAGAACCCGGACTTGCCTGCACCATGCTGTGTCCCCAGGCAAAGGTGTAGATCTCCTTTATCTTCTCCGCATCCTCTTGTCCCATCAGATTCAATGTCGTTGTTGCAATTCGTCGCGCATAATCAACAACCTGTTGTTCATCAAGCAATATGGATCGTGACTGCGGTGGGATTGGCGCATAGACGCTTGCGACGAAAGCTTCGCCTTCTACTGAAGCGCCGATGGTTGTGGGGTCTATGATATCGGTGAAGAGATCTCCCGCCTCCGGATACCAAGTGTCAAAACCTTTAGTCGGCAGAATTGCTTTGTCCGAACACAGATGCACAGTAAGCATCGGTGCGTACTTCATCGAGCGCATTGCTTTCAGCTGATCTTGAGGTAGATCTTTAATCATGTGCGGCAGCATGAATTTTTGACTTGCCATTACAGCGTGACGTGCTTCGATTGTGACAACTTCGTTGTTCGACAGACATGCCACAGACACGCCGTGTGTTGTATTGCTGACGTTGACCGCACAGTGTGAGCGAAGTATCTGAGCATCTTTGAGCTTCGAACCGAGCTTTTGGATGAAGCCGCCGAGACCGCCATCGAAGGATAGACGCTTGCTTTGCGGACTCCGCGCGATCTCACCGCTATAAAAGTTCAATAGACTATAAGCATTCGTCTCATCCACTGAACCACCCATCGATGATCTCGTGTAGAGGTCAATGAAGTGCGTGAGAAACGAAGAATCGTAACGCGAACAGTATTGGCGAACCGACATGCGATCAAGTTCAGCAAGACGTGTATTGAGTCGCTGTGGTAGTGGGTACGGTGGTGCATCTTTAGTCGCAAGCACATCATCCCGAAATCGACGCAGCGCTTGTTTGTCTTTGTCGGCAATCGGTAATTGCGCCAACACGCCATCCTGCCAGTAATCATAGAAATACTGCTTCTCCAATACCAATGCATCCTCCGGAGCAGAGATTGGATGTGCATCGGCAAAGGTGCATAGCTCTTGAATGAGCGGGCTCTGTTCAACGAAATAGATGGATGCTAAGGGAAAGCGTAGTCCACGATAGGATGAGAAGACAGCTGCACCGCCGACGCGATCTTCGTTCTCTACGACAACAACGTTGTAGCCCGACTTCGCAAGTGAGTAAGCACAACTCAAACCGGATGGTCCGGCACCTACGATAACCACGTCGCAAACGATTTTCTTTGAATCAGTACGACTCCACTCTTTGCCGTCACGTAAGTATGTGTGCGGCGTTGCGTAACTCTGCGCGTGATGACTGAACGGACTCTGTGCAGCGACAGGCTTGTTGATTGGAGCATCGATCTTTCGCGCCTTACCGTCACCACAGCCTATGAGTGAACTGAGGTAAACCGAACCCGATCCCAAGACCACCGTTTTTAAAAAGTCGCGACGACTTGACATAGAGACCTCTCAATGGAAATGATCCAAACTCATCGCTTGGATTAGATAGCACTCGATAAAAACATCCATCTGACTCAGAGCGTGGATGCGTGGAATCAGCAGGGCACGATGTAGGCGTCTTGCTTCTCTCACTAGCTAGCTACAACGATTGTAGCATAATCTGAGTGTTGACTGACCACATGGTCAGCCGTATTGCGGAGCTACTATAGGCAGGGTTAGCAACGCGGTCTACACTTCACATGTCTATTCGACTTCGACTATTCGCGAATACGGACTAGACAATCTACACTTTTCATATCCAAGTAGTGTTCAACACAGAAGCTACTCGTGTCGATATTCGGCTGAGCAAGAAGTTGTTGAAAGGCTGGTCCAAATGCTTGCATGTTCTGCATATAATCTTCGATGCGGATTGCATAGTAATTGCCGGCAGGAACGACCATAGTTTCAAGTCCTTTTTCTTTGCCTTCGCCCGGTCGCGTCTCAGCAGCTCCCGCATAGTACTCTATACCGTTGGCGCTACCACGAGACAAACCATACATGTCACGAGTTTGATCATATTCTATCAATCCACTTAGCTCACGAAACGCATCCTTGATGCCTTCAGGAAACGACTTGGCTTTAAGGACGATGATAGATGTGTCAGTTTGTCGATGGAGAGTATTCATAGAATAATTGATAAGTGAAGAACTCGCGTCTTTTTGCAAATCTAGCAGACCATGACTGTAAATGCGGAGACTGATATGTATTTATTGCTTAACAACTGAGGGTCGATGATGCTTTTTGGTCGAATTCTGGTCCTATTGACGAGTTTTCAGCGCATCGGGTAGGAGGCGGGGTTACCCCCGCCGTCCTCCCACACCACCGTACGTGCCGTTCGGCATACGGCGGTTCAAATGAGTTTGATTACGTGATTCGTGATAGCATTGATATTAGGCCGAGTTTGCTGAAGTAGCTCAGA
>JBGAUL010000047.1:0-11922 GCA_044228685.1 Chlorobiota bacterium
TGTCGGCACTCTCTGCAGTAACGAAATCTGCTTTTGCTCTGAGCTCTGCTACTGCGTTCGAAAGCGTCACGCAATAATACGGTGCATGGAACATTGGTAAGTCATTACGATAGTCACCTATAACAGCAACTGTAGCAGCATCTATTCCCTCTTGCTCCAGCAGTCGCTTGAGTGCGTTGCCTTTGTTTGTGTTCTTGGGACGAATCTCCAGCACGACCGAGGAATTACGCTTCGACTCCCATGAATGCAGAGCAAGATTAGCGTCACTGTTTTCACTCTTCATACGAAGCTGCATAGTCTCAATCTGCGACCTGCTGCCATGATAGTACATACGAATGCAGCGCTCATTGGCTGCATCTGAAAAGACTTCGGCCGTGCCGAGTTCAATTGCTTCGTGAAGCAGATACTCCGGCACGTAAGGATTACCAATGCTGCTAAAGTGATCAGGTTGAATCACCGTTAGATTTAAACCTAAGTCTTCACTGCATTGATGAATGAGGTGTCGGGATTGCGCGTCGATCGCGTCAAGAACCTGCAAATCCGATGTGTTACTTATTACACCACCATCAAAGGCAATACAGATCTCTTTTATTCCGAGAAGCTCATAGATATCAAATGCACTATGATGACTGCGTCCGGTCGCAAGTACGAATCGCACACCTTCTTTTCGCAGGGCTTTGATAAGCTCGACACTGCTTTCGAAGAGGTCGCCATTGCTATTGACCAAGGTTCCGTCGATATCGCAGACAATGCAACGAATCTTTGACAGTCTGCGCTGTACGGACATGAACTTATTCTTCCATGACGAGAACATTAGCGTCCTTTGAAATTAGGCTTACGTTTTTCAGCAAATGCGGCAATGCCTTCACGATAATCTTCAGACTCTCCGGCGCGCTGTTGGTAGTCGACTTCTTCGTTCAACATCTCTTCCAAATCAGCATTCATTCCCTTGTTGAGCAAATACTTGACAAAGCCGTAGCTCTGTGTCGGACCATTGGCAAAGCTCTTCGCCAGACTCATGAGCGCATCATCAAATGCATCAGGAGCCGCAACTCTGTTTACAAGTCCAAGTTGCAATGCCTCTTCAGCCGTAATGGGCGCATTAAGAGTGGCAAACTCGAAGGCGCGAGAGTAACCCATCATGCGCGGATAAAACCATGTTGCACCGCTGTCCGGAATGAGCGCAATGGCAGCAAAAGCTTCTACCAATCGTGCCGCTGAACTCATAACACGCATATCTGCTGCAAGTGCCAGGGATAATCCGGCGCCTGCGGCTACTCCATTGATTCCGGCAATCACAGGCTTTGGAATTGCACGCATCTGACGAATGATTGGATTGTATCTGCGCTCAAGTGAATCTCTCAGACTTCCGCGACCTGGACTACCTGGAGCTTCCTTCAGATCTTGTCCTGAGCAAAAAGCTCGTCCGCTTCCACGCAGAACCACGCAGCGAACATCCTCGTTGTCATGGGCTGCGCTAAATGCTTGTTGTAGCTCTGTCGTGAGCTCATCATTACACGCATTGAAAACATCAGGTCGATTAAGTGTAATCGTCAAGACCTTCGAATCGATTTGCCAGAGAAGTGTATTAAAATGCATGATACTGCGTTGTTAGTGGTTTGATAGATATTCGTCGAGTAGATACTGATAACAGCGCTCTAGCGACCTTTCCAAGTAGGCTTGCGCTTCTCAACAAAAGCCGCCATTCCTTCCTTTTGATCTTCCGTCGAAAAGAGCATGTAGAAGTTCTTTCGCTCATACTCAATTCCCGCTTCAAGCGTTGAGCTGAATGCTTTGTTCACGGACTCTTTCGCTAATTGAAGTGCGATAGGTGCTTTGGTCGCGACTTCCTTCGCCAAAGCAAAGGCTTCTGAGAGGTAGTAATCTTCAGGAACGACGCGATTGACTAGTCCGCGCTTTAGAGCAGCTTGCGCAGAGATACTTCGTCCGGTCAGCACCATTTCCATTGCCAGTGCTTTACCGACGGCTCTGCTAAGACGTTGAGTTCCGCCTGCTCCGGGCATGACGCCGATGTTTATCTCCGGCTGACCAAACTGAGCGCTATCGGAAGCAACAATCATGTCACACAGCATTGCCAACTCACACCCACCACCAAGGGCAAATCCGCTAACGGCTGCAATAAGTGGTTTCTTTGTGGCGCGTATATCTTCCCAGCGAGCGAATTGATCACGTTGAATCATGGTCACCGTGCTCGCATCGTCCATCTCAGCAATGTCAGCTCCAGCAGCAAAAGCTTTCTTAGAGCCATGAACGACAATGCAGCGCACCGAATCATCGGCATCAAACGCTTCGCAGGCAGTTGCGATCTCGTCCATCATTTGAAGATTCAGCGCATTGAGCACTTGTGGACGATTGAGTTGAATAGCACCAACGCCTGGGTATGGTGTCGAAACGAGAATACACTGAAATTCAGTCATGTGGCTGGAGTGTTGACATGTCCATAAATTGCAGTACGAAGATAGCCAGCACCCGTCAACGAGAAAAAGCTAGCCATGGAATGTCTGTATTGTCCGGAATTGCAAAACACGACCACCGAACTCGTCCTGAGTGAAGATGAACATCGTCACTGTCGTAGTCTACGCATGCGAAGCGCAGAAGGCATCCTTCTCAGCAACGGCAAGGGTCTGTGTGCTGATGCTACTATCGCAGAGATAACAAAAGACTCAACCACGGTCCGGATCCTCAACTATCTCCCACTCCACAACGAAAGCCCCAAGCGTATTCACCTAGCGCTTGGAATTCTGGATAATCGAGATCGTCTGGAGTTTGCCCTTGAAAAAGCGGTAGAGCTTGGTGTGCAGTCAATTAGTCTAGTAAAGACTCAATGCAGCGCGGAACGTCATCCTCCACAGGATCGTTTAGAACGAAAGTTGGTCGCGGCTTTAAAGCAATGCAAACGAGCGCAGCTCCCGGAGCTTCATTTTAGGTCATCGATAGCTGAACTTCTCGCTCAAATGACAGAAGAAGTCGTGGTTGTGTGCGATCCAAATGGGACCGTACCCGAACGGACTGAGAAGTCAGTCTGTATATGTGTAGGACCCGAAGGAGGACTTAGTCCCGCCGAACTCCAAGAGCTACAAAACGATGCGCGCAGTATTCAATGGCGTTTAGCGCCGGCTCGTCTTAGGGCAGAGACAGCTGCAATTGCGGCGCTGGCACACGCCATCGGAGATTAAGAGTTAGCTCTGAGTTTGCGAATGTGTTCACGAGCATCCTGAACAAACAAGGACCGTGGGAACTTTGCCAAAAGATCTTGATAGGCTTGGATAGCCTCAGCTTTTCTTCCCTCCGCCTCATAGCAACTTGCATAGAGAAACAGCACACGGTCGCCATAAATTGTTTCCGGATTTATGCCTGCCAAGCGATCCAGCTCCACTCTACACTCAGTGTATCTCTTGCGATCGTATAACAGATCAGCAGCTTGATAGCAGCAGTATTCTGCCAAATCCATGTCCTGCTTCTGCGTGGCCAACTGATGGAAGATTTCGAGAGCGATACTGTCACGTCGCTGAGCGACACGCAGCATTGCGGTCGCAACGCGCTGCAACTGCACGGAGTCTTGACGATGCATTCGAATGAATGTCAAGCGCTCTATAGCATCGTTGGCAACTTCAGATTCAGTGTTTTGAGATACTTGCTCGTAGGCAGTTGCTGCCGAATCAAAGAGGCCACGATAGAAGAGCAAGTCGGCATTAAGAAAAGCCGCATTAAAATTTAAATTCTGATTGCGGGCATCAGTCATGGATTCCACGGCGCGGTAAGCATCAGCCGCTTCGGGCAGACGGTCTTGTTGCACAAGAACAGTACCGAGCTCTAAGCTAGCTTGTGCGCTTTGCTCGAAGTCGCGATACTCTCGAATGATGGCCTCATAAATCGCAGCTGCGCGTTCCGGATTTCTCCGTAGTTGATCTTGAATTCGTGCTTGGTGAAGCAAGGCATCAGCGGCGGTATTTGTTCTTGGAAAGTCTTTGACGAGCTGTTCGTACAAGGATTGAACTTGATCGATCTCTTTGTTACTCAGACCTTGCACTGAACTCAGTCTGGCTTCCAAGCACGCGGCATAACCAAAGGCGGCGTATTCGGCTATGCCACTCTTTCGACCTAGACTGATGATGTCGCTATATGCTGTGCTTGCTACGTCATACTGACCATCCATTCGACACTGATCGGCAAAGGTCAAGAGCTCTCTGCCTTGCTTCCGTTGCAATTCATCGAGTCTACGAACAACATCCAAGGCTTCCGTATAACGCTTTGATTCACGGAGCAGCCACTCGTAGAGACGAAGCATGGCAAGGTTGTCGTCGTGACTCTTGGCTTCGGAGGCAATCTCGCTCCGAACATAGGTCGATGCGGTATCATTGGTCATGAATGCACTGAGTCGTCCTTCAGCTAACTGCAGATTCGGCGATTGACGAAATGCACGAAGTACTTCAGTGACACCATTCTTGTAATCTCCTCGCACTGCATACATCTGCGCCAATTCATCGGCGAAAATTGCATCGTCATCAAGGTCGGAACGGGCTTTTAGTAGAGTAGAGACTGCTAGATCAAAGGAATGAACTTCAAGTTGGGCTTGGGCTATCTCTTTGTATAGACTGACACTCTTTGAAGTGTTTGCGATTGCTTCTTTCCAGATATCATTTGCATCGGGTTGACGACCGGTTCGGGTCAGTACTTGCGCGTAGATGATTAGTACCTTGACACTTCGCTTCTTCTGGAGTTTGGCTTCGACGATATCCGTCAATGCCGCGTAGTTGTCCAGTGCTTTGAGACAACGCACAACGCCAAAGAAGTAGTTGTCATTGGACGCATCGGCATTGTACAATCCCTGCCAAATCCGAGCTGCGCTGCGATAGTCGCCGGATTGCTCGTAGGCTTGGGCAACTCGCACTTGACTATCCTGAGCCTTCAGCGAACTGATAACGCAGAAAAGGACAACTAGTATGGACGAGACAATGCGCATGGTGAAAGGGTCAAAATTCCAAGAAATCCAACAGATTAGAGGACGAAGATAAGGCCTTAGAAATTGTTAGATGACCCAGGACTGTTGAAGGAGCAAAAAAGCTCTTTTGATCTCATTCATTCAGCTTTTTGTCCGATACTAGAGAAATCGATCTCCCTGCATCTACGCAAGACAAAATCTCCTATTTTGCAAATCAGGGATGAATTGTCGGTGCCGAATGGGCTGGGCATCGCAGTGCTTGTTTCACATCACACACTGCTGTATAGACTCTATGAAAAGCATGAAAGTATTTACGTGGGCACTCTTGGTTGCGGTAGCATCAATGTTCCTTAGTTCTTGTGCTTCGACGGCAAAGCGTGGTACGCAAGCCGAAGTGAGCTCAGGATCTCGAGTCTATGATCGCAATACCGGCACTATTATCATGATTGACACCAATGCAGTCAAGGGAGATCCTGTACGGCATATTACCCCGACAACCCAAGAGACAATTATCTCAACCACGACGCCTTTTGTTGTTCATTACGATTCTGTACCGCCAGGCGGATATGTGGCCGTTCGTCAAGTCGATCCAAAGAGCTTGGCAGTCGTGGTACAAGTACGTCAGCTCTTAGCTGAACACTGCGAGAGCATCGTCGTGTATGATCGTAATATTCTGCCAATGGTCATCAATCGCGCCAAGTCCGGCTGCTTTGAGCAAGTAGTCGTTACACCGGTCTTTGATCAAGACTGTAATATGAAAGGTTATCAACTTCGCTACGGTTCACGTGAGTCAGGCTGTACTGATGCGGAAACCGAAACCTACATGCAGAATTATAAGCGATGTCAATGCACAGGCGAAGGACAACAACCGCCTATCCGTAAGTCCGGTCCACCGCCGGCTCAGCAAGTCTCAAAGCAAATGCACATCCTCTATGTCAATCCTGTTCGGGGAATTGATGTTGACAACGCTCGCGGTTTCTAAGTCCGCAGTCCTCATTCGACTCGAAAAGTCTGATCGCGAGATTTCTCTGCGTATCAAGATTCCTGTCTAGCCGAGACATTCAATATCCATTTGTCCTGCATGACCTGGAACTAAGACCTGTGATTGCAAGTCAACCACAACACTGATCTCGCTTCTAACACCGATCTCAGCCGGAATGTAAATTCCCGGTTCAATACTGAAAGACATACCAGGCAGTATCTGTCGCTCATCATGGGTTTCGAAATTATCCATGTTGGCTCCCGCGCCGTGTGTTTCTTCGGCAATGTTATGTCCGGTGCGATGGATGAAATACTGACCGAAACCGGACGCATCAATGACAGATCGCGCGGCATCATCAACTTCAAAGCCTAAGACCGCTTTCGACGCAAGGAATCTCTCGCGGACGAGTCGCAGAGCAGATTCGCGTGCATCACGAACGATTGTAAATATCTTCTGACTACGTTCATCGGGTTGGGTGCCTGTATAGCACATCCACGTTATGTCGTTATAGGTTGCCCAATGATGCTTTGATTTTGCCCACATGTCGATGAGCACGAGTTGGTTTGCAACGATTTCGGCGTTGTGAGCCGGAGAAGGCGCGTAGTGCGGACTCGAGGCATTAGGCGCAATGGCAACGATTGGCTCTGAATCGCTGACTAGATTTTGATCTGCAAACAAGCGAACAATATGCTGCTGCACATCAAACTCTGTGACGCGCTGCTTGATTCTAAGCTTTGACGAAATATACTGCATCGCGTCTTGCATGATTGCGGCTACAGCAGCCGACGTCTGCGCATTATCGTCAATTTGTTGTTGTGTCCATACTGCTTGGAAATACTGAGCAAGTGTAGCTGAACTATGAAGCTCACATCCTATTGTTCGTAACCAATCCATCGTACCGGCATCAATCTTCGACACTACGGGTAAAGCACATTGTGGCGAGTATTCTAGCGCGACCTTCTTGTACTTCTTTAGCTCATTCGTCACCAGATCTTGCCACTCAGACGAACGACTGTAGCGCAACTCTTTCATCGACAAATGGTCGAGTGTGTGTGCTTCAATAGCGTGCACAATTTTAATTGCATCACCCTTTCGAGGAACCACCACAGCCCAGCGACGTGTGCAGTGTGCATTGGCAGGGATGTCGCAGATTTTCCATGCTATCGAATTAGATGCACGGAAATCGTACATGAACCAAGCATCAAGATCGAGTTGTTCTAAGCGTTGCTGAATGTGTTGAATGTCCATATGAAGAAGCTTGAGAGAGGAATTCTGAACTGAATATTAGGTGAACTGAAGTTTCAATCGAAGTGTATCAAAGCATTTTTCTTGACTGCGCAAAAAACTCACGCGCCGCGGCGCTCGGGAGTGCTTCGGCATTTCGTACTTGCTGAACCAGGTGTTGATACAGCTGTTGCAGACGTGGTTCTGCAAGGACAGATCGCAGCAAACCCTCGTGTAGACAGCTTTCAAACCAACCGAGAAGTTGCTGCTTACGGTTCGCCTCTATCTCTGCAACACAGGAATCAAAAAACTCGTCACAGCTTTTGATGAGCTCCGTCAATCCTTGAGAATTCGATGCCGAAACACTGTGCACTCGCGTTGTCCAACTTGCGATGCGAGGTCGCAGCAGAGAACTGACCGTGTGCAGTGAGCTGAGCGCTGCTGCATTGAGTGTCGGAGAAACATCTGCCTTTGTTACCGCGATGATATCAGCGACCTCCATTATTCCCCGCTTCACAGCCTGCACATCGTCACCTGAATTTGGAAGCAAGAGCAGTACAAAGAGGTCAACCATGGATGAGATGGCATATTCCGTTTGGCCAACACCAACCGTCTCGATAAGGATTGTATCAAAGCCTGCAGCTTCCAACACGACGATGCTCTCGCGGGTTCGCTCACTAACGCCACCGCCGCCTGTGCCGGACGGTGAAGGACGAATGAAGGCATTCTCAGCACGCGACAATTCCTGCATACGCAGCTTGTCACCAAGGATACTTCCGCCGCTTCGAGAACTCGTTGGATCGACGGCGATCACGGCAACGCGATGTCCTTGCTCGATCAACTTTAGACCAAACTTCTCTATCAACGAACTCTTTCCAACACCCGGAGCTCCGGTAACACCAATTCGACGAGCCGACACGCAGTGCTGCAATAGTTCCTTGAGCAACTCATCTCGTTCTTCCGCTTGGTCATCGCGTGAACTCTCAATGAAGGACAATGCTCGAGCAATGACTCTGCGGTCACGTGCAAGGATTCCGTCACGAAGCGCTATCACCTCCTGCGTCATTGCTTGTTCCCCCTATTCGACTCTAGCTTTTTCAAACTGTCTTGTTCAGCCTTGAAGAGCGAATCTTGAATATGATACTCTTGTTGCATCAATGATCGACGATTGTCAATTCTCTGATCGCTCTGCTTCAAGCGCATAGAGTAGCGACTATTTCCGTTGCTGAGAATGAGAGAAAAGAACACAATGAATGTCAAGCTCAACAGGATATACACCCAAAAACGTATGGCGTACTGCTTGTAGAAGACACGAAACTGTTGAATGAGATTCTGCATTACTTTGAAGCAGAATGATTGGATTCACGAATCAAATCGAGAACACGATTGGCGGATTCGAGAATGGGGGTGCCTGGACCAAACACTGCTTTTACACCGGCGGTCAGGAGATAGTCCACGTCTGCAGGAGGAATGATGCCACCGGCAACAACTATGATATTCCCTGCTCCTTGAGCTTGCAGTTCGCGAACTAACTCCGGAATGAGTGTCTTGTGCCCTGCTGCTTGTGAGGAAACACCAACGACATGCACGTCGCTTTCAATCGCATCTCTGGCAGCTTCGGCCGGAGTTTGGAACAGCGGTCCCATATCGACGTCAAATCCAAGATCAGCAAAACCCGTTGCTATAACCTTTGCACCGCGATCGTGTCCATCCTGACCGAGCTTTACCACAAGAATGCGTGGCTGACGTCCCTCTGCAGCAGCAAAGTCTTGAATTCTCTTCTGAAGCTCAGCGAACTCTGCATCATTTTCATACATAGAAGCAAAGACTCCGTGAATGGTTTGGTTGTGTGCATTATAGCGCTGAAAACAGTCAGCTAAGGCTTCACTGATTTCTCCAACAGTTGCCCGACGTCGTGCCGCTTCAATTGCCGTCTCAAGAATATTAGCCTTCTCTGTACGAGCATCCTGACGAAGCTTTTCAAGAATCTCAGTCACCGCATCTTGTGAGCGCTCAGCTTTAATCTTCTTCAGTCTTTCAATCTGTGAATTGCGTACAGCCTCATTATCGACGACGCGGACCTCGATATCGGGTTCGTTCTCGAGTGTGTATTTATTGACACCCACAATAACCTCATCGCCGCGATCAATTGCCGCTTGACGACGTGCAGCAGACTCTTCAATGCGCATCTTCGGCAAGCCGCTTTCAATCGCCTTCGTCATTCCTCCCATTGCTTCAACTTCATTGATCAGCTCGGTAGCTTGCTCAACGAGTTGAGATGTGAGCCATTCGATGTAATAGGATCCTCCAAGTGGATCGGCAACCGAACAGATGTGTGTTTCTTCTGCCAAGATCGTCTGCGTGTTTCGAGCTATACGTGCCGAAAAGTCTGTTGGAAGCGCCAAGGCCTCGTCAAAGGAATTGGTGTGCAACGACTGTGTTCCACCAAGCACCGCAGCCATTGCTTCGATGGTGGTACGAACGATGTTGTTGTATGGATCTTGGGCAGTAAGTGACCAACCGGATGTCTGACAATGCGTGCGCAGCAACAGACTAGATTCCTTCTTCGGCTGAAAGAGCTCTTTCATTTTGGTGGACCAGAGCACACGAGCAGCTCTGAGCTTTGCGACTTCCATGAAGAAGTTCATTCCAATACCAAAGAAGAAGGACAACCGTGGCGCAAAGGCGTCGATGTCTAATCCCTTTGATAATGCCTTTCGCACATACTCTATTCCATCAGCAATGGTAAATGCCAACTCCTGCACCGCAGTAGCACCGGCTTCGTGAATGTGATAGCCGCTGATACTAATGCTATTGAACTTCGGCAAGCAACGACTGCAATACTCAATCACGTCGGCGACGAGGCGCATGGAAGCTGACGGAGGATAGATGTAGGTATTCCTTACCATGAATTCTTTGAGGATGTCATTTTGAATTGTGCCGCTCAACTGATCTTGTTGAACTCCTGACTCCTCCGCTGCTACGATGAACATTGCCATAATTGGAATAACAGCGCCGTTCATTGTCATCGAAACGGACACGTCTGCAAGATTGATTCCGTCAAAGAGAATCTTCATGTCCTCTACTGAATCAATCGCAACACCGGCTTTTCCCACGTCTCCACTTACTCGTGGATGATCGGAATCGTATCCTCGGTGCGTTGCTAAGTCAAAGGCAACAGAAAGTCCTTTTTGTCCTGCGGCTAAACCTCGCTTGTAGAAAGCATTCGACTCCTCTGCTGTTGAGAAGCCGGCGTACTGTCGAACCGTCCACGCGCGGTTTGCATACATCGTCGCATAGGGTCCGCGTTTGAAAGGATACACGCCCGGATATTCATTTTGCGCTGAAGGTGCGGCATCGGCAGCATCAAACACAACCGGAATGCGCAAGCCCTCGTATGTCGTCGTGCTTTTGTCTTCAGGTGCCGTACCTTTGAATTCCTTCTGCGCTTTGGAACGCCATTCTTCTTTTGACATGCGTGTTCTCGATGGATTAGGGTTGCAAATTACGCATGAATTGAGAGTAGTGCCTATCGACTTGCTCTACGATTGATCGCTCAACGGCACTCAGTACACACCAACATTCCTCTCTTGGTTGAAAAGTTTCTTGTCAAAATGGAAATCATGGAAAAATGAATTTTGATTAAGACAATGAACTGTTTTAATTTCTACCAGGGGAAAGAGCCAATCTGAAATTCAGCATGATCCGATACGAGACCATAGCCCAAATGTTCTTGGGTGTAGGCGAACAGTTCCATAAGGAACCGCGTGCCATTTACCAGCGAAAAGTCAATGGTGCATATCAGTCAATAAGCTATGCTCAGCTTCGCGAGGGTGTTGAGTGCTTGTATTTTGGTCTGTTGCACTTGGGACTCGAAGCCGGCGACCGAGTAGGAATTGTATCGGAGAATCGCGTCGAGTGGGTTATGACAGATTTCGCAGTTGTCGCAGCCGGGGCGGTCGACGTACCCGTGTTTCCAACGCTCACCGATCGTCAGATTGAATACACCTACAACAACTGCACCGCGTCCATCATCCTCGTTTCAAATCGTCATCAGCTTTCAAAGTTGCTCAAGATCAGATCTGAGTTGGTTGCTTTGGAGCATATCATTGTGATGAACGACGATTGCGAAGGCGACGGACAGTCACTGTGGCGATTCTCTGATGTACTAGAACTGGGCAAAAAGGAAGTATCGGAGCAAGAGCGATCCAAATTGTTCGCAGAAGCATGTCGCAAGGTTCGTCCTGATGACTTGTGCACCATCATCTACACTAGTGGCACAACGGGTCATCCAAAGGGCGTGATGTTGACGCATAAGAATCTCTGCTCCAACATTAATGCGGTAAACGATATCGTGCATGTGGGACCCAACGACATTTTTCTATCGTACTTGCCGATGTGTCACTCTTACGAGCGCATAGGAGGATTTTACATTGCCTTTGCATATGGCGCCACGACTGCATTTGCGGAGTCGCTTGACACGGTGCGCACGAACCTCAAGGAGATACGTCCTACCATCATGACCTCTGTCCCCCGTCTTTTCGAAAGAATACGCGACGGAGTCATTGCAAACGTTGAAAAAGAATCTCCCTTGAAACAACAAGTCTTTCAACAAGCGCTGACTGTTGGCAAGCGCTATGTGCAACAGCGCGAGCAAGGCAGATTGTCAATAAGTACTAGGATCCTCTATTCAATCGCTGATAAAGTCGTGTTCTCGAAGATCCGAGAGCTAACCGGAGGACGTCTTCGTTTC
>JBGAUL010000018.1:0-89988 GCA_044228685.1 Chlorobiota bacterium
GGATTGACATTCAAGTTGTATGAAGCTGAGCTTGTACAACCGTGTGCGTCGGTAACGCTTACGCTGTAACTGCCATTTGTTTGAGCAGTGATCGAAGCATCGGTTCCCGAACCGGCGCCTGACCATGCATAGCTCAACGGCGGAGTAAGACTTGATGCGTTTGATACAACTGCACTCAGCTTAGCATAACCTTGACAGAAGTCAGGTAGTTGTGACTGAGAGATTGAAACCGATGGGTTTGGATATACCGTGATCGTAAAACCACATTGCACACCGTTTTGTGCACAGTCTACGAAGCTATAGACAACATTGTATGTTCCAACCGCGAAGGTTTGTCCCGGGCTGTAATTGGAACTCATGGTAATGCCACAATTGTCGGTTGCGGTTGGCGGTGTCCAGCTGATAGCTTGAGCTCCGCAAACGCTAATGTTTGCCGGACAAGCTGTCTGCAGAACCGGCGCTGTATTGTCACGCACCGTAATTATTTGACCTTGATTCTGAGCAGCATTGTTACAAGCATCTACCAATGACCACATGCGGACAATGGTATATGAACCCGGACAGCTACCAGGTGTTATTGCATCGCTAAAGGTAGCATTGAGACCCGTTGAACAATTGTCCTGTTCATCGCTAACGTCGCCTGTGAAGCTTACAGCAGAATTGAACGAACATGATGCATCAGCATTGATTGTGATGTCATTTGGACGTGTAAATGTCGGAGGCGTTAGATCCTGAACGTGCAGCATCTGTTGCGCAGCCGCTTGGTTACCCGATCCGTCAACAGCACTCCATGTACGTTCGAGATCGTATGTGTTCGGGCATGTGTTTCCTGAGTACAGACGCAACTCGTCGATTTTACCATTGAATGGTTTGTTGTTGTCGCGAATATCCAATCCAACGAAAGTTGAAATTGTTGGCGTGAGTGAAGTTGGTGTGCCGGTAGCAGTGCCGACTGATACACCGTCTACAAACAGACGACCATTTGCTCCATCACGTTCTGCTACGACATGGTGCCACTTGCCATCATCAACACGTGATGACGAAACGATTTCAAACTGGAATCCGCTAGGATTTCCGTAAACCATGAAATACAGTTTGCCTGGATAGGTCGCAGATACATTGTGATTGGAGCCAACGATAAGCATGAATTCTCCAACGAAGTTCGCATCGCGTTGTTGGATGATCAGCTGTGGAGTTGAAGAAGATGTCTTGATCCAAGCAGAAATCGCAAACGGAACTGTTCCGCTTAACGACGGTGCAGTACCATAGCTGATATAGCTATTTGAACCATTAAAGGTTGCTGCATTGCCAATGATTCCCGGTGTAAAGCTCACCCCATTTACCGTCGTACCATTTGCTGAGCCAACTGCATCATTTGCGTTCGACTCAAATGGGTAGTAGTGAGTGTAATTGGTTTTCATGCCCGAGCTCGGGAATTGATAACCATTCACTGAGGCTGAACAGTTATCCGAGGCTGTAAGCGTTGCTTGAGCCGGAACGTTGTCGCATGCTACTGTTGCATCGCTAGGAGCAGTGCTGATAGTTGGGTTGATGTTGTCAACAATCGTGACAACTGAAGAACAGGTAGCGCTATTACCAACACCATCTGTAACCGTCAATGTAACGGTGTTTGCACCAAGGTTAGCACATGTAAAGCTCGATGGTGACACCGAGTAGCTTAAGCTGCCACATCCGGTTGACGAACCGTTATCAACGTCTGTCCAACTAATCGACGCATTGCCACTGTTGTCGAGTGCAATGGTTTTGGCTTGACACATCGCAACAGGGCCTGCTGTACATTGAAAAATGCCCATTTCACCGACAGCAAATCCATTAGGATTCCCCTGCGGTGTGACAACGATACTTGTTATGGGCGCTCCATCGGAAAAGAATCCAAAGTAGCGAGCACCGCCGGCACCATTGATGGAGAAGGAACCTGATGATACATTACCACTAGTTTCAGTTGCTGTAAAATTGACAGAGCTGAAACTATTGCCTTCCACATAGAAATAAAACGCCATAGTACCACTTGGCAAGCTAAGCGTTAATGGGTTGTTTGTTGAATTGAAGTAGATATCACTTGCGTAACCGTGACTCCAAGTACCCCAGCTGGAAGGAACTACACGGTGACTACAACTCGGACTAAGACCAACATCACCGGATATTGGTGAAGGCACTGTTGATTCAACATTAAATACGGCTCTAACATCGGTAGCGAAGCTTGTCATCGTGTACCCACCAAGAGTACTGCCTGGAGCACCTGTACCTGGCGAGCCATCGAAGTATACGGTTGCGCTGGCATTGACAGCAAAGAACGCGACGAATGCAAAAAGACACATACGAAGCACCTGAATGCCTGAAGTACTCTTGACGTCAGTTCGAACATTGAACATGAATTCTCCTATAAGAGTATATTAAAATTGCACACCGTATTTGGCAGGTGTACGACGACTATTATCTGAATTGGTACGAGTGTAAACGCATAGACTTCGCTAACTGCACAGCCCGGCTCACAGTAGCTCTCTTTCTTTGAGATTCAATCCTTGAATGAAATCACGTTCTGAAATGGTGAGATAAGTATCAAAGCACCATATATGAGCATCTCGCTTAGTCCCCACGAGTGTCATGATCTAGAAAACAGCCCAAATAAATTGGTGGTATGTCTTCGGTATACAAACGTTTCTGCTAACAACCAGCGCACACAAACAATGACTTAGAATTGCGCTTTAATATTGACTGTCTACGGCCTTTGTAGGGATTCCACCAACCACTAAAGGTGGATATATAAACTGAATTCAGTGATACGAAGAGGTAGTTGATAAAATAATGATGATCCCCACGTCGCTTTTAGCTTGCATTCCACAGAGTCCCTTGTCTCTGTCCCCGCATATGTACATTAACACCCAAGCACTTGCTTAGGCAATTCGCTTATTGCACGACAAACATAAGAGAATTGAGTTGCCCCCCACTCAATAGTTTCAATGATTTCGGAATTTTAATGGTGATCTTCTCTCAACTTCAGATGCGATTTCAATGATTCTTAGCAAAATTGAGCTTCGATTGTCTATTGAATCGTTTGGAATACGGGTACTGATGACGGTTGGTTTTACCTCGACCTTAGCCGAGCTTCATCTCCAAAGCCTTCGCAACAGCTTGTGGACCCGAGCTGACATGCAGCTTCTCGTATATATGGCTAATGTGAGTGTTGACTGTTGAGTAGCTAATATGACATTTATCAGCGATCATCTTGTAACTCAGACCTTGGACAAGTAGGGATAGAATCTCCTGCTCGCGAACTGAAAGCGAGAAATCTTGATGCGACTTCCTTTCATGCTTTGATCGAAAGAGTCGAAGTACTTGACTGGCAACAGTAGGCGTCATAGGAGATCCACCTTTCACCACATCGTCAATTGCCTCCAATAGTTTATCTGCGCTTGCATTCTTGAGTATATAACCCTGCGCTCCTTCGATCACTGCTTCGAAGATTTTCTCTTCGTCCTCGAATACTGTCTGCATAATGATCTTCACCTGCGGAAGTGCAGCTCGAATCGCCTTTAGTGCTTCGATGCCGTTTACGTAGGGCATGTTGATGTCCATGAGCACGACGTCGGCAGGATTCTGCTTTAGCTGTGAAACGATATCGCGTCCGTCTGAGTACACTCCTGAACACTCAAATGTCGCCGAGCTGTCAACCAACATCTTCAGCATCTCGCGTCTGGCAAGATTGTCTTCAACAATTGCTACTCGAGTTTTCATAGCACAAATTGTTTGATGGTACCATATCTAGCAATCGTTGATACCAATGAGTCATGAGTTACACTTTAAAGCGCATACGAATCTCCACGCCTTGACCTTCCGCTCTGTTGCCTATGCTGTATTCGGCACCTAGTTCTTTGGCTCTCTCTGCAAGGTTGTAGAGACCGTTTCCACCAAGAGTTTTGTGATCTTTGAGCTGACCCTCTACCGCAAATCCTATCCCATCATCGTAAATAACTAACTCAACCCTTTTCTCACTCAGCTGCCTCAAGCTAAAGCTCGCACGAGTTGCCTTGGAGTGACGTGCAATATTGTTGAAGCTTTCTTTAATGAACAGGTACAAACTTCGACGCTTCGCCATGTCAAGTTTGTATGCTCGCAGATTATCATCAATCTCAAGTTCAAGTTTGATATTCAGCGATTCTAAGGTCTCGACGCAGTATGCAGTAATGCGATCGAGAAGACTTTCAAAAGTATCGTTTCGAGAATTGATCGTCCAGACGATGTCGCTGATCGACTCCATCATTGAATGAGCGTTTAGTCCCATACGTTGGAGCATGCTGACAACATCCGGACTCAACTTTTGCGAACGAAGAAGTACATCTGTCGATAAGGAAATACTGGATAATGTGCTACCAATCTCATCGTGCAAATCGCGTGCGATACTGTTTCTCAATTCGTAGAATTTTCGAATCTGAGAGACGCGATATCGGTAGAAGCTAACGGCGATAGCTACTAGTGTCAGAAGTGCTAGAAGTCTGAACCACCATGTCCTCCACCAAGGCGGGACAATCACGATGTTGACGAATACATCTTCATTTGACCACTGTCCGAAAGAATTCCTGCCTTGAATATGCAAAACATAGGAGCCCGGCTCTAGATTACTAAACGACACAGAATTCTTCGAACCATTGTTGATCCATGTACTTTGCACTCCATCAACCCAGTAGCGGTATTGCTTTTGTGTTGCTGATGAAAACTCAAGAACCGCAAACTCGATGCTGAAAGATGATTGGTCGTACGGAAGTGTTATTGTGCGGGCGTAGGAGATGGGTTGGTCAATAATATCAGGACGCTCAATGGCGCTAATGGTTTGTCCCATAACGCTTAGCCTCGTAAATCGAATCGTCGATACATTCCGTGATTGCAAGACCGATGCGGGATCAAAGACTGTAAGATTATTTATCCCACCAAAGACAAGACGTCCGTCTCGCAGCTTTGCAAACTCGTAGCGATTGAACTCATAATCACCTAGTCCATTGTCATCGCTGTAATTGATGCACGACACACCTTTCGCATCTCCACTGAGCGAAGAAGCGAGCATCACCGTAATGCCGTGATTAGTACTCATCCATAAATTGGAAGCGTTGTCGCTGATGACGCCGTTGATCACGTTGTTAGCCAGACCGTCGTTCTCAGTATAAGCTGTACAATATCCGGTCTCACACTCCAAATGCATCAGCCCTGCCCCATTTGTTCCGACCCAAACGTAATCGTTAGGCTTCTGAGCATCGGCGCAGACAGAGAAGATCGCATTCGTTCCCAGAGTCCGTGGATTCTTTGGATCATTCCCGTAATGTCGCCATGATGCCGTCTTCAGATCAAATCGAAACAAACCTTGAAGAGTTGCAAACCAGTAAATGCCGTTTGGAGCATTGAGTATCTGCGAGACGAAGGGATATTCAAAGAGCTGTTTTTTCGGTGCAAGAGTTGCGCGCGTTCTAACTGTTTTGGTGCCACAGTCGATGATCCAAAAACGATAGGTATTGGTTGAGTCCAGGAAGCTGAGAGCAAGTGTGTTGTCTCGACTCATCATGAGTTTTGATTCGGCAGTTGGTGGTCCCATGTCGATTTCGACAGCTTTCATGCTTGCTTTTTGACTTTCCAAGCAAACCAGCTTTGCATAACCGAGATTTCTATCATTGAAGACGAACCAGGAATTGCCGTCAAGGTCGCGACAAATTTCCGCGGACTTCGCATTGAGCGATGCATAGCGCGCCGGTACAATGTGTGAGCTAAGGAGTTGAGACCCTTGCGTTTTATCCGGAGCTCTAAGTTGAAACAGTTCCGCGTTGTCTGTAGTCGCGTTGAAAACAATTCCTTCTTCCTTTCTCAACACTTTGAATTTGTCTTTGAATGGTGAGTAACGGGTTGCTCCGTATCCGTTGGTTCCTGACCACATGACGCCATCACGGTCGATGCAGGTTGTAAGACCTGTAAGACGAAGATTCTGATCATTGATAATTTTCGTCAAGCGGAATTGCGAGGGATCGAAGACATAATAATCGCTGCGGCAAGCAATTCTAAAGTTGCCTCTTGGATCCCGCTGAGGCCTACTAACGAGATCATTCTTCCAGTCCAGCTCTTGGTTAAAGACGACCTTCGATGCCTGGTAATCGTAGCACACTAACTGCATGCCGTTTTGAATGACGAACAAATGCTTGTCCGCAACTTCAAGGATGTGGGTAGCACCAACTGGATCAGGTCTGGTACCATAGTCCGTCATCGGATGCGCTTCTATTTTCCACGTGCTGAAATCTTTGTTAGGATTACAGATGTGGAGTGTATCTGCATAACAGACAAGGAGCCTTCCGTCTTGTAACCACGTCGTGCTGACCTTGAAGGGTCGTCCTTCTATGTAATTCAGATTCGGGAAAGCCGCGTTAAAGTCGAGAACAGCTTGTAGTTCGACGCGTCCTTGTTTCCGGTAATCCTCAGCCTTGACTTTGCTGATGTCATACACGTAAATGTCACGCAGCATTTGCACCAACAAGCGATTGCCGCGTACCTCAAGTCTTCGGACTTCATTTCGCTGCGGAGCTCGCAGCTCATCCTTGTACACAACTGGATAAAAGCGCTCAGATTTGCGATCGAAAGCACATAGTCTCTTTGCAACCGTTCCAACCCAAAAATTTCCCTGATCATCCTCGAGAATCTGCGAGACGTAGTTGTCAGGTAAAGAGAGCGAGTCTTGCGGCGAGTTTCGGTACACAACAAAGCTGTAGCCGTCGTATTTATTCAGACCATCTTTCGTTGCAAACCAGAGAAAGCCCTCACGGTCTTGATAAATACAGCGCACCATTCCTTGCGACAATCCGTCCTTCGTACTTAGAACGTCGAACTTTAAACGTACCGAGTCAATTCGTGCGAGGGCGGACGCAGAAGATCTAGCGGCGACAACATCACTATTGAACATCGTGACACTGAAAGCGCAAAGACAGCATAGCACTGCAAAACGATTCATGACTCGACGGTATGGGCAACTTGCCTCGTCATAGTAACGAGAAGCACTAACCGCCAGTTCGACACATTTATACGCACGCGCCTTCGAACACAAAAGGCCTGTGCTCGCAATCAGCATGCGCATCAAGAACGAACTCTGATGTTTGAACGATCGGTACACTCTATCTTAGGACAGACAATTATCTCTCTCAAATCCCCACTCAACACTCTCTCGGCTAGAAGCCAAGCAGAGTTTGGTTCAATCTACACAGAGATTAAATATGAGGACTCTACATCGCGATTTTATGCTCAGTGACGATCCTACTTTACTGTAAACCGGAACATCAGTGTGTTTATGTGGTCTCAACAACATCAAATCCTCCACGCAGAAATTCAATCGCAGTACCAGGCACTCTAAACAAGCGTTGTCGACTTAGGGCACAGCTCACACGAGAACTTAGCGAACTGAAAAAGTGCGCTTCGAACTGCAGTGCGAGCACAACACACTTAGTATTTCAAAACCGGTATTTCGTGTCGATGGTTGTCAATGATAACCTGAACTACATACGATCCAGCGCTGAGCTCGGCCCCTAATTCAACTACTTGATGGCTGGTGCTGCGAACAATGTCAGTCTGCGCACGACCGGCGAGATCAAAGATTTGATAACTGACATCCACTTGTTCCGGAGTCTCGCACCAACAGCGGAAAGTGTCGGAGAATGGTTGTGGAACACAATGTATGATCAGGCTTAGACCGGCATTTGAATTCGTAAGCGAGCTGTCCGCAGGTATCTGAATTATCTGCTCGCGGGCCGAGGCACACGTCCACGATGCACAACTTCCAAGATGATCGCTACTGTGTTGTTGCAGATGTGAAGCAACGGAGCTAGCGTTAAGCTCCAGTGTTGAGTTGTTGTGACAAAGTCGAATCTTCGGAGGCTGCGATTGTACTCGCACATCGGTCACACATATCTGTACTTGGGCAGTATCGCTGCAGCCACAAGCATTTGTCACAATGAGTTGATAACTGTACAATCCTTCCGTCTGTGTACTGAAGACCGTGTTCGGACAATTAGTACAACTCAAATGCGCCGACGGCGACCAATGGTAACTCAATCCATTTGATGCTGCAGCTCGTAGCGTACAGCTCTGAGAACCATAGCCTAAGTAGATGTGCTTTGAGTCGCCTCCGGTGTAGACCGATGAGTTTGCAGTTACATTAATGACGGCGCTTGGACGCTGTCGAACGAGAACATTAGCTGTACACGATGCCGAATTGCCGGACGCATCCCAGGCGCAGAACTTGACGACATTATTGCCAACGTCCGCACACGTGAAGATGCTGTCTGAGAGACTACAGCCTGCCAAAGCACAATTGTCTCGTGTACAATCGTTGATCTGTGAAGCATGAATCATGGCGCTTCCATTTGTCAAATTCACTGTCACATTCTTTGTCCTGACAACAGGTGCAATGGTGTCTTTGACTGTTACGGTAGCAACCGCGCTTCCCTCATTCTGCGAGGCATCGCGAGCACGCAGAATGACGTGATGTGTACCGAGGTCTGCACAGTCAAACCAAGCCTTTGAGAGACTTAAGTGCCGTATGCCGCAATTGTCCGTGCTGCCGTCATCGACTTGCTCGGCGGAAATGTGAGCATGACCGTGATTATCCAAAAAGACATCGAGCTTTTTCGTCCGGACAATCGGAGCTGTACTATCCTTTACAATCACCAGCATACGAGCAGTACTCCTGTTTGCACTTTCATCCAAAGCCTCCAGTCGAATTCGATATCGACCTCGCGCAAGCTGCAGTCGATAGCGATCGTTCCCGAGCTCCGTCACATTGAGGTGTTCCCCTCTTTCAGTCTTTGCGCGAAGTATTGGATGCGTATCGCAGTTGTCATGAAGCGAGCAGACAATATCGACGTTGGCTTCGCACGAAGAACTCGTGCACGCCGCACGACACATAGTATTGACCTGAATCCGCGGAGCGCTTGTATCTCGAACTGTAAATCGTACAGAGCACGATGATTCTAAATCAGAAGCATCACGCACAAAGAATCGGGCATAGTGAACACTATCAGCGCCATAACGAATTGTATCAGGTTGTACCTTCTTGGTGACTATCGAACAGTTGTCCCAACTAAGACTATCACAGTCTTCGGCACGCAGAAGAATTAGCCCTTGAGAGTTATAAAATCCACGAATCTCTCGTGCGCGAGCCAGTGGTTTGATTGTGTCTCGAACCGTCAGCTGCACATTGATCGAGCGAGTATTTGAATCAGCATCGCGAGCAATCATGGTGATGTAGGTTTGACCTAAATCTGTGCAATGCACTTGATACCTAGACATCGACACTTGTGTGGCAGAACAGTTGTCGGACACGGAATAGTTGAAATCAGAAAGGTGCAATTCGTGATTTCCGGTGCTATCCAAATACACTGTGCACGATGCAGCGCTCAGATCCGGCGCTCTGTTGTCTCGAACGATAATCACCTGATCACACTCAGATTGCGATCCACACGAGTCGCGAAGAGTCCAGTGAACATGATATTCTCCACGCTGAAGTTCTAAGCCGGAAAGTGTTGAACTGCCGTTAACGGAGTTTTGAATCAGCAGACCGGGACAATCATCATCGCTTTGCGCATCAAGTTCATCACCGGTGATGTGAGTTGTGCAGGAAGAACTGTCGCAGAATAGGACCACGCTGTCGGCAACACAATGGATTGAGGCATTTCCTGCCGCTTTGACAACCAATACTTGATTAGCGCTCGTAGTATTTGACGCTTCGTCTGAAACAGTCCAATGAACCACGTGCGTTCGAGCTGAGAATACACGTCCGGCTAGCGTGGCAGAAGTGTGAACGAGGTTTGAGTCATCAACCACGTATGCAATCTGAAGCTGACCGTCGCAATTGTCCGAGTAATTGATATCTGCTCGGTGGTCTAGAACAAGATTCTGCCACCAAGACAATGTGTCAGGGTTCGCGACTGATGGAGCGATTTCATCATGAACAAGTATAGAATGTTGCGCCGTAGAACTATTGCCACACGCGTCTGTCACGCGATACAAACGCTTGAGATGAAAGTGACTGCTATTCAACCAGCTCAAAGTATCAACACGGACAAAGTCCAAATGTAGGTTACTAGAATTGTTGTCTGAGCAGAGTCCTCCAAGCGCGATAAACTCGGACATGTTCTGCGCTGCGTTTGGTATCTGCGTAGAGCAACTCACACTAATGTCAGATGGACACTCAATCGACGGCGCAATGCTATCTCTAACGACAATGCGCTGCACACAGCTTGCAGTCTGAGCGCAGGCATCTGCGACTCGAAAACGTCGATGGAGTACATAGTGTCCTTCGCATAAACTGTCGCTAACGCTCTCATCCATGAATTCAACATGAAGTGCAAGCGAGCAGGCGCTTGTGGCGTGCACAAGTGAAGTATCGACCAACGGTATGCTTGAGCCTTCGCTGACAACGACTTCAGCCAAAGAATCGATTTGCAAGGGTGTTGAATCGACGACATGTATTTGCTGCAATGCACTGGCGCTGTTTCCGTTATGATCAGCCACAATCCACGTACGCCGAATCATGTACTCACCGGCGCATACTCCATCAACTCGTGTATCTTCATGACCTAGCGCTAAGGCAGAAATAGCAGAGCAATTGTCGTGTACTTGAGCCGATCCACAACGACTCGTATCTGCGTTGTCGGCACATGAGATTGTACAGTCAGCAGGTGCCTGCAGTGATGGCGCTGTAGTGTCTCCAATAACAAAGACTTGCTGACACTGTGAACTGCAGCCGTGACTGCTATGCAACTGTAGAGTGATTGTTGCAGCACCACTCAAGACTGAATCTGCAAGAATGGAACAGTCTCTTTGAGAAGCCGAACCAACAATGTGGGCGTTGCCGCCAACAGACCACAGAAATTGAGCAGAGCTGTCGAAGGAATAGACGTGCAGGACAGAAGAAGGACAAAAGAGCTGATTCCAGTTAGGGGCTGAAGCAGAATCTAGCTTGATCCCACACTGAGGACTGCTCCAAACATTGACGCGTATATCGTTTGATCTGACCAGTGAAGGCGTTGTGCAGGATGTTGTCGGCATGAAATCCAGACTAACGATATCTGCATCGTTTTGAGCCGAGAGTATAAACTCCGGACTATCTTCACCAATTTCCTCATTGTTAATCCGCCATTGATAGTGTCCGCTGATGGTCGAATCTATAACAGCGCGAAACTTGATCTCCTCACCGGCACAAATCGACGCATCTGCAGGCTCCGATTGAATACTCGCATGCACCTGCAACGAATCCGTTTGAAAGAGCACGTAAATTGTTTTGTCTGCACGAAGCGAATCGACGTCGATTGAATTTGGCTTGCCAATCGAAGTTCCGTCAACGAGAACATCGGCTACTACTGAACACGGATCAGGGATGATGCTCACATGTTGATGCTGATTGCAGCTCAATACGATGTCGCCGGATGGCTCGGTATGACCGTGCGAGCTTGATGAAATATGCAGATAGTGGTTTAAGCATCGTTTCTTCGCGACAACAAGCAAACCTGTTCGAAATGCAGAGTGCAGAATGATACTTGAATCTGTGCTCGAGCGAGGTTCTATGACATGCCACAGGCTGTCACAGAGAATAGCTGCCACGAGCTCTGCGTTCGTGCTGCTCGAATCTCGTTCTACTGCATTGATGCGTATTTCCAATTGCATTGAATCGGCACTGAGACTGTCTGATTCAAGCATCCACTGACGCGATAAGAGTTTAGTGCTATCGAGCAGTGAAGGCAGATAGTGCGGCTGAGTGAATTGTTGACGACTTGAGACGCTCAATTGACCCGGCGTGTGAAGTCCGAAAAGCGTACATCGAAGCATCCCCGCTCGGACTGAATCTCCAATCGCAAACAAGTGTTGAGAATGCTGTGCATCAAACACTTGCGCTTGCACTGAGTTGATCCAAGAGCTGCTGTCAATAGAGTATTCAATCGAACAGGTGCTATCGACCCTGAGACAGTGGATGTCGGTATACATCTGACCTTTTGACAGACGAAGAGAGTTCGAAACAGACAAGTCCGAACACAAAGCACAACCCAATGCCGAGTTGAGTTGCAGTGAGCCTAACTCTAATTTGTTAGCGCAGAAATAAACTTCGCGGGTTGAATTGATAATTATTGAGCCACTGCCTTGAATGCGTCCACCGAGATTTGTAATGTATCCATCAACCACCAAATCGTTCGTGCCGAGGTCGAGCACTGAGCCGCTGTCGAGAATCACGTTTCGTACATGCTGGGACGAATCGAGTCGCACTGTTGCATTCATGATGTGCAAGGTTGTTGTCGAAGGCAAGGTATTCTTTGCGACGCAGTGTAGTGTTCCTTGTTGAACGATGGTAGCTCCGGCATAGGTGTTTGCTGCGCTAAGCTCTAGTTCACCCGGACCCGTTTTGAGCAAGTCAGTGGCAAGACCGCCACTCAAAATCCCAGCTAAACGCGCACAGTCACTTGACGAAGTGGTATTGTCATAGACATAGAATTCTCGCGCATTGTACTCCGTGCTCGATCCGTTGTCGAGCGCGATGGGATTGAGAAAAGTGATGCGGCTATCGGCCTTCGGCGATGAGAGTAAAAAGGCACAACCTGAGGGCAGAAAGGCGTTGTCGTTCCAAGTCAGACTTGCGACGCTTGAGCCTCCGATGCTCGTAACAAGAGTGACGCTTGAGGCGCCGTTGATGGCGGAGAATCCTCCAGGACCTTTGTTGGTATTGCCTGCGTCAAAGCTCACAGCTCCGCCCGAGGACGTGGGTGTCACATCAAGCGCTCGCGCAAAGTTCATTCCCCCATCTAACTCCAGCACACCTCCACGAAAGTTTATAGAACAATTCGCGCCGCCGCTAGAAGTAGCGCCGCCCAAGGATGCGGCACTTGCGCGGACAAATCCTTGAAGGATGTTTAGGTTATTTGCACTGCTAAACGCGAGCTGATTACTAGATCCGTTTAGGATCAAAGTGCCTGCACCTGCTTTGTTGATCGGAGCTGCACTCGCGCCAAGTGGCTGAGTTAGACTTAGTGCAGTTGCGCCTCGACACACATAGAAGTATCGTGAATTCGTTCCACTGCCAATGCTCGCGCTGCCGGTTAATGCAAAATCACTGTTGCCGTCAAGCATGAGTGCGGTGCAGGTGATAGACTTGGTACCGCAGGACAATTGCGTCGAAGCATTCGGACTAATGCGCAATGCTGCGGCGCTAACATTCGCGCTCAGAGTCTGGTTAGACGTCGGAATAAAATCCACGACCGTTGAGCTCGTGGAGCTTTGCAGTTCGGTTGCGGTTGTCATGGATGTGAAGTTCTGCGCGGCGACGCCGTTAGCTGTCCAGGTCGCAAACGAGTTTCCGTTGACGGTGGCAAATCCCG
The DNA here is from genome assembly GCA_044228685.1 of Chlorobiota bacterium. GTDB lineage: Bacteria > Bacteroidota > Ignavibacteria > Kapaibacteriales > NICIL-2 > JBBATK01. The sequence continues at coordinate 13,407 of JBGAUL010000018.1, forward strand.
GAGTGCCCGTGCTTGCTGTGTTTGCGAGCAGTCCCCCAAGACCAAGAAAAGGCGTCCCGCTACCGAGAAACACAACTCGCGGATCCGAAGCCGCGCTTCCTCCAAGGCTTCCACCGATACCACTGAAATCGATAACCATGTTGGTGTTATCGCGTAATGAGAAGTTTGCGTTCGCTCCTCCAAAGGCTAATTGGGCCCGTCCGCTGCCTCCGCTCTGAGATTCAACCACTACACGCGCCGCGCCTGCGTTGAGAGTAAGCGCTTTGGTGCCGGCCACTCCAACGTTTTGTGTGGTGCCAGAGGATGCGGCGCGCAGATGGATTGTCCCACCGTTGAAGTTTATTGAAGCCGAGGCGGAGGCCGCAAGACGGGAGCTGAGATTCTGAGACGAATTGTCAAGATGCAATTCGGCGCCGCGCAAGACGAGTGACGAAGCAATGGTTGCACTGCCACCGAGACTAAGAACTCCCGCTCCAAGACTCGATTGCGATTGATGTGAGAACAGCGTCCATGGACCAGCAACTCCGGATGTTGTGCCATCTAATTCCTGCACAGCTCCCGCGACAATCTTCGCCGTAAGTCCATTATTCCCACCACGCAGAGTAGCCGAACTCGAGGCAGAGTGAAGCACACTGAGCTGCAATCCGTTGGCGCTTGCACCGCTCGATTGAACGACGCCAGAACCAGACAGGGATCCACAATGAATATCACAAGCGTTTGCTGTTCCGGAATAGCTCAGTGAACATAGTGCTGCCAGGTGCACTGGAGTCGAACGTAATGATTGCGCAGCAGCGAGACTGGCATTATCGGCAAAGCTTAGCCGACCTGACCGTATATCAACACTGAGCAGATAAGAGTCGTTGGAACTTGCAAACTGCAGCGTCCCCGCTCCGATTTTTGAGATTGGAAGCCCGCTCTGAAGTGATGACTTCAGCGTCAATGTCTTGGCACTGCTGATTTCGATGGTACAACTGTCTGATCCAATGCACTGAATGTTCTCAGCAATTTGTGATTGAATGCTCAAATCCTGTGTGCTGTGAATCGATGAGATGCTCGGAAGCACAGAGTTGAGGCTTAGCGTGCTGCTTGATTGATCGACGAACACATGCGCTCCGTCTCGCCAACGAGTTGACTGTGCCTGATTCGAAAACCAGCTCCAATTCTGCGCTGAATTCGTCCATGTTTGAGTACCGCTAATACGCAGTGAATCAGGAGCTGAACTGAGTTTCGAGTGCAAGAGAAGTACAAGAGCAAGAACGACAAGGAACAATAGACTTCGGTTGGTCGAAGTCGGTCTCGAGTTCTCCCAAGTTTGTTGTTGAAGAGCTTCATTCTTTGTTCGCGACTCTGTTAGCGCAACGCGCCCGAGTGAAGTGTTTGAGGTCATTGCTCATTCCGTAGGTGGTGAATTCCGTGCAGGGTGAAGTTGGTGCGACCCTGTCAGCACAAAACGATTCAGCACGAGCGGAATGGACGCGGTGAATTTTCCCCAAAAGCTGTGCTTCTGGGCAAACTCAATTAATTCATATGCTTAGTTTTTATGCACAGTTGCTTGAGTCCGGATCTTTCGATTGAGGTGGATAACATGACATGATTGAAACTCGAGGAGCCACTATGTTTGTAGTTCTGTTTTCGCCGTTGCACTTGCTGCAGCGCAGCTAATGCAGAGTGGCACAGTTGAGTCTTTACGAGTGCACCATCTTTGGTGCTTTGCGCGACAATCCCCAATGGCAACAACGGCAAGCGAAAAAGTGTCGGGTACTGAAAAACCCAACTACAGCTATCTGCGACGATTGCTCGGATACTTGCGTCCCTATTGGATTTGGGTTGCTGTTGCTTTGATGATTACCCTGGTTTCTTCGTCGCTCGGTCCCGCACGACCGCTCATGGTTCAGCGAGGAATTGATTCATTTATCAAGACCAATGATTCAACCGGACTTCTTCATCAGTGCCTGCTCATCTTAGGACTCTTGATCGCTCAGGCTGTGTTGCAATTCACACTCACGTTTTTGATGCAGTGGGTCGGACAACGTGCTTTAGCGGACATTCGGATGGTGGTCTTTGATCACATCCAGCATATGTCCTTGCGCTTGTTTGATAAAACGCCCGTCGGCCGACTCGTCACGCGCGTCACCAATGACGTTGAAGCGCTGAACGAACTCTTCTCATCCGGCGTGGTTTTGATTTTTAGTGATGTCTTAGTTCTGGCCTGGATTCTTGGATTCATGTTCAGCATCAACTGGAACTTGGCGCTCTACACAATCGCCATTGTTCCCTTCTTGCTCTTTGCAGCCACTGTTTTTCGTCGCAAGGTCCGTATCGTCTACTCCCTCATTCGTGTGCAAGTGGCTCGGATGAATTCATTCCTCAATGAATATGTGAGTGGAATGATTACGGTGCAGCTCTTCAATCAACAAGAGAGTCAGCGCGAGCAGTTTGATGAAATCAATGTTGAGCATACGCGACTTCAAATCAAGTCGATTACCTACTACGCAGTGTTCTTTCCCGTTGTAGAGTTGTTGTCTTCGATTGCGATTTGTACAGTCCTGTGGTACACCGCCGGAAACTTCCTCTCCGGCACCATGACAATCGGTACTCTCGTGTCATTTGTGATGTACGCCGAAATGTTCTTCCGTCCGGTGCGTGATTTAACCGAGAAATACAACACTCTACAAAGTGCAGTAACTGCGTCCGAGCGAATCTTCGAACTACTGGATACCAGTGATCCCGATGTTTCCAATGCCGGAGGTGCTGCCGTTAAGCCTTTCGAGAAGTCCATCGAGTTTCGCGATTTGAGCTTTAGTTACGACAAGAAGCGCGATGTACTTCGCAATATCAGTTTCAGCGTTGCCAAAGGTGAAATGGTTGCGATCGTTGGTGCTACCGGTTCGGGAAAAAGTACGCTGATCAATTTGCTGTGTCGCTTTTACGATTACGATCGTGGTCAGATACTCATCGATAGTCAGGACTTACGCACGATGAATGCCGAACAACACCGTGAACGCATAGCACTCGTGTTGCAGGACGTGTTTCTCTTTTCGCGATCAGTGCGAGAAAACATCAGCATGGGACGTGAACATTTGAGCGATGAACACATGCGCTCAGTAGCAACGTCAATTGGTGCTTCCTTTATTGATCACTTGCCCGAAGGCTATGATACACAAGTGATGGAGCGAGGAACCACTCTCTCAACCGGACAAAAGCAGCTCATTTCCTTTGCTCGCGCCGTGGTTGGTAATCCGGAGATTTTGATTCTCGACGAAGCAACATCGAGTATCGATACCGAAACCGAACAGCTTATCGACAAAGCCATTGAAAAGACTCTTGCCGGTCGCACTTCAATCGTGATCGCGCACCGTTTGTCGACGATTCAACGTGCCGACAGAATCGTGGTACTGCATCACGGCGAATTGGCTGAGATCGGCACTCACGCTGAATTGTTGGCGAAGAATGGATTATATGCCAAGTTGTACAGACTGCAATACGCTCACGACGCAAAGCTGAATTGAGCATCGCAATAAACGACGTGCGAATAGTGAGTGATAGCAATCGTACAGTTGTTCGTGTTATCGCTTGAGATTGCAGCATTGTTAGTCATATCCTAATCGAGTTTGAATTCTCATGTGGTCTTCAGTTGTTGGACAACATCGCGCAAAGGACAATCTTCAGAGAGCAATTCTGAATGAGAGGGTCGCGCATGCCTACTGCTTCTGGGGAGCCGAAGCCACGGCCGCCGAAGCACTGGCCTTGGAGTTCGCTCGTTGCCTGAATTGTCAGAATCCACAGAAGACTGAGAGCGGTGTTGAAGCTTGTGGTCAGTGCAAGAGCTGCACGCAAACTGAACACCTCCAGCATCCCAATATCAAACTCATCTTTGCCTTACCTGCTGGCAAAGGATCCTCGGGTGATGATGACGATCCGGCGTCTCGTATGTCCGAAGAACAACTTTCCGATATTCAGGAACAGATTCGTCTCAAAGCTGAGAATCCATATCACGACATCCAGCTCAGCAATGCCTCGCAAATCCGCATTGCTTCGATTCGTGAAGTGAAGAAGTCCATTCAATTCAGTGCCTCGCAAAGCGGACATCGCGTGGTGATCCTTTGCGACGCGGATCAGATGACGACGGAAGCGGCAAATGCCTTTCTAAAGACTTTGGAAGAACCGCAGAATAGTGTGACTTTGATTTTGTGCACTGCTAGACGGGAGTTATTGCCCCAGACAATTCTCTCGCGCTGTCAACAAATTCACTTGGAACTTCTCACAGTTGAGGAGATTCAACAGGCATTGGTCGAACAATATTCGATGGATGATGCGAATGCGCTGCTTTGCGCGTCGCTCGCTCAGGGAAGTTTGACGCAGGCATTGAGCTTTCAGAATGACGATGCTCAGCAACTGCGTAATGACGTGGTGGATTTACTGCGGAGTGCGCTGCGACCGGGTGCTTATCGAGTGGATCTTATGGCCAAGCTCGATGAACTGACACATCAAGCTGATCGCGCCTCGCTTGAGAAAATGCTGAGTCTGTTGATGATTTGGCTGCGCGATGCCCTGCTGATGTCGACGACCAATTCGAACGTCGGTGTTATCAATCGTGACCAGTTGCCAACGCTCGAGAAATTTGTCCAAGCTTATGGATCTAAGGACACGATGTCGACCATTGCCCTGGTCGAAGACTGTATTCGATCGATCAAGGGCAATGGTCAAGTTCATGTCAATCTCGTCTGCATGCTCATTGGCATTCGCCAAATTTTCTTGGCGGCGTAGTTGCCAAGACACGAGACTATTGGCACGCTATCGAGTTGTCAATTAGTTCGAATCCTTCCCATCGAGAATCAGCGGCATTGACTTGCCACCCATCACAATGATCTTGGAATTTGGAGAATTGACGAGTTCCTTCTGAACCTTGATTGCTTCGTACTGAAGAATCTTATCGCTCAGACCCGATGCAAGAATTTTTTGAGCATCTGCCGTTCCTTGTGCTTCTTGACGTTTCATTTCAGCTTCCTTCTTGACCTTTTCAAGCACGTAGTCCTGACGCTGAGCTTCTTGGATAGCAGCAATCTTGCGTTCAATGCTCTCCGTAACCGTCGGAGGAAGCGTCACATTGCGAATCAGCACCTGCTTCAGCTCAAAACCGTTCTTTTGAAAATCATCCATGAGCATGTCGCGAAGTTGACTTTCAAACAGAGCGCGCTTGGTTGAATAGAGGTCGGTTGCAGAAAAGTAAACAGCGCTCTCACGAATACGAGCACGGATGACCGGTCGAACAAATTGCTCCTCGAAATTCACACCTAACAATTGGAAAACGTCCGGTGCTTTTACGGGCATGACGCGATAGAGAACGGTAATATCAAGTGAGACTTCGAGACCATCATTGCAGCGCACATGCACCGCGTCATCACCGGATTTGTTCCCTTCATCCCTCACTGCACTCATCGTGTAATTGAGTTGGCGGATGTTCATGACTTCGACTGTATACAAAGGATTGATGAAGTTCAAGCCTTCATAAAGAACGCGATCTTTCTGAACTTGACCGAAGAGACGAATGACGCCGACGCTACCGGAATCTATTTGACGGACGGTGGAAGTCAGTAGTCCCAGCACCATAACGACAAATCCAAGACCTCGTATAAGATTACGGAATCGCCTTGCGTTTCCGTCGGTTCGGCCCACCACAACTCCCAGAACAACGATAATGAGACCGAGTATTGTCAAAAACATATATCCTCACAACACAGTAGTGAAACAGGTTTAAACTTTCAGTGTGTTAGAACGAAATGCCGAGCAGACATGTTTCGGCAAAGACGCTCTGATTAGATTTGTCAAAAAATAAATGTAGCATGAGATCACTCGTACAACGTGTCCGCTCGGCCTCTGTTGAAGTTGATGGAGAACAAATTGCCTCGATTTCGACTGGATTACTGGTTTTGCTCGGAATCAAAGAGGGCGACAGTGCGGAACTTATACCGTGGATGGCAAACAAGCTTGCTAATCTTCGATTGTTTCCCGATGCAGATGATAAAATGAACCTTTCGGTGAAGGATGTTTCGGGGAGCATTCTCGTGGTCTCGCAGTTTACGCTGTATGGTGATGCTGCCAAGGGTTTTCGTCCCTCTTTTATCGAATCTGCTCGTCCTGAAAAAGCTGAACCCTTGTATCAAGCACTCATCAAAGAACTCCAATCCGTGCACGGAGTGAGCGTTCAAACGGGTCGCTTTGGTGCAATGATGGACGTAGAACTCGTCAATTGGGGACCGGTCACGGTCATGATAGAAAAGGAAAACTAACCAGCGACTAGTATCTCAACGATCACGGAACTCGTGTACGTTGATACCATACTTGCGAATCTTCACGTGCAGCGTTTCGCGACTTACCCCTAATTGTGCTGCGGTTTTACTGACGTTTCCATTGAAGGTCTTGAGCATGGATTCAATCTTGAGCTTGTCAACGCGCTCAAGGTCTTCACGTCTTGTGCGGTCGAGCGAAATAATCGAACCCGGGAAGCGCGAATCGTTCACTTGCGTACTTGTGGCAGCAGAGTGAATATCACTGACTTCAACCACTTCATTTGCCGAGGTCTGTAAGATTACGCGAAGCACCGAACTCAACTCACGGACATTTCCATTCCAATCCCGGTTCTGCAGATACTCAATGGCAGATGGCGAGAGCACTTTGTGGTCCTGGTGGTCGGCATTGTGCTTTTTGACATAGTGCTCAGCAATGAGCGGAATGTCGTCACGACGCTCCCGCAAACTCGGCAAGTAGATTTCGCATTCACGCAAACGGTGATAGAGTTGCTCGCGGAATTGACCCTTCTTCATCGACTCGACCAGATCCTTGTCTGTCGCGCTAATCAACCTAATGTCAACGGCTTCCGCTTCAATTGATCCGACGCGACGAATGATTCTTTCTTCGATTGGCAGCAAGAGATAGGCCTGTGACTCTGAGGGCAAATCACCAATTTCATCCAGGAACAATGTTCCTTTGTTTGCGTGGTGGAACAGACCTTTCTTATCCGAAAGAGCTCCGGAAAAGGATCCACGAACGTGACCAAACAACTCGCTCTGGAAGAGCTCGCGTGGAATATTCGGGATATCCACCGTGACGCAGGAGTATTTGGCTCGCTTGCTCACTGCATGCAAGGCGTTGGCAACCAACTTCTTACCGGTACCGGTCTCGCCCGTAATCAACACGCTCAACTCAGTACGACCGTAGCGAATAATTTTATCAGCCACCGCCTGCATGGTCTTGCTTTTTCCAACAATACCATGTTGCTCAATGACATTCATGAGCTCATCGACTTTGGAGTTTTGTAAGAGACGCTCAGAAGCGCTGCTCAAAACCTCAAGCAAGTGGTCGTGCGAGAGCGTGCTTTTTTCGATGAAATTCAGCGCGCCAAGCTTGGTGGCACGGACGGCAGTTTCGATGGTGCCCTTTCCGGAGATCATAATGACAGGAATCGCCGGGTAGTTTTTCACCGAATGACTGAGTACGTCCAGTCCGTTCAAAGCCGAACGATGATCAAACTCAATATCCAGCAACATCATCTGCACTTCGCCGGAATGTGCAGCTAGGTAATTGATGGCTTCTTCAGGTGTATTCAAAGCCGTCGGCTTCCAACCCTTGGAACTGATAATATCACTCAGGGTGGAGCAGAATTCACTATTGTCATCGACAATTACTATGTTCATTGTTGCGCTGGTGGTGCCAGGGTAGAAAGCGAATCAAAGATAGCACGAAACTCACGACTACCGTAGGTTTGATAGCGGGCGTCCCACACTGCTCTCAAGCTTAGGTTTGCGTCCGGATTCTGATACTCAATGTAGTGCATTCTCGGCGCGTGAACCGACAAACTCTGTATACGCACAAATGTCTTGCGAATCGTGTCGGCATAGAAGCAGAATACCCCTGCCGGAACGACGCCAATCGAATCACGCAGATACTTAACCGAATACTCTGAAGCCTTGTACTTAAACAAGCGTCGTTGGGCGTCGATCTCGTATCCATCAAGTACCGTACTCGAGTCGACCCAGGTACCCCAACGGATTATCACTGAACGCATGTTCGGCTTAATGCAATCGTCACCAAAGCGTTGATTCGACGATGAACTTCCGCACGCATTCACGAACACCAGGAGCGTCAGTGCAAGAGGAATTGTCGTAATAAATCGCAGCATAGATGTTGATAGTAATATTGACTTAGTTCAGAGAAAGCAAGCGCTGCAGACTCCGCTCTTTTCCAAGAACAGCGATGGTGTCAATCATTCCCGCCCCAACCGATTTACCGGTTATTGCCAGACGTAGAAGATTCGCTATGTCCTTGAATTTCAATTGCTTTGACTGCAAGTAAGCGCTAATCGCAGCATTGATAGTGTCATGATCAAATGCACTCTCATCCACTGCCGCAAGCACATCGTGGATTTCTTTCAAACGTTCTGCTGAGTGCTCATTCCAGGTCTTGGTCTTGAACTCTTCATCCACGATCCGATCACCAAACATATAGCCAGCAAAATCAACGAGTTCGATGATGTTTGACATACGTTCGTGGACGAGCTTGATGACACGACCAAGGTACTCCGCCGGTACATTCAAACCACGTGCTGCAACGAGTGGCTCGGCTTGAGCAATGAGGAAATCGATGTTGTTTTCGACGTAAGACTTTAGGTACTGAGAGTTCATCCACTCCAGCTTCTTCAAATCGAAAACAGCTCCCGACTTGTTGACGTGCTCGAGGGAGAATTCTTTGACCAATTCATCAATGGTATAAATCTCGCGCTCACCGCTTGGATTCCATCCAAGCAAAGCGATAAAGTTTAAGAAGGCATCTTTGAAATAACCCTTTGCCACGTAGTCGTGCACGGAAACGTCACCTTGACGTTTGCTGAGCTTCGACTTGTCGGTATTGAGCAGCAGCGGCAAGTGAGCGAACTGTGGAGCGGTCCAACCAAAAGCCTCATACAGCAACACGTGTTTTGGTGTTGAAGGCAACCATTCTTCACCGCGAATCACGTGAGTGATTTGCATTAAATGATCGTCAACCACGTTCGCCAAATGGTAGGTTGGAAAATTGTCGCTCTTCAGAAGTACTTGATCATCAACGTCCTTACACGGAACAACGATGGTGCCGCGGATAATATCCTGGAACTTGACTTCGCCGCTGATCGGCACTTTCATACGCACTGCTGCAGGCTCGCCGATAGAAAGCAGTCGAGCAGTTTCTTCAGGACCAAGGGTGAAACTGTTGCGCATAACCGAGCGGTCGTAGCGTGGAGCAATTCCTGCTGCCTTTTGTCGTTCGCGCATTTTGTCCAACTCTTCCGCGGTATCAAAAGCATAGTAAGCCAATCCCTTTTCGATGAGAATGGCGGCGTGCTGACGGTAGAGTTCAGTGCGCTCGCTTTGGACGTAGGGACCGAATTCGCCAGGACGTTGCGGACTTTCATCCGGTACGATACCGGCCCACTCCAGAGAGCTCACGATATCCTCAACAGAACCTTCCACAAAGCGCGTCTGATCCGTGTCCTCTAAGCGAAGGATAAACACTCCCCCATGATGCCGGGCAAAGAGGTAATTGTACAATGCAGTACGCAATCCACCAACGTGCAAGTAGCCGGTTGGAGAAGGAGCAAAACGGACACGAACAGACATACAGTTCTTTCGCTAAAATGTGACTAGAGTTAGGATTCCGTCGGTGTATAGTCCGAGCGGCTTTGGTTGTCGAGCGACTGGATGAATCAGCCGATCGACCATGACTGACACTTAGTGCTCAAGTACAACCCTACATTGAGCAAATGAGCGCTCAGTTTCATACAAACGAATGCTGAATGCTGTCAAGGCAGCATGTGCCGCCAAAGCAGGCTTCAATTCTTCTGCAATCCACATGCAAATATTCTCGACGGTGGTTGGGAAGTCCACCATGACCACTTTCATTGGGTTCGACAGAAAGAACTCCACCATGGCGCTATCGCTTTCATCGCAGAGGAAACAATGATCGAGTTGATCCACAAGCGGGTGAACCAGTTTGTCGAGATCGAAGAAGTCCATGACCATGCCGGAGTTATTGAGACTGCCCTCAAGATCAACACGAAGACAATAGGAATGACCGTGGACGTTTTTGCACAGACCTTCATGGTCCATCAAACGATGACCCATTTCCCAACGATACTCTTTGGCAATGACGATACTCATTACTTGCTCCCGTCTTTGATATAGGAAACTTCGATCACGCTGTGAATTCCACCGCGGGTACTCCACTCTGAGCGGATTTGCATTGAACGAGGTTGACATGCTGCCACCAATTCGTCAAGAATACGATTGGTCACTGCCTCGTAGAAAATTCCCTCGTTACGAAAAGCCAAATAGTAGTATTTCAAGGATTTAAGTTCAAGACAAAGGGCGTCGGGAACATAAGTCAGATGAATTGTCGCGAAATCCGGCAAGCCGGTAATCGGGCAGACTGAGGTGAATTCAGGATTGATGTGCTTAATCGTATAGTCCCGATTCGGGTTAGGATTATCAAAAACCTCAATTTTCATAAAATTTCACAATAAGTGACGTAGTAAGGACAAAAGAGCGTCGCTAAAGACACGCGAGCTGCGCAAAGGACGCAATTTACGAAGCAGGCATTTTTGCGCACCCCGGGATTTGTCAATTCCCCCATTTCCCTTATGTTTGTATTCTGTTTCAACAATCCTTCCGTCATAGTATCAATTGACGGATAGTGTTTGAAGTCCATACACTAACCACAGGAGTCTCTCCATGAGCGTTCGTCGTCAATACGAAACGACCTACATCATTAACGCTGCCCTCGAAGACAACGATGTCGAGCAGGTTATCACACGTGTAAGCGAGTACATCACCAATCACGGTGGCACAATCACAGAAGTCAACAAGTGGGGACGTCGTCGTCTGGGTTATCCCATTGCGAAGAAGTTCAATGGCTTTTATGTACACTGCATTTTCGATTCAGCATCAAGCATCATTCCTCAGTTGGAACGTTTCTTTGTGTTGGATGACAATGTTTTGCGTCACTTGACCATGCAATTGCCGGAGAAGCTCCGTCAGTTCCGCATCACCCGTGCCATTGCTCAAGCTGAGCGCCAAGTCGCTCTCGAGAAGGCAAAGGCTGATGGTACCGCTCCACAATCCAATCGTCGTTTCTAAGACGGATCTGATCACTGAGAATATTTGCTTACTGCTATGAAAATCATCTTACGTCAAAACGTTGAAAAGCTTGGCTCGATTGGTGAACTGATCACCGTAAAAGACGGCTTCGCTCGCAATTACCTGATCCCAAACCAATTGGCATACCTCGCAACACCGGGTGCTGAAAAGCGTTTGGAGATTGAACGTCGTCAGTACGACAAGAAAATGCTTCGCGCCAAGGAATTGGCAGAAGTCACAGCGTCACGTCTGGCTGAGCTTCAAATCTCCGTTCCTATGGCTGTCGGCGAAGAAGGCAAACTCTTCGGTTCAGTCACACCGCAAATGATTGCGCAGGAATTGGAAGTTCGTGGCTTCACCATCGATCGTCGCAGCATCACCATCGAAGAGCCGATCAAGTCTCTTGGTGTATTTGACGTCAAAGTCAAACTGCATCCTGAAGTATCGGGTACGCTCAAGGTATGGGTTATCAGCCAAGAGTAAAAACTCTTGATTCGAAATCTTGAACGCCCCCGGTTTTCCGTGGGCGTTTTTTTTTGAGTGCATGTGAGGAATGGACGCAACCGGCACACTACAACCATCCGTCATTCGTTAGGCAAAGTCTATGACGCACAACGGAATACACAACGACTCCCCTTCTAACAAACGCGTTGTTATTGTTGGTGCAAGCGGTGCACTTGGACGAGCTCTGTGCGGCTTTCTGTCTACTCAAGGATTCGAACTGTGGTCGGTAGGACGAGATGTGGAACGCAGTCGCAAACTCATTCCCAATATCGCGGGACATCTCTCATTAAACGACGAACATCGCGCAAAGCTCATCGAAGTTATGAGTGGATGTCGAGCAGTCGTCAATCTAGCCGGTGCGAGCATTGGCGAACTTCGATGGACAGAGAAGAATAAAGCGCTGATGTATAGCAGCAGAATCAAGACGACCGAAGTGCTCGCCAAGATTATTACCGAGCTGCCTCAAGCACCATCGGTTTTCGTGAGTACTTCTGCTATTGGATATTACGGCTTTGGTCATGATGAGATTTTTCGCGAGGAAAACAAAGCCGGAAGTGATTTTCTTGCGCGCCTTTGCGCCGACTGGGAAACTGCCGCATCTCCTGCAAAGAAGCTTTGTCGGGTGGTTCATCCGCGCATCGGCGTTGTGTTCGACACAGAGGCCGGCGCTCTTGCGAAACTGCTGCCACTGTTTCGATTAGGAATCGGAGGTCCTTTGGGTTCAGGCAAACAATGGATGTCGTGGGTACATCACACTGATCTCATTCGTGCCCTGCATTTCTGCATCGTCAATGAACAAGTGCAAGGCGCAATAAACTGCGTCGCGCCACATGCAGTTCGCATGAACGAGCTTGCGAGTATTCTTGCAAAGACGCTACATCGTCCTGCGATCTTTCGCGTTCCGACCTTCGTGCTTCGACTTGTACTTGGTGAGCAACACGTGATTGTTACTGAAGGTCAACACGTGTCATCAGAACGCATTGAATCCTTAGGCTTCAGCTTTGAGTTCCCCAACTGTGACATTTGTGTTAATAATCTTACGCAATCATAGTGGTGGATTTTGCTCTGACTATTTTTGTTAACTGGAAAACAACCTTACACATTTGAACATGCCCCTTGGTCGCAACCTGATTGTGCTGACTGCCTTAGTAATGGCCGCCTGTCAGTCCAACAACTCTCAACAGCAAAGTGCTGCTCCCCCACCTCCTTTAAAAGTTCAAGCCACCATCGTAAAACCCCGAACACTTGATGATGCGTTTAACGTGACGGGTACCGTGCTGGCTGCCGAACAAACGGATTTGCATCCGGAAGTGAGCGGACGTGTGACACAGCTGCCGATCAGGGAAGGATCGAGTGTGAAGTCCGGTGACTTGTTAGTGAAGCTCTACGATGCTGACTTGCAAGCACAACTCCGTAAGCTGCAAGTGCAGCTCGAGATTGCCAAGAAGAACGAACAGCGTACCCTCGACTTACTCGCCGTGCACGGCACCTCACAACAAGAGGCAGATCTTGCGCACCTTCAGGTGTCGAATGCGATGGCTGATATTGATGTATGTAAGAGTGCTATTTCAAAGACCGAGATTCGCGCGCCCTTCAGTGGCAAGATTGGTCTGCGCAATATTTCGCCCGGCGCTTATGTGAACCCAACGACTATCGTGGCAAGCATTCGTGAGGTCGGTCAACTCAAATTGGATTTTGAGATTCCTGAGAAGTACAGTCACATTGTTTCTTCCGGCATGTCGATTCACTTCACCGTCGCCGGCGACCAAACAAAGTATCAAGCCAAAGTGCTGGCAACTGAGGCGAATGTAAACGAACAAAGTCGGACTTTGAAAGTGCGCGCATTGGTTCAATCACAAACTGAGCGACTGGTGCCCGGAAGCTTTGCCAATGTAGCACTGTCGTTCAACTCACGCGACAATGCGCTCATGATTCCAACACAGGCACTCATTCCGCAAGCGCGCGATAAACGAGTGATACTGCTGAAGGATGGAAAAGCCAAGTACGTGACGGTTGTCACGGGCTTCCGTTCAAACGACGTTGTTGAGATTCTAAGCGGCTTGAGCATCGGTGATACTGTGATTACCACCGGACTACTCTTCGTCAAGCCTGATCAGAAGGTTGATATTTCTTCCATCGTGCAATAAGACTCTATGACCATTTCTGAACTGAGTCTCCGTCGACCGGTACTAACGGTCGTCATGAGTATCGTCATCGTTCTCTTCGGCGCGATCGGCTACACCTTTCTCGGCGTTCGAGAATATCCGGCAATTGATCCGCCGATTATCACAGTACGCACTCAATACACCGGAGCAAGTGCCGAGATTATTGAATCGCAAATCACCGAGCCACTCGAAAAATCTGTCAACGGAATTGAGGGTATTAGAACAATCACTTCGAACTCCACCCTCGGCTCATCGAGCATCACAGTTGAGTTCAACCTGCGAACGAATCTCGAACAGGCAGCCAACGACGTACGCGACAAAGTTTCGCAAGCAGTGCGTAATCTTCCGCAGGATATTGATGCACCACCGGTTGTGACGAAATCGGACGCGAATTCTGAACCTATCATCATTCTTCCGGTGCAAAGTTCGACGCGCAATATTCTGCAGTTGAGCGACTACGCGGAGAATGTGCTGCAGGAAAAACTACAGACCATTCCGGGTGTGAGTCAGATTGTGATTTTCGGCAACAAGCGCTATGCGATGCGCCTGTGGATACGTCCTGAGAAGCTGGCCTCCTATGGTCTTACTGTTGACGATGTGCAGAAAGCGCTGGATCATGAAAACGTCGAGCTTCCAGGTGGAAAAATTCGCGGCGACAACACCGAGATGAGTATCGTCAATTATGGTCGCCTTAAAACAGAAGAAGAATTCAACAATCTCATTCTCAAACAGAACGGGAGCTCAACCGTACGATTCCGAGATGTAGGGGAGGCTGTATTGGGACCCGAGGTCGAAGAAACCACTGCCAAGAAAAACAACGTCGACATCGTTGCCTTAGGTGTTGTTCCGCAGCCGGGTGCGAATCACGTTGAAATAGCAAGAGAGTTCTACAAGCGACTAGATCAGATGAAAAAGGATGTCCCTCAAGACATCACGCTTGAAGTCGCGATTGATAAATCGCGTTTTGTTCGACGAGCAATTACCGAAGTGAGCGAGACGCTGATCGTTTCCATCGGACTCGTAGTACTCATCGTGTATTTCTTCTTCCGAGATTGGATCATCGCCTTTCGTCCACTCATCGACATCCCCATCTCCCTCATCGGCACCTTCTTCATCATGTATGTGATGAATTTCTCCGTCAATGTATTGACTCTGCTAGGAATTGTACTAGCGACGGGATTGGTGGTGGATGACGGTATCGTAGTAACAGAGAACATCTTCAAGAAGATGGAATCCGGTATGTCGAAGATGCAGGCTGCACGCGAGGGAACGAACGAAATCTTCTTCGCAGTCATCTCGACGTCGATTACGCTAGCCATCGTATTTCTTCCCGTTGTCTTTCTCCAGGGCTTTGTCGGCTCCCTCTTCCGAGAGTTTGGAATTGTGGTTGCCGGCGCTGTATTGATTTCGGCCTTTGTTTCACTGACGATTACGCCGGTGTTGAACGTCAAGCTCTCACGTGATATTCACAAGCAGACACGATTTTATCTCTTTACTGAGCCCTTCTTCCGCTGGATGGACAATACCTACCGCGCCACGCTCGAGACAATCATGAATGCGCGATGGATTGCCGTCAGCATCGTCGTTGTGTGTTTGGTATCCATCGTTCTCGTCGGCTCATCGCTGCAGAGCGAGTTGGCTCCTCTTGAAGATCGCGGTATCGTCCGTGCTCCCATGACTGCGCCTGAAGGTACTGACTTCGATGCCATGGAAAAGATAAACATGAACATTGCGAACGCCTACCACGACTCGCTTGATAAGGACATTACCATGACCTTCCAAGTTGTGGCTTCGCAGTTCCAGAATGGTTCGACGAATAGCGGTACCTGTAATGCCGTGCTGAAGGAAGCAAAGGATCGTCCGCATACGCAGGCACAAATCGCACAAATCATGGCGAGAATTCTCAAGCGACATCCGGAAGTGCGATCGATCCCTGTGCAGGAACAAACGATCTCGGTTGGTTTTGCAGCCGCGTCTCAGCTTCCGGTTCAATTCGTTGTGCAGAATCTTAACTTCGAGAAACTCAAAGAGTACTTGCCGAAGTTTATGGATGAAGCATCGAAGAGTCCGGTGTTTCAAGGTGTAGACATCAACCTGAAATTCAACAAACCTGAACTACGCATCTCAATTGACCGCATGAAGGCGGCGCAGCTTGGTGTTTCGATGCAAAATGTGGCAACGACACTGCAGTCAGCGTACAGCGGACGTCGCTTTGGCTACTTCTTGCTCAACGGTAAGCAGTACCAAGTGATCGGTCAGGTTGATCGAGCAGAACGAGACCGTCCTGTCGACATCGCCTCGCTCTACGTCCGATCCAACAGTGGCGAACTTATTCAGCTCGACAATCTCTTGAACATTGTGGAGTCCAGTAATCCTCCTCAGCTCTTCCACTTCAATCGATACAAGTCCGCGACTGTTAGCGCAGGCTTGGCGCCCGGAAAGACGGTTGGTGACGGCGTAGCTGAGATGCAAGCAATCGCCAAGCGCGTTTTAGATGATTCATTTACAACAGCTCTCAGTGGCGCATCTCGCGACTTCGCGGAATCCGGTTCGAATACATCCTTTGCATTCGTGCTTGCCCTTGTCTTGATCTACCTCGTTCTGGCTGCGCAGTTCGAAAGCTTCCGCGATCCGTTGATCATTATGCTCACAGTACCACTTGCCTTGGCGGGAGCTGTGATTTCATTGAAGATTTTCAATCAAACGCTCAACATCTTTTCCGAGATCGGAATTATCATGTTGATTGGCTTGGTGACGAAGAACGGGATTCTGATAGTGGAGTTTGCTAATCAAAAACGAGAGGCAGGAGCTGATATTCGCGAAGCGGTAGTGACTGCATCGGCTGCACGTTTACGTCCGATTCTGATGACAACACTGGCGATGATTTTAGGTGCATTACCGATTGCCCTAGCGCTCGGTGCCGGTGCACAGAGTCGTGTGCCGCTGGGTATTGTGGTTGTAGGCGGACTCTTCTTCGCGCTCTTCTTGACCCTCGTCGTTATCCCGGCTATGTACAGCTTCATTACCCGCAAACACTTGAAGAAGGTCGAGTAAGATCATGAATACGGATATTTCAATAACGAAATCAACTATGCTTCGAGTCGGACAAGTGACGCGATTGATGTTGCTGCTTTGTAGCTGCATTCTCACGCTGACAAACACTGAGATACATGCCCAAAGCACTTTAAGCGTTGAGCAAGCAGTTGAGCAAGCTCTCAAATCGAATTGGGATATTATCATCGCGCATTCAGATGCAGAGATTGCTCATACAAATAATACATGGGCCACGTCCGGCGCGTATCCAACAGTGCAGGCGACGGCAAGTGGGAATGAATCGCAGGTAACCTTGGACCAGAAACTCTCAAGTGGACTAGAGACACACGTCGCAGGGGTATCACAATCCAGTCTGCAAGCTCTCGTCGCACTCAACTGGAAGATCTTCGACGGCATGAAGATGTTTGCCACGAAATCGAGATTGGAAGAGTTGGACAAGAGCGGCGAATTGCAGTTCCGTAATAAAGTCAGTCAGACCATCTACGACGTATCCATCGCCTACTACAATCTCGTTCGCTATCACCAACAGCTGCGCGTGACAAACGAATTGTTGTCGGTCTTGCAAGAGCGTATGAAGCTTGCTGAGTTGCGATACAATAACGGTTCTAGTGCCAAGACGGATTACTTACAGGCGCAGATAGATTTCAACGACCAGCAGACTTCAGTACTCAGTTTGAAAAAGAGTATTCAGCAAGCAGAGTCGGTACTGGCTCAACTCATGGGATCCGATCAATCGAATCATTGGGTTGTTAGTGATTCAATTCAGACATCGAATCAAATTCCTTTGTCAGAGATTGCTCAGCAAAGTCAGACCTCGAATTACGCGCTGCTGGTTGCTCAGCGCGACCTCAGCATCGCCCTTGCTCAGCGCCGAGAAATCTACTCCCAAGGTTTGCCAAGCTTGAGTATCAATGGTGGGTTTTCCTATAGTCGCAGTAGCAATAGCGCGGGCTTCTCACTGTTGAATCAAAGCACCGGACCAATAGTGGGCTTTGGTTTGAGCGTTCCCCTCTTCAATGGCATGCAAACCCAAACGCAACTGGATGTGCAGGATATTGTTATTCGCAAGAGCGAGCAACAACTATCGTTGCTCAAGACAAAGGTTCGTCTTGCTTACGAAAGCGCGCTTGCCGACTACAACAGCGCACAGTCAATACTCAGCATCCAACGATCCAACCTTGATCTTGCGCGCGAGAACAGCAGCATCGCCATGGAACGTTTCCGTAAGGAATCAATAACCTCAGTGGAACTTCATCAAATACAACTGAGCGTTCTACAAGAAGCAACGAATCTTCTTAATACGCAGTGGACTGCAAAGGCAGCGGAACTGCAGCTGCTACTATTGGCTGGACGCCTCAATACGCCTTAAGCTTGGATTGTTTCTTTGCTGGAGGGCGCACGCTCTCAATTGTCATGATGCACAATGCGTCCATCAGACATTTCGACGACGCGATCGGTGCGCGACGCAAACTCACGATCGTGCGTGACGATGATGATGCTCTGTCCTTGTGTCTGCTTGAGTTCCTGCAGACAATCAAACACAATTCTCGAATTCTCCGAATCCAGATTGCCCGTTGGTTCATCGCCGATAATCAAAGTCGGATCGTTTATCAACGCGCGCGCTATGGATGCGCGTTGTTGTTGTCCCCCACTCAAACTCTTAGCCGCTTTCAAAGCCTGATCCTCAATTCCCATGATGCGCAGTTTATCGTAGGCAGAAGCTTCGATTTCGGCTTTCGATCTCTGACCGAGCTTCAGAGCCGGCACCATGACGTTTTGCAAGACGGTGAACTCAGGCAAGAGAAAATGAAATTGAAAGATGAAGCCGATGTGTGCGTTGCGGAATTGAGAGAGTTGGTTTTGCGTTTGACCGCTGAGTAGTTCCCCATTGACTCGCAACTCACCTTGGTAGTCGGTGTCCATGGTTGACAGGACGTAGAGCAAGGTCGATTTACCACATCCTGACTTTCCGACGATGCTCACGAATTCTTGTCGCGCGACGGAAAAGCTAATGTCATCCAAGACCTTAAACTCAACCGGATCATGAAAGTACTTCACGATGTGCAGTGCTTCTAAGCAGGGTTGTTCGTTTTGACTCGATGTGCTTGGCTTCGGCGTCATCATTATCCTCGAATAATGACAACTGGATCAACACCTGCTGCTCGACGTGACGGAAAGTACCCGGCAACGCCTGAGGAAATCAACGCGAATATTATTCCGACCACGTAGTAGATAGGATCAAAGTTGACAGGCATGTGATCCATTCCGGGTAAGAAGCTGTTGTGATAGGGAATGCTCACGATAATGAGCGACAATCCCAAACCAAAAAGCAATCCGGAAATACCACCGATAATTCCAAGTGCTAATGCTTGTCCTATGAAGATGCGCTGGATGTCGCCTCGCTCGAAACCAATTGCTTTGAGAATCGCAATGTCTTTCATCTTTTCGTACATCATCATAGTCATGATGTTGTAGATACCAAAACCAGCAACGACAAGCATCGCGACGCTGACCATATAGGTCACGAAAGCACGGATTGTGATTGACACGAGAATGGACGCGTTAGCTGTTTCCCAATCATCTGCAGTGTAGCCGAATTGGCGATGCAATTCTGCCGCGTAGAACTTCGCTTCTTCGAGATTGTTCAGCTTGATGTTGATATCTGTGATGTAAAGCTGATCGCGCTTCAACATCTTCTGCACTGTCTTGGTTGTTGCGTAGCAATTCGAATTGTCGACGAGTGCTATGCCAAGACGAAAGATACCGGCAACAGTAAGAACGAGTTTGGTTCCACTGGCAAGTGTTACCGTTACATGATCGTTGACGTTGATATGCAGCTTGTCAGCCAAACCGCCTCCCATCATGATCCCGTTGTCTGTAGCCAGCACTCGTTCGAGCGTACCGGCCGTCATCTTAGAGCGAAGATTATAGAGCTTATCCTCTTCGAGAAGATCCACACCATAAACAGCACCCGGTATTTCACTGACGCCGTAGTTGTAGTAGAGCTGTGTCGTGACTCGTGGCGAAACACCATACACACGCGGATCGCGCTTGATGATATTCAGCATCTGCATTCCGTCTTTCAGATTACGCGCTTTGTCACGTGGCTTTGGATGATAGACCGTCACTATCGCCGAGTCAGAATGAAAAACACGCTCGGCTATTTGGATGGAGTCTATGTTGAGATCGTTGTAAATGCGAACGTGTGGCGTCGCGCTCAGCATGAGGTCATTCACAAGCTTGTCTGCACCGGTCATGAAACTGACCATGGCGATGTAGAGACCAATGCCAAGAGTCACACCGAGGGCCGCGACGACAGTCTGTCGCTTGCGTGACAGTAAGTGGGTACGAATAATTTGACCAATGACGCCCACTATTAATCCGATCCGGTGGTGATCTTGACGATGACGGTGGTGTAGCAACCCACCGTCATCATCACACTGTTTTACTCTAACAGCACTTCATAGAAGCACTGCCAACACTCGTTGCAGCTCTAGGCCTAGCGATAATATCTCTTTAGCATCGCGGTCTCATCTTTCATGCGTTGACAGAGAAGCAATGTGTTTGAGTAGAGATCTTCGCCGGGTGCGATATCGATGGCTTTGCGGAAGTTCCGCTCAGCTGTCTCATAATTTCCAATTGCCATACACGCACAAGCATAGTCATAGAGAGCCTTATGCAAGAGCTCATGTCCTGGATGCTTAAGTATAGCTTTGTTGTACTGATTAGCTGCTTCTTGCCACAGAGATTTTTTAGCGAGATCATTACCGGCTTCAAGTTCCGGCAGATCGGAGTCCTGTAGCAGTCTAATGGTTGTCATCTCAGTTCTCGACATAAAGCTCTGGACCAGACGATCAGATATCTCATCAATCAACGATCGTTCCAGAACGGGAACGGCAATAGAACCTGGCTTGGAGTTAAGAGCGCTATTCGTAGCGCTTCTCTCAAGGTCGTAGGTCGTCGACCAAATGATTGCGTTTTGCGAGAGATCGCGCAAACGCAATTGCGTAGAGAAACGCAGCTTGCCGTTGACGTCATGTTGATGCACGACACTGTCTTTGACAACCGTATCACGCTTCCCATCAGCCGTGCGCACTTTGCGTTCAACCAATTGCTGAGTGTGCGTGCTGCGCTCGCTGTAATCATTGGTCGCAACTGCACCACTCAACACGACGGTACTATTGCTCTCGTTCGAAAAACTCTTGGTGTCGCTGACTGCATCGAAGAGTCTGGAGGCAAGCAACTTCTCAAGAATTGCATTGCGAACGGCAGCGCCATCGTTTCGATTGTAGGATGAGCTCTCGATGGGATCAACGACGATGCGTTTATAGGAGCTGACGTTGACCTCTGGCGGACGCTGTACCGGGATTTGAACATTCACCGAGCTCACGCATGAAGACAGAATCACTGACGAAGCAAGGAGAAGGACTGAGAGTAATCGTGTAACCATAGCTTTCTTCTTAAAGTAAAAGTGCATCATTACGACACGTCAAAACGCGAATGGGTTTAGTGGCTTACTTACGGCGCACGATTTGAGCTCCTTCGCTCAACCCCGACACAATCTCAACATACTCCAAATTGCTAATACCGACTTGAACATCAACCGTCTTGATAGAGCTTCCCTCTTTCACAAACACTTGGTTGTTGCTTTGTAAACAGGAACGAGGGATAACCAAGGCACTCTGTTTTTGAGAGACTATAATATTAGCCTGTATCTGTGTGCCAACAAAGGGAACGGCCGGTGTTTGATCGCAGCGTGCATCCACTCTAAACGATTGCGTTTCATTTTCCAGTACCGGGAAAGTCTTGACCACTGTTGCACTAAATGTACTGTCGGGAAAAGCATCAACAGTGTACATGACTTTTTGACCGGGTTGAACGCGCACTACATCGGAAGCGTCAATGACGAGACGCAAGAGAAAATCCTTGGCGTCTCCTATTAACGCGACCGGTTGTTGCGAATTAACGATTTCACCTTCTTCACGATATAGGGCGAACACTTTGCCATCGCAACGACTTCGCACAGAAAAATTCTCGCTAGATGTGCGGGCAAGCTCAAGTTGTTTTTGAGCGAGCAGGACTTGATTGCGCAGCGATAGCTTTGTGTTTTCCAATCGACGTATCGCAGAATTCAACTGTGCACGCGATTGATCGAAGGTACTCTGGGCGCGGTCTAAATCTGATGTGGTCGCAGATCCACTGGCATGCAAAGCTTTTATGCGCAAGAGATTGAGCGAGTCACCCATCAACTTTGCACGGGCAGCGTCGCAATTGGCAACGAGTTCGTCGATGGTTGATGAGTGAGGATCTGCCAAAGACCGTGCGTATTGCAGTGCTTGTTGCGCACTTTGTACGCGTAAATCTGGATCGCGCGACTCTATCTGGAAAAGTTCTTGTCCTGCTGCGACTGAATCTCCTTCGCGGAATCTCAGATTTCGCAGTATTCCGGTGGCATTCGCGTAGGCTTTATACTCGTTGAGGGGATGCATTGTACCGCTCGCATAGACCGCCTCAACGATCTTTTTACGCTGAACGACGATACTTTCAGCGTTTTTTGAACAAGAGAAGAGAATGAGACCGATGCACAATGTGGTGATGCCGGCAACTGTCTTCATGGTATTAAGAGATAATTGTCTGCAAAATTATGGAAAATCAATAGCCTATAAGCATGTATTCACCGGTAAGTGCCGCTATAAATCTTGCTCTGTCCATGCGCTCACCTCTTTGTAATTTGCATGACGGGACCTATTTCTTCATTGCTGATAATTACCTGATAAAGGGGAGCTCATGATTCGTTTGACCCTTGTAGTGCTATGTGCACTCTGTGTGTTCTCTGTGTTGAGCACTGCACAAGGCAACAAGAATTGCCGGGATTGTCCACCACCATCTGCTTGTGGCACAAAAGACAGTGTGATGAAAGTTACATTTCGCGATCACACCGTGCTCGACGATTGCATTTCTGCAATTCGTACCACGATCATGATTTTGGATCGTCCGGAGCAGGCAATAAAATTGACTTTTCTTCGCAAAGGCGCATGCTTTGATACTACTGTTGCGGTAGAGAGCATTGAGTCATTCAACATTGTGGGTCTTGGTCTCAACGGACAACCTTGCAACCTCGTTGTTCTCCCTGCTCGCGAGTTCGTGCGATCAGCTGCACCTCCAAAAGAACCTCATAGCTTTTTAGAAGTCACCGGCACTGTTGCCTACGCTGGCTCAGATACCAGCGCTCGTTCTATTGGCAGCTCAACGATTGTTCCCGGATTAGAAGTTGACTTCGCGCCCTTTGGAGCTTTTCTTGGTGATAAACTCTCGCTCGCTCTGCAAGGTGGATTGATGCTGGAGAGTGGTCGTTTGCGCTTTCCGCTTGGCGGACAACTCCGACTCTCATTTTCCGGTGCAACAAAAGTCAAGACTGTTAGCGGCTACAAACCAAACCCATGTTCTTTCAACACAGGCTCTATAGTAAGTCCGTCAAGCGAAGATTTCACCGAACTCCCAAGTCAAGGCGAACGTGACTCATCTTCTTACTTCTTCCTCGATAAACAACTTGTCGTGCCGACATGGCGTCCATTTGCCTTCGTTGAGGGTGGTACCTTTTTCAATGGCGGATTCGATGGAGCCGGTAAGAGTCCGGCGCTGAATGAAAGCGACTACGGACAATACTATCTCGGAGGCGGTATAGGAACACCTCTCTGGTCTTGGGCGACCATCTCGCTTGCTTATCGATACATGCAATTGAATGTTCGCACTCCTTGTCCCTATTGTCCTCCACCATCAAGCGAAGAGTTCTTCGTTGTGAACACTGCAAAAGTTCACAGCATCATGCTCAAGTTTGGTTTGCGTTGGGATTGGTAAGCGAGTCTCATTCTAGACCTCAAACCTTCTCGCTAAAGCTCATTGTTGATAGCTACGAATTGAAAAAACTGAACAATCGAATTGTATGAAATCTCTTAGCACTCTTCTTGGTTTGCGACTCCTGATTCTCAGCTGCTGTCTGGCATTGGCCTTGAGTTGTCAAACGGCACTCGAGCCCGACAACCTTGTCCCTGAAGGCGGATTTCACGCCACAGTCGTTGTGAAAGATCAAGGAAATAATCCCGTTGATGGTGCACGCGTACAGTGGATCATCACGCAGAAAGGAGCCACGCAACAGCAGATTGATGCGTTGTTCAATTCAGCAAATGGTGCACAGAGTGCTATCTCCGGAACCGGTGGAAACAATGGTCTCGCCAGTTTTCAAATTCCGGTGCCGATTAGCCAAGCCGGTGTCATGGTGCTCTTTAAAACTACGCCTCCATCAAACAGTCAGTTTCTTGGTGTTCAAAAGAATGGCAACGTTCGCGTTGATACCTTGACGGTGTGCGGAGAAACTTTTTTGGAGATTGTTCTTCAACGACAGCAAACCGTGCAGTGTGCCTCAGGTCCGACCTGCCAAGACTTGATGGTCACTATCGAACCTCCGCTAACAACCCGAGACACGGTATCGCAAGGCGACTATACCCAAAGCGATGGCTCAGTAACCATCAGCAGCGTCACCGGTGTACCGGGCAATTTCAGTGGCGTTGTTGTCAATAGCTCAGTGTTTAGTCCGGCTAATGGAAATTCACAATCTATCCCTGCCACCGTTGCACAAGGAGTTGCCTATCGCATTCGCTTTGATGTGAATGCTGCAAACACATCGGCGGCTATTGATACGACATTTCAAGTGACGATAACAGCTTCACGTGGCGGACAGCCTTGCTGGTCTTGCATCTTCAACCTGCGCATCGTCGTAAAACAACAACTTGCGTGCGATTGTCCTAAGCAGTCATTGCGCTTTGCTATTGGACCGGACTCCGTGTGTGTGAACACAACCAAGAACGACACCGTTAAGAACATTGGACTCAGCAATGCGAACAAAGATTGCGGTCTCTTGATTCGACTCAATAAAACTCTGCTGACAGAACCCATTAGTGAGGTCTGGGTGAATTCCATGAATGCCCTTCCTATCGACGAGATTCTTTTGAGTCCTTCCAGCGCATCAAGTTTGAACAGCGTTGGAATTAGTTTCCAGCCTCAGTCTGCTCGTAGTTACTCGCAGCGCTTCGTGTTTGACATCTTTCGTCAAACCACGAATGGTCTGGTAAAGTGCGACAGCACACTCACTATCAACTTCAGTGGCGTTGGTGGAACTCCGTCGCTTGCGGTAGATACGGCTAGTTCGAGCATCTTCAGAAAGACCAACAACGTCTATCAATCAGACACATTAAAGCAGTGTACAATTCATCCCAATCCTAATACCGGACGTGGCACTGTTTGTATCCATAACAACGGAACCTGTCCATTGGAAGTGGATCTCAGTATGATTAGCGGAGCGTCGGTGTTCAAGCTTGATACGACCTTTATCAAAGTTCCGCCAAAGAAGACGGTCTGTGTGGGTGTGCGATTTAGTCCGAGCAATGCTGACGTCTATCCTAACGGACGCTGCAACGCCGATCAACGAAACTTCAACGGATTGATTCGCGCTCGTTCAGACTTTGGCAATGCAACTATTCCTGTTGTAGGATTTGCAGACCTTGATGTCAACTGCGCCGGCAAGGCAGTTATGATTTCGCCGGAATTCGGAGCCAAGGACGTAGCCGGAACGAATTACTTCATTACACTGGATATTCTCAGCGACAACACCATAACTAATGGAGAGCAGGTCAATGGCGTGACGGATTCTGTAAAGATTTTTGTGAAGAAGATTAACACCGTCGGTGGACCTCCCAATGACGCAAACATTACCGGTGCGACGCTTTCGACAGGTCAGTTCCAAAAAGTGAAGTATTACTGGAAGGCTAATATGAAGTCACTTCCAAGCGACATATGTCAGCTCTTCAACACTTTCCGTTGTCCGGATCCAACCAATGCTCTGACTGATCAACCGGTCGTTGAGGGTGACGTATTGCTCTTCGAATACAAAGGTTCGTATGGAATTATGTGGATCAAAAAATTAGCATGGAGTGACCACACTGCTAACGCATTACCGCAGGTCGAGGGTTTGGTTTGTTATCCTTTTAACTAAGAAATACAATGCTTAGAGCTTCAAAGCACACATTGCTCATTGTTCTGGTGTTGAGTGCAACTGCACTCAGTGCACAGAAAGTCAATCCCTATAGCGTCGTAAATAGCGGCGATGATGATTATGCCCTGAGCTTCCGTACCAGCGGTACGACAACAGAAGCATGGCTGACCTCATCGGCTGGGATGAAAGATAAACGCTCTCGCCATTTGTTGTTCATCAGCTCGGACAAGAGTGCGTCAACGCAGGTCCAGACAGCGCCTGCTTCTTTAAACGATGACGCTAATCAGCTCATCCCACTCAATGGTTGTATTACTTTCTCGCCATGCAATCCCAATTACGGCGTAATGGTTTCGAACCAGACCGTGAATGGAAAAAGTCGTGGCAATGATTTGTATGAAGTACGCTTCGATGGCAAGCAATGGACTCGTCAGCGCATCGATCAGTTATGTACTGATGCGTGGGATGATACACCGTCGTTATCGCCGGACGGTGGACTGCTCTATTTCTCGTCCGACAGACAATCTCCCTACTCACGTGCAACCGACATCTACGTATCTCGTCGTGTCAACGGCGCGTGGTCGCAACCTGAATTAGTTCGTCAAATCTGCACACCGGCATACTCCGAGCAAACGCCGTATCCTGCGCGCGATGGGTACTTGTACTATGCGACGAATCAAACAAAGAATGGTGACTATGATGTTTGGCGTGCTAAGTACGATGCTGCCAGCGGACAAATAACAAGCGCTGCAGAACCTGTTCCCTTTGAAGGAGTAAATCAAGAAGGCAGTGATGAAGGACACCCCGCATTTAGTCCGGGTGGAAGTTGGTTCTTCTTCTCCTCCAATCGTACGAAGAACCACGACTTTGATATCTATAGCTATACCTCAGGTGGAGCAGCCGACACATTGAACGTACGCGTGATGATGCGCTCGCGTAGCATCGACAAGCTCACCAACATGCCCGAAGACTCGGTTGGCGCTTATCGTAATCGACCCTTGAGAGTAATGGACTTGGTAAATCAAACAACCGCAACTTTGCAAACAGACAACGCGGGTGAAGTAGCAGTTGTATCAACCAAAGACTTGCGTGATCCGCTTTTCGATGTTAGCCGTCACACTCTGGCCTTGGTTGCTGAAGTCACTGACAAGCGCTACGTTTCCTCCAAAGACACCGTCATTTACGACGGCTTCTGCACCGGAAAGAAAGAGCACACCTTGATGGTATGGGACACTGCTGCTTACTACATTCCGGAATGTGTTCAAGACTTCCCCGTTAAAAACGTTCGCTTCTTTGTAACAGGCTATTGGTGTCCGACGACTGAGCGCTATACACAGTACCTCAATTGCAGTTGTATCATCGCTTGTGATACATGCAACAAGATTGATGAAGCCGCGCAGCCGAAATTGAATTGTGGCAGCGACGACGAGTTCTATCGTTATTCATTGGTCAAAGCACGCGTTGATGTTGCTCGCAAAGAAGGTTCGGCGTGTATCAATATACACGAAGCCAAATCCAAAGGACACGACTACGCGATGGAAGTAGATTCGGCAATCGTACGTATTGCTGAGAGCATGCGCTCTGCACTTCAGATCGCGTGTATTCAACGTGAAGTAGCGAAGGGCAAGAAGGTCACCGTACAAATCACCGGCTGGACCGATCCACGTCCGCTTGATGATGCATGCACCTACACCGGCAAGAGCATCGACTTCTCAAAATCATTTGTGAAGCTCAACATGGAAGACAGTCCGTATATCGTAAACGACTCCTTGCAGGGCAACGGACGTGTTCGCTTCTCGAAATCCAAAGCCGGCGGCAACTACTTGCTTTCGCAGCTTCGTGCTTATTACACCGCGGTGATGTTTGACAAGATTTGGGACAACGACGTGCTAGAATACCGCACCATGAAGCAAAACGGAACACTCGAAGTCGTGGCTTTGGGCAAAGCTGTCTCGCAAGAAAACCGTGACTTCAGTGAGCGTCGCTCTGTTGAGATTCGAGTTACAGTACCGATCAGCGAGAAAGAAATTGTTCGTGGTCTGATCCCTGATCCCGGTCAAACAGTTCGTCTGTGCGATCCACAGTGTCGTTAAACACCTGATACACGACGATTCACCTATCGTAGTGTCAGAAAAACACCTCGTACACCATTTTACACTGAGGCTTGTCACAGTTCGCACGTCAGCTTCTCATTAGGCGCAAAGCTTCATAGCAGCTCTGTGAAATTGCGCTTAGAACGAGTAACGGTCCGTATCACCACCTAGTCATCTGTGAAAACAAGAAGCGTCCATATCTGTCAGAACTGCGCCTACCAAGCCACCAAATGGAGCGGAAAATGTCCTTCGTGCGGCGCTTGGGGTACACTCGTCGAAGAAATCGTCAACGATGATCGCAAGCGTTCTACATCGCAATCGCGCAGCGCTAATGCAGTAATGCAACTGCAAGAAGTTCCAACCGACACCTCCGATAAAATCAGCACCGGAATCAACGAACTAGATAGAATTCTTGGCGGCGGTATCACACGCGGCTCACTGATTCTCGTTGGTGGCGATCCCGGCATTGGAAAGTCAACCTTGATGCTGCAATTGTGCGCATCGACGAAAGAGCACACGCCTTTGTATGTCACCGGAGAGGAATCGCTTCAACAGATTCGCATGCGTGCGCAGCGCATGGGAACGGTGTCGGGTGATTTGTTAGTTATGGCTGAGACGGATATTCATGCTGTTTGCAATGCTATACGAGAGAGCGATGCGGGACTGGCTATTGTCGACTCCATCCAGACCATGCAATCGGCAGAGATTGAAAGTACGCCTGGCTCCATTTCTCAAGTTCGCGAGTGTTCAATGCGTTTGATGGAAGTGGCAAAGAAGACCCATAAGCCGGTGTTTATTGTTGGTCATGTGAATAAGGAAGGACTCATTGCCGGACCAAAAGTCTTGGAACACACTGTGGACACGGTGCTTCAATTCGAAGGCGAAGGCGTGTATTCTTATCGCATACTTCGAGCGCTGAAAAACCGCTATGGTTCGACTAATGAGTTAGGAATTTTTGAGATGGATGAAAAGGGTCTGCGCGAGGTACCGAACCCCAGCGAGATCTTTCTCACCAAGCGTAGTCATCAGGAGTCCGGAGTTGCTGTCTGCGCCAGCATCGAGGGCACACGTCCGCTCTTGGTTGAAGTCCAGGCGCTTGTCACACCGACCAGCTACAACGTCCCTCAACGCAGCTCCACCGGTTTCGAGTACAAGCGTTTGCAGATGATTCTAGCTGTTCTAGAAAAACGACTAGGATTGAACTTTGCGCACAACGATGTATTTGTCAATGTGGCAGGAGGCATTGTGTTGAACGATCCTGCAGTCGACCTTAGTGTGGCTGCGGCATTGGTGAGTTCTTTGCGCGACATTCCCATGGAAGCCGGCATAGTGTGCATTGGCGAGTTGGGACTGACAGGTGAGGTACGAAATGTTAGGGCGATTGATCAGCGTTTAGCTGAGGCGGAGAAGCTTGGCTTTCAGACGGTATTGCTTCCACAGGGAAATTCTGAAAAGCTGACCCGAGGTTTGGGAATGAAGAAACTGGCAGCCGATCGAATTGCTGTGGCACTTCGTCATTTATTTGGTTAAATCTTTGGGAACTTTTTTAACGAGCATTTGGTATCATGTCTGAACTGGTAGAAGCAGTGACAGAAGTTGAGTCAGTGCAACGGTTGAGCGACCGGGAGTTAATCCTGCTTGTTCAACAATCGCGCAATGATGCTTTAACGCAAATCATGCGGCGCTACAAAGAGCCCATTATCAACTTTGTGTTTCGCTTTGTTGGTAATTACGATGATGCAATCGATATTGCACAAGAGACTTTTGTGCGGGTTCATCGATACGCTGCGTCGTATAACGGTGAGGTTGCTTTTTCGACGTGGTTGTACACCATTGCATCGAATCTAGCGAAGACCGAACTGGCGCGATACTGGCGAAAAAACTCGCAGACATTCAGTTCTTTGGAAGCAAACGAAGAGCACGAAAAAGATTGGGATATTGCTTGCACCGATTATACTCCGGATCGCAATGTGGACTCCACAACGATCGCGCAGCATATTCAGACAGCGCTCATGAAAATTTCGCCTTCGTATCGAGAAGTGGTTATCCTCCGAGACATGCAGCAATTGAGCTATGAAGAAATTGCGGTTATCACCGGATTGGAGACCGGCACAGTGAAGTCGCGCATAAATCGTGGACGGCTTCAATTACAGGAGCAGCTTCAACCGCTGTATCAAGAGTTATTTCAGTAAACGTTTATGGTACCCGAAGAGCCCGACGGTCAACGTACAGACAAGTCGCTCTGGACTAGACAGCTCAGTTCTGTCAGCCCACCCTCCAATTTTGATCAGGGTGTACACACGCGTTTGCTTCTTCAGCAACTACCAACGCCTCCGGTTCCCCCACATTTTGAGCAGCAGGTTTTTAAGAAAATTCAAGCCGGTGCGCAAAGTTGGTACCGCGGCACTAAAGGTCTCTGGAGCGCCGGAATTGCTGTTTGTCTAGGTGCAGCAGCCCTTTCATGGTATTTCTTTGGCTCAAATTCTTCGACAAAACAGCAGCAACGAACCAATCAGCAGATTCAGAGCGTCATTCAAAACGGCGGAAATTCTCAGGATCAGAGCTCAAGTAGTACTATGCCGACAACCACCGGGCCAAAGCAAGACGCGGCGCAACATCAGCTGCAGTCGGGAACTCAAGCTCCGGATGCTCGTTTGCTCAAGTCACGCGACTCCTCTCACGCCAAGGACGATGTCGTTCGAGGCGTGCCCATCCCAAAATCAATGCGCGACGAAGAATAGCAGCTTTCCTGCTTTCCACCGTCCTATTTCGTATCTTGCAGATGGACATCTGCAAACCCTTTTAGGACGTACGGGACATGTTCGAATCGGATATCGAGCGCAATAAAATACGCCTGTTGGAACTGGTTAACTCCACGCATTCACCGGTGTATCTGAATGAAATTCTGAGTCGTGCGTCCATTGACTACGCATACAAGCAGTATTTCGAAGCTGAATTCGGCTGGTGGCTGTATGAAGAACAGACGCTGCGCCAAACAAATCCTAATCTCGATCTCCAAGATCCGGAGACTCAGGCCATACTTCATAGTCTCGACAATCAGTACCGCAAGTGCGCGCGCTTCGATCGCGAGCAACTCATTCTCATTGTTGATGCTGCCGTTAAGTCGGTTCTGAATTATCGTCTACGTCCTCGCACTACCCTCAAATGGTTCGTCTACCGTGGTGAACCAACCAAGCCCATCTACGAAGTGTATCTGCGCATGCGATACTTCGCAGATTACCGTTACTTGCATGAAGGCTTCAATCAATGGTTGCTTAAGCGAGGCTTGCGTTATGATAGTCTGGAGATTATCTCTGTTCTCGAGTTTGAGCGCATCATCAAGAAAATTGATGACGACACCATCCTCGAACTGTCGCCTTCGCAATTCGTCGAACTGATTTCCCCTATCAACACCTTCTTTGCTGATCACGCTGTTGATATTCAAAGTCAGACGATTCCAATCGAAGCGCTGATCATTTTCCTTGATGACAAAGAAGTGTACATTATCG
Organism: Chlorobiota bacterium; assembly: GCA_044228685.1. Lineage (GTDB taxonomy): Bacteria > Bacteroidota > Ignavibacteria > Kapaibacteriales > NICIL-2 > JBBATK01. The sequence continues at coordinate 44,943 of JBGAUL010000018.1, forward strand.
CGCAGAAATTGGAACGCATGTTGTACCAAGATGGCATACGTCATATCACAAAGGATATGTTCCTGCGTGCTGTAGATGAAGTGCTGGCAGAAGTGGAAACACAAGGCGTCGATGGTGGCGATAGTACTCGTCCGACAATTGTGCCGGCTCATGGTATCGAAGAACGTTCGAGTCAGCAAGCTCCGGTCAGCGACCTTACTTCAGCTCATAAAGAAGAAGCAAAGGCAGAGCAAGTAGCGGCTCAAATTCCTGCTCCTCCTGCTCCTGAGACGCCAACAATTCAATCAACGTCTGTCATTGAAGAACTTGCACACATTACCAAGCGGGTAATTGTTCCTATTGATGTGAGTGCTGAGAACGCAGAAGATTCAAGCGCCGACATTGAAGCAGAGAAGGTCGCAGACGCTAATCCTGCTGAAGTAATGCAGCAGCATTCCGAAGCTTCATCGACAGACTCCGCCTTTCTTCATACAGAAGCGAGCACAGAAGAATCACTCTTCCAAAAGAAATCACACGATGATATCGATGCAGAAGATGTACATACAGAGATAGCTGCATCTCAAGAAGCATCGACACCAACATCCGATTCGTACAGCGATCTTTCGGCAACGGTAGAAGAAACTTCAGCTCGTGCACATACAGCGCAGAGTGCAGTAGTAGAGACAACTCCACCAGCTACACAGCAGAGCGTTGAAGAAGAAGCGACGATTGCACCGGCGCAGCAAGCGCCGAGTGCAGTGAGTGAGATCGTTTCTCGAGACTCTTCGCACAGCGCCGAGAAAGATGCGGATCGTGGACCGGTTAGCAGCGATGCAGACAATGGTCGCTCGCCTGAAATTCTCGGCATCATTAGTCGTGCCTTGCAAAACCCGGCATCAGAAAACGAGAACATTGAACCTTCCGAGCAGACCATTCAGCGACCACGCAGTGCGTATTTTGAGCGTGTTGTAGAGAGCGAACCGGTTGTTGAAGCTGAATTTACAGGACCAAAGGTCTATCCATCCGTCAAGAGCTTTTTCGATGATCGTCAGCGAGAATCGTATATCAAGAAACTCTGTTCACGTGACGAAGCTCGTTTTGAGGGATTAATACAATCGTTGGATTCTACATCGAACTGGAAAGAAGCATTGGCCTTTCTGGACAAATTTTACTCACAGGAAAGCATCGATCCCCAATCATCGATTGCTCGCGATTTTCGCATGGCAGTGTACAAGCGCTTTATTGCTCTGTAACATCCGCTTGCTTTCCTTCCCTATTTGAAGCTTCATGAATTTTGTTGATACCGCGCGCATTTATATCAAGTCTGGCAATGGCGGACGAGGACACTCCTCGTTTCGTAAAGAGAAGTTTGTGCCTAAAGGCGGTCCGGATGGTGGAGGTGGCGGTCGTGGTGGCGACGTTATCTTCCGCGTTGACCCACACCTAAACACCCTCATCGATTTTCGCTTCAAGCGCAAATTCCTTGCTGCTAATGGTAGTGAAGGATCTTGGGCACGCAAGACCGGTCGCGACGGCAAGGACGTCGTTATTCGCGTTCCCCAAGGTACTGTTATCCGCGACAATGAGACAAAGGAAGTACTGGCGGATCTCGTAGACCGTGGACAAGAAGTCATCTTACTTCGTGGCGGTTTGGGCGGTAGAGGCAACTCGTCGTTCGCTACCCCAACCAACCAAGCTCCTCGTCACTGCGAGCCTGGTGTTCCCGGTGAAGAGCGCAATGTTGAACTCGAGTTGAAACTCCTCGCCGATGCAGGCTTTGTTGGATTTCCTAATGCCGGTAAGTCAACGCTTATCTCGGTCGTCTCAGCTGCAAAACCAAAAATCGCTGACTACCCTTTCACAACCTTGATTCCGAATCTTGGTATTGTCTCGGTTGGCGAAGAGATGAGTTATGTCGTTGCAGACATCCCCGGTTTGATTGAAGGTGCGCACATGGGTAAGGGACTTGGAGCGCAATTCCTGCGTCACATCGAACGCACGCGAGTGCTTGTCTTTTTGCTCGACGCACAATCGGAAGATTTGAAAAAAGACTATGCGGTGCTGCGTAAAGAGTTGCACTCGCATAATGCTGATCTTGATCACAAACGACGAATCATTTGTTTGTCGAAGTGTGATACGATTGACGAAGAACGTCGCGCAGAAATTTCCAAACTCCGCTTCGACCGCAAAACACCGATGCTGATTTCATCTGTTGAAGGAATGAACATTGACACGCTCAAGTGGAAAATGTGGGAAGCAATCAAGGCTGAACAAAAAGATTGAGGAGTGTAATGACGCTCGATGCGTTAGCAATTTGAGAGCATCACATCATCTTCGATCAGACTAAAAACGAAAGAAGCCCGAGTAATCGGGCTTCTTTCGTTTTATAGGTACACCATTTGTCGATTAGCGTTTATGAAGCGCAACCCATTGATCGAAGATCGCCAATTGGTCAGCTGTCAAGATTGAGCGAACGTTTGCAATAAAGGTATCGCGACAATCTTTAAACGCTGCTTGAGCGGTTGCGCGATCCGGGTTGTTGCGCAGTGCATCGCGAACAGTTTGCGACAAGGCACGAAGTTGAGTGCGTGCTGTTGCAGTGTCGATGGTGCCTGCTGCCAGATTTGCTTTGATCGACTCATACTGTGGTTTGTATGATACAACGATCAGCGAATCAGAGGTGCGAAGAACGGTCAGAGCTGACTTGAAGCATTGCTCATGTTGTTGGTGAAAGGTGAGAATCTGTTGCTTCTGGTCGCTTGTCAAGTGAAGCGCGCGACGAAGGAAACGAAGACCGAAGTCGTCGATACGACGTTTATCGCTTGCCGGGGAGTGCATGACACAGTTGTGTGTTTCAGTTGCATCGCTGACATCTGACGGACTATCATCTGCATCCGGCAATGTCATTGCATACAATGCGCTATCATCATCGTTTACCGGGTTGGTACGATTGCAGCTTGTCAAGCCTGTTACAAAAACAAGTATTGATGCTGCCAATACTGCTTTAACTACGTTCAGCAGTGCGTTCGAGTTATTCAAAGTTGTGGTGCTCATAAATCCTCCGCGTATTATCTATCGTGATTGGGTCTGAAGTGATTTCTCAATGCGCATGAGAGTTAGTCTTGAGTTTGATCACTTCGGTTTAATGAGTTTCTTCTTTTTCTTACGGCGCCGTACATACAAGAAGAGGCTCGTACTAAGAAAACAGTACGAGCCTCTTCGTTACACGAGCTATAAAAATTTCTTAGTTGAACAAGCGATAGATCCAACCACCGTTTTGTGTGAAGAACGGAACAAACACGAGAGAGATGATAGCCATGAGCTTGATCAAGATGTTCAAGGCAGGACCTGAAGTGTCTTTGAACGGGTCACCAACTGTATCACCAACAACAGCAGCTTTGTGTGTTTCAGAACCTTTGCCGCCGAGTTGTCCTGTTTCAATGTACTTCTTCGCATTATCCCATGCACCACCGGAATTCGCCATCGAAACTGCAAGCATTACACCGCAGATCAATGAACCGATAAGTACACCGGCAAGCATTTGTACACCAAAGAGGAAACCGATGATAAGAGGAGACACAATAACGAGTGTACCGGGAGCGACCATCTGACGAAGTGAAGCGGCAGTTGAAATATCCACGCACTTACGGTAGTCAGCTTTTACGCCGGGCTTGCCTTCAAGCAGACCAGGAATTTCACGGAACTGACGACGAACTTCTGCGATCATGTCGAAAGCTGCACGACCTACTGAGCGCATTGTCATAGCTGAGAATGCAAACGGAAGTGCGCCACCAAGCAACAATCCTGCAAGTACTTTCGGATCGGTCAAGCCAATTTGATCAGGAGTAATTTTTGCGCGAGTAAGAAAGGCACTTGTCAATGCAAGCGATGTCAGCGCTGCTGAACCAATTGCAAAACCCTTGCCGATAGCTGCTGTTGTGTTACCTGCTGCATCCAGTGCGTCTGTACGCTTGCGAATGTCTTTGCCCATCTCTGCCATTTCGGCGATACCACCGGCGTTGTCAGATGTCGGACCATAAGCATCAATCGTGAGACCAATCGCAATTGTTCCAAGCATTCCGATAGCCGCCATTGCGATACCGTACATACCTGCGCAGTACACACCAATCACCACGGTTGCTGCAATGAGAACCATCGGCAACACCGATGAGTTGTAACCAAGCGACAAACCGTAGATGATGTTTGTAGCTGCACCGGTTTGTGATGCATCAGCAACTTCGCGAACTGGTTTGTAGCGGTGCGAGGTGTAGTATTCTGTGATAAGACCGATGAGCATACCGGAAATCAAACCGGCAGCGAGTGACATATACACGCCACTGTTGTGATAGACAATAGCGCTTCCTTCGAGAGAAAAGTTCTCAGGGATGAGATTCATGGTGAGAGGATAGAGTCCGATAGCCATCAAGATCGTTGAAATGATCAACGTCATCTTCAACGCACCTTCAACTTTTTCTTCTGACTGCGGACGAGCAAAGAACAAAGAGATGATACTTGCAACGATACCGATAGCACCGGCCAAGATTGGGAACAACATTGCGTTCATGCGCATGTCTTCCGGAACTGTGTTAAATGCCACAGCACCGATGACCAATGCAGCGCAGGTTGATTCCGCAACCGAACCGAAGAGGTCAGCACCCATGCCGGCGATATCACCAACGTTATCACCCACGTTATCAGCGATAACCGCAGGATTGCGTGGATCATCTTCAGGAATTCCCGCTTCTACTTTACCAACAAGGTCAGCACCAACATCAGCGGCTTTGGTGTAGATACCACCGCCAACGCGACCAAACAATGCAACAGAAGATCCACCAAGACCGAAGCCCGAGAGAATTTCCATAAGCACGTGCTTTTCAATGCCCGGGAGAAGTGCGTTGAGTCCGAGATACACGCCAGTCAATCCAAGCACAGCAAGGCCGGTCAGACCAAAGCCCATTACCGCGCCGGAGCGAAAAGCGATTGAAAATGATTTCTGGAGGGAAACGCGGGCTGCAGCTGCAGTGCGAACATTTCCTACGGTTGCGATTCGCATTCCCAAGAATCCGCTCAGCATCGAAATGCCGGCGCCGCAGAGGAAGGCAATCATGGTATAGGCACCATGATCAACCGCAAGAAAGACTACCAGACCAAATATCGCCATAAACAATGCGAGAATTCGGTACTCGCGAGATAAGAAGGCCATTGCGCCTTCTGCAATTGCGGTTGAAATTTCCGTCAGACGCAGAGCTTCCGCTTCATCAGCTGCTCCCTCGCTAATGGCAATTGCATTAACCTGACGTGAAAAAACAAACGCGACGATTAGCGACAAGAGTCCTAAGCCGAGTATACAAGCTATCAGCATACAGCACAATCTCAATGTTCAACAAAATTGAATGGTCCACGAGGTTGGAATGTGTCCCCGCATGCCCTTGACATGCCTCGCAATATACGAACTCAAATCAATTGTTCTTGGTTCAAGACCCTCCTGCTTGCTAAATTCGCAGTCCGCGGTCTTAGCTCAGTTGGTTAGAGCGTTACGTTGACATCGTAAAGGTCACAGGTTCGAATCCCGTAGATCGCACAAAGAATAGGGATCTGTCATTTTGGCAGATCCCTTTTTTTTATTGCTAAACCTTGATATTGCGGCACATGACCTTTTAGTGACGCTATTCCTTATCCCTTTACCCTCGTCAAAACCTCCGCTTCCTTCTCCAAGCTCATTCCTGTTTTGGGAATTGGCCATTGTATTGAAGTGTAATAATCGATCTGCTGCTGCAAGCTTTCTCCTAAATCCCGGCACCGGAAATTAAAGTCATCAAGAAGTCGTTGGTTGTCGATGGCTAGGTCGATGCCGAAGCAGAGGGGTAAATCGACGCCGGGCTGGAGTCCGAGGGATTGGATGCTTTCGTAGTCGAGGGAACGGGCTTGATTTTGCGTGCCACAGAGTTCATGGACACTTGAGAGTAGTTCGCATAAGGGTAGTGCTTTGTGCGTGGTTGTGTTATAGACTTGACGATGCTTATTAACGCTGCAGGCAGCGATGATCATTCGTGACAAGTCATCTTGGTCGCTGAGTGTGACCATCTCCTGTCCCTGGTTTGGGATGATGTACTCAGCCCCGGAATGCGCACGATACAGCCAGTAATACAAACGATCGGTCCAGTCGTAGTTGCCGTAGATGATTGATGGACGTAGTATTATTGAATCGAGATCTGTGGCGGCAAGAATACGTCGCTCGCATTCTGCTTTACGCTGACCATAACTCATCATGCTCTTGTCGATAGCTTCTTCTTCGGTACAACCAAGGAGAGCCGCGTCTTCGTCAATCAGACCTGGTTCAATGTTCTGAAAATCAAAGACCGAAAGCGTCGAAATGAAAATGTATCGTCCAACCTTGCCTTTCAAACCTTCCACCAGACGCTGTATTGATGCAGGATAGTATCCGCAGAAGTCGATAACAACATCCCACTCGCGAGCTGTAATCTTCTCGATGTCATTAGTCTCTCGATCGCCGCTGATGTGCTCGAGTTCTGTAAAGAGTTCAGGATGAGAGCGACCTCGATTGAACAGAGTGATGGTTGATTGCGCTTCTTCCAACAACAACTCAACTGTTCTTCGACCAAGGAACTGACGTCCGCCAATAACGAGTATGTTCTTCATTGTTGCATTAAACAAAGGTGGGAGTGAAATGAGAAGAGCTTACGATTATTCATGATTTGTTGGACACTTCGTTGCGCACCGTATCATTGTTCACGATCATTGTTCACGATCGATCCTCTTCTATTTCACCGAAACAGCTAAACCACTATTACGATCTTCCTTGTCTTCGGATTCAATCTCGACGCTTATTCTTCGTGTGATATCGCGTAGTGTTGCGTACTTCTCGACGGCATAGGGAATAGTGTCTAGACCGGAGAGGAACTTGAGAATGTAGCTGTAGATACCCACGATGTCACCTGCCCACAATCCTGCTCCGTCAGTACGTTGATGCGAGAGCAACAGAGCAGAGCCGAGCACGATCATGACGGTGATTTCCATAAATCCGAAATTCCACGCTTGTTGATCCGAGATGCGAATCTGCAGTCCGCGAAGTTTGTTGTAGTGCGTGGCAATTGCCGACTCGTCGCGAGATGAGATGATATCAACTTGACTCTCGAGCTCGTCGTTACGCATGCGCGTGATACGCGACATAGAGCGACCATAACGACGTGAGATCCACATAACCGGAATCAAGACTGCTGCACAAATACTCAGAACCGATGGTTCGTAGAAGTACAGCATGAAGAGCGAACCGAGAATGTTGTAGCCGGCTTCAACGATGTAGACAATATCAAACTCAAGGAATTCAGAGAATTCGCGAGCTAGAGTTGAACGAGCGCTTAGTACAGACACATCCTCTTTAGCCAAGTGATGCTTGAGGAAGCGCAGAACGATGTCGCTGTAGATCGCAGTGTAAGTACGTGTGTCGTACATCTGACGAATAGTACCGACGATCATCCAGGCAAAGTGGGCACTAAGTAGATATATGAGACCGTTTAGCTTGCCTTCCTGCAAATCGTTCACGGCTTCGCCGAGGAAGTAGGGTCGAAGGAGCGAACCCACCATCTCAAGCGAAAAGAGTATATAGGTCACCGAAAGGCGTCCTTTATGCTCAGCCAGAATACGTTTAAAAAATGCTAAGGCGGCCATAGGTCAGAACTGAGGGAATTGCGGATTGCTGCTGTGATCCGTGCACGAATCTAGCGCCTTGCAGGTGAATCTCACGAGCAAAGCCAAGAATCATGCGTTTCTGCGCTGAATCTCGCGTGCGCTGAGTGAATTGTCCTTGATTCCTTGGATGAAGCCACGACACTTCGGACTCCCGCAACGACATTCAAAACCATGAGCGCTTTGGTCAAGAATCGTTGCATAATCGATGGTGAATTCTTCACCTCGCGCAATATCTCTCATCGCAACTACATTCAATCCATCGAAGAAGGTATTGGCATCGCATGAATGGTTTTGCGGTGCCCACTCGCTTGGATCTGCATCCCAGAGTATGTAAACCTCAGGAGCAATCGCATAGGCATATCGACGAAAGTCAAGTTGAGCTTCGGCATCCCATTGCTCGTCAACCCAACGCTTCGTAGCAATGCGCTGCGCGCGCTCTTCACCGTGAAAGACGATTTCACCTTTTGCTACTGCACGCTGTGCAATGATGCCGTAGCCGGCAATAGAGTCACCATGCAGACGATAGACCTTGCGCGCGCGCTGATTACGAGCAATGCCCTCTTTGATTATTCTCAGCAAGAATCCCCTCTTGCCTTCTTCCTCGTTGTCGAGAATGTGATCAGCACTACCTTCATAACCGTCAGTGTAAAACACCGAACAAGTAAAATTCACTTCCAAGAAGTAAATCTTCGCATGCTCGTCAACTCTGAAATCCATGCGCGCATATCCGACGCCTTGAAAGCCGCGAAAGATCGCGCGAGCTGCGGTGCGAAGACGCTCATCGAGCTGCGAATCATCGCAGGGTACATTGCAGTCGCCGTGCAATTCACTAGTCTTGAGCGCGTAGGTTTTAAAGGAACGATTTTCACGGAAGCGGTATTCGAGTGGACGGTACACATGACACTCTCCTACTTTCTCGCCGGCTACAACCAAGACAGTGTACTCGCGTCCGGCTATGTACTGCTCGACTAAAATCTCCGGATACTCGCCCGTGAGCTGATTAACCTTTGCGTCTAGTTCCTCACGATTATTGACACATGAATGCTCATCGATACCAAGCGAGTCGCCCGCTTTTGCAGGCTTGACGAAGAGTGGAAAAGCACAACGAGAACAGACGCGATCGAGCTGCGATTTGATATCATCGTTGCTGACAACTACTGTGCCGGCAGGAGTATCAACGCCCTGACAATAGGCCACGTATTTCATGACCGGCTTTGAGGGATCGTAGAGCGTGGAGTTGGGTCCGCTGAAGGGAAGCTGCAGTCGCTCAAGAAACATAATAACTTCAATCGACGGAACTTCCCACTCCAAATAGCCTTCGCATAAGTTGATGTAGCAATCGTAGTTCTCGGTTGACAATTGCTGGAGTTGCTTATAGGTTGTCAACTTGTTAAGAAAGACTGTATGCACTTCGTGCTCTGGTATCAAAGGCTGCAGATCTCTCGGCGGATCGTAAAGCTTGTAGTCGACCTCTGTGGTTGAGTAATCCGGCAAGAGTACACAGAGCTTCATGCCATGCTCCTCTGCTTGCTATGCAACAGAACTGCATCAACCAGAATCTTACGCGTTAAGTCGGCGAAATTCTCTTTGGCAAAACGAAGGATGGCTCCAATGGACGTATAGTTATCGTCTTCGCTCAAACCGCACTGCGCATTGACTTCGAGTACAAACAACTCACCGCTTTGGGAATCTTGACGTATATCCAAACGACCATAACCGGTGCCTTGAACGGAATGATATGCCGCAAGACTGAGATCGCGAAGTCGCTCAGCCATTTCGGATGTGACCTCGGCATAGGTATAGACGAACTCATCGTCGGGCATGGGAGTTTCAGTGTCGTAGGTCTCCCAAAGTCTATCAAAGGACAAAAACTTCTGGTGCTCGGGCAATGAGTCGTGGAACTTTCTCTCAGCCGCCGGATAGTAGGTGATATTATCACCGCTGCCCACGATAAAGGTCGTGAACTCGGGTCCGGCAATAAATCGCTCAGCCAGAATTCCCCCATCTTCCAACTTCCACCCGTGGTATCCTTCCTTCATCTCCAGCAAGCATGCATCGAGTTCTTGGCGATTGTGTACGACGTTGCGAACACTCAAGCCCATGCTACCTCCGGACACTGCGGGTTTTACGATGAGAGGCAGACCGCATCGATCAAAAATGTCATCAGGAACTATACCTTGCGACAAATCCAGCCACGGCGCCGTTGCTACGCCGGCAGCATCAAAGCACTTCTTCATATCTACCTTTGAGGTAGTGAGATAGTAGAATGCTTCGCGAGCGCCGGTGTAACACAAGCCGCGTCGTTCAAGAGATCGAACGACTGAGATGCCTGGCACACCGTTTAACTCATCGCCGTCACACAGGTTGATGATCACGCTTGAATCAGGATCGATGCGAGATTCAATATCATCAAGTACGCTCTCGATGTTATCGACGCGAACATAGGTGGAGTGCCACTCGCATCCGAGCTCGGCGAACGCACGGGTGTATTCGGCAAGTGCCGGCTCGAAGTCGTAGTAGTACTGGAGATTCGGATCGTCGGATTGCAGACTTGGGAACAACAACCAAACGCTATACCCCCGAATATCGATCACATCACTCATGCAGTCGGGATCGTTTATAGCTTGGACATGATGTAGTCACTCAGACGATAGTTCTTCAACACATTGCGATCAATATGTCGAGCTCCTTGAATCGTCTTGAGACAAGATGCTGTGCCACAAAGACACTCAAATGGTTGGGCCATATCCCACTCAGTCGAAGGATAGAAGAAGCTAAGCTCCTCGCCATCCTCGATATCACGAAGCGCAACGACTTCCATTCGAGTTGTATCGAAGAAACAGTTAGGCTCGCAAGAATGATTCATGTATTGTAGGACCGGCGGATACAACTCGATGTGCAGATCATCGCCAATCTGTACGGTGAGATAATTCGGAACGCTACTGCGAGTAGTTGAGCCAAAGGGCGTCAACACTTCGTCTTTTTTAAAAGCGCGTTTTGCATACAGCGCGTTCTGACCGCTAACAGGATGCTTTGCAACATCACAGACGCTTTGCTTGATGTCTTCTGTCATCTCAAGCAATGCATCATTATTCATTGATTCCATAGAATACCTATAGTGTGTGGATGCTTTGTCACCTTGAATCATACAAAGGTTTAAGCACATGAAATACACTCTTATCGCACACTGTTGAAGCCCTCGTTCAACGTCATGCATCTCTATAAACAAAGATATGTTATGAGGTGTATAAACACTGCAAACGAATGGAGTTTGAGACGAATGTGCATAACTTATTTGAGAGCTAATCCATGCCTTAGTTCAAGCTGCTAAGCTTATAGACATGTAGGAATGTCCCCTAAACAAAACACCCCTCGGAATTCGAAGGGTGTTAATAGTTCTGACCTATGCAAAGCTTGTTTGATGAGCTATACCTACTTCGCTTTGAAAATCATTGTTGGTACTTGCAGTGACGAACGACGTCCAACCAATTCAATCAAGTCTGGAAGCTTGTCTTTGGAGTGGGATCCACGTTTCATGCTACGCTCAATCTTGATTCCAAGCTCACCACTGCCGCCTTGGGTGTACTGAACGCTAGCATCACCGAGGTCGTTGTGAATGCTAACGTCTTTCAGAGCCGTCGTCATCGTCCAGCTAGCCGGATACTTGACCTTAACGTCCTTCAGCAAGCGTGATGCATAGTGGATTTGTATTGGATTGACGCGCTTCTCTGTCTCAAACTTGCTCTTCGCTTCTGTCGACGGTGAGAACAAACCGCTGGTTTGGAAGATGATTTCCTCAGGCGTCACCGTAACCAAGTTGTTGATCGTGTACTCCAGCGTAACCACAAAGGGAACCAAGGCTGAGTTCTTACCTTCAACAGTGTAATGCGCGATTTTCACATCACCACTTGAATAGGAAGCGAAATCTTTGACACGTTTTGCAATAGCATCTTCCTTCATTGTCTTAAACTCACGACGGAAAGCATAGGCTTCCAAGCCATTGTAGGTCTGTGTTTCCTTGACGTTGATTGTTCCGTCATCCTTGATCTCCATTTCAAATCGACACAGTGTTTGCGTTGGCAACATGTTGTCGGTTTCAAGAGTAATGAAGTTGGTTTGAGCGCGTGATCCAAAGGCAGCGCTGCGTAATGAGCTCCAATCAGCGATCTGCATAGCACGTGAACCCTGGAATGGTTCAGGAACATAATTGGGTGGAATTTCTTTTTCGTCAGGAAACACCAAGAAGGACTTGCCTTCAGTTTTAGCAAGAATAGCACAAGTGGCAAACGAAGCCATGCGCGGATCACGCTCGTCAAAATAGCCATCGGTTTTGTCGCAAAGGAGAACGAAGTAGGCTTCAATGCCGTTGGCACGAAGCATCGCTTGCGCTAGACCAAGGATCGGCATCGGAGGTCCCATTTGCTCATCAAGTATATCCTCATACTCTTTGTTCTTGATGGCACTCGACCAATCAGCGTCACGACTTGTGACACAGCGAATCTTCTTCTGAACATAGAGCACGAGAGTATCGACCATCTGCGCTTTGGACGTACAGCCTTTTGTCAGTGTGCGAGCAAACTCATCAACTTTCTTACTGGTCCAGTCGCTGTTATCAGCCGAGAAATAGCCGTACTGACCACCAATATCCGACCAGTCTATATTCGTGGAGTTCGCACTACGCTCGACAAACTCATAATAAGGCACTACATCGCGCTTGTATGGTGAGAAAGCCTCACTCTTCCATGACGACACATTTTCTTTTTCGTAGAGGCGAACGCTGAAGTCCTCTTCCGGACTTGAAGTGAGCTGCAGAACCGGAGTATTTGTTGGATGTGACTGCTTTTGAGCAATCAGTCGATCCTTTGTGTACACATGTTTAAATCTCATGTGTTGCACCGGCATTCCACGTTGGAAAAAGAATGTACTGCGAAACACGTTTTTAATCTCAACGCCTTCCTCAATAACAGTTCCCTTTTTCACGTCCGGGTAAGCGATTTTGTAGCTAACCGTTCCGTCATTCTCTTGAACCTTGCAGTCGTCTTTGCCATACATCTTGACGCTTCCATCAGGCGAGATCACCACTGCAAACATTTTAGCTAACTCTTCACCTCTATTGACTTCGCACTCAAAAGTTGACAAGCTCTTCTCATCTGGGTTAAGAATGGTGTAGCGAATGTGTCGGCAATACACCGTGCGACCGGCAAAACCTACATCGTAGCCAAGAGTCTCGTATGATTCATCATAGTCCATATACACGCCATCTTCTCCCTCGTACTTCGTCTGTAGTTCAGCGAGATTAATCGCATTGATTTTACGAAGGGAATCAATGTTAGTCGGAATAATCACTGTGTGTGATTGCTCGCGCAGTTTGCGATTTGCGTTAGCCATCATGGAGAAATAGCCCAGCATCGTAAACATGCATCCACTGAGATACAAACTCATGAAAACAATACCGACAAGAAGAGAAATGCGTTTCATATTAATTCTTTACGAGACTGAACATATTTTTTTTAGCTGCCAGGTATTGACGGCAAAACTCGATGTACTCTGATTGCCTGTTTCCTTTATACACCTTGTGACTCTGCTGGAAGTCGTACACAAACTGGTACGTACCGCTCTGACCAACTTTCATTTCGGCGTTGTATTGCACTCCGAGATCAGCATTGCCAAAATGGGCTTGCTGTGTCTGACCACTTGCATCACCAATCTTCAAATCGATTTGCATACGCATCGATGGTAACTCACTTGAATACAAACCCAAGGAATCGCCTGAACGCTCTAATACATCTGCGTCAACTGCATTGAAGGGCGTTTGCGGTATGTAGCGCTTTGTTGGCGATTGAATGACAAAGTTTGATAGATCACATTGCGCTTTGAATTCAATCTCCGCGCCTCTTGTCTCCACGATTGCGAATGAGTCGAAAGCCATTTTTTGGAACTCGGCAGACACAATTGCCGACAAGAAATTCTTGACTTCAGACGAGCTCATGTCATTGATCGCATACTGTGCAGCCCAGAATTTCTCATTTCGCAGAATAATTCGAGCACTTCCCTGCTTCAAGTTTTGGATGTCAGATTCAATGCGAACCTCGACAGTCGTTTTACGTTCTGGAAGCGGCACCATTGGCACAAATCGCGGCGCAGCAGGGTTTGCTATTAATGCCTGATTCTCAATATCTGAGTTAGGCAAATTTCCAAATTCACAGTACTTGCACGTCGGGTCCATGAACACCGTCTTACCATCAAGCTCAGCACAACAAATCGCATGATCGTACATGCTCATGTGCGTGTCTTTCAACTCCGGTTCGGGATCCGTCGAGATAAGAGCCATATATGCAGGAATTCCAAACTTCTGAGCTAACTGCGAAACGCAAAAAGCTTTGTCTTTGCAATCACCATAGCGTTTCTCAAGAACGAATGAAGGTGGTCGCGGGACAATCGCTCCTAAACTCTGCTCGTCAGCAATGTAGCGAACGTTTGAGCGAACATAGTCGTAGATAGCACGGAGCTTTTCTCGATTGGAAGAGAGTGATGAAATCACCGTCTTGAGCGAGTCATAGTTTTTATCACCCGGATCTCGATTAAACGAGAAGATTCCATTGTACCAACGCACAAAATCATCATGAGTCGTTGGATTTAATTGCTTGCCGCCTACGCTAATCTTTGGGATAAAGAGGATGTGGTATCCATCAAATGGAAAGTGGGTTTTGTATAACTGACGTTGGACTTTTGCGACGTCGATGATAGTCTTTTCTGATTCCCGAGTGATCTTGTAATCAATCTTTCCCATGGGGAAAAATGCTTCTACGTCGATTCTAACTCCCTCCGGGTGTTCAAACACGACTTGATATCCACTGAGCTTCTCGTAGTTAGGTACATAAATCAACGGCATGAATTCAATGCCTTTGTACTCGCGTTTGTAAGAGTATTCAAACTCGTTCTGAACTTTGGCTTTATGTGGAAGTCGAATTGTCCAAATCTTGCTGTCTGATACAAACACATCACGCGACTCCGCAAAATTGCTCCAGATGTAGCGGTTGGGTACATCATCGTCAGCTAAAGACGCTTCAATGTCAGACACGATATCGAACTGGTGCTCAGAAATACTAAATGTTGTGCGCTCAGTTGATTCTTCAGATAAGAATATGTATCGACACTGCTTTTTTGACTTCAGTGTGTACACAAGCTTACCATCTTCCTTTTTCGTATCAATCATAAAGACAGTGCGCTCGGAATAATCGTAATCGTCTTTGTCTTTAACTGCGCGCAACGACACGCTGCAAAGCACTATTAGTGCAATGACAGCACTCAAGAAATAAAAGTGACGAAGAGCGGGGCGCATGGACAACCTGATTTGCATTATAAATATCCCAGTACTTAGAAACCAACACCAATGGAAACACGTGCTGTAACCGCAGAACCAGGATCCACATTGTCATTCGTTCCGAATACAATATCAGAGTTAACGATAGAGTAAGCGACTTGTGCATTGACAAGGAAGTGTCGATCAAGACGATACACGTAGCCTATACCGGGTCCGATTCGACCGCGTAACTCAGTGATTGACAGCAACGCATACCAGGCATCAAAATCCGGTTTGAAGGTGATCATCAAATCACTGCCACCTTCAATGAAGGGCGGTGAGTTTACTTTGAGACCGATTCGCAGATTCGTCCAAACATAACTGAAAGGACGAATCGTGTATGAAATGCTCGCTATCGAATGAATGGGCTCGTAATCTATCGTAAAGACATTTGACAAAAGATCCGTATGTCTCTGATCCCTTGGAATAAGAACCTGAGATGAAACACTCATCGTAGCACTCAACCAGCAGAGTATGAGGACACAACTAATTCTAAATAATCTCATAATAATTGTTCTAATCAATGTTCAATACCACGATGGGATTAATTACAGTCAAAAAAAACAGTGCGTGAAGACTTAGTATTGTTGTGAGAGACCATAAGCAATGGTAAGGCCAGCTTCAACAGGACTAAAATCTGTAAACGGTGTGTAGCGCAGATCTAAACCAACTGCCATTTTCCTGGAAAAACAATACATTGCTCCAATACCGGCAGAGTAGGTTTGCAATGAATAGGATTCACTTGTATTCGAGACCACATATCCATTCTGAGTCACTTTCGAAGCACTAATAGACATGAGATAGCCACCGGTGGCATAAAACAGCGTGCCATTGTTTCGAAAGAGAGCTACTTGAAAATCGAAACCATAAGCCAGCTTCATCTTCAACTCATTTTCAATAACGGAACCATATGAGCCCGTTGATTTGGCTACAATAGCTGTGGGAACGAGGTTGTAGTGAAATCGTCCGACGAGACGCGCCGCTGTACCTATTGAATAGCCGTACAATGCTCTAAAACCAACTCCATTGAGATACGCGAGTCCTACATCCGCCGCGTACGGACCACTGAAGAACTTATCTGCATAGCCGTTTGATTTTGCTTCTTTCCACGATGCGGAAAATGTTGTGGATGCTGTATCTTTTTCGCTTGACTGTGCTCTGGAAATCCCCTGGAAGGCAAGTATCATCAAACTTGCGACAATCACTATACGACTCACAATGCTCCCCTTGAAAATTGTATGGCTTCAATATACGCCTTGAATGTACCAAGGCAAAAAAAAGTATAGTTAACAGAAATTTGCTGTAAACGACCAATGTCTTTGGCAAATACTACACTGTGAAGTTTAACAATTCGATGGCTAAACATTAAACTCTGTCAAGTTCAATAAAAACAGCAGCTTCATACCTTTTCAACTGAAGAATTTATCGACGACGACGTTCCGGTCTCTCTCCAAGCAGCTTGACAAGAATTTCTTTTTGCCATGGCTTCCACTGAGTGGCACGGTAATAGTCCACAAAGAGTTGTTTCATTTTGGTTTGAGTAATCCAAGTCTCGCACATGCCTCGTGCAACATCAGCAAGTCGGTTATTCGATGAGAGAATTGCCTGTATCATCCATGGAACAAGTTTGGCATCACAATAATTGAGTCTCTTCAATGCATTCATTGCATTCTGTCGTGTTCCAAACTCAAATGCCGTTGAGCAATAATCCACAAGTGAATCCAACGCTGCTTGCTTGCCACGCAAAGCACGTCGCTCGAGTACGGCGATACGTACTCGAGCACCAGGTGCATCTACGCTTTGAACTGCAGTGCAGAATTCGTCGAAACGGTTTGGATAACTATCGCACAATTTTGACAAAGCATTTTCAATGACGACATACGACGAGTCTGAGAGCATATTCGTCACTGCTTCCGTCAACTTCTCAGGCACGCGACGAAGATTGCTGAGCACCGCCTTGCGTACTTCAACATCCGGATCCTTACAAGCTGCTTTTAATACATTCAATGCACGATCAGATCTGCTCTTGCTCATGCGCGCAACAATCTCTGAACGAACGGCATGAAACTTCTCGCGAGTGAATTGCTCAGCAAGAAAGATTTCGGTCTCTTCTTCGCTTAAGGTTGAATCCTCGTGCATCGCCCGGACAGCATCGTAACGATCGATCATGTTTGTTGCATGCAGACACTGCTGCTGTAGCTCGATGAGAGTTTTTTTGAATTCAACTTTTTTGAGGATGTAAGAACCAGGATCGAAGAGACAAAACGCAACTGCTTTGTTGTCGGGATTTGCAACCGCAATTGTCTCGTGTTGCTTGTCAACAATTTCTCGAACGCGTGAACTCGTGCCGTCAGAATAATGCACTTCGAAAACTACCGGCATGCGAAACAGCGGACTAAGCTCATCAACAATCTGTACTTGCTCAACACTGAAAATTGTACTTCGTTGGTGAGTATTGTTATCGGTGATGTCGGATGTACTGACCTTGTACGACGGTTCACCACCATGATACAACCACTCGTCGAAAAACCAGTCGAGCGACATACCAATTTCGTCTTGGAATGCTAAATAAAACTCATCAGTATGAACCGGACCATAAGGATGCGATTTTAAGTAATGAGTTACAGCTCGATCGAAGTTGCTTTCACCAACGACGTAGCGTAGCATATCGAGCACGGCTGAACCCTTTGGATAACGACGCGCAGTACCAGATGCCGGATGCACAATTGGCAAACGATCTTTTTCTCCCGCACTCAATGCTTGATTTTGTTCCCCTCTACGTGCCCATTGATAATTGTCCTCCCCGAGGAATTTTCTCATGAACATCTTGGGATAAAAGGTCGCAAATGATTCATGCAACCAGATGCTCTTCCAATCGCGCTCAGTGACATAATCACCAAACCACTGGTGAGTCAATTCGTGAACGTTTGTGTTCAAATAATTTCTGTCCAAAACACCTCGAGCATCGCAGAACGAGAAGTCACCAAATGTCGTGGCTGTGGTATTTTCCATCGCGCCGAAAATGTAGTCTTGCAACGGCACTTGAGAATAAGACTCCCATGGAAAGGCAACGCCGAGCTGCTGTTCCATGAAGTCAATCATCTCTGTTGAGTAACGGTAGGTTGGACCAATACGCTCCGGATATTCAGGATAGTACCAGAGATGCACCGGAAGTCCCTTAGCTGTCTTGCGTTCTTCTATGGCATACTTTCCAATTGCGATCATGACGAGATACGTCACGTGCGGTTTAGTCATAGCATAATGCCAAGTCAAGCTTCCATCATTGTTTGCTGTTTTTGAAATCAAATTGCCATTCGACAAAACCTTGTAGCTCGAATCGAAACGCACATAGGTTTCGGTGATCATTTTGTCGTTGGGATAATCGTACATCGGACACCAATTGCGGTTGTCACTGTCCTCGCCTTGAGTCCATATCTGACGTCGCGCACGCTTCGTTGCATCGTTCCACCCCGTGAAGTGCATGCCTCGACGAGGCGTACAATCGTAGGTAAAGGAGATACTGTCAGTTGAACCGAAATGCAATGGACTATCCGGTATCACCGTAACCGTGCTGTCGTTCACTATGTAGCGCACCGCTTTGTTGTTCAATCGCGCTTCGGAAATACGCATGTTTACGCCATCGAAAACGATGGTGTCTACTCGTTCGCGAATAGGATGGAAGATATGCGTGACTCTACCATGAACTTCGCCGTCTTCAGGAGAAAATGATACGCTTATGACCATGCGCTCGATATCAAGCGGATGGTCACGTCCTTCGGAGCCGGGCTCTTCGTAACGGGTATTGGTGTGATAGTAAGGGTTCTGCGCAACAAGAACGGAAGTGCATGCAACAAGGAAGGCAAATGCGACGAGGCTATGCTTCATAGACGGAGTGTAAAATGGAAAGTGTCTGTCCCCACCGACGTCGCCGAAAGTCTATTCAGGCTCTTCAAAACCAAACTGCTGCATCTTACGATACAGCGTACGTTCACTTAGTCCCAAAGCACGAGCAGCATTTCGACGACTACCATGGTAACGTCTGAGAGCCAATGCAATCAGGCGTCGTTCCATATTTTCTAAATCTAAGTCTTTATTGTCCCACCCCAATTCATCTCTCTCCTGCTGATGCACCGGTGGCATAGTCATGGTTGACAATCGCTCAACAAGCGCCGTAAATGCCTGCTTGATTGCAGAAACGTCTTGTTGAAGTTGGAGAATGGATTGAAACATCAAACTCGAGGCAGCATCTGTTTGCGGACTCTGATTTTGATAACCTGCATTAGGCACGTGTATCAACGCCATATCACTGATGGGCGAGCTGTCTTCAAAACGCTCCGGTCTCAAATATCGCTGCACTTGATCAGCGCTAATTCTCGAGCCTTGATTAATGGTCACAAGCGTTTCTACCAAGTTTCGTAGTTCGCGGATATTGCCTCGCCACGGCTGCGAACGCAGCAGCGTAACTGCATCGTCATCAACTCCGTCAAACTCGAAATCATTGCGCTCGCAGACGCGTTGTGCGAAGAACTCTACCAGCTCGGGGATGTCTTCGGTATGACGGCGCAGGGGCGGTAAGTGGATTTGTACGGCGTTGAGGCGGAAGAATAAGTCCTGACGAAAGGTTCCTTGGCGAACCTCATACTCCAAATCACGGTTCGTTGCGGCAACCACACGCACGTCAACTTTGTGCACATGCGTCGAACCAAGACGATTGAACTCGCCACTCTCAAGCACCCGCAAAAGCTTTACCTGGGTGCCAAATGGCATGTCGCCTATTTCATCAAGAAAGATCGTTCCATGGTTGGCTACTTCGAAGAACCCTTTGCGTTGTTCGGTTGCTCCGGTGAAGGCACCTTTCTCATGACCAAAGAGTTCTGACTCAAGTAGGGTCTCGGGAATCGCTGCGCAGTTAACCCCAATGAAGGCCGACTTACGGCGATTGCTCAGTGCATGCAGAGCATTGGCAAAGACTTCCTTGCCGGTGCCGGTTTCACCGGTTATCAGGACGCTGAGATCGGTTGGCGCGACCTGACTCAGCCGGTGCATGGCATCGCGAATGCTCGGCGAATTGCCGATGATTCCGTAACGACTTTGAAGCAGACTGAGGATGTTATCCGTCGTGGCCATGAATGATTCGATAGAACTAAAGGAGCTGCTGACAGTTCAGCAATTTAACATGCCATGTAGTCATGCAGGACACACATGTACGCAGCGCTGATCACTTCTTGTTCAAGCCCTGCTTCTCGCTGTATTCATTCATGCCGCCAAGATAGATGAGGACCTTCTTGAATCCCATAGGAATGAGGATATCGCACAATTCATGACTGAGTTCGCAGTTCCCGCCGCCGCAATAGGAAACGATGATTTTGTCTTTGGGGATGGAATACAAGGTCTTCATGCACTCACCACGATACTGCGGATCAGCTTGAAAATTCAAAACGTCAATATTGACTGAACCCGGAATTGCCGACTTCTGGTGCTCCTCTGCCTTGCGTGCATCGATAAAGGTCACTGCATTCGGAGTCGAAAGCAGCTTCATGACTTGTTCGTATGTAACTGCGATCGGTAGCTTGCTCGGAGTCTCCACTTTCGGCGTGGCTTGCGCTGGTGCTGAGCTTTGTGTGCTAGTTGTAGTCGTTGGCGGCGCTGGCTTGGACTTTAGATCTGCCGCTTTGTCACCTGCTTGTGTCGCTGCGACGGGCGTCGGACTGGCAACAACATTGGTGTTTGTTTTGTTGTCGACTGTCTGACCCGAATTCGGTGAAGCCGGTGTATTCGCAGGGTTAGAATTCGTGCTCGTGCTCGCAATGATCATGGCATCAAGAGTGGCATTCGAGGTGCTATCGACTATCCTCTCAGGATGAACCCAGGGTAGTGGAGTTGGACTGATTTTCCAATTCACAAAGAGCGCAATGATTGTCGAGAGAACAATGATGGCGGTTATTTCTTTAACGAGTTTCATGCGAGCATTCTGAGTTAATTGATGGAAGTGATTCACGGATTCTTAGCGAAACCCGCGAACCCTCTCCAATATTTCGTAAGCCATATTTAGTTCCTGCGCCTTGCGCTTTGCTTCTTCTTGTGCTTGAGCAGATGCAGATGCGAAACGATCCGGATGCACCTCACGCATTTTCGTTCGGTACGCCGATTTGATTTCTTGCACGCTTGCCGTTGGTTTAATACCAAGAAGAGTGTAGGCGCGATAGACGATGGTTGCCTGTGGACTTGGACGAGACGAAGGCGGCGTTTGTTGACGCGCAGAATCATTTGTGCCGCTTGATTGACGTTTACCCAGCTCGTCAATCAATCGACGCAATTGCTCATCGCTTTCATCGAGAATCGTTGAAAACGACCGCGCATCATCGTTGATGTTCGATGATATGATGCGTTTTATGCGGTCAAAAATGCCCATGGTCTAGGTGGCGCGTCGGTGAACCATCGTTGTACTCGCTTGATCACTCGGCATGATGAGCAAATCGTGGATACTCACGTGCGGTGGTCGGGTCACGCAGAATAAAATCGTTTCAGCGATATCCTCAGCTCTCAAAGGTTGCATACCCGTGTAAGTCTTTGCCGCTCTTTCGGCATCACCACGAAATCGAACCAGTGAGAACTCGGTTTCAACCATTCCGGGATCGATATTGGTAACTCTGACGCCGGTGCCGAGTAAGTCCAACTGCATCGACTCACTCAAAGCCCGAACAGCGTGCTTGGAGGCACAGTAGACATTTCCATTTGGATAGGTTTGACGTCCGGCGATTGAACTCACGTTCACGACCGTACCCTGTGCACGCGAAACCATACCAGGAAGCAACATCCGCGTCACGTTCAACAATCCCTTCACATTCGTTTCTATCATCTCATCCCAATCTTCCCAGCTTCCGCTTTGGATGGGTTGCAAGCCGCGAGAGAGTCCGGCGTTGTTGATCAGCACATCAATTGAGCGCCATTCCGGATCCAGCGAGTCGAATGCTGCCTGCAGAGCCTGACGATCCCGAACATCTGCTTGGAGTATCGTCACCGGAACCGAGAGTTCCGCTGCCACTTGGCGAAGACGTTCTTCGCGACGTGCCACGAGAATCAAGCGAGCCCTGGCGCGGGCGAAAACGTGGGCACAAGCCTCTCCAATACCCGCCGAAGCGCCGGTGATACAGACGACTTTATCTTTCAACATAGACTGTAATCCTAGAAAATGAAAACACCGTTAATAGACTGAGGTGCGGTTCGGACGAATTACAAAAATAGACAGTATGCACAACTCAGAAGGCTCAAGTGTAGCTGGACAAAGCTTTCGCGTTCGAGCAAAGCTTCACATCGTATTTTTGTCGACTTCGGTTGGATCGACCGAAATCCTCAATACAACCCTTGGTACATGAATAAAGCCATAATTCACGATGTGATACCGCCGTTTTCATTTCCTGCATATCGCTGCGAAACGTTGACAAATGGAAGCATCGCTTACATCCTGCAAGACAACACGCAAGATTTGGTTTCAATTTCCTTCACGGCTCTTGGTGGATCTACTCAAGAAACACTCGAAGGTCAAGCTGAATTGGCTTTTTCTCTACTCAGTCGAGGAACGATGGCTCGCACTGCTTTGGAAACAGCCTTAGCAGTTGACGACAAGGGTGCGTCACTCAGAAGCACTGCCCATCGCGATACCTCCGGTCTGGCAATGACCGGTCTAGCCGAACACTTGCCGGCATTGATCGAAATCATGAGCGATTGCCTGCTTAACGCCCGCTTCTCCGAAGAGGAATTCGAGCGCCTGCAACAACAGGCTTTGGCTGATCATGAATTCGAATTGTCTGAACCTAATTACCTAGCTCATCGCGGCTTTGCCAAATATTTGTTTGGTGAGCATCCTTATGCTCGGTCACGCGGTGGCACGGTGCACAGCCTGAAAGCTCTCAACGTTGATTTGTGCCGCGAGTTCTTCCTATCGCTGCGCGCAACCTCTCGCTGGATGTGTATCGTGGCGGGTAAAGTTGATCCCGATGAGGTGTTAAAATTGCTCGAGCAAAATCTTGGATCTCTTAGCTCAACTCAGTCGCGTATCCCACGTATGAGCTTGCCGCTGGATACGAGCTTCCGCAGTGGATTCGTGGATTGTCCGACAGCACAGCAAGTCGTGCTTGACATGGGACACTTCAGCATCGAACGTTGCGCCAAAGACTACCCAGCTCTACAGCTTACAAACACGATCTTCGGTGGCTTCTTCCTGTCTCGTTTGAATGCTCTGATTCGCGAAGAAAAGGGATACACTTATGGAATCTTCTCGACCGTAGATGCGATGCTTCACGCGTCGCGACTGATGTGTTCGTGCAGCGTGAGTGCTGAGAATTTGGCTGACAGCATTGCGCTTATTCGTCAGGAGTGGCGCAGAATGGCGGAACAAAAAATCACTGAAGAAGAGTTGGTGCGAGCACGGCGTTTTATATTAGGCTCCTTCGCACGCAGCATGGAAACTCCACAACAAATGGCTGTATTCTTGGCTACGCGGGAAGAGTTTAATCTACCGGCTGACTTCGTGGATCAGTTCGTAAAGACAATTGCATCGCTGACCATCGATAGTGTTTTCGAGGTTCAGCAGCGCTGCTTTCGTCCGGATGAATTGGTTATTGTCGCCTCGGGTCCTAAGTCTGAGATCGAGTCAACCATGACCTCAATCGGCCCATCGACAGAACTCTTCATCGACTGATGCTCGAACAAAGCTTCATGGTCGACGAGTACCTCATCCAACAATGAGCGCCGACCTTTAGCGTCATTGATTGTTGAGTAAGAACGTGAATTTGAAAACAAACGATACTTCTTTTCGGAATAATTATGGCAAATGATGTAGAAGACATTGCGCGTTTGCGCACCGCAGTAGACTCTGTGCGTAACGAGATTGCAAAAGTGATTGTTGGACAGACGGACGTCGTCGATCAATTGCTGATTTCACTATTTGCCCGCGGACATTGTCTGTTGGTCGGTGTACCGGGTTTGGCTAAAACCTTGCTCATCAGAACCCTAGCGGATTCTCTGGATTTGAAGTTCAATCGTGTGCAATTCACACCTGATCTCATGCCGAGCGACATAACCGGCACCGAGGTGATCGAAGAGAATTTGAGTACAGGTGCCAAGGAATTCCGATTTGTCAAAGGACCGGTCTTTGCGAACATCGTGCTCGCAGACGAAATCAATCGTACACCTCCAAAAACACAAGCAGCCTTGCTCGAAGCCATGCAGGAACATTCTGTTACCGCTTCAGGCAACACCTATCGTCTTGACGAACCATTCTTCGTTCTGGCTACACAAAATCCTATCGAGCAAGAAGGTACCTATCCTCTTCCTGAAGCACAATTGGACCGTTTCATGTTCATGCTTCACTTAGGTTATCCAAGCTTTGAAGAGGAAATGCAAATCGTCCGTCAGACAACCGTCGAAGTGCAGAAGACAGTACAAACCAAACTCCACGCTGCTGATATCATTGCCTATCAAAATCTCGTGCGCCGTGTTCCGGTCGCTGATAACGTCATCAATTACGCCGTGAAGCTAGTACAAGCAACACGTCCAGGAGTGAGTTCTCATGCGATGGTGAAGGACTACATCAGCTACGGTGCCGGACCACGTGCATCGCAGTTCTTGATACTCGGTGCCAAAACGCGTGCAGCCTTGAGTGGACGCTACACACCGGAGATCAACGACGTTAAGGCAGTTGCTGCTTCTGTGTTACGTCACCGCATCGTCACAACCTTCAACGCTGAAGCTGAAAACGTCAGCACCGCTGACATCGTGAACCAGTTATTGACTAGCGTGGCGTGATCCCCAATTTTCTCTTGCATATCCTTATCTCTTTCACGCTTGCCATGGAGAGCGTTGACGCTCGCGTTCCGAGTCGTCAGCCGATCGCTATCGTGCAATTCTCTGAACGTAATCCAGATCATTGGATGAGGAAACGAACAGTGAAACGACGTTATAGTCGTGATGCAGAACGCTTTAGCCTCTGAACGTGCTGGTGTGCGATAGTATCTTCCGAAGACGTTAGAATCAACCCGTAGAAGCAACTCTCCCTCAATAGTTCACGCATTTGTGCGTCCTCTAGGCATTATCTCATGTTCCAACGCTCAGAAAATCTGGTGCTATATTCGTAGCATCTCAAAACATTGAAGCTCATGGCAAAGAAAGCAACCATTCAGAAGAAAAAAGTAGCCCGTAGTGCAAATGCATACACGATCCTGCCTTTGCGGGATGTGATCATTTTTCCGAACATGATTTTTCCGGTCTTGATCGGACGCTCCAGTTCGCTAAGTGCCGTCACTGAAGCACTTGAGCGAGACAAACTCATTTTCGTTTCTGCACAAAAAGACGCGTCGATTGATGATCCAAAGCTTGAAGACTTAAACGAATACGGCACCGTAGCGCGCATCATGCAAGTGCTGCGTCTACCAAATCAGTTGTTGAAGGTTTTAGTTGAAGGTGTGTATCAAGGTCGCGTGAGCCATGCACTCAAGAATTCCAAGTGCATGGAAGCAGAGATTGAAATCATCAAGCAAGACGCGGTCCCGAGCACCAAAGACTTCAGCGCATTGATGCACCGAGCACGCGATCTCTTCTTTGATTACGTCCATGCCTCGCGCAATCTTCCTCCTGAAGTTGCGTCGGCACTGGATACCATTAGCGATGAGTATCACAAACTCTATTACCTCGCTGCCAACATCAATACCAGCGTTGAGAACAAACAGAAGATTCTTGAAGCCACAAGTCTGAGTCAACAATTTCTTGAGATCAACACTCTTCTGTCCGGTGAAATCGAACTGTTGAAATTGGAAGAAGAGATCGACGTAAAAGTAAACGATTCAATTCAGAAGAACCAGCGTAAGTATTTCATCCAAGAGCAGATTCGAGCGTTGCAAAAGGAACTTGGCGATGACGAAGAATTCGCTTCGTCTCCGGAGCTTGCGACGCTTCGCGAAGCTCTAGATAATGCACAAATGCCTGAAGCAGTGTATGCAAAGGCTATGGAAGAATACGATCGTTTAAAGAAGACTCCGCCGATGTCGCCTGAGTACGGTGTTACCCGCACCTACCTCGAGTGGCTTGGTTCATTGCCATGGCATCAACGAACAGTCGACAACCTCGACATCGACAATGTGCGCTCTGTGTTGGATGCAGATCACTACGATCTCGAAAAACCGAAAGAGCGAATTCTTGAGTATATCTCAGTGTTGAACTTGACGAATTCGGTTCGTGGACAAATACTCTGTCTCACCGGACCTCCGGGCGTTGGTAAAACCTCGCTCGCATCATCAATCGCTCGAGCCCTTGGCAGAAAATTCGTCCGCATTTCCCTTGGTGGAGTTCGTGACGAAGCCGAGATACGCGGTCATCGTCGTACCTACATCGGTTCGCTCCCAGGCAAAATCATTCAAAGCATGAAGCGCGCCGGCAGTGTGAATCCGGTTATTCTTCTCGACGAAGTTGATAAAATGAGCGCTGATTTTCGAGGCGATCCCGCATCAGCTCTACTTGAAGTGTTAGATCCGGAACAAAACGTTGCCTTCAACGATCACTTTATTGAAGTCGATTACGACCTCTCAAAGGTGCTGTTCATTGCTACTGCCAACGTGAAGTACGATATCCCACTTCCACTCTTGGATCGTATGGAAGTGATTGAGTTGAATTCGTACTTGGATATTGACAAGTTGGAAATCGCCAAGCGACATATTATTCCGAAGCAAATCGAACAATTGGGATTGGGCGATGTTGATCTTCGTTTCAGCGATGACGCCATCATGCGCATCATCCACGGTTACACACGCGAAGCAGGCGTGCGTCAGCTTGAACGTGAGTTGGCCGGCGTTATGCGCAAGACAGCTAAGGAAATTGTCACGGAAGTTGGACATCGTCTGAGCGAACGTCCTGCATCCGCTGATGCCCTCGCCCAGGGAATTCGTCAGAGTCCGGAGTTCAAGAAGTTCGTCGCCAAGAAACACTACAACATCGACGCAAAGACCATTGAGAAAATGCTCAAAGCGCCGAAGTTCAAGTCGAAGAAAGGTGAACTGAACGACAAGGTTGGCGTCGTCACGGGTCTCGCGTGGACCAGTGTTGGTGGCGATACTCTTCCGGTGGAAGTAACCATTATGCCCGGAACTGAGAAATTGACACTGACCGGTAAGCTCGGCGATGTCATGAAAGAATCCGCTCAAGCTGCACTCTCTTACGTGCGAGCTAACACCAAGCTCTTTGGCATCGACGATGAATTCGCTAAGAGCAAGGAGATACACATTCACGTACCCGAAGGTGCGATTCCGAAGGATGGTCCGAGTGCGGGTATCACTATGAGCATTGCTCTCATCTCAGCAGCCAGCGGCAAACGCGTTCGCGGCGATGTTGCGATGACCGGTGAGGTGACGCTGCGTGGTAATGTTTTGGCAATTGGTGGTCTCAACGAAAAACTCTTGGCAGCAAAACGTCACGGTGCAACGACTGTCATTGTTCCACGCGACAACGAGAAGGATGTCGAAGACATCTCGGCTCAAGTAAAAGAAGGATTGAGCATCACATTTGTCAGTACAGTTCAAGAGGCAATTCCATTCGCATTTCGCGACAATGTTCTGACAAGCAACGGAACGACGAAGAGTGTGAGCAATAGTGCAAAAGCAAATCTCTAAAAATATGGCTCATAAACTTGCTACTCGAGTGTCACGTTGGACCGTCGCTATTGCAGTCATTGCTTTGTCGCTAAGCTTGCTCTATGCATGCGACGAGACAATGGACTACAAGCATTTCAGTGATACGTACACAGACATTCTTATAATCCGTGAACAGCAAGCTGATACAAGCATTGCCAACAAGCAAGTGGATTCAATACTCAAAGCGCACGGTTATACGCATGAGTCTTTCAAGCACAAGTTTGAGGAGTTGAGTCGGCGTCCGGAAGTCTTTCGTGAGGTCATGGACAGTGTGCGTAAGGACGTGCAGAAAAGAGTTCACTAACAGCGACTACGAGGGATTGCTCAGGCGAGGCAAGGCGCGACGTAAGTACGCGAGCTGTCCGATGTGGTAAACATCATGCTGCACCAATGCCTCCAACAGTTTATCATAGCAAAAATCTTCTGAGGGTTTGATGGTCGGTACGACCTGACGCAGAATCCCATCGTCTGCAGCGCGCAGACATTCAAGCAATTCATTCTGAGAGTTCTCAAAAGCAGTCAGTGCTTCTTGCCATAGGGCTTCGGGATTATCGCTTTCAGATGACCAGTCATCTTCGGAATCAACGTCTATTCGATAACTCGCATCGCCTTGCAGCTTGCGCAAAAGGTAGTGACGCCACGTTGTCATGTGTTTGACGATTTGCAGAATCGAGTGAGAGTCTTCATTGAATCGCTGTGTGACTTGCTCGATCCTCAGACTACGGAGCACATTCATGGCGCTCAATCCATACCATGGATCGCCATCATAAATCTGTTCAAACTGATAGATGAACCATTCGAGATCCGGAGATTTCATAGAGGTTAAAATCGTAAGCGACAGGTCGCAACGGACAAGGAGACCGTTGGATTTTTGTCAAAGACATAGGTGAGCAAATCTCGTGATGAAATTCCAAACTCCCAGAATCCATCAAAGATTGAGAACAAAACACCAACGGGCATATTAAATCCCATCGTACCGCCAAAGGTCATTCCGCCTTGTACAAGTAACCAAGGATAGATTCCGTAATTCGTTCCCACTGACACTAATGCGGAGTTGAGATTAGCGGGATCGAGAGTGTTCACAGGAACGATAATATCGATACCGGCATCTTGCTGGATGCCATAAGTGTAGGTTCCACCAAATCGAACGCGGGTTGGAAGCGCTGTAGTCGTTTGCAGCAAGCCGCTCCACTTGAAGTAACCACCATCACCGGTGATTTTCTGCGCTTCTTGGAAAATGTTGTAGGAATTGAATCCGGTTGACGACACACCGTTCATGATGTAGTCTTGGGCAGTGTACACATTCCCCTGCCAATACACTTTACCGATATCCAGCACACTGAAACCAAACTTCCATTTGTCGTTGTAGCTGATTGTCATGCCGAAGTCCACGCCGAATCCTTGTCCGACGGGCAGCAATCCTCCACCAACCACCTTCGACGGCGTCGTGGACTTTCCGTAGTTGATATTAAAGAGCGGAGTAATCGAACTATAGGCAATGAGCTGCTTGTTCTCATCGATGTAAGAGTTAAGCAGAGCGAAACCTTGAATGTACTTAACGCCGAGACCCACATACATCTTCATTTCGCGACCATTCATGATGCGTTTGCCGTAGGCAATGTTATACTCACGCGTCCAACTCATCGAAATACGCGTCGAGTCAAAGAGCGTTGAATAGAGTTTGGGATTGCGCGCCACTCCAACCGTATCGGTGGGCTTCCACGACAGCACATAGCTCGAATCAAAGTAGCTGCTACGTCGTCCAAGAAAAGCAAACTCCGCTGCGAAACTGTTGAGCACGAATTGTGCTGATACTCGCTCACGCATGGTGAAGGCAAAGCCTCCTGCATTCTCAGATTGATAACTCACACCTAAGAGAATAGCATCGGCATTGATGTAAACGCCACGTCCACTGAAACGACGAGCAGCATCCAACTTCTGTTGGTAGCTAAACACTTGATCGTTGATGCTGAACATTGAGCTTAGCAGATTCGAGCTGTTCATTGCGTCGGAATTGACGGCGACGCCACTCTCACCCATTGAGACGCTGAAGCGACGGATCCGGCGGGAAAGTCCCAAACCTTCTGGCGATGACTCGATGTAATCGATCCCTAGCTGCGGAAAACCTAGGTTCGCAGGATTCACACCGATGGCTTGGTAGTCTGTAACAAGAGTAGTTCCTAGTGCCGCTTGTCCAACGCGGGAGTAATCATTGATTTCCGACTGTGCATTTGCATTCGACGCAGTGCCAAGAATCTCCAGGAGAAACAAAATACAGAAGCCAATCGCCTGCACTATGCGATTAGTCTCCACGCTCATTGCGATGCGATGTTCTTCTGACGGAGGGATTCTATGACACGATCGGAGTCTCATGCATTCTTAGCTTCAACTTTATCGGCAATTAGTGCGGCAATACGAAGAGCCTCTGCGGCATCTTCAGCGCTTACAGAGATTGGGGCATTGTCGAGTATTGATTCAACGAAGGTTCGCTGCTCTTCTGCGATAGCGTTGTGCGATACAACCGGCGGTTGTTCGTAGACGATGGAACGAGGATGAGGTCCGGCGTCAATTTGTCCAAGCATAATTGCCGGTACTGCATTCCCATCCTTCTCGTCTTCGTCCTTCAATCGATAGACATCAACTGAAGGCTTTGAAAAATCTAGTGAGAGATAAGCATTCTTCTGAAAGATGCGCATCTTTCGCATCGAAGTTGCAGACAATCGGGATGCAGTAAGATTTGCAACAGCGCCATTGGCAAATTCGATGCGCGCGTTGGCGATGTCGGGTGTGTCGGTTATGACTGCAACTCCGTTTGCTTCAACGCGAGATGCAGGCGAACCCACGAGCCACAGGGCAATGTCGATGTCGTGAATCATTAAATCGTGAATCACGCTGACATCGGTTGCACGTGGACGAAACTGATTCAGACGATGAGCCTCGATGAAAATCGGTTTGAGATTGTACGAACGAGCCGTGACAAAAGCCGGGTTGAATCTTTCGACATGACCTACCTGAAGAATCACTCCCGCTGATGCTGCTTGTTTGATGAGCGATTGTGCTTCTTCGAAAGTGTGTGTGATTGGCTTTTCGATAAGACAATGCAGTCCGGCTTGAATGCATTGTTCAGCCACAGCGAAGTGTGCGACCGTTGGAACAGCAATAGTGACAGCATCACATTCTCGACAGCATTCTTCGATTGATTCAAATGCAGTGATAGAGTGAGTTTGTGCTAGAGTTCGAGCTCTATCCATGTCTGTATCAACTATGCCGCGAAGCTCAACTCTCTCGTTTTCTTTCCAGAGTTTGGTGTGTATTGAGCCCAGATGACCTGTGCCGATGACTCCTATCTTCAATGCCATAACAGACTATCCTTTCTTTCGTAACATGAATAACACAGGGAATGGAATTTGGTAGCGCGGAGATGTGATTATTGTTTCTCAGCCCTCGGATGAGCCTGACGATAGGCGTCTTTAAGACGTTCAATGGAAACGTGGGTATAGACCTGCGTCGTGCTCAACGAAGCATGACCCAGCATCTCGCTCACTGCCTGGATATCCGCTCCATTGTCCAACAAATGTGTGGCAAAAGTGTGCCGCAAAACGTGCGGCGACTTCTGAACTGCTTCTGTAATACCATTCAAGGCGTTATGGACGATTTCCCAGGCTTGAGAGGCGTTGAGACGACGTCCCTTTCGATCGAGAAACAAAGCTGTCTCTGAGTCATCCGCTGCAAATTCTTCACGTCGACTTTGATAACGTTTCAGAGCATCAATTGCAGCCTGTCCAACTGGTACAACTCTGTCCTTGCGTCCTTTACCGCGTACTCGGACAACAGCATTGCGAGTATCGATGGAATTCAGGTCCAACTGCAATGCTTCAGAAACACGCAATCCGCTGCTGTACAGCAGCTCGCAGAGGAAGGCGTTTCGGCATCCTTCTGCACTTTCGAGATCAAAAGACTGCATCAATTTTTCCACTTCCGCGGGTTGAAGAAACGAGGGTAGCTTCTTTTCAACTTTTGGTGAGCTCAAGAGAGCTGTTGGATTGTTGCTGACGAGTCGGCGACGAAGACAGAAGCGAAAGAACGAGCGAACGGCACTGAGGTGTAGTCGAAGCGTTTTCTTGGCCAGACTGCGATCATGAAGCCAGCCCGGAAACGAGCGTAAAAGCTCAGAATCGAAGTCTTCGAGACTTGGCACGAGCTCACACACTTCTTGCGCATACATTCGCAAAAAGTGCAAGGAATGTCGATAGCGATCCCTGGTATACTCCGAATAATCTTTTTCTGCTTCACAGTACTGGAGAAACAGGAGAACGGCATCATCAAATGAGGAGTTCACATGCTGCATTGTTGACTCATCGAGGATGGTTGTAAAATACAACTCACCCTGCTCACCACACGGTCACAAAGCAGAAAACCCGTAATTTGCAGGGTATCGGGTTGCAGCACCCTTCGCACGACAATGAGTCGTCCTGCGAGGAGGATTCCCGATCTCTGTTCAACTCCCCGGTTTATCATTTAGCACCATGCAGCGCATTCACAATTTCATTGATGGAGTATTCTGTGCAGCACAGAGTGAGCGTTGGTTGGACAACTATGAGCCGGCCACCGGAGAAGTATATTCTCACATCGCTGACAGCGACGCAAGCGACGTCGATCGTGCAACTCAAGCAGCTGTCGCAGCCTTCCCTGCATGGTCTAAAACGACTAGTCGCGAGCGCTCAGCAATTCTCATGCGCATCGCCGATGGTATCGAAGCACGTCTCGAAGAATTCGCACAAGCTGAGTCGCGTGATCAAGGCAAGCCGGTTTGGTTAGCACGAGTGATGGACATACCGCGAGCAATCAGCAATTTTCGATTTTTTGCGACAGAGATTCTGCACCAGAAAACGGATATGTATGGTAGCGACGGAGAGGGTTTCAACTATTCTCTACGTCGTCCAATCGGCGCCGTTGGTTGCATCTCACCGTGGAATCTCCCACTCTATCTCTTCACCTGGAAAATCGCTCCTGCGCTCGCTGCGGGAAACACAGTGGTGGCAAAGCAGTCAGAAATCACCCCAATGACCGCTATGATGCTCTGCGAGGTCTGTCAAGAGGCAGGTTTACACGCAGGTGTACTTAACGTCGTCCATGGTCTTGGTGACAAAGTCGGTTCTGCCATCGTCGAGCATCCGCAACTCAAAGCTATCTCATTCACAGGCAGTACGCGTGTCGGCGAATACATCGCCCGGACAGCTGCTCCGATGTTTAAGAAACTTTCTCTCGAGCTGGGAGGTAAAAATCCCAACATCGTGTTTGCTGATTGCGATTTCGACAAAGCCGTCCGTGAGTCCGTGAGAGCAGCATTTCTCAATCAAGGTGAAATCTGTTTGTGCGGTTCGCGTATCCTCATCGAACGATCCATCTACGATCAGTTTCGAGATGCTTTTGTTCGTGAAGCGGCAGCTATTCAGGTTGGTGATCCAAGTCTGGATAGTTCTCGATGCGGCGCATTGGCGTCGAAGGCACACATGGACAAGGTTTTGTCCTATATCGAATTGGCAAAGACTGAAGGTGCACGTGTGTTGTGTGGCGGACACGTTGTACATCCGACAGGACGCTGCGAACACGGATGGTTTGTGCAGCCGACGGTGCTTGAAGGACTCAGTCAAGATTGTCGCACCAATCAGGAAGAGATCTTCGGACCGGTTGTTACTCTTTGTCCCTTCGACAGCGAAGAAGAAGCTGTTGCAATGGCTAATTCAACCGGCTATGGTTTGACATCGGTGATTTGGACGGAGAATCTTCGTCGTGCGCATCGAGTCGCAGAGAACATGGAAAGTGGCATTGTCTGGGTCAATTGTTGGCTCGTCCGCGATTTACGCACTCCATTCGGTGGCGTAAAGAACAGCGGCGTCGGACGTGAAGGAGGAAGTGAATCACTTCGCTTTTTCACAGAAGCAAAAAATGTTTGTATCGGTTTAGATCGCTAGTAGTGTGGTAGCCTGATCGAGCGTCGTTCGGGCTGAAACATATCCTAGTCTGGCGTGTCTGACATTGTTACAACGCTCAGTTACTGTGAGTTTGTGTTCTACACAAGCGGTTGCCAGTAGCCGGAGCATGGATTTGAAAATGTGAGTTACACTAATCAAATACATTGTATGAAAACACGACTTGTGGTTTTTCTGGCATTGATATGTTCCACCACTGCATATGCGCAGCTCGGTTGGTACAAGATTGCCCAAAAAGACGGCGGTTCCGTCAATTCTCTGGTCAGCAACAGCTTCGGTGATTTGTACTGCGCTGCGCTGAACCAAGTCTATCGTTCTGTCGACCAAGGATTGTCATGGCA
Organism: Chlorobiota bacterium; assembly: GCA_044228685.1. Taxonomy (GTDB): domain Bacteria; phylum Bacteroidota; class Ignavibacteria; order Kapaibacteriales; family NICIL-2; genus JBBATK01. The sequence continues at coordinate 79,009 of JBGAUL010000018.1, forward strand.
AAAGCTGACAAATCCAACAGACACTCTGCAGGCTATACAGCTTCGAACCTCAAAAGACAGCAACAGTGCTTTGGCATTGTTCGCTATCACTTCGGGCTCCATCTTTCGCTCGACAGATGATGGACAGAAGTGGTCGCCAATGTCTGCATTAAATGATTCAATCGCTGCAAAGCACCTCGTCAACATCTATTCCACTCGCTACGGCGAATTGCTCATCGCCACCGTCAACGGTAGCGGCACTCGCATGCACCATTCACGCGACAACGGAAATACATTCGAAACATTGTGTGATTTGTCAGCTGAGCCATTGTCAGTGTATCAAGCTCAAGACTCAATCATCTATGTCATGACAAACACCGGCACGATTCGTATCAACACTGATCATTCGACTGCTGCTGTATCAACAACCACAGTCACAGGTTCCAATCGTCTCATCTTTAATGGTCCGGTTGATTTGTGGGGCTTCCAAGGAAACACTCCTCAAAAGTCATCGAACAAAGGCGATACCTGGAAGAGCATGAAACTTGATCTTCCTGAGACTAACGGGTCGATACTGAGTGTGGCAGTTGGACGTGACGGCGAAGCTTACTTGTTCTGGCAATCTCCACGAGATACCATGCGTGTGTATCGTTTAAATAACGGCTCAAGCTCATGGACCAAAATCAAAGAACTTCCATTCGGCTTCAATGAGATTATTGTGAACACGAATGGTACGATGGTGGCTTCATCCGATCTTGGAATTTTCAGTTCTGAAGAAGGTGCACAATCCTGGACCAATACTTCATCCGGAATCTCTACCTACCCACTTGCCGGAGCAGTCAAATCTTCGAACGCTCTTGCGGTCTTGGGATTGAACGGCGTCCTCAGTCAAACCAATACAATGGGATTGTCATGGGCTAATTCCAATTCCCCATTCAATGGTATCAAGGATGTTGTATATCACGACATCATGGGCACGACGACGGGTACGGTGCTTGTTGCAACCAGCGGTGGAATCATTCGCTCGACTGACTTAGGTCTGAATTATCTCACTACTCAATTCAAGAGTAGCGTGATGAATTCCATTACGACAAGCATTTGTCAAGTTAGTCCGACCATTTTGATGGCTTCATCAGCTGATGGACTCATCAAATCAACTGACGACGGCGCGACTTGGAATGTTGTTGACACTGCACATGCAATTCAATTCCTCTTCTCGCGAGGCAATTCAGTCGTGTATGCATCGACAACAAAAGGAGTTTATAGTGCAGATAGCAACGGTGCAAACTTCCAATTGGTAGGCGCAGATGTTCCGTCAGGACACATCCTGGTCAATAACGCTGGTGTGATTTACTGTGCGGCAATCTCGCATACGGGATCGACATACGACGTTCACTTGTATCGTAAGGCCGGCGGTCCGGTAGAGGACATCAAGATTCCGTCGAATGGCAAGACCTTGCCTCCGATTCGTATTTGTACTGATCAAGCAAACGTGTACGTGACCTCGAATCTTGGACTCTTCAGCGTAGCAAATGGCTCATCAACTCCGGTCAAAGTCGACGTGCAGAATGAAGTATTCACCTTCGTTCGAAATATCAACGACATTCAGTCAATTGGCACAACACAATACGGTGGCGTTTTTTTCCTTGAACAGCCGAACAGCGTCGAACCGGAGTCTGCAAGTACTGACTTAACAATTCAACCGCAACCGGCAGCAGATCGTTTTACGGTCGTGTGTGCTGAAGGAATGCGTTCACTTGAGTTGTATGATCTCCGTGGACAGTTAGTTGCACAAAGAGAATTCTCAACTGCAACTGATCGCGAAGTGATACAGCTTCCTTCGTTGTCTAACGGTGTGTATGCACTTGTTGTAAATACACCTTCAGGTCGCATCGTCCATCGTCGCGTCGCAGTTATTCATTAATACTGTCAATAACTCGATGAACACAGCATCTATCATAAACTCAGATCGTGCACCGGAACCGGTGGGAGCTTATCCTCATGCTCGCCGTGTCGGCGACTTCCTGTTTTTATCGGGAGTTGGTCCACGCGAGCGCGGCACGAAGATCATTCCTGGTGTTGAACTAGCTGCTGACGGAAGCATTCAGTCATACGACATTCGCGAGCAAACTCTCTCAGTCTTTCGTAATATTCGCACCATCATCGAAGATGCCGGCGCACGTTGGGAAGATATTGTTGATGTACAGGTCTATCTAACAAACATGAAAAAGGACTTTCCGACTTTCAACGCTTTGTATGCTGAGCACTTTAGTGCTATTCAAGCATGCAGAACAACAATTGAAGTAGGCTCACTGCCGACGCCAATTGCTGTTGAGTTAAAGGTCGTAGCCTATGTACCAAAGGATTAATTACAGAATGATTCGATCTCTATTTCTTTTTCTACTTCTGAGCTGCGTTGGTGTTGAGGCTCAGCCTGTTTTCTCGTACATACTACCGGACATCGGTGCGCCGGGAATGGCCGTGTACTTTGAAGCAGTCGGACCAAACAACGGCATGGACAGTACAGTCTTTTCCGTCACCGATACCATCCTCAGCAACAATCCCGGCAACGGAGTTCGATTTGAATGTGTGCGGGCGGCAGATAAAGCAAAGATTACTTTTAGTCCTATTGTTATTAGTTGGAACGGACGTCTACTTTCCTGCATCGCCTTCATTTCGCCAACCTGTTCACCAAACTCCAGTGACTGGAGACTGCTGTCAGATGCGTGGCGCATACCAATCAGATTTTCAAATCCTACCGGTTCGTCCATCGATACTTTTTATATCGTTCAGCCAACGCACTTGGGCGATTTGACAAGCGTAACTGAAACGATCATTGGACAAGGTTCACTCGGTGTTAGATCTCGTCGAGGTGCAATGATCGTCGACAGTATGATTCTCAATACCATTTATTACAAAGTCTCAACACAAGATCCGGACGGTATTGCATCCAATGGAAACCAAGGATATCTGCCGTTCGTCCTGATGTCGCAGGGACCAATTCGCGGAAGCGGAACCGGAAGCGGATTTAACCTAACTGCGCCTGGCATAGATGCAGCACCCGGTGGAGGCGGTGGCGGAGGTCAGTTTTGTGATAATGTCGGCGCAACGACCCATGCCGGTACGAACGGAGGTAATGGTTATACAGGCGGAGGACGTGGAGGACGTAACGGTTCAAGCGGCGCTCCAAACGGATACAACTCTTACGGCATTGGCACCGGTCCTCCGGGAGCCAACAACTCAGGCAATGCTCTCAACTCAAACAAAGGCTCACTCGTGACCGCAGCCTATGAATCAGCCGGTGGCGGAACAGGACATCCTTTCGGCCAAAGTGGCGAAGCCTGTACACAGGGAAATGGTTGCGCTCCTACCGGTTGGTATGGCGGTGCATCCGGAGAGATTGATGCTCTGCCCGGTGCCGGTGGCGGCTACGGAACTTCCGGCGGAAGCACAAACTCTTCTTCTGACAATCGAGGTCGCGCTCACGGAAACGTCATGTGTATTCCCATTGCCGGTGGTTCAGGTGGATCAAGCGGCAACCCGAAGGGAATCAGTGTATGTGGAGGTTATGGAGGTGGCGGTGGTGGCGCTTTAAGATTGGTTGCGCCGGTCATTACCCGTTTGTCAATTGGTGCTGCCGGTGCTGTTGGTAGTCTCGTTAGTGGAGGAATTGGATCGAATCCCGTCGGTGGAAGTGGCTCCGGTGGTCATGTCGGCATTCATACTTCTATCAGTGCACAGAGCATTTCAATCCAAGCCACAGGCGGAGTACATGCCTTTGGCACGGGAACAGGTGGTGAAGGTAGAGTGCGCATAGACGGAAGACAAGGCGGAGGAATTTCGAGCACTCCTAGCTCTGCCTATACCGGACCAACCATCGATACGATAACTTCAGTTGTTTCGCCATTTACTCTTCGTGGAACAGGCGCAGCCGGAACAAGCATTAGTTTGTATATGCGTACGGAAAATACTCCGTGGACAGTTGCGACAGTGCTGACTGTTGCCACTGACGGAAGCTGGACTTATCCAGTGGTCTATGGCGGTGCAGACTCATATCTCTACTTCGTAGCTGCACAAGAAGTCCCAAATCCCAGCAAAGCAAACTACCTTCTCGAGCCATCATTCGTCCTTTCCCCAACCGGCGCTGCTCAAGTAAAAATCAAACGCATCGCGCAGTTGATATGCGATCCAACACGTAACATGGGTACCATTAGCTGTTCCCAACTCGGAACGAAGCTGGACACTTTCATGGTTCGCAATGTTGGAACTGTTCCTGTGACTCTGGATAGTGGACTGTTTGCAACAGGCACGATTGGATTTACAGTTGAGGATCCAAAACCTTTCAAGAATATCAGCATTAAGGCCAACGACTCGATGCGCGTCATCGTGCGTTTTCGTCAACCTGCAAATGTGTATGGCGTTATCACTGACCGACTGCTCATGTACTTCCCTACCGGAACGGTACCGAATGTCTTGACTGTCGACTATAGCGCTAAAGTAGACACAGTCGGTTTGGCAGTTGTTGATCCGGCTACGAACACAGAATATCGTAATGGCTTCGCAATTCACTTCGACCATGTCTGTGCAAGCGTTGGTGCTTCACAAACCTGGGCTCTGAAGAACATTTCTAAGGGTCCAATTAAGATTCTTGGTTTCTCAATTCTTGGCACCAAAGGTGTGTTCAACGCCTCGGTTTCAAAAATGTCGTTGAACGCGGGCGATAGTACCCACTTCACAGTGAACGTTCCTCCGCATTCGAAGGGAACATATTACGATACACTTAGCGTCATTATTGACTCGTGCGGTATTGCTTATCGTTTTCCTGTTCAAGCACGAATAGTTGAGACGGAAGTATTTGGTTACACAACTGTTCTGGAAGACTTCAGCTTTGTCAAAGTTGGAAGAAGTCTCACGCATCGTTTTGTCATCCGCAATGATGGCAGCGGCCAAGACTCAGCAAGTTTCCAAACAGTGCCAACTCTCGCTCCGCCTTTCTCTCTTCAAATGATAGCGCCGGATACGGTGCCGCGTGTACTGGGTCCGGGAGATAGCATCGTGTTTATGGTCACCTTTACTCCTGACTCCGCACGCTTCTATCAGCAAAGTCTATCATGGAAAACTGAAATGGTCGGTACCTCGTGTCCGGCGACAGTTCTCTTCAACCCGCATGGCTGGGGTACGAATTCTTCCCTTGTTCCCTCACGAGCAACTATCGACTTCGGCACTCAGTTCCAGTGCGGACGTAAGCGCGATACAGTTTGGATTTACAACAGCGGAAGCACAGCGGCGAAAGTGTATCGACCTGCGACCATTAGCGGAGCTGACTTACAGAGGTTTAAAATCATAACTCAACCTGCTGCGGATTCGACGACATTGAGAGGACCAAGTGATTCCGTGATGTACGTGGTTGAGTTCAACGGTGATCCGGCGGATCAGACGACTTCAGCAAAGTCTGCGACCTTGAATATTCCGTGCTTTGATGACAGTGCGCACACAATACAGATTCAGCTCACTGCTATTCAAACCAAAGCCAAACTGGCGGTCGGTAATCTGCTGCCTATCATTGACAACAATCACTTTGTCAATAGTGCCGGTTCTGTCGTGATCTCGCTCAGTAATCCATTTGATTCAGTCTTCTGTATCTCAAATGTGAAGTCTCAGCACGAGCCAGATATACTCCCGGCAATTCGTCAATTCCAGATGAATCCTCACGCGACAAATGGTATTTCCATTACGATTACCCCACGCTCGCTGACAGATATCAACGACACAGTTACGATTTATCTCAGTTGTCCCTGTGTTGATTCAATTAAAATTCCAATCATCGTTCACCCATCAAACAACTCACTAACTGTGAGTCCTGGCGTCATTGATTTTGACACGCTATCACCGTGTGAACGTGCAAACGCGATCACCCTTACCATCAAAAATATTGATGCAACTGCCAAGGCGAATATCGATACGGTGATGTTGGTCGGACCGGATGCACGTGTATTCAAAATGAATTTGTCGTGGACGACTTATCCCTACATCATTCAACCGAATTTTACTGACAACACAGCTATCTCGGTTGGATACAATGGTAGTGGTACTCCTGCAGGACTAAAGACTGCAACCGTGATCATCCGCTACTCCATCAATGGTCAGTCGATTTGGGATACGATCCCCGTTCGCGCTGTGCGCATTGTTCCCTTGCATACCGATTCAACAACGAGTATGGAGTTTGGAGCAATCAAGCAAGGACAGGTTTCTACCTTGCCGCTGTCAGTAACCAACGACTATCCTCAGCAATTAGACATCAGCTTCAGCTTTGCATCGAACTCTGCGGGAGCATTCAAACCAAACCCGAGTATTCTTCCAATTCCGGGCAAGCAAACAGACACAGTACATATTGAGTTTGCAAAAGACTCAACGGCTGAGTTTCGTGATACACTGTATATCGTGTACTTCCAACGCAATCTTGGATGCACGGATAGTATTCCGATACTACTGCATGGACAGATATTGCCGGGTCTGAATTTCCAAGTGTGGTTAGACAGACTGGTTACAATGAAGCCAACTGACAAAGACGTGAAGCTTGCATTGTGGGCTAAAACCGACAGTCTGAAAGTCCCATTGACAAATCTGCAGTTCACAGCAACCGTAGAATTGCCCTCAGATATGTTCTTCCCCAAGTTCATTGATGGCAGAGGTGCACGCATACTTACTAACTCGCCTCAACCAGGCAATCGTCGCAGCATCCAGTTCTCGGTTGATACGCTGCTGCAAAGTGTTGGCAGTGACTCGACGGTTCTGGCATACATCGTGGGTGATGCTATGCTTGGTGCGCAGATTTGCGACTCAACTCGCATTACAAATTTCAACTGGACCAATAGCGGTGTTCGTCCGACAACATGGATAAACAAAGCCAAAGGTGATGGTCAGTTGTGTGAAGAAGTCTGCAATGCCGGCGGCAACCGTTTGCTCGGTGGAAATGGCACACCTTTAAGTCTCTCGGTTTCACCAAATCCGACTGAGCATACAGCTACTTTGCAAATCTTCTGTGTTGAAAAGGGTCAGTATTCAGTCAGCATCGTTAACGCAACTGGAGGTCAAATGAGCGAATACCATTTCGATGCTAGCGCGAACTCAATCATCAACCTGCAACAAGATTGTAGCGCCCTCTCAAGCGGAGTCTACCAGGTTCGTGTTCAGTCGCCTACTCAATTGGCAACTCAACCTCTGCTTATCCTCAAGTAAGTGCCAAAGCGGCTGGATGTTTTGCATCCAGCCGCTTTTGCCGTAGTTTAGAACTGAACTATGGTCCCCTCGTTCTCAAAACACCTCCCTTCTTTTCAGCGACTCATTGCAATCGTGACGCTGTGTTCCTTGCTGTTTTTGCAGGGTGTGCAGTCTGTGCATAGTCATGCAGGTAGCGACGAGTCCTCACGAATCGAACGAAGTGTCCAGCCCGCACATGACCACGAGACCTTCAGCCATAGCTCCCTCGACTGTCATCTATGCGCCTTCGATTTCGCTAAGTCAATAGTCGTCCACTCAGTTCATTACTTCACACAGAGCTACGAACTTGTGCGCGTCAGCACATTGGACATCCTATGGCCCGACCTGCATTCAAGAATATTTCTCCCCGGTAGATCCCCACCTAGCACTCAGTATGCAATCCTTTAAGTCTTCGTTGATCTGACATTTGAGATTCATTGCAGTGCTTTTCATTGCTTTTGCGCAGTGAAAGGCTAGATATCTCCTTTGATCTGATTACGCTGTCTCGCAACTCACGGCATAGCTATACAAATGCTGTGACAGTTGCACTTCCGGCCATTCATACTGATTATTTGACTTCATCTCCACGGATCTGCTACAACATGAAAATCTCGAGCCGTTATGTTTTAACTGCGACCATTCTTTATTTACTCGTACTCTTGATTCAAAGTCAAGAGCTAGGTGCTAAGCCAATTGCTAACGAGTCTGCCACTTTGTTCGGACGGGTTGTTGACAAACGCACTAACCAGGCATTGAGCGGAGCAACGATTTACATTAGTGACTTGAAGCGAGGAGCTATCTCTAAGAGTGACGGCTCGTTTCGCATTGAGAACTTACCGGCGACCTCCGTCAGCGTCCGTATCAGCTCATTAGGCTATGCTGTTCACGTCGAGACAATTGATTTACGACGCGACTCAATGCGCGTCTTTCAGCTCGAAGAGTCCATCATCGAAACTCATGAGATCATCGTTAGCGGCGTGTCGCAAGCAACAGAAAAGCGTCAGACGCCAGTTCCCATAAGTACGGTCTCAGCCGAAGACCTACACGACAATGCCGGCGCAACAGTGGTTGAAGCTCTAAGTCGTGAAGCAGGAGTCTCGGCGGTCACAACAGGTTCAGCAATAGCCAAACCGGTGATTCGCGGACTCGGTGCAAACCGTGTGTTGGTCGTCAATGACGGCGTGCGCCAAGAAGGTCAACAATGGGGCGATGAACACGGTGTAGAAGTCGATCAATACAGCGTTAGTTCGGCTGAGATACTCAAAGGGCCGGCAAGTCTTAGTTACGGCTCAGATGCACTGGCAGGCGTCGTCAATCTCCTGGCACGTCCTGCAATGCCGGAAGGAAAATGGATTGCACAGGCAGATCTCAAAACGCAATCAAACAATGGATTACTCTCAACGAGCTTCTCAACCGCCGGACACCTCAAGAGTATCATCTGGGATATGCGCTACTCGAACAGCAGTGCGCACGATTATCGCAACGCGGCTGACGATTACGTCTTCAACTCTGCTTTCAAAGAACAAAGTTGGTCCGCTCGTCTTGGCTTGAATGGCTCCTGGGGCTACTCTCAACTCAGAGTCAATTCCTACTCCATGAACCCGGGCATTGTCGAAGGTGTGCGAGATAGTCTTGGACGCTTCCTCAAGGACCTTCGCGTCAACGATACTACCATCGCAAGCGTAGTAGCAGGCTCAACAGACTTTCTACAGCGAAATCCATTCACGCCATCACAGCGTATCAAACACCTTTCAGTCGCTTCGGAGAGCAACCTCTTCATTGGTGATGCAAACATTTCACTCATACTCGGTTGGCAGCAGAATAGTCGAGAGGAATTTGCCGATGCTCTACAGCCAGATCAAAGCGGACTGAACCTTCTGCTCAACACCTTCACTTACGATACAAAAGTCACTCTGACTCGCGATCAATTTTTCGACGCCAACGTCGGTGTCAATGGCATGGTGCAAGCTTCAGAGAACCGCGGCAGCGAGTTTCTCATACCTGATTACAGACTCTTTGATATCGGAATCTTTGCCATTGCACAACGTCGATTCGATTGGCTGCAACTGGCAGCAGGATTGCGCTACGACCATCGATCACAGCACGGTGATGAAATGATTCTCGATAAGGATTCAAAGCGTGTGGATCACAGTGACAGCACTACAACAACGCTCTTTCGTGCATTTGATACACCGGTTCAGGGATGGAGTGCGAGTCTGGGATGTAGCTTCTTTGCAAGCGACAACCTGACGCTGAAGTTGAATCTATCGCGTGGCTATCGCGCACCGAATATCAGTGAGTTGGCATCTAATGGTGTTCATGATGGAACGACTCGTTTTGAGATTGGCGATCAGAATTTGCGCGCTGAGCAGAGTCTGCAAACTGACCTTGGAATTAGCTACGACATCGAACACCTTTCGTGCGAAATCTCAGTCTTCCACAATAAGGTATCGAATTTCATTTTCGCGCGAAAGCTATCGTCATACTCCGGCGCTGATTCTCTACGCGACGGATTTCAGACCTTTCGTTATCAAAGCGGCGATGCTCGATTGTATGGCGCAGAGCTGAGCTTTGACCTGCATCCTCACCCACTCGACTGGCTGCACTTTGAGAACTCGCTTTCGATTGTGTACTCTCAGCTTGCTAATCAAAGTGATTCTACTTCATCGCTTCCACTGACGCCACCGGCAGTGTTTCACAGTACTCTGAAAGGTGTATTCAATCAACCCATCAGTCTAATCGAGCGATTGAGTGTGAGAGTTACGTTGGACTACAGCTTTGCTCAGAACGACATCTACAGCGCTTACGGAACCGAGACTCCGACGCCAGCCTACTTGTTGTTGGGAATGGGCTTCACTGCGCATGTCAAGATTGATTCACATTTTGCTTTTGATCTCAGTGCTTCGGTGAGCAATCTCAGCGACACCATCTACCAAAGTCACTTGAGTCGTTTGAAGTACACCGACACAAACTTGGTGAGTGGTAGAGTTGGTGTGTTTAATATGGGTCGTAGTTTTGACCTGCGCCTTTCGCTTCCCATCGACATTTTGTAGGTCCATGCACAACTTCAGCACTATTAACCGCTTCGGCGTTTATGCGATTCTCCTACTCTTACTGATAGGTGCGCGTCCGCAGTCGCAGACAAATACTGCGCCGCAAGCAGCTGAAGCTCCGACAGACTCCTACACTGCTCTATTGGTGGGTTCGTGGTCATTGAAGCACCAAGAACTATATATCACACACACCTTGAAATCAAGTATTGAGAAGCGCTTCATCAAAAGACGTCAGAGCTTAGACTCGCTCAATACACTATTGGAGAATGGAGTTGATAAAATCAGGGTTGAGTTCAATGTTGATGGGAGTTTTCAGCTCAAGCACACAGGCGGACAGCACATGCAATCCTTTGAACAAGGCACGTGGTCGCTGAAAGGACGTACTCTCAGCGCTCGAAGTTCAACTCATGCTGAGCGTTCTAGTTTGGATGGTGCGCGCATAACCCGTCTCACGAATGAATCTCTCAGCTTGGTTTATCGCGCTTTCGCAGAAAAAGATGGCGTCATGCAATCAGTCGAGTTTTCCCGCATCCACAAATAATCAGCACCAATCGGGTAGGAGGCGGGGTTACCCCCGCCGTCCTCCCACACCACCGTACGTGCCGTTCGGCATACGGCGGTTCAAATGAGTTTGATTACGTGATTCGTGATAGCATTGATATTAGGCCGAGTTTGCTGAAGTAGCTCA
>JBGAUL010000019.1:0-89495 GCA_044228685.1 Chlorobiota bacterium
ACCATGCTTGCATAGACAATGACCAATACTGCCACTACCGCGCTGACGATTGTATTTCTGCTACCGAGCTGCAATGAACTCATCAACGATGAAGCAGTGCGTAATTCTGAATCGCCTTTCTTTCGTTTCTTCTTTGTGTCACTATTCTCCGTTTCACTGTGCACATCTCCTTGCTCAGAAGCACCACGTGACAACCACAGTACAACCATCACAACACTGGCAAAGCCAACGCCGATGAATGCACGGTTTTCCTTGACGCGTGAGAGCAGAGTTATGGATGCTAGGAATGAGGGATATCCAACAAGAATCCAAATCGACATGAAGAGGATGTAAGCCAATATCATCCACAACATCAGCTTGCCTGAAGACTGTTTGTCGTGAAGCATTGCAAAGAGCACTACCGGCCAGAGCAGAATGAAATTGCTCGCCTCACACACATTCTCCCAGCCAATGGGATAGGAATGCTCGCTGAAAAACATGTCGATGAAACCCGCGAAGTATCGCTCCAAACTGACGTCGCCTCCGGTGGAAATACGATTACCGGGGTACACAGTGTTTGTCACCAGTGCAATGGTATCGCGCGCTTGTGCCAGAAAGCTCGACATGCAGAATCCTATCAGCGCAAGTACTCCCACTACACCAACAACTCGTATGATGGCATAGGACTTAAAGTGCTCTTTCTTGAAGGAGCTCATCATGTATGCCACAAGAATGAAGAGCATCATGTATGCCAGCGGGATTTGGTGCGGAGGATAGAAGAAGAGTGCAAATGCAACGCTGAAGACGGCTAGTCCGAGCGCACTTAAGAGTATGGTAATGGGTTTTTGTGAGCTGATGAGGTAGATGAAAAAGACAAAGACAAGGCTCACCGACATAATCATTTCCGGCTCAGGAGTCGAGAACCACCATTGGGTAAAGCTGGAGTAGAGCATCCACACCGATCCGCTGAGACTCAGCCAGAAGTTGTTGGCGCTGAGCAGCATGAGCAGGAAAAAGACCCCGATGAACATGCCGAAAGTCTTGTAGTTCCAGACAAATGAGTAAGCAGTTTCAGTGTCGAAGATGAAATAAGCCCAGAGCGAAGGACGCAGCACACTTGGAAAAGTCTTGACCGGGAGCGTCATCAACAATGGCGACGTGCCCGCGCCAGTCGCGGCATTGGCAGCCGGAAAACCATGCTTTACCTGCGACAACGTCAATGGCGTTGCCATGCACCACTCGTCGAAACGAATGAAGCGAGGCGAGCCAATGTGCGTTTGCTTTGCACTATCGGCCCGCGTGAAGCGATTCCAGTGTTGCATGCTCGAGCCGTTGCTCTTAACCATGACGTTGAAGCAAAAGGCGAGCAGTGTGAGTGCGATGAGGCTGAGCACACGCCAATCAAAACGAATGAGGTGCTGCTCACTGAAACTCTGTCCGATGCGATTCAGCTGATCCTGAATGCTCTGCTGCGGAAGCTCTTTGCTTGATTTGTCAGTGCGTGTTTTGTCTGCCATTGTTCGTTCGTGTTTGTTCTGATTGTGAGCCTGCATTCTGCATTCGAGGTTTTGCAACGACGCTGAGCATGGACGCAGTGCCAAGAAGACTAAAAACGATGTTGAGTGGAATGCTCAAGAGAGTAATGAACATCCACAAGAGTTTCATGAGTGTCCAACGCATCGATGGAGCGAGCTGCGATCGCACCCAAATGCGTTGGATATGTAAATCGTGCCAGAGCGATGAAGCAAAGGTCACGGGATGCAATCGCGCGTTGCGCTGCACGATCTTTAGGACTTCAAATCCACTATCTTCCAATACTCGTCGAATACTTAGGGCATCGAAGTGGTAAAAGTGACGTGGTATGTCAAGCGCTGACCAGCGACTGCCAAACATCTTTCGTTCAAGACTACCGTAATTGGGGACTTGAATGAGAAGTATTCCATCGTGTGAGCAGACATTGTCGTGCAAATGACGTAGCGTTGTTTTCGGCTCCGGCAAATGCTCAAGCACATGAAACAAACTCACCAATTCAATGCGCGTCTCAGGTTTGAATTCCTCGATCGTGCACTGTCGGAAATGTCGAGTCTTGTTGATACCTGCATTGAAAAAATCAAAGGCATCAATTCCCAAACAGTTCTGACAGCCTTGATGCATCATCCAAGCTACGCGATGACCGGTCCCGCAGCCCACGTCTACATAGGAACGCACAGTGCTGAGCGACTGTAGTCCTCCATGACCAAGCAGCGAGAAATCAAAAGCCGACTGATCGTCGCGATACCACGCCTCGGCTCGCGCCATCATTCCCGGTTTCTCCGAATTCTCGTTGTGCGCGGAACTCAGGTAGAAATCAGGATAAAGAATCGAGAGATCTCCTTCGGGTTGTGGTTGTGTGAAATGCAGCGAGCACGTCGGACAATAACACACCGCGAATCGATCATCCACAAGCTCGAATAAGTCGGGGATGTTTTGATAAACAGTTTTGAATTCACTACCACAATGCGGACAGCAATCCAAATGTCTGGTATGCAAAGGATGCGCTTTGCGCAACTCTTGCAAGGCAATTGACTGATTACTCATAGCAGTTCCTTTGCGAAAAAAAACTGCGTCGCTCTACCAATTATGTTCCGGCCGTCGCCGGTGCCCAATAGACTCAATTGATCTGATACACTATGCATCATGTATTCACCTCATTCGATGGATAACACAATGCATATACCTTGCTGAGCAAGCGTGCAATAAAGGCCGGCCACAGCTGGTGAAATATTTCTCTGTCTTCCGTTTGTCGCAACTGCGAACGCAAGCCGTAGGTGGTTTGCGAGTCAGCGTAGATGCGGTGCAGGACTAATCGACGTCGAGTGCAGGCAAATCTACCCTTGCGGAGGGAAAGACGACGCCAAGCATCCCAATCAAGATTGACCTGGAAATGCGCCGAGAAGTCGATGGCTCCGATGAGCGCTTTGTTGAACATAACCGTCGGGCAGGAGATCGGAGATCCGAATGACACCAAGAGTCGCTTGCGCAAACCGGCACCAATGCTCCGTCCAAAACCATACACCGCAAACAGAATACAACGTTTAACAAACAGCAGAGCATTGAAGCTACGTACTTGTCCATCCACAAGCTCGTTGTAATCGCTAAAGGCAATGAGCGTTGAAGCAGATGATTGCATCAATGGCAACAAACATTCTGTGTATGCCGGATCATAGATGTCGTCCTGATGCGCCAGCGTCACAAAAGCACTATTCGCTTGCTCGTACGCATAGTTCCAATCGCGCGAAATAGATCCACCATCCGCATTGATGCGCAGTTCAACACTCAATTCAGCACACAAAGCACTGAGTTCGGGTGAAGGTGTGGAACTGGTGACGAGTATGGACGAAGACACGCGCTGCGCTTGCAAGGATTGGATGCAGTCGCGCAGGTAGGGTGAGAATCCGTACGCCGGGATGACGAAGCTGTGTCTGGCGTCCGGAGAGCTAGACATGACTAGGTCTTTGAAGTTGATAGACAGCACTGAGCGAGACTATCATGGCTGCTCCTCTTGCTCTTCATCGTGCTCGCCAAGTCGCTGCTCAATGAGTGCAATTTTCTGTGCAAGATTTTTGTTGATGAGACGGAGTCGCGATACTTCCACCGAGAGGTGCAACAGGTAAATCAAGATGGCGAAGATGGCTCCCATGAATACTAGCGACGGTGGGTAAAACACACCGAGAGCGTAGGATATGACGCCGAGACCATCGCGCCAGATGGAGAAGACGAGGAGGATGACTGTGCAAGCCACCCAGATGAAGGCGTATTCTTCTCTCAATCGACCGCGTATAATCAAACGGGCAATGTAGGAGAGAAACAATAAGCTCACCAAGATTGTGGCTATCTGAATTTTCCAGGGTACGATATGCTCCATCTCAATTCCTCACAGTTGGTTGTCGCAACGATGCAAAGACAATTGCAAAGCTGACCTTCGCCATGTAGAATAAACTGGCGAGGCGGCTGATTGAGGACTGTCCTCCTTGACGTTCGCGCATTGTCACCGGCACTTCCTTCAAGCGCAAACCGTTGCGCTTAAAAAGAACCACCGCTTCCGGCTCAGGATATTGATCCGGATAATATGAGCTTACCACCGCCAATGCGCGTCGGTTGTATGCTCGAAAGCCTGATGTGTTGTCGGTAACGGCTTGACCGGTAATCAAGCGATTGACAACCATAAAATAACGGATACCGATGCGACGATAGAATTCGGATTGATAACCTTCACGAAGCAGAAAGCGCGATCCTATGACCACGTCAGCTTCGTCGCTTTGAAGCGCTTCGAGAAGCTTGGGTATTTCAGTTGCGGGATGCTGTCCATCGCCGTCCACTTGTATTGCGAAGTCGTAATCATGTCGTCGCGCATAACGAAATCCGGTCTGCACTGCCGAACCAATACCAAGATTCACCGGTAAGTTCAGGAGGATACACTCGAGCTTTGCGCAGACTTCTGCCGTGCGATCGCGCGAACAATCATTGACGACCACAGGGTCGATATGCAAACCATGACTGCTACGCAAGGCCAAGAGCGAGGAAACAACTCCGCTGATGGAGGCTTCTTCGTTATATGCCGGTATGATGACTGCGATGCGTTTCATGTCAAGAGCTTGCGTGTTTGATTGCGCTGATTAAACCGTGTTTATAAGATTTGATAAATGTAGTATGACTCTGGTCCGGGAGCTCCAAAACTGAAGGGCAGAATTCCAAAGATGTCAGCATAAAATCCTGCACCAGCCCTGCGATTCATCGTGGCAACAATTGTCGGAACCTTGTAGTCAATTACTTCAATGCGCTTCGCAAAATTCTCCGGGAGATTGTAGACATTGGAATTGTTGATCGGCTGCACGACGATGTCGCCAACTTTCGGACGAAACTCACGCACATCGATGGCGTGTCCGCCTTGTCCTTCGAAGTAATACTGGAATCCCCAGTGACCCTGGAACCACAAATTCCGTCCTGTATATTTTGTATGTATTTCCTCAGCAGCCTTTCGTGCTGTATTTGCCAGTTGCGTGTCGCCATAGAGTGCCATAAAGGACATTACAAACGACAATCCCAAAGGAACAACAGTAGCATATACACTTGACTTTGCATTCTGAGTTCGACGCTCTTCGATGCGACGCACAAGGATGAATGCAGCTGCGGGAATCATTGGCAATACCGAACGACCATTCACTGACCAATTGATAAAGGTAGCAAAGGCAAATGTTCCTAGTATCCACATGAGAAGTAACGCGGATTCCGCATCACGGCGCTTCCAGAAGTCGCGAATGCTTAAGGCGAGTAAAGCAAATCCTACTACCGCCCAAAGACCAAACTGTAGTGTCATAACACTACGAACACCACTCACTGCCGGCAGTGCGAAGCCTCCCAGCTTATCGCTTGCGCCAACACTAATACTAATGATGATCGCCAATACAGCACCTATGCTGATCTCTAGCCATCCCGCAAAGCGACGACAGAAGAAGAGTACGGCAGCAACACAGCCACCGGTAAAGGATGCACCGACGAGGGTTCGTGAAATCGAGTAGACATCGTTGTTGGACGTGGCACGATTAGCATAACCGGCTGCGTCAGAAAGCAGGCCAACCGTGTACATGCCTTGGGTCCAGTTTTGGTACCACCACAAAACAGCAACAGGAATGATGAAGTGAATGATCCACAAACCAGGACGACGGGTCTTCCACGCTGAAACGATGAGCAGCATCGGTATCAACGTCATACCGAAGTACTTGGTCAAGGCACACAACGGAATAAGAAGCGACGCGATGAAAAACCAGTGATGACCACCGGTGCTTAATCCCTTGAGCCAGAAGTAAATCGCAAATACCCACAGACACAGCATCAACACGTCGCACATCACCGTTCCGGCTGAAACCATAAAGACCGGTGTGAAGAGCGTCATTAATGAAGCCAAAAGGCTGTTGCGACAGAAGTATCGTGCGAGAAGAAATGTTCCAAGCACTGCTCCTAGCGCTGGTAGCATAAATGCCAAGTGCAGACCAAATTCGTTGTAACCAAGCACCGAAGCCGCGCCGGCAATGTAGTAGCAAGCGCCTGGCGGGTTCTTCGTGACATACCACATGGGCTTGGAACTTTGATACCAATTGATATCAAAACCAAATGGATCGCCCGGGTGTTTTTGAATCTGCTGCGATGACCAGATAAAGAGCGGATCATCGAGGTGAAAAGCTTTGTTGACAAATGGAACTAAACTGAGTACTGTTGCGACAACCAGAATCATCATCGACAAGCGCGTTGACCGCACTGTGTCGTCTTGCAGTAGAACATCGAAAAACGATGTACTCTTGGCATTCGACCCTTGCTCTGATTTCGACTGTTTTTGTACTCGTTGTTTGTTACTCATAACGAAAGACAGATGGTTAGGTTTATCGACATTCAACTCTTGGAGCCTGCCTGAGGTTCCACATGCTTAGCAGGGACTCTGCACGCTGGCCACACAACAATCCTCGGTACTCCACCGCGAGTTGAGTGATGCCCAAATACACATCATGCACTCTTGCGATGGTCACCATTGCTGCGTGCTGTTCACGAATGAGAGTATTGTGCCCCTGAACTGAAATTCCGGATAGGACTATCCCATGCCAAAATAGGTCAGGTTCAGCTTCGGAGCACTACCTCTCGCTCCGTGTCAGAGCCGCTAGTCACATTGGAAGCAGATACTTACTCCAGGAGCATACTCGTCGAAAACCAATATAATTGGGCAGTCATACCATTGCATGAGTAGTACTACGGAGAATACATTGACTTTTTAGCCAAAAATGACCTGTTTTTCTACGTATTGAGAAATTTTGATGGTATTCGCTTTCATATCTCGCTTAGTGAAGCTTGTTTTTACGCACAAGAACGGGCCGATCTTCCGATGGAACAAGGTGAGCTTCAGATTATGACCAGCAATCTTTGTCCACGAGTGATAGTGATGTCCAGTTCTTAAAAGCTCCCGCCGGACATTGCTCAAGGCACAAGTGCATAAATAAACTCCATTGGCAGAGTCGTGTGCCCCGTAGTTTTGTAGTCTGTCTGATCGAAGAACGCCTTTAG
Source organism: Chlorobiota bacterium (assembly GCA_044228685.1). Classification (GTDB taxonomy): domain Bacteria; phylum Bacteroidota; class Ignavibacteria; order Kapaibacteriales; family NICIL-2; genus JBBATK01. The sequence continues at coordinate 7,069 of JBGAUL010000019.1, forward strand.
AATCGCCATTATGTCAATGCAGGAAGAAATACAGCGACGTCGCACCCTGGCAATTATCTCGCACCCTGATGCCGGTAAGACAACTCTTACCGAGAAGCTGTTGCTCTATACTGATGCTATTCGCAAAGCGGGCAACGTGACCGGTGGAAAGCACAGCACCACGACTTCCGACTGGATGAGTATTGAGAAGGAACGTGGTATCTCCGTTTCGTCGAGCGCGATGCGCGTGGAGTACGAAGGCTTCTTGTTGAATATTCTCGATACACCTGGTCACCAAGACTTCAGCGAGGACACCTATCGCACGCTCATGGCTGTTGATTGCGCCATCATGCTTGTTGATGCTGCTAAAGGCGTAGAGGAGCAGACAATCAAGCTCTTTAAAGTGTGTCGTGATCGTGGCATTCCCATCATCACCTTCATCAACAAGATGGATCGTCCTGCGCTCAATCCTTTTGAGCTCATGGACAACGTCGAGAAGGTCTTGGGTATTACGCCGGTTCCTATGACTTTTCCCATTGGCGACGGACCGGAGTTCCGCGGTGTGTATGAGCGTTCCACCGGACAGTTGCATTCCTTCGAGCGCACAGTTGGTAACGCCTTCAAGGCACCGGTGACGGTTTCCAATATCCAAGACGCAGCCGTTCGTGAAAAGCTGGGCGAGTCCTACCACAAGCAACTCATCGAAGATTTGGAACTCGTCGAGCATGTACTGCCTCAGTTCGATCGCGAACAATTTCTCTCTGCACGCATCACACCGGTCTTCTTTGGTTCAGCTATAACCAACTTCGGCGTTGAGAATTTTCTGCATCAGCTTATTGACCTAGCGCCGACTCCACAGGGAATGGAAACTTCGATTGGATTTGTGGAACCGCAGAGCGAGATCTTCACGGGCTTCATGTATAAGATGCAAGCCAACATGAACAAGGCGCACCGGGATCGCATCTCTTTTTTCAGAATTATCTCGGGTCGTTTTGAACGCGGCATGACCGTCAAGCACCCGCGCACCAACAAAGAAGTGAAGTTGAATTATCCCTTTCAGATTTTCGGACAAGATCGCGACATCATCGACGAAGCGTGGCCCGGAGATGTGATTGGATTGTCGAATCCCGGCATTTTTCGCGTCGGTGACACGCTCACAACCGGCGAAGAATTTACTATCCCGCAATTCCCACGCTTCGCCCCTGAAATCTTTGCGCGAGTTCAACCAAAGAGCGGCTCCTTCTCCAAGGGATTTCGCAAGGGCATTGAACAGTTGGGTGAAGAAGGTGTGATTCAGATTTTTCAGGATTCTCATCGAAGTCCAACACCATTGGTTGCAGCTGTCGGTGAACTTCAGCTCCAAGTGTTTCAATCGCGCATGGAAGGGGAGTACAACGAGATCATCGTCCTCGAACGACAACCCTACACTCGCTCACGGTGGATTGGCAGCAGCATCATGCCTTCGTCCGCAGTGCCCTTGGCTTATGATGATCACGATCGACCGGTGGCACTCTTCAAATCTGATTGGGAATTGAATTACCATCTAAGTCGTACCGAAGGTTTGGTTCTTCTCGATACACCTCCGCTCAAATCATAAGTGCGTTCAACTCGATCGCCGCAAAACCGCTTGTTTACTCACGTCGCTCCACGTGAGAGTGCACTTTTTTATAATGATATTCTACCCGTGCACAGTGATTTCATGATGATAGATAGAGGACAAGCATGATACAATCATCCGAGCCAAACGACAATCCCGCACTGGAGCGTGCGCATGAAATACTTGAGGGAGTATTTGGATACAGCGAATTTCGTCTGGAGCAAGAACGCGTTATCGAGCGAGTGCTCGCGCAAGAAGATGTGTTGGTGCTGATGCCAACCGGCGGAGGGAAGTCATTGTGTTATCAAATTCCTGCACTGTGTCTCGACGGACTCAGCATCGTCATTTCTCCACTCATCGCACTGATGAAAGATCAAGTCGATGCTCTTCGACTCAACGGAGTTGAAGCACGCTACCTGAATTCCAGTCTTAGCTTAGGCGAACAACAAATCGTCATCAACGAAGCTGAGAGCGGTCAGCTCAAACTCCTCTACGTCGCACCGGAGCGAATCTTTGCCGATGGATTTATCAGTTGGTTGCGGACGATGTCCATTGCGTTGATTGCGATCGATGAAGCGCATTGTATTTCGCACTGGGGACACGACTTCCGGCCCGAGTACTTACGTCTGCAACGATTAAAAAGCTATTTCCCCGACACTCCGCTTATCGCCCTCACGGCAACTGCCGATGCCCAGACGCGCTTGGATATCATGGAGAAGCTCAATATCCCGTCGCACAATGTTTTCGTGTCATCGTTTAACCGCGCCAACATCCGCTACTTCATCGAAGCTAAACGCAATGCTATGATGCGTATCGTTCGCATTCTACAGCAGAGGCGGGGAGAGAGTTGTATTATCTACACACTGACAAGACAAAGCGCCGAAGATATTGCGCTTAGATTGTGCGCAGACGGATTGGAAGCGCTGGCCTATCATGCAGGACTCGACACTGAGCTTCGCAAGCAACGTCAGGAAGCTTTCGTCAAAGACGAAGTAAAAATCATGTGCGCGACTATCGCGTTTGGAATGGGTATCGACAAATCAAATGTGCGATGCATCATTCATCATGATTTGCCGAAGAATATTGAGAGTTATTATCAAGAGACCGGTCGTGCCGGACGTGACGGATTGCCCAGCGACGTGTTTCTACTCTACAGCGCCGGCGATATCATGCGCTTACGCTCGATGTGCGAGATACCGGGCAACGAAGAGCAAACGCGCATCATGCTGCGCAAGCTTCAGAGTATGTCTGACTTTGCCGAAGCGCGCACTTGTCGACGTCAGTGGCTTTTGTCCTACTTCGGCGAAGAATACACGCCACCCTGTAATTCATGTGATGTATGTCTCAATGCCGAAGAACTCGAAGACTGCACCACACCGTCGCTCAAGATTTTCTCTGCCATCACGCGACTACGTGAACGCTTCGGTGTTGGTTATGTAATTGACGTGCTGCGCGGCACCGAAGCTGTGAAGCTCGAACATCGCAATCTTCCTACCTATGGCGTCGGCAAAGATCATAGTGTCGCTACATGGCGTCGTTGGACGCGTGAGCTCATTGCCAGAGGTTATATCAAGAGCATAGGTGATCGCTATCCGGTGTTGACCTTGACAGATTCTGCGAAGGCTGTTTTGTTCCAGGGTGAGAAGGTCATGTTGTCTGTGGAGCGCGCAGCATCAGTCGAGGATGATTATCAATCAGCACCACCCAAGCTGCGTGGTGGACTCGAGCCGATGGACCAACAACTCTTCGAAGAGTTGCGCGACTTGCGGCGCATTCTTGCTGCACAGGCAGGAGTTCCTCCATTCATTGTGATGTCAGATGCAACCCTGCAAGCGCTGGCGCAGATACGTCCGGGAGACATGCCTAGCCTGCGCGCCGTTCCGGGCTTTGGAGATGTGAAGACACGGCGTTACGGACGTGAGATCATCGAGAGTATCCAGCGCTATTGTCATGCGAAAGGACTCACGACCACAACCACCACAACCGTTTCATCACGCAGTACTGAGGGTCCGACGCGAAAGAGTGCACGTACATCAATCGCGCAGCGAAACGACACAAAAGAAACCAGTTTCTTGCTCTATAACTCAGGTCATTCGATTGAGCAGATCGCCGACATGCGCAAATTGAATGCATCAACGATTGAGGGTCACCTAGCGCACTATGTGTATGTGGGCAAGTTGAGTCTAGACAAATTTGTAGATGCAAAAACATCCGATGCCATTCGCGTCAAGCTGCCCAAAGACCTTGGCGCTGATTCAGCACTGCGGCCTATCCGTGACGCGTTGGGGGAACAGTATAGCTACATGCAGATTCGCATGGTTATCGCTGACGAATTGCATCGTCAGTCAAAAACAAAGTAGAGTCGTTAATGTGCTCGTGAATACGGCATTGAACTAATTCACAGATGAGACTTTCGAACGCGGTTGACGGATTATCTGTTGATGCGTAATTCTACGTGATTTAGCATTCCTTGACCTATTATCTCCACGCCCTCAACTTATATTCGTGGATGTTTCATTCACTACTCACATAAGTTCATGAAGAAAGTCCTATTTCTTGTAGTACTCAGTGCCATTGTTGCTTCCTGCGGCAGCTCAAAAAGTGAAACACAAAAAAATGCAACCCAAGCTGCAATTACACCTGTTGCCGCGCCTGCTATTGCTACTGAAGACCTAATGATTCAGCGCGGTCGAGTGTTGTATGAGCAGAACTGTCAGAACTGCCATAAGCTACCTGATCCTACTGCCAAGACGGACGAAAAGTGGAAGCGCATTATGCCAATTATGGCTGCAAAGGCTAAGATTGATACACCGGCTGCAGATTCAATCAGCGCATATGTATTTGCTGTTCGTGGAGCTAATCACTAAACTGAAGGTAGGCACATGTTAGCAGAGATTATTCGATCCCAATACCGCGCCGCACTCACCATGCTTCGAGAGTGTATTGTGAAATGTCCGGAAGAGAAGTGGAATGATAGTACTGACGGAAATCGTTTCTGGCATCTGAGCTATCATACTCTATTCTATACAGCATTGTATCTGTCGTCCGAAGACCACATGATACTCTGGCCGGGCTGTCGTCCAAATCACCAGTTTCTCGGAAAGACGGGCTGGGCTCCGGAATATGATCCGGTACAAGCGACTGTGTACACACGAGAAGAACTTCTGGACTTTGTAGAGTGGTTGTTCAAGCGCATTGATGAGAGTTGTGATGATGCTTCAACCGAGACCCCGAGTCAATTTTCGTGGATCCCGATGTCGCGCATGGAATGCTACTTCTACAATCTTCGTCACTGCCAGCACCATTGCGGTCAGCTGCACGAACGCATCAACATATACGGCGGCGGTCGCATCGGCTGGGCCGGTATGTCTCCGATGCCCAAGTCCTAATTAGCAACATATTCGAAAACAAAAAAGGCCATCTCGAGTGAGTTGGCCTTTTTGCATTTATAATCTTTCAGAACGATGTCTATTCAGTCTACGACTCATCAGTGAATTAGTTCTTCACAAAGTTCGCAATTGAATACTGACAAGTTGAAGTGCGAAGCAGAACGGTGTAGCTGCCTGCTGCAAGTTGCGACAAATTCAAGCGCATTGTGTTGTCGCCTGAAGAGCGAAGTCCGAGTTCCTCAACAGTGATACGCGTACCGCTTTGCGTATTGAAAAGTTCCATGACTACACGTGCTTCTGTGGCGAGATGGAAACTGACGACGGCATGTTCATCGCTCGGATTTGGATATACTGTAACGCGAGCCAGAACATCGCTGTGCGAGCTCTCGTCAGCGCTCAAGACAGTGTTCTCAGAATGATTGTCATTGTTGTTCTGTGCAGAGTTATTGATTGCACTTTCAAATGTCATTGACGATGATGCTAGTTGGGCAGAAGCGCTCTTGTGCTCAGTCGGAGCAGCAGGAATAGCAGATTTGGAACGTACTCCCGGTGCGAGAGCTGCGCCAGGTGTAGTATTAGCACTTGTGCTTGCGAGGGTATTGCCATGCAATCCATCGCGCAGACGACATGCATAGATGACGCGCTCAAGTTCGTTGAGTTTAGAAACGAAATCTTCGTCACCGTTGAATTTATCTGCGATCAACACGAGGTTGCGTTGGTTCTCTCCATCTTCAACTTTAAAGCTTGTGCTATAGAAGTGAAAACCCGGATGGACGATGGCAATACTTAGAGTGCCTGCAGGTATGTCTTCAAAACGATAGCTGCCATCGGCCGCAATGATTGTGCTTTGCATACCGGGCAAAGCAAAAACTGTTCCGCCATAGGGAATGTCGGTACCGGCACTGACGACATAGCCGCTGAGGCTGGTTGCCGATGCTGTGGATGACAAGATGCAGCACGTGAGTAGGGCAAGAGCAAGGACGGTATTGTGAAGCAACTTCATGTGAACTCCAAATCTGTGATCAATACATCAAAGGGGCCGAAGAGCACCGGGCCATTCATGCGCTGTCAAAATACAAGCTTTGTGACTTGGTGCGTCGGGCAAAAAGTTGTCGAAGTGTTAAATCTGCTGGCTTGATTCGCTGTGTAAATTGCGGCATCATCAATCTCGAGCATCGTGAAGCTTCCACTGTCCATCTGCATCATCGCTTATAATGAGGAGAAAAATCTTCAGCGACTTCTGCCACAAATCCAGTCGCTGGGAGCTGAGATTGTCGTTATTGATGCGCAATCAAGCGATAGAACTGTCGAAATAGCCCGACAATACGGCGCCACGATCTACACTGAAGAGTGGCGTGGCTTCGTTGCGCAAAAGCAATTAGCTCTCGATAAATGCACCCAGCCTTGGATTCTCATGCTGGATTGTGACGAGCTGCCGGACGAACGATTGCTGCAATCCATTGCTGCTTGCGTCAAACGCACGGATATCAATGCCGGCGAATTGCGACGTCAGACGGTTTATCTGGGTCGCACTCTGCGTCATGCTTGGCAACCCGACCGACACATTCGCTTAGTGCATCGCGCCGTGCATCCACACATCGTTGGACATAACGGACATGATCGTCTCGAACTCGATCCCTGCACACCGCTTGCGCTCGAAGGGACCTTGCTGCATTACTCCTACCGCGACATCCGACATCATTTTGAAAAGACCATCTTCTATGCACGTTTAGGAGCCGACGATTACACGAAGAGGGGAATTCGATTTTCGCTCCTCAACCTCATCATCAATCCTGTCATAGCCTTCATAAAACTCTACATCATCCGCAAAGCCTTTCTCGATGGCATACCCGGCTTGCTTGCCGGTCTCAGTACTTGGCTCCACGTGTTCTTGAAATATGCTATGCTTTGGGAAGCAGAACTGAAAGCAAAGAACTAATCTATCTGACTGTGATCGTAAGAGACTCGTGTCGGCGATAAGGTTACACTGAAAAAAAATCTCCGTGGCATGTAATACATTTCTGCGCCACGTCTCCTACTGCAAGTGATAGACCCAGCTCTACATGCAGTACGCAAGAAACCCGACTCGAAATCAATGAATGAAGCCGAAAAAAGAAGTGAATTCCTTCGGGTTTTCAAACCAATTCAATCCAGACTTGAACGCTTCGTGATTGTGCTCACACGTAATCGCAGCGATGCCGAAGATGTGATGAGCGAAACGATCTTGAGAAGCTATGAGAGCTTTGAGTCGATTCGAGATAGTCAGGCCTTGCTTGCATATATGTTCAGCACAGCCACACGTCTACACCGACGTCGTCGCGCTCGTGATGAGAGAATTGAGTTTTCCGACGCGGACATGAGCGAGCTCTGTCACTCTCGCGAAGCAGATCCCGAAACTCTAGCCGACGTCAATATTCTCATGTCAGCCCTCGACGCAATTCCCGATTACATGCGCGAAGCCTTCGTGCTCAGTGAGTTGGTTGGTCTGCAAGACAAAGAAATAGCAAGCATCCAAGGCTGCAGCATCACGAACGTTCGCGTCAGAATATTTAGAACGAAACAACGCCTGAGAAAAGTGCTTGGCGTTAGAAGCGAAGTGAAGAAAGTAACTGTATCCGAACCCTCTATTTCCGGAGCCGAGAATGATAAACACTGATTCAAATCTTGAAACATCGTTGAGAGCATTTGCTTCGCTCGAGTTCAGAGAGTTAGTCGATAATACTAGGCTCGATCAGCTGCTGAACTCAAACAAGCGCTTTGAAGGAGATTACTCCGCAGCGACAGCACCACAGCCAAACGTACTGGGAGCAATTTTTGCCAATGCATCAAGAAGCGCTATGGCTCTCGTGGGTGGCGTCGGAATCGTTAGCATCGCAGCTTTGGTCTTCGGCGTCCTTTATATCAGTGATCCGCAACCCGGCACCGGACTTGCAGCAGCGCGAAACTGGATGCTCACTGTGCTGGGACAAGAAAAGTCCGGTAGCATGCTACGTGTACAACGCGCGATACCAATCATTAATCTTAGTCCGGAGGAGTGTCGTGGATTGAATATCAATCCATACCCGGACTCCTTGGTTTACAGATTTGATACGCCATTGATTTCCGAGAAGACGATGCATCCGGCAGTGGAGGAGATAATTCATCGAGTGCGCCGACAAGTCTCGGCACTTGGTTATGATACAATCTCGCAGTCGACGAGAGTGCATCAAGAACTGACAATCAGTGCTGTTGAGAAGAGCGCTCGTGAGTCAAAGCTCGATTCACCGCGTCTCGGGCAGACTAAGCGAGTTGGGTTCAATTTCCATGTGCTATCTCCAAGTGCGGCAAACGCGCCATCCGTCACGAGAGACATTCTCTTTGCCGATGTGTACGAAAACGACGAAGGGCAGCGACCCATCCGTCGAACAGCAACCAGCTTCGACGATGACAAACACGATTGGCGAGCAGTTGCATCGCTACGTCAAGAACGAATGCTCAATGATATCAATTTGGAAAAAGACTCTTTCGACCTTGGCTCGTCGCTTAGCATGCCCATACGCTTGGACAAAGAAGTCTATTTGCACAAAGCCTTGATGCTGCGTTTGAAAGTGCACAGCAAAGGACAAGAGATCGTTGTGCTCTACACCGCGCTTCCGTCGTCAGCGCTTCTTGAGAAATTGACACCGGAGCATCGAGCGTACGTTGAACAATCACTAAAACAACTTGACCGCCTGAGCTACGATCAAGAGTCGCTGCATCCACTGCCCGGAGAATACGGCAGCAAAGTGATGAATGACATTGCAACGAAAGATGTGCTGCCGTCAATGTTGGAATTGGAACGAGCGGACCTCAAGAACTTATCAATGACTGCCAGCGATTCTACGCTTGAGTTTGACATGCTTTGTCTGCACCTTCCGCAGAAAGAAGTGTCGCCGAGTGATCATGCTAGCAAGCAACTCGCAGAACACGGATTCAATGTGCAGCATAAGTTCGTCTACAAGCGACATTTCAAAGTGTTTAGCGCGAGCATGCGCGATGTTGAGTACAGTCTTGTTCCGGCGCGCTCCTTTGTCAAAGAGTACGCCGATGATGAGCAAATCAATCTTGATGAGTTGCCGCAGAACTTGCCTTTGTGTTTTATATCAAAAGCCTATTTCGTCACGAGGTCAGTTGCAGGTTTGATACAAGACACAGCCTTGATGCTTAACATTCACGATAACATCGAGTCTCCGTTCTTCCAACGCGATAACATTTCGACGCCATGGAATGCACAGTACGATCGCAGTCTGCAGCAATTGGTTCCGTTTCGCTACACCATGCACACGAAGTATGCAACAGACAAGCATGTAGTCGTGCTGTGGTTTCGCGCATCGCCAGCACTCGCAAAGGCACTGCCTCAGCGCTATGGAACTATTCTTTCACAGGATTTAGCCGCTGAATCTGCGATGCAGAGCAACGAATCGAATGCTGCAGAGATTTGTACTGAGCGAGCAGAGATGCCGACGATTCTCAATCCTTGCATGCGCACTTCCGAGCTGATCAAGCAACTTCAGATTCGACCCAATCCGGTGCGTAGAGAGTTATGGGTTTCCTTTGATCTTGTTCAAGCCAGCGACATTCAGTACCAACTGTTTAGTCTGAGCGGGACGGAAGTCAAATTGAATCCGGCTCAGACGAACTACCCGGCCGGTCATGTCGAACAGCACTTCGATCTTCCTCAGTGTAGTGAAGGAATATACGAGCTGACGATTAGGAACTCCGCCGGAGTTGCCTTGCATTGGATGCTGATGATACAGCGATAATGTTTCATGGATGCTACAAAGCACAACACCGTCGCGACGATCCCTGTCGCGACGGTGTGAGTGTGTGTGGAGTGGTATGCGACCAACACATGTTTAGTGCATAACGCGCAGCAATTGAGTTTGCTGGTAAGCTGCGCTGCTGAGTTCTACGAGATAGAGTCCGTTGGTCAAATGACGACAATCAACACGCTCGTGTCCTGATTGCATACTGCTCGACAACACGACTCGTCCCAAGGCATCGAATAATCGAAGCTCAAGTCTCTGCATCTCACTTGGGACTTGTATTTCAAGGTAGTCGGAGCAAGGGTTTGGTGTCATGAGACTCGATGCAGCGTTGTCTTCAACTGCCGACAACACCGCACTCGCATTGATGATTGTCTGTTCATTGCCAGCTGAACTTTGATATTCCAGTGTGGCGCTGGATTGTCCGACGCTGGCTGGTTCGAAGATCATCACGATATCCATGCACGAATCGGCGCGCAAAGTCAAAGGACAACGCGCATTGAGTTGTGCATCTGCCAATCGAAAGGCAACGAGATTCCCGCTGAGTTGGATGGCGTTGAGTTGAAGATTATCGCTGCTCTGGTTGCAGAGACGAATAATAGTATCACGACGCTGACCTACCTGAGTTGGGGGTAGAATGACGCGCCCAGGACTCAATGCCCGCTCAATGCCATTTCCGTCTATCGTTAACTCCGCATTCCCACCACCATTCGAATTGAGTTTAATGAGCGCGGTTGCGTGCTGGGTTGAACTCGGATGAAATCGACAACTGATAGCCCGACTTTGTCCGGCTTCTAGTGTGAAGATCGTCGTATCAAACTCAAACAGTGAAGCATCCACGCCACTCATCTCCAGTTTGGTCATGACCAATGGCGCTGTGCCACTATTTGAGATATTGATTTTCATTTCGCGAGTCGTACCAATCTTTGTAGCCCCAAAATGCAGGGCTGCAGCGTCGAGCGTGAGTACAGGTTGCGTTGAAGTCACGACTGACAATCGTACGGCGTTCGAGGTCAATGAAGCACAACGACCATCAATCGTCACGCTGTACTCTGCTTGATCCGCGGCACTCAGATTTGTGAGACTCAGACTCGACTGCGTCGCACCTGCGATAGCCTTCCCATCTTTCTTCCATTGATATCGCAATCCCGAGCCTTTTGCTTCAACGCTAAAACTCACACTGGTGCCGGGCAGAGCACTGCGCGCCAAAGGTTGCTTGGTGATTGTCGGTGGAGCATTGATAGCGATTATAGCCGGAGACGATTCTTGAGTAGTAGCGCAGATCGTCGATTGAACCTTTACTGTGTACTGTCCGGCGTCCAATGACTGCAGTGAAGTAATGCTGAGAGCTTCAGTTGTTGCTCCGCTGATTCGTGAGTCGTTGACGATTACTTTGCCGTCCTTGTACCACTGATAACTAAGTCCCGTTGGATCTTGCACGGCAGAGATCAGATGCAGTGTTTGCGACTCGCATTGTTCTTGACTGTAAGGAGATTGCGTAAAGTGTGGCGGTGAAACCGTGCTTAGATGCGCCGTCGTAGAATTGAAACTGGATCCACACGAAGCGCTTATCACGCAGATGTAGTCGCCACTATCCGCTGCGCTCAATTGATTGATCGTATAGGTCGCACCGGTCGCGCCGGAGATAGTCTGGTTATTGTGTTTCCACTGATAACTCAATCCCGATCCAATAGTCTGAACGCTGAAACTCTGCACTTGCCCGATACAGGTCGTTGCAGACTGCGGTTGTTGTGTGATTTGTCCGGCAGGCTGTACGCTAAGCGAGACGGGATTAGTATAGAGGTCGGTACCGCATGATGATTGCACGACACAGTCGTACACACCGGAGTTCGAGTTAGTCACGCTGTTGAGACTAAGCGTGGCTGCATTCTGCGCATTCATCACAATGCCATCTTTGCGCCATTGATAGAGCAGGCCTGTGCCGGTGGCCGTAACGGTATAGCTCAGGCTTGCTCCTTCGCACACGTTGCGCATGAGAGGAGAAGGTTGCTGAGTAATAGCGTGAGGAGAAATCACCGTACAATTCGTCGTCATTGCGCTCGAGAGATTGGCATCTGTCGCATCCACCAATCGAATACGATAGCTTGTGCCAGGCGGCGTGATTTGCGGAATGGTGAATGTCGCAGAATTCGATCCGTTGATTGAAGTGAGACTCGAGACAGTTGTAAATGAAGTACCGGCGTCGGACGAAAGCTGTACCAACAGGTTGTTCACGCCGTAACAGTTCCATTGAAGAGTCACGGAAGTGCCTGCGCAGAAGATTTGGTTGCCGCTAGGCGCTGTTAGACTCAATCCTTTGACGATGATGTCTGTAGAATTCGTGCTGTAGTCACCGCTGTTCTGACTCGTCGTTGCATTCGCTGCATAGCGAACTTTGTAGAGTCCCATGGCCGCCGGAGCGGTGAGTTTAAACTGCCAGGTGGATTGTCCGCTCGACATATTCTTCGGACTCGAATGCGTAAGCTCGTTAGCTATTGATCGCATTCCTTGTCCGCTCACAACTGCGAGTCCTGACTGTTGCACGCCGCTACTATTCACGAAATCGATATCACAACCAGAACGTGGACGTCCTGAGTTTTGAATAGTCAACATGAGTACTGTACTCGCACCCGGCAACAGCGTTGTTGCGCCGCTGAGATTGGTTGTTGTTGCTGTAGAATTTCCGGAATGACAACCGCCGCCGCCACAACCGGTTGTTGTGCGACCGGTGATGCCGTTGTCGGACGCAAGAGTCCACGTAGCCGGATAGATTAATAGCAATAGGGTGAGAGCATAAAAGAACCGAGTGGTCTTCATTGCGAAAACTCCTGTGTGGTGATGAGGATTCTGTATGCTTTTTATAGAGTCGCAATTTTCATACCGAAAAATCCTATTAACAGTTAAGCACAGCCGCGTGCGGCCTTTGCGGTAGGGGAAGTCGGTTCTTTGATGATGAGTGCTGAACACCGACACGATGCCTGAGGGTGAAGAATCAGTCTATTTGCCGCGAATTGCGTTGAATGGCGTCGAGAATCAGGTGACAACCTGATCTAGATCATGATGAGCACGGTCGCGCTGCCCTAGAATTGTATGTGGTTTTTAGGCGAGAATAGTCCGTCCACATTTCAGGGTGACGACATGAAAACTCTACGAATACTTAGTCTGGCAATAGCCTTGGCCTTTAGTGGTTGTCCGGACAATAGCACAACACCAACCCCTACGCCGTCTGATTTTGTCTTTGGTTCAACCAAGACCCAGACCCTCAGTAGCGCATCCGCAACCTCAGTAACTGACAGTACTACCAACATGCGTTTTGTTTTTCCCAATGGCGCGCATGGAAACCTTGTGCTCACACAAATCAATGTGGCGCAGTCAAAGGCGATGAGTGGTTCGGAGATATTTGCGTTGCAGGCCAGTTATAGCGGTACAGAACGTGTACGCATTGCAATTGCCAAGACACGCAGTGCTCATCCACGTTTGTGCGCTTGGATGACACCTCCGGCACTCTCGCATGATAAATCAAAGAAAACCTGGATCACGCTTCCACTCTTGGATTCCAATGCAAGCGAGTATCTCTATGATGTTGTACTTGCCAGTTCACCGAATGCTTCACGCAAGGGTTCGAGTATTCAGGAAGATGTTGCGGGCAGTACCGCAGTGCTGTCCTTTGGTGATAATGATCCAGTAGCCGAGGCTACGTTGAGAAGCAACATGACCGCCGATCTGCAAAGTCTTCGTTCGCTCATGACTGCTACTATGCAATCGCACATTGATGTAGAGTTAAATCGCATTCCGGCAACGGTGAGCATTGTCCCGGCAAGCGGCACATCAGCCTACACGCCACACTGGTCGCAGTTTTCCGGTTGGTGGTCGACAAGAGGCAGTCTTGAATTACGCTCGAACATCGAACGCAATCGCATTACCCACGAGGTTGGTCACTACATGCACCACCTCTTGCGCGGCGATGCCGAGTTCAAGAATGTGCTGAATACTTCGCAGAGCGTAAGTGCTGCTTCGCATGCGATTGGAGATGTGTATGATCGCAAGACAATCATTGAAGAGTATCCATACTACTTCGAGTATGCGTTGAATCGGTCGGTCAATCTCGGAGGCACATCAAGCTTTGATCCCGAAGACCCCATGAGTGCAAGCGGTTTCATGCAATACACTTTTGGAAAGGTCGACTTCCCGAGCATGGAAGGATTTGGCGTGGTGATGTTGGCACAGCTGCACTCGAGTCGACGTTCGGTGACTACACACTACACGGCATATAATGGAAAGAAGGTTACTTCCGATGATGCAATTCCAAACGTGGGTGCAAGTCACTCGGAGATTTGTCAATCAATTGTTCAAAGCGGTTATCAATCAACTGATGAACTGCTAACGAAGATGCAGAATATGCTCAGTGCGCGCGGTGAAGCTGAAAAGCTACCGGTACTGATGGAACGCATTGGTTGGTCGTATAAGCTAACAGGACGTTTACTCTGGAAGACATCTGAAATCGAGCCAATCGCCGACGTACATATTCAGCCAGTCGTGCGCATTGGAACCACGGAGTACACGTGTCCGGAAACCGTCACCGGTGCAGATGGAAGCTTCACCATCCCTCGCTCCTTTCCTCAAGCTCAAGTCAAGCTTCGCATTAAGATCTCATCGGTTGCTTATCTCACGGATATCGACACTCTCATTAATATCCCATCATTCGACACTCGTACATCAACGACGACCGGTTTTGCTTTGGGTGATATTGCTATTGATCCGCCGGTAGTTCCTGCGGTTGGCGGACGTTGGGAAGTCTATCAAATGATCCTGCCGGCCAGCTCTTGTTCCGGATGCGGGGCTACAAGTTTCGGAGCACCGTTATCGCTGGCCGGACGTTTTTATCTGCTGGTCGATGGACAAGGCAATGCACAGTCTGATGGAGCTAGCAGTAGCGTGCTGAGCTATGAATCGGCTAACATTGGTGGTAGCATCAGAGTCAATCCGAAGTACAGACTTGTCGGCGACACTCGCTACTTAATAAACCTCAACTATACCTATCGTCGCGACTACTCGAATGCCAATTTGAACGTCAGCGGTACAGTAATCTCAACCCCAACCAGCAATGTAAAGTTTAACGGGAGCTTGAAGTTTGTCGTGTACACAGATGAGAAGAAAGAAAAGGAAAGTTGTTCGTGTATTGAAAGTCCAAGTGTGAGCTGTACAGTTGGAAAGATCAAGTAAGGCGCGAACGATTTCTTGCAGCTGCACATAGTAGCAAAACAAACAAGCCGATGAGATTATCATCGGCTTGTTTGGTTTTTCAGAGAATGAGTTCTTGACTGAAGACGACTCTACCGTGTCAGCTTGCGATAACTGATGCGGTGTGGACGATCAGCACTCGTGCCCATGCGCTTATGGTAATCTTCTGAATATTCCGAATAATTACCATCAAAGAAGCGAACCTGTGAATCACCTTCGAAGGCGAGGATGTGAGTCGCGATGCGGTCGAGGAACCAACGATCGTGGGAAATCACAACAGCACAACCGGCGAAATTCTCCAATGCTTCTTCCAGTGCGCGCAAGGTGTTGACGTCCAAGTCATTGGTCGGCTCGTCTAGCAACAACACATTGGCACTTTCCTTCAGCATCTTGGCAAGGTGAACGCGATTCCGTTCTCCGCCGGAGAGCATGGTGACTTTCTTCTGTTGATCACTTCCGCTGAAGTTGAAGGAACCAACGTAGGCGCGTGAGTTCATTTCGCGATTGCCGATCATGATAATATCGTTGGCGTCGCTGATTTCTTCCCAGACGGATTTTTCAGGATCGAGTGGGCGATTCTGATCGATGTAACCGAGCTTCACGGTATCTCCAACGACGAAGGTGCCGGAGTCAGGCTGCATCTCGCCGGTAATCATTTTAAACATCGTCGTCTTACCTGCACCGTTCGGTCCGATCACACCAACGATACCGCCCGGAGGCAAGGAGAAATTTACTCCTTCATACAACAAGCGATCGCCGAATGCCTTGGAGATATCCTTTGCTTCGATAACAACATTGCCCAAGCGAGGTCCCGGTGGAATCGAAATCTCGATATCCTCATTGCGCTTGGTCTGTTGTTCTTCGAGCATCTTCTCGTAGTTGGTAATACGGGCTTTGCTCTTGGCATGACGACCTTTAGGATTCATGCGAACCCACTCCAACTCGCGCTTGAGAACTTTCTGACGGGCACTTTCTGATTTCTCTTCTTGTGCCAGACGCTTTGATTTCAAATCCAACCAGGTTGAGTAATTGCCTTCGAAAGGAATACCTTCGCCACGGTCCAACTCGAGAATCCAGCCCGCGACGTTGTCGAGGAAGTAACGATCGTGAGTGACGGCGATAACAGTACCGGCGTATTGAGCCAAGTGCTGCTCAAGCCACGCAACCGATTCTGCGTCCAAGTGATTGGTCGGCTCGTCAAGCAGCAACACATCCGGTTGTTGCAGGAGCAAACGAACCAGTGCCACACGACGCTTCTCTCCACCGGAAAGAACACTGACGTTGCTGTCGCTCGGCGGACAACGCAATGCATCCATTGCCATTTCCAACTTGGAATCCAAATCCCAAGCGCCAAGTGCATCGATGCGATCTTGGAGTTTGGCTTGTTTGTCCATCAGTGCTTCGAAATCTGCATCCGGTTCTGCAAAAGCAGCGGAAATGGCTTCGTAATCGCGGAGAAGATTGACAGTGTCTTGCACACCTTCTTCAACAATTTGCTTGACCGTCTTGCTGGGATCTAGCTCCGGTTCCTGTGGCAGGTAGCCAAAAGTGATACCGTCGTTCTTGGTGATTTTACCAATGTAATCGTCGTCAATTCCTGCGATAATGCGCAGCAACGTCGATTTACCCGCACCGTTCAAACCCAAGACGCCAATCTTTGCGCCGTAGTAGAAGGAAAGGTAGATGTCTTTGAGAACCTGTTTGTTTGGCTTGTGGACCTTGCCCACGCCAACCATTGAAAAGATGATTTTATTGTCAGCCATAGCGGAAGAAAAAAGAATGAGCCACAAAAATACGGAGAGATGGTCCCATTCCAGAGCATTGCTTTTGCAACGCTGGATTCTGTGCGAATTGAACCTTAAAAAAAAAGCGCCGTCTTGCACACACAAGGCGACGCTGAAGAGCCAGCACGAAACTTTATCGGGCGATAATAAAGCTGTGCGTGGACTCAGATTGAGCGTAGTGCAGACAAAGTGTGTAACAGCCTGTGCAAAGTCCGCGCAAGTCCACTGTTGCTTGCGAACGGCCATCCAATTCAACACGTCTCAGCTCTGTTCCTAACACATTTCGTAGCGTGTATGAATTCGGTAAATCTTTGCTGAATTGAATGTTTAGGACATCGGTTGCAGGTTGTGGTTGAATGAGAAGCTCATCAATGGATTGATTCTGTGATTCATCAGCAACGGGATTCACGATTCCCGAGCTTGGAAAACTGAACAAGCCATCTTGATAACTCAAGCCGTAAACGGAGTCGCCTACCGATAAAAATTGACGGAAGGTCACGGTGTCGAAGGGAACACTGGTCCAACTTTGGCCGTGATTCGTGCTCGTAAATACTCCTTCACCAATCGTTTGATATAGCTCATTGAACATCGACCATTGTGTCCATACTATGCCATTCTTGTCGGCCGTAAGCACGAAGCAGGATTGTCCTGAAGAAGTTTTTAGATCTGCAGGACGCGGAACTTGTTTCCATTCGTCGCCACTCTTGCTTCGTATTAACAAGCCTGCATTGTAAGTGAAAAGCCATTGTGTGCCATCAGGCAGTTCGACGAGACGATAGGGAAAATTTCCTGAGCCGATGCCAAGCGCAAGTCCAAGTGTATCAGGTATCCATGTTGAGTTTGCGTTGTCGTGGCGATAGAGTGAGACAGCGGGACTCGACTTATAAGTCGACAAATAGACATTTCCTTTGGCATCGCTGCTGAACGAGAACAGAGTGCGATTGCTTTGTGCGCCGAGACCATTTGTGTCCGGCATCCACGAAGCGCCTGCGGCTCGTCGCCATACCATGTTGTTCGTGCCTACATAAACACTACCTCAAGTCTTGAAGCACAAGTAGAAGAGCGTACCCACGCACTCGAACAACAGTCGCATGATCTAGAAATCGAAAAACAAAAAGCTGACGACCTGCTCGCAAATATTCTTCCGGAAGGTACAGCGCGAGAATTAAAGTTGTATGGTCGTGCTCAACCGAAGACCTATGGAATGGTTTCAGTGCTGTTTACAGACTTCAAAGATTTCAGCCTTATCAGCGAACGCATTAGTCCGGAGCTACTCGTACAAGAAATCGATGCCTGCTTTTCAGCATTTGATGAGATCGTTGAGCGACATCGTCTTGAGAAGATCAAAACAGTGGGCGATGCCTACATCGCAGTTGGGGGTCTGCCCGATCCAAACTACACGCATGCTCTTGATGCCGTTCGTGCTGCCCAGGAAATCTTGACATTTATGCAAGAGAGAATGCGCGAGAAGACCTCACGAGGTGAGTTGACTTTTGAAGTACGGATTGGTATTCATACCGGACCGGTAGTTGCCGGCATCGTGGGCAAGAAGAAGTTTGCCTATGACATCTGGGGCGATTCCGTCAATCTAGCCGCTCGCATGGAGCAAAGCTCGGAAGCAGGTAAAATCAATATCTCGGGCGCAACCTATGCTCTTGTGAAAGAAGAGTTTCAATGCGAATACCGAGGCAAAATCGACGTGAAGAATAAGGGACAAGTAGATTCGTATTTTGTTCAGGCTAATCATGTAACTCAACACTGATTGCGGTGTCTGAGTCATATATGATCAGGACATCTAGGTGTCTGTTGTATTGAGCGAAAGCACAAATAGTGCTCAAGTCGAGCGCCGTTCGGCAATTGTGCTTAACATGGTTGTAATCGCTGTCACTATTCCCGTCACTATGAAGGCACAACTGGCAGTACTACTTATCGGACTCTGCGCTTTAATTGGAGCCATGGAACTTAGTTCCTGCAGTTCTTCAACCTGCCCGGTTTCCGATCGCGACACTTTACACGTTGCTTTTGAAACTGGATTTAATTCTGACAGCGCGGATATTTTTCTCGATGATGTATTTGTCGGCGGGGGAAGATTTCAGACCCTGCCTCAACTGGGTTTGGCAGGATCACGCTACTTCTCTCTCTCTAACGGCTATCATCGTTTACGCGTACGAATGCCTGAAAAGAACAAAGAATACGCTGTTGGATTTATGCAGTGTGCAAGACGCTACTATGCGTTCGTTTGGCTCGATTATCAGACTGATTCACTATTCATTCAGATGTCGGATATACCTCACTACTACGACTAAGCAATCAACCTTGTTCACGGTACTCTTAGTTCAGTATCTGCTCGCTAAGCGCACAAATCATCGTGCGCCCACATACACCTTTTGCGAGTTCACTATGTGTGAGCCGAGATACACATTACACAGCAGTGCTCCGCTGCTGAGATCGCGACGTTGAAAATCAACTTCATTCATGCCGGTATGCAAGAGTAGCGCTCGCCTTACCAGGACTTCGCCGCGCTCATTGACCATCTGAATCTCAACAGTCTGCTCATTCAGTGTTTCATCGCACATAATGTTCAAGCTTGCTACTTCGTCCAAGGGGTTTGGTCGAATGGCATAGACGCGACAGTGCGCGTTGATTGGCGAATCGTCGCTAACGCTGGTCAATGGATTTAGATTGATTTCGTTTGAGAACAAACTCTCCACTCCATTCGAGTCCACGCCTGCCACGCTGACCGCTTGAAGTCCACTATCTGCGAGTGTGATCGTATAGGAGCTGGCACGTGGGAATTGATAGACAGTATCCCAATCATTTGTTGAGCTGCGCACAGCGACGCGATATGCAGGTTGCTCAACTGCTGCAGAGATCTGTAATCGCACTAAACGACCGGCTTGACTCTCGACGTGAAAGCTTGGCTGCTGCGGCGCTATTGCCAGCATTGCGGCAGCATTGCCGTTAATGACGGTGTTGCGGGCGCAGTACTTGAAATCAACATAGAAGCTATCGAGATTACTGTCGTGATTGATATCTACTCCTAAGATATCTGCCGAGGTGTGTTGTCTGTCAGTGTAACCGGCAGAGTTTGATGCATCACCGTGTTCATTTGCTGAAGTAAAACGTACAGCAGTGTAATTAGCTTGACGGAAGGGGATGTGATCACCGCCACGACCTGTGCGATCTTCAGCTGCCATGATATTGATTCGCATCGGCACTTCAGCGTGTGCAGCAATTTGTTCAGCATACTGCAGCTTGATATAGCGCGCCAATTGTTTATGCGCAGAGTTGAAACTGCCGAGTGAAAAGATGCGCAGATCGGTGCTGTCAACACCGCCCGGCATTGCACAACCCGGAGCAGATGCGGTCTTGCCACAATACACGCCTCCAACAATGTCGTTGTTGAACACCGCTCTAAGCGGAATAGACTTCTGCTTGAGATAATTGGCAAATGCCGTGGCACCATTCAATCCTTGCTCTTCGGCAATGGTAAGGAGGAACACGATGCTGTGACTAAAGCGCATCGAGCTCATCACACGCGCAAGTTCCATCACCAAAGCACAGCCACTGCCGTTGTCTTCTATGCCTTGGGCTAAGCAGGTCGTATCGCACACATTAGAACAACGACTATCCAAATGTGCTTCAATGAGGATGATGGATTTATCAGTGGTATCAGCGCCGGGTAAAACCGCAAAGACGTTGCGATGCTGAGAAACGCCACAAATGGGTTGAACGAACTGCAAGTATGAAGGTATCAGACGATCACCGTTTTGAACGCCGATAGCTGCGAAGCGAGCGTAAGCCCAACGACGTGCAGCGCCGATGCCACGTTGCGATGAGAGAGTGTCCGAAGCTGTGTTTCGATTGTAAAACGAACTGAGAGTATCAAGCAAAACATGGATTGAATCCGGCGAGATGTTGCGTTGTATGTACAGCGACGCGTCTTGTGGTGAGCGGATGATAGCGCTGCCAAATGTTGAGGCCGGGTTGTAGTGTCCAAGAAGAA
The DNA here is from genome assembly GCA_044228685.1 of Chlorobiota bacterium. Lineage (GTDB taxonomy): Bacteria > Bacteroidota > Ignavibacteria > Kapaibacteriales > NICIL-2 > JBBATK01. The sequence goes on from JBGAUL010000019.1 coordinate 27,849, forward strand.
TTTCTTCGGCAAGTGTGTTTGTGCATACGCCGTTGTTCTGCGCATAGAGCGTATGGGTGCAGAAGTTTAGACAAAGGAGAATGATGCAGAGCCTGAAGAGTTGGGTGCGAGTCGTTGTCATGTGTTCCCCGAGTTAAAAGTGTTCCGGACACAAAAAAAACCTGCGTCTGGCAAATATAGACGCAGGTTTTTTGATGACAACTGAAAGGGTCTTAGAGACCTCGCAAAGAATCAACGATTTCGAGTTTCGCTGCGCGGTACGACGGAAGGAATCCACCGGCAATACCCATTGCGACAGAAAACACCATTGCGCCGATGACAATTTCGGGCGACAATGCGAATGAGAAGGAGATGTCTGAGAAGGTGCTGAAGTTGATCGTCGACATCGAGAAGAACTGCATAAACGATGCGATGAAGACGCCGAGTCCGCCGCCGATGATCGAGAGCAAGAGCGACTCAACCAAGAACGACATCAGAACGCTTGAACGTCTAAAACCAAGAGCACGCAAGGTACCAATCTCAATCGTGCGATTTGCCACTGTCGAATACATGGTGATCATTGCACCGATAATCGCACCAACGCTGGAGATGATAGTAATAACCAAACCGAGGATACGTAAGAAGATTGCCAGAGCAGCAGATTGCTTTTCAAAGAAGTCTTGCTCAATGTCGATCTCCATCTGATTCAAGCGTGGGTCAGTGGCAATAGCTGATTTCATTGCTTCGAGATCAGCTTTCGATGTGTAGCGAAATGTCAGACTTGAGTACGCGCTGCGATTGTTGGCAGCGAGAAGTTGCTCGCAATCAGCCCAAAGCTCAGAGTCAAACGCACTTCCGCCGCAATCCATGATGCCCACGATAGTCCACTCATCACCGCTAAACTTGATTTTGTCGCCAATGTTCGCACCCATAAAGCGCTTTGGCACAGCTGCACCAACAACGAGTTCGCGAGCACCGTAGTTGAAGTTTCGTCCTTGTTTGATAGTAATGCCCTTGCGCAATTGCTGCACACAAGCACCAACACCACGAACGGAAATGTTACTCATGCCGCCGTCGTTTTTGGTCAAGTTGATTACCGTTGCAACTTCAGCTGACAACAAGGGCTTGCCGTCGCCGCCTTTTGCCACAGCCGAGAGCGTTTCAATGTTTCGTGCCGTTTCGCGATCAATCAAACTTGAAATCTCATTGCTTGATCCTTTGCGAACGACGATTGCGTTTTCTTGCGAGCCGGTACTGGTGAGTGCTTTCTCGACACCATGCGCCATCATGAGCACACAGGTAAAGGCGAAGACTACCAAGAGTACCAATCCAATTGTAATGCCTGCTGAGAGCGGACGTGCCAGGAAGTTTCTCCTGATGTACATAAATGGGATTATCATGGTTTTCTCCTATCCTATAAATCGTAAGCCATCAACAATACGTGTTTTGCCTGTGCGCCATATTGGTATGATCGAGGCAAACACTCCAACGAGTACCGCAGAGAGGAACGAACTGATGTAGGTTCCGGTAGCAACGTAGAACACAGGGAAGAACTGCTTGGGAACTACAGCGCCGACCACAACAACCATGAGGTTGAGGAGGATAATGCCGAGGAATGCGCCTAAGAGCGACATTGCAATAGCTTCGCCGGCAATAAAGGTCGTGAGTTGCGATCCCGAAAATCCAAGTGTCTTGAGCATCGCGAACTCGCGCGTACGCTCACGTGCCGACATGATCATGGTATTTCCGAGAACGAAAAGGATGATCACGACGATGAGATATGACATCACACGAATAACGGTGAAGATTGCGCTATAGGCAGAGAAGAAACTCTGATTGAATGCGCGCTCGGTTTCTGTCTTGGTTTCAGCCGGTGAGTTCTTGAACTGCTGATCAATTGCAGATGAAATCGATGCAGCCGATGAACCACCCTTCAACTTCGTTACCACCCAACCAACTTTGTTGGCGCGTTCCGGAGCTTCTTGTTGAATTCGTTCATTGAGATACTGCCACGAGAAGAACATCTGCGTGCCGTCTGTGTTTTTGTCGCGCTTCTTGTAAATACCGCGCACAACAAAGTCCCACTTGCCGGGATAGATGTCTCCGTCAACCGTCATCATATCACCAACTTTGATGTTGAATTGCTGAGCAATAGACTCACCGATGATACATGCGTTACGTTCACGGATGAAGGATTCGCGTTCCTCTTTGGTCACAACGAATTCCGGATACACATCAAACACCTTTTCCGGTTCGCAAGCCATGCGAGCGAAGAAGTTGTTCTTGTCCTTGTACACGCCACCGAACCAGTTGAAAGCACATGTGTTTTCGACGCCTTCGGTCTTTGCCACTTTGTCGAGATAGTTCAGAGGCAAAGGGAAGATGAAGGAGACGGCATGACGAACGATGAGACGATCCACGGAACCGGCTTCGATGCCGGCTTCCCAGGAGGTGAGGACGGTTGCCAGCAGACCGAAAGCGGAGACCGCAATTGCGACACCCAACATGGTCAGGATATTGCGAAGAGGGTGACGCTTAAGGTTCTTGAGAATGATCTTAAGCATGTCCATTGTTAGCTCCCTCCGGAAGTAGATCGCCCTTCTCCAAGTGACGTACAATGTGCGCATGATTTGCAGCCGCCGGATCGTGCGTTACCATCACGATAGTCTTCTTGAATTCTTTGTTCAAGCGTTCAAGCATGTTCATGATTTCCTGCGCCGACACTTTATCCAAGTCACCGGTTGGCTCATCCGCCACGATGATGTGAGGATCAGTTGCAATTGCACGTGCGATAGCAACACGCTGTTGTTGTCCACCGGAAAGTTGGTTTGGTGTGTGCTGCATGCGGTCGCCAAGACCGACGATCTCCAGTGCAGTTTCAACCTGACGACGTCGCTCAGCCTTGGAGAGCTTTGTGAGCAACAAAGGCAACTCTACATTTTCATATGCTGTGAGCACAGGGATGAGATTGTAGAATTGAAAAATGAATCCAACGTTGTTAGCGCGCCATTTGGCGAGCTGCGTTTCGTCCATGGTGGCGATGTCGGTGCCAAAGACGCTGATGCGACCTTCGGTTGGACGATCGATACCTGCGATGAGATTGAGCAAGGTTGTCTTGCCGGAACCTGATGGTCCCATCAACGCCAAAAATTCGCCTTCGGCAATATCCAGACTCAGTTTGTTGAGCACCGGTACGCTGAGACGATCTCGGACGTAGTTCTTACTAATATTCTCGAGCCGAATTGAAGAGCTCATGCTTCTCCCAGAATTGATGAGTAATTGTCGTGTTAGAGTCGGAGCTAAATACTCGAATGAAAAAGGGCACTACTAGCATTCACCGTGCGAAATGGTGTGCCCAAGTACTGATACTATTCGCCGCGGTCAATCAAAGACCACAGCTACTAACTATAATAAACTTGATTGTTACTTCTTTAACTGTGCTTTGATGCCGTCCTTAAGAGACTCGGTAGAACTAACCACGACTTTGTCCCCGGCGCGGAGTCCACTAGTAACTTCAACAAGACCGTTGCTTTGTTGTCCCACTTGCACACTTGTTTCACGAACGTGTTCTGCATCGAATACAAACACAGTGGTCTTGCCATCTTTGGTGTGCAATGCCGTTGTTGGGATCATGAGTTTTGACTGCGCGTGCTCATCGGTTGCCTGAGCTGATTGCTTGAGAAACAAAACCTTGGCACTCATTTCCGGCAGTACACGTGCGTCACGTTGTTGAAAGCGAATCTTCACTTGTACCGTCGCTTTCGCGCGATCAGCTGTTGGGATAATCTTACTGACAAACGCCGGATAGCGTTTTTCAGGATAAGCATCCAAAGTCACTTCACAAGGTTGATCGGAAGCAACTCGTTCAATGTTCGATTCTGATACATCGGCTTCAACTTCAAGCGAATTCATGTCAGCAATCGTAACTACCGCACCGCGTGAGCCTGCTGCTGAACCAAGTACAGTGATAACTTCACCGACGTTTGCATTCTTACTCAGTACCGTGCCGTCAAATGGTGCACGAAGAACTGTGTTTTCAATCTGAACTTCTGCATTGCGAATGTTAGCCTCTGCCATCTTTATGTTGGCTTGACGAGCTGCCAGACTAGCTTCAGCGCGACGCTTACGAGCGGTCGCAATGTCGAAGTCGGATGTCGTTACTGCATTCGCATCGTGCAAACTCTTCTTACGCGCATAGTCCTTGCTTGCATCGTCAAGTTCGGCTTGAGCGTTGTCGAAGTCTGCCTTTGCTAAGTCGAGAGCTGCTTTGAGTTGACTGAGATTTGCTTCAACGTCAGCGCTTTCAATGCGACCAATGACTTGGTTCTGATGCACGACATCGCCTTCAATCACTTTGAGCTCAACGAGACGTCCTGAGATTTTAGATGAAACCGCTGCCTTGCGTTGCGCAACGACATAGCCACTTGCTGCAAGGACCGAGTTGCCTTGTGATGGCGAAACCATCGAAGCGCTCGCGATTTCGATTTCCGGTGCACTCATGAGGCTGGATTTGAAGTAGTACCAACCAACTACAAGTGCTAAAAGGACGACGAGCGTGATGATGTATCCGCCCCAACGACGTGGTTGTTTTACTTGTGGTTGTTCGTCGCGTTTGATGCGTAGCGAGGACAAATCTGCTGTTTTGACTTCTGACATATTCTGACGGAGCTGCGTTGAGATAAATCACAATTTACGAAAAGCGAGTACGGCATACGTTGCCTAGGTCGTCGGGTTGCGTAAAAATGATGCAAAACGCTCGAGACCTGAATCCCCGTTTTTTCAAGGATTATTGGGGCTTTTAGTCGATTGGACCTAGTCAATTGAAAGATTTTTCACTCGAGCCGGTTACTTCCTAAGTAGCTACTTTTCGTCGTTTAGATGCTGCCAAGGCACTTCTACATCAAAGTGTTGACTCTGTATGCATTGCCCACACATCTGGGTTTTGGCATCCAAGTCGGATGCTTGTCGTGCTGGAGTATCATCACCGACCGATGAGTCATCAAGAATAGATTGTGAAATTTTTTTTTTCGTGTGCACTGCTTTTTTATTTTCGCGCCACGTCTGGGGGACGCTCGCCGCAATGCGAGAATTGATGCGGTTTGGAGAACACCATCGTCAACCAACGTTTTATTGACTAACACAACAACGGAGCACCTATGTTTTGGACACCTGAACTCGCACAGTTTTTAGAAGACGCACCCTGGCCTGCAACCAAAGAAGAGTTGCTTGACTACGCCAATCGTACGGGCGCGCCTCAGCAGGTGCTGGATAATCTGATGGAGCTGGAAGACAACGAAGAACAGTATGAAAACATCGAAGATCTCTGGCCGGAGTATGAGAATGAAACTGACTCGTTATTCTATAGCGATGACGACGACGACGACATTTACTAAAGACGAATAAACATGGTACAAACCGGGTGAATACATCCGGTTTTTTTTTCGCCACACCTTTTCAACCCAACCATGTTCGAACACAAGTCCCATCCCATTATCAGTCGCCAAGCCTTTCTCCTGCGGATGGCGCGCACGGTACTCGTAACCTTCGGCATAATTGCAATTTCTTTGCTCATTGGTGTGATGGGCTATCGCATTACCGAAAGCATGTCGTGGATTGATTCACTTCTCAATGCTTCTATGATTCTTAGCGGTATGGGACCAGCCAACACGCTCAATACCGATGCCGGCAAACTCTTCGCTTCCATGTATGCCCTCTTTAGCGGCATCGTTTTTATCAGTTCTGCGGGAATACTCGTGGCACCCGTGTTTCATCGCGTCATGCACCAAATGCATGTGGACGTGGATGAGAGCTGAAGTGGGTTTTAAAGCTGAGGCTAATCAAACGAGACTTAAGACAATAGCAGGTTGGTAGCTAATAACGAATGAGTTGCAAGGCCTAATCGTCTTGCTGGGTGCTGTCGCCAATGGCAGTGATGAACCAGCGATCGCCAATGCGGGCGGTTTGTACGGAATACTTGTTGTTGTAATCGAACTCCACGATCAATCGACACTGCTGCTCGCTGCACTCAGAGGATTTAATGTCAGTGAGACGAGACTTGGTAAAAACGCGCTGCAAGCGGGCTACTTCATCTCTGATTTCATAGAGTTCAACGGCTAAGAAGGTTCGACCGCTCGGATGGGCCATGAGTCGAGCTGCGTTGTTGACGTCGTTACTGTCCAGACGTTGCTTGAAGAGCAGAACCGTTCCACTTGGTGTTGTTTGACTCAAGGGAGTATTGAGGTTTGTGCTTCCACAAGCCTGGAAAAGGAGAGTCATGATTCCCAGCAAGGTGATCACAACGACATGGTGCTGACGAAAACGCATTTGTACGAGTTGAGGCTAGGCCTCATATATCAGGAATTGTCCTTTGACAATCCAAAGTGATTCAGTGTAAGACTCAGCGCCTTTGCCAAAGCCGGCGTTTGCTCGGTGCATGGATCCGTGCACCCGAAACTGTGCGAACTGTGTTCTATTATCGTCAAGTGGCAACGATCCTTGTGCGATGCCTCATACAATTCCTGTGCTTCAGACGGTGGCGTCGCGATATCATTGTCACCAACAATTAACGCAACCGGTATATAACACCTGGATATAGCAGCAGTCAATGAGTAATTCTCCTTATGCTGCAGGATGTCCTCCAGGTAGCTACTACTCATGCGAAAAGCCGGTCCGAGCGACGATGCCGGTGCCGCGATGTAGCCACGCTCTCGCCAAATAGCCTTTTGTCGTTCGGAATAGCGATCGAAATCACTCAGTGGTGACCACAGAGCAAGCGATTGAATCTCAGAATGACGATCCGCAGCAAGCAGTCCAATACCCGCACCACGTGAATGTCCCAGTATGTAGAGCTCTCCACTCCACGAATAGTCCTTTGGTAGCGCAGATCGATTGCAAAGCGCATCGAGTACCGTCTCTACATCGTCCAACTCCTGCGAAACGCTGTTCGCTGCGAATTGATCAACGTTGAAGACCGAGTGATCCTGAGATTCCGCATATCCATTGCCGCTGAAGTCGATGCGCAAAACGTGTGCACCATGCTGCGCAAGAACCTCGCTGAGAAGTGGGAAGAATCCCCAGTTTCTGTGGACGCGAAAGCCGTGAAGAACCAAGACTAAAGGAAGAGCGTGTTGACCCTGTCCACGCTGAAGATCACCATGAATACGGCGCGACGTTGAACTGAAGACGGTGAAATGAGTCTGATCCGCATTCATAATGAGAACGAAATTACGGGGTCAAAATCTCATCAGGCCTGTCTTAATGGACAATGTGCAAAACTTGGGTGTCGGTGTGGTCCGCTTGCTCGACTATAACAAGCACAGCCTGGGATGCCAATGCAGCAGTTGAGAGACTGCAGCTAAACTCGCCACGAGCAGATAGCTCTAGCTCGCGCGAGATGATTTCACGTCCTAAGAAATCGACGAGCTTGACACGTCCTGGTGCGGAGGAGTTCAAGCGACCGTGCAGCATAACAAGGTCTGTAGCCGGGTTTGGTTGGATTTCGAACGAAGAGACAAATTCTTCCTCATCGTCAACTTCCGTTGGTGCGTCGTTGGTCAAGTAACGGAAGCTTGAGACGTAAGGCTGACTATGCCAGATTCTCAACATTGTGTTTTGTGTGTCACCTGCGGTGTACATCGCTGCACCATTGTTCAAATTGATATCAAACATGGGGTAGTTGCTCGTGCTGAAAACCAAGCCGAGACGGTGTCCTGGGACAAAGCGCTGAGCGGTATTCTGTAGATGAATCTGAACTTTCATATGCTCATCACCATTGACCAATTCCTGCGAGCTCAGAGAATTGCGAAAACGCAATCGTTGCACTCCTTGAGTAATGATGACCCATCGTCCGTCCGGATAAACATCACAGAGTCGCGCCGATATATCCGCATCGGCCGTTGAGCACTGCATGTCGAGCACAACTTCCGATGAGCCAAGGATGCTGAGATCACTTTGCAAAGGCTCGGTAGAATACGCTAGGACATCAGATCTGCTGAGCAGGCTTGAAATATCCTGCGGACCCATTGGAAGCTTGCGATCACTGGGATCGAAACGCGAACCGCCAATGGTCGGAACGGGCTTGCGTGGAACGCCGCCTAGGCTGTCTGGAGGAATGAGAGATTTGACGAATGGAGGTGGAGTATGATCGAGAATCTGGGAACTATGAAAGAACAATGTGTCGACGCGCGTGCCTGAGCTTGGCCAAGTCGTTGCTGCCTTCCATGTGTTTTCACCCATCATGTAATACTGCACGGCCGGTAGATTATTCCAGCCGTTGTCAAGACCGCGTAAGTAGTGATCGAAGAACTGGAGTCCGAGCGTGGTTGGGACTTTTTCCACTCCGGGATAGCTTAGTATTCCTTGTTCTGCCGAACCAACTCCTTGATGGATGTATGGTCCGAAGACGAGTTTGTGCTGCGACTTAACTCCGGCATCGCTCTTGGTCTGCACATCTTGAAATGCGCGTAACACATCGTCCGGATAGTGATCGAACCATCCACTGCACATATAAAGTGGGACGCTGATTTTTGCTGAGAGGTCGGTATTCTTCTCAATAAAAGTCCAAGTCGCGTCAAGTGTGGGATGCTTGAGCACAGTATCAACTGAGATGAAACCTAAGGTTTCGAGCGCCTCTGTCTGCTCGCGACGAAAGTCACCACCGTAGTAATAGTCTTCGTATTTGGTCTGAAAGTCTTTGATAAACGGAGCCGCGCAAACCAAATGTGGAGGCTGCTGCGCTGCTGTTTGAAACTGAATGAAGCCCAGTGCAGAACCGCCCCAAGTACCAACCTTACCGTTGCTCCATGGTTGCTTTGCGATCCATTCGACGATGTCGTAGCCGTCAAGACCTCGGTTGTATGCCGGAATATTCGCAGCCTTGTTTGCCCAAAAGCCTCGCCAATCAACCGTGACGTAGTTGTAGTGCGCACTGTCGTAGGGAATAGATGCACCTGATCGTCCATCCAATTGACTCAATGTCAAACGATACAGCGCCTTGTTGTACGGGGTTTGGATCAGTATCACTGGCTTAGCAGTGAGGCTGTCATTTGCGTAGAGGTCGGCTGCCAAGTACTTGCGCGAAGCTTCGCTGACTCGTGTTGGAATGGATATCTCACGCCAGGACTGCGCCGACACTTGAGTGAGGGCAAGAGACATAACAAGAATGACAATCGACGCAAAGCGTGCTGCACCTGATCTGAGTTGCATGGGATCTCCTTGGCTGTATTCCAATGTGACTGTGCTCCTGCGATCTCGGTTTAATTCTTCGATGCGCGAGCAACGGAGTCTTTGGCAAATCCTTCGTCAATGTGCGCCACCAGTTCTTTCTGAACAGTTTGGCCGTCGCGTTGCACACGACGATAGAAATCACGCGCCTCCGACCAACGACCGGCTTCCACATACACCATGAGGAGATTGTTAACGCCTTGTTTGTCAGTTGGATTGATCTCATAGTGCTTCTTGAGTAAACCAATTCCTTCCTCTAATTGCTTTCGTTCGATGACGCAGCGTGCTAGGCGGAAATAGAGTTCAGCCCATTGCGGATTGAGTGCGAGTTCGCGACGGAAGTAGGCCTCGGATTGTGCCACGCTGTCGTGGTCCCACAGGATTTTACCCATGTAGTAGTTGAGGTATTTCTGACTCGAGTCGATTGCATATGCCTTGCGAATCAATGCCTCGCCTTCCGGACGACGCGGATGCACCTTGTCCATCACATAGCGAGCTCCAAGCATCATGTTGCAATAGGCAGACTGTGGAGCCGTGCTTACAGCGCTCTCCCAGAATTTTATTCGATCACTAAACAGTTCGCTGCGCGAATAGGACATAACAAAGAGCGCAACACAGAGAATGCTACTGGCAATGATTACTTTCATTTCCGAGAAACGTCGAACGAGGTCTGTTGTGCCCAGTAATAACAAGATGCCCACCAATGGTAGATAGAGTCGGTGTTCATAGGCTTCGTTATTAAGGGTCTTCGGCACAACAAGTACCGGCAAAAGAAAGATCAAATACCAAGCAATGCCGACCGACCAGCTGCGCCAATCTTTTTCACGACTAAAGAACAGAAGCGCTGCAATGATGAGCAGAGAAATAAGTCCGGGAATGATAGAGGTCTGATCCTGATAGGGAACAACCGCAAGATTGATCGGCAGCAGAATCTTTCCGAGATACTGGAGAATAAGCGGCGTGCGCTCGATGAAATTTGCAAGCAAGGCGGTGAAGCCAATATCCTGGTTTTTAACAGTTGCCGTGCTTCGAATGAATAACCAGACTAAGATTGCAAGCAACCAAGAAAGGGAAGCAAGCCACAGGTGTTTGTCTTTCCATGAAACGCGATGCAGAACCATGAGTACGAGCAGGCACATCGGCGCTGCAATCAAACCGGTTTCCTTGCTGAACATCGCCCCTAACAAGAGCAGCATCTGCGTCACCAAAAGCAAAGGCTGTTGAGTGCGCATGTAGACGATTGCATTGATCAGAAATGCAAAGACAAAGACAGCGAGTATGGAGTCGTTACGACCCGGTATCCAGCCCACAGCTTGCACGAGCACGGGGTGCACGGCGAACAGGCCGCTTAGTATAAAGGACAGGTTGTTGCTGCATTTGAGATTTCGAAATACGAAGAACAGCAGGAGCACAGACAGGACGTAGGCAACGATGTTGGTCCAGTGATAGGCGGCGATGGAATCGTTGGTCTGATCCTCCACGTGCAAAAGCATGTTGAGACGGCCCTCGCGATGACGATCGAAGACAAAAGAAGACAACAGAAATGGTCTGAAATAGGTGTCATTAGAATCGTTAAAAACACCGCGCTTAAAACTCTTGGCGTAGGCTGTGTCCTGACGATTAAAGTTCTCAAACTCGCGAATGAAGATTGTGTCGTCCAAGTCAGTATAGGAAAAGCTCGCGGTATGTAAGCTGAGCGCCAGACTGATGCCGAGAAGTGCCACGCAATAGCTCCACCAGGGGAAAATGGACTTCATGGACGACATGGTGGGTCTCGTTGGACTGCCCGTCGCGCTACCTTCAGACGACATTTGCTGTTGTTGCTTTTGCTGCTGTTTTGAGTGCTTGTGTTTTGCTGACATGGCTGTTTGAGTATCGCGGACACGTGAACAATGAGTGTTATCAATTTATGATGATTGTCTCGCTTGGGCAAAAGCGCCTGGCTACTAAAACGAACTCTTCAAGATCTTTGAAACCGAAAAGCCCCTCGACTGTCATGCCCGGTTTCAGGATCTCCACCCATGTTTTTACAGTGTTTTTTGAACATTTCCTCTTTGTTACCAAAACGTAACATCCTTAGGATTCAACTACTGTCATGCTAGCCTTAATTTTGTGTGTCAAAGAAGCATACTATCCACATTCATCATATTTCAATGAATCGTATTTCTCAGATTGTACTTGTCGCTATCGTGTTGGTAGCCTCAGTTAGTGGAGTGCTCGCTCAACCGTTGCAGTTAAACGGTGCTGGCGCAACATTCCCCTATGTTCTGTATTCGAAGTGGTTCGAGGTGTACAAGAACAAGACCGGCGTTCAATTCAACTATCAATCAATTGGTTCCGGTGGTGGTATCAAGCAAGTCACCGAAGGAACAGTTGATTTTGGCGCTACTGATGGTCCGATGAAAGATGAGCAACTCGCAGAAGCTAAATCAAAGCAAGGACACAACGTATTGCATATTCCAATGACCATGGGTGCAGTCGTTCTTACGTATAACCTGCCGGGCGTAAGTCAACAATTGAAACTGAAGCCATCGGTCATTCCTGACATCTTCCTTCGCATTATTACAAAGTGGAACGACCCACGTATTGCTGAGTCGAATCCGGGAGTAAACCTTCCTGACATGCCAATTATTGTTGTGCACCGTTCAGACGGAAGTGGTACAACAGCAATCTTCACAGATTACTTGTGCAAAGTCTCGAATTTCTGGAAAGACAAGAACGGCAAAGGCACTTCAGTCAACTGGCCTGATGGCACGCTTGGCGCAAAAGGTAATGAAGGCGTTGCCGGACAAGTAAAGCAAAGTGCCGGTTCCATTGGCTACGTCGAGTTGGCATATGCAATCCAAAACAAGCTCGGTTATTGTCAGATTCAAAACAAGGCCGGAAAATTCGTTAACCCAACAATCGAATCTGTAACTGAAGCTGCCGAAGGTGCGCTGAAGTCAGTTCCAGAAGATTTGCGCGCTTCCATTACCGATCCAGATCGTGGTGGCTATCCGATCTCCGGAATGACCTGGTTGTTGGTTTATGATGTACAGAAGGACAAAGCAAAGGGCAAAGCTCTCGTAGACTTTTTGAACTGGGCATTGAAGGATGGTCAGGCATACTGCAAGGACCTCAACTACGCGCCTCTGCCAAAGAAGATTATTGATATGTGCATGCTGAAAATCAAGAAGATTAGCATGTAATGCGATTTGATTTTTGCTTCATCGCTTAGCTGACAGCACGTCGCAGATAGATAGAAGAGCTTCCACACGGAAGCTCTTCTTGTTTTTAGGCATTCCAATATTGTCGGTCGAGATTGCGATACTGTATAGCCTCAGAGATATGCGCAGGCTGAATGCTGTCGCACAAGGCGAGATCTGCAATGGTTCGAGCCACTTTCAAGATTCGATCATAAGCACGTGCAGAGAGTCCGAGCTTGGTCATAGCAGCCTTCAACAAGGCACGAGAATCATCGCCGAGTTTGCAGTAGCCGTCTAACTCAGGCGTTCCCATATCTGCATTCTTGTACACTCCCTTTATTCCGGCATACCGTCGTGTCTGAACTTCGCGTGCATGTATGACTCGACGTCGAATGGTCGAGGATGTCTCGCCCGCCCTTGCCTCGCTAAGCTCTTGATATCGAACTCCGGACACGTCTACGTGAATGTCAATTCGATCAAGCAATGGACCGGAGATCTTGGCCATGTATCGTTGAATGTGTTGCGGACTGCACGAGCACTGCTGTTGTGGATTGCCGAAGTTGCCGCAAGGACACGGATTCATGCTGCACACAAGCATGAAGTTGCAGGGAAACTCCACACTCATCTTTGTGCGTGAAATTGCAATGCGCTTGTCTTCGAGCGGCTGACGTAGCACTTCTAGAACATTTCGTGCAAACTCCGGTAGCTCATCGAGAAAGAGTACACCATGATTTGCCATCGATATCTCACCGGCTCTCACAATTCCAACACCTCCGCCCACAAGCGCTGCATCGCTGATTGTATGGTGAGGCGCTCGGAACGGTCGTTGAGTTACCAATGCTTGTCCGGTCGACAAGGCACCTGTCACAGAGTGAATCTTTGTTGTCTCCAATGCTTCATCCAATGTCAAAGGAGGAAGGATGCCGGGTATGCGTTTTGCCAACATTGTTTTACCTGAGCCGGGAGGACCAACCATGATGAGATTGTGACCACCGGCTGCGGCAATCTCAAGAGCACGCTTCACGCTTTCCTGACCTTTTACGTCAGAAATATCCACGCGTTGGTCATGACGATCATTGCGGAACAATTCATCCAAGTCCACACGTGTCGGCTCAATTACGAGATCGCCGCAAAGAAAGTCAACAGCTTGCTTCAAGTTCTCGACAGCAATGACTTCGATATTGTGCACCAGACCAGCTTCACCGGCATTTGCTTTGGGCAGCACAATGCGCGTGCACTTCTGTTTCACTGCTTCAACGGTAATAGGTAGTGCGCCGTGTATCGCTCGCAACGATCCATCGAGCGCTAGCTCACCAAGTATCATTGTTGATTCAAGCGCCTCAAGAGGTATCGTACCAAATGCAGCTAATACTCCAACGGCAATAGGAAGATCAAAAGCACTACCTTCCTTGCGCACGTCTGCGGGTGCAAGATTGACAGTGACTTTCTTCTGCGGGAATGGAAGGTTGGAGTTCTTTACTGCTGCCATCACGCGTTCGCGTGATTCGCGTACAGCAGAGTCAGGTAATCCAACAGTGACGAAGCCGGGAATCTGATTCTCGAGATGAGTTTCGACTTCGACAAGAAATGCATCAATGCCAAAGACTGATGCAGAGATGAGACGAGAGTACATGGTGCAGTGCGCTGTGAGACGATGTGTCTTTGCAATTTATATGCAGCACTGTCGCGTGAAGAGGCTGTTTAAAAAAATATAGTTGGGCTCTGTAATGTCCAGGCCTGCTGGACATATGTTTAAAACTTTAGTGACTCACAATGAAGCAGGTGCGAGCGACGAGAGTTTGACTTGTCGCGGACAAATCAAGCGTGTACAATCCCGCCGGAAGCTGAGCAACACTCATTGTCAAGCCCGTTGCACAGTCAACCGTCGTCGCATTAAACTGCATCACCGGTATTCCCAACATCGAGCGAATAGTTCCTGTGAGTTCTTGTGAAGAGGCGACTAGAGTCACATTATTTAGTTTGATAGACAATCTCTCATTCGCCGGTTGTGGACTCACTTGCAAGGAGCTCGTCGCATCAGTGTTATCAGCAACATCAGAGGCGATGCCTGAGACTGTTGCGCTGAGCAGGAAGTATGATTCGCCATTGGAAGCGGTTTTAGCATTCGAGACAACGGTGCACGATGTAGCAACGAATTCTTCTTTGACCGGACGGAAGCGAACAACAAATTCCTTTGACTCTCCCGGTAGAATATCGATTGGAAAGGTCGGCTGCGGAACGAAGCGCATCAACGATGAGTAATCGGGATCGATGTACATGTCGGTGATATGCAATACTGCTTGACCGGTATTGTGCACGTGAAAACCGGAAACGCGCGTTTCGTATGCCTTCATGAAGCCGAATTCGACAGCCGAGGACTGATCGTCCGCGCCGGTAACGCGGATATCCGCTTTCACCGTTAAAGGCGACATGATCCACTGCATCATTGAATTCAACAACGCACGACGCTGCGTTACATTCTGAATACTCTCCGGAGTAAAGCTGAGAAAAATAGCGCGTGAATTTTCTGTTTGTGATCGAACGCCGGCTACATAGCTCGCCGTATCATAACGAAGGAATGCAATTCCCGTTCCGCTGGCATCAACTTCTAGAGGATCGGTGCTACGGATTGAGACCGCTGGACGTGTTTGATCAGTATTGATCTGGAGAGTTCCGATGGATCCACCGAGCTCATCTTCAGACTGACCGCGGACACCGAATGGAGTGTAACCCAGCAAATCTCCGGTTGAGTTAAACACCGCATGCGTGACCGGTTTTGCTCCGATGATTCCACTAATGCCAAAGTGTTGTAGAAGCACCCGCGCATCTGCGCTGCCGCCATGGAATGCCGTTGATGCGGCGTTGGTTGAGGCAATGATGAGACGCTGTCCATTTTCGAGGGCGGCACTTAACTGACGACAGAGCATGTTTGCTGTATCAGATCCAAGAACCGATGCGTTTGCGTCTCTAATTGGCAATATGATGCAGGGAATAGACGAGAGATCAAATTGATTGATAACCGATGGTTCAGCCGGAAGGGCGACACAACGAGTGGCAACAGAGGTCTTCAAGACCGGCAGATATGTATCCGCAAGACTTGCAGAGTCAAGCCAGGTACTAATGATAAGCGAACTAATGCTCGAAGAAAGAACGTGAACTGTCGTGCTACTCAGCTTCGCCTTGTTGTCGCCTTGAACACGCGGCACAGCATTAACGACGACCTTGGCATAGCCTGCCGTGTTGTCGGAGTTAACCAGAAGACGAGGCTCGCTTGCCAATCCAGCTCCCAGTTCAACTGTTGAGTTTTCAAGACTCACACTCCACCCGTTTGGAATGATGCTCTTCTTGAAATCAATACTGAGGTCAACAATGAGTGCTGTATCGTAGGGATTGTTAAGACGAACTGATTGCTCGAAGTTTTTTGCGCCGTTGTCGATGCGACCATAATTGCTGAGTTCACTGAGCGGAGTTTCGAATACTCGTCCGCGAACCAGGCTAGTGCCGGCTTGAAGGATTTCACGTGTGGTGTTGTCTTGGACAAAGACAATAACCTCGGGATTCGTCCAGATCTGCTGCGGACTTCCCGTACTATAGAATCTGTCAATCTCAATTTCTTCATTAGCCGCGAGAGTGATTTGCGAGCCGTTGATCGAAGGCAGATCGCGCAGAAATGCTTGGTCAAAAACGGTGTATTGTTTGTTGACATTCGAGCTGACGACTGACCAGTTGCTGAGATCGACATGTCGATTAACAACCATCGAATGCAGACTTAATCCGCTATAGCTTTTGCTCCCATCGTTGCGGATTTTGATATGCACGATCCACGGTGTTTGCGTGCGGTCTTCAGTCACCTCAATCAACAAATCCGATTTCATCCCTGCCGCCGATTGTACAGACTTTATAATACTGTTCGTGTCGATGGAACTTAGAACGGGACTTCCATTTACAAACACTTCAGGTATATCTCGTGCGGCGTAGAGCTCGGCTCTATCCTTCGATGAAGGAGCGTAGGCTGCGTAATATGGATCGCCAGGGAAGGGTTCGTTCAAATGATAGGACACACGAAGAACATCAGATCGCTGCGTCAGGTTGTTGAGCGCCGGAGCGATTTGTGCAGAGGCTTGACTCGTCATCGAGCCAAAATCCTCGACAAGGATGAGGCGTGGGTGTTGAGCTGAAGCACACACGGTTGCCAATACCAAGGCTAAAGTACATACAAGACTTCTAGCGAACTGAAGGCGCATGTGTCTTGGGTTTTGCTTGGATTTGAAATGTGGCAAACTCATGTGGTACTCTTGTCGTGGTGTCATGGATCAATATGGACGCAAGAGTTCTGATAATCAATGAATCTTCAACAAGTTTTCGTTTAGATTCAGTCAATAAAGCACGGTACAAATTGAGACTACAGCCACCGTTATTGGACATTAATAATGCATGAAGAGCGTAAAAAGGACGTTTATCAAAGTCTCAAGTGTTCACGGAGAAAATTCATAAATCTCTGTTTCAGTTCACCGGGCAAAAAAAAACCTGCCGATCGGAGATCGGCAGGTTTGGTTCGGAATGACGTTTTGTGAACGTCAGCAAAACTTACTTAACAACTACAACCGGTACGAATACGCGTGATGTACCTGCTGTAACGACAACGCGATATGCACCTGCAGCAACTGAGCTTGCATCGAATGGAACGCTGTATGAGCCAGGAGCCATTGTTGATTGTGCAAGTGTTGCAACGTTGTTACCGAGTTCATCGACAACATTGATGCTTACGAATTGTGGTACTGAGCTGTTAACGTTGTAACGAACTGTTGCTGTTTGATTAACAACTGGGTTCGGAGCTGCGCTAACGCTAAGGAGGCCATCGCTGCTCAGACCTGGTTCAACTGATGTTGAAGCAATACCTGAACCGGAGATAGCGAAGATACTTTGACCATCAACATCTGCTGACTTAGCATTTGAAACGATGGTGCATGATGTGTACACGTCTTCAACCTTTGAAGGTGAGAACTTCATAACCATTGTTTGTGAAGCACCTGCTGCGATGGTGATTGGGAATGTGAGGTTTGTTGTCCATGACAATACGCCTGCATATTCCGGATCGATTTCCATCTTGGTCAACACGAGGTCAGCTGTACCGGTGTTCTTTACAACAACGTTTGCTGTCTTTGTCTTACCGATTTCAACGTTGCCAAATTCAACTGATTCACCGGTTGTGCCGCTGATCTTGATATCTGGTGTTGGTGTAACCTTGATTGGAGCTGTAACCCAGTCGATCAATTTGCCCATGAATGAGCTGCGAGCAGCACCACTTGGGATAACATCAGGACAGAAGCTAAGGTAGATACCACGTGATGTAGCTGTCTGAGCGCGAACACCTGCTACGAGGTTTTGGTTCTCATAATAGAGGAACGGTGTGCCCGGTCCACCTGCTTCAACCTTGATAGGATCTGTGTAGATGTCGTAGTACGGATAAGCTTGTGTTGGTGAGTTTGTTGGGATGTTGATGTTGTTACCCAATTCGTCACCGGAAACGCCTCTAATGCTAAATGCATTGAATCCTGTGATAGCACCTGAAGAATTTACTGTAACACGCATGATTGGATTGCCGGTTGTGCCGGTGATACCAAAGTTGTTTTGGTAGAATTCCTTGGTTTGTTGTGATGTCGTTGTATAAGTAGCAACGCCCCATGCATCAAGTTCTGATGAAATGATAACGCGCTTGCCACCAGTCATAGCATCGTTCAAAGCTGTAGCAAGTGTTGCATCACCGGTAGCGCCACGGTGTGAGTAGTCAACCGGGAGAATGATGAGGTCAAACTTTGACAAGTCATACTTTGAAAGAATATCTGCTGAACCAGGAATAATTGCTGATTTGCTAGATGTTGCTGTCTTGCTCTTGAGAGCAGCAAGGTAGGTACCGCTGATAACAGGATCAGCGCTGAAACCACTTACAACAACGTTCTTTGTTGCTTCTGAAAGCACCATGTAATCACATGCTGTTTGAACGCCAACCATACCTGAACCTACTTGTGGTTCTGCGGTAACGTGGATCTTAGCAAATGCACCTGAGTTGTCACTGTCGATGATGAGATCAACGTCAACGTTACCCTTTGCAGGAATTGTAACTGTTGATGGGTTAACCTTGATTGACCAGTTTGCCGGTACGTCGCTGTTTGTTTCGTCGTATTTCAAAGCAACGGTGATTGGGCTGGTTGATGTGCTGCTCACGTTAAGCTTGGTCTTGAAACCGCTTGTGTTTGCAGGAATTGTTCCGTAGTTGTCAACAGCAGTGATGCTTGCGCTAACACGGGTACCAGCGATAAGATCAACCTTGTCTGAATTGATAACCGGGCTGTTCTTCTTGTCTGAATTGAATTGTGAAACAAATGCAACGAGAGAAACATTTGCTTCAGCATACTTTGAATTCAGGTTGAATGTGTAGTCCTTTGAGAAGGTGCTACCATTACCTGGATTGCTTGTGATAACGCCTTGCTCACCCCAAACGCCACCCTTGACTTCACGAAGAACGTAGCGGTGGTGGAAGTTAGGAATTGTACCTGGCTCTTTGTAGTAAGGGCTGGTTTCGTATCCTGAACGGCCGGTCAAGTAGTTGTGCTGATCGTAATCAGGGCTTGGACCTGTGATATCATCTTCAACAACATACAAGGTGATACCGAAATCACCGGTCATTGCCTTGAGGAACTTTGTGTCAACATGAGCGGTGACTTTGCGGGTAGCCTTGTCAAATGTTGATGTCAAAGTAACTGTTGCTTCACAAGGTGCATTGAGGCGGGCATTGATGTTTCCGGCCCACTTTGTACGATCCGAAGTAGCGATCGCGCCTGAGAAAGGACGACGGTCAAATGTGCTGCTTGGGAAGCCTTGGATAAATGCTGACACCAGTGTGTCTTGTTCCTTGATGGCCATTGGATCGCCATTGTGAACTGCAACCCAGATCACGTCCGGATTGTTTTGCGAAATAACTCGTGCTGTGTACTCACCGTCTGTGCACCAACCGCACCATGCACCTGTGTACTCTTCGAGAAGAGGACGATTCTTTTGCGCATGTGAGCTGATTGTGCCAACGGCAAAGAGAACCGCGACCAACCAGAAAATACGTGTTGTAAACAACTTCATACAACAACTCCTATTGTTTGTGGAAGAAAATCGGATAGAAAAAAGATTGGATAACACAGTAAAACTAAAAACCCCTCGTATGTGCCGGGTATTGCCCAGCAGTAATGTTCAAATTGGCTCATTCTGCTGTAATAACAAAATGAATATTTTGTTTGTTTCCGGGTGGCGGGAAAAATGTCTAACTGACCGAATTGTAGGTACTAAGGGCTTGATAAGTGTCATGAAAGTCATGACAAGCGACGTCGAGGTCACTTATGTCGCTAGATCGGTAAATTTTCGCTATTTGAGGTCGTTAATGTCTCGCTTTGGGTCTCGGCAGGAGCAGGAATGTCCACGAAATACATGTCAATCTCGCCCACATTCTTCGCGTAGATTTTACCCCGATATTCGCAGCTAAAATGCTCACGAATGAGTTCGTAGGTTTCGGCTGAAATATTGACTCGACCGGCTTCGCCGTTACTCTCCAGACGGGAGGCAATATTGACGGTGCTACCCCAGATATCATAGGCGTACTTTTTCTTTCCAACCACACCTGCAACCACCGGTCCGGTGTGTATGCCAACACGCAAGTTCCAGGTCTGCAAACCCTTTGCTGTGCGCTCGACGTTGATGTGAGTCATGTAGTCCTGTATTTCCAATCCCGCCTTGACTATATCCAATGGGTGAGTAGTGTTCGGCGTTGGAAGTCCACCGGCGCACATGTAAGCGTCCCCGATGGTCTTGATCTTCTCGACATTATGTCGACCCATGATATCGTCAAATGCACTGAAGAACCCGTTGAGTTCGCGTACAAGTTCGTCCGGAGTCAATCCGGAAGCAATAGTCGTGAATCCTTTGAAGTCGGTAAATAACACCGACACACTGTCGTAATGTCTCGGCTCCGAAAACCCATCGCGCTGCAATTGTTGAGCAACTTCCGCCGGTAGAATATTGAGCAGCAATCCTTCGATTTCATCTTTTTGCTTATCCAAAATCGCGTTGGTCTTGACTTTCTGACGGTAGCTACGGTATATGATGAAGGCTATGATGAAAATGAGAACTAGTCCCACGAGAAATGCATTCTTCGCAAGTTTCTGACGTTGGAGGTCAAGGTCTTGAATCTCTTTCTCTTTGTTCAAATCCCGAATACGCGCTGACTTCTTCTCGATGTCAAGATTGAAAAGCTGCGTACCAAGCTTGCGGTCAATGTCGATGTTGTACAGCGTGTCCTTGATCGACGTCAACATGCGCTGATACTGGAAGGCCTTCTCGTAATCCTTCAATCGCGAGTAACAGTCCGACAATCCGGCGTATGAAATCTTCAACTGATCTCTCGAGGTCATCGCTCCGGCAAGACCCTCCGCCTTATGGAACAAGGCCAAGGCTGTACGAGTTTCTGATTTCAACAAATAGGAATTGGCGAGTCCGTTGAGAACAATTGCCATATCGTTCTTCGCATCAAACTTCTCGGCGCGTGCATAAGCATCCTGACGCACCGCAATAGCCTTGTCATACTGATGCAGCGAATCGTAGATGATGCCAATGTCGTTTAAGGTGTATGGTAAATTCTCGATTCCACTAACCTCATAGGCACGCCGCGATTCTTGAAAATAAAATAGCGCACTGTCGTACTGGCTTTTCTTGAGATACGACTCGCCAATGTTCACCGTAATGGTTCCAATAGCTGTTGAGTCACGCAACTGACGAAAGAGTGGAAGCGCCTTGAGGTAATACTCAAGTGCCTTGTCAGGCTGCTTGTCGCTGTACAACACACCAATGTTGAGGTCGACCGTAGCGATACGTGTCGTATCGTGTATCTCTTCCGCTGCCTTCAGTGCAGCTAAGTAAAAGTCCAATGCTTTGTCTTGAATTCCTTGCAGCGAGTAAATCACGCCGATGTTGGAATTCATGTTTGCTATACCGTTCTTATCGTTAACCGCCTTGTACTCGTCGATCGCAACCGTCCAGTTCTGCAATGCTTCAGCAAAGTTGCCTTGGGTGTTGTATGCATTGCCGATGTACTTGTGAGCAAGTGCTGCGCCGGCGTGGTGACCAAGAGTGGTCGCTAAGTCACGCGCTTGCGTCGCAAAATGAATAGTACGAAGAGGATTAACACTGAGGAAGTAACGACTGAGCTCGTTGAGATGCTTGACTTTGAGGGTGTCTTCTTTGTCGACAGCAATCTGCTTTAATAACTCGGTACTGTCAGCGTTCTGCGCATGCACTCGACCACAAAACACAAGGAGCAGGATGAGCAAAAAAGCCCAAAGCTGTCTATGCGTTTGACGTGTAGTCGCACCGTGAGCAGGTGATTGCATACGAGAAAAGCCGTGAGAAGAGCACTAACTTTAACAGTGCATAAAATACGAGGATTCTGTGGTTCGTACGGGGGTGATGAAAAGGAAAATTCAGATTGTTCCGGGCATAAAAAAACCGCGTTATCAAGAAGATAACGCGGTCTGTAATTGACGTCGGTAGCTTTAATGAACGACGATCAGCTTGCTGACGATTGACTCGCTTCCGATCTGAAGACGAAGCAGGTACACTCCATCCGGCCAGTTCGAGCAATCAACTTGCAAGGTGTACTTGTGTCCGGAGAGCACGGTCTGATTGAAGAACTGCTCGGTAAAGCTTCCGCTAACCGCGTGAGCATCGATCTGCGCTATTCCGCTATTGTGACATACAAATGAGATCGTTGCCGTTGAATTCGTCGGATTCGGGTAAATATTCACTGCACCATCTTCGACATCTGATGCGCTTTCATCGTCCGCCTCGATCTTCGAGCTCTGGCAGGAATAGCCAAATCCGGCAAAGATTCGACATTGGTCAAAGCCATTGACAATGGAATTGACGGCAGTATTGATCTCACCAAGGCTTGGGTCTCCGTAACTCGGTGAGTATGTGCCGCCCAGCGCCTTATTCGCAAGAGTCAGCAGATCATTGACTGTGTTGTTTGAGCCGAGGTAGTTCACAACAGACTGCGGAACGGAGAAGCTGCTCTTTGTTCCCGGGATCGCTGTACCATTGCTGCATGTCGTTGCATCATAAGTGTACAGAGTGTTGTTTGTAATTGCAACTGAACCAAGTGAAGCATCCAAGCGCTTGCTCAGAGCCAAAGCAATCTCGTTACCAAGCAGCGTGCGTTTGAAGTCGGCACCGCTTAAATACGAGCTGCCGGTCGCGTTAGCGCAACTAACATTGCCCGACGGTAACATTGTAGACGAACCGCTTGCCGGAAGTTTCGAACGCAAGCAGCTTGCTTCGTTCGTGCCAATCGTGATCTTACGACTTCCATCTCCATTTACCAGCGCTGAACTCAGCGCATTGCTCATCAAGGTTGAGCTACTGCTACCGTTGCATGCTTGCGCATTGGAGCTCGACCAGAAGCCTTGTGAGTAGGTACAGTGTTCTTCGCATGACGAGCTGATCGTGCGTGTACATGTGCTGCTGTAACCAGTGTAAGTGTTTGTCACTGTAAGGGTGAATACACCCGTTGTGCCACTGGTACCGGCTTTATATGTGATGTTATTTGAGTTCTGTCCACAAACAATCTGCCATGAGTTATTCGAGGATGAAACTGACCACGAATACTGATTTGCGTTGGATGTTGTTGCTGAGAGCGTGTAGCCACTGATACCGCAGATCGGTGTTTCAGATGGAGTGTTGATTGAACAGCTTGGCACGTTGTACACGGTCAGAATACCATTGACAAGGTTCAGAGAATAGTTAGTAGCAGAGTCGCATTTGGTGACAATCTGATACTGACCGGCTGACGATGCAGCTGTAGCATTGGTTGTAGCTGTTGGTGTTGGAACACTTGAAGGACCATCGTTGTTCGCAAAACCATTGTAGCTAAAGGTAAACGTCGGGTTTGCGGTGCCCACAGGTCTGGACTTATTGTCGGCAGTGATTGTGAGTGATTTCTTGACAATGTTCAATGTACCGTCATGAGGAATAATGTTGTAGTTCGTCGCTAAACCACCGCTCAAAGCGATTGTATATGTGCCAACACTGGAGTACTTCGTTGCACTCGTGTTAGCCGTTGGGGCTGTGATTGACGATGGACTGTCAGGTGACACAAAACCAGAGTACGAAAGCGTGAAGCTTGGATTGTCCGTACCATAGGTCTTGGTCTTGTTGTCTGCTGTCACATCAAGATCTTTCTTTCCTACATGCAAGGTGCCATTGACAAGATGCAGATTGTAGTTGCTTGCACTTCCGTTACTCAGGGCAATTGTATAATCACCAACCGGTGAGCCGTTGGTTGCGTTACACTGAATCTGAATTCCACTGACAACGGTTGGTGGATCATTGTTCAACAAACCGTTATAACTGAGTGTGAATTCCGGATTGGCCTGACCGTAGGTCTTATTCTTATCGTCCGCAGTAACAGTCAAGTCAGCCGGACCGATATGAAGATTGCCATTGCTGAGAATCAAATGATAGTTGTTGCTGCTGCCATTGCTGAGGCTGATTTCGTAATCACCGACACCACTGAGCTTTGTTGCATTTGTCGAAATGTCAGGCTCTGTAATTGACGAAGGGCCATCATTGTTCTCAAAGCCATCGTAGCTGATGCTAAGTGTTGGGTTGTCTTCGCCATAGACCTTTGTCTTGTCGTCAGCACTTGCAAACAGGTCTTTCTTGCCTACGTGTAGGTCGCCGTCAACATAGGCGAGGTGATAATTCACCGGTGACTTCAGGACAACGCCTGACGGCACGATGTAATAATCGCCGGCAGCGTAGGGACCACTTCCTTGATCAACATGCGAAGCATCTTCGACAGCGTATGATGGAGCGGTTTGAATCACGACATCAGGATCATCTTCATAGACATAGCCAGTGATCGTCGAGCTAAACACCGGTGCAGTACCGTATGTAACACTCTTGTCTTCAGCCGTTACCGTCAACTCTGCTGTGTTGATCGTCAGTGTACCAACTTCATAGGTCACATCATAATTCGGATCGAGCAACGGCGCAGGTACGATGAGGTGGTTACCAGCATCGGTGCCGGTAATAACGTTGACAGAAACGAATACATTAAGTACATCATCAGCCGGTGCGCTTTCGTCTTCTGCATCAACAATCACAACCAAGTTTGAGTTTGAATTGTCAGCGGTTGCACTGTTTACAACCGATGAACCGTTCACAAGATTGCGCGCATTGACCGTAGCAGTTCCGTTTACAAGGTTACGTGCATTGACGAGCGAGCGAGCGTTTACAAGATTGCGTGCACTGACAAGCGTTCCGTCGTTTGGATTTGTTTGGTAATTGAAGAGTGCGGCTAAACCAACGTCGATTACTGTCGTTGTGTCAAAGGCTACACCGTTAACCAAGTTGCGAGCATTGACAAGGTTGCGGGCATTTACGAGTGAGCGAGCGCTGGCGATGAAACCAAGGTTTTCGATATCGCTGTTAACCAAAGGACGAGCATTGACCAGGGTTGCATCGTCAATCATGACAACTGCGTTCGAAATACTTGTTTGGTGAGCATCACTCAAGGTATTCAAGAATGCGTTCTGATCTCCTGCGTCGATGTTTGAATTGTCATAGCTATAGTTAAACGCAATGGCCGTGCCGTCGATCTTCTCACCATAGGTCAGAGTAGTATCGTGAGCCGTAATCGTAACCGGCATCTTGTGAATCGTCAGCAATCCATCGGTGAAGATGTAGTTGTACAACTCGAGGAAGCCGATATCGGTGGCGTCCATTGCATCAAATGAGTGAGTCTTTGGACGGATATAGTACTGACCGATATTCGTTGAGCTCGTAGCAGGCGTTTCATAATAAAGATCGTCGATACCAACTTGTGCCAAACTCAATCCTTGACTTGCCAATGATTGATTGTCGACGGTAATTGTAGACGTGAGGTCAGGAAGTTTTTCACCGAATTTCTTTGTCTTGTTATCTGCCACAACCTTGATTGTCTTCTTAACCGGATCGAAAAATCTCAGTGTGTCCGAATAACCACCATCATTACCGTTCGACGAGATCGAAGGAGTATGAACCTGGATTGGAGGATTACCATTGAATGTTGGTAGCTCGGCGGTAAGCGTCGTTGGGTCGACATAGGTTGTCGTAATAGCGTCGCCTCGGAATGTCACAACCGATTGATCGGTGAGATATTGTCCGCGAACGGTAATCGTCATTGGCTGTGAGCCCGGACGATGCGTTGAGTCAGAAAGAATCAACGAATCAATGCGCGGTTTTGGAGCAGCAAATGTCTGCATAGCCTTAGCCGGATCGATAAATCCATAGCCAACTTTATTTGCAACACCAAGCGAATCCATCGGCACACAAGTGCTACGCATGATTGAGCGTACTTGCGATGCCGTCAGAACCGTACTGTCATATTTCATTTTACCCGAGATCAACAAAGCAGCAGCTCCTGCAGCGTGAGGTGCAGCAGCTGATGTACCGAAGAAGTTCGGGAATGCATCGTTGTCAATGTTTGGAGCGCCAAAATTGACGGTGGAATTACCACCGTTTGGTGCACAGAAATCCGGTTTTGATCTCATGACACCATTTACTGCGGTACCACCTGTGGAACTAAAGCTTGCCGGTGTTGGAGGATTTACTCCAAACGATGGCGTGTTGAGATACAGTGCTGCACCAACGGTAATGGCACCGGTAGCATTGGCTTGTCCAACGATGGTTGAAGTTCCTGTATGATATTCGTTAATAACCGCTTCACCGCGGAAGATGACGTATTTGAAGTGAACGTTTGAGCTTCCTGAAGCGCGAACAATCATGATGTTGGTTTGCACTGTGCCAGCTGATTGCGGAACAGTGAAAGGCAAGACTTCAAGCGGGTCGCCGCCGGTGTTAATGCGATTGAAACCAAAGAGCGTTGTACCGCCGTCAGTTACGAGGTACATATCCAAGTCATTCTGTGTTCCTGTGGTTGTCTGACCATGCGAATAAATCGAGTCAGCCCACTGAAGAACGATGGTATAAGAGCCCGGAGGCAAGGTCAAGCTTTGGCGAGTATCTCCACCACCGAAATTATGTGCATTGCCACTTACGCCAGTTGGAGCAGATGTAGGATTGAAATCAGCTTCATATGATTTTGAGCCATAGTTACCTGCAGCGCAGAAGTATGCAACCCCCTTTGATGTTACCGAATCAACTGCCTTTGCAACCACGCCGTCTTGGAAGAATGGCTCAGTGATGTAGGTGATGTCATCAACGATGACATTGCAGCTATCCTGCTCGAGCTCAAGAATTCCTTTTGCAAAGTCGCCAACACTGACGAATCCCGTGCGGAAGGCAAGTTTAGCTTTCGGTGCAACATCGTGTACAATTTGGAGCATCGCGCGACCTTCATCAGTGCGAGCGCCATATGGATAATCTTTCAACACGTGCACTGCATCCGGATGGTAGCTGTTGCCTGGCAAATCGTCGTTTGAAACGTCAGCCAATGCAAAGTTTCCGGGGATAGAGTTGTAGCTATCGGATAGCACACCAACTTTAACGCCTTCGCCCTCAGTTGCAAAACCATTGCGAATAAAGTCTGTGCGCTGAGCAACGTCACCAAGCGTGTAGGCAACACCTACGCTAGCTACAGGAGGATAGACCGGACGCACGTGATTGACATATTGTGGGATGCTGTCAAGCTTGGCTAAGTGTGCGATTGGATACAAACCATAGATAATAAGCGTATCGAAGTCATTTCTTTCAGCATGGGTCATACCATATGGTGCAGTTTGCACAAGACTGAGCAGAGTGTTCGTCTGACCCGCTACTGTAATAATCTCAATCCACACGCTGTCGTTGTTGATGATGTACACATCAGGTGACGGAGTCGTGGTTGAATCGAAGTGCTCGAACAACGAGGTTAACTCTGAGCCCTTGAGGTTGTTGACCTTTCCTGAATCGGAAGGAGTGTAACCAGGAACGATACACGGTCCTTCTGTGATCAACGCAACGTCTGTTGCCGTACAACCACTTGTAGGATTTGTAACGGTCAATGTATATGTACCAACTGCATTAACGGTTGGTGTGGATGTATTCTGACCGCTAACAATATTGCCACCATTCGATGCAGCCCAGCTGTAGATCGCACCACTCGTCGTTGAAGATCCGTTGAGTTGACGACTGGTGATGTAGCAGGTGATTTCTTTGTCCGGACCCGCATTTGCTTGCGCCGAAGCATTGTTCAGTGTTACAACAACCTGATCAGTTGAGCTACAACCATTAACGGTGTCTGTGACGGTGACGGTATAAGTGCCAGCTGCATCGACAACCAAGTTTGCACTCAAGTTTGAGCCGGTGTAGTGTCCGCCGCCGCTTGCCTGCCAGCTGTATCGAACTCGACTGGAATTCGAGCTAGCATGCAGAGTGAGGGAGGTACGAACACATGTAAGCGTCGTATCCGGTCCTGCATTTGCACTCGGTGCAGTGTTGTCACTTGTAACCACAGCCTGATCGCTCGCACTACATCCACCACTTACCGTGACGGTGAGTGTGTAGGTACCGTTTGCATCGACGATAGGTGTTGCGGTGTTTGCACCACTAACAATATGACCGCCATTGGAGCTTGTCCAAGCAAACTGCGCGCCTGAGCTCGATGATGAGCCACTGAGTTGAACACTTGTTTGAGCACAGGTAAGAACTTTGTCTGAACCTGCATTGACATTTGGTGTGGAACAGAAATTGAATGCTGCCAATGCGATGGTTGCATTTGCATTCACATCAACTTGTGTGGCACTCCAGAATGCACCGGTGAGGTTGGTTTCTGTTGAATTGCCTTGACCAAGTAGAATAGCACCGTATGGAGCCCATACGCTACCTTTCCATTCTGATTTACGTCCGCCTGACGTTCCGCCCGCAACAATGAATGAATACGGTCCAGGTGAATCATCGTCTTGGTCGGTGTTATTGCCATGAACTTCAGTATAGATGCGTGTGGCACTTCCGCCATTGCAGAAATCGATGAAGCTCTTTCCCATATAAGCAACACCGTGTATCTGAATAATAAAGACACCGGTTGAGCTGTTTTGGAAATTGAAGTTAATCGTGTTGAAGTTTCCGCTGTTGTGAATGTGACGGAAGATGTAGGTACCTGGACCGTTGAGCGTGACAGTCTTGCCACCTGTAAGCAACATATCCTTGTATGCACCCGGACTAATCGTAGTTGAATTCGTGATATTCGTTGAGCCGTACGAATTGAAGTTTGCGATTCCCGGCATCGAAGGTAAGGTCGGCAGGCTTGGCGTACCGGTTTGGTTGCCACCGGCAGGCGAGGGACCGGAGTAGCTAGTTCCGCTTGGATGCTTGACGTAGCCGCTGATCGAACTACCATTTGAGCCAACGACCACATTGCCATTTGAATTGATATTACCGCTGAGGCTAAACTGTGTTCCAGCCTGAACGATGGTACCACTAGCCGACGCTGTGTTAGCTGCAGCTACACTTCCACCGATAGTGTTGGAGTTTGCAAATAAGACCTTGCCGCCGGAATGGACGCTGCCTGAGATAGCAGCGCTACCTTCAGTCTTCACATAAGTGTAGCTTCCGATGTTACCACTGGAAATGGATGCTCCACTGCCAATGACAACTGCGCAACCTGGAGAGGGCGGAGTACTCTGACCATTTCCCCCGGGACAATTTCCGTTGCCACCAAAAAGCACATACGATCCAATCTGTTGCTGCTGTGCAAACAACGATACGCTCGTGAGCATTGCTATGCAGCAAAACACTACCGTCATGTAGGCACGCATCGCGCCTGACTTGCTAATTCGCTTCGTCATGTGTAATTGTAACTCAAAAGTGACGTAAAAAATCTATGCCGGTGCTTCAATGCACGCAGAACATATGATACTCAAATAGCAGTCTCGTTATCCCGTGAGGCTGCTTGTCTATTCCAACGTTGTTTACTCAGCACTATCGCCTGTGATTCGATCCAAGCTCTAAGCCGATGTATTTCGCCCAGATAAGTCGGTTAGCGTCAGGAACAAAGCTAGATAACTCGAGGGTTCTGACAGTGTAAAAAAATGGTCAAAAAGCGCAATACCGTATAATTTCCGTAGAACTACGATTGCTATTTATTCAAGCGTCTGCGTAGTTCTACTGATATCATTTTCATTGATACAACATCACTTGAGGTCGTGACCTCAGTCCAAACGCTGAGTGGCCTTTTCGTAGATTTGCAATTCGCGACTTTCATCACTTGAATTCATACCATGTCATCCTATCCCTTTCACGATATCGAAAAGAAGTGGCAGCACATTTGGGACGAACGTCAGACCTTTAAAACGGCTGACGATAAGTCCAAGCCGAAATACTATGTGCTGGATATGTTTCCCTATCCAAGCGGTGACGGCTTGCACGTTGGTCACCCGGAGGGTTATACAGCCACAGACATCGTCGCTCGCTTCAAGCGCATGAAAGGTTTTAACGTTCTTCACCCTATGGGTTGGGATGCATTTGGATTGCCTACTGAACGATATTCCATGACCCATGGCGTTCACCCAATTACTGCAACCGCCAAGAACGTCCAGAATTTTACAAGACAGCTGAAGATGCTGGGCTTCAGTTACGACTGGTCGCGCCAGATCAACACGACCTATCCTGAGTACTACAAGTGGACCCAGTGGATGTTCATACTGTTGTACAATTCTTGGTACGATGAAAGTCAGCAGCGCTCACGTCATATCGACGAGCTGGTCATTCCTGCAGACGTCGCTGACGTTGAAGCATATCGCGACGAGCACCGTCTGGCCTACATCGCCATGATCCCCGTCAATTGGTGCGAAGGTCTGGGCACCGTCTTGGCGAACGAGGAAGTCGATGAATGGAAAGAAAAGGGCTACACTGTTGAACGTCGTCCGATGCGCCAATGGATGCTGCGCATCACCGCCTACGCACAACGTTTGCTCGATGATTTGGACTTAGTCGATTGGGTTCCAAGTACCAAGGAAATGCAACGCAATTGGATCGGCAAGAGCGAAGGCGCGGTCGTGCATTTTCCGGTCTTGGGAACAGAAGACACCGTCAGTGTGTTCACCACACGTCCCGATACCATTTTCGGTGCGACCTATCTGGTCTTAGCACCGGAGCATCCTTTTGTAAATGATATCTGCACCGCCGAACAGCGTGATGCAGTTCAGCGCTATCAATTTGAAGCAGCCGCAAAGAGTGATTTAGAGCGCACAGAGTTATCGAAAGTCAAAACGGGTGTATTCACCGGTGGCTACGCGCTCAATCCAGCTACCGGCGAACCAATTCCTGTTTGGATTGCCGACTATGTTCTGGCTCATTATGGCACAGGTGCAATTATGGCCGTGCCTGGTCATGACGAACGAGATCATGAGTTCGCGACGGCATTCAAACTTCCAATCATCCAAGTCGTTCGACCGAAGAACGGTGATGATATCGATGTCGTACAAGAAGCCTTCTGTGATGAAGGTTTGGCTTGCAATTCTCGCAATGAGGATGTTTCGTTGAACGACGAAAGCACAGCAATTGCGAAGAAACTGCTGATCGATTGGTTGGAGGAAAAGAAGCATGGTCATCGAAGCATCAACTTCAAGCTGCGCGACTGGCTTTTCTCCCGTCAGCGTTACTGGGGTGAACCGGTTCCCATTATCTTTTTTGAAGACGGAACAAAGCGCGCCCTGGATGCCGATGAGTTACCTTTGGTTCTTCCGGAAGTAGAGGAGTTCAAGCCCTCCGGTACCGGTGAAAGCGCACTCGCAACAGTCGAGAGCTGGGTCAATTTTATCGACAAGAAAACCGGCAAGAAAGCTCGCTACGAAACCAACACCATGCCGCAGTGGGCAGGATCTTGTTGGTATTACCTGCGCTTTATCGATCCACACAACGACGCTCAGTTCTGCGATCCGGACAAAGAAAAATATTGGATGCAGCCGGGCGGAGTCGACTTGTACGTAGGCGGTACTGAGCATGCAGTCTTGCACTTGCTCTACGCTCGCTTCTGGCACAAGGTGCTCTACGATTACGGCTACGTCAGCACGCGCGAACCATTTGCAAAGCTCTTCCACCAGGGATTGATTCTTGGTGAGGACGGACGAAAGATGTCGAAGTCTCTGAAGAACGTCATTAATCCCGACGACGTTGTTCAAGACTACGGCGCTGATGCTCTGCGTCTGTTTGAAATGTTCCTTGGACCACTGGAAGATTCAAAACCATGGTCGACCAAGGGCATTGAAGGGGTACACCGTTTTCTCAATCGCGTTTGGCGCTTGATGATGACAGAGGAGCGCACTTTATCTGCGGACGTTCAAGATGTTCCTATGACAGAGGAACAGGCGCGGGTCTTGCATTCAACGATCAAGAAAATCGCTGAGGATATTGAGAATCTGTCATTCAACACGGCTATCGCCCAGATGATGACTTTTGTCAATGAGTTTACTCCTTTGAGCGTCAAGCCGCGCGAGGCCATGGAGAAGTTTCTACTCTGTCTGGCACCGTTTGCGCCGCACATTGCTGAAGAGCTGTGGGCTGCTCTCGGTCATACTGAGTCTATCGCTCACGCATCATTCCCACAGTTTGATGCTCAAGCAATCAAGCTTTCGCGCATTGAGATCTTACTGCAGGTCAATTCGAAGATCCGCGCAAAGGAGTTTATTTCTGCGGATGCAAGCGAGAAGGAGATGGAGGAACTTGCGCTTTCACACGAACTGATTCAAAAGAGTTTGGAAGGCAAGAAGATCGTCAAGACCATCATCGTTCGCTCGAAGCTGGTCAACTTTATCGTGAGCTAAATCACGAGATACATCGCCAGTCAACAAGCGCAGTTCATCACGCGATGACCTGCGCTTCGTTTTGTACCACAATGCGGTGAAGCATTCGTTCCATGAGAAGCATGGAATCCTCTGAACTTGTCTTCAATTTTCTGTCCGCATCACGCAGCGCAATCAGCGCTTGTTCAATTTCACCGACGCTATAGCGTTGGAGAACGCCTAGATATTCCGGGACTAAAAACGCCTGTATCCCGGCCTTTTCTGCAATCTCGTTTGAATGCGAGTACAGACGCGATGCGTCTGCAAGTTTCCACAGTGAAAGCATGTATCGTGTTAGCACGGTAAGAATCAACATTTCTTGTCGATCCGCATTCAGCATGTGATGCATGATGTGTAGTGCCTTTGAGAAGGCTCGTTCGCCAATAGCTTTCTGTAATTCAAACACATTGTACTCGCGCGAGTCTCCTACCAACTGCATAATGGTCTCGAGCGTTATCTGCTTTGCGTTGTTGGTAAAGATGAGAAT
Source organism: Chlorobiota bacterium (assembly GCA_044228685.1). Taxonomy (GTDB): domain Bacteria; phylum Bacteroidota; class Ignavibacteria; order Kapaibacteriales; family NICIL-2; genus JBBATK01. The sequence goes on from JBGAUL010000019.1 coordinate 60,581, forward strand.
CTTATCAATCTCATTGGCGATTTCTCTGAGGGAGTTACCGCAGCGCGCCAGGATGTATTCAGCTGCGTCGTTATTGATCTGACTGGACGACTGAGCAAAGCGCTTGACGATCCATGGGATAATCATGCGGTCGTACAATCGAGGGAATTCCATCCAATCTGAATGCGCCAGAAGAAGATTGTAAGGAAACTTCAACTTCTTCATGCGGGCTTGCGCACGTTCGGCTTGCTTGCCGCTGCCACCAACGGCAGAAATGCCTTTGAGGTCGTCGTTGGCGCTGCTGTCGGAAGAGACCATGAGCACAACGCAACTTTGCGGTGAGGGATTTTGGATGTACTGACCAAGTGGAGTTTTTTCGCTGCCTTTGGCTTTGCGTCCTCCGACCATTTTTTCAAATCGCTTTACAACCACAACCCGCATGTCGCCCATCATGGGAAAGGATGATGCGAGTTGAACCAAGCGATCTGCGTTGCTGTCATCGCCATCGATAACATCGATATTGAAATCAGATACTCCTCGCTTTTCTACATTTTTCATGATCAGGTCGAAAGCCTCATGCATGAGAAACTCCTCTTCGCCGAACAGAAACACGATTCGGGGAAGGGAAGCTGCTTTTAGCAGTGTTGGAAGAGAGTCGACGCGCATGTTTGGGACGGAAACAGGGAGTTGAGAAGGCACAAATTACGTGGAGCCCGGAATACAGGGTGGACTATGATTTTCCACACGGGTTTTCTTTGACAATTCTCTTCGTTAACACTTTGTGAAGGACGCAACGCAGAGCCAAGTCCTGCGTATTTTTGTTTTTTGTAAGAATAAATCCATCTTTTAAGGACGATCCATGTCTCTACACAGAATTATGCTTGGACTGTGCGTACTTGCCCTTAGCATTAGCGCTCAGGCCCAGAACTACAAGCCGGTTCAGTTTAGCGAGTTTGATTTACCGAATGGTTTGCACGTGATCCTTCACCAAGACCGTTCGACACCCGTTGTTGCTACCGTAGTGCACTACCGTACAGGAAGTCGTTACGAAGATCCGGCTCGCACCGGATTTGCTCACTTCTTCGAGCACCTCATGTTTGAGGGAACCGATTCGATTCCGCGTGGCGGAATCGGCAATATGATCTCTGCTGTTGGTGGCGAGGTCAATGCCTTCACCTCATTCGACAAAACAGTCTATCACTTCAAAGTTCCATCCAACGCTTTGCAGTTGGCCATGTGGATCGATGCTCAGCGCATGCGTGGTTTGAAGGTCGATACCATTGGCGTTGAAACTCAGCGTGGTGTTGTTAAGGAAGAACGTAAAGTGAGCTATGACAATCGTCCCTATGGTTCATGGCAAGAAAAGATCTTCACGAAGCTCTTCAAAGGTTCACCGTATGGTTGGACCCCGATCGGTTCTTCTCAGCATATCGACGTTGCGTCGATCCAAGAGTTCAAGGAATTCTACGACAAGTACTACGTTCCAAACAATGCAGTTCTCTGTGTGAGCGGTGACTTTGATCCCGAAGAAGTTCGTAGCTACATCGATGCATACTATGCTACACGTCCAAAAGGCGCCGACATCACACGTCCTGCATTCAAGATTGAACCAATGAACGGCGAAGTCCGCGAAGTAATCAATGATGGAAAGGCACAATTGCCGGGCGTATTCGTTGGTTATCGTGGCGTTAAAGAAGGTGATCCGGATTCCTATGCAATGTCCATGCTCACAGACATTCTTGCCAACGGCGAAAGCTCACGCATGTATCGCAAGCTGGTTGATCAATCTCAACTTGCCGTTGAAGCAGCAACCTTCCCATTTGAATTGGAGCAATCAGGTGCAGTTATTCTTTTGGGAATTGCAGCGCCTGGACAAGACATCGCAAAGGTTGAGCAGGGCATGTATGCAGAAATCGACAGCGTGATCAAGAACGGCGTCACTGAAGCAGAATTCAAGAAGGCAAAGAATATTGCTGAGATGAAGTTTATCAACGGCAAGAAAGGCGCACTCGAAACAGCGCAGGCTCTTGCAGATTCATACGCCATCTATGGAAATACAAACTATATCAACACAGAAATCGAACGCTTCAACAAGATAACGCGCGACGATCTCAAGCGTGTCGCCCAGAAGTACTTGGGAACACAAAACAGAGTAGTCATCACGTTTATGCCGGCTTCAGATAAGAAGTCCAAATAAACCAGACTTCAAAGGCGCACGATCGGTTCTCCCTTATACTCACGAATGTTCGACTGTTATTCACAATGTGTATGAAAAAACTAATTATGATTCTCATGCTGTTTGGTCTGGTACTGAACACCGCAACAGCACAAAAGAAGTCCGCAGATAAGTCAAAAAGCAGCGGCGCAGCAAGCTCCACTGAAAAGAAAGCAATTGATTTCAAAGTCAAGCCACCGGTCGGTGAGCTTCGCGAAGTTGAATTCCCACATTACGAACAAGCCACCTTGAAAAACGGCTTGAAGGTATATGTGATTGAAGATCGTCGTCAGCCAACCATTCTCTACCGTCTGCAAGTCGGTGCAGGTGAGTCGATGGACGGAGACAAGAATGGTCTCTCATTCATGATGACAAATCTCATTTACAAAGGCACGCAAAAGCGCAGCGCCGAAGCAATTGCCAATCAATTGGATTCAGTTGGTGCCAGTCTTAGCACCAATACAGCCGGAGAATTGATGACGGCATCAATGGAAGGTCTTAAAAAGCACAACGCTTTGATGCTGAACATCTTCTCTGATGTTATCCAACATCCACTTTTTTCAAAAGAAGAATTTGAAAAGATGCTGCCACAAGTGATGGCGAGTATCAAGCAAGAAAAATCAAATCCAGGACAGCTTGGAGCAGCTCTTGCACGCATGGTGATTTATGGTAAGGACCATCCAAGTGCGGCTCGCAAGACAGAAGCATCGGTGAAGAAAATCACCATTGAGGATGTTCGCGCATTTCACGAGCGCTGGGTGCGCCCAAACAACCGCGCAACTCTTGCTATCGTAGGTGATGTAAGCTTGAAGGAAATTCTTCCTCAACTCGAAAAGGCTTTTGGTTCATGGCAGCCGTCTGCAATGACGATGAGTCAAATACCTCAGCCAAAGTCAATGCCAAAGGGCGTGTACTTCATTCAGCGTCCGGGCTCTGTTCAATCATCTGTGATGGTGGCTGCACTTATGCCGGCCCGCAAAGACGAAGCCTATGAGCCAATGATGCTGACCACGTCGGTACTTGGTTCCGGTTTTGCCGGACGTCTTTTCAAGACTCTGCGTGAGACCTATTCCTTTACCTATACGCCCTATGCCCACATGACCCAAGGCAAGTATTTCAATCGCTTCGGTGCCGGAGCTGATGTTCGAAATGCAGTTACGGACTCAACGATTATTGTCTTGAAAAATGAGATCGAGAAAATCGTCAAGGAACCTGCAGGCGACGATGAGTTCAATACAATCAAGACAAACGAAGTTGGTAATTATCTGATGTCGTTTGAGCACAGTGACTTTACAGCTGTAATGCTTCAGAATGCGGATTACCTCGGACTTTCTCCCGAGTATTTGAAGGGTTATTCCAAGCGTCTTAGCGCCTACACACCATTCGATGCTCAACGTGCTGCCCAAGGTCTGTTGCGTTCAGACAAGTTGTACCTGATCGTTGTTGGTTCACCGGAAATCGCACCCGTTCTTGCGAAGTATGGCCGCGTATTCTCCTACAATCTCGACCTCGAACCGGTTGCCGACAACCTCGAGAAAGTCTCGATGTCAGTTGACGATCTCATGAAAAAAGTTCAAGGAGCAGTTGGTGGTGCTGATAAGATGAATGCTATTCAAACCATGAAGGTAAGTTCAAAACTCAGCATCAATGCCGGTGGTAAGACTTTCGACGGTTCGGGTGAGCGTAAGCACAAGGCACCGAACAAGAAACTCACTAAGCTTCAAACTCCGTTCGGCGGTCAAGTGTACTACGTCAACGGTACCAATGCTTGGGTGTCAATGATGGGTCAGCCTGCAGACGAAATGGATGAGAAAACCAAAAAGTCAGCACTTGCAGAAGCGTCATTGTTCTATTACGCCCACTTGCCTGAGCTCGGATACAAGTGTGAGATTAGCGGCAAGCAAAACGGTCAGATCCTCGTGAAAGCAACCACACCAGCCGGTGAAAGCTGCGAGTTCTATTTCGATGGTCAGACTTATCTGCTGTCGCGCATCGATCAAATTCAGGATAGTCCATCAGGACCTGTAACGATCAGCGAGTTCTACACCAACTACAAAGAGGTTAACGGAGTGAAATTGCCAACTCACGAGAAACTCGAAGTCCCGGGTATGAGCTTCGAAGGTGAAGTCAGCTACGAAGCAAACGTTCCCGTCGACGACAAGGAATTCGAACCGTCAAAGTAACACGACGTCTTCGAAGGTCGAAATCAAAAAAGGCCGATGTTCACATGAACATCGGCCTTTTTTAATGGGGTATTCTTGTTTGCTAATCGATCAATCTGCTTAGTGAATCACGAGCAACTGTATGGGAATGATGCGATTGCCGGAGATCATGTGAAGAGTGTAGCGACCTGAACTCAGGTTTCGACAATCAACACTGACTTGATGATCGTTGATGATGCTCATTGGCAGTGAGATGAACTCACCATTAAGCGTGAAGCACTTGATAGTACTGAGATCAGGAAGCGTGCCATCAACAAGTTGTAAGGTCATGAATTCATGTACAGGATTTGGAAATGTGTACATGCTGGAATTATCGTCAATAACCCAATTGACAGCCGGATGATAAGTTGCTGAGTCCATCTCTGACCAAGCAGAGGTTGCTGTCGGACACTGCGAGCGCACCTTCCAACGATACTGCTGATCGGCATTTAATTGCAGTTTGAAATAGGGTGTGGTACATGTTGTGTCATATGCTTCGCTCAATGGACTTTGAATTTCCAATTGATAGAGCTTAGCGCCCGGATCAGCGTTCCACTGAATGAGCAGCGTATCAACGCTTATCACTGCACCGTTAAATCGTGATTGAAACGTTGGAGTGGTAACACTTCCGATTCTAAACGACTGCACTTCGGATTCTTCTGAACCTGTTGAGACTTTCCAGTAGTAAGTCGTTTGACTGCCCAGAGGAATGGTCGTGGAGGTATCGAAAGGCACAACATCATGACGCAGCACAGTAGTCATAGCTGAATCAGATGCTACTTCGATGAAGTAGTTGGTGATACCAACGACTTGGTTCCAACGTAATTGAACGCTACTGCCCGGACAGTATAAAATCTCGCCTCGCTTTGGCGATACAAGTTTCACACTCGAAGAAGCAAGTTGAGCGGGATTGGTCACAACATCAGCGACCAAGGTCGTCATGAGATCTGAGCTTCGATTATCCGGCATATCAAACAACAGCATTTGTCGAGCTTCGAGCCGGTAAGCTGCGAACAAGGTAGTGAGCACGAGGCATAGGCTGAGCAAACGATTGCCCAGAAGAGAAGGTAAAGCACATTTCATAAAACGGCTCCTGAGGTGAAAAAAGAGACGGAGCAGTCTTGACGGCAGAATAAAAGACTGTTTAGTCCAAAATTACAAATTGTTGATGAGAGCGTGACTCATCGTTCCAAACAATCATATAGGCACCACGCTGGTGCTTCGATAAGTCTAGAGATCCCTCGGTTGCAGAGCTCAGATTGCGTTGCGAGACAACTGATCCGAGGAGATCGTACACAAGAACGGTTATCGGCCGTTCCGGACCAGGCTGTGCAGAATAAAAGAGTCTCTTTGCACGACTATCCAATCGCCATGGAGACTCATCACTTGACGCGTCCGCATAGACGCCATTTGTTTCGACGTTCAGGTAGAAGGTACTTTGATTCGACCAATCGGTCGCACCATCACCACAAAGTCCACGGACTTTCCAGGTATAGCTTTTGTATCCAAGCAAGGTTACCCATGCACTGGTATCCTTCACAGTGTCTGAACGTGTGTAGGCAGTCGACTCAATGAATAATTCGTACGAACCAACTCCTGACATCGGATGCCATAAGAACTGAACAGGATTGTCGGTAATAGTATCTTTTGACGGTGATGCGGTCGTTGTGCGCTGACCGGTCTTGAGCTTGAAGCGCCAGATAGCGGTGGTGTCAAACTGTGTGCGCACTCTCCAGTAGAACATCGTGTCAGCACGAGGGACAGCGATAAAGTCCACAGTGTCAAACACAACAACGTCGGAAATAATTGGCGTCGTAAAAGATGAATCAACGGAAACTTCTACAAAGTAGCTATTGTCAAAACTTGTTCCCGTCGACCATACGAGCTTCACTCGCTGCGGAATGCATTGAAAAACGCTGTCGTTAGCAGGTGATACAGAGTGAGGAATCAAATCTTCAAGTGGCGACACACGGCGCGAGCCTTCTTGACCGGCAAGCGCGGTATAAGAGGTTGCCAATGCTAGCAAACAGAAAACCAGACTACGACCGACGAGGGAAATTCTTCTCATATTCTTTGTATCGACTTGGTCACGAGATTAAGCCTTGCACTGGGCAAATTTAGTCACTCGACAGCCTGCAGACGATAAATTTTCGCTCAGCAAACCCGACACTTTGAGTTCATGACAATAACTGGCTGCCTACGATTCACGTCACTCGAAGCCTGAAATCACCACTGGCACCACATTTCAGGTAGTTTCTCCGTTTTGCATACATGCAATAAACACCTGTGACGCAAACTCGATTCTAGAAGATGTAACCAAAAATCGCGTCAATGATGAGAATAGAGGCGGCAGAAATCGTGAATGCGCGCACCGTGCTGGCACCAACGCCTTCAGCACCGCCGGAGGCCATCATACCGACGTAGCAACCTATGAATGAGGTAACGCCACCGAAAACGAAGGATTTGGTGAGGCTGGTAATGACTTCTGACAGACGAAAGAAGTTCTGAATAGAATTGAAAAATACGCCGGCAGAGAAATCGAATTTCAGACTCGTCAAAGCGTAAGCTCCAATCAAGGCCACCGCATTTGAGAATACGGCAAGGATGGGCATCATGGTTACAGCGGCTATTACTCGTGGCATGGCGAGATAGCGATTCTTGTCGATGGCCATCATCTCCAGTGCATCAATTTGTTCTGATACGGCCATAGTTCCAAGTTGAGCCGCGATTGCGCCTCCAACACGTCCGGCAATAACCAACGCCGTCAACACCGGCGTCAATTCCGTAAACACCACCGTTGCAATAGAACCACCGATAAACGGTCGCGCAATGCCAATCAAATTGAACTTGGCAAACAAGTTCGTGGCCTGCAGGGCAGCAATTGCTCCTGTGAATGAGCCGATGAGCACGACCAATGGGAGAGAATCGGAACCGACGATACCCATTTGCTCGATGACGAGTTTGCGATCACGAATCGATTGAGGTATGTAGCCAATGATGCGCCCAAAGAGAATTGCCACAGCTCCGAGCTCTGCCAGAAAGTTCATTATAATCCGACCTATGCGGGCAACGAAGTTCATTCAGATGGTATTTGATGTCACAACACTGCAATTTATCGGTAAAGCAGCATATGCCAACTCAGGCATCTCCTTGAAGCCGGAACTTGCAGCGTATTTTTGTCGCATGCTTCAAGCTCAAGATTTTCAAACTCAGGTTCTGGACTCGCTGCAACAGCGAGCAAAACAGCGGCGTGCACGAATTGCACTTGTCGACGCTGAGGATCCGCGCACACAAAAAGCAGCAGTGATTCTTCGCGACAAAGAAATCGCAACAGTTAGGCTAGTTGGGGATGAATCAACCATCAAAGCTTCGGCTCGCGAGGCAGGTGTTGATCTGCAGGATATTGAGATTTGCGATCCGAAAACTCTCGAGAAGCGAGATGAACTGGTTGCGAGTTTACTCGAGCGACGACGCTCCAAAGGCATGAGTCCTGAACAAGCCGATGAGAGTTTTAATCAACCTTTGATCGCTGCCGGAATGATATTAGCTCATTCTATGGTTGACGCCTGTGTCGGTGGATCGCTTTCATCGACCGGTTCAGTGCTTCGTGCCGCACTCATGACCAATAAATTGCAAGATTCCGTCAGTACACTGAGCAGCTTCTTCCTCATGATCCTCCGTGATCGCGTTCTTGCCTATGCTGATTGCGCCGTCGTTCCCGAACCTAACGCCGTTCAATTGTCAGATATAGCCCGTAGCACAGCTCGTAATTATGAGAAGCTCAGTGCTGAGCATGCGCGCATTGCGTTGCTGTCCTTTTCAACCAAAGGCAGTGCTGAGCATGCGACACTTGATGTGATTCGCAAAGCTCTACAACACATTCACGAGCAAAGTCCGGAGCTTATTGTTGACGGAGAGTTGCAAGCCGATGCAGCCCTTGTTCCATCGGTTGCTGAACGCAAAGCGCCGGGTTCAGTTATTCACGGCGACGCGAATGTTCTGGTGTTTCCCAATCTCTCTGCCGGCAACATTGCCTATAAACTGACCGAGCGATTGGCTGGGGCGGTGGCATTGGGTCCGATTGTTCAGGGTTTAGAGCGACCCTACTGCGATCTCTCACGAGGCTGCAGCGTCGACGATATCGTCAATACCTGCTGCATCGCGATTGTGATGAGCTGAATAATTGCTAGACAATTCTCAAGTAAAACATCGTGACTCGAAAAATGAAAAAGCCGATAGACCTGAGGCCTACCGGCTTTTGTATTTCATCCAATTGAGAGTGCTTGTTCTTATCGGCTGATAATCAACGGTGCATTGACGAGAAGCTTGCCGCAACGGAGTACAACAAAGTACACTCCTGGCTGCAGATCGCTAACATCGCTGTTGACTTCTTGCTCAGAGAAGGTGCGAACTTCATTGTTGAAGATAGTCTTTACTTCTTGTCCGAGCGTGTTGTACAACGAACAATGAGCCATCGGCGATTGCAGAATGTCTAAGCGGAAGAGAATGCGTGCCGTGTTACCGCTTGTGCTTGGTATGACTTGCAGTGATGCTGTACCGCTCTCGTCTTCTTCAACATTTACCGCGTTCTGTCCACCGGACATTGGGATGTTCAGTGTCGGCTGATAGTAGTCGTTGCTTTCAATATTCAACGATGCTGCTTTACGAGTCGTGACGATCGGTGTGTACTGCACCGTGATCGACATCGTTTGTTCATTAGTCAAAGTAACTTTAGATCCTGAAGGGATAACAGGGTCGGTACTGACCAATGTAAAGCCCTTTGCCAGCGTTGTCACGCCGACTTTAGAAACTTGAAGTGGAGACGAATTCAGCGCTGTGATTTTGATTGTTTTCTGCGTTGGGACACCTACGGTGGATGGACCAAAGTCTATGAGATTTACGTCATCCAGTACTTTCAATTGAGGCAATACACCAACGATGAACTGTTGATAGATACCGTTGCCACAATCTCCATTGAAGCTACGAATCGTTTGACCGTGACTTGTGAAGTTCAAAGATCCCGAACCAAGTTCTTTACTTGTTGCCCACCAGTCCAAGCCATAGCCGCTTGGATTGACAAAGCGAAATACATAGCAGCCTGGATCAAGGTTGAGAGAGTCAGAGTAGCGAGTTTCATCTGCGAGTGTGGAGTTCTGACGATCAACGATCAAGGAATCGTTTGCATCACGGATTTCCCAGTAGTAGCCTTGACCCGATACTTGCCTGTTGGTCTTCAGATTCACTTGGATGCGCGAATCGAATGTAGGCGGCACAGAGTAGGTTGAGCTTAGGCTGTTGAATAATGGATACTCATCGTCCTTGCCGTTGGTCTTTAAAACTGAGCATTCGAAGTTGCGGGTAGTTGCGCTAAAGGAGGCTTTCCAATCAGGTGCAGGAAGAGTGATGTCTGCTGTCTGCATCATGTCTAAACTTCCCGTCCATGTGTACTTCTGCTTGGACTCGCCACGCACACCGTATTCAAACTCGATACTTGTTACTGTGTTCTTACCGTTGTTGCGAACGCGGATGATCGGATTTCCGCAAATAGGATTCATGCGGTTGTATTTGGTCTTTGCGGCATCTGAGTTTGGTGCGAGGATTTCCTCGAGCGACACATCGTTGCTGAAGTTAGGTGCATTTGCATACATGACTTGAGCGGCAATGCTGTAGATACCGTTGCACTTGTCATCCACAACGAAACTTTCCATTTTATAATCGAGGCGCGTTGAATCACTTTTCTTGACATAAGGTGTGATGTCCCAGTCCCATGTCGGTACCACATCACCCGGACACCAGCCCGCGCGAGGGAGAGCCCAAGTTCCGTCTTGAGGATAGTATGGCATCGAACCACAGTCATTTCTCCAGAGATGCTGTGTGAAGAGATCAATGCCGTTTAGTGCGATCGTGTGTGTCTTGTCGATAAACTCGGCAACGACTTGTGGACCGTAGCCACCGTGACCTGTATTGGTGATTTTAAGCTTGGTGTACTTTGCTTCCGGACGCGCAAGAAACTTCTTGTTCAAGAGGTGATTGTCGATTGGATCAGATGAGTTGCCGTACAAGAAGGACTGCTGCCAGAGCTTGTCGAGAGCATAAACACTATAGGGCGGTGTTCCCTCGATTGCTTCCACCCATACCGAGAATTTCGCGCTGGATGTATATCCGTCGTAGCGCACAGAGAACTGTGTGCTATCCTTCATCAGAAAAGCATAATCGGTGATGTCCCACTGCCAGGTAAAATTGCTGCTGCTCGGTTGATTGCCCCAGTAAGGTGTGATAAAGCGCGCAATTTCAGTGTAGTCGTATTCAGGATTACCTTCCTTGTCCTTTGTTCCCTTTGGCACACGGATAAAGTATGTATTGGTGTAATCCCATTCGCCCATGCCTTTGCTACAAGGACAATCAAGTCTCACTTTCAATATTACTCGAGCCCAACTCTTGTTGGGAACGAACACTGTTGTGTTGATACTCGACGGTGTTCCGGGGAATCTGTCGCCGTAAATCAACTGCAACAATGTTGTATCTCCCTGAGCAGCTTGCGCCGGTTGTGCGATGAAAAACATCGCGATCGCAAGTACTAATACGCTTACAACTTTCATCATAACTCCTGTATACAAAGCATGGTTTAGAGTGTGAAAACTACGACTTTTTTTGATCAAAAGAAGAGAGGAAGTGGGGCAATTCTGATTGAAATCTGAGTGCTACGAAAGTATGCTTGGAAGCTCACTCTGGTTAGCTACACAAGCCATGTCTGCGGGATCGTTCGTGAGGCTTTAACTGACCTGTTCGACACGTCGGATGGTTGGGACTCGTTTCAGCAAGACTCGCTCGATGCCCGCTCTCAGGGTCATGCGCGACATAGGACAATCGGCACATGCACCCAGAAAGCGGATCTCGGCAGTTCTTGTTGCGTCTTCGAAACGCACGAACTCGACATCGCCTCCGTCCTTTTGCAGGTACGGCCTGCATTCGGCTAAGGCAGCGACGATTTTTTCATCGAGTTCTGTCACGCTAGAGACTGATATTGATTCGTGGACCATCGACGCGACGTGCGTTGACGATGCGGGTTTGACGAACGATATTGGCGGCCACACTTTTGACTGTTTCGGCGATTGCGAAATCGGCATCCGGATTTAACACAGCCGGAAGTCCGTCATCAGCACCTTCACGAAGCGATAGATTGATGGGAATCTGACCTAGCAAAGGAACGCCGGCTTCATGAGCCACACGCAAACCGCCGCCTTCGCCAAAGATTGCATAACGTTTTTCAGGTGCATCCGGTGGGATGAAGTAACTCATGTTCTCAACCACACCAAGAACTTCAACCTGAACCTTGCGGAACATGGCGATACTGCGACGCACGTCAGCAAGAGCAATCTCTTGCGGAGTGGTTACGATGACTGCACCTGTAAGAGGTATCTGCTGCGTAAGAGTCAACTGAATGTCGCCTGTACCGGGCGGCAAATCAAAGACGAGAAAATCTAAGTCACCCCATTGAATTTGCTCAACCAACGTTTTAAAATATCCCGCTAGCATTGGTCCGCGAAGAATAGCCGCTTGATCACGTTGCATCACAAAACCAATCGAAGCAATTTCAATTCCGTACTGCACATTCGGGAAACCGAGTATGCGACCGTCTTCCATTTTCTCCGCTTTCATCGTCGCATCGGCGATGCCGAACATCGTCGGTGCGCTTGGACCATAGATATCCGCATCCAGCAGTCCCACGCGGGCTCCACCCAAAGCCAGAGCACATGCCAGATTGGCTGCAACGGTTGACTTGCCGACGCCACCTTTACCGGATGCAACGGCGATGAGGTTTTTGACTTGGGGTAGCACGTGTGCGTTGCCAAGACGCGGTGTTTGCTTTTCGGTGACTTTGATGTCGAGCTGGATAGTCGAATCCAGATTGCTCACAGCGCGACGAATTCTTTCATCCAGCTCGCGCGCAACCCAGTGTATCGGTTGAATCATTTCAAGAAACAGCTCGACTTTGTTGTTGTCGACTGTGCAATCTACGATGCTCCCGAGTTGACCAAGGTTGCGTTCAAGATCAGGGTCGATAACGCTTTCGACGACACGACGTATTTCTTCGGCACTATGCATGATGGTTGACAATGCTGTGGTGATTATTGAGATTAGCTTACAAAAGTAGCGATTGGGAACGGCAGAAGGAGACTCTGTTGTCGACAAAAAAAAAGCGCGGTCCCTAAAAAAGAGACCGCGCTCAAAAACTGAGCAAAAAACTCGCGCTTAGTGGCTAACCACGAATGAGCGGGTTTGTGTTGTGCCGTTGAGAGTCATGTTCAAATAGTATGAACCTGCTGTCAACGCTGAAGTGTTGTACACAAAACCGTGTACGCCACTGTCAACTTGAGTATCCAACAGAGTAGCAACTGTTTGACCAAGAACGTTCATAACGCTGATGCGAACATGACCGCTTTGGTTTGTTGTGTAGCTGATCTCTGTTTCATTAACAGATGGGTTTGGTTGTGGTGTGTTCAATGCAAAGCTGCCATTAACCACTGGTGATTCTTCTTCAACAGGAGTTGCTGCAGCAAACAAACCGTAGTTAACTGTGCTCCAAGCGTTGAAAATGCGTGACAAGAATGCTTGTGGGAGAGCAGCATACATCTTTGAAGCATCTGAAGTTCCGGTATAAGCACTAGGAAGCTTAGCTGCTGCAGAGATCATTGGGATTTGGGTGAGTGAGGGAACCATGCGTGGCATGTGTGTACCCTTGTCAAACACCTTATCGTGTGTTACGTTGGTAGCCTTTGACCATGAATCTGAACCGAGTGCGCGGCTAGCAATGAATACGTCAGTCGTATAGATTGAGTCGATTGTGCCTTCGCTAACGGTACCTGTTTGTTGATCTTGGATAAGAACAGTACGAGCAGGTGAGTAGATGTCTGCGCCCAAGTCTGGATTAACGTCGATCCACTTCAATACCAAAGCCTTGTTGTCAGCTGTGCGAGCAACTTCGAGTTCATTACCCATGGTGTTCATGATTCTGAACGGCTTGAGAACTGAGTAGTTGTTTGCCTTGTTAACTGAGTCGTTGTCTGTGAAAACGATTGGCACATCATTGAAGTCTGCAACCTTACGAACTGACCAGTTGCCTGCGCTGTACTCGACTTCAGCGATTTCCAAAGCGCGGAGTGAATCTTGTCCGTCGAACAATGCAAGACGGCAGAAGTATGAGAACTTGTCCTCATCAGTTACCATGAATGCATCTTGTTGGTACGGCTGGATAACGGTTGCTTGTGACAAGCCTTCTGAAGTAGCGAATGTGCTCAATACTGTTGTTGGCATGCGTGTAAAGTCAGACCATGACTTACCGCCATTGGTGCTCTTTGAGAATGCCAAAACGCGGTTGTTCTGATCGTCAGCGAAAATTGAATTGCAGATCGCATAGGTAACTCCCTTAGGATCAACGTCTGTGTACATCGGTCCGTTGTAGGAGTTTGTTGTTGATGGTGTTGAACGGAATTGTGAGTTCGCCCATGCTGTTGGCAATGAAGATTGAGCTTCTTGTGAAGCAGCATCGTAAACCATCACGCCGTATTGACCGTATTGAGCTGTTGCATTCGGCGGATCCAAAACGCCACCGAGGATTGCACCTTGAGCTGAAGAATTAGCGAAACCAAGCAATCCACCTGCGCCCCAAGCGTAGCCTGCGCTGTTGTTGTCAGCCGGACCAGACAAAGCGTATGGATCAGCAACTGCTGAGCTGGACTTCAAGAACATCGTTGGTGTTGTGTAGTAATATCCACTTGATTGTGGATATTGGTGAACGATGCTGAGGTAGTTGAGACCATCAACTGTTGTAGCACCATCAGGATTCATTACTGCCAATTGTGGCATACCGTAAAAATCTGTACCTGATGTGGTGAAGATCTTTGGCGTTGTGCTGAATGTCTTGTACGGGCTGCCAGATGTGAACATCTTCAGGTTTGTACCATTAACACCTTGTGCCGGTGTTGTTTGCTCATTCCAAATGAGAAACAAGGTCTTCAGTGTTGGATCAAAAACGATCGGAATGTTGCCGGATTGATGATAGCCCAATGCCGGATTGTAGTGGAACAATGTCTGCAGTGTTCCGAAGGCTTGAGCTGAGTTGCCCTTTTCGTCACCTTGTCCAACCAAGGGTGTGCCTGGGTGTACAAGAGACTGCGTGCCGTCAGCGACTTTCGGTGTGCGATAATTCAAACCGAATTCGCGAACATTTTGATGCTTCTGTGCTTGTGCTGATACGAGCACCATGCAGAGCATCGGAAGGAGGAGGAGTTTTTTCATAGACCACCTGAAGTGAGTAAAAATTGAGTTATAGTGTTTTCAGTTTTGTTTCGAGTAAATATACCTGGCTCGGTTCATTTGTTTCAGAACTCGTCAGACAAGGGAGTCTGTGAGGATGTCTGGATCGCAGAACGAAGTCGATGCGACACGCAAAATAATAGGTATTGGGACTTTAGGAGAAAATTTCTAGGAGATATCCAAGACGCTTAGTTAGTGTCTCACAAGACATAATTGACAAACCGTACCGCGTTCACTGACAATGCGGATGAGATACATGCCGTCAGGTACCGAGCTAAGGTCAAAAATGGCGTCGGTTTGCGTCATCGCTGTTTGGGATTTACCCGTATTGAGCGCTCGTGACTCCAGGCGGGCCGTACCGACAATCTGTCCCACCATCGAGCTTAAGTCAACTCTTTCTATTGAGTTATCTCTGGCGCTGACAACACGCTGCACCATTTCTGTACTACTCGGGTTCGGCGTCGGTGGATATATATTCAGTCCTATCGTCCCGATGATCTGTGTGGTTGCAACGACCGGTATGTCGCATCGAGTTGTTGAGACATAGTTGTTGGGAACACCTGCAGAGACGAGGAAGAGCACGCGATGACAGTAGTCACCAATGATCATGGTGTCCCGTTGCTCGTACAATTCAGTCGGTTTGTAGCAGATTCTCACCCCTTTGGTTTGCTGTGGCAAGATCTTGATGTCAAATTGAGATTGTGGTGCAGAGAACTCAATATTGCGCAGTAAGTGAACGGGTGAAATATTCAAGGTATCCACTCCGATGTTTCTGATCAGAATCGAATCGCATGTCATTTCTCCGGCTCTGGTTGAGTCAATAAAAAAATATTGGTTTCCGGTATTAACGATGCTGATCGGATTGGGGTCAACGGTAATCCGAACAGTATCTGATTGCCATACGCAGCCGAAGCTGTCTTGCACCATGACGGAGTACGCTCCGCTTGCTACGACGTTTATCGAGTTGGTTGTGGCGTTGTTGGACCACAGATAGCTCGCAAAACCATCTTCTGCCGTCAAGCGAATTGAATCGCCTTCGCAAAAACGAGTGAGCGGTCCGGAGCTAATCTTCGGAATGATTTTCTGTCCGCCTGTGATATCAATGCTGTCCAGTCCTCGACATCCATTTGCATCGACAACTTCCACGCTGTAACGACCTGCGCTTCGAACGACGATCGAATCGCTCGTTTCGCCGGTTGACCACTTTACGGACGGGAATTTTCCATTCACCCGAACCACGAGTGAGTCTTGATAACAGAGGTGTTTGTTTGCTTTCGAACTTAGAAGTCCAGGTTCAGGAGACGGAAGTACGCGTACTCTGATGCTGGCCGGCACAGAACTGCAATCGTAGTTTCTTCGAACAACAACGAAGTACTCGCCGCTGGTTTTTACGGTTATGGATTGTGCGATTACGCCATTAGACCAACGATATTCACTAAAGCCGGGAGGCGCTGTGAGCACGACGGAATCACCCTTGCAGAATACTGTGTCGCCCTGAATCGTGACATTAGGCACTGGCAGAGGAGGAACGGTACGATAAATCCCGTCGCCAACAATGTACCCAAGAGTGTCATTTACGAAATACAAATCATCAAAATTTGATCCTGGTTCTATGCCGCAGCGATAGGCCGTCCAAGTGTCGCCATAATCGGAAGTTCGAAGAACAGAGCGGTCATTTCCGGACGAATATCCCACAGCCCATGCGGTTGAGTCGTTCACGAGAAAGGTACCAAACATGGCAGCTTGATTAGGACGCACCTTCCATGTGGCTCCCATATCACTGGAGAATCTCATGTCGCCTACAGGCTCTAGTCCACCATAACAACTTGTTCCCGCTGTCGCTACACAAATCGACTTATTGAATATCTTCAAATTTTCTTGCCAGTAGGCAGGACCGGTGGTGCTCACAACTCGCCATTTCTTGCCTCCGTCGTCCGACCTCCAAATGCGACCGCTGCTCGAAGCGTAACATGTACCGTTAGCGCTAAACATTTTAACGTGGGAAAGTCCGGTGCTGGGTTGAGCATCGGTGTACAAACTCCAGCTACTACCGCCGTCTTCAGTGCGGAAGAACATTTGTAATTCTGATCCGCAGCCTCCACCAACAACCAATCCAACATTCTCATCGATAAAATTGCAACCCCACACATTAGCTCGTTGAACTACGCCATTTACTTGTATGATGGGGGTGATTTCCGTCCAGCTCGCACCGCCATCGACCGACCGATAGATACCGCCATTGCCTGAGATGAACTGACTCGTACCCGAACAGTATCCAACTTTGTCGTTTAGGAAAATGATGCTCTCCAATTGCGGAGCGTTTTGGATTGTCATTCCAGTCCACGTGTTGCCACCATCGAGTGTGCGCAAAACCGCGCCGTCGTAACCACAAACCCAACCAATTTTAGGATTAGAGGGTAAAAAGTATATGCCGAGGAAGTAGTTCTTGGCGTAGGCACCTGGAAGAGTCAGTTTCTGCCAACTCCACGATTTCCATTGAGCCTGGGATTCCGGACTGAAGAAGAAGAGGCTTAGAAAACTAAGCAGGACGATGCTGATACGTTTCATGGTTCTCGCGGTGATGATTCAGCGATTGCAGTGTATCATGGAAGTGACAACAATCCCTGTTGAGGCATATACTCCAAATGTACAACAGGATCGGAGCATGTTTATGATTTTACCATGACATTAACACGGTATTGACTGCTTCGATTCCACTTCGAGCTGCTCCCTCTAAGGTAGCAGGGAGTCCGGTGTTCGTCCAATCTCCGGCTAAGTACAATCCCGGCACTTTTGTTGCGTTACCCGGTCTCGAAGCTTCCACCTCAGGTTCTGCTCTAAGCGTTGCAAACCTCTCGCGTATTACCCGTGAATGAAGCAAGGTCGCATCGCGAGATTCAGGAAAGGCAGTTCGAATTTCTTTGAGACAAATTTCGATGATTTCAGCCCCTGTTACGTCGCGTAGCTCGTCGGCTGCCGATATCGTGAGCGCAAGATGACCCGGATAGCGTGCACGTTGTTCTGCTGAACAGCTGCTCATACGTCGCTTGTTAAACACCCATTGGGTTGTTGTGCCAATGAGCGCAACGAAATCTTCTTGCATGAAGTCTTTGTCGAACCACAGATAGAGCGAGACGATAGGCGAGAGTGGTTGCGCTTGTACTTGGTCTGCTAGGATTGACGGCGAATTCGAGATCGACGACTCTGCGCCAAGTCGTAACGCGGCCTTGGGAGGTGTTGCAATTATAACAGCATCGCCCCGATACTCACGATCGTCAACCGTGCTTACACCGCAGGCTCGTCCATCAACCATAACAACGTTTTTAACCGCGCTGCTGAAGTGTAGCTCGGAACGATGTGCTGCGAGGTGGCTCGCAAAAGTTGAGTACAGATCAGAGAGTCCTGCCTGCGGAATCATGAGCGAGGCGTTGTCGCCTCCGGCGAGTATTGACAAGCGAAGAACCTGCACAAACAACGAGGCTGATACTAATGATGGTTTAGCATTGAGAGTAGCCAACACAAGAGGTTCCCAAAAGAGCTGCATCATTGCAGGGGTCTGCTTGTATCGTTGAAGAAATTCTAGTGTCGTCTCATTTGCTTTGGCCTTTGCACCAAGTTGAATAGAGAGCATCATCGCTGTTGCTCTGAGTTTTGATTGTAGGTCGAGACTACGCAATCCAAACAGAGCGGCGGCAGCTCCGACACTTCCGGAGAAGAGGCGTGATTCGAAGAGATCTTTGCTTCCGCTTTTAGTGCGAAAATGCACGCGCAGACTTGGCTGCATGCTGAGCAGAGATTCAGTGCCCAATTCACGAAGCATTTGACGGAAAGCAGTGTAACAGCCCATCATGAGGTGTTGTCCGTTGTCAAGGACTTCTCGACTCGTCGGATCGACGAATGAATGTGCACGTCCGCCTAGACTTGCTCGAGATTCAAGCACCACAACCGGTATGTTATTGCGAACGCAATGCATGGCAGCGCTCATGCCTGCAACACCGGCTCCAACGACTATACAACGACGTGTATTTACTCCGCTCATACCTGAAATTATGCAGAATAATATCAGTTCGTTTGGTAGATTTACCGCGATCTGGTATTCAAAAGCGATAATTCAACAGAACCACCTCAGAGAAATCACCATTTCGTCGAATTGAACGATGACGTAGCGGGGAAGCCCTAGAAAGTGTGGTCGTGGACCAGAAGTACTCATCAGACTACAGCACAGGAGAAGAAACTGAATGGCAGTGCTCATTAGCGGAGCTACAGGATTCATTGGTACGAGCGTCGCCCGCATGCTCGTAGCACAAGGCGAAACGGTGCATGCTTTATGTCGAAGCACGGCTGATGTTTCTGCGCTTCAGCACCCACAGATCGTTATCTGTCGTGGTGACGTTAGCGACGCAGCAAGTGTAAAAGCTGCCATGAAGGGTTGTGATCGCGTGTTTCACCTTGCTGCGTATGCGAGGAATTGGGCTAAAGATCCTGAGACATTCACGCGTATCAATTTGGGTGGTCTTACAAACATGCTGAATGCCGCATCAGATCTTGGTGTGCGCCGCGTTGTTTTCACATCAACCAATCTTACACTTAGTCCATCACGCGGTTCCTTGGTGAATGAGGAAACGCCACGTGAGAAAGAATTATTTACGCCCTATGAGCATTCAAAAACTCTGGCAGAAGCTAGGGCGCGAGAGTTTGCGGCGAAGGGACAAGAGGTCGTGATCGTGAATCCGAGTCGTGTCTTTGGTCCGGGACTCCTCAGCGAAGGAAACTCCACCACAATCATGATCCAGATGTACATGCAAGGAAAATTCCGAACGATACTCGGAAATGGTCATGCGCAGGGTAATTGGGCTTTTGTGGAAGACGTTGCACGCGGACACCTACTAGCGATGGAAAAAGGTCGTCCGGGTGAACGCTACTTGCTCGGCGGCGAAAACGCTTCCTTCAATCAGTTCTTCCAAGCACTACGTGAAGTGAGTGGAGTTAATAAAATGCTCTTTAATGTTCCTGCAGGACTAGCCTTTGCTTTAGCAGAGATTGAGACTTTCCGTGGACGTCACACCAAGCACCATCCGCTAATCAGTCCGGGTTGGGTGAAAATCTTTCTCAACGACTGGGAACATTCCACAGAAAAATCTGAGCGGGAGCTCGGCTACACCGTAACACCTCTGCGTGAAGCGCTTGATCGCACAGTTCGATGGATTCGTGAACAACAATTGAAGGCGGCGTAGGTATGAATGTTTTCTTTGACATGCTGGACCCGAGGCCCTTCTGGAAGTCCGACTATACTCGTCCAACAATCATGCTTCTCTGTGCATCAGTATTGCCAGTGTTGCATTTTTATTTGGGATCAATTCACTTTGCGTCGACAGTGTTGACGCTGAACGAACACTTCAGTGTTCAGTACATGTTCCTGACAGCATTGCTTTTGTTTGGTCTCATACCAACAGTGCTGATTCGAATATTCGGTGAAAAGTTATCTGATTATGGTCTGAAGTTAGGCGACTGGAAAACCGGTCTGAAATTCATTGCCGTTGCCTATCCCTTTGTTGCGATTTGTCTCTTGCTTCCGGGTGCATTCACACCTGAGTTGCAGGCATTCTATCCCTTCGATAAGGCTGCGCATCATTCGGTTGGAGCGCTCGTCAATTTGGAGTTAACCCGACTGATCTTCTTCTACTCAGCTTGGGAATTGTTCTTCCGTGGCTTCTTGCTCTTTGGTCTCCGACGCTACGTTGGTGATTGGTTTGCAATTCTGATTCAGGTTATCCCGTCTTGTTTGTGGCACCTTGGCATGCCGGCATCTGAGATCGCTTCGTCGATTTTGGCCGGAGTTGCTTTCGGTATGCTGACGCTGCGTACCGGTTCATTCTTATGGGCCTTGCTCATTCATTTCTTGATAGGAACAGGAATGGATGTTTTTATCGTTCTGTTTTCCTGATCACGGTTGATCATTCATGACATCATCACGTCTTTTTAGTACCCGCGCTCTCGACACAATTTTTGTGTGTTTTCTTGCTCTGTTGCTGTTGCTTACGCTAGGCTTCCGCGAGTTAGTACCTGAGTGGTCTATGCATGCGATTCAATACGGTCTGGCAATCGTGCTGTATATCGTCATCACGCACGTAGCGGATCGAGTGCGTCATCCCTTTCTTCACATCTTTATCAGAACTGCATCAGTCACGCTGATGTGTTCGTTCTTGTTTGACTCTGTGCATTCACTGCAGCACATTATTTGGCCGGGATGGATGGATGATAAAATTATTGCCTTCGAGACCCAATACACGGGAATAGAATCTACTTTGTACTTCCAGCAACACATGAATGTGGTGCTCACGGAAATCATGATGTTCGCCTATGTCATCTATGTTCCGCTATTGCCAGCTATTTCTTTGTTGGCATACTGGAAGTCCGGACGTACAGCTGCGCTTGAATACCTCTTTACCTTAGGTCTTGCCTACATGGTGTGCTACTTGGGATTTATCGTGTATCCGGTGGCGAGTCCACTGTATCACCAACGTGAACTATACACCATTCCTCTCGAGGGCGGTGTCTTTACCTGGTTTGGTGAGTGGATGCGACACAACGTACACCATGCCGGAGGTAGCCTTCCAAGTCCGCACTGTGCCGCTGCTAGTGTTATGCTTGTTTCAATGTGGAAGTATAATCGTAAGGTCTTCTGGCCTTTGCTGCCGGTGGTCCTTGTGCTCTACGTTTCAACGGTCTATGGTCGCTATCACTACGCATCCGACGGCATCATTGGCATCCTGAGTTCAATTGTCGTCATGGCCATTGCGCCCTATGCAGCACGCGCATTTAACGCATTAGGATCACTCGTTCCTGAACGAGCAACTGCTTCGCTGTCGTTGGCGGAGGAAGCCGCACAGATTGAATAGAGTTCGTCGTGATGACTTCGCTTTAGAGACTCGCGAAGAGATCGAACTCGGCAGCATCTTCTATTTGAACCTCAACAAAATCACCGGCACGAAGTTTCTTGGAACTACGGATGTACACTTCGTTGTCAACTTCCGGTGCATCAAACTCAGTGCGAGCTTGGTATTCGCCGTTGATTTCGCCGTCAATCATGACGCGTAGTGTTTTGCCCACAAGAGCTTGGTTGCGCTGCAAGGAATGTTCGCGCTGAATGTCCATGATAATTCTGCGACGCTCTTCTTTTAGTTCTTGAGGAATTGGGTCACCAAGAATGTAAGCGTAGGTATCATCTTCTTGCGAGTAGGTAAACACACCAAGACGCTCAAAGCGTGCTTCACGAACGAAGTCGCAGAGTTCGTTGAAATCCTCTTCTGTTTCATTCGGATATCCAACAATGAAGGTCGTGCGCAAGGCAATGCCCGGTACAGCTTCACGAATTTCCTTGAGCAATTCTTCAGTGGTTCTTCTGGTGATACCTCGACGCATAGACTTCAGCACATTTGTTGAAATGTGTTGCAGTGGCATGTCGAGATAGGAACAGATGTTTGGATGTGCTGCCATGACCGGCAGGATGTCCTTTGGAAACTTTGCCGGGTAAGCATACATCAATCTGATCCATTCTGCGCCTGGAACTGCAGCCATTTGTTCGAGTAGATTGGCAAGACCTCGCTTGTCTTCCAAATCAAGACCGTAGTAAGTGAGGTCTTGTGCTACAACCACGAACTCCTTCACGCCTTGTTTCACAAGCGAATTCATTTCGGCGATGATCTTCTCGGGTTTCTTTGAACGATGACGTCCGCGCATCAATGGGATGGCGCAAAACGAACAAGGGTTATCACAACCTTCACTGATCTTGAGATAGGCAAAGTGCTGAGGCGTCGAGAGAATGCGTTCGCCCATGAGTGAATACTTGAGGTCCGGAGACAGAGCCTTAATAATAGGCTCGTAAGCTTCCGTTCCGAAAAAGTGATCCACCTCGGGAATTTCTTTGGAGAGTTCTTCACCGTAGCGTTCAGTGAGACAACCGGCAACGATCAGTTTCTTAAGCGAACCGCTTTGCTTAAGAGCGGCTGCCTCAAGTATAGTATTGACGCTCTCTTCCTTTGCGGCATCAATGAAGCCGCAGGTGTTGATCACCAGTGCATCGGCAGTGTCGACGGAGTCGGCTAGACGCATGTGGTTGGCGCGAAGATGACCGGCAAGTGTTTCCGAATCAACTGTGTTCTTGCTGCAGCCAAGCGTAATAATGTGTACTGAAGGGGCAGTATTCTCTGCCGGAAGTGATGGTTGTTTTGGCATTGTAGTTCAAATCAGAAAGCACAAAACTACAATGAGATCAGCTGTGGGCGCGATAAGAAGAGTGGAACGCGTGGACAACGTCAAGTTGAAGCAGCTGAGTTTGAGGTCTCAAATGTCCTCGTCTTCGTCGGGCATTGTCGACTTTGGTTCCTCATAATCCAGGGCAATCGTCGCGTGCTTGCCGCAGCTACAAATCACCTCCAGAGCCCGCAGATCGTCGTTTTCGTCGCGGTGAGCGAGAATTGTCAGCGGTGTGTTGTCCACATCAGGACGCACAGTCTCATCTTTCAGAACCTCAATTTTCTGTTTGTTGTCAACGACGAATTCAGCACTAAGAATTGAACTCTGTGATGGCGCTACGCTTCTGCCGGTGATGGCATTGAGTCGCATAAAGTCAGCGAATGAATCTTGCAGACGTGCGTCTTCGTGATCGCGAGAAAACTCAGCGATTTCATAGTCTATTTTCTTTGATGCTAGCATAATTCAATCCTCAATGTTCCGAGCGTTTCGTTGTGATACAGTGTGAACAGCTGCGATGGTCTAAGTGTAGAACTGACCTAGAGCGAAGCAGGCGTCACGCTTTGTTGTTGAAGCGAATGAATAAAATTCTCTGTGTCGCGACGAGCAACAGAGATCATTTCAGAAGCCGAAGCAATGATGTTGTCGGTAACATCGGCTTCATTCTGATGCGAAAGAATCGTGTCGATTTGCGACAGATAGGGATTGCCACGCTGATAGTTCTGCAAAGCCATTTGTGCAACTTCATTTGCTGATGAGCAGCTGTGTTGCAGGGCGAAGTGTGCGGTTTGAATTGACTGCAGCTTTTCTTCGATGGCGTCGAATCGACGCAGAAGATTGCTGAACAGTCGCTCCAAGGTCTCGCTGTCACTTGCAGAAGATTCGATTCCCAATGGCAAAGCTTCACCATCGTTTGACGTGCCTGCTCTTTCAGAGCGAGCTCGTTGTTGTTCGTCCATCATTTCAATCAAATGATCCATACCTGTCATGACAAGCATGGTTTTTAGACGCACATCGCGCTCCTGATCGCTGTTACTATTCATAAGTCTTCAATGGATACTCGTGGTGATTCGGAGTCCGGCGTTCGTTCTCCTCCTTCTTGTTATCGGTAGAATTACTGAAAAGTTTATACGCGATCTGTGTTTTTCCAAGGAAAAAACGCGTTAAATCTGTTGAAATAAGACCTTTTTGTACTCTTGCTTGCTTTGATGAGAGTTGCAGACGCAGACTATAGTCGCTATTTTCCACAAGAGTATCTCCCCAAGTGAAACAGAATTTCCCTTCACTGATTATTGTCAGAAACAGGCAGTATCCAGGCTACAGGGACTAGCAGGATGACACAAGATTTTTCCTCATATACAGAAGCTGAACTCTACGCGATGCTCTTCGGAGCAAAGGCAGAGAAAGACGCAGCTTTCCAAGAGATCTACGAGCGCACATCGACTCGGATCTTTATGTATTGCAGGAAAATTTTGGGCAATGTCTCCGCAGCCGACGATGCCTTTCAGGAAACCTTCGCTTTGTTTTTAAAGACGGCGAGTCCTGAGAAAGAGATGACCAATCTTCCGGCTTATCTCATCCGCATCGCACGGAATGTCTGTTTGCGAATGCGTCAACGCACTCAGAATCATCCTGAAGTAATGTTCAACGAGGGATTCTTTGCTGCTCCGGCGGAAACCAATCCAATGGAACGCGCTGAACTTTCAAAGTTGTTGACCATGGCTTTGGATGTGTTGCCGGACGATCAACGTGAGGCCCTGATTCTTCAGGCATACGAGGATCTTTCGTATCAGGAAATCGCGGACATCATGAATGTTCCCATGACGACGGTTCGCAATTGGATTGTACGTGCAAAACGCAAACTGCGTGAGGCGCTGGAACAATATTGGATCGACTATAGAAGGTAAGCCTATGACTGATAATCTTACACCGGCCGAATTGATCTACCTCTACCTGGATGGAGAGGCTGATTCATTTCAGCAAACAACGATGTTTGCTTCTCTGGCAACGGACTCTGACCTTCAGCAAGAGTTTTCCGAAGCATTGTCCATGCGTCGCGCCTTTGAACACGAAAGAAATAACACGAAGCCCCCGCTTTATTTGACTTCAAAAGTCATGCAAGACGCAGGGATTCTTCCTAAAGCAGTTGGTGCAAGTGCAGTTGGTGGCGGTCTGTGGCTCTGGCTGCGTCGCGCTGCCGTGCCCGTTGGTTCGATGATGCTCGGCGCTGTGTTGACCTTTGTTGGCATGGGCTGGATTGGTCCGCGCTCAAACGATAACTCTACCCAGACAACAAGCGCTCAAGCGCAAGTCAAACAAAACAAGAACCCAAATCAAAGTGCGATTGCGGCTGCCTTACCTAAGGGTGAAGAAGGTCGTATACCGAGTTATGCAAAAGAAATTGCTGTCGCACCTTCTGCACCACGCTCTACTACCCGCAGAACTGAGCGATCTACTGAGTATGCTGCGTACGAAGAAAAGAAGCCATTGTCGGTACTACCAACAATGACAGAGCAAGGTAAAGTCGAACGAGTAATTGAAAACGATGACAACGGTGAAACATTCATCGCACAGAAGAATCAGCTCACACCGGTATCATCATATTACTCGCCGGCTCAGAGTCGTCGTATGTCGATGATCACAGTGCAAGACCAACTCTCATTTAGCAAAGTCAAAACATCAGATTTCACTGTGCAGCTCAACAACGTCGCCGGTGTTCATATAATGGGTGCAGGTAACGCTTCCGCAGTCAGTCTTGGCTCTGGTCTCTCCGGCTCAGTGATGTACAACATCTCACAAAGCTTCTCCGCTGGTATCAATTATCAAGAAGCAGCTTCGTTTAGCGCAGAGGACATCACTAGCAGCGGCGTTAGTCTGCAAAATCCAACACTGCGTCTCTATGGTCTGAGCGCTCTGTGGCAACCAAATGCGGCCATCGCAGGACTTCCGATCTATACCGGCGTCAACATCAATTATTCTTCAAATACCGGTGCACCGATCTATGTCGTAGGAATCAACTTTGGTGTGAGCTACCCACTCG
This sequence comes from Chlorobiota bacterium, assembly GCA_044228685.1. Taxonomy (GTDB): domain Bacteria; phylum Bacteroidota; class Ignavibacteria; order Kapaibacteriales; family NICIL-2; genus JBBATK01. The sequence goes on from JBGAUL010000019.1 coordinate 86,586, forward strand.
CTTCAACTGTAACGCTAAATAGCGGATTCGCCTTTGACAACATGATCTACACCAATCAAGCAGGCACTCTGACGGTTCCACGTAAAGTCTCTTTCGTTTTCGGACTTGGATATAATCCGTTCTAAACAAATCAGAGATGTGATAGAACAGAAAAAGTCGTCTTCGGGCGACTTTTTTTATGCCTTCAAAGTGCATAGATGCTTGCCCTGTACTGCAATGTTTGACGATCTGCTAGATGTCATAGCTATTCAAACAGTCCGAGTCGATGAATAGGCACTTGCGTTTCAGCCAAGGTGCTCGCTCCAAAGTTGAATGATCGCAATCAGCTGTCACCTAAACAGATAGACAGATATTCTCTGTAACGTTTAAATGACGGGGAGTGAGAGCTGATCAAGCTTTCAGCCACAAACTCATTATCAGAAGAAATTGTGTGATGATGCGTTTAGCCATTGAGAAATGAAAAGCGCTGCATCGCTAGAGTAGCGAAGTCGGTAGAAGAAGTTGAGGGTCACAAACGAAAAAGGGTCTGTGAAAACAGACCCTTTTTCAATATTAACTTTAGTGCTAAGACTATTTATTTCAAGTGTGCGATTCGCATTGCTTCAGGGAAGAGACTCAGTGCTTTGAGAAGTTGCTTGTCGCTCTTGACGAAGCAAGCCATAAAGCCGTTTGTGCCCCAGATGCCGTAGGCGATGCGACCTTTAAGTTCGGTGCGGATGAAATCTTCATCTTGTTCAAACAGTTTGTTGTCCCATTCGATACCCTTTGAAGTAGCCAGGTTCTTGAATTCAGAGAGCATGTTCGCATCGATGTCAAATTCTCTGACGAACTGCTGAACGTTTGTACCGTACTTAGCGCGAAGTGCGGCACCGTGTTCCTTCATATAGGAGCTGACGACGTATTCGTAAAAGACGTTCTTGGAACGGAGTTGACGACTGAAGGTGTTGATTGTATCGCTCTTAACGATGTAATCCGGTGTGATACCACCGCCACCGAGAACTTTGCGTCCGCTTTGGGTTTTGAAGACCGGACGTGAGCTGTCTTTCGAGTCTGCATTATGTGTGATGTTGTCACCTTCTTCGCCTTCTTCACGACCAACACCGCTATAGTACTTTGACTTATCCTTATAGTTTCTTTGAATTGTTCTACCGGATGGCGTGAAGTAGCGTGAAATCGTCAAACGGAAAGCCGATCCGTCACCGAGTTCCCATTGCTTCTGAACCAAGCCCTTACCAAACGATGTTTCGCCTACGATGAGACCACGATCCAGATCTTGGATAGCACCGGAAACAATCTCTGATGCTGAAGCTGAACCGCCGTTGATGAGAACGATAAGTGGAAGCTTTTCGAAATCGCCACCGGAGAGTGAGGTGCGTTGTTCTTCCCATTCCGGACGACGACATTTGGTATAAACGATGGTGTGTCCGCCTTCAAGGAATTGATCAGCAATCTTCACTGCTTCGTCCATGTATCCGCCAGGGTTGTTGCGAAGGTCAAGCACAAGTTTCTTCATGCCTTCTCCGCTCAGCTTCTTCGCGGCTTCTGTGACTTCGTTGGCGGTTGTTGCTGAGAAACGATTGACAGAGATGTAACCAACATCGGTACCGTCAATAATAAAGTTCGCGGATACAGAGTAAATCGGAATTTTATCACGAGTAATTGTCACTTCAAAGTTCTTTGCTTCTGAGGCACGCTTGATTTCAACGCGAACCTTCGTGCCTTTGTCGCCACGTAGTTTCTTTGGCACATCTTCACGAGTGAGGCCGACGGCGTTCTGACCGTCGATCTTGACGATTTTATCACCGGCTAGAATTCCCAAGGCTTCCGAGGGTCCGCCGGCAATCGGACTCACAATCGTAATCGTATCATGAAGAATATCAAACTCCACGCCGATGCCTTCAAAGCTGCCTTTGAAGTCTTCTTCAACCTTTGACATTTCCTTTGCAGGAATATAGACCGAGTGTGGATCTAGTTCACCGAGCATGCCTTTGATTGCCGCTTCGGTAAGTTTCTGCGTATCAACTTCATCTACATAATTCTTCACAGCCATGTTCAACACGCGGTTGAACTTTTCTGTTTGTTCGTAGATGTTGTCTCCACCAATCAGTCTGGCACCAACAAAGGCACCAAAGCCAACGCCGACCACGAGGATCACTGACGGGAGGAGAAGAGAACGAAAGCGAAAGTTTTTCATAGAGAATGAATCAAATCAAAAATGATCAACGAATGAATTGACGAATCAACACCTTCATGAGTGAATGCAATCAACGCAGGAAGTCTTCAACAAGTTCTGACAATAACCTTTGTTAACAATTATGATGCCTGCCTTGCTTCACAGGGCAAAGATAACACGTCAATGGTCCTATACTGCGAGTTAATGGGAGTTCGGATGAGGATTGTGTATGCGCACGCGATACACCATCGGCGAGTTCGATGCATTACTCGGAATGCTGTATTCGATAACATTCAAACTGTCATGCATGTTTTGAGTGTTGATTCGAATCATGAGCTCGCCAATGTCCATGGGCTGAATAGGATCCTTCAGCACCGTCGCACTGGCACAACCACACGAAGCGCTGATAGTATTGATGTGTAGAGCAGAGCCACCACGGTTCAATACTTTGACTTTGGCACTTACCCACTGGGATGTGTCCATTGTCAGGTTCAGCACCGGCGGAATAATATTCATAAGCGGTGCGTCATCCGCCATCGGCGAAGGAGCGGCGTCGCTTGGTCTGTCGGCCGCACTCAGGCTCAGCCACAGAGCTAGGGCAATGAGTGCTGCGACGAAAGGAACTCCGCGACCACGATTCTTCAGTCTCATTATTTCTTCAGTTTGTCTTTGAACACTTTCTGGAACTTCTCAACCTTTGGCTTGATAACGAAGGTGCAATAGGGTTGCGTGCCGTT
>JBGAUL010000020.1:0-87077 GCA_044228685.1 Chlorobiota bacterium
GCTGAAGTTCCGGCCAAGGTGTTCCATTGCCATGTCTGACCAAATGCAGCATTGTTGATGCTGTTCGTTGCAGTGGCAGCAGTCAAGCCTGAGATCGGAACAGAAGTAGCTGTTGTTGACGGAGTAGCCCAACTCAAAGCACCGGAACCATTGGTGCTTAGCATTTGTCCACTAGATCCATCAGCAGTAGGCAAAGTATAGGTTACGTTAGCAGCATTGGCACCTGCCTTGAGAGCAGTGTAGAAAGTACGAGCAGGATTGTAGAACTGTAATTGTCCTGCTGTGCCGGATGATGTAGTATCAATGCTGATTGCACCACCTGCGAAAAGACTTGCGCCATTTACATGAAGTGTCGAACCCGGTGTTGCAGTTCCAATACCGACATTGCCACTTGGGGCTACGAGTGCGTAGTTGTTGGTTGCACCGCTAGCAGAGAAGTAGCCACCTACGTTAGTCGATGTTGTTCCGGTGTGTGTGTTGGTTGTATAGAGACCATATGTTGTTTGCGAAGCAGTGCCATTGGCACCTGACAACGACAAACCAAGGAGTTTCTGAGTGTTTGAAGCCGCAGCAGTCGATGATGAAGACAAACTAAGAGCAGTGTTCGATGAAAGTGTATTCCACTGCCACGTTTGAGCAAAGTCTGCGTTGTTGATACTGTTTGTTGCGCCAGCTGCAGTCAAACCCGAGATAGGTACTGATGTTGCAACCGTGGAAGGCGTTGCCCAACTCATAGTACCTGAGCCGTTGGTACTTAATACTTGTCCACTCGAACCATCGGCAGTAGGCAAGGTGTATGTAACGTTCGCCGCATTCGCACCTGCCTTGAGAGCTGTGTAGAAGGTGCGTGCCGGATTGTAAAATTGCAATTGACCAGCGGTCGCAGACGCGCTTGTATCGATAACCATGTTGCCACCACTGAAACGACTAGCACCATTGACATGTAGCACACTCGTTGGAACAGATGTACCAATACCAACATTACCACTTGGAGCCAAAAGCGCATAGTTATTTGTACCTCCGCTAGCAGAGAAGTAGCCTGCAACGTTAGTTGCGGCAGTGCCGGTGTGCGTATTAGCCACCTGCATGCCGTAGGTCGTCTGCGTAGTTGTTCCGTTGGCACCTGAGAGTGACAAATTGAGAAGCGTCTGAGCATTGGAAGCAGCGGCAGTGGAGCTTGATGACAATGTCAGAGCTGAAGTTCCTGCTAAGCTATTCCATTGCCATGTTTGACCGAAGGCAGCGTTATTGATGCTATTCGTTGCTGTCGCAGCGGTTAAGCCGGAAATAGGTACCGACGTAGCAACTGTTGAAGGGGTCGTCCAGCTCATTAATCCTGAACCGTTTGTACTCAATACCTGACCGCTCGTTCCATCAGCGGCTGGTAGGGTATAGCTAACCGAAGCAGCTTGAGCTTGTGCCTTTAGTGCAGTGTAATCTGTTCCACTAGCACTTGGTTCATACAAACGTAATTCGCTTGCTGTACCGCTGTTGGAAAGTCCGAGGTGTCCGGTTGCCTCAAGTGTAAGACCTGAAGTGATGCTTGCTTTGCCAACGGCAAGGGTTCCTTTACGAAATGCAGATGCGTTGTCAGTAGTAACAAATGTTGGATCACCGGCTGTACCGATTTGGAATTCGGGATTTGTGATGAAGCTACTAGCGACGCGATTTTCAAATCTAATATTGCGTTGGTTTGCGAGTCCTTTGAATACAAAGTCTACCAAGTCCACACTGCCGGCTTGCTCGAACAATGCGCCATTAACACCGTTGCGATTCTGCAAGTTCAGTCGAACAGTACCATATGTGTCGCCTGTTTCTTCGAGCGTCAGGTTTCCACCGCTACCGGTGATTTTCGACGAAGCGGATGTTAGTTCGATATTTCCGGTTGATGTGATCGATTGTGACGGACTAGTTGTACCAATACCTAGACGACTATTGGTGTTGTCCCAGTAGAGGTTAGCACTTGATGATAGTGCTGAGGAACTATTCCAAAAAGCAACGCGCGTTGCTGTTCCGGAACCTGTGACCGTTCCCGCTGCAGGAGTCGTCCAGCTCAGTGCTCCTGAACCGTCAGTACTCAATATCTGACCGCTTGTACCATCCGCCGTTGGCAGAGTGTATGTCACATTCGCAGCGTTAGCACCAGCCTTAAGTGCGGTATAAAAACTTCTCGCAGGATTGTAGAACTGGAGTTGTCCTGCTGTCGAAGCTGCACTTGTATCGATGATCATGTTGCCACCACTAAAGCGACTGGCACCGTTAACGTGCAGTACACTTGTCGGTGAGGATGTTCCGATACCAACGTTTCCATTAGGAGCTAAAAGTGCATAGTTGTTTGAGCCACCACTGGCAGAGAAATATCCCGCAACGTTTGTTGCAGCGGTACCGGTGTGTGTGTTCGCGACCTGCATGCCATATGTCGTCTGCGTTGATGTTCCATTTGCTCCCGAGAGCGAGAGGTTAAGCAATGTCTGGGCGTTTGATGCAGCCGCTGTTGAGCTCGATGACAAGCTCAATGCCGAGCTGCCGGCTAGTGTGTTCCATTGCCAAGTTTGACCGAATGCCGCGTTGTTGATGCTGTTGGTTGCTGTTGCAGCAGTCAGACCAGAGAGAGGTACTGATGTTGCTACTGTTGAGGGCGTAGCCCAACTCAATGCTCCCGAACCATTGGTGCTCAGCATTTGTCCGCTTGTCCCATCGGCTGTCGGCAGAGTGTAGGTAACATTGCTTGTCGTTGCGCCAGACTTGAGAGCAGTGTAAAATGTGCGAGCCGGATTTTGCAATCGAAGTTCACCGGCATTACCACTGCTTGATGTATCAATGAGAAGATTACCTCCGGCTAGATGCAGTAATTGTGATGCTGAGCTTGTTCCAATTCCTATGAGACCAGAGGCGCTGATCCTCATGCGCTCGGAGCTATTCGTCACGAACCGCAGAGGCTGAGCATCGGTTGTTCCCAAGAAATTCAAGAGCGGATTGGTTGCAGTATTGCCCAGCAGTGACCAACCAACTGTTGGAAATATTACATCGGGTAATACCCATGAGAAGGAACCGCCACTCATTTTCAGAAGTGTTCCATCGGCGCCGGGAGTGAGCAAGCTCATTTGACCGGTGAGCCCATTGGTGTACATCAGTTGGGAATTCGATGATCCCAATGACGATGGAAGCAGCCAGCGATAGTTCGCAGACGCTGAAGGCGGTAGCAAGAGCCAGGCCGAGCCACCGGCCGCACTTCCCAGGCGCAGCGAGTCAGCGCCGGCACCTTGTGCACGCACAATACTCGGACTCGATGCGGCAAGCATAAGAGCGAGAAGAATACAACGAGGCACTGAAATGTATTTCATCATGACTGCGACCTTGAACTTGATAATTTTCAACTATCACTGCTCACGGCTCAAGAGGGAGTATTGGGGAGGAATCTGCGGATCTTCGCACAGTGCGATGATGATGAGGTCAAGTGAACGTAGCATTGGCACGCACACCTTTCCGAGCAGGGTTTCCATACCCAAAGGACAGAATCCTTCTGAGCTGCACTCAGATTCCTCAAAACCCGCGCCAATTTTGATTGTTGAGATGCTGCCTGAGCAGCAAAAGGAGAGAGAATAGGCGATTTTTAATCAAAAGGGCCGATATTTTGAAATTATCAGCCCTTTGTAAAATCGTGTTCGGTCGGAAAAATCAGCTCGTTTCGTCGAAAAACTTGCTTCTTGAAAAGCTACATATCACTTCGTGTGATTGCTCACACATCAAGTAAATGTCAAACAATGGACCAGGCGTACAAGTAAATGCTAGACCTTATCCTTGTCCGTTCTTTACAATTGCTTCAAGGTCGTCTCAATACGAGTAACCGCTTCTGCGATCAATGATTCACTGATATCCAAAGTTGGTCGGAAGCGAATACTGCGATCACCAGATCCAAGAATGAGAAGCTCGTTGTCATATGCCTTGTGAAGGAAGGCTGATTTCTCAGTCGCGCTTGGTAAATCAAAAGCAGCAAACAATCCTCGACCACGGACATTTGATACTAGCGAAGGATAGCGTTCCGCCAGGTCATTCATCGAGTCAACCAAGACTTTGCCCATAGATGCCGCATTCGCAAGAAGGTTGTCTTCTGCGATAATCTGCAGATATCGAGTTGCCCGCGCCATGTCAACGAGATTCCCGCCCCAGGTCGAGTTGATACGACTTGAAGTATGGAATACATTGTCGGAAACATCGTCGATTCTATTACTAACCAAGATGCCGCATACCTGCATTTTCTTTCCAAATGACAGGATATCAGGCATGGTTCCAAGCTGCTCGCAAGCCCACCAGGTTCCGGTCATACCAACTCCGGTCTGCACTTCGTCGAAAATCAACAACGCTTCGTTTTCGTCAGCCAGTTCCCGAAGACTTTTGAGGAACTCAGGACGGAAGTGATTGTCACCGCCTTCGCCTTGGATCGGCTCAATAATGATCGCTGCAATATCATCTGTGTTTTGAGCAAAAGCGGCTTTCATTTGCTCCACAGCCAAATTCTCGTTAGCGATGACTTCCTGCAACACATCGTCCGTCAATGGGAAGCGCAGCTTCGGATTAGCAATTCTCGGGAAGTCGAACTTGGGGTACAAAGCGACTTTCGTGGGGTCGGTATTTGTAAGCGACATTGTATAGCCACTACGACCATGAAATGCTTGCTTGAAGTGTATCACCTTGTGGCCAACTTCACGTGTGTAGCCCTTTGCAAAGTTCTTGCGCACTTTCCAGTCGAAGGCAACCTTGAGCGCATTCTCATTAGCCAGGGCGCCACCTTCAATAAAGAAACTATAGTGGAAGTGAGAAGGAACAGCAAGATCGAACAGAGTTTTAACGAACTCAGCCATAACCTCTGTATAGAGGTCGGAATTCGAAGGCTTGTGCAGAGCTATACGTCCCATTTGAGTAATGAACTCATCATTTGCTATCCGCGGGTGGTTCAAACGCAGAGGAATCGAAGCGAAACATGAAAAGAGATCTAGGTATCTCTTGGATGTGATGGCGTCTACATAGTAGCCGTCACTGCTTCGCTCAGCATCAAGGACGAAGCTGAAGCCATCGACCAGCATGTGCTTTCGCAATTCGTTGTGCACCTGCGCAGCGTCGACGTGTTCAGGTGAGCTTGGACTTAATGTTGTCATAGTAGTTTTGTTCATAAAATTCATAATTCTCTAATTATAGGAGCTGTCCGGACCTGGTGCAACAAGCACCATGATCAAGCAGATAGGTCGAAACGCGAGCGACCGGATTGATCGAAGGACCTAAGAAAAAACTATGCCTTTGTTGAGATCGGTCGGAGAATTAGATAAGCGACCAAGCTGAGGAAAGCTGTAATTGAAGCAGGAGAGCCGCGCGCTGCTGATGCCAGGTCACAAAAGAGCCACCTCGGATAGTTCCGTGGAAATCAAGTTGGAAGGAGGCTTTGAGAGTTGCTGTGCGCATATGGATTTAGTTGCGTCAAAAATACGCAATTGAGACGAACGAATCTTCGCGAGTGTTGGGAACCGGGTGTGAATGCATTTGTGATTAAAATATGTTTAACCGTATTGGTTCCTCGTCTGAAATGTCCATATTTGCCTCTCGCAATTCCAGACATCTGGAGCCTTGCAGGTTTGCACTTTGTTGTATATTTGTTCATTCATGAATTCAGTGTGAGCAAAGGGGCTGAGCTTGCTGAAAAACTGGTAAACAAGAGATTTTTTGATCACATTTAGGGGTTGACAACAATGTCATCATACAATAGCGACCAATCCGAATCGGTGCAGTACAAGAACACAGTGGTTCACTATGCCGTTTTTCTATTGATCGGTGCAGTAATAGCGGTTGCCTTTCACAATTTGGTTTTGAGCAAGATGGTTGAGGGCTTCGTTGTCTCTCAGTTCAAGCCAGAAGGTTCGCAAGGTAAACTCGTTCAATTCAAAGGCGTGTTGGCTATTCCTACACCTGAAGGCGAAAAGATGATTGGTGCTGACGTAAAGCGCGAATACATCAAGCCGGATTTCATTTTTGATTTCAGCTCAAATCATCGTGACGAAAAAACACACGGCTATTCTAAAGAGCCGGGTGAGTGGGTTGTTAAGGCACCAAAGCTTGGTGAAGAGGCGATTTACCTCGAACCTTACGGCTTTTGGATTTTATCCTTTGACGCCGGTTTCATGATCGCAATTCTTGTGACGCTTGTCCTGCCTAGCAGCATCGGATATGTGTCAATCAAGGTAGAGCGTGAAATTCACAACAACAAATCAAAGGTTCGTTTGCAAACCGGTTTCAGTGAAGAAATTGTTGAGCTCTTGGCCATGCCGGACTCACGTCTTGCTGAGCTTGGTGAAACAGACCGCAAGCGCATTTCAGATCTCTTCCGCGTGATCTGGAATCGTACAACTCCTGAAGATCAAGGTGACGCATTTGGTTCACACCAAGTTGTGCACTTCGAAGATGTATTTGATAAGAACACAGATCTGGTTGCTTTCCGTAACAATGGCTTGTATATCCGTATCCGTGAGCACTTCAGCGACTTCGTAGAAGGCGAAATCGAAGATATTAAGTCGGCTCACGAGTGGATGTCCAATCATTTCAAGATCTTCAACGCGTTGCGTTTGTATATGGCTCACCACTTTACAGAGCGCTATTCAAACAACGTGACAGGTTTTGCATACGGTGGTGCGGCGCTTCTGATTATCGCGGTAGGTATCCGCGGTTTGAAGTTCATTCCGTCAACCCGTCCTTCATTGATTCTGTTTGCGATCCTGCTTGAGTTCTCCATGCTTGCATTGTTGGCTATGACGCTGTTCTACACAGAAGAAGAAGAGCGTATGGACAAGATGTTGAAGAAGATGGAAGATGCTAGCCGTTCACAACTTGAAGTTCTTCAAGAGCAACAACGTGACATTCGCACCTTCGTTGACAAGCTGATCGGCGAGTCATCAGAAATCATCAAGCGTCGTGTTGAGCAAGCATTGTCTGAGCATTTAACAAATGACGAGGCAATGAAGACCCAACTGACCAAGGCGATAGTTGAAAACTTGAAAATTGGCTTCAAAGAGACCTTAGAACGTCGATAATAGAGTCGAATTCGTATAAGCCGTCCGGTATCCGGACGGCTTTTTTTTTGCACGGTTGTGTGTAATTCTCAAAATGCGTAGAATGCAAAGCACCGAAATTCGTCTATTGATTTCGTGTCATTGCTCTATAATCCTCAACTGCACATGCTTCGCAACCTTCCGTTGTACATCATAGTAGCTTTGCTCCTCAGCGCTAGCGAAATACTCGCTTCAGAGTCGCGAGACATGTTTATCAAAGCCGGCGAGCACGGCGTGGTGCTGCAATTGAGAAACTTGAAAGCACGTCTGCAGAGTCAGCTAGATCGACACGAAAAATTTGGAACTCCTCTTAGTGCTGTCGTCGGAAGCCACTCATTCAAACCGTCCCTCACTCAATCTGCCACCGAGCTCCAGTTTTTTTGCATCGTTCCTGATAACGGTGAACTGCAGTCGCGTTTTCACGCAACGAAGATGCAAAGCTTTGCGGCCTCCAAACACCAAGCGGCTTTTGCTAAACCCGGGATAAGCGTTCGACGAATTGGAAAGAGTAGAGGTGAAACTGTCGCTGTCATTACTCTGCAGTGTCTAGACTATACTCCAGTTGCTCTGGAACAACAAACTGTTGATGAAGCGGTTATCGAGCTCAGTTGGGATTCCAAGCTGACGCCGCATAGTCGCATGGAGAACGAGCGAACGTTGGTTCCGGTTGTAAATGAAGGTTTCACCTCACGCAGTCCATCAACGCAGTCCTTAGCGCTGACGCGGAGTTCAACAACGAAAAATTCGAGCGCGATCAGCGATGCTGCATCGATGCCACTGACTGTCATTGCCACGCGAGATGGTGTAGCACGCATTCTGATGTCACGAGCCCTTGAAGTACATCCCGACTGGAAATCCCGCTCAACATCTTCCTTGCATTTAGAACTTAATGGCATTGAACAACGACTCTACATTCCTGGTGATGACGGATTCATCGATGCAAATGATACTCTCTACTATTGGGCACAGCACGCGACCGCTGATACTACATGGATGAGTTCCTTTACATGGGATCATGTCTATTACTTGTCTTGCGACTCTTCGAAAAGTGCTTTGCGATATGCTCAGGCACAGTCGACAGTAAGCACGCCGGTTGTTGATCAAATTGAGATCAATCTGCACCTAGAGCAGGAATGGGATTACAATCAAAGCTATATCGTCGAAGGACAAGATTTCGTCGGCTACTATGCCAGCGAAAACGTTGCAGGCGAGAAGTGGTTCTGGGCATCGTTCAACAGAGATAATCCGTTTGATTATCCAACCCCTTTGGTCGTTTCGGCTCGAGATGGAGATTCCCTTGAAGTGTCAGTGCTCTTCAACTCAATAAATGACATGCCTGCTGTGAAGCCGGATAAACGAGTGCAGTTTTTAGTTAACAATATTCTTCAATATGATGAAACGTTCGACGGGGCAGTCGAACGCCGTGTTCGCGCACGAATAGCTTCAGCGGATCTCGTTGGTGGGGTCTGTGGCCTGCGTTGTTTTTCAATCGGCGAACATTCAGACGCACTGAACTACAGCGAATCGCAGATTGTCGATTATTTCGACATCAAAGGCAAAGTTGATGCAGTGATGCTCAATTCTTCCTTAGAAGGTAGCGTCCAATCAACGGGAGATGCACTACTTCGCGTTCGAGATTGTAATTCTGCTCGATTGATCGTCCTTGATACTCTCAATAGAAGAGCTATGCAGGGCAATGGAAAAAGTGGAACAGGGATTTACGCCAGTGCCCGCAGGTCAGCCCGTATGTGGTCTAGCGTAAACATTAACAGCACCAACTTGATACAATCACGTCAAGAAGGACTGAATGTCCTCGCACTAACAGCGCCCGAGTACAAGCTCTCGCGTTCATGGAGTGGGGGCGCTCAAGACACAGATCTTCTCTTGTTTTTAGATAGTCTAAATGATGGATCGATCGTCGTACTAACGACCAACGACTCACGAGCGATGTCCTCTTCACTCGTCTCATGGCTTACGAGAAATGGCAGTCTTGTTGCACCAAGCATACGTGCCAAAGACTGCTTTGTCTGCGCCCTTCAAAAAGGTACAAAGAGGCTGTATGCTGAAAGTCGAGATACGCTTCTTGCATCCATCTCGTCGTACACCCTCGAGACTTTGGGTAGATCATTTGAATGCATGGTGCCTCTGTTTGCCGGCAACAACAATCTTATGATGACTGCTTTTGACAGCATTGAGACATCTGTCATTCAAGCTACTCCATTCTCTAACTTAAAAAGTCCGGATCATGATGTGAACTATCTCATCATCACCCATCGTGATTTTGAAACATCAGCTCGTCGACTTGCTACGTATCGCTCATCTCCTTCGATGAAGAGCGAAGTCGTGTTCATTGATGATATCTATCGTGAATTCAACCACGGTCAGAAAACAACGCAGTCAATACGCGACTTTCTGAGCTACGCCTATAACAATTGGACTTCGCATGGACCTCGCTATGTGCTTCTCTTCGGCGATGCAAGCTGGGATGGAAGACAGATTCCACCCAAAGGTAAGATGAAGGATTTCGTTCCAAGCTTTGGAAAACCGGTCAGTGATGTTTGGTACACTCTGGTTGACGGAACTGATTCGCTTCCGGATTTCTGTATTGGTCGTTTGCCTGTTCAAACACCATTGCAAGCAGAAGCAATGATTAACAAGATCATCGCTTACGATACTTTACCGGCGGATTTGTGGTGGAAGCGATTTTTGTTTACCTCAGGTGGTGACGCGGCTTTTGAGAAAGAGCAATTCCGAGACATGGCAAGCTATAACATGATACCGTTCGTGACCTCGGATGTTCCTGATTTTAGATCACACTCTTTATGTGGTGACACCGCGATTGTTACGAATCTGTATCTCGAGACGAATCCTACATATTCACCAACCGCTGCCATTCAACATCAGGTGAATGGTACAGGTGTTTGCTGGGTGAATTACATCGGCCACGGCGCTCCATCAGTGACTCAATTTGGTGATTGGGTGCCCTCAACGATGACGAATCGGGCGAAGCCCTTTGTACTTTCTACTTTGGCGTGTCAAAACGCTGCATTTGCAGAGCGTGAGCTTGACTGCTTAGACGAGACATTTCTTGATTCACGCAATGGCGGCGCGATTGCCGCAATTGGGGCAACAGGATATGCGATTCCATTAGTACAAATGAACGTTAATGTTCAGTCGTTTGTTGAGATGGCTCAGAATGCGCAACGTCGACTTGGTGACATCTTCACTCGTTCTGATGCAGTAACAGCAGTAAGCAACGACGATGTCAGTCACGTTGTTTTTCTGCAATGTTGTTTGTTAGGTGACCCACTGACGCGAATGCCCTTCGATACCGTTCCGCATCCCGTAGTGCTTGACAATTCAACATCAATGCGAGATGTTAATGGAGCGAGTTTTATCACTGATGATCGTGATAGCGCTTATTTCAATTGCGTCGTGTTTAATGCCGGCGTTCATTCCGAGGATTCGGTTCGCGTTCTAGTTGTCCATGAGTTCCAAGCAAGCCGAGACTCTAGTTATCAGACTCTTTACGATTTCTGCTACACGAATCCGCTGCAGTGTGGTGTTGCTGTACTCGGTAGGGAAGGCGACCACCGACTAAAGATTGTGTTTGATCCGGAGCATAAACTGGGATTCACTTCAATAGATACGGTCTTCGATTACCCATTTCATATCTACTCACCCCGACCGGTTCCGGTAGATCCATTTCCGTACTGGAATGTAAGTGCCTCGCACCCTCGATTTCGGGCTATCATACCGAGTGACACCGGATCGGGTATCACCTGTGAAGCTCAACTACGAATGGATAGTGTTGTCGTTGATTCAGCCAGTGTTTTTGGCTTGAATGGCTTGATGCGAGATGAGTGCTTTATTGAATGGACGCCGTCGATTCGACTGCAATCTGATCAGCGATATGTATTTGCAATTCGCTCACAGGATACAATTTCGAAACGAGTGAGCGCGTGGCTTGAAATTCCATTTTACGCTTGTCCGGACAACGTCGCTTCTTCCATCGTGCTTCGGGCGGATGTAGCGCACGATCCAGCTTTGTTTCATTCGGACAACTTTAGGTTGGATTCAGCAGTACAACCTATACACTATGTCTTGAATCACTTTATCCCATACGACATGCGCTCTGCAGTGGGATATGGCTACTACGATTCGATACTTCAGTTGCACTGGGTCATTAATCCCGGATTCGGAATACGGATAAATGGTATTAGTTATGGTGATAGAGGAGACCAACGTGGATTCATGCTGCGCGTCATGGATCGTCGCGCCGACACCGTCAAATTCGTGCGCTCATTCGATTGTTGGCAAGAGAAAGATACATGTGCTACATGCTTCAATGGTTCAGGCAGAACATTGATTCGCTTCTTGCGCGATTCGGTGGAGGAGAACGACTACGTCTTTTTGAGTGTCTCTGGATTCAACTACGGCGACGTCTTCGTCAAGCGAGATCAGGATAGCGTCCAAGCATTGCTACGTCAACTCGGTGCCAAGCATGCAGACTCATTGAAAGCTCCTCACTCATATGTTTTCATTGGAATGAAAAAGCGGGATGGATTTGAGCCGGTTGAAGTGTTGAGGTTTGATACAACAACTGCTTACGCCTTCCAAGATACCGTACGAGCAAGTGGTGAGCTTCGAATCAGTCCGCCATTTGGTAGCATGCAGACTCGGACATTTGGTCCTGTGAAGCGCTGGAAGACATTTACGGTCAGCGATCGCAATTCTCCGCCTCAGAGTTATTGCTCGAAGATTCATTGGCTATTGTCGACCTACACACGATCAGCGCCACGGAGTTTCCGTACTTGTCATGTTCGATTGACGTCGAGCGACGTGGATTTACTTTCGATCCGAGCATTTCAGGCATTGAACTGGAGGTAGATCCATTGCCGGAATTGGCAATCATTCCATCATCGCGCAACATCGCAGTTGACTCGTTATTGCGCGGTGACACAGCAGTCCTTAGTGCTGCATTCAAACGCATTTCACCACGCGCTGCAGTAGACTCAGTGATGACTTCGCTGAACTATCGACCCAAAAAGGGTAATGGCTTGGAGTTGCGAAAGGACTTTCCTCAGACTCTGCTTGAGTTGGATGTGCCACGAACGCTACGCGATACAATCTCTACATTGACCTTGTCGACTCAAACTGAGCCGCAGTTCTCAGTTGATGTAGATAATGCATTTCCCGAACTTTATCGATTCAACAACAGCGTGTCGCTTACCCAACACGTCGTCGAGGATACCATCAATCCATCGCTCTTTGTGTTTGTGGACAGCGCGGAAGCTCTTCCAACTATGTCAGTGGCGCGCAAGCCGAATCTCTTGATGTATTTCACCGACAATTCCCGTATGCCGATTACGGATGCATGGCGCTTGGAATTGACGATTAATGCTCGGACTATTGGCGATAAAGACACGACATACACATATCGATTTTATCCAAGCGCTGAAGTCAATTCGATACTGTCGTCATCGCTGCAAGCACGTGCTGCGCTAACCGTTCGACCGACATTAGAGTTCGGAACGAACAATGTGTCAATTACTGCAACCGACTACTTCAACAACTCAGTAACCAAGAAGTATGTCTGGACAGTTTCGGCAGATGTCTTGGTCGATCAAGCGCTGCTGATGCCGAACCCAATTAGCGAAACAGCAACTCTTCGCTATGTCATTAAGAGTCCAACGCAAAACAAGACAGTCCGCTTTGAAGTTTACAATGCCCGAGGCGAGCGCGTTCGCTCGCAAGATCAAGCAGCTCGCATCGGAGAGAATAGAATCGTCTTTGATACGCGCGATGATGGTGGTAATCTCCTCATGCAAGGCGCTTACTACTACCGCGTGTATGTCTTGGAAAACGGATCGCTGGATGCGCAAAGCGGTATGATGACCATCGTTCGATAAAGCTCTTATGACAAAGCACTTTGTACATCTCGCGTTTTGTGTTTTCTGTATCGCTTTGGTCTTTGTGCCGTCAGATCTCAAAGCCGGGGCTTTTTCCCCGATTGAAATTGGCATTGAGACCGATCCACTTCCATTTGTCTTAGACGGCTATATCCTTGCCGGATGGGTCGGTTATCATCCGCTTCGTTTACGTGCACTGAGAGCTCAAGTCTTGAAACCGGATTTTCTCTTGCACGATGGATTCACTGCTAACCGCATCAATTCAACTGCTGTGCTAGTCGACTACTTTCCCTTTAGCAATGATTTCAGCGCTTGGTGTGCAAGTATTGGTTGGGTGAACTGGGATGGTGTAATGAGCGAGAAAGCAAGCGGTCAACAGCTTCACTACTCCACGCAACTCATCAGCTTTGACGCAGCCTACACACTCATGATAGGTGAGCACTTCTATGTAAGTCCGTGGGCTGCGCTGCATATCGCGGTGGCAGGAGATCGGACACTTCAATTCCGCAACACATCCCTACATCTTGACGATATCAACCCAGAAGTGTCTGTCAAAATTGGCTGGAAATTCTAGGAATTCACTGAGATTAGTGGGACGAACTCTTTGTGAGCCTGGAAGCTTTGTGACGATTCAACCTGCCAAAACCACAAGTACGAGACTTGATTTCTCTATTTTTGTAGTTAAATCTCTTTCACGACGGCACAAGGACCCTTAAGGACATGAAGGAATTAGACAAGCTATACAATCCACAGACGGTAGAAACACAATGGTACGAGCGGTGGGAGCAGTCGCAGATCTTTGCATTTGACGACACACCTGCGGATGGAAAAACGGCATACAGTATTCTGATGCCGCCTCCGAATGTGACCGGAATGCTCACCATGGGTCACGTCCTCAACCACAGCATCCAAGATCTCTACATTCGCTACAAGCGCATGAGCGGTTTTCAAGCAGCTTGGTTTCCGGGATTGGATCATGCCGGCATTGCTACTCAATCCAAAGTTGAGCAAATGCTTCGTGAGTCGGAAGGCATCACGCGTCGTGACTTAGGTCGTGAAAAGTTCGTCGAGCGAGTGTACGAGTGGAAAGACAAGTACGGCGGAATTATCCTGCAACAACTTCGATCACTCGGTAACTCTTGCGATTGGAATCGAACTTTGTTTACAATGGACGATTCGGCATCGCATGCAGTACGAGAGTGTTTTATTCGTCTTTTTGATGAGGGCTTGATTTACCGCGGAAAGGGGATCATTAATTGGTCGCCGGCTATGCAGTCTGCTCTGTCTGACGAAGAAGTAATCATGAAGGATGTACACGACCAAATGTACACCCTTCGCTACGAGCTTGAAGATGGAAGCGGACACCTCGCTGTTGCTACTGTTCGTCCTGAAACAATATTTGGCGACGTAGCAGTTGCCGTACATCCAAGCGACGAGCGCTACGCAGCATTTGTAGGCAAGCGTGTCCGTGTGCCGCTCACAGATCGATACGTGCCGGTTATTGCCGATGACTACGTTGAGAAAGATTTCGGAACCGGTTGCTTAAAGATCACGCCGGCTCACGATCCCAATGACTTTGAAGTAGGCAAGCGCCACAATCTACCGGTCCTCGTTAGCATCAACGGCGATGCACACCTCAACGAACTTGCAGGAGTTTACAATGGCTTGGAGCGATTCGAGGCTCGTAAGCGCATTGCAAAAGATCTCGCGGCTGCTGGACTGTGCATCAAAACAGATGACTACATACACAAAGTAGGATTCAGTGAGCGCGGCGGTGAAGTCGTAGAGCCGTACTACAGCGATCAGTGGTTTGTGAGTATGAAGTCGCTTGCAGGACCCGCACTTGAAGTTGTTCAGAAAGGTGAGATTCGCTTCTTCCCGGATCATTGGACGAAAACCTACGAGCATTGGATGACGAACATCCGCGATTGGTGTATTTCGCGTCAGCTCTGGTGGGGACACCGCATCCCGGTCTATTACACACCGGATGGTCGCTACACTGCCGCTCGCGATGAAGCACATGCTCGCGTGAAACTCGGTATTGGAGCAGAGGTTGCGCTGACTCAAGATGAAGACTCACTTGATACCTGGTTCTCATCATGGCTCTGGCAACTCACAACGATGAAGTGGCTGGAAGACGGTACAACGGAGGATACGGAGATTCTGAAGAATTATCTGCCGACGGATTTGCTCGTTACAGGTCCGGACATCATCTTCTTCTGGGTTGCTCGTATGATAATGTCGAGTCTGCACTTCAAGAAGACCATTCCATTCAAGGACGTGTATTTCACATCGATCATCCGCGATGGCGAAGGTCGGAAGATGTCGAAGTCCTTAGGCAATTCACCTGATCCACTTCACCTCTTCTCGAAGTACGGTGCCGATGCAGTTCGCTACACAACGCTCTACCTAGCTCCTTTAGGATTGGACGTTAAGGTTAACGTTGTTGACGATAATGGCAAAGCGGATGCGCCGCAGATGGAGTTCGGTCGAAACTTTGCCAACAAGATTTGGAACGCCTCGCGTTTCCTGATGATGAAGGCAAGTGAAGCAGGATGGTCACCGGGCGGTCAAGCACTGTCTGATGCCCAAAAGACTGCCGCCGATCGTTGGATCGAATCTCGATTCCACACGACCATCAAAGCCGTACACACCAATCTTGCTGAATATCGAATTACCGAGTACACACGTGCCTTGTATGATTTCATCTGGAAGGACTTCTGTGATTGGTATGTAGAAATCATGAAGGTGCAGTTCCAGGAGAATAGCGACAGCACATACCGCTCTTCGCTCATGCAGTTCGCGTTGCAAGTCTTTGAAGGCGCGCTTGCATTGTTGCATCCGGTTATGCCATTTATGACAGAAGAGATTTGGCACGTGCTGGGTCAGCGCGCTGACGACATGTACCTTGCAACTTCTTCACTGCCTGCACTCGATGAATCTTGTATCGACGCGGTAGGTGATGAGCGCTTTGCTCAGCTGCAAGGCGTCATCGATGAGCTTCGCATGCTGAAGAGTCAGGGTGGAATCAAGCCTGGCGAGAAGCTGCCGGTTATTATTCGCTGTGGACAAGCCGAGGTCGATTACTTCACGTCGCAAGCACCAACCATCGCTTCCATGACGCGCAATGAGTTGCCTCAGGTTGCGACCGAAATCGAAAAGCCCAAAAGTGCTTTGAGTGCAAACCTCCGTGGAGTTGAGATTTATCTCATAGCGGAATCTGCTATCGACGTGGATAAGGAAAAGGCTCGTCTGCAAAAGGAAATTGAGCGACTTCAGTCCTTACAAAAAAGTGCCGAAGCCAAACTCTCAAACGAGAAGTTCGTTGCCAACGCAAAGCCTGAAATTGTAGAAGCTGAGCGATCAAAGATTCGTAGCGCCGAGGATGCAATTGCGAAGCTAAGCGAAGCAATGAATGCCTTGGGTTGAGTTCGATAGATGCATGAGATTTGTTGCAACCAATGCTTAAGTGATTCCACAACTGTAATTCACGCTTGGAGAAGATTCTTATGACGGATGTGTTTATATGTGAGAGTGTCAGAACACCGGTAGGGAAGTATGGTGGATCGTTGTCGGCCGTGCGTCCTGACGATATGGCCGCAATGGTTGTTGCTGAAGTAGTACGTCGATCCGGAATTGATCCAAAGGTGATTGACGATGTGATTCTCGGATGCGCGAATCAAGCAGGCGAAGACAATCGCAACATTGCCCGCATGGCTGTGTTGCTTGCGGGATTGCCTCAGTCTGTTCCCGGTGTGACCGTCAATCGTCTCTGCGCCTCTTCTCTTGAAGCAATCATCAACGGAGCACGAGCAATTCGCAGCAGTGAATGCGATGTTGTCGTTGTTGGCGGCGTCGAGTCAATGTCAAGAGCTCCTTACTCATTCCCCAAGAACGTCAGCGGTGCAGCTCTATTCGGCAATCTCACAGCTTACGACACCGCACTTGGATGGCGCTACCCAAATCCGGCAATGGAAAAGATTATTCCGCTGGAAGCAATGGGTGAGACAGCTGAGAATATTGTCGAGCGCTTTCAAATTTCACGCGAAGACCAAGATGCATTTGCGTTGCAATCACATCAACGAGCAATCGCTGCCCAACAAGCAGGTATGTTTAATAATGAGATGATGGAAGTCAGAATTCCGCGCAAGAAAGGCGATGACGTCGTTGTGAGTGTGGATGAACAGCCTCGCGCAGACACTACGCTCGAGAAACTTGCCAAGCTTGGTGCAGCGTTTCGTAAAGGTGGAAGTGTGACAGCCGGTAATTCCTCCTCGCTTAACGATGGTGCAGCTGCATTGCTACTGGCCAGTGAAGAAGCGGTTCGTACACACGGACTAAAGCCCATCGCGCGTTACGTAGCAGGACATGCCGCAGGAGTCGATCCACGGATTATGGGAACCGGACCAATCGAAGCAATTCGTGGCGTTCTCGCGAAGTCCGGTGTGCAACAGAATGATGTTTCTTTGTTTGAAATCAACGAAGCATTTGCTTCTCAAACACTGTGCTGTCAGCGTGAACTCGGCATTGATCCGGATACCCTGAACATCTACGGCGGCGCTATTGCAATTGGTCATCCTCTTGGCATGAGCGGTGCTCGCATAAGCGGTTCACTCGTACGCGCTATGCAGCGAAATCAAGCGCGCTATGGAGTTGCATCATTGTGCATCGGAGTTGGACAAGGACTTGCTGCCATTTACGAACGAGCTTAATCGGTAGAGCGTTACGGCAGGATTGCCCAGCGCTAGCTATGGACTTTACTCTATTTGAGAAAGGCATGTAAGATTAAGCTCAAGTCACTTCAAGAAAAAACAAAGGGTCGATCCACGTTGTGAACCGACCCTTTTCAATTTCTACTACTGCATCGACTTACTTGTTAGCCATTGATGTCAATTGATCCAAGGTCAATGATTTCGGTCTTGTGATTGCAGAACCGAGCAGACGATGAACAAGGATTTGCGAGCAAATACCCATTGCGCGGGAGACGCCGAACATTACGGTGTAGAAGGAGAATTCCTTCATACCATAATCATAGAGCAATGAACCGCTGATGGAGTCAACGTTTGGCCATGGACTCTTTGCCTTGCCGTGTTGAGTAAGTACTCCCGGAACAATCTGGAAGAACTTCTTCACGAGGGTGATACTATCGCTCTTCATGTCGTGCTTGTCAGCAAAATCATGGAAGGCTGTGAAGCGTGGGTCGGTACAGCGAAGAACGCCGTGACCGTAGCCAGGAATTACGCGACCGCTATTGAGTCGATCCCAGCAATACTTCGTCAATGTTTCATCATCAGGAACACCATTGAAGTGCTCGATCACTTCGCGGATGAAGGCGAGTACTTCTTGATTTGCTAGACCGTGCAACGGACCCGCTAGACCGCTTAGTCCGGCTGAAACTGCATAGTAAACATCGCTTAGTGCAGAGCCAACTGTCAGACCCGTCAAAGCGCTCACGTTTCCACCTTCGTGGTCTGAGTGCAGAACGAGGTACAAACGAACCAAGTCACGCCAAGCGTGCTCGTCGCTTACACCGAGCATATTGGCATAGTTCGTTGACCAATCTGCGCTTGGATCAGGAGCGATCAACTTACCACCGTGGAACTTGAGACGGTAGATAGCAGCAGCCAGAGTAGTAATACGCGAAAGGAGAGTGATTGAATCCTCGAGTGTTGCTTGCCACAATTGCTCTTTGCCGGCGCCGGCATCGTATGCATGACGAAAAGCTGACTCATGCTCCATAGCCAGAAGACCAGTTGAGAGCATTGCCATTGGGTGTGCATCCTTGTGCATTGCGCGCAGGACGTCCAGTACGTAAGCCGGTAATTCAGCTTTGGCACTGAACATAGTTTTCAATTCTGCACGTTCACTATCGTTTGGTTTTTGTCCGGTTGTAAGCAGAAAGAAGATTTCTTCCGGTGTCCAATCGGTGAGTTCCAGAATGGGAATGTTGCGAATGCGCAGACCTTCATCAGCTGATACTGATGATGTATCGCAAAGCACAGAAGGAATGCCGCGCATACCTCCAATAACTTGTTCAACTGTTACTGAGGCAATCTGAACTTCTCCCTTGTCTTTCAGCAGTGTGGTGCGTTTGTCCCGAAGTGAGGGTAGACCTTCGAGGATTTTGTTCTTAATGATTTCCATTGAAAAAACCTTTCGTGATGAAAATTGTCCGTGCTGACGAGTGTATAGCACAAAAATAAGGAGCCGTCGTTCAACCAAGAGGTTTTTTCGGAGTTGCAGGGCTTAAACTGCTGGAGAAATCCAAACCAAAGTCCGAGAATCGCGTGCTGGAGCTTCAAGTATTAAATTGTCGTCATGAAGAGACTTCTGTTAATGCTCCTAAGTGCGGTTCTTGTTGTTGGAATTGGCGTAGTCTGGTACTCTCTTGAACCATTGGCCATCCATGAGCCGACAGACGTCTTCATACCCCGCGGAGCGAGTCCACAGAAGGCCGCCCAAGCCGTCGCGCACGCTCGAATGGTCCGCATGCCTAATCTCTTTAGCTTTTTGCTACGCCTAGCCTGCAAGTTCAGCGGAGGAGTTATTTACTCAGGCTCCTATCGATTTACCGCCGATAACAATCATCTTCAATTGTTTCGAGCTTTACTCAGCGGTAAACAAGCGCTTAAGGTACGTGTGACCTATCCGGAAGGAATCTCAGCAGTTCGATTTGCATCGATTAGTCAGAAACAGATTGGATTGGATTCCGCAGCATTTATGTCTTGTGTGCACCAAGACTCCCTCTGTACCACCCTTGGCGTAGATGCGCACTCGTTGGAAGGCTACATGATGCCTGACACCTACGAGTTCTACTGGAAGGAGCCGGTCGAGGATGTGGTTGGCACCTTGGTCCGTCATCAGAATAAAATATGGCAAGAGAAGTTTGAGAAGCAGGCGTTGGACCAAGGGAAGTCGCGACTTGAAGTGTTGACCTTAGCAAGTATCATCGAGGCAGAGACGCCGTCTGCAGATGAACGCAGCAGAATTGCCGGAGTTTATGTCAATCGGTTGGAGAAGGGGATGCGCCTTGAGGCAGATCCTACCGTGCAGTATGCAATTGGAGGAGACTCACGACGCTTGTACTATACAGACTTGGACGTGGAGAGTCCCTACAATACCTATCGTCATACAGGCTTGCCTCCAGGTCCCATTAACTCGCCAAGTACAGAGAGCATTATGGCTGCACTGAATCCGGAGAGTCATTCGTACATTTTCTTCTGTGCAAAAGGAGACGGATCGCGCAGTCACAGTTTCGCTCGCACGTCGGAAGAGCACCGCGTGAATGTACTGCGATATCGAAAGAATAGACGGCTTGCAGAAAAAGACTAGTCGTGTGGACTGAGATCACGTCGCTCAGAACTCCGCTTATAACCATTCACGGCGCGTAAGCCAACGCTTACACTTGGAGTTTGGAATCGGAAAACCTGCAAGTGCGCGTTGTAGGCAGGATCGTAACGGTAGTCGCCATAGAGTTCTTGAACTCGGCTTCCTTGCAATACTCCAATAAGCTCGATCTTAACGCGTGCCTTTGTATCGCTTTCAAGTCCGTAGGATCGAGTTCTCACCAACACCTGACCTCCGCGTACAGCAACATCGATGATCTCCGGAGCCGGGAAGGGAATTACCCCAATACTCAAGGTTTGACCAACTTTATGCCCATTGATACTGCGCTCGAAACGGAAGAAGCGTGAGGTGTCATCGAGCGTCGGTTTGAATTGGAAAGACTCTCCTTGAACACTTTGAGCAATCTGATTGTTCTTGTCATCGAGCAGGACTGCCAAACGAACTCCACTGCTTTGCTCAGGAAAATTAGGGTTGAACTGATAGCTCAATCCGGGGTACATCTTCGATGGAACAACCGGCGACTCAAGACTCTTCGTAATGACACGGAAGGTGATGGTTGTATCACGATGATCGCTAGCTCGACGTGCACTCAGTGTGTAGGTCGTGATACCGCTTGCCGGAGTTGTTGAGCTCACTACCAACTCCTGACCATCAACTCGAACACGACCATTAGGCTGTACGCTCAAGCCTTCAATCTCGTGCTGAGCATCTGCGCCGTAGACGTGCACACGATTCTCGAAAGGCAAGTATGCGACAGAATACACTGTCTGCTCTTGAGCTTGAAGGTAGAAGGTTGATGGATTTGAAAGTGCGGTATTAGGACGGTCCATCTGACGTAACAATTCCTCGTAGCGACTGCGAAAACTCGTGTCGCTTTGCGCCAGTATTTGCGGGTTGAGTTCAGAACCTCCGGAGGAACCTGCACCGCCGTCAACATAGAGCAGTGCCACGTTGAACTGAGTCTCTGCATGCAGATGCAATCCGTCTGCACCACCACTGAGTTCATTGAGATAATTGCGTTGTTCGTCGCTTAAGCTCAATGGCAAGCGCGGACGTGCCGTAGCACGAACCGTTACTTTATAGAGTCGATTTCGTCTATCAGACGTTGCTGGCGTCCAAGCAAAATGTATCGATCCCTCCTCAGCATTTCCGCGCAAATAGAAGTTCGACGCTGAGCGATCGTTTGTGCTCTTGAGCACTATTCGGTTTTTGTAGGATTGATCTTCAATTGAGAATTCATAGCTGACATCTTCTACTGCACCACTGTGGTAGATCGTGTTGAGAGAATCACAACTCACAATGCGTAGACTGTCGCCACTACGAATTACGCGACACATGAGCACATTGTGCTCGGGCTGAATCGTAAACGAAGATTGAAGCAGCTCCTTCACCAAATCGCTGGCACGTCGTTCTTCATGCTTCTTATCCGGGATCAGCAAAATGAGCGCTGCCAGGTAGAGCACGAAGTAGATCTCGACGAATCGTTTTGGTTTGGAGTTCTTCACAGCTGATTAATTCATGAGAAGGTCGACTAGAGGACTACGACGCAATACCTGAACGCAAGACGCGTTCAACTTCACGACGCACAGCAGCATCGATTTCCTCTCGCTGCAAACGACCGGTGGCTTGCAATAGTCCTTGAATCACCGTCTCAAATTGTTGTAGTGCTTTCGATGTGTCCTGCATACTCTGTAGTAGCTGAGGATTTGGAGCCACTGCCTGTACTGAAGCTTCTGTGCTTTGACGCACGGCAACTGCCATTTCAGCATGCTCGCGACTGAGTTCTTTCAATGCGACGACGGCTTGTTCAAGATGCATCGCCATGTCTGCGTAGTCACGACCAATCTCACCGATCTCTCGCAAGACATCGCGTTGCGCTTCAGCGTCATCAGCATCTACCTCATCTTCTTGGTTGTCTGTTGGGGAGAAGAACATTACGACGAACATGATCACCAAAAGAAATGCCTCGAAGAGTATACTACCAAGTACTGCAGTGTCGCTTACATGATCGGTGAATCGACGAATACCAATCATGACCAAAAGGATTGCCGCGCCGAAATAGACGAAGGAGTTGATGGTCGAGTAGTAGAAGCGATTGACGATCTCCTGCATCCACAATGAGGTTCCACGCCAGCGACCTAAGGGATGGAGCACGCTAAATTCGGCGTTGGAATAACGAAAGAGATCCTTCTCAGTCGTACAAATGCGCCACATAGTGCTAAGTGTACTAAAACCACTTAGCTGGCGGTCAAAACGTAACTCGCGGAAAATCTCGCGGAGTAAGGCTCGTCCCTCGCGGGATGCTAATGAACGTATTTCTTTCATTATGAATGGCGCTCGTCTGTTTCACGAATCTACGTTGTAGACAGGGCTTTATAGAGAATTTCTTCAGATTTGAAGGAGCAAAATACGTACCGTACTCAGGACCAGTTTTTAGGCTTTAAGCCATTGAAGTGGGTTTTGGGGAGTGCGTTTACTATCTTGCGCTCATTACCGACCCTCCGGTCGGTTTTACACACAGTTGTTTCACAAGCCAAGAATTGCCATGACAAACCAAAAGTTCTTTGTTGAATCCCTCTTAGCGGAAGTGGCTGGTACAGCCCGTCTTATCCGTGCCGTTCCACAAGAAAACTGGAGCTTCACGCACCACGAGCGTCAACGTACCGCTCAACAATTGATTGGTCACATGGTTCCACACATCGATGATGTGTTGGAAGTATTAAACGATGGACAAATGAACCATCGCTGGTTTGTTGATTATGCCACACCTGAAGAAGCTGCATCGCACTTCGAGGCTGTATGTCAGCAGGTGGCTGAGAAAGTGGCTACAATCGATGATGCTACTTGGTATGAGAAGATTTGTCCGATGAAGATTAATGGCAATACAGTGTACGAAGTCCCAACATTTCGTTTGGCGTGGATGATGTACACTGACCTCATACACCATCGCGGACAACTATCGACCTACATCCGTCCCATGGGTGGCACCATGGTTCCCGTCTACGGTCCGACATTTGAAATGATGCAACAAGCGACCTCTTCGAACTAATTCAAACACGCAAGCAAAAAAGGCCCTGTTTACAATTGTAAGCAGGGCCTTCTTTTTTGTGCACGTCGTTTGAATGCGTCTCTCAATCATCGACAGTCTGGAAGCTACGCGCTACCGGTTCTGCACCATCAGTAGATAATCCAGCGTCTTCAACTGAGATTGGAGGCGGAGCAAATAGGGTCCTCGAACCAAAGCACTAGGCAACACCGCTCGAACGAGATTCGAGCCATTCAGATGTCCCGGAACCGTAGCCACCGTTCTACCACCGAGGTCATGAAGCGAAAGCACTACTTCACCTGTAAGCTCAGAAGACTGACACTCCACTTCAACGACTTGATTGGGTAGATAGCGAGCCGAACGAATTCCCGGTTTGTCGCCTTCAAGAAACACTTCCGAAGTCTTGCTCCTAAGTATTGAACTTGAAAGATAGACTTTATCGCCAAGCGCATTGTTGTTAGCATTCGATGCATTGGTGGCATAATAAAAATGTACTTGACCAACATCGCTTGATGGCGCTTGCCAATCAATTTCCCACTCGTTCGTACCGGAGTCGATAGGCACGATACTACCGCTGACATGGGTCGCGTACAGTTTGTCGTTGTTATGCAGGATTTGGATGCGCGCAAGCTTAACGCTGAATGGAACTATCAAAGTACCGGCGTTGTTATTGTTGTCATCAACTGCCACGATTTCAAATCCAAAGCGCTTTGACTCAGCTTCGTGAACACGGAGGAGCAGATGGTAAACACTGTCAGGTTCATAGACCAGAGTTTTGAGTCCGTTGAACATAAGAGTGTTCACGCCATCTCCGCTTTGCACGGTAGCATCGGCATGACATCCAGGCTGTTTACACGTCGCTTCGCCCGGAGCACCGGTCGTGCCGGGATGTGCCCCAGTGCTTTTCTTTGCTGAAGCACTTAAGGCGAACAGGATCAGCGCGCTTGTTATCAGGACAAACGAGAATCGTAGACTTTGAGTTGTGTAGCTGCGCATCATTTATGGTTTTACAATTATCGATGATGAATGAATTGACTCGCCACTAAACTCAACAACATAGACTCCAGTACTCATAGTCTGAATGTCAATCGAATTTTCAGCACTATTCCGCAACTCATGAAGTGCTACGCAACGTCCGTCTGAGCTATAGATACGGACATGAATCTTAGTGCTCAGCATCTGGTTGCATTGAATTTTGAGCACATCATTGCACACTGGATTGAGTATTCGAATTGTCTGAATGAACCCAGCGTTATCGTCAACAGAACTTACACCGGCTTGTATCTGGGCAGCATGTGTATAAACTTCGTCGCCTTTATCACTGTCGTCATTGTTTGCTGCAACTGCTGCAGAGTAAACCATCAGCGGACCAGCATTCTGCGCAGGAGCAATCCAACTCAATTCCCAATCAGCGTAGCCGGTCTTCAGCGCTGCGGTTCCGTCGTAAGTGTAGGTCGCGTATTTACGATCCAGCAACTCATTGAGGTTGCTAATGATCTGCGTGCGTTTGGCATCGCGCAACACGAGAGTGCCGGCGTTCCGACCGTTGGTGTCGAGGACGACCAGTTGGTATCCAAAACGAACGCAAGATTGACGGGACATGCGAACGCGAAAGTGGTATTCTTGCGCCGGTTGGTAGCTACGAATAGAGTCTCCGAGTTCGCAGATCAGTGCGCCATTGCCAGCGTTTAGTGTTGCGTCGTCATGACAACTGGCAACATTGCAGCTATGCTCATTTGGCGCACCTGTTGATGAGGGCGGAGCACCACTACTCTGAGGCTGAAGCATGAAAGCGCTTAGTAATAGCAACGCAAAGCCTAGAATGACTGTCAAGCGAAGAGCGTTACAATGCTGTCGAATAAAATCTGTCATGTGTTTAATACAATTGTAAACCCGAGTCGTGAACATCAATGGCTGCGTGCCTTAAGAAGCAGTGTTTTCAATGTCGTACCACAAGACGAAGTGTCGAGTGTGTTCCATCTGTCCAGTGCATGCGGGCAACATAAACACCTGAGCTCAGATTCGCCACACTAAATCTCTGTGTATCGGTGATTGGACAAGTGTATCGTTGACCAATCATATCAACGAGCTCAACCTCTTGCAGTTCTTTATCCGCTGAAGCGTCAGTTCTAACCCACGATTCAGCCGGCTGTGGGAATAGGCGCACGCTATACTCGTTTTCGTCTTCAACTGCATTGACCGGAATAACATCCTTTGGAAGATTGCCAGGGGTCCAGATGATGATGTTATTAAAGATGTCAACAGTTGCCAGTGTTGTGCCATTACGACTCCAGATGATTTCACGTTTGACCGGGCGGTTTGGAATGCCGCGATCCAGACGACGATGTGCATAGTCAAACAAGGCGAAGGAGTCGCGTGCATTAGGATTACCAACCGCATAAAAGTCAAGTTGTGGTCGGAACGACGGACGGGTATTGCAGTTGATCTTTGTAGGATGACCGTTTGAGGTGTAAAACTCAATAACAGCCTCATCATAAATGCAAAAACAAAGCGAGTCGTTTTTATTAAAGAAAGTACCGAGTGTTGGGGTCGTCAGCATCTGAAGTTGCTTTCCCGAAGGAACACCAATCAGCACGTTACCGTCATCATTGATATAGGACAAGAAGGCATGCTGAGCAGACAGACTCAATGCGCGAATTCTGTTGCGTGTTTTTGTCGTGAAGTATTCTTTGGAATCGAATCGGTTGAGAATTCTAATGTATCCGGTTGAGTCGCCGATGCTGAGTGTCGTATCATTTTCACTGAGATAGGCAGCACTAACTCCCGCACTATGATTTACGCTAGCACGCAACGAACCGGTAGTTGCTGAATAAATGCGCACAGTATCGGCATCACCAATGAGGATATCCTTTGCATTAGCGGACAATCCTAAAAAGTGTCCGTTAGGAACGTCGATATGATAGACCGAATCAACTGCGTGCAATCTCACGCCTGTAATCGATTCTTGTTTTTCATGTAAGCGATGGACGAGGAACAGAGAATCGGTTGCCGGCCAACTGAGTGACGTTGCTCCGTTATACCAATGCGAAGCTTGCTCAACGCCACTACGAGAGTCGTACACCCTTACGATCGTGTCGATTGTGGCAAGAGATTTCGAATCAGGACTCAAGGCATAGGCTTTTACCGAATACAACAACTCGTTGTCAGGAAACACAGAAATAGTCTTTCCGTCGAAGAGATTGATCCTTCGAATCTGCTTGTTCTGCAAAAAGAGCGAAGTACCGTCAGGACAGGTGTTGTAGCGAGTTGAGGCATCCACAATTGCGACGATGGTTGTATCAATGAGATCAAGAATGCGAAACTGTCCGAGTGTATCTGCAATTGCAATCGCTTTATCGCCGTTGATGAATTTGAAGCTTGAAGGATCGGCAGTAGTCACAGCATGAGGAAAATCAATTTTCGCCTTGAATACCCCTGTGCGTTTCTCTGTGTTTACTACTGTGATCGAGCTGTCTTCTGAAATGTAGGCTAAGAGATCACCCTTTCGATTGAAAGTATATCCCTGTAGTTGACCGGTAGCGTAGTCCGCAATATTAGTCCCATTGTCCAACCTCCATATGGAAATCGATGAACTTGGTTCCACAATAGTAATCTCGCTTGAGCTATCACGGAATCCGAAATCATAGATGAACTTTCCGGTTGCATACATTCGAGTTTGCAACGTCAGATCTGTGTAGTAAAGATTCTTTGCGGTGAAGGTTATGAATGCTTTTGCGTTTGGCTGCCAGCGACCATACTGATAGTTGGGAATGGGTTTGGTGACGAAGCGTTTGTTGACGACGTCATAGGGTCGCCAAAACTGATAATATCCTGAATTGCGATCTGTGCCGGTTGAGTCAATGATCGAATCTTGGCGAATCAACACAATCGAATTATCACGACACCAACTAAAGGTCTCACACGCAACTTTGTAATGCACATCATAGGTGCCGAGTGTATCAAAGCGAGGATGCTCCAGCTTCCACATTGGCTGTACTGAATCGCGGAGAATGAACTCACCCTTGGCGAGATTGACAACATAGAACCTGTCGTTCTTCGTCACGATGAATGCATGCGTAAAATCCGGCGATTGATAGATTTTACTAATCGAATCAGGAAAACCTAGTGTCTGGGTTGTCGCACCTTTATAAAGTTCGACGATCTTAATCGTGTCAACCGTCGGCGTGTATAAGAGGTGTGGTATGGAACCAATATTGCCAAGAGCATAGAGCTTTGGCGATGTCGAGAGCTGAACGTGATAGAAGTCTTGATTGAGAATTGTCTTCGCTGTCAAGGTATTCCAATTCCTGATTTGGATATGTGTCGTATCAAGGACTTCGTGATGATGATTGATGCTCGCGGTATAAGCCAAGACTACCGTATCTCCGTTGGTAGATGTGGCAAACAAGCCTTGATCCAAGTTTGATCGGTAAAAGCTGTGAATGATGCGCAGCGAGTCTGAATCGGCAGCGTTGGCGCGTGTTGCTAGCGCGCATATGCTTGTTACAAGCACAATCGCTGCGTATAATTTTAAGTGGAACATAAGAACTCCCTAGGTGGCCTTCGTCTTTGAGAAAGCAGGTGATAGTACATAGCACTCTCCATCGAGGAATACCTTCAACTCGTGGATGGCAGAATTATGGCGTGACCCGCGTCAATATCGCTATAAAAGACTTCATCTCAATTGTGAGAATCTCAGGATCAATATGCAGGACCAACAATATTAGGTCTTTGTTCGCCACAGATTAGCAGCTGCGATAATGAGGAACAATCCATTAGCTGCCCATCCAACGGTAACGGGACTAAGATCAAACTCAAAGCCAATACTCTGGGAGATTTTTGTGAAGACGAGGTAACTGAATGCAACAACCATTGCGGTTGCGATTTCGACAGCAACGCCGGACTTCTTGCGGATGGAGGCGAACGGTACGCCGAAAAGAACAACGATCAAATTCGCGAAAGGGAATGCGTATTGTCCGTAATAATCAATGCGCTTCATGCGCACATCTTTGCCACCGTTCTCTAGCATGTTGATGTAATCTCGATACTCATCGAGGTTCATCTCATCGGTTGTGCGCTGCAAAGACATAATCCCGCTATGTGAAATGCGCAGGTGTGCAGTGTCTTGTTCGAAGTGTCGTACAACAGGACGACCATCTGCTTTAGTGATACGTTCGTATCCGTCGAGCAGCGACCAACATTGAGCAACAGAATCCCAGCGGAAGTGTGTGGCATCCAGTCGTCGCTCAAGACGTGGAGTAGTCTCGGAGGAGTAATCTTCAATTGAAATACTAAATCCACTTCGTGCTGCCTCATCATACGATGCCATGATAACGTTGCGTCGCGGGTTGTCGCGGAAGTAGAGATTGTAAATCTGCGTTTCAGAATTGCCGGAGTTGCCTGAGAGAAATTGACGGTCGATGGTTAGCATTTTCGTTTGCGCTCTCGGGACGATCCAGCCATTGAAGTAGAGTTGACCTAAAGAGAGTAGGATGGACACGATCACGATTGGAAGCATGAGACGGTACAGAGACTGTCCGGCGCTTTTCATGGCGGTTATCTCATTCGAGGAGCTGAGTCGTCCAACCGAAAACAAACTCGCCAGCAGCATCGCGATCGCGAAGATGAGCTTGATGATTTGCGGTAGGAAGTACACATAGTACAGTCCGATTTCCGCTATTGTGGCTTTATGATCTATGAATTTGTCCAACTTTTCCATCAAATCCACAACCACGAAGATCACATTTAACGCCACCAGGGAGAAAAAGAGAGTCGCAATGAAACTGCGCAATATGTAGCGGTCCAGTTTGCTCATGATAGCAGTGAATGCACAAAAACGTGGGGGATGAAGCCCAGAATGCGGTTTTTGTGCTCGTTAACATCGGTTTATTCGAAAATACAGCATCGCAGCAGACCGGCACCCCAATCATCGATACCCTGCCGCTGCTTTTGCATAATCTCAATATTTACAGTATTTTAGCACTCTTATCCAGCCGTGAAGGTTTGTTACACCATATCATAGTGGTCTCCGTGAGCACGGCAGCGCGGAAGTATCACAAAGGAGTATTTATGTCAGAATCAACACAACCTGTTGATGATCAGGTTACTGCGCAAGACGATCTTGTGATCGATAACTCGGCAGTTGACATTATCATCGATGAAACACCCGTTCAGTTGTCAAAAAAGAACACACTGGCGGCGTTGTTGGAAGGTGATCTCGATCTGGACTTCAATGGTCTAGACAACGATTCATTTGAAAAGATGTTGTCCACCAACATGACGCACATCAAAGAAGATGAGATGGTGCACGGTCGTGTAGTGGCAATGAGTAAGGACGAAATTCTCGTCGACATCGGATTCAAGTCATTGGGTGTGGTTCCGCGTGCGGAGTTCTCTGTCGCTGCCGATTCACTCATGATTGGCGATGAGATCGACGTATTTGTTGACAAGATTGAAGATGCATCCGGTCGTTTGGTGCTTTCACGTCGTCGCGCTGACTTCATGAAGACCTGGAACGACATTATGTCACACTACGAAAAGCAAGACGTTATCCCGGTTCGTATCCTTCGTCGTATCAAGGGCGGTATGGTCGTTGACCTTTTGGGCATCGAAGCATTTCTCCCGGGTTCACAGATCGACGTTCGTCCGGTCCGTGATTTCGACGTCTGGGTTGGTAAGGCAATCGACGTTCGCGTTGTTAAGGTTAACAACCCAAGCGAAAACGTTGTAGTAAGCCACAAGATTCTTCTTGAAGAGCAAATCTCAGAACAGCGCGGCAAGATCATTGCATCGCTCGAAAAGGGATTGGTTCTCGAAGGTGTTGTTAAGGCTATCGCAGACTTCGGTGTGTTCGTTGACTTGGGCGGTGTTGATGGTTTGGTTCACATCACCGACTTGTCATGGGGACGCGTTAACCATCCATCTGAAATCGTTAACCTGGACGAGCAAGTCAAGGTTGCGGTTCTCGATTTCGATCAAGAGAAGAAGCGTATTTCTCTCGGTATGAAGCAACTCACCCCACATCCTTGGGATACCATCGGCGAGAAGTACGAGCCGGGTGTCAAGGTTAGCGGTAAGGTTGTAAGCATTACTGATTACGGTGTCTTCATCGAAATTGAAAAGGGTGTTGAAGGTCTCATCCACATCAGTGAAATGTCGTGGACACAACACATCAAGCATCCTTCACAATTGGTATCACTTGGTCAGATGCTTGAAGCAATCGTGCTCAACATCGATCGTGACAACCGCAAGCTCGCTCTCGGTATCAAGCAACTCGAGCCGGATCCTTGGCAAGATTTGATGAACAAGTATCCTATTGGTTCAATCCACAAGGGTATCGTTCGTAACCTCACCAACTTCGGAGTCTTCGTTGAACTCGAAGCCGGCGTTGATGGTTTGGTTCACATCAGTGACTTGTCATGGACGAAGAAGATTCGCCACCCAGGTGAATTCGTCAAGAAGGGCGATCCGCTTGAAGTCATCGTATTGAGCGTTGATCCTGAGCATCGTCGTATTTCTCTCGGCCACAAGCAAATCACGGACAATCCGTGGGATGTATTCGCTGAGCGCTTTACAGTTGGAACAGAAACCGAAGGAAAGATTGTTCGCATCATCGATAAGGGTGTCATCGTTGAAATGCCGGAAGGCGTTGATGGCTTTGTACCTTCATCACAACTCTCTTTCGCACCGGTTCGCAGCATCGCAGATTTCTTCCACGTCGGAGATGCATTGCCACTCAAGGTTGTTGAATTTGACAAAGAGTCAAAGAAGATCGTCTTGTCAGCAGTCGATGCACTCAAGGGTAAGGATCAGGAGATCATTGCAGCATACAATGCAAATCACCCGGTTCCAAACGCTGAGAAGTACGTAGCAGAAGGCGTTGCTCCAACAATCGCTCCTGAAGAAGTGGCAGCAATTGAAGCTGTAGTTGCAGCTGAAAATTCAATCGTCGTTCCTGACGAAGTTGCAACCGTAAAAGCTCCGGCTTTGAAGGTTGAAGAAGCAGCTGCAGATTCAGAAGCAGCAGCTCCTGAGACACCGGCAGCTTAATCGCCAGCCGAGCTCAATTCTAGTCGTAGACAACAGCACGTTCTTGAACGTGCTGTTGTCATTTTTGACCGAATCTATTCTTCACCTTATGTCAGTTTTCAGACATAATTTTTTAATCGCCAACTCCGTCATCGTGGTGTTTGCAAGAGCAATGATATGTGGTCTTGGCAAACAGACAGTTAACACGCGAAGAGATAAGACTCGTTGTATTTATCACAATCCCACACCTTCATGTTTAGAGTAGCAATTCTCAGTATCGGTGATGAACTCTGTATCGGACAAGTCGTCAATACTAATGCTTCCTTTATCGCCGAACAATGCTCAGGCGTGGGAGCGCTTGTGACGGAGCATCGCGTTATAGGCGATGAAGCAGAGGTGATGCTGCGGGCTTTGGATGAGCTACAGCGTGATAACGATTGCGTGATAATGACGGGAGGATTGGGTCCGACCCACGACGACATCACCAAAGATGTACTCTGTCAAGCGTTCCACGTGTCCCTTGTCGAAGACGAAGGCACTGTCGAGTGGCTTCGCGAACTGTTCGCACGTCGCAACAGAGAACTAACTGATCGCAACAAAGCCCAAGCCTTACGTCCGGAGAATGCTCAAGCACTCAAGAACGAACTCGGAAGTGCACCGGGATTGTTCATTGAACACAACTCCACCATGTTCTTTGCTCTGCCCGGCGTTCCGGCAGAAATGAAGAAGCTCATCATCGATGCGGTGCTGCCTTTAATCAAGACACAAATTCAAAAGCGGAAGCAGGAAGTTCGGGTGTTCAAGACTCTGCTAGCTGTGGGGATAGCTGAGTCGGATTTAGCAGACTTGTTACCGGACCTAGAGACCATTCTGCAAGGCCAACAACTTGCTTTTCTTCCATCGTACACGGGAATTCGTTTACGCATTAGTGTGAGTGCAGCTACGGCCGAGGAAGCGGCAGTTATCGTGGATCACATTGAGAACTCCATTCGTTCACGTGCGGGTCGATTTATACTTGCAGGCGCACACCAATCAATGATCCAGGCAACGCACAGTTTGCTGATGCATAAATCAAAGACGCTTGCCTTGGCTGAATCATGTACGGGCGGAATGTTAGGCATGATGTTCACGGACAATCCGGGATCGTCGCAGTATTTTCTTGGTGGAATAGAGTGTTACTCCAATGAATCAAAGCTTCGCGATTGCGCGGTGGATCCATCTATCATTGTCAATCATGGTGCGGTGAGTCGCGAATGCGTTGAAGCGCTTGCCGTAGGAGTACGTGAACGCTTTCAGTCGGATTATGCGATTAGCATTAGTGGAATTGCAGGACCCGACGGAGGCACGCCCGACAAACCAATTGGAACCGTTTGGATTGCAGTAGCAGACCAACACGGAGTTCGTGCAAAGAAATTTCTACTCGGAAATGACCGTCATATCGTCCGCGAGCGAGCATGCGGTTCAGCATTAGCAATGCTCTACGAATTACTCGCAGCCTAAGAAACAGATCGGTTGGAATAGAGACAAAGAAGTGATTGGAGGGACAGCTGCTGCGTTGATGAATTCAGCCCTAAAAATCCCGAAAATTCCCTCAGAATGTGGAAAATCCCCCCAAAAACAGTGCTCAAGAACCCGTATTTTTGTCATTCTTCGATCTCACATAAGCAGCACAATCCATGGCCCTGTATAGTGAAAAAATTCTTCCGGTAATGCTGGAAGACCAGATGCGTGGTTCCTATCTGGACTACTCGATGTCCGTCATTGTTTCACGCGCCTTACCGGATGTTCGCGATGGTTTAAAACCAGTGCATCGTCGAATCCTCTATGCGATGCAGGAGTTGGGACTCAGTTCTAATCGTCCATACAAGAAATCCGCACGTCTTGTGGGGGAAGTGCTTGGTAAGTACCACCCGCACGGCGACTCATCAGTGTATGATGCGATGGTGCGTATGGCACAGGAGTGGTCTTTGCGATATCCACTCGTAGATGGTCAAGGAAACTTTGGATCAGTCGACGGAGATCCGCCGGCTGCTATGCGTTACACTGAAACTCGTCTTGCGAGCATTGCGAGTGAAGTGTTGCGTGACATTGACAAAGAGACCGTTGACTTCCAATCGAACTTTGACGATTCGCTCGAAGAACCGAAAGTACTCCCGACAGTTATTCCGCTGCTCATGGTTAATGGAGCAGGTGGTATTGCTGTTGGTATGGCGACGAATATTCCGCCGCACAATCTTCGCGAAGTAATTGCCGGGATCCAGGCTCTCATTGCAGATCCAACAATGTCGAGCAATGATTTGATGACTCACATTACAGCACCGGACTTTCCAACCGGTGGCGTGATTTATGGTTACGACGGTGTGCGTGATGCATACTTGACCGGTCGCGGAAAGATTCTTGTGCGTGCTCGCGCTTCTGTCGAGACAGCCAAGAACGGACGTGAGTCAATCATCATTACAGAATTGCCGTACCAGGTATCAAAGGCAGGTTTGATTGAGAAGATCGCTGATCAAGTCCGTGATAAGGTGCTTGAGGATATCTCTGATATCCGCGATGAGTCGGACCGCGACGGTATGCGTATTGTGATCGAGTTGAAGCGCGATGGTATTCCTCTCGTTGTGCTGAACAATCTGTACAAGCACACTCAAATGCAGGCCACCTTTGGTGTGATCATGCTCGCGCTTGTCAACGGACGTCCCAAAGTTTTGGAGCTGCGTGAAATGCTCCAGCACTTCATTGACTTCCGCAACCAGGTTGTAGTTCGCCGCTCACAATTCGAACTCACCGCTGCAGAGAAGCGTGCACACATCTTGGAAGGCTTTATCATTGCGCTCGATAATATCGACGCGGTGATCAAGACGATTAAGGAGTCACCAACAGTTGACGTTGCTTCGGAACGCTTGCAGAAGAAATTCTCGTTGAGCGAAATTCAAGCAAAGGCAATTCTCGATATGAGATTGCAACGTCTCACCGGACTCGAACGCGAGAAAATCATGAATGAGTATCGCGAGATCATCCAGTTGATCGAGCGCTTGAAGTCAATTTTGGCAAGCAAAGAACTCCAGCTTCAAATTGTGAGCGAAGAGCTCAAGCAAGTGGTCGAGAAGTACGGTGATGAACGTCGTACGGATATTGTCTACGACTCCCGCGACTTTACTGTCGAAGATATGATCGCCAACGAGGAAGTCATCGTGACGATCTCGCACAAAGGCTTTATCAAACGCACGCCGGTGAATTCATACCGTCGTCAAGGTCGAGGTGGTCGCGGACTCAGCGGCGCCAGCACCTACGAAGACGATTTTGTAGAAAATCTCTTCAGAGCGGCTACTCATGATTACCTCTTGTGCTTCACAGACAAAGGCCGTGTATATCGCGTTAAAGTCTATGATATACCCGAAGGCAGTAGAAATGCAAAGGGTCGTTCAATCGCTAACATTATCCAAAAGCCGGCTGAAGAAAAGGTCACAGCATACTTGCTCGTTCAAGGCGCATTCGGCGAAGATCAATTTATCTTCATGTGTACTCGCTTTGGAACTGTAAAGAAGACCTCGCTTTCAGAGTTTGAGAGTGTACGAGCTAATGGTAAAGTGGCTCTGACACTGGACGAAGGAGATATCCTACTTTCAGCGCGTCTAACAGATGGCACCTGCGACATCATCATTGGAACACGCGACGGTTCGGCATGTCGATTCCGCGAAAGCGATGTTCGTCAGATGGGTCGTACTGCTACAGGTGTAAAGGGTATCACGCTTCAAGAAGACGATCATGTTGTATCGATGATCGCCATCCGACGTCCGGATTCTCAAGTGGTTGTTATCGGCCAAAACGGTTACGGCAAGCGCACACGCTTTGAGGACTTCCGTCTTACACGCCGCGGAGCTAAGGGTGTGATTTCGATGAACGTAACACCGAAGACCGGTAAGGTCGTGTCGCTCTTGGAAATCACTGAAAGCGATGACTTGGTGGTAATGACGCAAAAGGGAATTCTCATTCGTCAACCATCAGACAGCATCCGCATCATCGGTCGTAATACACAAGGTGTACGCCTTATACGTCTTGATGAAGGAGATACTATCGCCGATGCTACAATCGTCCCTCACGACGATGACGATACGGCTGAGGGCGGCGAAGGCGAAGCAACAGCATAGTTCTTAGGCCTCTTGTAAACTGAATTTAAGTGCATGAAAACGCTAGCGGGAGATTGACGACAAGTCACTCCCGCTACACTTTTGGGAGTAGTGTTATGAGTACTCATTTCGATATCGCAATCATTGGTTCTGGTCCTGCGGGCTTTACTGCAGCTATCTACGCTTCACGCGCCGGTTTGAAAGTGGCAGTGTTTGAAGGATTACAACCAGGCGGACAATTGACAATTACAACAGAAGTTGAGAACTATCCCGGCTTCGAACACGGAATCATGGGTCCTGAGATGATGGACGTCTTCCGCAAGCAAGCGGCACGCTTTGGCGCTCAGAGTATCTATGAGTTGATTGAATCAATTGATGCATCAAATCGACCATTTCGTATGGTCTCAGATCGAAAGACTGAGTACACAGCCAATGCAGTAATTGCAGCAACCGGTGCCAGTGCGCGATTACTCGGAACCAAAGGAGAAGGTGAGTTCATGGGCTATGGTGTATCAGCCTGTGCTACCTGCGATGGATTCTTCTACCGCAATCTTCATGTGATTGTTGTCGGTGGAGGAGATACCGCAATGGAAGAAGCGAACTACCTTACACGTTTTGCAGAGACGGTTACCATCGTTCACCGTCGCGAAGAATTTAGAGCATCGAAGATCATGCTCGACCGCGCAAAGGCAAATCCAAAGATTAAGTTCAGAGTCAATACAGTTATTGATGAATATCTCGGTGAGACGCTGCCAAGCGGACTCAAGAAATTGACGAAGGTTCGACTGCTGAATACTGTCGACAACACTACGACCGAAGAAGCTATTGACGGAGTATTCGTTGCCATAGGACACGAGCCTAATACCAAGTTGTTTAAAGGCTTGGTAGAGTTGGATGAGAATGGTTATATCCTGACCCAAGGCAAATCGAGCTATACCAACGTGCCTGGACTGTTTGCCTGCGGCGATGCACAGGACAGCGTCTATCGTCAAGCTATCACTGCTGCCGGAAGTGGTTGCGTGGCTGCAATTGATGCAGAGCGCTGGCTTGAAGCTCAACATCATCACTAAGTTCTAGAGCGCCAAGTAGGCACACCATCCTGAGATCATTTAGCGTCTATCTGTGACCAGAGTGTTATGGATGGTCTAATTGTATGCGCTTTGCTATTTGAATCGGCTAAACATTATTCATCGCATGAATATGCCTGCATTGTTGACCATCGTATTGCTCGTCTTTTCGAATGCGTTTATGACGGTGGCGTGGTATGGTCACTTGCGATACAGTACTTCGTCCCTTGCTCAGCGCTGGGGAGTTTTTGGATTAATTATCATTAGTTGGGGCATTGCTTTCTTTGAGTACTGTTGTCAGGTACCAGCGAATCGTATTGGCTACGATGGAAACGGTGGACCTTTTAGCTTGATTCAACTCAAAGTAATTCAAGAGGTCATTTCACTGCTTGTTTTTTCAGTCTTTGCGACGATGCTCTTTAAGAATGAAGGTTTGAAGACTAATCATTTCATAGCCTTTGCTCTGCTGATCGGAGCAGTGTACTTCGTCTTTAAAGACTAGCTTCGTGCTTCACTTTATTTGCAGTGAAGAGCTAGTTGACGGATAAATCGCTACTCGATATCCAACTTCTGACTGTATTTCTTCTTGATAGCCGCAGCGTCTTCGTTGGCTTTGACTTCAGTTGCATATCCCCACAACTTGACGCGACAAGCCGGCATTCCCTTAACCAGAACACGCTCATAGTACGCGCGGTAGCCACGTTTTTCCCACTGCTCAGTGTACTTCATTGCTTCGTTCTCGGTGTAGCAGTATTCGGCTACGAGTTCGTAGGGTAGGATACTCGGATCAAGCCAGCGTACTTCAACGCGACGGTTGAATTTCTTCTGCCAATCACTTTGTTGGAAGTAGTAGATAGGTTTTAGATCTCCGACAGCTTTGCCACGTAGTTGCGAAGAATTGACGCCGAGTTCAACAAGTCGACGACGAACGCTTTGGATGCGATCAAGCGCAAGTTGACGCATTGCGTCTTCATCTCCCTCAGCACTACTATGACCACTAATCTCAATAACCTTCTTGGGATTGTCTTTCAATACTTGAGCTACCGACTTGAGTAATGGAAGATACTCGTCCATCACTTCTGTTTGGCGGAATCCAAACATGCTCAGTGCTTGATAGCGTGGTTGCGTACTCTCGCTTGTTGCTGACCAACTGAATTGTTCGAGAAATGTCGTGTCGCGTGTTTTGAGTCTCAGTGTAATAGCAGCACTGTCGCATGCGCGAAGAACATTCGACTGCATCGGGATTTGCAAAACATAGGCACCGTGAATGCTGTATGTAATCTCACGAAGGATGTTGGTGATCTCAGGTGCTTTTTCATTAGACAGAGCATAATAACGACCGCCGGTTTGCGATGCGATGTAGCGGAGCGGGTAGGAATCGACTAAGTCACCGATGCCTATAGTGAAGACGCGTGTCTGACGGAGCTTTGCTTTTTGAATAATGTCTTCTGCTGTATATATAAAAGAAGAATTGTCTGCACCGGTAGAAATCAAAACGACAATGTTTCGTGTTTTCTCGCGAGCCTCAAGACGTTGCAGGGCAGTGTAGGTGCAGCGCATGCTTGCATTGAGACCCTGTGCTTCGCCGACAAACAGCTCACCGAGATTATTCAGCTTATCCTTGGTCATGTGAGAGCAAACAATGCGCGGCTCTTGGTTAAAGGATATGACGCTCAACTTATCACCTGTGCCCATGTAAAAGGGGTAATCGCTGACCGCTTTACGAACCGGAACATCGACGTCTTCAGAAGTTGAAGAGCGGTCGATGCAAATTGTCATCATCATGCGAATGTCAGAGCGTATCCACTTTTCTTCAAGAACGATTGGCTGATATTCGGTCGTCAAAGCGTTACACTGTGATCGCAAACTCAATGCAAGTTGATCTGCCGGGAGCATCGAGAGTTGGTTGCCGTACTGATCCAGAAATACAGTTCGCAAAGCAAGCACGTGATGTGTTGAATCAGGATACTCTACTTGCAGAATCTTCATGTTTGCAATGGAATTCAGACTTCCGTTTTGCTGGTAGCCAACGTAGTAGGGAGAATTCTCACTGTTACTTCGTGGGGCAAGTGAATAACCTTGAACATCACCACCGCGTTGAGGTACTTTGGGAAGATCAGGTTCGTAGACGCGAATGGTCCAGGTCAATTCCGATGAGTCATTCGAACGATGTGCTCGAACTGTATAGGTCGTTGTTTGTTGTGGAGTGACGAAGATCTGGAAGACTCTTGGGTAGTGCGTTGTATCGCCAACCACATTGACATAGTCTGCTTCATCGAATTGCCAACTTAAGAATGCACGGCCACCGCGAACAGTTTCCTTTTGTCCGTTAATCTGATCTTGATTTGGTCGAGCGTGAAGTGCGAATTGACAGCTGATCCACAGCGTCAATAGCATTATGACAATGCGCGTACGTGGCATGTAACATCCTTGTAGGTGACCCCTTTGAATGCGAATATAGCGGTTATACGGCTTGAGTTAGCAAGGGGAAGAGCTAATAGCCGTTGAGACTTGAATATTATCGACCACCGGGAGCCGAGAACAAAGTCCCTACTGAATATAGGTGCTGCTACGCTTCTCAATTTTCAAATCATGTAGCACTGAAGAAGTGGGGCTAAAGCTCAGGTAAAAACCTCTGTAACTTCCTGTGGGATACCAGGTTATGTCTAATTGCCAGCAGTGAATTACCTTGTGAATACTGATGCTTGGGGCGGCAAAATTGCGATTGAGCAGGTCGTAGTTGAGTCCGCCGCTTAATGACCATGACTTCGTCAAGCTCAGGTTCATCGAGGTCTGTATGCTCAGATTTTGAGCCGCGGTCAGACTGGCAAAGGTCTTGTTGTAGCTGTAGTTCAGATTGACAGTAGCTGACCACGGAAAATTCAAAGGCGTATAACCTGGCGAGCTGTCTCCGAACTCATCGTTATCAGCATCCTGATAATCCAATCGACGACGGAAACGGTCGCCAACTCCTTGGTGCGTGGTATCAATCGAGGTCGAGTCATGATTTGACCCTGATGCACTGAACGATCCGGATCCAATAGTTGTGGTCAAATAGAACTGAAATGACGTCAGTCGAAGCGGAAATTTGCCTTTTGAAAGGAGCGTTTGGTCTATACGTTTATATGAACCGGTTGCAACATTATTCGTGTCCAGGATCGGCGCTTCGTCATACATGGTCGTCGTGAAGTTCGTGTTGAAACTCAGACTTCCAATTGCCGGTGTGCGCAGCGTCCAGCTAATGTCATTCGACTTCAAGGAATCCTTGATGAAGTTGTAACTGCTTCCAACCAAGAGTCTGAACAATTCAACTTTACGATCGGCTGAATCACCAAAGATCTTTGCGTCAAAAGCGTTGTCTAGCGACCAATTCAAAGCCAAGGACTTCGACTGCGAAGCAATACCACCACCATCAAGTTCATAGCGAGAATAGATGATGCTTTGAGCGATGCGATTGACGGAATCCGCAGGACGTTGATAACGCGAGTAGAATCCGTACTTCTCGGGAGAGAAATCAGGAGTGTAACTCAAACTGATCTGAGGACGAACCGTGTGACGAATTGCAAATCGCCCTAGTGCCAGTGGACTGCCATACAGTGTACTTGATGCACCGATGCCAATGCTGCTGCTGTATTCAAAGTAGGCTCCGTTTTCAATCACATCGATTGGCTGTTTTGTGGCTGTGTCAAATGACCTTGTGATTCGACGTGGGTATGCATTCGCGCTGAAGCTTATGGTTGGCGACAATGTCACAAAACCCAGCTTAGGTGACAAGCTGATAGAAGGATTAAAATGCCATGCTGCTTTAGTTCGATCCACATACACGGTATCGACAACTTGCTTCGTGACGAGTTTTTGAAGCGCCGTGTCGAAGTACGTGGTGTCGTGTGTTGGATTCGTGATGCTATGAGAATACTGTTTCGCCGCACTGGTTGTCGCGTTGATACTCAAGTCACCTAACCACGAGTTTGGCAAGAGCGTCTTCAGCGGAAAAAATGCCGGTATGTTCAGCGAGATTGACGGTGTTTGATCGTAGGTCTTTACTTGAATGTCTTGATTGCGCGTATAGCCAAGCGACAACGACATGTTGTTGTCAAAAGTGTGAGTGAGCCCCGCAGAACTATACACTAACTGCTGAATACGCTGAGCAAGAGTTGTCAGAGTATTGCGGTTGAAATCATTGGATTGAAAGTTGATATTAGCCGTGAATCTCGTAGTTGGGTCAAAGACCTGATTGTGCTGCCAATTGAGCTTGTACTCCTTGGTGTAGTCTGTTCGTGGATCGGGTCGAACATAAGCATAGGACATCTTAAGATTCCCGTCCAAGACATAGCGCAGATTATAGTTCCACGCGTTGTTAACCTGGATGCCTCCTTTGGAATAGAGGTCAAAGGTCAATTGAGTGTCATAGTAGTCGCTTAAGGCGAAATAATATCCTAGGTTTTGAAACGCGACTCCGCGATTAGCATCGACATATGGTCGTGGAATGAGTAGTCCGCTTTGGCGACCGGATTTAGTGGGGAAGAAGAGTCCGATGGGCAAGTACAGAATAGGAACATCCTGCACGTACAAATACACGTCATTGAGCAGAATCCTATCGCCCGGAATGACTTTCATTTTCGGTGAGGAAAAGTAAAAGTGGG
This sequence comes from Chlorobiota bacterium, assembly GCA_044228685.1. Lineage (GTDB taxonomy): Bacteria > Bacteroidota > Ignavibacteria > Kapaibacteriales > NICIL-2 > JBBATK01. The sequence goes on from JBGAUL010000020.1 coordinate 41,265, forward strand.
GATGGGGATGATCGCATGTCGTGTAGCAGCCATTCTCAACAAACAAACTCTGGTCAGAATTTCGACGAATACGCGAACCGAAGAAGAACGCGTTGTCGATGGTCGTTTCACCCAAGGAAACCGTACCTGCTTGCATCTTGAAATTATACTTGATGACCTCGCCTGCGTACTCTTTGCCCGCATCACTAAACTTTGGAAAGCCAAAACGTTTACCGTTCGAATCAGCCCCTGCGCTCGCAGTCATGACTCCCGAGTCAAAGTGAATTTCAATGACTTCAGACTCAATCTTTTGGCTTCTGTATTTCGTATTTGCATTACCTCTCAAGCGCAGAGTCTTATCGCGAACGCGGAACACTGCAGAGTCTGCAGCATAGTAACTGACGACTGTGTCGATGCCGCTACTTCCTTTTTTAAGACTGTCTTTCGAAGAGAATTCCGAAGCTGTGTGTATGATGCGTGCAGAGTCCGTGCGTGAAGAATCGATCTGCAAAGGGGAGTTTGCTTTTAACTCAGTACCATCTATAACCAAGACAAGCAGCACAAGTGCCAGCATCGTAAGCGATGGAAGACACAAGTGTGGACGAGACTTGAATGTCGACTGGTGAAACTCTGGAGCCACGTTGGTTAACGGTTAATCTAACTTCGTATGTTTTACGCCTTTGGGAAGCGTAAATGTGTACAGCTCATTCTTGGGATTAATCACAAGATCAGTAACTACGAAGCGAGCCGTTAGGTTACGTTGAGGAAAGCTCATAGTGATTGTCTTTGGAAACACGACTCCACTACGTACTTGATAGTCGGAGAATTTGATATTCATGAGGATTTCTCCGTTGCGTGCTTTTCGCTGATAGGTCAACAGACTTCCATCGACAGGTGAAATCTTCGCAAAGTCTACAAATCGTTCGTCTTGCGCGTATGAATAAATCCGAGCCGTATCACTTGAGAACTTTTCTTGAAAAGTGTATGTGCTATCGGCGTAGGGCACTTCACAACGCATCAAATGAATAATGTCGTTGTAGCTCAATGGTATCGGCATTCTCTGTTCCATTGCCGGCGATTGCGGATCGCCTTCGAGCACTTCCGTTTTCAGAGCGTCAAAGTAGACCATCGAACTGGGGCAGGCAGATAACTCGCCAAGAACTATTCCGAAAGGACCATGAAAAGTCATGCGAATGGAATCCGTCTTGAGTATTGAAATTCTACAACTTCCATTGATTTGATCGGCATCGACCGTTAGGTCAATATCACTTTCCAAACGATATGCGACCAGACTACCATTAGCATGTGCCGGTTTTCGATCCGGGGTTGTGGCACTTGAGTCATGATTAAACGTGACAAGGGCATTTGCCTTCGATGAAAGCACGAGCAGCGCAATCAAGCAAATCAAAGAAACAATCCTATAAGGTCTTCTATACATATACAATTTCACGTCAAAGCGTAAAAACGAAATTAGCTATTTTGTCGTCGTAACGAGGACGAATCCCAAACGTCACTCTCACTGATCAAGCGCTACCATGATGTATGTTACTCGCCGGGCTCAATTCTCCGCTGCACACCGATTATACAATCCGACGTTTAGCGACGAGAAAAACGAGCAAATTTTTGATAAATGCAACAATCCCAAGGGTCATGGTCACAATTACACGCTGGAAGTAACAGTGCGTGGTGTACCGGATCCCGAGACCGGCTATGTCAGCGATCTCAAAAAGCTTCGCGATATCATAGACGAACACATCGTCGATAAAGTTGACCACAAGCATCTAAACTTTGACGTTGACTTTCTGCAGGGGATTATCCCGACAGCTGAAAACATCGTTTTATGTTTCTGGCAGATTCTGCAGACTAGAATCCATGATGGCGAACTTCATTCTATCAAGCTGTACGAGTCCGAGAACAACTTTGTCGAGTATTTCGGCGAGCCGGTGACGATACCGCGCTATTCGGCAGCAGGCGTTGAGGAGGTTCGCAGTCATGAGTAGTACGAATTCAAGCGATTTAGAATTGCAGAACGGTCACGGCACAAACGGCGCATTCCCAACCAAGAGTAGTCTTGGCTACCCACTCTTTGATGCGAATTCATCACAACCAATTAGCGGTGATGAGCAGGCAGAAATGCTGTCGCGAGTGGAAGAGAAGGTTGCAGAGATTATGGATATCATGCGAATTGATCGCAATGATTCAAACTCGACGCAGACTCCACGTCGGGTTGCACGCATGTGGGTCAACGAACTTTTTGCCGGTCGCTATCAAAGTGCTCCTCGCGTGACGGTCTTCCCGAACAGAAAGCAAGTTGATGAGCTCATCATTTCGAAGGGCATCAAAGTCATGTCGGTCTGTTCGCACCATTGGCAACCGATTTCCGGTGAGTGCACGATTGGCTACTTGCCTGATAAGCATATCATTGGTATTTCAAAGCTCTCTCGAATTGTCGACTGGTTCTCCCGTCGTGGCCAAATTCAAGAAGAGCTTGGTGAACAAATAGCCGACTACTTGCAGGAAATGTTACAGCCGCGAGCGCTTGGCGTCGTCATTCATTGCAAACACTACTGCATGATCGCACGTGGTGTTCATGCCGATGAAGACAGAGCAGATATGATTACTTCGGTAATGAGAGGGGAGTTGATGAACGACTTCAATCTGAGAAATGAGTTCCTTAAGCTGAGAGATGGACAGCGCTAATGTCTGCATCCAAGACTCGTGCTGCCTCATTGTCGAGAACTCCTTCAACATCGATTGCTCCGCATCGTTTGTTTGAAGAAGAAGCAGCAAAGGTATATAGCTGTGTTGCAGGAGTTGATGAGGCGGGACGTGGTGCTTTGGCTGGTCCTGTAGTTGCGGCGGCTGTTGTACTCAAAAGCGATGCAACCAATCTCGAAGCGGTACGAGATTCGAAATTGCTTCGATCCTCGCAGCGAGAAGAACTTGTTGAGATTATCAAGTCGCAGTCAAAGTACTGGGGAGTAGGAATTGTCGATCACCTTCGCATTGACGAGATCAACATTCTTCAAGCCACCTTCGAGGCGATGGATCAGGCATTGACTGCTTGTGGTCCGGAAGTTGATTACGCACTGATCGATGGCAATCGATATCGTCATTCAACCATACCTTTCAAAACCGTAATCGACGGAGATGTATTGAGTGTTTCGATTGCAGCTGCGTCGATCATCGCAAAAGTTACACGAGATGCATTGATGGTTGAGCTTGACAGTCAATTCCCGAACTATGGTTTTGCCAAGCACAAAGGCTACGGAACGCTTGCGCACAGAACTGCATTAAAGGAATATGGTCCGTCGCAAGTGCATCGTCGCAGTTTTATAGGTCGCATTCTTACGTCAGAAGAATCCTTCTTTGAACAGAACACATGAACACACTGTTTCGCAATATTCGTTTAGTATGGCCATTGGATAATCGCGACGAGCGTATCAATCTGTGGTTGGTTGATGGAGAGATTCGCTCATGCGACGCAAGCATGCCGGCTATTAGTGCAGAGACGGAGGTCATTGATGGGACGGCACTCGTAGCTAGTCCAGGTCTCTTTGACATGCACGTGCACCTACGTGAGCCGGGTCAACTGCACAAAGAAAGTATCGCAACGGGAACCCAAGCAGCAGCTGCAGGCGGTTTTACAGGCGTGGTCTGTATGCCCAATACCGAACCTGCTATTGACTCTTTGGAGACTATTGAATACATCAAGCAAAAGAGTGCGGGTAACATTGTTGATGTTCATTGTTGTGCAAGTATCACGAAGGGTCGTGTTGGTTCGGACCTTAGCGCTATTCACGCCTTGGCACAAGCCGGTGCGGTTATGTTTTCCGATGACGGCGGCTGCGTCGAATCAGCAGAAGTCATGCGCAGAGCATTTGACTATGGCTCATCAATCGATGCTCTTCTTACGCAGCATTGTGAAGAGCACAGCATGACCAAAGATTTCGCGATGCACGAAGGAAGGGTATCGGCTGAGCTTGGTCTTAAAGGATATCCAAGTGTTGCAGAAGACATTATAGTAGCGCGTGATATACTTTTGGCGGAGTATTGTGGTAATCGACGCTATCATGCGGCACATATCAGTTCTGCCGGAACGGTACGACTGATGCGTGAGGCACGGACTCGCGGACAACGCGTTAGTTGTGAGGTAGCACCGCACCACTTTATTCTCACGGACGAAGCTGTACGCGGTTACAATACCAACGCCAAAATGAACCCACCCTTGCGCACACAGAAGGATGTTGAGGCAATACTGCAAGCATTGAGTGATGGTATCATCGATGTTATTGCAACTGACCATGCTCCTCACGCCGCAATGGAGAAGTCCGTGGAGTTTGACAAAGCACCAAATGGTATCGTTGGATTGGAGACGAGCTTGTCGCTTAGTCTCACTGCCCTATATCACACCAAAGCCCTCAGTTTACTATCTGTCATTGACAAACTCGCCGTCGCACCCCGAAGAATCCTTAACCTTCCTCAACCCGAAATGAAGGTTGGTGCACGCGCCAATCTGAGCATCATTGATCCGGACTTCGAGTGGACTATCCAAGTGTCACAGTTTAAGTCTCGGTCGCACAACAGTCCCTTTGATGGCCGTCCGGTTCGTGGTCGTGCAATGTGGGTTTGTAACAATGGTATGTTGCAGCGCTGTACTGAGTGACATTCAGCAAGTGAGGGACAAACAATACTATTGTCTTAACTTTCCAATATTCAGTTACTTATCGAAACAGTCGAATCAGTATCGCGTGATGCGATGCTATTGAGATATCGCGCTGCATTCATTTCGGCGTGCTAATCTAAGAGGGGATAGTCTGAGAGAAGACGTATGAAGCAGTCTTTGATGAGTTGCTTTTCATTTTCAATATGCACCAACAATTTCACGTTGACTTAGCAACGCTAACACACCTTTCTTCCACGCGCAAACGAGCCCAAGAATTACTTGTGCTAACAGCTAATACCTCAGAATTTTCGTACTACACGAGCTCGCCAAGATGAACTGCACTTCACGCAGAAATTCTTTTCAACAAATTCGGATTTTCTTTTTGCTAGAGCTTATCCACAGCGTAATTTGAACATCGAACGGTCTTTACTACACTCTTAGTCACACGATGGGGAAAAACGAAGATTCCTTCCGCGTGCTATTCCTTGCAGCAGGAGTAGCGGCATTACTCACATTGACATCTTGCAATATTCAAGGCTTTTTGACCAAGCAGGGCGATGATCCTGTCTGGGTTGATCCTACGCCTGCAAAGCAGGGAGCTGGCGCTACGGCTGAAGTTCCTGGGGCTGCGCTATTTCGCAAGAATTGCGCTGCGTGTCACCAAGCAACCGGTAAGGGTTTACCGGGGTCAATTCCGCCGCTGGCAGGTTCAGCGATGGCACAGAACGATGACGCGACCAAGCCGATTCAAATTGTATTACATGGTTTTGCGGGACAGATCGAACGCAATGGAACCAAATACAATGGTCAGATGCAATCTTGGAAGTCTGTATTCAATGACGAGCAGATCGCTCAGATATTGACATACGTACGTTCCAGCTTTGGAAATAAAGCATCTGAGGTAACACCCGATATGGTAAAGGACGTGCGCGAGAAGACAGCACTGCGCAGCGGACCGATGAACGAACCAGATTTAGAAAAGCCTTTGTAGATCGAAGTTAACGCGATGCAAGAGAGACTGCAGAGACTCTGTTGTGCGCGTGAAGACTGAGTTGTCCGCTGAAAAGAGAAACAAGAATCAGGAACAAACGATTTAAAATTCAATGCTAGAACTCTTCAACTTCCTGCACTACTTCCCTGAAAACGTCAGCACCTTCGGTATGGAGCTCGACAGATTGTTTGCTGTGATTTGGTATATCACCGTTGCAATCTTCTTCCTTACCTACGGTCTCATGATATACTGTCTCATTCGTTATCGTCGCCGTCCTGGTGTAAAGGCAAGTGGAAGTCACGGAAACAACATGTTGGAATTCACGTGGACCATTCTTCCGACCTTCTTGTTTGCAGGTCTTGGTATCTACACAGATAACGCTTGGGAGACAACAAAGAACGAGAATCGCATCCCAAAACCGGACGTTGAAATCGAAGTTCTTGGAAAGCAATTCAATTGGATGTTCCGCTATGCCGGTGCAGACGGAGTCCTTGGAAAGCAATCCCAAGCCTTCCGCACATTGAAGAATCCATTTGGTCTTGATCCTGCGGATCCACATGGCAAGGACGACATCGTCATGGAAAATGAGATTCACCTTCCGGTAAACAAGAACATCTTAGTTCACCTCTCATCAATCGACGTTATTCACTCCTTCTTCCTTCCAAACTTCCGCGTAAAGCAAGATGCTTTGCCGGGTAGCTGGATGAAGGTGTGGTTCAACGGCACCAAAGCCGGTACATATGAAATAGCATGTGCTGAGCTCTGCGGACCGAGCCACTATAACATGCGTGGCGTCCTCAAGATGAACTCACAAGACGAATACAACAAGTGGTATGATGCTGAGATCCAAAAGAAAACACTTCAAATGGCCGCTGAAGCAGCAAACCCGGCACCTGCTGAAGAGCCAGCTCCGAAGGCTGAAGGTGAAGGACACGGGGAGCATCACTAAAGAAAAAATCGAGAGCTCGTCCTACTAAACGCCTGATTGTAACGAAGGACAGGTCAAGGACAAGAGCTAAGCAGTACAGTAAATAGAACGAAGCAATAGGAATAGAAGCAATTAACGAATAACGAGGTTTCAATGAGTACGGCAAGTACAGCCATAAGCGAGAGCGATCAGCACCTGAACGGACACGCGTCCGATCACGGTCATTCGCATCACGAACTCTCATTTATCCGCAAGTATATTTTTTCAAGTGACCATAAGACAATTGCAAAGCAATTCATGGTAACGACCTTATTCTTCCTCATGGTAGGTGGATTGGCTGCGTTATTGGTTCGCTGGAAAATTGCTTATCCGGATCAAGCAGTACCGATCATCGGAAGCTTGTTGCCGGACACTTGGGCATCTGATGGTGTAATTCAGCCTGGCTTTTATACGCAGTTGCTAACCATGCACGGCGCAATCATGTTGTTCCTTGTGATCATTCCAATGGTGAATGGTTTCATTGGAAACTTTGCGATTCCGCTCATGATTGGTACAGACGATATGGCTCTACCAACGCTCAATATGTTTTCTTTTTGGTTGAACATTCCTGCAGCGATGTTGCTCATGGCTGGTTTTGGTTTAGAATCTGGTATGGCAGCAGGAGGCTGGACGGTATATCCGCCACTGTCGGCGATATCAGGCTTAGGGCAGACACTATGGATAGCGGGTCTGTTTCTCGTGGGCTTCTCGTCGATTATGGGCGGTATCAACTATATCACGACAATCCTTAACAAACGAGCTAAGGGCATGACGCTGTTCCGCATGCCAATGACGATTTGGGCTCTTTTTATCACTGCAATTCTCATCACCTTGGGCACGCCGGTACTAGCCGCGTCCCTGGTTATGTTGTTCTTTGATAATTGTCTTCATACCAGCTTCTTCATTCCTCAGCACTTGCTGGCAAGTTCAGCGCTTGATGGTTCCAGCATCTGGGCTGGTGGTGGACAACCCCTGTTGTTTCAACACCTTTTCTGGTTCTATTCTCACCCCGCTGTATATATCATGATTGTGCCTTCAATGGGTGCAGTTTCTGATATCATTTCAACATTTTCACGTCGACCAATCTTCGGTTACAAGGCGATGGTTTTTGCCATCATGGGTATTGGTTTCTTGGGCTTCATCGTTTGGGGACACCACATGTTCCAATCCGGTATGAGTCCATTGCTAGGTACCACCTTCGTATTGTCAACAATTGTAATTGCTGTTCCTTCGGCTATCAAAGTGTTTAACTGGCTGGGTACCTTATGGGGAGGAAGCATTCGCTTTAGCTCCGCGATGCTCTGTGCATTGGCATTCGTGTCAATGTTCATCATTGGTGGATTGAGCGGAATTTTCATGGCTTCTGCAGCTGTAGATATTTACATCCACGATACATATTTCATTGTTGCTCACTTCCACTACGTGTTGTTCGGTGCTTCGATGTTCGGTGTATTTGGAGCTATCTACTACTGGTTCCCGAAACTCTATGGTAAGATGTTGAATGAGTCATGGGGACGTAAGCACTTCTTCTGGTCATTCTTGTTCTTCAACCTGACCTTCTTCCCGATGCACATGATCGGTCTTGGTGGACACATGCGTCGTATCGCGGATCCAACCGTGTATGACTTCCTCAAGCCATTCCAGCCGATGAACGCATTTATTACATGGTCAGCTATCGGACTTGGTTTCTCACAGTTCTTCCTTCTGGCAAATATCTTCTGGAGTTTGAAGTACGGACAAAAGGCGCCTCGCAATCCTTGGCGTGCTAACACACTTGAGTGGGCAGCACCGCCACATCCAGGACACGGCAACTTCGATACAGACATTACAGTGTATCGTGGTCCTTACGAATACTCACAAGAAGGTCGTGAATCTGACTACTATCCACAGTGGATTCCACCAGAAGAGTCTGAAGTGGCAGAACCGAAGCACGCAATGGTTCACTAGTTCGAGTATTTCACCACAGCTTAATAACAACCGTTTTGGACGTATCAGCTATAGAGACAATTGATCAGGTACAACCTGAAGAGTACACTTCACTCACGTGGAGTGTGCGCTTAAAGGCGTACTATGAGTTGTCGAAGCCGGGTATCACCCAGATGGTTGTCCTGACGGCGGCTGCCGGTTATTACTTAGCCGTTCCTTCAACCGCATATTTCAGTTCTGTACCACATCTGTTGCGCTTTGCAATGATGCTCATCGGTACAGCATTGATAAGTGCAGGTGCTTGTTCAATGAACCAGTATTTGGAACGTGACGATGATGCGCACATGAAGCGCACTCGCACGCGTCCGATTCCGAGTGGAGTGATAAGCCCGGCATCAGCGATGGTGTTTTCGACCATATGCTCGGTAGCCGGTTTAATGCTTCTCGCAAGCATTGATTCTTTGACATGTGTACTGGCAGCATTGACCTATGTGGTTTATACAGTGCTCTATACGCCAATGAAGAAAAAGACATGGATGGCAATGTTTATCGGCGCCATTCCGGGAGCTTTGCCGGCGATGGGTGGATGGACTGCCGGGGCCGGATCACTTGGTGTAGGGGGCTGGGTACTCTTTACAATTATGGTTTTGTGGCAGATGCCTCATTTTCTAGCACTGAGTATCATGTATCGTCAGGACTACGAGGGTGGTGGCTTTGTTCTTTTAGGAAAGAGTTTCAATGCGAACAAAACAGAGGCAGCTCATGCTCTCATGTATGCGTTAGTGTTGTTTCCGGTCGCATTGGCATTATGGATGTTTGGAATTGCCGGATCGCTTTATGCGATTGGCTGTTCGGCATTGTCGGTCTTGTTTATTGTGTCAGCAGTTCGTGTAGTTCGTGACAGCACTGTTGCAAATGCACGAAAGATGTTGTTGAGCTCCTATGCATTTCTCATGGGCGTTTTTCTATTCATGTTCGTCGATAAAATTTGATTTACGAGGTGTAGAATGTCTGTAGCTTTAGATTTACGACACGAGCCGGTCAGCGGCATCAACCACGGAAAACTGGTGATGTGGATTTTCCTCGCGTCCGAAATCATGTTCTTCTCAGGTTTCTTCGGTGCGTTTATCGTGTTGCGTAACTCCAACATCGAAGCGTTTACGCATGATTCGACGACCTATTTGAATGTGCCTTTGGCAACGTTGAATACGGTATTCCTTATCAGCAGCTCTCTAACGATGGCTCTTTCGATCTATCACTTGGAGCGTAAGAATAAGGGAATGTTCCAGGTCTTCCTTGGAATAACCCTCTTGTGTGCTTTTGGCTTCTTGGTGGTCAAGTTCTTCGAATATTCAGCAAAGTTTGAGCACCACATTTATCCAAGCAAGAGCATTTTCTTTGCCTTTTATTTCATGATGACGGGATTTCACGGACTGCACGTTATCGGTGGAATTATTCCGATGATGTGGATGTTTATTCGTTCGTTTACCAAGAAAGGATACACCAAAGCCTATCGTGTTGAAGTACTTGGATTGTACTGGCACTTTGTGGATTTGGTTTGGATTTTCTTGTTCCCGGCTTTGTATTTGTTGTTCCCGACTTTGCATTAACCATTTGTACGGAGAGAGTTCATGTCACACGACAATCATGATTCACACGGAGATGTTTTACCGGCGTACTATAAAGTCTTCGGTGGTCTTCTTGCATTTACTGCTTTGACCGTTGGTGCTGCACAGATCCATTTTCCTGTTAGTTGGGGACAAATGGGCGTGATGGTCAACCTCGGTATTGGTTTGCTTATCGCAACGGTAAAAGTTCTGATGGTGATGTACATCTTCATGCACTTGAAGTTCGACAACAAGTACTTGAGAGCATTCATTTTAGTACCTGTGTTTCTCTTTATCGTTATGGTTTTTGCTTTGACGAATCTTGAAGATTTCCATCATCCGTTTTAATGGATATTGAGCATCATTCCTGTTTTGTGTGGAGAGGAGCTTCGCTAAGGAGCAACTCTAGAATTCTTGTTCTTTGTCTTCTTATTCTTACGCTTAGCTCGTGCACCGATGAGCGCGATGGACAGGCGAAGGGGTCACAATCCTATCATTCATCGTTGCCGACTATAAAGGAGGCACCGCTGGTTCATGGTACGGACGCATACTCGAAGGACTTTTCAAGTAATTCACTGAAAGGCAAAGTATGGTTGGCTTCGTTCATGTTCACTTCGTGTCAAGGAGTTTGTCCGGTGATGAATGCAAACCTTCAACAGTTGCAATCACTTGCTGATTTGAAATCGGTTCATTTCGTTTCTATCAGTGTTGATCCGACGACAGATACTCCTGAGGTGTTACGACAATATGCTGAGCATTATGCGGCGCAAGGTGATCGTTGGACTTTTGTCACCATGCCAATTGACAGCGTTCGAAAGTTGAGCCTGAAAGGTTTTATGTTGACCGATCCTGTTGAACCTTCCGCGCATAGTCCGCGATACGCTTTAGTGGACAAAGCCAACATGATTCGTGGTTACTACGACTCTATGGATAGTTCGAAAGTGGAGCAGATGCGTAAGGATATTCTGGATGTTTTGAGAGAATAATCGTATTGGTTCATTGACATTATGGCATCAGATGTTTTTCGTGAGCTCTCGGAGTCACGATTAAAAGTTGTGATAACTGCGATTTCCGCTACTGTGTGTGCACTCGTTGCATTCATGGTGCTGTTTCCCGGTGCCTTGGCACTGGGGAGATTTGACGTGAGTTATGCGCCGAAGCTGCACGCGTTTATTAATGGGACCTGTTTTGTTCTGTTGATATCAGCCTATGTTGCGATTCGCTCAAAGCGAATTCAGCTCCACCGGGCACTCATGTTGAGTACTTTATTGCTGAGTTCGGTTTTTCTTGTTTCGTATGTCGTGTATCACTCACAGCAACAAGAGCCGGTTCACATAGGGGCAGAAGGAACAGTTCGACTCCTGTACTTTGGAATATTGATTTCGCACATTGTTTTAGCGGCAATCATTCTGCCACTGGCATTATGGACAATTGCGAGATCGTGGAGAGGTGAGTTTGCTAAGCACCGTCGTATTGCGAAGATCACATTGCCGATTTGGCTGTATGTGACTCTCAGTGGAGTGCTTGTGTATTTGATGTTATATGTCTGGTATCCGTCTGGAGTTGTATGATGACACGACGATACATATTGAGCACTATTGTGCTCGTGCTTCTTGCAAGTGTTGCGGTTTGGGCTTGTCCTAGCTGCAAAGAAGCATACGAAGCTGGATCAAAAGACGCAGCAATTGGGGAGAGTTATTCTTACAGTGTTGTGTTTTTCCTTGGAATGTTTTTTACGATGCTGTTCGGCGGAACGGCGTTTTTGAGTTGGAAGATTAAGCGAGCAATGAGATTGCGCGCTGCAGGTTTTACGATTGAAAATCATTAAACGGGTCTATCTATGTTTAACAGATCAACAGATATCAATATCAAGAAGGGGATCATCGGTGGTGGTCTTGGACTTTTTGTGTTGGTAACGATTGGATTTTTTGGAATGCAAAACCGCGTAACAGATCGCGGTTATCGTCCTCAACAACCGATCCCATTTTCCCACAAGCTGCACGTCGACACGCTGGCTATGCATTGTCAGTATTGTCACACTGCAGTTGAGCAATCTGCACACTCACCAATTCCGAACACCAGCACTTGTATGGGCTGTCACCAAGTTGTGAAGGCAGATAGTCCGAGGCTGAAAATGGTTCGCGACAGTTGGGAAAGTGGTCAGCCGATTGAGTGGGTGCGCGTGCACAAGTTGCCTGACTATGCGTTTTTCGACCACAGTCGTCACATCCGCAATCAGATTGACTGTCAATCCTGCCACGAAAAGATTGAAGAGCAGGGCGTGGTATCACAGAACAAAGCTCTGTCAATGGGATGGTGTCTTGATTGTCACCGCAATCCTGAGCAGAATGTTGTTCCGGCTCGCATGATCTCCGGCATTTTTACCGGTGCACGTGTTGATTACACAACAAAAGAAAAGCTCTATACATCTATCAACCCTGACATGATGAAGGGTGTTGCTGAGCGTTCAAAGGCAATTACAAATCCGCAGTTCGGTCAATTTGAAACAGAAGTACCAAAGCAAGAAGTTGCCGGTATTCCGCACCCGAAAGTTCCGGGGTATGGTCCTGAAAATTGTAGCGCGTGCCACCACTAATTGACGGTGTGAACTCTTCAAGCTTCAGTCATCCCTTATCAGTCCGTAGCAGTCGGTTGATTACAACAATTACGAACGAAAACAACACAGCGAGTATATCATGCTAGAGCACGAACAATCGAATATGCAATACTGGAAAAATCCAGATTTGGCTGGATCAGCAGATCCGGATTCAACTGGAGAATTCCGCGAAGGCTATGACACGATGCCGACTTTTGAAAATCCCATTAGTCGTCGTTCCTTCATGGCACTGCTTTCAGCCTCCATGGCTGTAACTGCAGCTGCGTGTCGTCGTCCGGACCACAAGTTGGTTCCTTCGGTAAAGAGTCCTGAATACATCATTCCGGGTTTGCCGAATCACTACGCAACTGTGTACATGCATAAGAATGCTGCACACAGCTTGGTCGTGAAGGTACGTGAAGGACGTCCGGTCAAAGTTGACGGAAACGATCAGCATCCGATCGCAGCAGGCAAGACCAGTGTGTATGTTCAATCAACCTTGATGAACCTCTACGATCCTGATCGTATGCGTCTGGCGGTTACAGGTCGTGTAGCAGAAAAGCCAAAGACCGGTGGTTTCTCAACTCCGCAGAATGCCATCAATCAAATGGCTCAGGCAATGACCGCTGCGAAGACTGCCGGAAAGCAAACAAGAATCTTGATGGAGGAGCATTGCTCACCATCACTCGATGCCTTGTGTAAAGAGATCGAAGCTGCTCATCCGGATATTCGTTTTGTGACCGTGCCTTCTATCGTCACTGACGGCGCTGCTGTTGCCAATAAAGCACTCTTTGGAATTGATGCTGAGTTCGTACCGGACTTTTCGAAGGCATCATTCATCCTCAGCGTAGATGCTGATTTTCTTGGAACAGACAAAAACGCTCATTATCACACAAGAATGTTTGCAGCAGGTCGTAAGCCAAGCAAAGATCATCCGGAGATGATCAAGCTCGTTGCTGCTGAAGGAAACTTCTCGCTAACCGGTATGAATGCCGATGAGCGTATCAAATTGAACGCTAATGAATTTGAAGGTTTTCTCGCCGCTGTCTACAATGCAGTTGCTTCCAAGAAGGGCGCAGCCGGAATGTCAGGTGTTGCGGAAGTCAAGGCAGAAGAAGCAAAGAAATGTGCAGCTGAATTGATTGAAGCCGGTGCACGTGGCGCCGTTGTAGTTGGCGCTCACTTGTCTGCAAAGGCAAATGCTCTGGGCATGGCTATTAACAGCATGCTCGGTTCGGTTGGACCCAACGCAGTGTTTAGCGCAACCTTGCCGAACAGTCATGCAAAGGGAAGTGGAATTGAACAATTACGAAATGACGTTCGCTCCGGAAATGTATCAGTTGTCTTGAGCTGCGACGCTAACGTGATGTACACCGGCGATGCAGACTTACGCAGTCTGATTGGCGCTGTTCCGTCACTCTTCTCAGTAAGCATGTATGACGATGAAACCGCAGCATTCTGCAGTATCAATCTTCCATTGGCTCATCAATATGAGTCATGGGGTGATGCAGTTAGCTTTGACGGTACATTGTCGCTGCAACAGCCTTTGATCGCCCCACTCAACGAAGGTTCTATGTCGGTAGGCGACACCTTGCTTATGCTCGCCAAGGCTCTCGATGCAACAAGCTTTGCTGCTGCTCCGAGCTACTACGATTACGTAAAGACACGCTGGATGAATGTTGTGCACGATGATGCAGGCTGGGAATCAGCACTGCGTTCAGGGGCAGTAGTTGCCGCGGCTGGTGCTGCTAACTCATCGGCCCTTAGCGCCAATGTTTCAGCAATCGCTTCGTTGGCGTCCGCACCGAAGCTTGATGGAATCGTACTCATGACAGTGCCGGGATACACAGTGTACGACGGAACATTTACCAACAATAGTTGGATGATTGAATGTCCGGATCCCATCACCAAGCACACCTGGGAAAACGTTGCGATGATGAGCAAGAACACAGCTGCAAAGCTTAATGTTCCGGCTGATAGAGTCGTTAACCTGAACAATGGTGATCGCGCTGAAATCGATTTGCCAGTACTCATTCAACCAGGTATGGTTGATGACTTGATTGTTACTGCGGTTGGCTACGGACGTGGCGTTGGCAATGTTGCCAAGGGCTATGGAGCTAATGCATATCGTATGCTCAAGCAGGGAACATCGATTGGCTACTGTGCAGTAAGCGTTAAAGACACGGGTAAGAAGAATGTTGTTGCTCGTACACAAGGATATTTCCACGCTCAACACAGCAAAGGCACTGAGTGGGATCCAAAGGCACCAGAGAGCAAGGAACGTGATATTGTACGTGACATGACTCTGGAAGACGTTCGCAAGGGCGTTGTGATCAATAAGCTCGAAGAGATGAACGGAGAGCACAAAGAAGGCGACAAGTTCATCAAGCCTTTGACTCTACTCTCGGGTTATGAGTACAAAGGACACCGCTGGGGCATGGTTATCGACACATCAGCATGCACAGGTTGCAATGCTTGTGTTGTTGCATGTCAGAGCGAGAACAACATTGCCACAGTTGGTAAAGAGCAGGTAATTCGCGGACGTGAAATGCACTGGATCAGATTGGACTTGTACTACAAGGGCGATCCTGAAAATCCGGAAAGCGTTGTTGAGCCGATGATTTGTCAGCACTGCGAAAACGCTCCGTGCGAAAACGTTTGTCCGGTTGCTGCAACAACCCACTCACCGGAAGGTCTCAATGAAATGACCTACAACCGCTGTGTTGGTACACGTTACTGCCTCAACAACTGCCCGTATAAGGTCCGTCGCTTCAACTTCCTTGACTACCGTGAGCGTCTCACCGGCAACAAGTCACCAATGGAATATGTCTTCAATCCTGACGTTACGATTCGCGTACGTGGGGTTATGGAGAAGTGTACGTTCTGTGTACAGAGAATCAACGAAGCGAAGTATCATGCCAAAGACAAGGGCTTCTCACGCGTACCGGACGGAGATTTGGTTACAGCGTGTCAGGAAGCATGTCCGGCATCAGCTATCTACTTTGGAAACACAAACGATCCCAAGAGCGTGGTATCGACGATGAATCAAAACCAACGTTCATTCAAAGTTCTTGAGGAGTTGAATGTTCGTCCTTCAGTTACCTACTTGGCAAAAGTTCGTAACAAAAAGGGTGAAGCGGCAGCCTGATTGACAACGAGAATTAAAAAATCATTGAATCATGAATACTATGCAAACGCAGGCTTTACGAGTTGAACGGGAACCTCTGGTTCTCGGGAATCCTTCTCTTGGTGACATCACCAGAAAGATTGCCGGTATTACTGAGGCCAAACCAAACATGAAGTTTCTTCTTGCCGTTGGATGCAGCGCGTCGCTGATGGCATGGGGACTGGGATGTATTCTGTACACCATGTTTAATGGTATCGGTGTTTGGGGTTTGAACAATCCTATTGGTTGGGGTTGGGATATTACCAACTTCGTGTTCTGGATCGGTATCGGGCACGCAGGCACACTGATCTCGGCCATTCTTTTTCTCTTCCGTCAGAAATGGCGTACGGGTATTAATCGTTCTGCTGAAGCTATGACAATTTTCGCCGTGATAAATGCGACGACGATGGTGTTGTCGCACACGGGACGTCAGTGGCTCTTCACCTGGTTGATTCCGACGCCGGGTAATCAGATGCAGATTTGGACGAATTTTCGATCGCCGCTTGAATGGGACGTATTTGCGGTAAACACATACTTCGCGGTTTCTGCGATGTTCTGGTTTATCGGTATGGTTCCTGACTTGGCAACGGTACGTGATTTTGTGAAGTCAGATTTCGCGCGTAAAATCTACGGCATCTTTTCCTTGGGCTGGGACGGCTCAATGCGTCGCTGGCACCACTATGAAATGGCATATATGATCCTTGCAGGTCTGTCGACACCTCTTGTACTCTCGGTACACTCGGTGGTCTCTTTGGACTTTGCTGCAGGTATTCTTCCGGGTTGGCACACGACAATCTTCCCTCCGTACTTCGTTGCAGGAGCTATTTTCTCAGGCTTTGCGATGGTGGTAACGCTGCTGGTAATTCTCCGTGAGATTCTTGATCTCAAGGAATACATTACCATGAAGCACTTGGATAACATGAACAAGATTATCCTTGCTACCGGTATGATGGTTGGTTATGCCTACGCGATGGAATTCTTTATCGCGCAGTACTCCGGTAATCCGTATGAAGGATTTGTATTCGTGAATCGTGCAACGGGGGATTACGCTTGGTCATACTGGACCATGGTGCTCTGTAACGTTATCTCACCACAAGTCTTTTGGTTCTCCAAAGCCCGTCGCAATATCCCTCTGATGTTTGTGATTTCAATCTTTGTGAACATTGGTATGTGGTTCGAGCGCTTTACGATTATCTCAACATCGTTGCACCACGACTTCTTGCCGGCAAGCTGGGGTTACTACTCACCAACATGGGTGGAAGTATCAATTTTCGCCGGAACATTTGGAATCTTTTTGACGCTCTTCTTGCTGTTCTCAAAGTTCATCCCGGTTATTGCAATCGGTGAGGTTAAGGCAATCATGCCGGATGCTCAACCGCATCACGGTCATGACCACGACCATGGTACTGAGCATGCAGCAGCGAAGACCGAGCATACATTTGGAGGAGGACACTAAGATGAAGACAGCTGGCGTACTTGGAAATTTCAAAGATCCTAATGCAATCATGAATGCGGCTACGAAGACAAATCAAGCCGGATTCAGAGACTTCGATTGCTTTACACCATATCCACTTCACGGTCTAGATCGTGCTATGGGTATTAAGCGTACGATTCTCCCTTACATCTCGTTTACAGGTGGTATTGCAGGACTTGCAACAGCTATCGGTTTGCAGAGCTGGACAGGCGGAGTTGATTATAAGTTGAACATTGGTGGCAAGCAATTGTTTGCTTTCCAATTTTCGGTTCCTATTGATTTTGAATTGACCGTCTTGCTCTGCGCTATCTCAACCGTTGTTGGTTTGTTTGCTCTTTGTCGTATCCCGACATGGTGGCACGCATTCCAGCACGATGCAGGATTTCGCAAGGCAACCGACGATGAGTTTGTGCTCGGTATTTATGCCAAAGACGATCGTTTTCACGAAGAGTCAGTTGTGAATTTCATGAAGTCTCTTGGTGCTCAAGACGTTCGCGTTGTGTACGAAGGCGACGAAGTACACTAATACTTAGCATGCAGTACAATCACGAAGAATTTTAACACTCTACCTAAATCACATGAAGTTGTCAGTGTTCTGGATCGTCCTCGGAGCCGCACTCGCCATTTTCGTTGGCCTGGTGCTAGCAGGGTACATTCCCTGGTACAGCGAACAGCCGCCGATTATGATGCTCGCGGATATGGACGATCAATTCAAAGTGAAGCCGCAAACCGGCTCAAGCTACTTTGTTGATCGTAAGTCGAACAGGGAACCGGTAGCAAATACTCTTCCTCGCGACGGTCATAGCTACCCATTTGCTATGAGCGATGTTGACAAAGCAGAAGCAATGTTTGCAAGCGGAAATCCTCTGCCAAAATCAGAGTTTGTTCTCGCTCGTGGACAAAACAGATTCTACACCTTCTGTTCTCCATGCCACAACTTCGGTGGTACCGGTGATGGATTGGTGCACAAGCGCACACCGGAATTCGGTGCAACCGAAACCATGAATCTTACTCGCGAAGTCGCGAGAGGATACAGTGATGCGAAGATCTTCCACATCATCAGCGTAGGCCAGAACATCATGCCTGCCTATGGCGATCGTATCTCTGAGGTTGATCGTTGGGCTATTGTTCACTTCGTTCGTGAATTGCAAGCCAAGGCAGCATCACAACAACCAATGGCTGTCAATAGTGGAGATAGTAGTTCAACACCACAAGCAGGCGGGAAATAATTATGAATACCTATAATCTTAAAGACACACCCTTTGTCAAGAAGCTTCAAACGCTTGGCATCGCGCTTTTCGCTATCGGAGCTATTGGTCTCGGTGCGGCGGCAGCAAGTGGTATTAGTAATTTCTACGCCGGCTACGTACTTGGTTTTATGTATGTAACCGGTATCAGCGTAACCCTGCTGTTCTTCTCAGCCCTCACATACTTGGTGAATGCAGGCTGGGCATCAGCAATTCGCCGTATTGCAGAAATTTTGTCATTCAATGTCAGATTTGGCGTTCCGCTATTTCTGATTCCGATATTCTTCTTAGCGCCTTCTATCTATGCATGGTGGAATCCAACCGGTCATCTCGGCCACATGATGGAACACTCCTTCAAAGGATTCTATCTCAATCACAACTTCTTCTACATTCGCTTAGCGGTGTATGCTTTGATGTGGTATTATATGCATAGCTTTATTGTCGGTAATTCTTTGAAGCAGGACACTACAAATGACGACGCCCCATCTCGCAAGAATTGGAAGCGCGCTGCTCCGTTTGTGATTATATATGCCTTGACCATTACCTTTATCGCATTTGATCTGATGATGTCGCTTGAGCCGGAATGGTTCAGCACCATTTTTGGTGTGTATTACTTTGCCGGCAACTTCGTTTCAACTGCAAGTATCATGTTGATCTTTTCGCACTTGCTGAATAAAGACGGCTACCTCAAAGGCGTTGTGTCACGTGAGCACTATCACGACTTGGGTAAGTTGATGTTCGCCTTCACGATCTTCTGGACCTATGTAGCATTCTCGCAATACTACATCATTTGGTATGGTAACATGCCTGAAGAGACATTCTACTATGCTAAGCGCCTGCAGGGTGGTTGGGAAGTATTTGGTTGGTCATCATTGTTCATCCACTTCTTCGCTCCATTCTTGTTCCTCTTGCGTCAAGACGTAAAGCGTAATCCTAAGATGATTTTCATGGGAGCTTTCTTGATCTTGTTCGCTCACTTCATCGATTTGTGCTGGGTCATCCTTCCAGTCTTCGGTGGTGTAGGAGATGCTACAAAGTTCTCACCAATGCTTCTGGGTGCCGGAGTAAGCGGCGTGTTCCTCATGGGTGGTGTGTTCCTCTTTGTCGCTGCGATGAACTTTAAGAAGTATCCGGCAGTTGCATACAACGACCCTTATCTGCACGAGTCACTGGATTATCAATCCGGCTCTTACGATCGCGTGTAGAGTATCAACACTAGAGTAAAACAAAACCCGGACATGAATGCATGATCCGGGTTTTCTTTTGTGTCTAAAGATCAAGCCCGCATTTTCAATGGGCCAAAGGGCCTCAGAATGGCATTAGACCTTTGAGCTACGACCCCATCCTGATACTCTGGCTCAATGTGCAAATTGAAGAAGGGAAATCAAGTGCTTGTACATGTGGCCTGATAGACATCTTAGTCCTTTACTCTGCAAGAGCAGTGTGGCTCGCACAACTCCGGTCTGTATTCGAAGTGCATGGTATCGAAGTGATACCATTTACCACCCCAAATGAAGCCATGCTTTTCAAAGATGTCTATTATTGATTGCGGGATGCGGTTTCGGTAGACCACGCTTTGTTGCTCGCTGCTGGCATGGTTTCTCCAATAATGAGAATGTGCAACGTTTATGTCGATGGCAATAGCGTAGGAATGGGCTGAACGACGCTTCGTGCCGGCAATAGCGCGCCACTTGAAACTGCCTCCAGGTGAGCGAAGAAATGCATGGTCTTGAACACTTAAGTTCTTTAACTCCTCCACGACCGACTTGACATGTCGGTCGACATGATTTACGGTACTAATGGGGAGCGAAGTTCCATCTACCCATTTGACACTTGTACACCGTGTTCTAACTTCAGCCTCGCTTGCCCCATACATTTTCTGAAAGAACTCTTCACATCGTACACGGCCTGGATCTTCGTTTGGAAGCGGGAGGTGAGTTGCTTTTCCGGGTGAATACATCTCGCTCATTTGATCGACTAGAGACGCGTGATCCATGAGATACTCATGGTCCGACACATCGTGCCGTACACCAACGGACATCGACTTGCCATTGAAGAAGTATAGGCTGTCAGCAGTGATGCGCTTCACACTGCTCGGATAGGCAGTGAGAAGCACTTGTAACTTCTTGGTGATATCGACTGTGCTCTGGGTTGAATTCGTGACAGCAGCAGTGTGAGAGGGCTGCGAAGAGCTTGCTTGATTGTCATTGACTAGTTCATGACTGCAAAGCAAGGCGAGGCAAACAAAAAGGGGATGAATATTCATATCATCCCCAACTTAAAGAGTGCAAAGTCGTTGAGCAAGTCAGATTAGTTCCAGGGTTCGTCAGCGGTTGGACCGTAGATGGATGGCAGCGCAGCATCAGCAAGGCGGAAATAGACGGACAGTTGACCGCGATGATGAATCATGTCATGGAGCATGATCCAGCAAAGGTCCATCACTCCCAATTCACCCATTTGCTTTGGACCAACAGGGAACTTGGTCATCTTTTGAAACTCGGCCTCGTCCACAGCTTCGAACATTGCCTTGTTCTTCTGCATCTGACCTTCAAACGCCTCGCAAATCTCTTCCAAGGTCTGAGGGGCTGGCGGAGGAGTTTGCGAGAAGTCAATCCCTCCGTTGAGAATACTCAATAGCATTCCGGCTTCACGAACAAAGACCCACATCAGGTCACGAGCTGTGCGAAGCTTAGCGTGTGGTTTCATATCCAGCTTGTCTGCAGGATAGGCTTTGAGGATTTTCAGTGTTAGCATGGACTCACGCTCCCAAACTGCAATGAAGCTTGTCTTTTGACTCATAGGGTCTCCGGTATTGAATAAAAATGCTTTTACTCACGTCTACAATTGCACTTCGTAATCGCACGCGTGAATCATGCAACTACAAGTCACAAAATATCACGGAGCGATTTCATGGAGACGAAGCAGATCCAAAAGGGCTAATAACATTTCTTAACTACAAAGACCTGACTTCTAACAGTTCAGATGAGATCGAGCTGGAGTCCATAATCGTTGTCCTTCGTAGATTGAAATCACTTCGAAAAACTCAATTAGATGCCATGAGGAACAAGACTAAAAGTATAGTTGGTGCACTTTGCTTTGTAATTGCACTGATCAGCTACACCATGTGTGTACAGCCTACCGTTCCATTTTGGGATTGTGGCGAATTCAGTGCAGCAGCCGCAGAACAACAAGTGCCTCACCCGCCCGGTGCGCCGCTCTTCCTGATGGTCGGAAAGATCTTTCACATGATTCCAATCGGCGATCCTGCTGTGCGCATAAACATGGTCTCGGTTGTGGCAAGTGCGGCAACAGTGTCCCTGCTGTACTTCATCATCGTCATGACCATTACATGGTGGAGAAAACAACAAGGGGAAAGTGAAGCAGAGTCTATGATAGTCTATGCTGCATCCGCCATTGGTGCCCTAGCATTTTGCTTTAGTGATACTCTCTGGTTTAATGCAGTTGAAAGCGAGGTCTATGCCTCGTCCTCACTCTTCGTTGCTATCATTGTCTACCTCATGTTGCGATGGAACGAAGTAGCGACTGAGCCCGGGAACGAGCGGTACTTAGTGCTGATAGCCTATCTCATTGGTCTGTCTACAGGCGTGCACCTTCTCAGTGTGCTCACGATTTACTCCCTTGGACTCATTATTTACTTCCGCAGATACCAAAGCGATTGGAAGAGCTTTATCATCATGGGTGCGCTTACTCTGATTGGATTCGCTATTGTGTATCCAGGCGTTGTGAAATACTTCCCGGCATTGTTGAGCGGTAATCTACCGTTCAAGAATGAGGCCCAAGAATACTATGTGGAAGACGAGTTCTGGGTCAAGCTGTTTGGTGTACTCATGGTATTGACGACCCTCGCAGGAGTCGTATATGGAATTCGGACTAAACGCAGCGTGCTGGCTATGATATGCGTATCCTTCAGTGTTATGTTTCTAGGCTACACAGTCTACACACAAACACTGTTGCGCGCCAATGCAAATCCACCCATGAATGAGGATGCGCCTAGGGATTTTCATGGATTGATTTCGTATCTGGGACGAGAGCAGTACGGTGATGCTCCAATGTTCCCACGTCGCTTTGAAAGAGATCCTGATAAAGTTGAAGCCTATAAAAAGTACGGTCCCTATACACCACCACCGGTAAAGCACATCGAGTCGATTCGTACGCCGGGTATGAGTTTTAGCGTTCCGGACTACGGCAAAATGAAGAGCAATTCAGGAGATTGGAAGTTTCTGTTTTCCTATCAGCTAGACCATATGTTTCTTCGCTATCTCCTGTGGAACTTCTTTGGAAGAACCAGTGATGTACAAGATGCTGAAGCATGGTCGTTTACGACTTCATCCAAGTATCTCGACGAACTGAATTACAACAATGGATATGCAGCGCATTTTCCCATCGTGTTCTTTGGAATCCCGTTTTTACTTGGTTTGCTCGGCATGATTGTGCATCTGCGACGTGATCCAAAAATGGCAGCTGTGTTTGTAGCTATGTTTTTAGTGATGGGCGTCGTCGCAGCGTTTGCGCAAAACCAACAAGAACCGCAACCGCGCGAAAGAGATTACTTCTACACCGGAGCATACATGGTGTGGGCATTGTGGATTGGAGTGGGAGTGTACTTCCTGGCAGAACTCAGTCTTAAAAAATTCAACAAACAGTGGATGCAGTATGCAATTCTCTGTGTTGCTCTCGTGGTAGTACCCTTCAATATGGCGCGAGCCGGATGGTTCATTCATAGTCGAGCAGGGAATTATCTGCCATTTGATTATTCCTACAACATCCTTCAAAGTTGTGATCAAGATGCAATCCTCTTTACCAATGGAGACAACGACACCTTCCCGCTGTGGCTTTTACAGGATGTGTATGGAGTTCGACGTGATGTGCGTATTGTGAATTTGAGCTTGGCGCAGACACTGTCATATGTGTACGATCTCAAGAATTTGTCGCCCTGGGGCGCGAAGAAAATTCCGCTGAGTTTTAGTGATGAGAGTTTAACCAAAGGACCATATGAGGCTGGCGCATTGTCGATGAAGATAGGACCGGCACAGAGTCTTCGCATTCCCCTCAGTCCGGAACTGCAGCAACGCTTCAAAGCACCGGCGGGCGTCGATACCTCAGCGATGCAATGGGTCTTCACCGGTTACAACAGAGGAAATAATCAATTCACCTATACGATTCCAATGCAGATCGTTGGCGACATCGTGAAGCAGACGCAGATGGAGCGACCAATCTGCTTTAGCGTAACTTGTGGCTATCCTACGTCTGAACTCTATTGTGGCTTGGGTAATTATTGTCGTCAAGAGGGAATGGTCTATCGCGTTTGTCCCTATCCTCAAGGCGAAGCCGGTGAAGTGATCAACGAAGAAGCAATGGAGCAGAACTTGTTGCATCTTAAACCAGACTGGGAATATACCCGCGAGGCTCAACGAGGTTTCAAGATGAGGAACCTTAATAATCCAAATGTCTATTATGATCAATTTCACCGACAGTACGTTGACAATTATCGCACCCTGTATGTACGAACCGCAAATATCTTGATCAACCAAGGTCGTTATGAAAAAGGCGTAGCCTATCTAGATGCAATGGCTCAAGCAATTTCTTCACAACAGTTCGTTCTGAGCTATCCATTGCTGCAAGACTTGGCGGATCTATACGATAAAGCAGGGGCGCATAAGCAAGCTGTCGAGATGGCTACAGCGTGTGTGCAGCAATGCAAAGATGTGCTGGACCGACCTTACTTAGCCTCGAAGTTCGCACAGTTCCAGGATCGTATGCCTCCTGCGCTCGTTGCGTCGCAATCCTATGAAGTGCTTCGCGATTATGAGTCGGCGAAAAAAATGCTGCAGCTGCTTGCCGATGAACAAGAACAGAAAGGCAATCTGAGTGCAGCGGCCACGATTCTTGAGACTTATGTATCGCAGATGAAAGGCTTCAACGATCCGAATTTTGAAGCGGCGATACGTGCGTTTAGTCAGCGAGCACAAGAATTACGCAAGCGTACGGGAGCTGTTGCTGATTCAACTAAGTAGAGCGCTTAGAGACTTGAAAACTTGAAGTGATGGAATGAGGCGTGTGCTTTGATTAGTCTTGGCTTGCGACCCAGAGCTTAACCTTTGTACCGGGACGAGTCTTTGTTCCGGCTGTTGGCACTTGTTTGAGGACCGTACCGACGGCGTAGGTTCCGTCAGGTTGTTGAACCACGTCATCAGCTTGCAAACTGACATCCTGTAGTGTACGAAGAGCGTCACTCATGCTTAGTCGTTCGAGCATCGGGACAATAACCGTCGCATTGGAGTCTTTGCTTAATACCAGATTGACAACGCTGCCGTTTCCAACGCTCATACCGGGCAGATAACTTTGACGGATGACGCGATTCTCCGGGAGAGAGTCGCGGTAATCCCAACTAATAGTGCCTACCTGCAAACCTAAACGCATGAGCGCCAATTGTGCGTCGCGTTGCGTCATCATGCTGAGATCCGGCATAGTAATCGACTCATCGCCTTTGCTCACCGTCAGGTAGATACGACGTCCTTCCTTGACTTGACTATTAGGAAAGGGCAATTGAAACACCACCACCCCATGCGCAACCGAGCTATTGAATTGTTCGGCAATTCTCTCAACTTTCAATCCCTGCGACTCGATCATGTCTATAGCTTGTTGACGTTGCATCCCAATGATATTGGGAACGGTGATTGTGCGTGACGATGAGACTATCAATGGCATAATTACTTTGTCCATTACAACGGAAAAAGCAATAATGATCAGTAGGCTAATGACTATTCGGATGTGAGTCTTTCGTGACCCAGGAATGCGCATTGATGAATTTCCAGCTGTTTCAGGGCGAAATATAACACTCTTCGAGACTCTTCACGACGTGCTAGCGGGTCGTTGTATTTTGCAGGTCGTTCAACATCGTTGAAAATCAAATCCAGCCCCATTTTAACAAAAGACTCATCCGGATTTTTCAAGATGTTGCTTTGTCACTATATCCAAAATCATGCAATCATTTACACCTGAACACGATACTCGTCTAGCCGCAATACAGCAATGCAACGCCGTTCTCGATAGTTCTCAACGAATCGTCATAACGGCCCACATCAATCCCGATGCAGATGCCATCGGCTCAACCGTCGCCTTAATGTTGTCGCTGAAGGCACAAGGCAAAGATGCATGCGTGATACTGTCTGATGCAGTACCCAGCTTTCTGAGTTTCTTGCCTGGTACCTCAGACGTGCGTCATTACAGCTCGGAGAGGGACGACTCAGTCATTCAAAATGCGGATTGCATCGTATGTGTCGACTTCAACACAATGTCGCGCTGTGGCTCTTTAGGAAGTGTGATCGAGAGTTCTGCAGCACATCGCATGCTCGTTGATCACCATGACGGCGCTCTAAGTCACTTCGACTCGAAGCTTCATGATATCAATGCGACATCCAGCGCAGAGCTTGTATATCTTCTCATTGCACACGCTGGATCTGTGTATTTGACACCTGAAATCTGCACCAATCTCTACGCCGGACTGATGGCGGATACAGGCAACTTCCGTTTTCCGCGTGTAAATGGAAATACCCACAGAATCGTTGCTCAATTGATTGATTGCGGAGCAGATCCGGTGATGATTTACGATACCATGATCAATACATGGACCATAGGGAGAATTCAACTACTGGGAGCAGCGCTGGAGAGTTTGGAGATACACTTCAAGGGACAGCTTTGTCTGATGATAGTGAGTCAAGACATGCTGGCGCGCAATGGATGTAGTGAAGAAGATCTCGAGAGTTTGGTTCAATACACCTTGACCATCGAAGGGGTTCGATGTGGGGTATTGATTAGTGAGCGAGTGTCAAAAGGAGAAATTAAAATGTCGTTTCGATCCAAGGGCGAGTTCAGTGTGAACACGATAGCAGGTCGCTTTGGAGGTGGAGGACACCGCCACGCCGCGGGAGCACGCAAGGCCGGCGCAAGCTTGGCAAGTGTGCGTGACGAAGTACTGCAGGCTGTCCAATCCTCACCTGATCTCTATCAGTAGACGAAGACCTTGAGGTCGATACTTTGGCGAATCATTGCATCGCAGCGAAAGCAAAGATTTATCCCAAGAAGTCCATTAAGGTCTTGCTGAAGAGCCTTGTGCCTGCTTGCAGTGCATACTGCATGGACATTTGGTCTTTGTTGAGATTGAGGATGACTTGTCCCATGTCCGCATCCTGCACACTGGAACGCAAGTCTGATGTGCGCGTGATATCTTCCTTCAATTGATCTTGCAGAGTCTGTAAGCGAGACTGACGAGCACCCAAAGCTGCGTTTCCGCGATCAACTAAGTCCACAAATTGACCGAGATTCTTCACTGAATTTGCCATGTCATTACGCTCTGCGTTTGAGTATGGTTCAGAGGTTGTGCTTCTCAGCGTACCATCTGACTTGTACATCATTTTGTTGTACGCCGTGATGATCTCATTGAATACTTCTGTTCCTGTTGGTCCAAACACCGAATCAGCAGTCGTGTTGACCTGTTCAGTGGAATTCGGTGCGATGTTCACGTCACGCTTCTGCATGTTGCCCTTGAATGTCACGCGCAATCCTGAAGGATTGCTTGCCGATGGAGCATCCTGGACAATTTCGAATGGCAGATTGGTTGTCTCCGGCGGTGTTGGCGTGAGAGATGCACCGGTCGTTTTTGTACCAGAAAAGATATAAGCGCCGTTGAAGTTTGCATTCGCATAATCAACAAGAGAATGCAGAAGACCTTTGATTTGCGTGCCAAGCGTTGGGAGCTTGTCTGCATTGTCAACTGACATTGAGTCGGTTGTTGTTTGCTTGATCTGAGTTAGGAGCGCTGAGAAATTCTCCAACGTCGCAGACGTATCTACCATCTCATTGATAGCAGACGCCGCGTTGTCTTGGAAATTCGTTAGACGGGCGATGTTCTGATCATAGTATTGAATACTCATGACCGCAGACGGATCGTCACTGAGATCGACCAGGTTCTTTCCCGTGTACATCCGTGTCGTATCCTTTTGTTGGCGCACACCAATGTCATTGATGTTTGCCAAATACTGATCGGTCATGTTTGTAGAACTGATACGCATAAATCCTCCTATGCTCCAAGATTGACGATTGTTTTCATTATATCTGAGGTTGTGCTAACCATGCGCGCCGCTGCTTCAAATGCTCGCTGATACTTGATCATGTTTACTGCTTCTTCGTCGATGTTAACGCCTACAACAGATTCTCGCTGCGATGAAATCTGCGTAACAGTCGCATCTGCTACTGCCTTACTGCTTTGTGCATCTGCACCGATGTTTGCCAGTGTTGTCAAAGTCTGACCGTAATACTCACGAGCAGTTTGGTTGCCGATGAATGAAGTGTTGTTGACAAGTTGGCCGATCTGACGAATGATATCATTGTTACCTGGTTCTCCAGGAGCCGAAGCAGCAGGGACATCTTGGGGATTTGCAGCCAGGTTTGGATCAACACTGATGTTGAACGCCGTGATTGGTCCACCGTCGGATGCCACAAAGAACGAGCGACCCGGAGGAGTTGTACCGGTATCATTCAAACCATAGCCGGTCTGACTGATTGAATTGACCTTTGCAGCAAAAGCGTTGGCTAAGGTGTCGATGTTCTTTGCAACCGAGAATCCGCCACTGGAATCTTTGTCATCCAAAGTGACATTGAAGAACTTGAGTTGCGATGCGACTTCGCCACCACCCGGTTTTACGGTTCCAAGTGTGGTGCCGCGTGCATCCAGTATGCTCAGTCCGGCTGTTATCTCATGTGATGAAGGATCAATTGTTTGATTGAGCTTCACCGTCATTGCTGTGTCATTTACCAAAACGGTAGTGCCGCTCATCGAAATGTTTGCCAGACCGTTGTCGGTTCGAGAAACAGAGATGTCGCTCAACTTCGATAACTGCTCGATCAACACATTCTGCTTGTCAAGCAAAGTACTCGATGTCTCACCGTCGATTGTTCGCGTACTGTTGATGTTCGTATTGAGCTCGGCAATGCCTTTGAGAAGACGATTGATCTGGGTAACGTTAGCGTCCATTTGCTGGTACACCTGACCGCGCAACGAGCGCATACTCGACGACGTTGTGTTGAAGTTCGTAGCAAGGGCATTGGCGTTACTTAACACGTTGGCACGAAGCGCCATGTCGTCCGGCTTAGCACTCAATTGTTCGATCGAGCTGAAGAACTTATCCATGCTCGAGTCCAAGCCGTAATCGCTCGGCTCATTAAGCGCATTCTGAACTTGCAGGAAGATCTTATTGTCAGAATCATAATTACTCTGACGTGACAAGTTGTTGCGCATCTCACGGTCGAGCCATGCTTCACGGTACTGCTTAACGTCATTGGCAACCACTCCCGTACCGATAAAAGTCTGCGGGTAGTGGGTGGGATCTGTCTCAGATAAAATTACTTCCTGACGTGTATAGCCGGGAGTATTGACGTTCGCAATGTTGTTGGCCGTAACGTCGAGGGCTCGTTGTTGAGCTCTGAGAGATCGTGCACTAGTTTCGAATGAAGCAAACATGGTCGTGAGTGGATGTTTTAAAGTTTCGCGTTGATAACGTGTAGGCGTTGCGAACGAACGTGCTCCAGAGTAGCGTTAACACTATTGCGACCGCGCAATGCCAGCACTCGATTGACATTATTGACAAATTGGATCTTCGCGCTAAGTCCGTTCATCTTCTCACGCATTTGTATGAGTTCCTGAGCGTGTTCTTGATCGAGCATAGCTGCGAGTCGACGCAGGATCAACCCGCGCGCTTGTGAAATGCTGATTCCAAACGTCGTGGAGACCAATCGAATGCGTTGTAGTTCGCATTCTTCAATCTGACGGGCGCATAGCTCTTGTTCGGCAGCTATCTCGGCAATTCTGTCTGCGTCAAAATGGATGAGCGCTTGTTGCTGCTGAGTTGCTGCATCTAGTATACGTTCGAGTGTGTCGTGCTCAACACTGAGCAATCCGAACAACTCCGAGTAAAACATCGTGCCTGGCATAATTGCGTCCCTGCTTAATTGTTAGGTGTTTTCTGTGTCTTGTGTTTCAATTGACTGATACTGCTGCATATAGCGTCGTACTTTGCGCACATATGCTTGTGTCTCTGAGAAGGGAGGAATTCCCTTATACTTCTGCACATTACCCGGTCCTGCGTTGTAGGCTGCAACCGCATGATCCAGTGAACCAAATTGCTTCAACATCTTTGCGATATACTCGGTACCGCCGCGGATGTTTTGAGACGGATCAAAGGGATTCGATACATCGAGATCCTTTGCTGTACCGTTCATCAATTGCATCAATCCTTTAGCGCCAACCGGAGAGACTGCGTTAGGGTTTGCAGCGGACTCAGCAGTGATAATAGCTTTGATGAGTGAAGTCGGTACATTGAAATCACCGGCAGCGTCTTTGATATCACTATCAAAACGAGCTAGCTTATCGTTGATGCGCTCGACAAATGGTGCAGGTTCTGCGGATGGAACGCGGAGTACTTCCGACTGCACACGCTGGTTTTCCTTCACGGCGTGGTGCTGGGGTAGTCCTGGCTGGTTTTGAGCCTTTTGCGTAATGGTCTGCGGGATCTGATCATCACCCGTCAGATGTTTGTACATCATTTGAGCAATGCCCATACCCTTACCGTTTTGCGAGACATAGTCGGCAAACTGCAAGTCGCTGAATCCTTCCAAAGTCTCGTTTCCAAAGCTCATTTCGCCTTCTTCTTCCTTCTCCTTATCATCCTTGAACAACATTGCTTCGCGCATGGTCTTGTACATTTCATGCACAAACATTGATTCAAAGCCGCGCGCAGCTTTAGCGTAACCGGCTTTTTGCTCCGGACTAAGTTCGCCTAAAGAAGGAGATTCACTCGTTCGTTGGAGCGAATCCAGACGAGCTCTCTGGAGAGCGAAATTCGTCTGCAATGGCAGCGATGCTACTGATTCATCCATGACAGTTCCGTGTGATAATGCACTAGAGGAATTAATACAACAACCTTGCCAATTTTATGGATCGAGAGCTAGGCAAGGCGAGTTTGGGCGTGGAGCGAGGGCCGAAGTGTTTGGTGAATATTGCGCAGAATTGACTCCAATTCTGTTGCTTCGCAGCGCAAGAGTATGGAATATGCTGACAAGAAAAAAGGCCTTGAAATCGGGGATTCAAGACCTTTTATCTGTCTAAAGTTCAACTATTGGATAATCAGCTCGCCCTGTAAAGATCCTGCTTCCTTGAGAGCTTGGAAGATGGAGATAAGGTCACGAGGACTCACTTTGAGTTGAGCCAATGCCTTTGCGACGTCTTCTACTGTAGCCGTAGCAGGAATCACTACCGGTGGATTACGTTCTTCTTGAGCTGCGATATTTGCAGTTTCTGCCTTCTGTGATGTCCCGACGCTAAAAGGAGCCGGCTGTGACATCTGAACTTGTTTTTGGATTTGAATCTCCAGTCCACCGTGAGCAACGACCGCAGGCGTCAATTGTACGTTACCACCGACTACTACGGTTCCTGTACGTTCGTTGACGATCACGCGACCAGCTACGTCGACGGTAACGGGGGCAGATTCAATGACGGAGATCAACTGCATGACTTGGGTAGGAGTCGAGCCACTTGGAAGTGTGACTGCAATTGTACCGCCGTCCACAGTTTGAGCAGCATTGGTCAAGTTTGGTAGCTTGTTTATTGCATCGGTTACGCGAGTCGCGGTTGTAAAATCCGGATCGTGAAGAATTACTCGTACTTGAGAGTTCTGAACAATGGAAGCATCGACGTTTTTATCGAGGATGCAACCGGATGGGACGCGACCACTCGTCGTCAGGTTCTTTCCTGCGCGGGAGCCAAGTGAGCGGACGTCAAATCCACCAACACTTACTGAGCCTTGCGCAAAGCCGTAGAAAGCACCGTCTGCAGACTGAAGGGGAGTCATAAGTAAGATTCCGCCTTGCAGCGATTCTGCATCACCGGTACTGGATACTTGCACATCGAGCTTCGAGCCTTTTTTCATAAAGACAGGAACGGTAGCTGTCACCATGACAGCTGCAACGTTTCTCGTGCGCAGATTGAGGTCACGTGGTGTGACGCCAAAGCGCTTGAGCATGTTGACTACCGATTGAAGGGCAAATCCACTTCGCTGAGAATCACCGGTTTGATTGAGACCGGTTACTAAGCCGTATCCGACAAGCTGAGTGCTACCGGTTCCTTCAATGCTTGCAACGTCTTTGATACGAGTTGCGAATGCTTCATTGAAGCTTAGACACAATGTCAGGATAAGAGCAATGCGTTTCATAATCGTATTTCTCGCTTAAAACAGAAAACGTAAGAACTTCGTAAAGAGACCAGGCTCTTGAGCCTTTGTGATTGTTCCTTCGCCGTTATAACTCAGCGTCATGTCGGCGATGGTGTAAGAGTAAACAGTATTATCCGGGTTGATATCAACAAATCGTACGATGCCGGAAATCACAATGACTTGTGTTTCGCCGTTGATAGTTACTGTGCGACGACCTTCGATTTTGATTGCATTCAAATTATCTGCTTCGACAATACGTGCAGTAAGTTTTGCTTTGACGTTTTCACTACGAGATGTCTGACCTTGACCGCTGAAGTTGTTGCCGGTTCCAATCGATCCAGAAGCAGAGAACTGCTGTGAATTGACAGAGCCGTTCACTCCAAGACTAAGATTCGATGATGTTCCGCTGTTGGTCTTTGCACCATTATCAGCCTGCACGTCTTCAACAATCAAGATTGTCACAGCATCACCTTTACGTGCTGCCTTTTGATCGCTAAACAATGAGCGAGTAGCTGCTTCGCCGATCTGAGCGTACGCGGTGCTTCCTGCACACACGAGGCAGAGAAGCCAGAATAAAAGTTTCGTTTTCATGTTATTTCGATGTAGAAGAAGGTGGTACCGGTGGGGCGCTCAAGTACACAACTTTACTATCACCCGCAACGGCAGTGTAAATCGTTCCTAAGTCGTCACGACGTACACGTAAACTCTGACCATTGGTAGCATTGTCTAGAGCTGAGCCCATAGCTCGAACAGTAACAGCGCCTGATTGAATAACTATGGTAACAGCATCACCTCGCTGAATGGCTGAAGGAGATCCTAATTCTTGTTGGTTGATGACGCCGCCTTGATTGACCGATGCAGTCAGTCGTTGACCAACAACATTCTCAGTGGCTGCATGCTTCATATAGGTCACATCCATGAGCTTGTATTCCACATCGCTTGGTTGCAGAACTGAGCCACGTTGCAATGAATGAGTTGCAACCGCAACGGTACGACGAAGGGTGATGCGCACCGGTACATACACGCGACGAAGAATGTTGTCGTTGCGACTGAACACGAGTTGAATTCTTGTTGATCCTGCAAGAGATTCAGGAGCTGCATCGCAACGCGCTACAACAAAGGGCTGATCAAAGATCTGCTCTTGAATGTCATTGGCGATTTCGAACTCATCAGTCTCTTCGAGTCTATCGTGAAGAAAACTCTCAATGCCGATTCTCAGTGTTGTTACAGAGAAGCGAGATTGACGAGGTGTCTCTGCATGAAGGAACTCGGCGAAGAAGAGGACTGCGAGCATGATGAGAATCATCAGATATCGCATTGTTCGATCGCTACTGCTGTTAAATCGTTTCATGTTGATTACCTCTTGAGATTGACTGCGGTATTGAGGACGTCGTCTGCTGTTTTAACTGACTTGGAGTTGATTTCGTATGCACGTTGGGCTACAATCATGTTAACCATTTCGGTTACCAGATCGACGTTGGAGGATTCCAATTGTCCCTGTGCTAACTCACCGGTATTGTTCGATCCAGGAGTTTCCAAAACCGCTTCACCGGAAGCAGGGGTTTGTTGGTAGGCGTTGTCGCCAATTGCACTGAGACCACCGGGGTTGATAAATCGAGCGAGTTGAATACGTCCAATCTCACGTTCAGTCATAATGTCTTTTGAGTCCTTCACTGTAATGATACCATCACGTGAGATCTTCAAATCAGTTGAGTCATCAGGAACGTGGACTTCCGGATCAAGCACATAGCCTTGCGAGGTTACGATTGTGCCATTCTTGTCCATGGTAAAGGAACCATCGCGTGTGTACACGATTGTGTTGTCGGGCTTGCGGACTTGAAAGAATCCATTGCCTGTGATGGCCATATCCAAGGTGTTGCCGGTCGGCGTCATCGTTCCTTGCGAGAACTCTTTGGTCGTCGCAACCAATTCGGTACCACTACCGATTTGTACTTCGTTGAGTGGTTGGCTTCCGGATGATTGGGTGTTGCCGTAGGGACGGATCGTTTCGTACAACAGATCCTGGAACTCCGGACGAACCTTCTTGAACCCGGTCGTGTTCACGTTCGCCAGGTTGTTCGAAATGATTTCGATGTATCGCTGCTGCGAACTAAGTCCGGTTGCTGCTGTTGTTAGTGTCTTATCCATCGTGCTGAATCCTTCAGTGTTGTATCGTTTTTTTTATTCACTATCTATTAGCCGATCATGCGCCCGATATCAATACTCTTTTCAAGAGTTCCATCGTTCGTCGTGATAACACGATGTCCCATTTCGAAAGAGCGTTGAAGATTGATCATACTGATCATCTCAGTGATGATGTTGACATTCGATCCTTCAAGAAATCCTTGCTTGATCGACACTTCTTCCGGTTTCAGAAAATTGTAATCAGTTTTGTCGGTAGGAGAGAACTCCATGCCGGTTGTTCGCTCGAGCGTTTGCGGGTTGTCTACTTTGACGACGGAGATCTTACCGACCATCTGTTCGTTAGCGTAGACTTCTCCGTTGCTGCCGATGCGCACATTGATTGACTTCTTGTCGTTTTGTAGACCCGAGCCGCCTTGGCGCGCGGTATCAACAATGATGCTGCCTTTGTCGCTTTGCAAAGCTTTGCCTGAATCGCTCACAACCACACCGCTCTCATCGATTTGAAAGTGTCCGGTGCGAGTAAACGTCTCGTTTCCATCAGCGTCTTGCAGAATGAAGAAGCCGTCTTTGCCAAGCGCTAGGTCTAAGGGATTGTCAGTTCGTTGGAGGGAGCCCTGACTGAAATCAGTGAATTGATCCATCGGAGCATCTGTCGTTTCCGCCTCGCCTTTGTTAAAAAGCATGTTTTGGCGGGCTTCAATCAGACTTTGTTCAAAAACGGCGAGTCGCTTAAATCCCACCGTGTTGGCGTTAGCGATATTATTCGCCGTCAACTCGAGCTGTGTCTGCTGGGGCATCATCCCCAACGCAGCCGTATAGATTTCTTTGAGCATCCTGCACCTTTAGCTGTTTATCCGCTAAAGACGTCGCAAGCACTATGCCAGAAGAATTAAAGAAAGGTCAATATTTGCCGAGGAGGTCGGAATGGATAGACGAAACTGTGTCACAAAGAGCAGCTAAGTAGCTCAAATACTTCTACTTAGCAATGTTTCGAAGTTGTGGGCTGATTGCAAGCTTAACGGCGTCGTTGGCTTGGGCAAAACATCGACAAATAAGCTGATAACTCAAATGAACACGATTAACGGAGTACACTAAACTGCCGTACTTCGCATTGGCCATCGGCGCATAGTCTGACAAAGTACAGACCTGAAGACAGACGATCGAGAGGCAGAGAGATGCTGTTTTGTCCCTTGGAAGTAGATTCTTCTGTAAATCCGTAGACGCGGTGTCCAAGTACGTTATAGATCTCGACTCTCGAGGGCACGTTGTCACTGAGATTGAAGTCGACACCGAGTTGTGAGGAGCCTTTATCATGTAAGCTCATTGCCAAAGGACTTGACAACTCAACAGAGGAGATGTTAATCGAGCAGGATGCAATCTCATGAAAATCGATACGAGCGCTATCAAGAATGAGACAAGCGCGAGCGTAATCGGCAAGCGCTGACACCGTCATCGTATTCTCGAAAATCGGTGACAGGTAGATGTCAAATGGCAGGTCCAGGAAATGCACCGGATTTGGCTTCGGTGCTCCTGAGTACGTGCCATGGAAAGTAAACACGCTGCCAACGCTGTCATAGGTCCAAGTCCAACCGTTATTCGACTTATTAAACGCCTCACTCACAAAGCGTGCTTGCTTCGGATGCGTTTGCAACACAAGTGAGATCGAGTCGAGCGCGAAAGGCGTTGTTGATTGGACGTTGCCCTCAACACGGATGTTGTATCGCGAGTTAATCTTCACGAACAAGCTGGTATCCGTTGGCGTCAATGAAAGCGAAGCTGTTACGGCTGTTCCACGAACATCCATTGTATCTGATTCACCAGCATCATGCACGATCACAAGACGCGAAGAGCTTTGTGTTGCAGCAGTTGGCTTGTAGTACACTCGAACTACTTGAGATTTCTGTGCACCAATGCTAAACGGAGGTTGAGGTTCGAAACGAAAATCTTGTACTGCGCCTTGTTGTTGGAAAGCAGTTACGTTCACACTTGTTTCGGACGAGGTATTCGTCAGCATAAACGAACTCGCTGAGCTGTCACAAAGCAGTATAGGATTAAAATCGATGGAACGTTTGTCTGCGATAAGATCAACGGCATCAGCCTTCACCATGACTGTGTCATAGGCTTTAGGCAGTGGGTCAGGTCCTGGTGCTGCATCATGCTCGAACACATACCAAGCTTGATGACTGCCGGCAGTGGTTGGTTGATAACGAACTGACAGAACGATCGAATCGCCCGGTGCAATACTCGAATCACCAACGGCTTTAACTATGCTAAAGTCATCTGACTGATTAGACTTCCATCGGTTTGAATAAACGCGCAGCTTAGAGAGAGTATCAATGTTACGAATGATGAGGCTTCCAACTTCTGCTGACAGTGTTCCCTTTGGAACGACTTTGAAGGTGTAACCTTGACTATTACGACGAGGAAGGAAGCCTGCTCCGGTTGCAATACCATGCACGGGAATTGGAATAGCAGCAGTGGTATCAACGCGAATCTCAAGAGAATCTTTTTCAATTCTCGTTGGGCGGAATGCCACAACAATTGGAATTCGCGACTTGCCTTGAATCATTGAATCCTTGGGAAGATTCATCGACCACTTGAACTGACCGGAGCTGTTGAAGTTCTCTTTGATTGAGGTTACCGGGATTGCTCCGACATCATTGTTGCTGAGGAAAATAGTATCGGTTTGTACCGAGCCAATGCGCTTGCGGCCAAAATCGACATCCGTCATAGACAGACTCGGAAAAGTCGCGTAACTAAGTAAACGTACAAAGGCAGGATCTGCACACTGTGGTTGAGCCACCAAATACGCGAAGCGTGAACGTCGATTGACCGGACTCGGAGCATCGTTGATCCAAATTTGAGGACTCGAAAATCCACTGACTACTCCCGGAGCAATAGGAGGGTCTACTTTGAAATCAGCACTATCGATGCCACACGTAAACATTGCTTCAAGGTTCACTCCGACAGATCCCGCGCTACGCATTGGTTGACCAACGTAGAAGCTGCGACTCGTGCCAACGTCAACGCTGGGAATGTCCAGCTGATCAACTTCAAACAAAACCAATGGTGTTGCAATGCGGAAAGACTTCGCTGATTGATCGCTGCCAGTGTTCAACACAACTGCTCGAACAAAGCCGTCGCTACCTCCGTGGGAGGTCGCCGACATTTGACCACAACGCATAGTACCGTTAAAGCTACCCACTTGATAAATACCCGTTCCGACCAGTACTGCTTTCTGTGCACGCTGATAACTCGGCTCAAAAAAGCCCGGTAGAAAACGTGCTACTTCGCCGTTCTTTGTGATTTCGATCGTGAGAGGGAAGTACAGATTCGCCAAGTTTGGAGAATCATACGCCTTCACAGGATGCTGCGTGGATTTCATGTAAATAGCTGCAACATTGCCGCGAACATATCCTTGCGCAACGATAGAACTGTCTTTGCGGGAATGAACACTCGTGAGGTAGAGGTCGCCGGCATTTGTGCCCGAAGTATCACCAATAGCCACAACCCAAAGTGTTTTGCCGTTGCTATCAAGCGCGCTGACAAATCCGCAGCGCGTACTCAATGATCCCAGATTCAATAGAGAATCGCCGAGTTGCACTTGGCGACTCGCCGTCGTACCGGCAACTACATAGTGAAGCGAACTGTCTACGTCTGTACAAACGACATCGTCATCACCGGTACCACCAAACAACACAGCAAACTTTGGCAAACCATTTAGTGTCATTGTCGCCATGTATCCATCGCGTCCGCCCTTAGCTACCGTGTTCGTTGAAGCATATGCAAACAGCGATGAAAACGAACCGCCAATGCTAAGCATTGCTTGTTGCGGGTGATAGCTAATTGATCGTGCACTATCATCTGCCAGACCGCCAATAGCATTAAGCCATCGACACGAGCTACGTTGAATTTTGATCTTATAGGCGAAGGGATTCTGCGTACCGGCATCGTGCTCGACTTTGTTTGACCACATGTACTGTAAGCCAAAAGCATCATTTTCGAGCGCGTTCCAATGCGTGCCATTGTCGCTGGAACTCATGATCGAAATCGATTCATCTTCAGCAATGCCACTCCAACGAATGGGAATAGAATCGCAACCGTTCAGTACTTCGTTTCCTACAGGTGTTTCGAGTTTGAGAATTGGGATAATGACCTTAAGCGCAACACTTCCATCACACGGAGTTCCTTTGATACTAAGCGTTCCACTATGCAAAGTGCCCGTTGTCGTTTGCGTAAACTCAATCACAACGTCAACACTTTCGCCTGCATTAAGAGAGCAGGGTAGCTTCTTGCTAATGGACACGACGGTGAACACGCCGGGAGGCGTAGAGTTTAGACTGTTGATAGTAATGTTAATGGCTTCAGGAGCCGTAATCGTTACCGTCTTGCGAACCTTATTTCCAGTACCTGGATCAGAGAAGGCCAAGGTCGAAACTGACGTTCTAGGGTTAGCTAAACTCTTGTAGCTTGCTACGTAGCTTCCTGACCAATTCATCGTAACAGTGCCTTTACGAATCACAGCATTCAGCGTGCGATTTCTGCTCTGCGGCGAGCAGCCGGGTGTAGTAATCCAGGTCAGTCGACAATCTACATTGCGTTGAATCTCCAATGCAATCAAGCGATAGATCGCAGCCATATCAGCCTTGGATCTCGCGAGAAACGCCTTGCCATTTGTCTTTGCAGCAATCTCTGCCAGATCTGCATTAACTGACTGTATCTTGGGAGTTGCAATATTTATCGCGAACACGGTGATACCGTTGGCAACACAGGAGTCGATGATACGCTGTTTTTGAGGAGGACGATCCGGCTGACCATCTGTCAGGATAATCATGAATCGTCTCAGGGTGATTGGTGCTCCGCGTAGAATTGCTACCGCACCGTTGCCGCCACCAGGTAGACTTGTATTGAGAAAAGCTTCATCATAGTTAGTACCGCCTTCAATCGGGATTTGATCGAGAGCTGCATAAAGAGGTGGCTTCGTTGTCTGAAAGGGACAGCGTAAAAAAGCAGAACCACCAAAAGAAGTAATTGCCACGCAGGTCGGCGGAATCATTTTAAGCGTGTCAATAAAGGTCTTAGCGCCAAATTTCACCCAATCCCAGTATAAATCTCCGGCGGGTGTTTTGGTACCCATGGAAAAGCTTTGGTCAAGCGTTAAGCATACTGCAACTGGAAGTGGAGTGTCGCTTGTATCGCAGTTGAGAACCAGCGTAGCATCCTTTTGCTGACCGTTTTCAAACAAGTCAAAATCAGTTACGCTCAGATTCTTGTAGCGATTATTCGCAGGGTCAATAGCGTAAACATTAGCGGTCACTTTTGGATAGGCCGAGGTGTCAACGTTGTACAGGAAAAACGACCGTACGTTGGCTTGAGCATGTAGGTGAGTAGCAATCCCACAAACGAGAAGCAGAATCACGAGTACATATGGTCGAAATTGAAGCACGCCTATCCTTTAGCTCTCTGTCGTTAGACAGAGTCTCGTACAAAAAAAGACAAGCCCAAGAGTGATACTCTCAGGCTTGTTTGTTTACTTCGAAATACTAATCGCTTTCGTTTCTGAGTAAGGTCCGGCAATAAGTCGGACGTAATACATGCCGTTTGATAGCGACGATATATCTACATCTTGCTCATAGCGTCCAACCTTTGCCTCTCCATCTCCAAGCAGCATGACTCGTTCTCCGACTGTGTTGAAGAGCTCCAGCGTGTATGGAACGTCGAGACCAATATTGTATGCAACTGTGAGCGTGCTACCTGACACCGGATTCGGTGCGATAGCAACTTGGAATTCGGTTGAGTTGATTTCGATGCGACTTCCGGATGCAAAGCATGCCACCTTTGCGACAATGCTACCTTGCGTGATTGACGGAATTAGGCAAGGATAATCAGCTGAGTTGACCCAGCTTACATTGACCGGAATAGAAGCCACATAGACCTGCAACAACCAGAGTGGAAGATTGTAGGTGAGTTTACCACCGCTAAAGCCAGTAGCATTGTTACCAATGATGTGCACGGTGCCTCCATTTGCAGAAGACAAGGTGTAGGTCCATGTCCATCCGTTTACAGGAGCTGCGTACAGTTGCTTGAAGCGAACTGTATCGAACAACACTGAGGTACTGTCGAGTTTGATCACAAACTCCAAGTGAGTAATCGCAACATTCGGCAAAGTTGGAGCAGTAATGTCTATTGGATAATTCGCTCGTGAGTTCACTTGGAATGGTGTCGGACCCGAGCTAATATTCAATGTTGCTGTAATACCCTTCGAAGAGAAGGTACGTGTAATCTTACCGGATGGAAGTGTGAATTCCAAGGTCATGGTCTTTTGATTTGCCAATGCGCGACAACGGATGGTGTAGGTCTGACTTGCGCCAGATGCCAGTACAACTGAATCTGGAGTAGGTGTCACCACGAAACCATCGACATCACCGCCTTGGCTCAGGTACACGGTGATTGGATTTAGACCATTGTTCGTGATCTTCATCGTCCGCGTCTCAATAGTATCACACGCCAAGACATCACCGAACGATGCTGCCTCTGGATCGATATCAACCTTCAAACCTTCGCCTCGAAGTGTAATAACAGTATCTACACTTGGATTGTCGTTTGGTCCGGGAGCTGCATCGCTAGTCAATGTAATGTGACCAACATTAGCACCGGCAACCGGTGTAAGAGTTACATCAACCACCAAAGAATCGAGTGGATTAATGGTCACGTCAGTACCGGACGCCGCCACAGCGAATGCAGCGTTGTCAGGTTGACTATAACGATGCAAGACTAACGGAGCCTTTGGATGCGTATTTCGGATCACCATGTTCTTATGAACAGCTTGTCCAACCGGACTGGCAGGGAAGTCTATGTCATAAGACAAAATCTGAGGAATAAATCCTTCGCCCTTTACTTCTCCTTGGAATGGTGTTGAGTTGCCGGCGGTAAGTACGGTAACATAGTTACCGAATGGACCCTGAGCCTGCGGGTTAAACAACACGTCAACGTTGAGTGTGCCGCCTTTGTTCAATGCATATGGCAAGCTGACACTAGTCAAATCGAGATTATAGTTGGCATCCGGTTTAGTTGCTAAATCAATTGCTGTGATTTGCGCGTCCAACGTATCCGGATTTGAAATCACACAAGCAAGCTTCGTTGTTGTTTGTACACGATGCAGCTTGAAGTCGATTGGAGCAATGGTCAGTTTTGGTGCGATACCATTACCAACAAGATTAATCTGTTGAACGGAACCGCATTCAAATGGAATATCAAATTTCAAGAGAGCAGAGCGTGCTCCGGAACCTTTGGGTGTGAACACGATATCGACATTGAGACATTCTGTCTTCTTCAGCGTAAACGGAATAGGTCCGTTTACATTCGTCAAGGTTGCACTAATCGGACTCTTGATAACCAATTGGAACTCGTCCGGATTTAAACCGATGAGTGAAACACTGCATTGATAATCCTGCGTACCCATGTTTCGGATCAAGCAGCCTTCGGAAACTGTTTTGGAAAGATTCACGCTCTGAGCGCCGATGTATGGTGAGGCCGCATCAAAACGACATGGTGGAAGAGCCACACCGGAAAGTTCGATGGAAGCGGTTGCACTACACTTGCCCTTAATAGTGAGGGTCGCAGTGCGTGTTCCATCATCCGATTGCGGTTGGAAGTGAATTTCGATATTCACGCATTCACCTGGGTAGAGAATACGTTGACTGTAGTTCGATGTGATTTTGAAATCTTCTTTGTTCGGACCCGAGATCGTGAATGCTGAGTCAGGAATTTGAATAAAGATGTCTCCTGTGTTACACAGCTCATACACATATGTCGTATCCGAGCTTTGGCCAACTGAAGTAGTTGGACAAACAATGGTCGTGCTCTTGAAGCTGAGCTTTGGAGCAGAGACAGTAAAGACTTGATCTGAACTGTCAGAGCTACCCGGCTGTCCACCGAACTTGCGAACAAAGCAATCCCAATCACCACGACTCGTTAAACGCGTATCAACAGCTCCGTTGTTTTGAGTACCCTTGAAGTAACCCGCGTCATAAACGTTTCCGTTCTTATCGCTAACAACTGAATCGCTGTAGTTGTGCGCACGATAACCTTCAACAAGAGACGCGATGTTTCCGTTTTTATCAAATGACGCTATGAACTTGTAAACTGTCGTGCCGGTCGCACTGTGACTTAGCTCAAGATATCCCGGTGAAGCAGGGTAACCATTGATGCGCATCTTGCCTTTATAGTGACCAAAGACATAGAGTGAATCATTGTCGTATGCTAGTGAATCAGCATATGCATAACCCATACTTGTGCTTGTACCACCACCTGTGCGAACCCATGTCGCGTTACCACTGCCGTCATAGCGAGCAATGAACATATTCACTGCATCGAAAGGAGGTAAGCTAAGCTGCGTAGATCCGAATTGAATTGACTTGCTTGTGAAGTAGCCCGCTACGTATGTTCCATCCGAGTTATCGCAAACCACAGACGCCGCACCGTCGTCACCGGTACCTCCGGCATTTTGAACCCAGATCAAGTTTCCGTCCGAATCAAATCGAGCAACAAATGCATCTTTTCCGCCATAACTCGGGAAGGTCTTTGCTGATGAGCTGACTTTACATGTGTCCGACATAACGCCGGCGATGTTGACATAGAACTGTGATTGGTCAAGAGCGATTGATCGACACGTGTCGATAAAAGGACTACCAAAGCCACGCGCCCACAAATATGTTGGGGCCGGACTAGCAGTGATGCGAATGCGGTACTTTTTACCAGCGACGGGTGGTACCCACTTATACACTAAACCGGTTGCATTCTGCTTGATCAATTGCCAATTTGGTTTAGCCACATCTCCGTCTGTTGCATAGAAAATGTTCACGCCTTGTGTCGGCTCAACACCAGCCCATTGAATTGGAATTGTGTCGCAGGTTGAGAACTTCAGAGTATCGTTAGGATAAACGACTTGTACGTTTGATAATCCACCAAACAAGCTTACGGTTGGCGGACATGGATAGCCCGAAACAACGAGAGATGCTTGACGGTATGCTTTGGAGCCGAGTTGTGTGAACTGCAAGGTTACCACTGCTGAATCGCCAAGTCGAATTGTATCCGGAAGTGCTTTGCCTCCCCGATAGCTCACCACGGTGAAAAACCCGGTAGGAACAGGATTCAGAGCTGATACAATGAGAGGAGCATTGGTGGCTTTGATAGTGACCGTGCGTGTTGTGGAATTACCAGGTGCAGGGTCACCGAAATACAAGTTTGTGGACGATACACCAATGTTGGCAACAGAGTTTGTAGGAGCTAGATAGCTTGGTGTTGAAGTAATAGGGCTAGCCGGACGTTTAAACGTCACCGCTAGATTTCGGATACGTCCTGATTGATTACACGAGTACGGAGCGGTCCACTCAAAGAAACAGTTCTGCTTGATTTCAGTTTCCAAAGCAATAAGCTTATAGATCGCGACAAGGTCATCCTTAGACTTCGCTTCGAATGCTTTACCGCCGGTGTTCTTTGCGATCGTAGCCAGATCGTTATTCATCTGCGTTCCGATAGTAATCGCATAGAACTGAATACTCTGCTGATTGCAGAGTTTAATTATCGAGTCAGTGAGAGGTGGGTGATCCGGTTGTCCGTCTGTCAAGAAGATCACAAGTCGTCGAACGCCCGGCTGCTGTCCGGCCAAGAGCTTAACAGCGCCAAAGGATGTGTCAAGCATTGGCGGATTATAATCTGTACCACCTTGTGGTTTCAGTTTCTGTATTTGAGAAATGAGAGGCGGAGCAGTATTTCGGAATGGAGATTCATAGGTTGGCAGTGTACCAAATGAGATACACGCAACTTGAGAAGGTGGAATGAACTTGAAAGTATTCAAGAAGCTTGTCGCTCCGGAAATAACCCAGTCCATTCGAGTTTCTTTCGTGGCTGTATCAACGATTGTCGACATCGAACCGCTTCGGTCCAAGATCAAAACAACGTTTGCCGCAGGTGGAATTGAAGTATCCTTACAAGCAATTGTTAGACTTGCGTTGTACGGCACGCCGTTCTCGCGAAAGTCAAACTCGTTGTTTGAAAAATTGCGGTACTCATTTCCCGCCGCATCCAGAGCCACGAAACGCGCACGCATGC
Source organism: Chlorobiota bacterium (assembly GCA_044228685.1). Taxonomy (GTDB): domain Bacteria; phylum Bacteroidota; class Ignavibacteria; order Kapaibacteriales; family NICIL-2; genus JBBATK01. The sequence goes on from JBGAUL010000020.1 coordinate 85,428, forward strand.
GTGGAAAATTCGTGGTGTCCACACCAAACACAGTAAAATACTGTGCATGAAGTGATATACTCGCGAGCACCACCATCACGAATCCCAAGATCAGCGTCTTTCCTGTCCCCTTGAAAAATGTTGCACTTCTCACGTCTAGCTCCTTCGTGTAATAGATTGTTTCACTTTTATCAATTTCTTCGTGTTATATGTTCGGCGGAGCAATGCAGATCGTCTCCTCGAACAGCAATCAATGTCATCTCATTTTTAGGCTACACTTGCTTCCAAGAGACGCAATGACTTGTCTTTCGCATCCAAACGAGCGCGTACGCCAAGAGGAAGGGTTAGCTTACTCTTGATGTGGCCAAAAGGCAAACCGGCAAGAACCGGTACTCCAATGTCTGAGAAACGCAGCGTAAAGATTTGTTTCAAGCTGTGCGACATTTGGTCGTTCATAGCCGATTGACGAGTACGTCGTGCAGCATCACAACTCTTGAATATTCCCAATGCCACGCCTTTGATGTCCTTAAACTTTCCGCTGAGCCATAACTGCGTCAACATTCGGTCGATGCGATAAGGCTCTTCTGCTACGTCTTCCAAGAAGAGAATTTTATCCTTGGTATCGATTTCGAAAGGCGTACCAAGTGTTGAGCAAATCGTAGACAAGTTGCCGCCGATTAACGCTGCTTCCGCATTGCCCTCGTGTATCACCTGAATGTCGTCTGATTGATACATCAAGCCATCTTCTCGTAAATCATCAACAATGCCAACACGATTCGACATCGTGACTTTCGTAAATGATTTTCGAGTAGTGGCATCAAAGGTGGAGGAGCAGACTGGACCGTGATAGGTTACCACGCGACTTCTCTCATAAATCGCAATGAGAAGCGCTGTGATGTCAGAATAACCCATGATCACCTTTGGTTTGGTGCGTATTGCATCGTAGTCAATCGTCGGAAGAATGCGAGCTACACCAAAACCACCTCGTGCGCATAGAATTGCGTCAATGTCGTCGCGTTGCGCGAATTCATTAAACTCATCGGCGCGAGCATCGTCCGGCGCAGATAAATAGGCTCTACCGGGAGTCAAACACTTACCCAATACTACGTTCATTCCTTGAGCCTTGAGAAAGGAAATTCCATCCTCAAGTTCTGCCTTACGAACACCACTTGCCGGCGCTGTTATGGCAACCGTAGAACCCTTTGATAAAGAGGGTGGAAGAACGAGGTTGTCTTGACGCATAAAACCACGACTCGGTACGGCAGGGAGGATTTGATCTCCATGCGCACCAAGACGCGGTCCAACGATTGCTCCGGCTAGAGCAGTCAAAGACGTCCCAAGAAATGTTCTTCGGTTTTGTGCCATTCGTTTAGCTAGTGTAACCTGTATTAGGCTCCATGCAAATTTAGTTTTTTTTAGGGCAATTGTGTCTGAGAATATTATCGGTTTTAGGCTGTGTTTTCAACAGGATAGGACGGAAAATTTGATGAAAAAAAACTCAGGAAAAGTCGAGTCGAAAAGCGCTCAGTCGCCTACTGTAATAGACACCGCGGACGAGCTTTTGTAACACTTTTCAGAACACTTTCGATTGGCGGCAATCGAGGTCGCCGTATATTTGCGGCTTATCCTTTGGAAGGATGCAAGAGTGGCTTAATTGGCACGCCTGGAAAG